>NZ_JAGXTP010000001.1:0-1335910 GCF_018334155.1 Devosia litorisediminis | reverse complement strand
CGCCAACTCTACGATAATTGCCCGGTCTTCGGCGCTCAGGCGCGATGCCGTTTCCAGTCGTGCGACCACATTCGTCGGCATGTCTCGCGCAGCTTCCCGCAGCGCATCTTGTGCCTCGACCATGGAGGCAACAGTCACCGCATCAAGCAAGCCGGCCGTCAAAGCGAGTAAAATGGTCAGTTGTTGCGGCACTGTCTCCGGACTGAGTTCATTCTGCTTGAGACAGGCGCGAATGCGTTCGCCGTGCTCGATCGTCTTTCGCGTATCAGCGTCCAGACGTGCACCAAAGCGCGCGAAACTCTCCAGTTCCTCAAACTGGGCATAAGCGAGCTTGAGATCACCCGAGACCGCCCTGAAGGCCGCACGCTGCGCTTTGCCACCAACACGTGACACCGACCGCCCCACATCCACCGCAGGCAGCACACCGAGTTCGAACAAAGACGGCGACAGGTAGATCTGGCCATCAGTGATGGAGATCAGATTGGTTGGGACATACGCGGCAATATTTTGCGCTTCAGTCTCGATAATGGGCAGCGCCGTCAGCGAGCCGCCGCCAAGGCCCTCTCGCAGGTGCGTCGCGCGTTCCAGTAGCCGGGCATGAATATAGAAGATGTCACCAGGGAAGGCTTCACGTCCCGGCGGGCGCCGCAATAGCAAAGACAGTTCACGGTAGGCGCGCGCGTGTTGCGTTAGGTCGTCATAGACGATCAGCACATCCCGGCCCTGCTCCATGAAATGCTCGGCAATACTGGTTGCGGCATAGGGCGCGATGTAGATTTGCCCGGGTGGTGAGTTACCCTCTGCAACCACAACGCTTGTATACTCCATGGCGCCATGGGCACGCAGCTCCTGGATCACCGCGGCGACCCCGGCGGCGCGCTGACCAATGGCGCAATAGACGCAGACCACATCCTTGCCGGCCTGGTTGAGAATGGTGTCGATGGCGATCGCGGTCTTGCCAGTCTGCCGATCACCCAGGATCAGTTCGCGCTGCCCACGTCCGATGGGTATGAGCGCGTCGATCACCTTCAGACCCGACTGCAAGGGCTCCGACACCGCCGCCCGATCCATAATGGCCGCAGCAGGCCGTTCAATGGGCAGACGCTTGTCCGCAATGACCGGCCCCAGACCGTCGACAGCACGGCCCAGTGGATCGATCACCCGGCCCAACAGGCCCGATCCAACGGCGACATCCATCACCCGCCCCGTGCGTTCGACCATATCGCCGGCATGCAGGTGCGCATAATCGTCCAGCAGCACAACGCCGATTTCGGTCTCGTCGACATTGAAGGCAATGCCAAAAGCCCCGCCAGGAAACGCCAGCATCTCTTCAGCGCCGACGCTGAACAGGCCGGAAACTGATGCGATGCCTGTTGAAACCCGCATAATGCGCCCAATCTCGCGAGCCGAAAAATCCGGAACGAAGCGCTTCCGCGCATCCGCCAGCGCGGCAAAGGCAGCTGACACATCAATTGACCGGGAGGCTTGAGCACGCAGCGTCATGCCGCCCCTCCAGTCCCCAAGGCATCGCGGCCCATCAAATCACCGACACTCTTCTCCAGCGTCTTGAGATAGTCAGCCACGCTCCAGGCCAGCTTTTGCCCACCACCGACCAGTTCAATGCCGCTGATCAGATCCGCGTCGATCTCGAACTCAAGTTGTGCGTCGATACCTAGTGCTGCCGAGAATGCCTTGCCGATCCTGGCTTTCTGAGCGCTCGTAAGCGCGAAGGCGGATCGGATCACCGCTGGCGCCCGAGTTGATGTAAGCATTTGTGCCACGGCCGCCATTTCGGCCTTGTCGAGGGCCTCTAGCTTGCGGACAAAAAGGCCAGTCAGTTGTGCCTCCAGCGTCTCGTCCGCCAAATCCGCCAGAGCCTTGCGCGAAATGGCAAATACCTCGTTCTGCGCTCGCCGGGCTATCTCCGCGCTCAGGTTTGCAGCGTCCAGAACCAGAGCAGAACGTTGCTGCGTCTTGGTGGTCTCAACCTCGGCCCGAGCAGCGTTGGACAAGCGCGTGCGCTCTGCATCCGCATCCGCGACGGCCTGCGCGAGAAGGCCTGCCCGCTGATTCTCAAGCTCGGCACTCTTGGCCTGTAGCGCGTCCCGTTCAATGGCCGCCTCGGCCTTGCTTGACGCTGCATCGTCCAGGGCCGCTGCGATCCGCTTCTCGCGTTGATCAATGGCGTTGAGCACGGGCTGGTAGAGGAACCGCTTAAGCAACCACACCAGGACCAGAAAGTTGACTATCTGTGCACCAATGGTGAACCAGTCGATCTCCATCGGCTAGTTCCCCGCTGCCTGGGCGGCAGCCATCGCCAGCGCATAATTCCAGAACGGATTGGCAAAGACCAAGATCATGGAAACCACAAAACAGTAGATGGCTGTCGACTCGATCATGGCCAGGCCAACGAACAGGGTTCGGGTAATGGTCGGGGATGCATCGGGTTGCTGGGCGAGTGCCGTCATCGCCGTAGCGACAGCGCGGCCTTCCGCCAGCGCGGGCGCCATGGTGCCAAACCCTGTGGTGATTCCTGCGACGGCAATCGAGACAATGGCGACGAGACCGAGATAGTCCATGGAAAAGTCCTTTCGTTCCTGTGCGCCTAGACCAAGTTGGACGCGACGGGCGGTGGCTGTTTTGACGATTGAGGTTGGTTGGCTGCGGCTGCGATATAGACCGCGGCCAGGATGCTGAAGATGTACGCCTGGACCATGCCGGTGAGCAGTCCCAGCGCCGTCATGACGATGGGGAACAGCAAAGGGGTGATGCTGATCAGAATACCGACGATCATCGCCCCACTCATCATGTTGCCGAACAGGCGCACCGCCAGTGCCAGGGTGCGCGATACTTCACTGATGGCGTTAAACGGCAACATGATCACCGTCGGCTCGATATAGGATTTGAGGTACCCCCCCAGACCGCGCGCGGAAATGCCATAGAGCGGCACGGCGAGAAACACGCACAATGCCAGCGCAAAGGTCGTCGACAGGGATCCCGTTGGCGGCTCGAACATCGGAACGATACTCGACAGGCTCGATGCCGCAATGAACAGGAACAACGTGCCCAGAAAAGGCAGGTACTTGCGCGGGTGCTCCAGTCCGATTTCCCGGATCTGATCCAGAATTCCCGTGACCAGAATTTCGAGCAGGTTCTGCCAGTTTGACCGTTCTTCGCCTGTCGTCAGCGTTCGGGTCACGACAAACGAGCCAAGAGCCAGCACCGCCATGAGAACCCAGGTACACACCAGCGTCGCATTGATGTAGACGCCCGCCACGGTCCAGAGCACCAGTTCGTCGGGACTAAGCCGCATCGCGGTGCCCCGCTGCGGTGCCCGGCGTTTCCATTGGCAGTAGTCTCGTCACCACCATGCGAGCCACGATAAACCCCGCCAGGCAAAACAACAGACGTTGCCAGGAACCGTCGGCAACCAGATAGAACCCGCCCAAAACCAGACCCGTCCGACCCAGCATGCTGGCCAGCATCAGCAGGGCTGGTTGTGACGCCGTCAACAGCTGCCGCACTGTCCACCATAGCCCGACAAAGAACACCGCGCCCAATGCTGCGCCGGCCAAAGCCGACAGGATTGCAGGCGCTGCATCACTCATGGTCATTGCGGTCCTCCTCGCGCATCGTTCTGTCTTGGTTGGATACCCAGTGCCACGCGTTCAAGCAGCCCAGCACCAGCCCGGCGACCAGCAAGGCCAGCGTCCATGACCGCCCCCCCACGCTCTGGCTGTCCAGCCACTGGCCTAACAAGGCACCAAGCAGGGTTGGCACCACGATCGACCAACCGATCAAACCCATCATGCCCAGGCCAAACCAGACGTTCTGCTCGCCATCACGCTGGACTTTCAGGCGACGTCTGGCCTGTCGCCCGACACGATCGACAAATCCTGTCGGCCCCGAGCCTTTGTCCCGGTCAGGGTCATTCATGGCGGACGTCCACAAACCGGTGCAGGAATCCGCTCTCAAGTTTGGCCAAGACGGCGCGGGCTTCCTGTTCAGCCGCCGTTTGGGTCAGGAACTCGCGCTCCAATTGCGCCTGCAGCAGATCAAGACCATCACCGGCAAAGGCGCGGCGTACGGAAATGACCACTTCGCGACCGGTCTTGATCATCACGCCCTCATCAAGCGCGGCATAACGGACGCCGTCGGCCGCGGTTTGGTACTCCACGATGCCCGGCACAATGGCCGCAGCGCAGTCCAGCCGGTTGGGAAGAATGCCCAGTGAACCGGCCGTTGTCGTGACCACGATGCGCTCAACGGCTTCGAGATCGGCGAATACTCCAAATGGCAGCAGGATTTTAAGTCGCATGCATCCCCCCTGCAGTCTCTGTCGAGGCGGAGGACTTCTCCTTGGCCTCATCGATAGCGCCGATCATGTACAGCGCGCTTTCGGGGTAATCCTTGAACTCGTCGTTCAGAATGCGCTCGCAGCCATCGAGAGCATCGGCGCGCGATACGAGCCGGCCTTTGATGCCCGTGAATTGTTCGGTGGTGAAGAAAGGTTGGGTCAGGAACCGTTCCAGCCGACGCGCCCGCGCAACAATCTTGCGATCATCCGGCGAGAGCTGCTCCAGCCCCAGCATGGCAATGATGTCCTTGAGCTCGGCATATTGCGCCAATGTCCGCCGGATTGCCTGCGCGAGCTGGAAATGCCGCTCTCCCAGAATACCCGGCGTTGCCATCTTCGAATTCGATTGCAGGGGATCGACCGCCGGAAACAGCCCTTCACTAGCCCGCTTGCGCGATAGCGCCAGCGACGCTGAGAGATGTGAAAAAGTATGAACGGCAGCAGGGTCCGTGAAATCATCGGCGGGCACGTAGACAGCCTGGATCGAGGTAATGGCACCGCTCGCTGTATTGGCGATACGCTCCTCAAGACCAGACAACTCAGTCCCCATGGTGGGCTGATAGCCAAGGCGCGACGGCATCTGCCCCATCAATCCAGACACTTCCGAGCCCGCCTGGATAAACCGGAATATGTTGTCGATCAGCAAGAGCACGTCGCGATGCTCGTCGTCGCGGAAGTACTCCGCCATGGTCAGCGCAGCATGCCCAATCCGAAAACGCGCGCCCGGCGGTTCGTTCATTTGCCCGAACAGCATGACCATATTGGCCAGAACGCCAGCCTGCTCCATTTCCCGATAGAGATCCTCGCCCTCTCGGGAGCGTTCGCCGATGCCGCAGAAAATGCTGACGCCACCGTGATGGCCGATCATGTTGTGGATGATTTCGGTCAGCAGCACCGTCTTGCCGACCCCTGCCCCACCAAACAGCCCGGCCTTACCACCGCGTTCCAGCGGCGCGAGAACGTCGATCACCTTGATCCCGGTCTCAAAGACTTCAGCCTTGGTGATCCGCTGCAAAAGCGGCGGCGGTGCATTGTGCACGGATCGCCAGGTCACATCGTCAGGTGCGGGTTTGCGGTCAATCGCATTGCCCAGCACGTCAAACATGCGCGACAGAACCGACCTACCGACCGGTGCGAGCAAGGGACCGCCGCTGTCAGCAACGCTCATGCCCCGCGCCAGCCCCTGTGTGGGCGTCAGAGCAATACATCGCACATGGTGGGCGTCGCGCTGCGCGAGAACTTCAAGAACAACAGGCTGGGTGGCCGCGATGCGCAAGACCGAATGAATCCCGGGCAAGCGGTCGTCGAACCGCACATCCACCACGCTACCACGCACGGCGGTGACCACGCCGGTGTTTGCTTCAGATACGCGCTCATGGGCAGATGGCTTGTTCAAACGCTGCGGACCTTTTCCTGCAACACGACCAAGCACCAATTCGGTGCATTGATCATGGCAGCATCGACAGTCCCGAGCCAATCAGCGCAGTTCAAACCGATGCCGTTGTGCAGGCACAGCATAGACCGCCGCAGCAGGCGCCTATTGATCTGCGTCAATCATTGTCACAGGCCAGCCGACCGCAACGGTGCAGTAGTCGCGCTCCGGCGCTATCCTGAAATCAGGCAATCACGCAATCAGTTGAGACACCCGCAGCCAGCTTGAAGGTCTGCATCGCGTCGCCAACGGCGACAACCACGTCCCGGTCAGCTTGCGACGTCAAACAGAGCGCTGTGACCTTGCCCCGCGACCAGGCCATATCAAGCTCGATGCCACCATAAACCCGCATGCCCTGCAGACTTCCCGCAGGCCAGCAACCAGGCAAAGCTGGCAGAAGCCGGATGCCCTTCTCAGAAGATTGCACGATCATCTCGAGAATACCGGCGGCTCCACCAAAATTGCCATCGATCTGAAACGGAGGATGCGCGTCAAACAGATTGGTGTAGCTGCGCTCGGGATGCAGCAGTCGCCGCAACACATCATGAGCGTGGTCACCATCGCGCAGGCGCGCCCACAGATTGATCCGCCAGCCAATCCCCCAGCCCGTGGCATCGTCGCCTCGGATTTCCAGCGACCGCCGCGCGGCGTCAAACAGTGCGGGGGTCTCTTCCGCAGTGATCTGGTGGCTCGGATAAAGCCCGTAAAGGTGGGAGACGTGGCGATGGTGAATCTCGGGCACATCCATATCCCAATCCTCCAGCCACTCCTGCAATTGCCCTGCCGCACCGATCCGGTCTTCCGGTAGCCTGTCACGTGTCGCTCCAAGGGTCTCGACCAACTCCCGATCAACGCCAAGCCGCCCCGCTGCTGCGATTGTTGCGTCGAAAAGATCGCGCAAGATCTGACTGTCCATTGCGGGTCCTGCACAGATCGACGCGCCCATCGGATGGACATTTTCAGGCGACAGCGAAGGATTGGTCACGAGGTGACTGGTGCCCGGCAACTCGACAAGCGTGTCGACGAAAAATTCAGCGGCGCCTTTAAGAATTGGATACAGGCGCGTTACCAATTTAGCTGGAAAACCCTCATAGGCGACATGTTCCCAGGCCTGCGCGCAAATCCACGCGCCGCCTGTAGGCCACAGCCCCCACTGAGCACCATCGACCGGTCCCGTCGCCCGCCACAGATCAGTATTGTGGTGCAGTACCCAGCCACGCGCCCCATAATGGCTCTGCGCCATCACCTGCCCGGTGACTGCAATATCCTCCAGCAACGCCAGTACCGGCTCAAAACACGCCGCCAGATTGGCGCGATCGGGCAACCAGTAGTTCATCTGCAGGTTGATATTGGTGGTGTATTTGCTGCCCCAGGGCGGCCGGGTTTCCTTGTTCCAGATACCCTGCAAGGTTGACGGCTGGGTTCCGGGGCGACTGCTGGTAATCATCAAATACCGGCCATACTGGACGTAGAGCGACGCCAGAGCGGGATCGTCCCCTTCAGCAAAACCGGCAATACGTTCATTGGTCGGCAGGTCGGCGGATTCAGTGCGCCCCAGATCTATGCCCATGCGCCGGAACAGGCACTGATGCTCGGCAATATGGGCCCTGAGCAACGTATCGAAGCTCTTACCTCCCGCGGCATCCATGCGGGCATCAATCGACATCTCAGGATCACCCGAGACGTCGTCGTAGCGCACAAAGCTGGTGGCGATGTCGAGCAGGATCAACACGGAGTCTGCATCGCTTACGCGCAATTGGGCGCCGACCACTGACTTTGTGCCACCCTCCGCTTGCACCTTGGCTCGCATCGCAAACCGCAAAGCGCCATCAACGCCATGTTCGCTTCGGTTATGCCCGGCGAACCGCACAATACCATCCGGGTCAGCCGACGAGATCCCATGCTGCGGGCTGGTCAATTCCACACCGACATTGACGGCTCCCGGCGCATCAGCGGAGATCCGCACAACCAATAGCCCATCGGCCGCCGATACGAAGGCATCACGCCTGAATGCCACGCCGTCCGATTGGTAGACCGTGCGCGTCACTGCCGTGTCGAGATCCAGCGAGCGCCGGTAATTCTCAAACAGCGCATCGTGGGCCACATCCAGATAGAGATGGCCCGCCGGCTGATAGGACATTTCCAGATAGGGACGTCCCATCAGGTGCTGGTTGGCCAAGGACTGCGCTTGCGCGTATCGGCCAGCAAATATGTGCTCCCGAACAGTGTCCAGATGAGCCCGTGCGTCCTGATTGGCTGGCTGATATGGCCCGCCGCTCCACAGCGTGTCCTCATTGAGCTGAAACTCGTCGCGCGGAACGCCGCCAAATACCATGGCGCCCAGGCGGCCATTGCCCAGGGGCAAGGCATCGGTCCACTCCGCCGCTGGTGTTTTGTACCAGAGCTCAAGATCACTCATCATAGTCTCCAATGGTCTTTAGCTGTTTGCGCGTAGCCGATTGCCGTCACCGTCAAAGGCAAAGGCTCTGTCGGGTTGGACGCCAATGGCCACCTTGTCCCCCGAGCGAATGCCGGCCTGATCACGGGCCTCAATGACCAGGGCTTCCCCCGAGGCTAGCGCACCATAAAGAAACCGGGTCCCACCGAGGTTCTCGACCACGTCAACAACCATTTCCATGGGCGTTTCGCCGCCCTGCGCGACGACAAAATGCTCTGGCCGGATCCCGAGCGTAACCGAGCCCTTTGCTGCGAGCCCGGCAACGGCAAAGCGCGTGCCGTCTGCCAGCGTCACCTGGCCATCTCCTGCCGTACCCGGCAGGAAATTCATCCGCGGCGATCCAATGAACCCGGCGACAAACATGTTCACCGGATCCTCGTAGAGGGCCTCTGGGGTGCCTTCCTGCTCGATCTTTCCCGCCCGCATCACCACGATCTTGTCCGCAAGTGTCATGGCCTCGGTCTGGTCATGGGTCACGTAGATCATGGTTGATCCCAACTGCCGGTGCAGCTTGGCGATCTCAACGCGCATAGAGACGCGCAGTTCAGCGTCCAGATTGCTCAATGGCTCGTCGAACAGGAATACTTCGGGATTGCGTACAATCGCCCGCCCGATCGCCACACGCTGCCGCTGGCCGCCGGATAATTCTGCCGGCTTGCGCTTCATCAATGGCTCGAGCTGCAGGCTCGCCGCTGCTGCGGCCACCCGGGTTGCTATCTGGGACCGGTTGAGCCCAGCCATCCGCAGGGAAAACCCGATATTCTGTTCCACGCTCATATGCGGATAGAGCGCATAGTTCTGAAACACCATGGCAACGCCACGCTCGATCGGCTCGGCCTCGTTGACCCGTCGACCACCAATCTGCACCTCACCGCCTGAAATTGGCTCCAACCCGGCAATCATCCGCAACAGCGTGGATTTCCCGCAGCCTGAGGGTCCGACAAATACGGTGAATGAGCCGTCCTCTATGCTCAGATTGAGCCCCCCGATCACCTCGAGGGCACCGTAGGACTTGTCGACATTGCTCAGGACCACATCGGCCATTCTCTTGCCTCCTCGGGCGGCTCGCTAAGGGCTCAAACGGCGGGTCGAGCCTCTCAGTATGATGTTTGCATCAATGCGCACTGTTCGCTTGCCCAGCGGATCATTTTGGCCCAGCCGCTCGGCCAGAACAGACACGATGGACTCCGCGATTTTCTCAACCGGCTGCCCGACCGCCGTAATGCCGGGCTGGTGCACCGAGAACGCCGGAACGTCGTCAAAGCTCACCAGCGAAATATCATCGGGAATGGTCATGTCGTGCTCGCGCAACCAGCGCAATGCGCCAATGCTCATATTGTAATTGGCACCAAACACGGCCGTTGGGGGCTCAGGCAGGCTCATCAGATCGCCCATGCTGCTATAGCCGCGCTGGTCGCTCCAGCCCCCGTCCATCACCAGTTCGGGGTACTCCCGCACGCCATGGGCCTTGAGCGCGTCTCGATAGCCTTCAAGGCGATCGCGGCCGACGGAGTCGCGCAAATTGCCGTGAATAATGGCAACGCGCTCGTGACCCAGGTCCAGCAGGTGGTCCACCAGCCGTCTGCTGCTCCGGCGATTGTCCACAAACACCCGGTCAGCCGCCAGGTTTGGCAGGTCATTGTCGTACAGAACCACGAGCATGCCCTGCTCAATGTACGGCGCCAGGCGCTGCCGCAATTCTTCATTGCCATCCATCACCACCGCGTCGACACGGTGACCCGCAAAGAACTCCAGACCATCAACAATGGCCTCTGGCTCGGTGTCGTGGCAGAAACACACAACGGCTCGCCCAGTCTGGCGCATACGGCGCGCCAGTTGGTCCAGCAAAGCCGCGTGGAACTCACTGACTGCAGGCACCAGCATACCAACGATGTGGGTGGTCTTGGTCTTTATCGAGGCTGCAGCACTATTCCGCCGATAGCCCAGATCATCGATGACCTTGGCTATCCGCTCGCGATTGCCGCCCCGGATTGGCAAGCCATTAATGTAGCGCGACACCGTACCAACCGCCACGCCAGCCTCGCGGGCGACGTCGACAATGGTGGCGGGTCGGGGCTTGGTGCTGATCTCTGTCATAACTCTACTGGTTCCGCATGAATGCCCCCATACTCGTGCAGTCGGGCGCCTTCTTTCTGCATAGTCATGGTTTGGCCTGACTGTCACTGCCGCAAGCCAAACCAAAGTCGTTCTAGGCGCGATCCTCAAACACAACCGCGGTATGGATTTTCAGCTTTTCCACGGACACGCCATAGTACCCGTCGCCGAAATCCGTGATGGGCAACTCAGCACCGGATAGTGCTTCGTAGGCGCGACCTGGCCGTTCTTGCAGGCGCACGCGGACCGAAACCGGTCCAATGGCTGGAATATCCTCGATCATCTCCATGACGCGGCTCCCCTCATCGGTGGGGACGGCCTTGCCCCGCACCTGGGGAGGACCGTAAAGCAAGTGCACCATGTGCCGTCCGTGCTCGGCCTGCCGCACCAGTGTGGCCCGACCCGCCGATGGCAAGTCGGTCAGCAATGCGGGGTCTGGCAGCAACTTGTCCAGAAGCCCACGCACGACATATTTGTACAGTGGCTGCCCCATGGCGTGGTAGATCGAGAAGATTGGATAGGCCACATAGCCCACGCCGTTATGCAGCGTCACACCTGCACCAAGCGGCTTGGCATCCGGATCATCCGGCGCATGGGCGTGAGATGAGAAGTGCTGATAGGTGCGGTTGAAATAGGGGCGAACAACATCGGCCAGCACCTGCGCTCCTTGAGACTCGATCTCCTGTGCGGTCCCATAAACGACGAACGGCGTTTCGGTCATGCTTGCATCAAGCGCCTTGCCAGCCCTGAGGTAGGACGGCTCGAAACCAACTTCGCCACCACTACGTACGCCTGTCGGCACAGCGAATTCGCCATCGGCACCAAGAGCCGAACACCCTGACAGCAGCAGCTTGCCGCCTTGCTTTAGATAGCCATCAAGCCGGTGAGCCAGCACGCTATCCACCGGGACCGTGTCAGGCAGGATGATCACCCGATAACTGCCAAAATCCGCGCTTGGATCAATCACATCAAAAGGCCGTTTCAGCTCAAGCAACATCTGCGCTGCGCCATCGTCAGCATGGTTGTTGCGGTCGCCAACCGGATGGAAGTACTCGGCCGACAGAATGGCCACTTCCGATATCTGCTTGGCCCCGTCCAGAAACGGCTCCAGCTTTTCGATCCGCGCATAGGCCGGGGCGATCGACGCGTAGGTATCAGGGTTGATCGCCCCGTTGGGATGCAACTGGTCACCCACAAGACACTTGGAGCCAAGCGCCACCATCTGCGCCGTCTCATATTCAAGCGCGTCTGGATGCTTGAAGCCGCCAAACTCGCCCCACGATGTGTGGAACTTCCCGGTATGGGCAAGGAAATCGAGCCCAAGCGTCGCCGCATAGCGCGCACTGGAGGGAAAGTGGTCATACCCCCAGCCACCGGTCGGCAGGCTCTCCAGTTCAAGATGGCTGTAAGGCGCAAAGCGCTGCGGTCCCTGCTTGTGGATGTGACCACAATTGTAGAAGACGCGCAGTCCGGGAAACTCCGCGCGAAGCGCAGCACTCATCTCGCTGCGAAACACCTCATTGACCCACTCATCCTTTTTGAGGCGGTCAGCGTGTTTGGTGGCATCAAGCCCCTGCTCGGCCATCGTCTCCAGACACTGCTCGCAAACGCAATCGGGCGTCAGCACGATGTCGAAAAACAGACCGGGCGTCTGATAGTTTCGCGCCACCTCGCGCGCCTGCTCGAGCAACTCGTCTCGATACGCCTTGTGGTTCAAGCACAATGTGTGCCAGCCCGCCTCTAGCTGGCTGGGGTCAAAGCGGTTCTTGGTCGCTGAGCGCGCGCGCCATTCGGGGTGTAGCCGCGCGTTCCGCTCATCCCATTGCACCGAGATGTAGATCGGGCACTCGATATCTGCCGCGACCAGGGCCGTGACCATGTCACCCATCAGATCGCGCGTCAGCTGCGGGTGCTGTTCGCCCACCTTTGTGGGGTAATAGGACCAGCCATGATGGCACTTGGCGAAGATGGTCACCGAGTCAACATGAGCGGCCTTGAAGGTCGAAACGAAGTCCTCCGCATCGAATGCCGAACCGATGCCGGGAATGTGCTCCGAAGTGTGGAAATCAAGATGGATCTGGCGGTATCGCAGCGGCTTATTGGTACGTGTGGGCATAACTACTCCTTGGCGCCGCTACGGGTTTGCGACCCGGCTGCGAACTGACGCTGAAAAATCATGAAGACCAGCAATGGAACGATGGTGGTGACAATCGCGGCGACCGAGCGCAGATCCCAATTGGACTCATAGGTACCTGCCACCTTGGTCAGCAGTACCGGCAGCGGCACATTGCTGCGCAGGAACAGCATGGGCAGCAGCAGCGCATTCCAGGTCCAAAGAAACTGTAGAATACCCACCGCAAAGATCGGGCTGCGGGCATTGGGCAGCACCACATGCAGTAGCGAAGAGATTGCGCCGCAACCGTCGATCCGGGCTGCCTCGATAAGTTCCTTGGGAAAGTCCTCAAGGAAGTTCTTCACGAGGAAGATCGACCAGGCAAAGCTCAGCCCGACATAAGGGATCAGCACGGCGGCGATATTGTCGATCAGCCCGAGGTCCCGCCACAACTGGAATAACGGAATGATCACCACCTGCTGCGGCAGGACGAAGGCATTGATGATCAGCACCAGCAAAAGGCGGCGGAATGGAAACTTGAGAAAGTGGAATGCATAGGCCGCCGCCGGCGTCAGCAGCATCGTGCTGATCGTCGCTATTCCGGCCAAGAGTGCCGTAAACCAGAAGGCATTGGCCAGTGGGTACTCCTCCCACACCCGGATCCATGCGCTCAGAGTGAAACTGACTTCATCCAGCCGCCACCACCCCAAGGTAATCTCGGACGGTGGTCGGATCGACGTGACGACAATGCCCACCACAGGGATCAGCCAGATGAAGGCAAATACGCCAACCAGCGCAACGATCCCATACGGAACTCGACCGTTCATTTCGCACCTGCCGTACGCTGCATGATGGCCGGTGTTGAAACGATCAACACGGCAACCAGCAACACCACGGTCGCCGCAGCGCCGTAGCCAAGTTTGAACTGCGTCATGGACTCCCGGTACATGAAAAAGCCCACCGTCTCAGTGGCGCGAACAGGTCCGCCACCAGTCAGCACATAAATGATGTCAAAGGCGCGCAAGGCGCCAAGAAGGTTGATGAAAATAGCCACCCGCACGCCCGGGAGCGACAGCGGCACCATGATGTGGCGCATGATCGACAGCGGCTTGGCACCATCCATATAGGCGGCTTCCAATACGCTTTTGGGGATCGATTGCACCGCGGCAAAACACAGCATGAGCGGCAGCCCCACACCGCTCCAGGCGACAACGAATATGAGCGATGCCAGAGCGGTATTGGCGTCCCCCAACCACGGATGGGTAAAGCCCGGCGAGAAAATGCCGATGACGCTGTTGAGCAGTCCCGCCGAGTCAGGCCGCAGGATATTGATCCAGATATAGCCCGAGACCGCCTCGGATATACCAAAGGTCACAAAAATCATGACGCGAAATGGCAGTGTCTCGCGGGGCGCGAAGGCGCAAAGCATTGCCAGAATCCAGCCCAGCGTCACCGAGATCGCGGCGGTTCCAACAGTGAATATAAGCGTTGTTGTCAGCGTACTGCGGAACCCCGGGTCGGAGAACAGCCTGATGTAATTGCCAAATTCGATATATTTCGGCTTGCCCAGCCCTTTGATGTCAAAGAACGACAAGCGGATGGTCTCGATCAGCGGATAAACCACCGCGATACCGAACAGGATCAACACCGGCGCGATCAGCAACCAGGCCGCAGGCGTGTCCTTGAGCCGCCACCCGCGGGTGGCAAGCAGCTCGCGCTGCCCACCACCCAGGGGGGAGGAACCCTTGTCCGTCGCGACTGGCGCAAAAGGAGCGACGGGTTGTGCCATCAGTAGGCTTCCATTGCCTTGGCTTCGATAGCGGTCAACACCGCGTCAATATTGGCTTCAGACGGATCGGCCAGGAACTTCTGCAACTGGACACGATATTCATCGACCAGGTCACCCGGCAGCAAATCGCCAAGCACAAACTGAACCTTGGATTGCGCGACCGCTTCGGTCGCAATCTGCTGTACCGGCCCCAATAGAGAAGCATCGGCTGCCTTGCTCGGCGACGCATAGCCATAGCTGGCCATGATATTGGACGCTTCTGCACTAACGATAAAGTCGAGGAAGGCGTTAGCGGCCTCGGGATTGCTACCATTGGTCGTCACGTTGAGCTCTTTGGTGTCGACACTGGAGGTGTCGTCAAAGCCCATGCCCAGAGCCGGGAACTGCAGCAGTGAGTAGTCCTCGCCTTCGGTTAGGCCGTAATCGTTCTTCAGCAGCGAATTGGTCCACATACCGATCAGCATGTAGTTGGCCTCATCGGCGCGGAATATCTGCGCGTAGGACTCACCCAGATCATTGGCGAACATTACCGCTGGATCACCGCAACAACCCGCATTGAGCATCTCGGCAAACTTGACCAGCGCACCCTTTACCTTGGGATCGGTCCAGGCGATCTCGTGTGCGGCCAGTTGCGCGGCAGTCTCGACCCCTGCCGTGCGCAGCAGAAGCGATTCAAACCACTCTGCGTGTGCCCAGAACTTGGCAGGCACTGCAACAGCGGTTCCATAGCCTGCCGCATTGAGCTTTTCGAAGCTGGCGAGGAACTCATCCCAGGTCTTTGGTGGAGTAATACCCGCCTTCTCCATATGCGCGGTCTTGTACCAGATCCCCGAGCGATCACCGTACGTGTAGGTCAGGCCATAGGTGGTGCCATCAATCGACCCCAGATCACGCCACGACTGGTTCAGCTTGTCGTCCCAGCCAAACTGCGCCCACTCATCATCGATCGGACGCAAAATGCCGGCGTCAACCAGTTCTGCCCGGAAGGCCGGCCAGGTATTGATGATCACGTCGACAACTTCGCCGCTCATGATGGCGGTACGAATGCCGGCGCGCGGATCACCCTGGGCACCAGCCGGCAGAAATTCGCGAATGGTCACGCCTGGATGCATTTCGGTGAACTTCTCACCGATCTCCTGCCACATCTTGCCATCGGTGCCGGTTTGCCACTGCAGAATGGACAATTCCCCACTGAGGTCCTGCGCCAATGCAGCGTGCGGTGCCACGCTTGCAAGCAGCGCAGCGGTCGCGCCAGCCAGGATGGCACGGCGACGGATAGAAGACGGAATTCTGATGGATACAGTCATCGATTTCTCCTCCCATAGACCGGTCGCCATTTTTGACGTTACCCGATCAATTACGTCATAACGTTATCAACTACGTTGTGATTGGCAAGGGGAATTATGCAGACAGATGTCCGTTCAGGCCCGCAATTCCGGGGAAAGCGTCGGACAGGTCACGCCTAAAGAACCATCAACAACACGGTCGTTCTTTTGCGTTTCATGCGTTAGCATTGCCCGATGATGACAGAACCCGCGCGAAATGCGCGCGTATAATCAAGGGACTATCGCAATGCTCGTTCTGGTAACCGGCGCGACAGGCAAGGTCGGCCGCGTACTTCTTGATCAGTTGCTTGCAGACCCCCGCTGGCCTGACCTGCGCATCCGCGCCCTATGCCACAATCGCACCCTGTCCGCGCGCGACCGTCTCGAATCGGTGCGCGGCTCTATCGCCGACCGCGAGGCTGTCGAGCAGGCCATGGCTGGTGTGACCCATGTCATCCACATGGCAACCGTCAAGGAAGACCCTCTGTCCGCCATGGATGTGTCGGTCAAAGGCATGTTCTGGATGCTGGAAAGCTATCGTCAGAGCCCCACGGCGCGTCAGTTCATGTTGATTGGCGGCGATTGCGTCGTCGGCCACATCATCAACAGCTACGACTCCCCCATTACGGAAAACTCGCCCCGCAAGCCCTACCCCGGCGTCTACGCCCTATCCAAAGTGCTCGAAGAAGTGATGCTGGAGCAGTACTACGTCCAGTACGGCATTAATGGCTGCTGCCTGCGGGCACCCTGGATCATGGAAAAGGATGATTTCCGCCATGTCCTGGATTTTGACCAACAGTTCGGCGGTCCCGATTGGGACCAATTGCTGACGTCCGCGCAACGAACTGAGTACGCCACCACCAGTAAGGTTCCAATTCTGCTCGATAGCACCGGCGCAACCTTAAAACGCAACTTCATCCATGTCACTGATCTGGTGAATGCCATGCTCGCTGCGCTCGACAATCCCGCAAGTCGCCAGAACCTGTTCAATATTGCGATGAACCAACCGGTTGATTATGGCGCCGTGGCCGAGCACCTGAAACAGACGCGTAACCTGACCAGCGTGACAATAGAGACGCCGTTTCATTCCAACTGGCTCGATAATGCCAAGGCGCGGCAACTCCTGGGCTGGCATCCGCGCTACGACATGGCGCGACTGGTCGATGACGCATTCAACTATTAGCGAGCTCCCGACGACCCGCGCAAGATTTGGTATATCGGCTAAAGTCGAACGCGGGCGCCCCCCCGTTCGACTTTACCAATCCATGACCAGCATCTTTGCTGACCGAAGCCCCGACGGGGCTTCGGGTCGTCCCTATTTGGACTTGCCGCCGTTTAGCCTGTCGATATAGGCGGGCAGCATGGGCACGTAGTCGCCGGCACCATCTGCTGCCACGGCTGCGGCATAGGAATTCTTCACCGCATTGCCCACGGGGTTGACCAGCCCTGCCCCATTGGCCATCGATTCCAGATAACGTAAATCCTTGAAGGCATTGGCCAGGCTGAACTTGTGGGCATCGCGATCTCCCTCAAGCGTGTAGCGCATGAAGGTCTGGTAGAAGCCACAATCCATGCGCCCCCCGCTGATCACGCTATCAACACGCTCGGCCGAAATGCCCACCCGCTCAGCAAGTGCCAGAGCCTCGGCATAGATGGCTCCATAGCCAAGCGAA
Organism: Devosia litorisediminis; assembly: GCF_018334155.1. Lineage (NCBI taxonomy): Bacteria > Pseudomonadati > Pseudomonadota > Alphaproteobacteria > Hyphomicrobiales > Devosiaceae > Devosia > Devosia litorisediminis. The sequence goes on along the minus strand of NZ_JAGXTP010000001.1, from coordinate 1,318,648 downwards.
ATGAAGTTGTTGAGCAGCTTCATTCGATGGCCGTCACCAACCCCACCGATATGCACGATCTTGGCCGCCCAGGTATCCAGGATCGGCTGCAACCGTGCGAACACCGCATCATCCGCCCCTACCATGGTGTCGAGCGTACCCTCCCAGGCCTCTTTCGGCGTCCGGCTCAGCGGCGCATCAGCAAAATCGATCCCTCTGGCCTTCAACTCTGCCGCGAGCATGGCAGTCGATGTCGGATCAGAACTGGAACAGTCCACCACGACCGAACCAGGCCGCAGATTGGTCAACAGTCCGTCCGGCCCGCGCACGGCAGCCTCAACCTCCGGCGAACCGGTTACACACAAGAAGACCACATTCGATTGCCTGGCCAACTCACCCAATGAGGTCACCTCAACAGCGCCGCGCCCGACAAGGTCCTCGACCGGCTTGCGATTGCGGTGCGCGATGACCGACAAAGGATGGCCATTTTCGACGATATTTTTGGCAATGCCGTGCCCCATCATGCCCAGCCCGATAAAGCCCACGGCCTCGCGCTCGATTGTCTCCTCAGACATTGGATTGTCCTTTCCCGCTGCTTTTGCAGCGCCATTGTTCGCGTTAAATTGAGAGCTCAGTCCTGGAGCAAGTCCCAGGCCGTCTGAAAAAAGTCAGGCGCGCCGAAATTGCCCGACTTCAGCGCTAGCGCCAGATCGGGCCCACCAACGCTGCGTGTCCACGGCACCCCTGGCGCGATCTCCGGACCAATCCGCAAGCTGGACACCCCCAGAGCGGCAACAACCGCGCCTGAGGTCTCGCCCCCGGCCACGATGAACCGTGAAAAGCCGTTGTCGCGCAGAATGACGGCAAGGTTGGCCAGGAGATGCTCAACCAGCAGCCCGGCCTCGTCCTTGCCGAGCTTATCCTGAACCGCGCGCACCGCATCAGGCTCGTCGCTGGAGTAAACCAGCGCGGGCCCGGCGTCGGTATTGGCCAGCACCCAGTTGGCGACATCGGAAACCGTTTGGCTACCAGCTGCCACATCAGCTGGAACGATCTTCAGGGCTGGGCGACCAGCCGCAATCGCCTCGTCCACCTGCCCTCGCGTTGCCTCCGAGCAGGAGCCCGCAAGAATGACTGACTTGCCAGCAGGGGCTGCCATTTTCTCTGGCACCGCCGCACTGCCAATCCGCCCCTGCAAGCGGAAGTTCTCAGGCAACCCCATGGCGATACCAGACCCACCGGTAATCAACCTGGCTCCGGCCAGCGCCTTGCCGAGAACCCGAAGGTCTGCATCCCGAACCGCATCGGCGATCATCAGACGGAAGCCGGCTTGCTGCGCCTTGTGCAGGACCGCATTGATTACCTCGGCCCCGGCCGAAACGATATCGAGTGGCAGGAGTCCGACGCGGGCCGCGCACTGAGCTTGCAGCACCCGCACCAGATTGGGATCGCGCATGGGAGTCAAAGGATGATCTCGCATCGCACTGTCCGAGAGCAGCGACGATCCGACAAACAGGTGCCCCTGGTAAACCGATCGCCCGGCCGCGGGAAATGCCGGGCAAGCGATTGCGATGGGCACATCGAGGAGATCCATCAGCGCTTCGGCGACCGGGCCAATATTTCCCGCATCTGTCGAATCGAAGGTCGAGCAATATTTGAACAGGAACTGTTCGGTGCCAGCGGCACGCAGCACCAAAGCTGACGCCAGCGCCATGGCAACAGCCTGATCAGCCGGAATCGTCCGAGACTTCAACGCCACCACGACAGCCTCGGCATCACCGAAATCAGCGCCCTCTTCAGGAACACCGATCACCTGCACGGTCTTCATGCCGTTGCGCGCCAGCATCAGCGACAGATCGGTGGCCCCGGTCAGATCGTCGGCAATCGCGCCGAGCAGGATGGAATTGGTCATGTGGCCCTCAAGCTGTGGCGCCGGGAAGGATTTGGTAGCCAGTATCGATGATCTCCGGCTGCATAGGTCGATCACGTTGCCTGAGCAGCATTTCGATCGCCGTCCTGCCCGTCAGAAAACGGTTTGACCGCAGTGTCGACAACGGTGTGGGCAGCGCCTGGCCAATATCGAGGCCGTTAAAGCCAAACAGGCCAAGATCGACCTTGGGAACAATGCCCGCGCTCATACAGTGAAACACGCCACCCGTGGCCATGTCGTCATTGGAAAATACCACGACATCAAGCGCGCTCTGGCGCGACAGAAGTGCGGCCAGCACGCTACGGCCAGATGCTGTCGAACTCGGTCCATCGTGCAGAGATCGGTCAATCAGCTCGAGGCCAGCCTCGGCGAGCGCCATGACCAGGCCATCATGGCGAAGCTGCGCGCGCCGATCCGCTGTCCAGTCGTGACCGACATAGCCAAAGCGGCGATACCCCTTGTCGATCAGATACCGGCCCGTGTCATAGCCGGCCTGCCGATGCGAATGGCCAACCGCCAAATCGATGGGCTGGCTGTCAATTTCCATGATTTCGGCAATCCGCACGCCGCTGCCCTCAAGCATGGCCCGCGCCACGGGCGTGTGCTCGACGCCAGCAATGACCATCGCCTCGGGGCGCCAGGCCAACAAGGACGCCACCAGTTCTTCCTCGGTGTTCAAATCATAGTCGCTGACGCCGATAACGGCCTGAAACCCGGTATCGGCCAGCGCCGACCGAATACCGTCCAGCACCTCGGGAAACACTATATTGGTCAGCGACGGCACGATTACGCCCACCAGCTTCGATCCCGAAGATGCCAGTCCTCCTGCCAGCCGGTTGGGCACATAGCCGACATGTTGAACCGCATCCAAGACCCGCTCACGCGTCGACTCGGCAATGGCACCTTGACGCCGCAAAACCCGCGACACCGTGATTTCGCTGACCTTTGCTATGCGCGCAACGTCCGCGAGCGTGACACCCTGACGCCGCTGCGCCAGTCGTTTGCCTACCGATGACGTCAACTTGGGCTGATCTGACTTCATTGACTCCCTATCCGACAGTAGCCATGATCAAGCAACATGACAGCGCTAACATAATTGGCATTTCCGGGGATCGCAATCTCTGAAACGACCGAATACTCCAGCGCACCAAATTCACGCGGAGCCCTCCAATGACAGAAACAACCAGCCTCGCTGTGGCGATGATCGGACTTGGGTCCATGGGACTTGGCATGGCCAAATCGCTGCTGGCATCTGGCCATACGGTGAGTGGCTATGACGTTACCGCATCGGCGACCGCCGCACTCGGTGACTTGGGCGCTCGGGCCTGTACCAGTCCAGCCGATGCGGCCAAAGGCGCACAAATCGCGGTGGTTGTTGTGGTCAACGCAGCGCAGACCGAAGCAGTGCTGTTTGGCGACAACGGCATTGTGCCGGCGATGGTGCCGGGCGGCGTGGTGATTTCCTGCGCCACCATGGCTCCTGACGCGGTTCGCGCCCTGGCAGAACGATGCAGTCAACGCGACATCCACTACCTCGACGCCCCCATGAGTGGGGGCGCTGCGCGCGCCGGCACGGGCGAACTGACCTTCATGGCATCGGGATCTCCGCACGCGTTCGCCGTTGCGCGGCCCGCACTCGATGCCATGGCTGGCAAGGTCTACGAACTCGGCGAAACGCCCGGCATCGGCGCCTCCTTCAAGATCGTCAACCAACTGCTCGCGGGGGTCCACATCGCCGCCGCGTGCGAAGCCATCACCTTTGCCAGCAAACTCGGCCTGGATATCGACAAGGTCTATGAGGTTATCACCGCCTCTGCTGGCAATTCGTGGATGTTCGAGAACCGCGTTCCACACATCCTCGAAGGTGACTACGCACCCAAAAGCGCCGTTAACATCTTCACCAAGGATCTTGGCATCGTCAGCGATATCGGACGAACGGAGACATTTCCCCTGCCGATTGCCGCTTCCGCATTGCAACTCTTTCTGGCCACCGCCGCTGCGGGCATGGGCCGCGATGATGACGCATCGCCCGCCCGCCTCATCGCCCAGATAACCGGCATCAATCTTCCTCAGGCCAAGGAGCACTAGGCAATGGTCAAGCTCGCCGCCAATTTGTCGATGATGTTCAATGAGCTTGAGTTTCTGGACCGCTTCGCCGCAGCCGCGGCGGCTGGTTTCTCAGCGGTCGAGTTCCTGTTTCCCTATGCCCATGAGCCAGACCAGATTGCTGAGCAGTTGGAGCGCAATAATCTTCAACTCGCCCTTTTCAACCTGCCGCCAGGCGATTGGGAGGCTGGCGACCGCGGTATGGCGGCCCTGCCCGCGCGTAGAAACGACTTTGAACGATCGGTAAGCGCCGCGTTACGCTATGCCAGCGTCCTGCGCCCCCATCGCCTTCACATGATGAGCGGGCTAGCCGACAGGACGGATCCTCAAGCGGTCGCGACCTACCGCGAAAACACTACGCATGCCTGTCAGCGCGCGGCTGAGCATGGCTTGACCATGGTCATCGAGCCGATCAATGCGCGCGACATGCCGGGATATTTTCTCAGTGATTTTGGCTTTGCAGCCGACCTCGTCACTGAACTCGGTCTGCCCAATCTCGAACTGCAATACGATATTTATCACCGGCAGATCTTGCACGGCGACATCATCCGCAGCATCGACACATTGATCGGCATGATCGGGCACGTGCAAATTTCCGCCGTTCCCGACCGCCACGAACCAGGCAGCGGGGAGCTCGATGACGGCCGCATCCTGCGTCACCTCGATGCCAGTGGCTATGACGGTTTCGTCGGCCTCGAATATCGCCCCGCGGGCGACACGCTCGCCGGCCTGGCCTGGCGCCAGAACCTCGGATTTTAGCGCTAGCCCTATCTGGTCGGCGCGCTAACTCTCACTGAAGGACTGCAATCATGATTAAGCGAATTGTCTTCACTGGCGGCAGCGGCAAGGCCGGGCGCCATGTCGTGCCCTACCTGCTCGATCAGGGCCACAGCGTTCTCAATGTCGATCTGGTGCCGCTGGACCATCCCGGCGTAAACACGTTGACCGCAGACCTGACCGAGAGTGGACAGGCTTTCAACGCACTCTCGATGCATTTTGATTTCGATGGCTTCACCACCGGCGCCGGCCCAGCACCAGTTGACGCCCTCGTCCACTTTGCAGCGGTGCCGCGCGTGCTGCTACGCCCGGACAACACCACCTTCAGTGCCAACGTTATCTCGACCTATAACGTCATCGAAGCGGCGGTAAAGCTGGGGATCAGGAAGGTCATCATCGCATCCAGCGAGACCACCTATGGGGTGTGCTTTGCCGAGGGCGACAAGGACTATCACAGCTTCCCGCTTGAGGAAGATTACGACAGCGATCCAATGGACAGCTACGGCCTGTCCAAGGTGGTCAATGAAAAGACGGCACGTGCCTTCGCCATGCGAAGCGGTATCGACATCTATGCCCTGCGTATCGGCAATGTGATCGAGCCCCATGAATACGCCATGTTCCCCGACTTCATCGCCAACCCGGCTTCGCGCAAACGCAATGCCTGGAGCTATATCGATGCCCGTGATCTGGGCCAGATCGTTGATCTCTGCGTGAAAAAGGATGGCCTCGGCTATCAGGTATTCAATGCGGTGAACGACGAGATCACGGCTGATCAGCCGACCGCAGAGTTCCTTGCCAAATGGGCACCAAATACCCCTATTACCCGGACGATGGGTACAACAGAAGCACCGATCTCCAATCGCAAGATCCGTGACGTCCTCGGCTTTAAGGAACAGCATAACTGGCGTCAATACGTCTAGCCTCGTTGGTCTGATAGTACCGAGATCGCTGCGACCGGTGACGGGCTAGCCGGAGACAAAAAAGCCCGCAGGTGACCCTGCGGGCTTTTTGTTGATGCGTTGTGGCCCTACAGGCCAAGTTCGGCATAAACGGCATCGAAGCGTTCCCCAACCTTCCTGGGAACCTTGACGGCCTTGACGGCGTCCAGATTGGCCAGGTCGTCACCGACCATAATCATACCGACCATGCCCATTGCGTAGTGCGGTGTGCACTTGATGCCATAGGCACCGGCAACATCAAAAGTGACGGTAAAGGTCTCATTGATCTTGCTCTTGAAGGTCTCTGCACCCTCAGGGATCATGTCCTTGATAGTTTCGGCGTTGTGCCCTTTGTCAGTGGGTACAAATGTCACGGTATCGCCGGGCTGGATCTGAACAAAAGCAGGTTCAAACACCATTGCGCCAGCATCCCCCTTGTTGAGCATATGCATCTCGAAATCGGCAGCGATGGCTGGCACAACCGCAAAGCCGGCAATTGCGGCGGCTGCGATCAGGGCTTTGAGGACATTGCTCATCTTCGGTCTCCTTGAGAAATGGGGCCAGAGCGGTCCCGTTGGCGACCTTCTAGGCGCAAGCCCCTCGTCTATCTTTGTCCCAAATCAAATATTTATAACAATTCCGCGGCCGAAAATATGATTTTAATTTGCGCTTGATCAAAGAGAGGTAATGATATTGGGCCTATCCCGAAACCGTACCGGCACTGACAGGCCGAACCCGGAATTAAGGAAAGTGTCATGACAATCAATAATGGGATTTCGCGCCGCAATCTACTTGTTGGCGCCACAGCAATAGGCGCCGCAGTTCAGCTTGCCACAGTATTGCCTGCGACCGCTGAAGCAGCAATGGCGCCGGTCGTTGATGTCTCCACGCTGGAACGGGTAAAGGTCGAGCTGGTGGCACCACCCTTCGTGCATACGCATGAACAGGTGGCTACAGGCGGTCCCAAGATCGTCGAATTCACCATGGTGATCGAAGAAAAAGTGCACGAAGTCGATGAAGATGGCACAACCATCTGGGCGATGACGTTCAATGGCTCGGTTCCCGGGCCGCTAATGGTTGTTCACGAAGGTGACTACGTCGAACTGACGCTGATCAATCCCGACACCAATCTGATGGCGCACAATATCGACTTCCACGCCGCCACGGGCGCGCTGGGCGGCGCCCAACTGACCGAGGTAAACCCTGGCGAAAAGGCTGTGTTGCGCTTCAAGGCGACCAAGACCGGCGCCTTCGTCTACCATTGCGCGCCTTCCGGCATGGTCCCCTGGCATGTCACGGCCGGCATGAATGGCGCCATCATGGTGCTGCCGCGTGAAGGCCTGAATGACGGCAAGGGCAATGCTCTTGGCTACGACCGCGTCTACTATGTCGGCGAGCAGGACTTCTACGTGCCCAAGGACGCAGACGGCAATTACATCACCTACGAGAGCATTGGTGACGGTTATGCTGACACTCTTGAGGTGATGCGCACGCTTAAACCCAGCCATGTCGTGTTTAATGGCAAGGTCGGCGCGCTGACGGGCGAGAATGCCATGACGGCCGCTGTGGGTGAACGCGTACTCGTGGTCCATTCCCAGGCCAACCGAGACACCCGCCCGCACCTGATTGGTGGCCACGGCGACTTTGTCTGGCCCGGTGGCAAGTTCGGCAATCAGCCTGACGTCGGCCTCGAGACTTGGTTCGTCGCTGGCGGTGCTGCGGGCGTCGCCCTCTACACCTTCCTGCAACCCGGCATCTACGCCTACGTCAACCACAACCTGATCGAGGCGTTCGAACTGGGCGCTGCAGGCCACTTCAAGGTGACCGGCGAATGGGATGACGACCTGATGACCGGTGTCATGGCCCCCAGCCCAATCTGATCTGAAATACCCAAACATGGGTGCGGCGCCATTGGTGTGCCGCATCACACCCCCACCTGGAGCGCCACAATGCTCGCCCTGCCCCGCCCCTGGACCGCCATCGCCAATTCCATGGCATTGCCCGCAGGGTTGCTACTCGTCGGCGTTGTGCTGATAGGCCTGCAACTGAACCTGCCAGATATGAATGGCCGATCTGCTGCCATGGCTGGTCCGGCGATCGTTACGCTAGCCCCGGCAGATTTCATCTATCGTCCTGACGGCAGCTTTGTCCGCGAGGGCAACGCGATTGACGCGCCACTGCTGAAAACCCGCTTGCCCGCGCCCCTCACCATCATGCAGTTCCAGGTCACCGATGCCGATTACGCACGTTGCGTCACCCAGGGCGCTTGTGCGCCAGCGGCACCGCAAAATGTCGGTCAAGGCGATATCCCGGTAACGGGTGTCAACTATGAGGACGCTATCCGCTATGCGGGGTGGTTGTCTCGCCAGACCGGTCAGACCTGGACCCTCCCGACGGATCGGGAATGGGCATTCGCGGCCGGTGCTAACCGGCCCGACGAGGCCCTCGGCGTCGACGACAGCGCCAATCCAGCACTGCGCTGGCTGGCTGATTATGAACTGGAAGCCAAACGGAAAACCGCCAGCGGCCGTATGCCACTGCCGCTGGGTAGCTTTGGCACGAACGAACACGGCGTTGCCGACATCGCTGGCAATGTGTGGGAATGGACCCAGACCTGCCACCGCCGTGTGCAAATCGATGCGGCTGGTATTCTCCTGACTGAGACGCCGGCCTGCTCAATCCGCGTATTGGATGGCCAGCACCGTGCACCAATGAGTGTATTTGTGCGCGACGCCAAGAGCGGTGGATGCTCGGTTGGCACCCCGCCTGCCAACTTCGGCTTCCGCCTCGTGCGCCGTCCCAGCTGGACCGAGCGACTGCGGACCATGCTGCACATCTGATTTCGCTGTACCCCCAAAGCCGTCAATCGTGGTAGGCAAAGCCAACGACACGATGGGACGGTGATCTTGGCCGGAATAGACCGAAGTTTGGTGCGCGCCCTGCCACTGTTCAACAAGCTCAGCGACAGCGAGCTTGACGACCTGCTGGCGCAAGCCTCACTCCGCCGGTTTGCCGTTGGCGAAGCAGTCTTCGAACAGGGCGCTGCCGCAACACACTTTTTCCTGCTGCTGCACGGACGCCTCAAGGTGACCCAGGTCACCGCTGACGGGCAGCAGATCATCGTCCGGGTTGTTCACCCCGGCGATATCTTCGGCTTTGCCAAGGCCCTGCAACGGCAGGATTATCCCGGCACACCCACAGCAGCGGCTGAAAGCGTGGTTATCTGCTGGCCAACGGAGGTGTGGGATCTCTTCGTCGAAAAGAACCCGCATCTGGCGGTCAACGCCATGCGGACCATCGGCGAGCGCTTGCAGGAAGCCCATACGCGTATTCGCGAAATGGCGACCGAAGAAGTCGAACGCCGCGTCGCACACGCCGTGCTTCGATTGATCAAACAGGCCGGCAAGATCGAGAGTGCCGGCATCCGTATTGACTTCCCCATCTCCCGCCAGGACATCGCTGAGATGACCGGCACCACCCTGCACACCGTGTCCCGAATTCTGAGCGCATGGGAGACCAAGGGGCTGGTCCAGGGTGGACGACAGAAGCTGCTGGTCCGCGACGCCACGGCACTGCGTCTTTTGGCCGAAGGTAGCGCCGACTAAACAGCGCTGATTGCGCCATCGCAATGACGCCGGCGCGCTGAGCTACTAGACGCCTGTTGAGCCAATTGGTTCGATGGAGATTCAGTATGGCAGGCAGCAATCCGTCGGCAAGCAAACGCCAACCGATTCCCCGCGGCATTGCCCGCACCGGTCCAGTGCTATTCTCGTACGGATTCCGACCTTTCTTTCTGGCGGCTGGCATCTGGGCGATTGCCGCCATGGCCCTTTGGATCGGCGCTCTGATAGCGAGCTGGGAAATTGGCGGCAGCTATGGCGGCGCTTACTGGCATGCCCATGAAATGCTGTTTGGATACAGCTCAGCGGCGTTGGCCGGATTTTTGCTCACCGCCGTGCCCAACTGGACCGGCCGCCTGCCGGTATCTGGCACGCCGCTGGCGTTTCTGTTCGCCCTGTGGTGTGCAGGTCGCCTCACCATGCTGGCGCCCGATGCCTTGGGACTGCTGCCATCTCTGCTGATTGAAGCCAGTTTCCTCCCCATGTTGCTGGCGATCTGTGCGCGCGAGATCATTGCTGGAAAAAAGTGGAAGGATCTCAAAATTCTCGGCGGCATCGCCGCCTTGGCGCTGGCCAATATCGGCTTCCACACGCTGATTGCCACCGGTGGCGACGTTGGCCTGGCCAACCGTCTGGCGGTCAGCGCCTATGTGATGCTGGTATCGATCATGGGTGGGCGGGTTGTTCCCAGCTTCACCCGAAACTGGCTGTCCAAACACCATTTTGACCGCCTGCCCGTTTCCTATAACCGCTTTGATGCCCTGGTCTTGCTGGTGAGTCTGGCAGCATTGACACTGTGGGTCCTGATGCCGGGAACGATGTGGTCAGCGCTGGCGTGCGGCGCAGCGGCACTGTTACATCTGGCACGGCTGTTGCGTTGGCGCGGCTGGCAGGTCTGGGACGAAAAGCTCGTACTGATTCTGCATCTTGGCTACGGTTTCGTACCGTTCGGCTTTGGCTTGATTGCCTTGGCCCAACTCGGCTGGTTTGAGCCCGTCGCAGCACTTCATGTTTTCACGGTCGGGGTTATCGGGGTTATGACATTGGCCATTATGACCCGCGCAACACGGGGGCATACCGGCTTGCCGCTGGCAGCGTCGCCAACCACGATCGCAAGCTATGCCGCACTACTGATCGCAGCAGTTTCACGTCCAATGACCAGTTTTTGGCCAGCCGCACACATGGAACTGCTCACAGTCGCTGGTATGGGCTGGATCTTCGCCTTCGGGCTTTACGTCTTCGAATATGGCCCTGTGCTGTCGCGGCAACGACGCGAGCGTGGCTGAACCCGCTCAGCCATGTCCACAGCGTATCATCAAACGATACGCCTCTCCGGTATCGTCAAAATCCCCCACCCAGGCGTGCCCGTTCGATTTCAACCGCGCATACAGCGCCAGCGGTTCTTCGGAGAACAGTGCGAACAATACGTCGCCCTCGCCACGTAAAGCCAGTGCGACCTCAACGCTCTGCTGCGCCGGGACGAGTTCCAAACCACTGCAGTCCAGATAATCCATAGGATCAGGCCAGGTTTCGGGTCTGGCAGGATTTGAAACCGGCATCGGCGTGAACACGACCTGCCAGTCGCCACTGTCCAGCGACGTGCTGGTCGCCGAAAAGCCCTTTTCAGCCATAACCTTGAACAAGGGGTCGGGTCGAAACCCCGCAATCAGCTTGAGTTTCTGGCCACCGATCAACTTGTTTACTGCACTCATTATGGCGCCGAACGGCTCTCCGCCACTGGCAAGAATCGGGCGCACATCGAGCTCAAGATCATCCACAGCGTATCCTCCTCATCCAGATTTGGCGGCTCTCCCTCAGCCTTAAGCTAACCGCAGGCTGAACGGGCAACTTTGTCGGCGCGCAAATAAGTCCGTGCAACGCCACATGTATTTGACGCTCACTCCCCATGAAGGACGCCGTCTTTGCGCCAGATCAAAGACGCCCGTATTTTTTTCGCTAGGGGTTGGACCTAACTGGGCAAACTTGCCTGCATCCGACGTTGGGGCACAACAATAATGATTGCAGATCTGACACGAGCCGAACGGCTCTGGGCAATGCTCATCCTGGGAGGGCTGGGCATTGTCGGGCTGGCAATGGCAGTGGCAGGTCGTGACGACCTGATTGGCATCCACGGCTGGATCGTAATGGCAGCTGGGCTAATTGGGTTCTTTATCGTGATGAGCGGCAAGGACGCGCCCGAACCCAGCGATGACCGTCTCAATGAGTATTACGACGCACCAACGCGCGTCGGTATCATCCTGACCCTGTTGTGGGGCGTGGTGGGCATGGGCGTAGGCTTCTGGGTCGCGTCCCTGCTGGCTTGGCCAGACATGACATTCGACGCAGCCTGGGCCAGCTTTGGCCGCCTGCGTCCGGTCCATACCAGCGGCGTCATTTTCGGCTTTGGCGGCAATGCCCTGATCGCCACCTCATTTCATGTGTTGCAGCGCACCACCCGTGCTCGCCTGCCCGATCAGATCAGTCCCTGGTTTGTGCTGCTCGGCTATAATCTGTTCTGCGTGATCGCTGCCAGCGGCTATCTCATGGGCCTTACTCAGTCCAAGGAATATGCCGAGCCCGAATGGTACGCCGATATCTGGCTGGTTGTCGTCTGGGTCGTCTATTTCCTGATCTATATGCGCACACTGGCCCGCCGCAAGGAGCCCCATATCTATGTGGCAAACTGGTATTACATGGCCTTCATTCTGGTCGTGGCCATTCTGCATATCGTCAACAATCTGGCCGTACCGGTCTCGTTTGGCAGTGCCAAATCCTACTCGCTGTTCTCCGGCGTTCAGGACGCCATGACCCAGTGGTGGTATGGCCATAACGCCGTGGCCTTCTTCCTCACCGCCGGCTTTCTGGGCATGATGTACTACTATCTGCCCAAGCGGGCCGGTCGTCCCATCTTTTCCTATCGCATGTCGATCATCAGCTTCTGGGGCATCACCTTCATGTATATGTGGGCTGGTTCGCACCACCTGCACTACACAGCCCTGCCCCATTGGGTGCAGACGCTGGGCATGGCCTTCTCGCTGGTATTGCTGGTCCCATCCTGGGCTTCCGCCGGTAACGCCCTGCTCACGCTGAACGGCGCTTGGCACAAGGTGCGCGATGACGCTGTTCTGCGCTTCATGGCTCTGGCGGCCATCTTTTACGGCATTACCACTTTCGAAGGCTCGTTCATGGCCATTCGTGCGGTGAACTCACTCTCGCACTATACCGATTGGACCATTGGCCACGTTCACGCTGGCGCGCTCGGCTGGGTCGCCATGATCACCTTCGGCTCGCTCTATGCCCTGGTGCCATCAATGTGGAAGAAACCGAGCCTGTACTCCAACAAGCTGGTCGAAGTGCATTTCTGGCTCGCCCTGTCGGGCACGGTTATCTACGTCTTCGCGATGTGGAACTCGGGAGTCATCCAGGGCCTGATGTGGCGCACCTACACTGAGAGCGGTACGCTGAGCTACTCGTTCATCGACAGCCTGGTGGAGATGCACCCCTACTATATCGCGCGTGCTTTCGGTGGCCTGCTGTTTCTGCTTGGCGCCCTGGTCGCGCTCTACAACGTGGTCATGACAATCCGCATGCCCGCGACGGAGGCCGACACCATCGATCTCGAAACCCCTGCACTGCAAGCCGGAGAATAGCCTGATGTTCGGCCTTCACTACAATCTAGAACGCAGCGCCATTGGGCTTGTTGTTTTCATCGTCATCGTCGCATCGATTGGCGGCCTGATCGAGATCGCCCCCCTGTTTTCTATCGACGAGACCGTCGAAGAGGCGCCCGACATGCGCGTCTACACACCGCTCGAAGTGGCGGGGCGCAACATCTACATCCGCGAAGGCTGCTATGCCTGCCACAGCCAGATGATCCGAACCCTGCGCGATGAAGTGGAACGCTACGGACCTTATTCGCTGGCCGTGGAGAGCAGCTACGACCATCCCATGCTCTGGGGCTCCAAGCGTACAGGTCCTGACCTTGCCCGCGTGGGAAACAAGTACTCAGATGACTGGCAGACCCTTCATCTGAACAACCCACGTGACGTGGTGCCTGAATCCAAGATGCCGGCTTATCGCTGGCTGCTGCGCAACTCGTTGCGCACCGACGATCTGGGTGAACACCTGACCGCGCTACGTACCGTGGGGGTACCCTATAGCGACGAACAGATCGTCAACGCCAGCCTGGACGCTTTTGGACAGGCCAATCCCGATACGCCAGAAGGCGATGGCGTTTTTGAACGCTATGGCGACGCCACCAATGTTCGCACTTTTGATGGCGTTCCCGAACGTCTCACCGAAATGGATGCGCTGGTGGCCTATCTCCAGATCCTCGGCAACCTGACCAATGCCGCTCACCAACCCAACCAGGCGGAGGCCGAATAGATGCCGTTCGATCACGAGACAATCGTCGGCTTTTCCAAGTCGTTCGGCCTGTTTTACCTCGTCGCCCTGAGCATTATTGCACTGGTGTGGACCTATTGGCCGTCCAACAAGAAGGGGTTTGATGAAGCTGCCAAAATGCCGATCCTTGAAGAGGAGGACCGGCCATGGCGGTAGGTGAACGCGACAAGATCTCGGGGCAGATGACCACCGGGCATGAATGGAATGGCATCAAGGAACTCAACACACCCGTTCCCAAAATTCTCTATATCGTTCTGACGATCGCGGTCTGTTTTGCTGTCATCTGGACCATCCTCAATCCCAGCTGGCCTGGCATAAATGGCTATTTCCGCGGCCTTCTGGGCGTTGACCAGAAGGCAGAAGTAGCCGAGGTGGTGCAGCAGGCACAAATGGACAGGGCAACCTGGACGGATCGAATTGTGTCTGAGGACTATGCTGCAATTCAGGCTGATCCAGCCCTGATGACCATTGTACGCGAGACGGGCAATACGCTGTTTGGCGACAACTGCGCCGCCTGTCACGGCACCAGCGCAACTGGCAATCCCGGCTTCCCCAATCTGACCCAGGCCCCCACCATGTGGGGCGACGATCCAGAGATCATCGCCGAAACCATCCGCGTGGGCATCAATGGCTCCAGCGACGACACGCGCTATGCCCAGATGCTGGCGTTTGGACGCGACCAGATGCTCGAAAGCGAAGACATCAACACGGTCGTGACCTATGTGCAGGCCTTGTCACAGCCCGATCTGGCAGCGGCAACCGATCCAGAACTCCTGGCAACGGGCGCGACCATTTTTGCTGAAAATTGTGCCGCCTGTCATGGCGAGACGGCCAAGGGCCTTACTGATACCGGGGCCCCCAATCTGACAGACGCTTTCTGGATATATGGTAGTGACCGCGCTGCCATCCGCCACTCGGTCTTTGCCGGCCGCGCAGGCGTCATGCCATCCTGGGAGGGGCGCCTGACGCCCGCCGACATCAAGCTGCTGACGCTTTATGTCCTTGATCTGCGGGCCAACGCGCAATGACTGTGCCCGGTCACCTAAAGGGCGTCGACACTTGTGCGCGCGGCACTCGCCGCATGATGGTGGCCGTGGCCCTTGTGCTCATCGGCGTCCTGCTGGCCGCCAATGCGCACCTGGTCTACGTGGCTTTTTCCTCGCAGCCCGACTGCATCACCCATCTTCAGGACGCTGGTGAAAACGGCACTTATCGCGCCGCCAAGTCAGCTTGCTGAGACAGCCAATAATCGGATCGCATCATGGCCAAGACACTGCTCCCCATTCCCGATACCGTCCCGGCGCTGCCCAAGGCCGTCGATCATAATCGCCATCTACCCGCGACCGACGCCCTTAAATGGCTCTCTCTGGGCTGGCGTGATCTGTGGACACATCCCCTTCCCAGCCTACTCTATGGCCTTGGTATCGCGCTGCTCTCCCTGCTGGTGATTGGCGCCATGGTCAACTTTGGCTGGGCCCAGATCCTGTTTCCTGCCCTGGCTGGATTTCTCGTGGTCGGGCCACTGCTCGCGACAGGACTCTATGAAAAGAGCCGCCGTATTGAAGCCGGCGAAAAGGTCTCCTTCTGGGCAATGGTCTTCCCCCGCCGCGGTGGCGGAACGCACCTGCTCTATGTCGGCACTATTTTGCTCATGCTGATGTTGATCTGGGTGCGCGCCGCAGTGCTCCTCTATGCCCTGTTTTTCGGCGTGCGCCCGTTCCCCGGCTTTGACCAGATTATCAACACGCTGTTCACCACCCCTACCGGCATTGCCATGCTGCTGGTCGGTACGGCAATCGGCGGCCTGTTTGCTGCCTTTGCATTTGCGATCAGCGCCTTTTCCATCCCCATGATGCTGGACCGGCGTCTGGACGCTTTCTCGGCGATGGGCCTGTCCATGTCCTTTGTCTGGAACAACCTGCCTGCAGCGCTGCTGTGGGGCGCAATCGTGCTCGCGCTGACGGCCATTGGCCTTGGCACCGCCCTGATTGGCTTGATCATCATCTTCCCACTGCTGGGCCATGCCACCTGGCACGCTTACGCAGCCGTGCGGGACTAAACACATGACTTGTTGCCTGCCGCCGCCAGAGTTCATCGAGGCTGTCGCGGGACCCACTCAGCCTGGCCCGGGCGATAACGAACTGCGCCTGGCCAGTCGCGATATCGGCGATGGCCTGCGCCAGACCGATTTGTCCGTGCCCTCGATCCATTGTGGCGGCTGCATTCGCAGCATTGAAAAAGCCCTGAGCGGCATCGAGGGCATCGTCTCGGCCCGGGTCAACCTGTCGACCAAACGCGTGGCCGTGCGCTGGCGCGATACCGCCGCACCACCACCCATGGTCAGGACGCTGGCCGATTTGGGGTACCCCGCTAATCTGTTTGAAACCCAGGAAGACCAAGCAGACCGCACCCTGCCTGGCCTGTTGCGCGCTTTGGCGGTATCAGCCTTTGTTTCGATGAACATCATGATGCTATCCGGTTCGGTCTGGGCTGGCGCCGATGATGCTACCCGCGACGTGCTGCACTGGATCTGCGCGGCTCTGGCCCTGCCTGCCATGCTCTATTCAGGCCGTATCTTCTATGTCTCGGCTTGGAACGCTGTTCGACATGGCCGCACCAATATGGACGTGCCCATCACCATCGGCATCACCTTGGCGTTCGCCCTGAGCTTTTATGACACCATCTTTCAGGGCGATCAGGTCTATTACGACGCCGCAGTCTCGCTGATCTTCTTCCTGCTTATTGGCCGCACGCTTGATCACGTCATGCGCGAGCGCGCTCGCAATGCGGTCAAGGGCCTGATCAAGCTGGCGCCTCGCGGCGCGTTGGTCCTCACTCAAGACGGCAACCGCGAATACCTGCCTCTGCGCGAGATCATCCCCGGCATGACCATCCTGCTGGCCGCAGGCGAACGCGTCCCCGTCGATGCTGTCGTCCTGAGCGGTCGCTCGGACCTCGACCGCAGCCTGATCAATGGGGAAAGCGTGCCTGTCGCCGCATCGGAAGGCCTCCTGCTTGAAGCGGGAACGCTCAATCTGACCGGCCCCCTCACCCTTCGGGCCCAAGCCGCCGAACAGGATTCCACGCTGGCGCAGATGGTCCGACTGATGGAAGCCGCCGAGAGCGGACGCAACCGCTATCGGCGCATTGCTGATCGCGCAGCCGAATTCTACTCGCCCGTGGTGCACCTTGCGGCATTGGCTGCTTTTGTGGGTTGGATGGTCATCAATGGCGATCTGCATAACGCTGTTACTGTGGCCATTGCCGTGCTGATCATCACCTGCCCCTGCGCGCTCGGTCTGGCCGTGCCCATGGTGCAGGTCGTGGCCGCCCGCCGCCTGTTCGATGCTGGCATCATGGTCAAGGATGGCTCGGCCCTTGAACGGCTGGCGGAAATCGACACCATCATTTTCGACAAGACCGGCACCCTGACCCTGGGCACGCCCCAATTGCAGCATCCGGCACATATCGAACCAGCTCTACTTGGCCGCGCCGCAGCACTGGCCAGCTATTCCCGGCATCCGTTCTCTTGGGCAATCGCCCAGACCGGCAAAACGGAATCGTCCGGCATTGTGTTTGACAATGTGACCGAGCACCCCGGCTTGGGCATCGAAGGCACCTTGAATGGCGACACCTTTCGCCTCGGTCGCGCCGAATGGGCCATAGCGGACAACACAGAGACCAGCAGTACAGTCCTGAGCTGCAATGGTTTTGCCGTGCACAACTTCAATTTCACCGAGACCCTTCGCCCGCGGGCCATAGATGCCGTCGCTGCATTGCAGGGTCGGGGCCTGCAGCTTGAGATCGTTTCGGGCGACCGCACGGCGCCAGTGGCAAGCGTCGCCACAGCGCTGGGCATTCCCCGCTTCGCCAGCGATATACTGCCCGGCGGCAAGACCCAAATTATTGCAGCGCTGGCTGCGCAGGGACGCAAGGTACTGATGGTGGGCGACGGCCTCAATGATGCCCCAGCTCTCACTGCGGCTCACGCCTCAATGGCGCCGTCCAGTGCTGCCGATGTCGGGCGTAGCGCCGCGGATTTCGTCTTCCTGCATGACGATCTCAGCGCCATCCCACTGGCACTGGCGATTGCCCGTGACGCGGGCAAGCTGGTGCAACAGAATCTGGCGCTTTCGGTTCTCTACAACGTGGTCGCCCTGCCCGTCGCTCTGGCCGGTCTGGTCAATCCCTTCCTCGCCGCAATCGCCATGTCGCTTTCGTCGATCGTAGTGGTACTGAACGCGCTGCGTCTTGGCTGGCGGGGCTACCCGCAGTTCAAGCGGCCGCCCATCGTGTTGAGCCGTCCTGCGTCAGCACTGACATGAGCGATTTCTTCTTTCTCATACCCGTTTCGATCGTACTGGGGGCTGCCGGTCTGGCAATCTTCCTGTGGACCTTGCGCGATGGCCAGTATGACGACCTCGACGGCGCCGCCCAACGTATCCTCTACGAGGACGATGAGCCCCGTCAGGACCCGCCTCAGTAATCCGCGCCACCCGCTGCAGCAACGTTAGGCGGCGCGCTTTCAGGGCGACCTCATTCCCGACGGAGTGCTTCTATGGGGTTGAGGCGCGCAGCCTGTCGGGCCGGGAAATATCCAAAGATCACACCAATGGCTGCCGAGAACGCAAAGGCACCAAACACCACGAGCGGGTCGATGATGAACGGCACATCGAGAAAACTGCCGGCAATGGCCGCCAGAGCCAGGCCCAGACCAATGCCAATAATGCCACCGAACAGCGACAACACGATCGCCTCGACGAGGAACTGCATCAAGATCTGGCGCTCTGAGGCGCCAATCGCCAGTCGAATGCCGATCTCCTTGGTGCGCTCGGTCACCGAAACCAGCATGATGTTCATGATGCCAATACCGCCCACCAGAAGACTGACGCCGGCCACCGCGGCCAGAAGACCCGTCAAAATGCCAGTCACGGTCGATAGCATGGAAGCGACCTGCTCCATGTCGAAAACATTAAAGTCGTCTTCTTCGCCCGTTGCGATCTGACGACGCTCGCGCATCAGTAGCTCAATGTCGCGAATGACCTTGGCGGTCGAGAACCCCTCCCGCACCGCGACATAGATCATGTTCACGTCGGCATTGCCGGCAATGCGGCGCTGAAAGGTGCGCAGCGGCATGATGACGATATCATCCTGATCAGAGCCGAAGCTCGAACTGCCACGTGACACGAGCACGCCAATGATCCGGCAGGAAATCTGGCCGACGCGAATAGTCTCCCCGATCGGGTCACCTGTTCCAAAGAACAGGCTGCGGGTCGTGTCGCCAATGACGCATGCAGCACTACCGGCCTGCAGCTCGCTTTCATAGAAATCCCGTCCGTATTCAATGGGCCAGTCGCGGGCGATGAAATAGCGGTTATCGGTACCCGTCACCGCAGAGCTGTGATTTTCCGCTCCAAAAACCAGTGTCATCGTGCGTGAGGCAAAGGGAGCGGCTGTCAGTGCGCCCGGAATTTGATCAGCAACCGCGTCCACATCGCGAATGGTGAAGCTGGCCGCGCTACCGCCGCCGGAGGCGGGCCCACCGGCCTCTTGACCCGGCATGACCATCAACAGATTGCTGCCCAGCTGGGCGACTTCTGTGGCGACCCTGGCGGTGGTGCCCTGCCCCAGTGTCACCATGGCAATGACCGCCACCACACCAATCACCACGCCCAGCACGGTAAGCGATGAGCGCAGGGCATTGCGAAAGATCGCGTGAATGGCCAATCGACCGGTTTCAAGTATCATTGAGACGCCCCTTGGTCACCACATCGGACTCGATACGACCGTCGCGAAAGCTAATTAGCCGATCGGCGTACGCCGCCATGTCCGGCTCGTGGGTCACCATGACAATGGTGATTCCTTCGTCTCGATTGAGCGCGACCAGCAACTCCATGATGTCGCCCGCCATTGCCGTATCAAGATTGCCGGTCGGTTCGTCCGCCAGCACCACATCGGGCCGGCTGACTATGGCGCGCGCTATGGCCACTCTTTGCTGCTGACCGCCAGACAACTGCGATGGGTCGTGATGTTCGCGCCCACTCAAACCGACCCTTGCCAGCGCTTCGAGCGCCATGCGTCGTCGCTGGCCTGCAGCAATACCCTGATAGATGAGCGGCAGTTCCACATTGTCGAGGGCTGACGTGCGCGCCAACAGATTATAGCCCTGGAACACAAATCCGAGGAAATTGCGCCGCAGCAGCGCACTCTGATTGCGTCCGATACAGCCGACGTCAACGCCACCGAACAGATAGCTGCCCGCGCTTGGGCTATCGAGGCAACCGATTATGTTCATGGCTGTCGACTTGCCCGAGCCGCTTGGGCCCATAATGGCGGCAAACTCCCCCCGAGCAATGGTCAGATCAACGCCGCGCAAGGCATGCACCTCGGCCTCACCAGTGCCAAAGACCTTGGTGATCCCGCGCAGTTCAATAAGGGTCTCAGCCACGTCAGGGGCGTGCGGCATCTCAGTGGGGGCAGGCATCAGGCCGGGCCCGCATCAACGATCACCCGATCACCAATGCCAAGCTCGCCATCCAGAACGACCGTAAAGCTGCCATCACTACTGCCGGGCTGCATAAGAACGGGCACCGCTTGATCACCGCGCAGAACCCACACTGTTCGCTGCCCTGCTGGCTCCAAAGGTGGTGTTATTGGTGTGTCCGGGGTGAACCGCAATGCCGCATTGGGCACCCGCAACACACCTGCGGACTCCGCCACAATGATAGAGGCCGTTGCCGTCATGCCGGGGCGCAACAGGAGATCCGAATTGTCGACAGCTAGAATGGCCTTGTAGGTCACCACGCCGTTGACGGTCAGTGGCGCAAAGCGCAGTTCGGCAATCTCGGCCGGGAACGACATGTTCTGAAATGCCTCGACCGTAAAGCTGGCCCGATCGCCTTCGGACACCAGGCCAATATCTGCCTCGTCGATGTCGACCTGCAACTGCATGCGCGAGAGGTCTTCGGCCAGCGTGAACAGTGTTGGGGCGGAGAAAGACGCTGCCAAAATCTGGCCAACTTCGACATTGCGATCAAGAATGATCCCGTCAATGGGAGCGCAGATGCAGGCTTTGGTCAGGTTGGCTTCGTTAAGCGCCAGGTCGGCCTGCGCAATCGCGACATTGGCAGCCGCGCTTTGCAGTGCAGCGGTTGCACGGGCGAAATTGGATTTAGCGCTCAGCAGCACCTGATCGGACGCTACGCCCTTGTCGGCCAGTTGCAGCGAGCGTTCATAGGCCTGATCGGTCTCATCCAGCGTTGCCCGGGCTTCGGCCACCCGGGCCTGTGCAGCGTCAACATTGGCCCGCGCACGGGTAAGGTTGGCCTCAAGGGTTGCCGTATCAAGCTGGGCCAGCACATCGCCGGATTTGACGATGTCGTTGAAGTCAAAATTGACCGATCGAACCGTGCCAGACAATTCTGTCGATATCTGCACCGTGTTTGTGGGCTCCACCGAACCGGTGGCAGTGACAGTGACAGTCACGTCGCCACTATCGATGACCTGCGTCACATATGACGGCGCGCTCTCGCCAACTGCGCCCTGCCACCAAATCCATGCCCCGCCAGTAACCGCAGCCAGCCCAACCACAATCACGGTCGGCCAGACCCATCTGTGTTGCGGCTTGGCCTGACGCAGTATGGATTCGATCTCAGCGGTTTTGGTTGGCACTCGACAACTCCCGAACTGGATCGACGCACTGCCGACCGATCAGAAGCCTAGAAGAGACTGAAGCAAGGCTTTTGACCTGCATCAAACGTCTCGCGGTTTTGATAACCAATGATAGAGGCCAAGAGCTCCTCGCAGCCTCGTAAATCCTATTGAGACCAAAGAAATGGCGCCGGGCCAGGCATTACCCGGTCCGACGCCTGCCTCTGTTGGGAGAGATGTGCGGTTACTGCTGAGCGTCAGCCCAGCTCTTGAGCAGGTCGTCGTAATTGACGGTCATGCCCTGCTCTTTTTCATCAGCGATTGCCAGCTGTGGCGCCAGATTGCCGTTGGCGACTGCATCGGCATTCCAGTAGGCCAGATCATGCTCTTCAGCGAGCACGGGGCCGAATTCGCCCTGAATGCCAGCGCGTTCGAGGCGCGACATCACCTTCTCCTGCTCTTCACACAGCGAGTCCATGGCTTCCTGAGGTGTCTTTGCGCCTGCTGCAGCATCACCAATCGCCTGCCACCAGAGCTGAGCCAGCTTTGGATAGTCAGGAACGTTGGTACCGGTTGGGGACCACTGCACACGCGCAGGCGAGCGATAGAATTCGACCAGTCCACCAAGTTGTGGAGCGCGATCGGTAAAGCTCTGGTCACGGATCGTGCTTTCGCGAGCGAAAGTCAGGCCAACATGGCTTTTCTTGACGTCCACGGTCTTGGAGGTCACGAACTGCGCGTACAGCCAGGCAGCCGATGCGCGGTCAACCGGGGTCGACTTCATCAGTGTCCATGACCCCACGTCCTGATAGCCAAGCTTCATGCCGTCTTTCCAGTAAACGCCGTGTGGCGAAGGCGCCATACGCCATTTGGGCGTGCCGTCTTCGTTCATCACTGGCAGGCCGGGCTTGACCATGTCGGCAGTGAAGGCGGTGTACCAGAAGATCTGCTGGGCAATATTGCCCTGCGATGGCACGGGGCCGGATTCACCGAACGTCATGCCCTGCGCTTCTGGTGGCGCATAAGCCTTCAGCCAGTCGAGATACTTCTGGATCGAATAGACAGCAGCCGGTCCATTGGTGTCACCACCACGGGCGACGCAAGACCCAACAGGCTGGGATTTGTCGTTGACCTTGATGCCCCATTCGTCGACGGGCAGGCCGTTGGGAATGCCCTTGTCGCCATTGCCGGCCATGGAGAGCCATGCATCGGTGAAGCGCCAGCCCAGCGAAGGATCCTTTTTGCCGTAGTCCATGTGGCCATAGACTTCCACGCCGTCGATTTCGCGACCGGTGAAAAACTCGGCGATATCCTCATATGCCGACCAGTTCACCGGAACGCCCAGATCGTAGCCATACTTAGCCTTGAATTCCGACTTGTTGGCTTCATCGGCGAACCAGTCAGCACGGAACCAGTACAGATTGGCAAACTGCTGATCGGGCAACTGGTAGAGTTTGCCATCAGGTGCCGTCGTAAACGAGGAACCGATGAAGTCCTCGAGGTCCAGACCAGGATTGGTAACGGCAGCGCCCTCACCAGCCATCCAGTCAGTCAGATTGCGGACCTGCTGATAGCGCCAGTGGGTGCCGATCAGATCGCTGTCATTGATATAGGCGTCATAGATGTTCTCGCCCGACTGCATCTGGGTTTGCAGCTTTTCGACAACGTCGCCTTCGCCGATCAGGTCATGGGTGACCTTGATACCGGTGATATCGAAGAACGCCTGTGCCAGCGTCTTGGACTCGTATTCGTGCGTAGTCAGGGTTTCCGAGGCCACCTTGACTTCCATTCCTGCGAATGGCGCTGCGGCGTCGATGAACCACTGCATTTCGGCTTCCTGGTCGGCGCGTGACAGCGTCGACATCTCGCCGATTTCAGCGTCAAGGAATGCCTCCGCCTCCGCCATGCCGGCATAAGCCGGGGTGCCTGCAAGCATCAGGGCGAGCGTTGCAGTCGATGTAAGCAAGTTCAGTCGCATTGTAGTCCTCCCTAGTCTTTTGATTTTCGTCTGAAAGCGGCAACCATGCGGGGCCGCCCCCCATCCCCTCGCCTAGACAAAGCGGAACACGCAGATCGCGTAGACCACCGACACGGCGAGACTCCACCACAGGTTGGGCCCGATCAGCCCAAGCCATGCGAGATTGATAAAGGCACTGCCCAGCAGCGACACGAACAGGCGATCACCGCGCGTTGTTTCGAACCTGAGAATGCCCACGCGAGGGCTGCCGCCGGGAACGCGATATTCCCAGATGGCCATACCGACCAGCAGCGCAAAAATGGTAAGAAAGAACAACGCCGTCGGCCAGGTCCAGGCCATCCATGAGAAGTCCATAGCGCCCTCCTAAACCCGCCCGAGGGCAAAGCCCTTGGCGATGTAGTTGCGTACGAAATAGATGACCAAAGCACCCGGGATGATGGTCAGAACCCCGGCTGCTGCCAGCACCCCCCAATCCATCCCCGAGGCCGAAACCGTTCGAGTCATGATCGCTGAAATCGGCTTGGCGTCCGTGGTGGTCAGCGTGCGGGCCAGCAGCAGTTCGACCCAGGAGAACATGAAGCAGAAGAAAGCCACCACACCGATGCCCGAAGCAATCAGCGGCATGAAAATCTTGATGAAGAAACGCGGGAACGAGTAGCCGTCAATATAGGCGGTCTCGTCGATTTCCTTGGGCACGCCCGACATGAAGCCCTCAAGGATCCAGATCGCCAAAGGCACATTGAACAGGCAGTGCGCCAGCGCCACCGCGATATGGGTGTCGATCAGACCGAACGATGAATACAACTGGAAGAACGGCAGCGCGAACACCGCAGGCGGGGCCATGCGGTTGGTCAGCAGCCAGAAGAATAGGTGCTTGTCGCCCAAAAAGCGGTAACGCGAGAAGGCATAGGCCGCCGGCAGCGCCACCAGCAGGGAAATCACCGTATTGAGCGCAACATAGATGATCGAGTTGATATAGCCCGAATACCAGGACGGATCGGTGAAGATCACGGCGTAATTGTGCCAGGTGAACTCGTTGGGAAACAAGGTGAAGGATGCGGTGATTTCCTGATTGGTCTTGAAACTCATATTGACCAGCCAGTAGATCGGCAGCAGCAGAAACACGATGTAGATGGTGGGGATCAGCCAGGAATAGCTGACTGTCCGCGGACGGCGACTGATAACGCCACCACCCTGTTGCGTTTGGTCCAAGGCAGCATTGCTCATCGGGGCGGCAGCGCCCATTGCAGGATCACTCATCGGTCGTCTCCCTGCCCCAGATTGGTCATGACGGTATAGAACACCCAGCTCATCAGCAGCACGATCATGAAGTAGATCAGCGACATCGCGGCAGCAGGGCCAAGGTCAAACTGCCCAATTGCTATCTTCACCAGATCAATGGACAGGAAGGTCGTCGAATTGCCCGGCCCGCCGCCCGTCACCACGAAGGGCTCGGTGTAGATCATGAACGAATCCATGAAACGCAGCAGCACGGCGATCAGCAGCACGCGTTGCATCTTGGGCAGTTGAATGAACCGGAAGACCGACCAGCGCGAGGCGCCATCAATTTTGGCCGCTTGGTAATAGGCATCCGGGATCGAGACCAGACCGGCATAGCAAAGCAGTACGACAAGGCTGGTCCAGTGCCAGACGTCCATCAGCACCACCGTGACCCAGGCATCAAAGGGGTCCTGCACATAGTTGTAGTCGATACCCAGCCCAGCCAGCGTATGGCCAAGCAAGCCAATATCGACACGGCCGAATACCTGCCAGATGGTCCCCACCACGTTCCACGGGATCAGCAATGGCAGCGACATCAGCACCAGACAGACCGTCACCCCCAGACCCTTTTTGGGCATGTTGAGCGCAATCAGGATGCCCAGCGGCACTTCAATGGCCAGGATCAGACCGGAAAAAATCAGATTGCGCCCCAGCGCATTCCAGAAGCGATCCGAGTGCAGCACTTCCTCAAACCACTCCAGCCCCGCCCAGAAGAACTGGTTATTGCCGAAAGTGTCCTGCACCGAATAGTTGACCACCGTCATCAGCGGAATGATCGCCGAGAATGCCACCAGCACCAGCATCGGCAGCACCAGAAACCAGGCTCTGTTGTTCCAGCTTCTTTCCATGATCAGCCCCTCAAGTCCTGGCGCCAGGAATTGGCGTAGATATTGATGCCCTTCGGATCGAAGGTGATGTGTGGATCAGCAGGGATCTCACCGTGTTCAGGAACTATGGCGGCCAGATCGAGACCGTCGAGCCGGGCCCGCACGATCTTGTGGCGACCGATATCCTCCACCGCATGAATCGTGATCGGCAGCCCTTGGCGCCCAACTTGGACATACTCCGGTCGAACACCGAGTTCGGTCTTTGCACCCGCTTCGACCCTGGCTGAGCCGGGCAGATCAACGCTCTGATTGCCAAGGCGCGCCACGGCGCCGTCCAAGGCTACCGGAAACACATTCATGCCGGGCGAGCCGATGAAATAACCAACAAAGGTATGGCTTGGGCGCTCGAACAGTTCCGACGGCGTGCCGATCTGCACGATAACTCCTTCATACATCACCATCACCTTGTCAGCGAAGGTCAGCGCCTCGGTCTGATCGTGGGTGACATAGACCATGGTGTGGCCAAAGCGCTTGTGCAGCTGCTTGAGCTGGCTGCGCAGCACCCATTTCATGTGCGGATCGATCACCGTGAGTGGTTCATCGAACAGGATGGCGTTGACGTCAGAGCGCACCAGACCACGGCCCAGCGAGATTTTCTGCTTCTGATCAGCGGTCAGGCCGCGCGCCTTCCGATGCGCCAGATCAGACAGATCGATCATCTCAAGCGTCTCGGTGACCTTGCGCTTGATATCGTCCTCGGCGAACCGCCGGTTTCGCAACGGAAACGCCAGATTATCGTACACCGTCATGGTGTCGTAGATCACGGGGAACTGGAAAACCTGGGCGATGTTGCGTTGTTCAGGCGTCAGCGCCGTCACATCCATGCCGTCGAACAGAATACGGCCGCGCGAGGGGTGAACCAGTCCCGAAATAATGTTCAGCAGGCTGGTCTTGCCACACCCTGAGGGACCGAGCAGGGCGTAGGCGCCGCCATCATCCCATTGGTGATGGACTTCCTTGAGCGCAAAGTCGGCATCGCTCTTGGGGTTGGGGAGATAGGAGTGGCGGATATGGTCGAGATCAATTCGTGCCATTGCGCGCCTCCCCTGTAGCGTTTGGTTGGCTAGTGGTCACGGAACGCCCCTGCTCGTCGAAGACCAGCAGCAATTGCGGATCCAGAAACACTTCAATCTGTGAATCGACATCAAAGTCATGAACACCCGAGGTCAGCATGACCCAGCGCGCATCGACATAGCGCAAATGCACAAAGCTCTCTGATCCGGTAATTTCCATGGCCGTCACACTGGCGTTGATTGCCACCGATGCGGCATTGGCGGGGGTCAGCGATAAATGATGTGGCTGGAAGCCGATCGTGTAGGTACCATCAGGGATGCTGACCAGATGCGGCGGCACGGCAAAGCCGAAGCCCCCCTCAATCTGAAACGACGTGCCCGCCTTGCGCATGGTAATGATATTGAGCGGCGGGTCGGAAAAGGTCTTCGCTGTGATCAGGTCACGCGGCTGCCGGAAAACATCGATGGTCTTGCCGAACTGGGTGATACACCCCTCCGACAGGGTGGCCGTATTGCCGCCCAGCAAGAGCGCCTCCGATGGTTCGGTCGTAGCGTAGACGAAGATCGTGCCAGCCTCAGCAAAGATGCGCGGCAGTTCCGCGCGCAATTCTTCGCGTAATTTGTAATCGAGATTGGCAAGTGGCTCATCAAGCAGCACCAGACCGGCATTCTTGACAATGGCACGCGCCAGCGCGCAGCGCTGTTGCTGACCACCCGACAGGTTCAACGGTGTCCGCTGCAGGTAGGGTGTCAGCTTCATCAGTTCAGCGGCGCTCTGTACCGCTTCGTCGATCGCCTTTTTGTCGGCCCCGGCCACGCGCATCGGCGAGGCAATATTCTCATAGACGGTCATGGTGGGGTAGTTGATGAACTGCTGAAACACCATGGCGATGTCACGCTTCTGTGGTGGCACCCCCGTCACATCGACACCGTCAAAACTCAGTCGGCCATGTGTAGGCTTGTCCAACCCTGCCATCAGGCGCATCAAGCTGGTCTTGCCCGACAATGTCGGGCCCAGCAGCACGTTCAGCGTCCCGCGCTCCAGCCTTAGCGACACATCGCTTATATGGGTCTGTGCGCCGACCACCTTGGTAATGCTGTCGAGTTCGAGCAAGCTCTTGATCCTTTCCAACCAGCTAAGCCGGCGTCGCAAACGCCAATCAGTGCCAGGTAGCAGTCGAGTTACGCAGCGCAGCCCATCGTGTCCGATGTGCCAGGCCGGAGGCGGCTTACAATCGTTTCGCGGATTTGCGCCCATCCCCGGGCTACCGCGGAACGCATTCCATCTGCACTGAGATCGGGTCCAAAATGCTGGCCAGGATCACCGTGGTCTGCAGCAAGTTCCGACACGGCGTTCGCCGCAGCGCCAAAAGGCGCCAAGCGTGCGGGGTCGGGTAGATCTATCAAACCATACGCCTGAGCAGCCGACTTGACGACAGCCGCAATGCGAAATGTGAAGACCCTGACATTGGGCGATACAGCCGGCCTTAGCCGCGCCGGACTGGAACACCCGACAACGGCGTCACCATCGGCAAATACGCCATGGGCGCAAGTGCAAACCATTGATTCCTCCCGGCCGCCCGGCGCTGGTTATCCAGTCATCTCGAGCACAATCCGAGCTAATACGAAACCAAATCGAGTGTCAATCGAAACCAAATATGCCGCGCATCATCACCATTAAGAAACCAAACGCGCATTCACGGCCGACACTGCATTTCGGCACTCCCTCCGGATCCGGAACCGATTTTGATGTTTGCGATCAGATGGTTGAGGTCACATTCGCTTTGAACGCCCCCTCCAATTGCAGCACCGAGAGCCGTGCTGCGGACCTCTTGATACCTTCTCACCACCCAACAAAAAGGCCCCACACCATCGCTGAACGGTGTGGGACCCATCGCTATTCGTAGTGCGTGCCTTGCAGCTCAGACAGTGCCGCTCAATGAACCTTCGAGCACAGCCAGTTCCTGCCCACCAGCCATCAGGTCCTGCAACTCCTCGGAGCTGATTTCACCCCGCGGCGCGGTGCCTAGCGTCTGGCCGCGGTTGAGGACGGTGAACCGGTCCCCAACGGCCATCGCGTGGCGCACATTATGGGTGATGAACACCACAGCCACGCCCTTCTTGCGCACCTTGTCGATGGTCGCCAGCACATTGGAGGTCTGCCGCACACCCAGCGCCGAGGTCGGTTCGTCGAGGATCAGCACCCGGGCGCCGAAATACACCGCGCGCGCGATTGCTACGGTCTGGCGTTCGCCACCCGAAAGCGTCCCCACCGCCTGATCCGGCCCGCGCAGATTGATGCCCATCTTGCGCATTTCGCTCATGGTGACCTCATTGGCCAGATCATGGTCGAAGAACTTGAAAGGCCCCCGCCCCGTCAGGGGCTCGTTGCCCATGAAGAAGTTGCGGCTGATCGACATCAGCGGGATCATCGCAAGATCCTGATACACAGTGGCGATGCCGGCATCGATGGCATCGCGTGGCGTGGTGAAGTTCATCGGCGCACCATCGAGCAGGATCTCGCCCTTGGTTGGCTTGTGCACTCCAGACATGGTCTTGATGAAGGTCGACTTGCCGGCCCCATTGTCCCCAAGCAGGCAATGACATTCGCCGGCCATCACCTCAAGCGAGACCCCGGCCAGAGCGATAATCTGGCCAAAGTGCTTCTCGATATTCTTCATCTCGATAACGGGTTTGGTCATCCTAGCGCTCCCCGGTAATCAGGCGGCGGATATAGGTGTTCAACACCACAGCCAGCAGAAGAATAAGGCCCAGGAACACCCGGAACAGCGAGCTTTCGACGCCAGCAAAGAACAATCCCTGCTGCACGACGCCAAAAATCAGCGCGCCAAGCCCTGCCCCGATAATCGAGCCATAGCCGCCGGTCAGCAAAGCGCCGCCGATCACCACTGAAATAATCGCCTCGAACTCCTTGAGCACCCCGCGGTCGGCGCCCGCAGAACCGAACTCCATGACCTGAC
The DNA here is from genome assembly GCF_018334155.1 of Devosia litorisediminis. Lineage (NCBI taxonomy): Bacteria > Pseudomonadati > Pseudomonadota > Alphaproteobacteria > Hyphomicrobiales > Devosiaceae > Devosia > Devosia litorisediminis. The sequence continues at coordinate 1,289,104 of NZ_JAGXTP010000001.1, read as the reverse complement.
ACGTTGCCAGCACGGTGGCGCAGAAGGCCGTGAAAACGAACATCAGGATTTTGACGCGATTGACCGGCACACCAACATAGCTGGCCGCCCGGGCGTCACCGCCAGAAGCGAAGATCCAGTTGCCGAAACGGGTGCGAGTCAGCAGCACATGAGCAAACACGATCAACACCAGGGCCCACACAACCAGTGCGGGAATCCCGTCCACAATGGGTTTTCCGGCATTGATCCCGCGGTCATAGACCTCGATCCAGCCATTATCGCCCATCCACGAGAAGAGCGGCTGCAGGATTTTGCCCCCAAACAGCGAGGCAACCCAATCGCCCTCCGCCGCCTCGCGAATGCCACCAATGATGGTCTTACGCTCGAGCGTCTGTGGCACGAAAATCGTAAAGCCACGCAGAATGAACAACAGCGCCAGCGTAACGATGAAACTGGGCAGCCCTGTCTTGACCACGATGAAACCGTTCAGCGCGCCAATGGCTAGGCAGACCCCGAATGTCACCAGGATCGCGGCCCACATGGGCCAACCAAAGGTTACAGCCAACAGCGCGATCGACATGCCGGCAAAACCGATCATCGAGCCAATCGACAGGTCAAACTCGCCCGCAATCATCAGCAGGCAGGCGCCTACCGCGATAATGGCAAACTGTGCTGACACGGTGGACCAGTTCAAAATGCCCGCCGCCGAGAACATCCCTGAATCGGAAGCCAGCAAGGCAAACATGGCGAATACCACCATGGTGCCAAATATGGCGCCCAGTTCAGGCCTCAGCAGTGCTTTGCGCAAAGGCGACGTGGATTTGACGCGTTCGTCGTCTGAACCAGATTGTACCGGATCCGACATGCTAACCCTCCCCAATATGAAAAGGGCGGCTATTGAATAGCCGCCCCATCTCGATAGCTAGCGGTACTCACCAGCGTACTTTTCAACCATTTCGAGGCCGTCCTTGGTGACAAAACCGGGGCCCGAATTGATGTTATTGCCTGGCAGAACGCCATACCGATCATAATTGGTCATGATCACCACTGGCAGGTAGGCCTGCAGGAAGGGCTGCTGGTCGATACCCCACTCGATAACGCCCGACTTGATGGCGTTGACGATTTCGGTGCCCAGATCGAAAGTACCGAAGTAGATTTCGCCAGCCATGCCGTTTTCTTCAAGCGCCAGGATTGTCGGATCAGCCGAGGTTGGCCCAAGCGTGATAATCGCATCAACGTCGGGATTGGCCGAAAGATAGGCCATCACGCGGTTCTTGATTTCAGCTGGATCCTGGCCAACGTCGATCATCGACTCGCCCAGATCAATACCAAGACCATCAGCAAATCCACGGCAGCGCTCAGCCACCGCAGCGTTGGAGATCACGTGGTTCACACAGACGAAACTCTCAACACCATCGCCCTTGGCACGCAGACCGGCAGCATAGCCCGCATCGTACTCAGGCTGCCCCACAAACATCATCGCGCCAACTTCGCGTGCCTGTTCTGCAGAGCCTGAATTAATGATGATGACATTGATGCCCTGATCGACCGCGGCACGGATGGGGCCACTGAGCACGTCATAATCGGCCAGTGTGGTGATGATCCCGTTGGGCCCTGAGGCCGCGGCCTGATCGATGATCCGGGCCATGTCGCCAAGATCGCCTGTTGGCGGATTGCGGTACTCGACCTCAACACCCATCTGCTCGCCCGCAAGCGCCACGCCATTTTTGATTGTATTCCACCAGCTATCGGAGTCCGGTGCGTGGCTGACCAGAATGTACTTCTCACCTTCGGCTTGCGCCACAGTCGCTGAGGCGAGTGGGGCAACCGCAACCAGGGCCGTCAGCGCGAGGGCCTTAAACATCGACTTCATAAATTCCTCCCAGAATTTTCTTCGGCGTTCCGTCCAGGGAAGGCAGCGTTTCTCCACCTTCTGTTAATCAGTAATACACACCGGAACCGCATTTGCAATCGGTTGCAAAATTTCTCATACTATCGATACTGAACCCGTCGGGAGTTTTGCTGTAAGTAGCGTGGGCTTAGTTCGTGTGGAGATGACACAATGATACCGACGCTCAAGGACGTGGCTGAACGCGCCGGGGTTTCCCGTTCGGCCGTCTCGCGTTGCTTCACCGAAGGCGCGTCGGTCTCCAAGAAGATGCGCATCAAGGTTGAGAAGGCCGCCGCCGAACTTGGCTACAGCCCAAATTTTCTGGCGCGCAGCCTGACCACCCGCCGCACCAAGCTCATCGGTCTGGTGGTCAGCAACTTCAAGAACCCGTTCTTCCTGCAGGTGTTCGACCTGTTCACCCTGGGACTCCAGGAACGAGGCCTGAGGCCGCTGCTGGTAAACCTATCCAATGAGACCGACCCGGCACATTCTGTACAGATGCTGCGGCAATACTCAGTAGACGGCGTCATTGTTGCATCGTCCACACTGCCCCAGGATTTCGCCAAGGCGTTCCGCGCTGCGGCAATACCGGTCGTGCACACTTTCGGGCAGAAGTCGGGATCGCCCGAAGTTCATGTCGTGGGCATCGACAATGAATATTGCGGCCAGATGGCCGCCCAGGAATTCCTGGCGCGTGGCTACACAAATGTAGGCTTTCTGGGCGGTCCCGAGACGGCCTCATCGACTAGGGATCGCTGGCAGGGTTTCGCCACCGAGCTGCGCAAACACACCAATGTCAGGGCGTCCTGCACTTACGCAAAGGCCTATAGCTTTCCCGCGGGGCGCGAAGCGATGACCAAACTGCTCGCAGAGAAACCAGCACAGGCCTATTTCTGTGCCGACGACGTCATCTCGCTGGGCGCTCTGAGCGCCATGCGCGACGCTGGGCTGCGCGTACCCCAGGATATTGGCGTACTGGGCCTGAACGATATGGAAATAGCCGGCTGGGAATCGGTTAACCTGACCACCATTCATCAGCCCGTCGAAGACATCGTCAATTCCTCGATCGAGCTGATCGAGTCCTTGCTGGCAAACCCGGATCGACGCCCCGAGGCGCGCACCTTTGCCTGCCGGATTGTAGAGCGCGGGACCTTGCGACCCCGCACTTGAAAGTTCACCTAATCGCGAAACATGGGCGGCCGCGCATCAACCCACTCGCCCTGCCCCTTGGCCGACACAACGGCCCCATGAACAGCTGCCATGGACCGCAAACCATCCACTGCCATTGGACACAGTGAAGCGGCAGGATCGGCCGCACGCCCCTCCTTGGTCGCGCTGATCATCTCGGCCAGGTCCGAGTAAATATTGGCAAAAGCAAGCGGCATACCCTCGGCGTGCCCGACAGTGACCCGGCTTGAGCGATCAGCCTCCGGGGACAGATTGGCCTCGCCCCGCTCGATGATCTGCACCCGACCTCCAAGGGGCGTCCAATAGAGTTGATTGGGCTGCTCCTGCGCCCAGCGCAAGCCGCCGGTTTCGCCGAACACCTGAATGGTCAGGCCGTGCTGACGGCCGATCGCCACCGACGATGTCCACAACCGGCCCACGGCACCACCATTCATGCGGAAATTGACCATCGCGTCGTCTTCCAGAACGCGTGACTCGATGCACGAGGCAAAGTCCGCTGACAGCTTCTCGACTTCCTGGCCTGTAACGAAGCTCGCCATATGCAGCGCATGGATACCGCAATCGGTAAACTGCGCCGATACGCCAGCCTGCGCTGGATCATAGCGCCAGCGCACCCGGGGATTGTCGGCATCGGCGGCATTGCCGTGGTGGCCATGCGCGAACTCGGCAACCACCAGACGAACCTTGCCCAGATCACCACGAGCCACCATGGCCCGCATATGGCGCACCAGCGAATATCCAGTATAGCCGTAATTGACCGCGCAGATTTTACCCGACGCGGCGGCAGTGCGGACGATGTCCTCGCCCTCCGCAACCGTCATGGTCATCGGTTTCTCGCACAGCACGTGAAAACCGGCTTTGAGAAAGGCCTTGGTAATTTCGTAATGCGTCGCGTTGGGCGTCGCCACGGTGACCAGATCAACGCGATCCTCGCGCGCGCTCTCGCCGGCCAGCATTTCGCGCCAGTCGCCATAAGCCCGATCAGGCGCGATACCCAGGGTCTGCGCATAGGCGCGTCCGGCATCGGCATTGTGATCGAGCGCGCCAGCGACAAAGGAAAACGCCCCGTCCAGCCCCGAACCCAGACGGTGGGCAGGGCCGATCTGGCTGCCTTGCCCGCCACCGATCATGCCCCAGTTCAGCTTCTTCATGTGACTATTCCCTAGTTGAATCCGATGGATTCCAGATATTGGCGATTGGCTTGAGCGTCCTTGATCGGCAGCGTGTCACCGAGCGGATCGCAATCCTGCTCCACCGTGCACCAGCCATCAAAATTGTTCTGCAACAGGATGTCACGCACGGCCGGAAAATCCACGTCCCCCTGCCCCAGATTGCAGAATATCCCTTGCCCGCAGGCATCGTAAAAGCCCGTGCGATTGGCGATGACATCGCGCTTCACCACCGGGTCGATATCCTTGAAATGCATATAGGACACCCGTCCGATATGGCGCTTGAGAAAGGCCACCGGGTCAAACCCGGCATAGGAATGGTGCCCGGTATCAAAGCAGATCTTGAGAATGCTCTCGTCGACTTCTTCGAGCAGACGCTCAAGCTCTGGTTCAAAATCCATAAAGCCCGCCGCATGGGCGTGGATACCAACCGTGAGCCCGTATTCCTCCGTCCCCATGCGCGCAATGGTTGCGAACTTGTCGCGGTAGGCAACCCATTCAGCCCGATCCATTTGCTCAGCCTCACCAGCGCGACCTGCGGTGGGCGCACGCTGCGGCGAGATCGAGTCGATCAGCACCAGATGCTGCGCCCCATGCGCCGAAAGCGCCTTGCAGGTCCGAACGGCTGCATCTTGCACTTCATCCCATGCAGCCGGGTCGTGGAAGGGTCGGAAGACCACGCCACCCACCAGTTCCAGACCGAATTCATCAAGCGCCGCGCCCAGCGCTGCAGGATCTTCGGGCATATAGCCGACCGGTCCCAACTCAATGCCCTTATAGCCTGCTTCCGCGCATTCCTGCAGCACCTTGCGCCAGGGCGGATTGCCCGCACCATCGGCAAATTCAATGCCCCAGGAACAGGGCGCATTGGCGATTTTGATAGTCATGACAGAACCTCTCCCAGGCGTCAGTCCGCCGGTATGGAAACCCATTTTTTGTCCGCGCTCGACACATGCGCCGCCGAAACGATTTGGTTGACGGCGAGCCCGTCCGCAAAGGTCGGCCAGACCGGCTTGCCGGTTTCGATCGCCTTGAGAAAGTCGCGCGCCTCGATGATGATCTGGTCCTGATAGCCCGTGCCGTGTCCCGGCCCCTGACAAAACGCCAGATAGTCCGGATGGCTTGGCCCGATCAGGATCTTGCGGAACCCCCGTTCGGCCTCCCGGTCGGCGCTGTCATAGAGCCAGAGCGCGTTCTGGTCCTCCTGATCAAACCGGATAGACCCCTTGGTCCCGACCACTTCATAGGCGTAGCCCATCTTCCGACCGCTCGCGATACGGCTGAAGAACATGTGACCCATGGCACCATTGGTGAAGCGACACATCATCTGTGCCTGATCATCATTGCTCACTGACACCGGCCCCTTGGGACCAGGCCGGCTCTGATGCACTGTTTCCACTTCTGCAATCAGGCCATCAATCGGACCAATCAGCGCCAATGCTGCATTGATCATATGCGGCGCCAGATCGCCCATTGTGCCATTGGCCTGGCCTTCCGTGCGCCATGACGCAGGCGCCTGCGGATCCGCATAAAAATCTTCGGTATGTTCGCCCCGGAACCAGGTGACCGTGCCGATGCGACCTTCGGCGATCAGCCGTCTGGCAAATTGCGAGGCTGGCGTGCGGATATAGTTGAATCCCACCATGTTGATCGCGCCGCTGGCCGCAGCGGCCGCGGTCATTGACGCGCTCTCGGCCAGGCTGGCGCCCATCGGCTTTTCGCACAACACCGGCTTGCCAAGCGCGAACGCCGCCTCGGCGATGTCGCAATGAGTCTCCTGCGGCGAAGCAATCACAATGGCCTCGACACGCCGATCGTCCACCAGCGCGCGCCAGTCAGCCGTGGCTCGCGCAAATCCATAGGCCTGACGATACCGCTCGGCGCTGGCCGGACTGGCAGCACAGACCATCTCCAGCCGCGGCCGCAAGGCGGTGTCAAACACCGCGCCGACTGCAGCCATGGCAACGGCATGCGCCTTGCCCATATAGCCGCCACCAACAATGCCGATTCCAATTTCGGTCATCCCAGACCCCCTCATCCGGTTTGGTATTTACCTGCAAATTGCTTGCAACCGGTTGCAAAACTTGTATTCTAACCACCGATATCGCGTCAACTGGCAAACGCTGTGGCGCGCACTGACAGTGACCGACGAGGGCGCGATGAGTTCCGCAGACCAGACCATTCGACTGACCACCGCACAGGCCATCATTCGCTACCTGGCCAGTCAGTACATCGTCATTGACGGTCACGAGCAGCGTGTCTGTGGCGGCGGCTTTGCCATTTTCGGGCACGGCAATGTCACCTGTCTGGGCGAGGCGCTGTACGACCACCGCGCGGAGCTGCCGGTCTATCGCGGCCAGAACGAACAGAGCATGGGCTTTGCGGCTGCCGCCTATACCAAGCAGCATCTGCGCCAGCGTTTCATGTTCTGCACCGCCTCGGCGGGTCCCGGCACCACCAATCTGCTGACCGCCGCCGCTCTGGCCCACGCCAACCGTCTGCCCATGTTGCTGCTGTGCGGTGACACCTTCATCACCCGCCTGCCCGATCCGGTGTTGCAGCAGATGGAGCATTTCAACAATCCCACTCTGGGGGTCAACGACGCCTTCAAATCAGTGTCCCGCTATTGGGACCGGATTACCCACCCCGCGCAGATCATCCAGTCGCTGCCATCGGCCTTGGCCACCATGCTCGACCCCGCCGATAGCGGGCCGGCGTTTATCGGATTGCCGCAGGACGTTCAGGGCTGGGCTTATGACTATCCGGCCAGCCTGTTCGAAAAGAAGATCCATCGCATTCGCCGTCAGGGTCCCGATGGTGAGGAAATGGCGGACGCGGTGGCAATGCTCAGAACCGCCAAGCGCCCGATGATTATTGCTGGCGGTGGCGTGCAATATGCCCGTGCAGTGTCAGAACTCACCGCCCTGGCGGAGCGCCATGCCATCCCGGTGGTGCAGACCATTGCTGGCCGGGCCAATATGCTCGAAACCCACCCGCTCAATATTGGACCAATCGGCGTCACCGGCTCCGACAGCGCCAATGCTGTGGCCCGCAAGGCCGACGTTATCGTCGCTATCGGCACACGGCTGCAGGATTTCACCACCGGGTCGTGGACCGCCTTTGACAAGGACGCCCGCATCATCGCGCTCAATGCCGCCCGCCATGATGCCGGCAAGCACCAATCCCTGCCCGTTGTAGCCGATGCCAAGCTTGCATTGGCTGAGCTCGACAACAGCCTGGAAGAGTACAACGCGCCCACTGACTGGGTGGCCTTCGCCAAGGGCGAGCGCACCAAATGGAATGCCTACGTCGCCGACAATGTACGCATTGGTAACCGGCCGGCTTCCTATGCACAGGCTATCGGCGTGGTGAACGCCCATTGCGGCACCCGTGATCGCATCGTTGTTGCCGCTGGCGGCCTGCCCGCAGAAGTCACCGCCAATTGGCGTACCCTTGATATCGGCACTGTAGATGTCGAGTTCGGATTTTCCTGCATGGGCTACGAAATTGCTGGGGGCTGGGGCGCCCGCATCGCGCAAATGGAACGCGAGCCCGAGGCTGACACCATCGTGTTTGTTGGCGACGGCTCCTATCTGCTGATGAACTCGGACATCTATTCATCGGTATTGAGCGAGAAAAAGCTGATCATCCTGATGCTCGACAATGGCGGTTTCGCCGTCATCAACAAGCTGCAGAACAATACCGGCAACACCTCGTTCAACAATCTGATCGCGGATAACCCGACCGTCACTAATCCCGTCACGGTCGATTTTGAAGCCCATGCGCGCGCCATGGGCGCCGTTGCCGAGACAGTCGCCAACCCTGCCGATCTGACAGCAGCCTTTGCCCGCGCCAAGGCCAGCAAGACGACCTATGTGATCTGCATGAAGGTCGATGCCTATGACGGCTGGACCACACAGGGCCACGCCTGGTGGGAAGTGGGCACGCCACACATCACCGACAATGACAGCGTGCGTGCCGCCCACCTCGAACAGGAAGCTGGCCGGCAACGCCAGCGCAAGGGGACTTGAGGTGACCAGCCCCCTCAACAGTACCCACCAGAAATTCCTGGTGCTGGGCCGCGCAGGAATGGACCTTTATCCCGATCCTCCCGGCATCCGCACCCAAGACGCAACCCAGATGACTGTTAGCCTCGGTGGATCGGCGGCCAATATCGCCGTGGCGCTGACCCGTCACGGCTTGCAGGCCGCGCTGCTGACCCGCGTTTCCGACGATGCCATTGGCCGGTTTTGCATCAATCAGTTAGCCCACTATGGTATCGACGCCCAACACGTGACCCCTGTCGGCGGCGAAGCCCGCAACTCACTGGCTGTGGTGGAAAGCCGGATCGAGGACCACCAGTCAGTGATTTATCGCAATGGTGCTGCCGACTTCGAACTCACTCTGACCGATGTCGAGCAAGTCGATTTCGACAGCTTTGATGCCTTTGCTTCCGCCGGCACGGCCCTGGCAAGCGAGCCATCGCGTAGCGCGACCTTCGCCGCCATGGAACGCGCCCGCGCTGCCGGGATGCCCGTCATTTTCGACGTCGATTACCGCCCCTATTCCTGGCCTTCCGCTGCGGTGGCAGCCGACGTCTATTCGCGCGCCAGCGCCCTGTGCGACATCATTGTGGGCAATGACGACGAGTTCGGCTTCATGGCTGGCGGCAAGCACAAGGGGCTGGCATTTGCCCGCCAACTGGCCCAGCGCCAGGGCCGCATCGTCGTCTACAAGATGGGCGAATTTGGCGCGATCACCATCACCCCCAATGGCGAAACCCGAACCGGCATTTTCCACGTCACCGCGCTTAAACCAACCGGCGCTGGCGATGCCTTCATGGGTGGCTTTTTAGCCGGTCTGACGCGCGACTGGCCGCTTCATCAGGCCGTGCTCTATGGCTCGGCAGCCGCCGCTATTGTCGTCTCCAAGATAGGGTGTGCCCCGGCCATGCCGACAAGCGCAGAACTGGATGATTTCATGGCCAGCCATCCTGGCCCAACCCAAATAGAGTAGAGCGCCATGCACATTGCCCCCTATGACAATCAGAACAAACCCATTGTCGACATTGATGATGCCTGCGTTCCACTGACCTATTTCAACATCGTCAAGCTGGTCCGCGGTCAGGCCTTCGAATATGTCGTGCCGGGCTATGAAACCTGCATCGTGCCCGCCACCGGCATGGTCGATGTCAGCGTTGAAGGCATGCAGTTCGACGCCATTGGCGGTCGGGGGGTGGATGTGTGGGATGGTGAGCCCGAGGGCGTCTATGTGCCTTCACACACCCGCGCCACGCTGGTCTGCACTTCTGAAACCGCCGAAGTCTTCATCGCCGGGGCGCGCTTTGACGAGGTGCTCACCCCCTTTGCCGTGCGCAGCGACGAGATTGACTTTGTCCAATATGGCTCGGACGAAACCAAGACCCACCGCAAGATCAAGCACATCCTTGGCCAGCGCTACCATGATCGGGTTGGCCGGCTTCTGGTCAGCGAGCTCTACACCGTTGGTCAGGGCGGCTGGTCCGGCTTCCCCTCGCACAAGCACGATACCGACCGGCTGCCGCTCGAAACGCGACACGACGAAACCTATAATTTCCGCTTCCGCCCCAATACCGGCTCTGGCGTGCAGATGCTGCAGCGCGAGGACAACAAGCCCGGCGACGCCTATCACATCGTTGATGGTTCAACGATCTGCCTCGACAAGGGCTACCATCCCTGCGCGGTGCTGCCGGGTTATGAAATGTACTACTTCACCATTCTGGGCGGGCTGAGCCAGCGCTCGCTGGTGCAGTATTTCCAACCCACCCATGCCGCCCAGATCGAGACCATCCCCGGCATCAAAGACATGATCGCCAAATTCAAATGAGCCTTGTCACCCTCAGTGATGTCCTGCTGCCCGCACGCGACAAGGGGTACGCCCTGGCAGGTGTTGTGGTGCTGGGATGGGAAGATGCCCGCGCCTATGTCCGTGCCGCTGAAGCGGAAAACCTGCCTGTGATCCTGCAGGCTGGTCCGGGTTGCCGGGCGCACACGCCCCTGCCCGTGCTGGCGGCGATGTTCAAGGCGCTGGCAGAGGTCGCCAGCGTGTCGGTTGTCGCCCATCTTGATCACGGCACCGCACTCGATGAATGCCAGGCCGCCATCGCCTGCGGCTTTACCTCGGTGATGTTTGACGGATCGCGACTTCCGCTGAAACAGAACATCGCCGAGACCCGTGCCGTTGCTGAAATGGCCCATGCCGCCGGTGTCTCATGCGAAGGTGAAATCGGCTTTGTCGGCTATGCCTCAGGTGAGGCTTCGGCCCGCACCAGCGCCGCCGACGCCGCCCGTTTCGCCAGCCAGACCGGCGTGGACGCAATGGCGGTCTCCGTGGGCAATGTGCACCTGCAGACCGAACAGGCCGCAACAATCGACGTGGACGCGGTCCGCGCCATTCAAGCGGCCACTAACGTGCCCCTGGTCATCCACGGTGGCTCCGGTGTGCCCGGCCAGATGCGTCAGTTCCTCGCCCACAACACCAATGTCTGCAAGTTCAATATCGGCACGGAGCTGCGCATGTTGTTCGGCGCCGCTTTGCGTCAGTCCTTGACCGCAGCCCCGGAGCAGTTCGACCGCATCGCCCTGCTCAAAGCCGTCGAGGCCCCCATAACCGAAGCAACGCGCCCCATCCTGCGCGAGATTGGCCCCGCCTGACGCCCCATTCGGAGCCGAAGCAAGCGCACGACAGCCATGTTTGACCATCGCAAGATGGACGTGTGTGGCAAGTGCCCCAACGTCCCTCGCATGAAGAGGCAAGTACTAAGGGGCCGCAGCAAGATTGACTTTAGGTGCCAACATGGTTGTATGGCGCCCATGTGCTCGAATGTACTTTTCAGGATGTTGCGCGGGAGCCTGCTCATAGGCTTCTAGCCTGGCTCGGCTACCTGCACCCGCAAGAGCCGACCCAGGTCGCTTTATTCTGACAGTTTCATTCTTTGTTCCCGTGCGCTGCAACGTCGTTGCAGCCATGGCGCACGTCGAGACACTCCATGATCACATCCGCGCGTCCCCTGCTGAGCAGGCGCGACCATGCCATCCTCACCGGGATAGCCACTCAGGGTGGGCTCGGTTCACCTGCCTATTTCCGTCAACTGCTGGAAAAGCTGCAGAACGCCTTGGTTCTTGAAGTCGAAGCAATTGAACCTGAACTGGCAACGCTGGGCAGCCTAGTTCGCTATCGTGTCAATGGAGGGCGCGCACGCGAGCACCTGCTTTGCCTCAGCCCTCAGCACACGGACCGGCAGCAGGGGCTGTCGATCAAATCCCACCGCGGCCTCGCGCTGCTGGGTATGGCCGAGGGGCAGATTTTCGCTGCACCGGCCTCGGACCCGGAGCATCCCGAAGCGGTGGAACTCGAAATGGTATTGTTTCAGCCAGAAGCTGACGGCGCACTCGTGCGGTGTGACTACGACAGACTGCAGCGGCACGGTACCTAGCCGGCAGCTGACTTACGTCGCTGATTTTAGACTCTTTTTTTGCCGATTTTCACTCGTTCATTTTCATCACACAGGCCTCATGGCCCTTCTTTGCCCGGAATTGAAATGTCCACCGCTGCCAACAAAGCCACCCGCCCTTCCTACGTGATCATCTTCATGGTTAGCGGCGCGCACCTGATCAATGATCTACTGCAATTCTTGCTGCCTGCGCTCTATCCACTCCTCAAGGCCAACTACGATCTGGACTATTTCCAGCTCGGTCTGCTGACGCTGGCGCAACAGATCACGGCCAGCCTGCTGCAACCGGCGATGGGGTTATATGGCGACGTAAAGCCAAAGCCATATCTGCTTGCAGTGTCGCTGGTGATCGTTGCAGCGGGTATCGTGCTGCTGGCGACGGCGAGCTCGTTCCAGCTTTTGCTGGTCGCGGCAGCAGTGATGGGTGTCGGCTCGGCGCTGTTTCACCCCGAGGCATCCCGCATTGCGCGGCTGGCCTCGGGTGGACGACTGGGCTTTGCCCAGTCCAGCTTCCAGGTTGGCGGCAATACCGGCACTGCCCTTGGCCCACTGGCCGCGGCGTTGATCGTTCTGCCTCTCGGGCAGATCAGCACGGTATGGTTCGGTTTGCTCGCTGTGGTCGGCGCTATCGTGCTGACGCATGTAGCGCGGTGGTATGCCAATCACCAGATTTCAATCAAGAAGTCTGGCGCCACAATGCCAGCACGATCCCCCGTCGCACAGCGTCAATTGGTCATCGCCTTCGCCGTCATCGGGGCCCTGTTGCTGAGCAAGTATGTTTACATTGAGACCTTCAAGACCTATTACGCCTTCTTCTTGATCGAGAAGTTTGCCCTCCCGGTTCGTGAGGCCCAGGGCTACCTGTTCGCATTCCTCGCAGCCATCGCGGTGGGGACATTCTTCGGCGGCCCGATTGGCGACAGAGTTGGCCGCATCAAGGTGATTTGGGGCTCGATCCTTGGTGCCCTCCCCTTTGCGCTTCTGCTGCCGCACATGAACCTGTTTGGGACCGCAGTGATGAGCATCATGGTGGGGTTGATCCTGTCTTCCGCATTCTCTGCCATTGTGGTCTATGCCCAGGAACTGCTGCCCCGCAAAGTGGGGATGGTGGCCGGATTTGTGTTCGGCTTTGCGTTTGGCATTGGCGCATTGGGTGCAGCGCTGCTGGGAGCAGTTGCCGACCAGATCGGCATTGAATACGTCTTCAATGCCTGCCCATTGCTGCTGCTACTCGGCTTCCTGACCATTCTGCTGCCCAATATCGAAACTGTAGCGCCCACGCGAAAACTGGGGAAGATAACTGAATCGCGACAGCCCGGATAATAGTCTGTGCCAGTGACGTAGATGCCTCACTGCCAGTCTATGTAGAAGCACAGCCATTTGGCTGGACTGCTTCGCTCGGGGTAAACTTAAATCAACCGCCGACGTCTGACGTTCATGCGGGCCCACCGCAATGGCGCCCTTCCCGTACCGCGACGTCAACAGGCACCTCTGCTTCAGGAGAACGATCATGACCAAATTACGCTGGGGCATTCTGGCGGCGGGCAATATTGCACGGCGCTTCGTATCTGACCTGCAACTGTCGGGACGCGCGGTGAGTGCCATAGGCTCCCGATCAGCCGAACGGGCAGCAGCATTCGCCGCCGAATTCGGACTGCCGCGCGCTCATGGCAGTTATGAGGCTTTGGCGAAGGACCCTACAGTCGATGCAATTTATATCGCGACCGCGAACCCGAGTCACATAATCGCCGCTGAGATTGCTATCAACGCCGGCAAGCACGTCCTGATCGAAAAGCCGCTCACCCTCAATGCTGCCGAAGCGCAACGGTTGCTTGAACTTGGAGAGGCTCACGACGTCATCGTTCTGGAAGCTATGTGGACCCGATTTTTGCCGCACATGATCCGACTGCGTGAAATACTGGCGGACGGCGTTATTGGCGAGGTCCGCACCATGCTGGCCACTCATACACAGAGCCTGACAGCGGATCCTGCCCATCGACTGAATGCGCTGGAACTGGGCGGCGGCGCACTGCTTGATCTGGGCGTGTATCCTGTGTCTTTCGCCTTCGACATTCTTGGCGAGCCTCAGACGATCCAGGCCACAGGACACCTGCGGCCTACTGGTGCCGACGCCGAGGTCACCGGTATCCTGCGCTATGCCAACGGCGCCACCATGAGCTTCATTGCTGCCAGCGATGCCTCAGGCCCCAATCGCGCCGAGATTTGCGCAACCCGAGGCTATATCGAAATCGATCGCACCTGGTACATGCCGACCACGTTTCGGGTTTACGATACCAACAGTCAGCTGATCGAGGAATACACCTCCAACGTACAGGGCCGTGGCATGCAGTTCCAGGCTGCCGAACTGGAACGTCTGGTGGCGGACGGCGAACGGTCAAGCCCGATAATGCCGATCGCCCAGAGCGTCGCCATCATGGCTGCGCTTGACAACATTCGAGCGCAAATAGGGGTTATCTATCCCGAATAGTCGCGAGGCTGCGACGGCTTTGAGAGTTTGTCTGGCACTAGCAGGACAAGATAAAAAGCGGCCCTCAACCAGAGATCTCGACCCGCTGCACTACGGTGTGGGTCGTCCAGACAAGTCGGTGATCTACCTTCCTGAGGCGACCACGAGGCGAATATCACCAGACAGGTCAGGTTCCGCGGGCGTTGAGAACAATGCACGCCGTGTTTGGGCAGCCTATCAATGTGCAGAGCAATCCGGCCAACAGACTGGGTTCACCCACTTGAGTCCGAGCCGGAACGACGACCAAAGAAGCGAGACTAGCACCGGCGGTAGACATGCGGTTCATCCCAGCGAGCCCGACCATTAGTCAGTGCGACTGAATAGCTGTAGAACTCGTCCGGGGACGTCCATACGGCCAAGAGGCTCTCGCCTGCTGGCGGAAACCAGGCAGTGCGCCCCGAGAATGCCGTCAGTTCAAACAGAATTTCGTTGCCATTGGGTGCGACATAACTCAGGGCGTTGTTGCCGACCGCTAACAACTGCACCGGCCTATCGCAGGTGACGAGCGGCTCACCATTGATCATGCCGTCCCCCTCAGGAAAGCCGACCGACCACCTGCCCGAAAAAGGCGTCGACACGCCATTGGGAATCTCCGCGATACCCTCACGGGGAAATTGGGCCTGAGTTGGTGTGCTGGCAGCAACGCCGATCAGCGTTGCTGTGGCGAGTATCCAAGGTCTCAGGGGACTTCTCCTATGGGTCGATGAGCACAGCGAAATCGAATACTGCATTGCCCCAGTTGCCGATCATCCCCATGACAATGGCCGGTCCAGGGGCATCATCCAGTTGCGTGGTCTGGGCCAGGCTGGTGCCGCCCATAGCATCAAAATACGCACGCGGCCCGGCAGTCTGGCCATTCCATTGATCGAGTTTGGCCTGGTCAGCCATCACGTCGAAATGGGTCACAAACTGCGCACTGCTGCAGGTGTCTGATGGCCCACAGTCGAAAAAGGTTATGGTGTAGGCGAAGCCATCCAGCTCAGCGCTGATGCGTGGAGAACTGTTGCTGTCACGGTCCAGCCGAGCGGTGCCAAATACCTGAGCAATCTGCATGATGGTATCAACATTGCTCGCTTCACGCGCTTGCGCTTTGGGCCAGAGCAGGAAAGCGGCCAGCACCACGGCCAGGCTCGCAAGAAGGATCACCTTACCCGTTTGCCATACACCGGACCTATGACGCAGTTTGCGACCGTACGCGGACACCTTGGCTCCCAAGCTCCTCAAAATACTGGTCGCAAAACTAGGCACTTGCCTGCTTCTATGGCATCCCCTGTTCAGAGGAGTGGGGCAATGCGAGAAACGCGTTAGACTACGACGCCCGGGGGAGCAGCAAAAATCCGAACACCAGCTTTTTTCTGGCTTGTCTTGCTTCTGGGCTTGTCGGTCCTCGCTTCAGCGGGCGCATTGGCGTTCGCCGTCAACCAACCCTGGATTGGGGTAATACTGTCACCAGGAGATGACGGCAGCATCGTTATCGCCCAGGCGCAACGCAACGACTTCGAGCCGGAGTTGAAAGGCGGCGAGCGGCTGAACGCGATCGGCTCAGACACCACAACCGGCATCTCTGTTAATGCCACAGACATCGTTGAAGAACCCGACACGCTGGGGTCTTATTCCGAGCTCAACGCCTTCCGGCGCCAGCAGTCTGCGCTCGTCGACATCATAAGTGAGAATCGGATCTGGCTTGACATCACAAGCGCTACTGAAGGCACGCACCGCGTCTACGTCGCGCCTCAAGCAAGTCGGCCCGCATGGGCCCTGCCATTCGAGTTCTGGCTGCAAATCTTTGTCGGCTTTGCGGGTATGGCACTGGGCGGCTGGGTCTGGGCGTTGAGGCGGCGCGAAGCAGGTCCGTTCTTCTTGGCTGTCTCTGGCGTTGGGCTGATGGCGGCGGCGGTATCAGCGGCGATCTACGGCACTCGGGAGTTGGCTCTCCCCGCTGAACAGCTGGTGATGTTGACGGTACTTAATCAAGCCGGTTCGGTCAGTTGGGGCGCGGCGATCATCTGCCTGTTGAGCGTCTATCCCAGACGCATTGCACCCAATGCGGTGCTTGTTGCGGTCTGGGTCGTATCGGGACTGGCCCCGTGGATCGGGATTGCCCAGATTGCACCAACGCCCAGCATCGGCAGCTATACCACGATCATTGTGCAACTTCTGGTCATCGCCGGGTTAGTCGCGATCCAACTATCGCTGACCCGCCGCGATCCTGTCGCCCGCGCCGCTCTGGGCTGGTTTGGGCTATCCATCATGGCAGGCAGCATCGTTTTTGTGGTGGCCATTGCAGTCCCTCTGCTGATCGGGCTCGAACCGCAGATTTCCCAAGCCCACGCTTTCGGCATTGTCTTGCTTTTTTACGCCGGACTGGCCCTTGGCGTAGCGCGCTATCGACTGTTCGATCTGGGCGCCTGGGCGTTCCGTCTTGGCTCCTACCTGGTTGGTGCAATTCTGCTGGTCGCCCTCGACGCGTTTCTGATTTACGGCGTTGCTGTTGAACGTGTTCCCGCGTTTGGCATAGCCTTGCTGGTGCTGGGTCTGGTGTATCTGCCACTCCGCAATGCAATCGGTGGCTGGTTCGACAAACGTCCTGGCTTGACCAAGCAGGGCTTCCCGCAACTTGTTGAGATCGGCTTGGAGCGGGTACCCGAGCGACAGTCCGCCAAATGGCAGGCTCTGCTGGTCGAAACCTTTGACCCTTTGACAGTTCAGCCGACCACCCCAGCCGCATATGCCGCACTTATCGATGATGGACAGGGGTTGGTTGTTCCCGGGCACTCCACCTTGCCGCCACTCGTCCTGCAGTTCGCCGCTGGGGGGCGACGGCTGTTCTCAATGCATGATGTCGGCCGAGCACAGGATCTCGTTGATTTGGTTGCTCACGCGCTCAATAGCAGCGACGCTCATGAGCAGGGTGTCCGCAAAGAGCGAACCCGGATCGCCCGTGACTTGCACGACAATATCGGTGCCCAGTTGCTGCGCACACTTCATACACCCGATGTGCAGCGCAAGGATGCCATCGTGAGTGAAACGTTGGCCGACCTGCGTGATATCATCAGCAATGTGCAGGGTGATGGCATGGCGCTCGACGAGGTGCTGGCTGAGTTGCGATACGAAACCAATGAGCGTCTCGCATCGGCCGGGCTACAGTTGAACTGGCGCTCTTCTGGTTCGCCCGCCATCGGTGTAAGCGCCCGCTTGGCCCATACATTACGCTCTATCGTACGGGAGGGCGCCAGCAACGCCATCCGGCACGCTAATGCCGAACAGCTGTCTATAGAAATCATTGAGAACAATAACGAAATCTCGCTGACAATTTCGGACAACGGCACAGGCTTTGCTGATGCAGGTCCCAAGCCCGGCCACGGTCTCGAGAACATATCCTCCCGTGTGCTGGGCGAAGGCGGTTCGTTGTCGATCACCGGCGCCAGCGGCACACGCATTCATGCCCGCATGCCACTGCTGGAAGGAAGCATAGCGTGATCAACAATTTGCTGATCGTAGAGGATGTCGCCGAGGCGCGGGAATGGCTCACCGGCATCGCACGGGAGGCTTTCCCCCAATCGGCCATCAGCACCGCACAAACCGTTGCGGGCGCGGTTGCCAGGGTCGACGAGCAGAGCTGGGACATGGCACTGATCGATCTGGGACTACCCGACGGGTCGGGGCTGGATGTAATCCGCCGCATTCGAAAGCAGACACCCGATACCATCTGTGTGGTCACCACCGTGCTCGGAGAAGATGCGCATATCGTTGCTGCACTGTCCGCAGGAGCCCAAGGATACTTGCTCAAAGGCCAGCCAAGCACGCTGATCCAGCGTCAACTTGGGCAACTTGAGCAAGGCATGCCCGCTCTCTCGCCCACCATCGCCCGGCGAATCATGGAACATTTTCAACGCACGGGTCCTATTGAGAGCGATACAGAGAAGCTGACAGCGCGTGAACTCGAGGTGCTTTCCCTGATTGCCAAGGGGCTACGCAACGCCGATGTCGCCCAGGCGCTGGGACTGGCGGAGACAACCATCGCAACCCACATCAAGGCCATCTATCGCAAGCTTGGCATCTCCACACGGGCTGAAGCCGCTGTGCACGCCAACCGACTTGGTCTGACCTGACAGATCAACGGGTTCAAAGGCGTACCTTGGCGCGTGGCGCTGGCAGGCACTCGGTCAGTTCAAATATGCCACGCGGAATGGGGTCGCGGTCCGCCCCGGGGTCCTCGGTCAATACCTGCGGCTCATACCAGAGCGTCAGGCCGAT
Organism: Devosia litorisediminis; assembly: GCF_018334155.1. NCBI lineage: Bacteria > Pseudomonadati > Pseudomonadota > Alphaproteobacteria > Hyphomicrobiales > Devosiaceae > Devosia > Devosia litorisediminis. Next base: position 1,270,601 of record NZ_JAGXTP010000001.1, on the reverse strand, counting down.
CTCGGGCATCATCACATAGGCTGGGGCAGGCTCGCCGGAAAGTGGAGGCTCGAACTTGAAAGTCAGATCACTGTCGAGCGAGTAGAAGCGCAACGATGCCCAGACCTCTTGCTCTGCTGCGTCCGGGTCTGCTGCGAAATAGTCTGCGAGTAGCTCGCGCGCACCACCCTCCCTGCCGGCGTTTGATGCTTCCGCAGGGTCACTAACCGGATGCAGCGTCATGCCGCTATAACCGTTCGACACCGAAAAACTAAACCAATAGGTCCGTTGCGTCGTGGTCAGGTAGAGGTAGAGGTCGGACGCCGCTGAAATGAAACTGACTGCGGGAATAAAGCCGATCTCAAGCGGGCCATCCTCGGTTTGCAGTCGGTAGACCGCCTGATCTGCCGGACATGAGATAATGGGTGGATGCGCCAATGCAGAGATTGCTCCCATGATCCACCCGAGCGCAACAACCAAAACGCTACGAACAACATGGGGCAGCATGGCAACAGACCTCGGTTTGGTGATCAGGCGAAGAATACGAATGACATTGCGGACATAAGTACCAGCACGGTCGTCAGAAGCATGAGACGAGCGCGTTGACCACGGTAGCGGGGCTCGACCATCCCGCCACAAAACGCTCTCAACTGCGTCGCCATGCTGGGCAGTGTTCGCCCCGACGCTGAGACGGCGTCGGCACGCAAAGCGAACAGAAAGCGGAAGACGAGTATGGTCCACGCCAGAAATACGCCTCCTTGGACGACGAAAAATATCGGCATCAGGCTACCCATTCAGCTACCCCGCCTACCGCTTTGACGTCGTCTCATGAGCAATCAAGCCTATGGCCGTGCAACGAAAAACTGCAGGCGATCTCTTCCTGTTCGATCAGCGCAGCGGTCATGTCTTGCGGCATCTCCGGCGTCTCGATGCGCACCACCACCGCGGCACCGTTCTCCCCTTTAAGGCCAACCCAGAGATATGGCCGACCCGAGAAATAATAGCCCCCCACAACAAACCCATTCTCAAAATCGGTTGTCAGGGTGACGTCGACATCAGTTCGGTTCGCGTGTTCTTGTCTCGCCGTAGTGTAGAGCAACTGACTGCCTGCCTGGACAACGATCTGCTGTTGACCATAGCTCATCACGCGCGCATTGGCGTTCTCACCCAGTACCGACATGGGAAGCGGGGAGGCCGCAAACTCAACCGTGTCGTCAATCATGCTATAAGCGTTGAACCGGGCGAATTTGCGTAGCGGCAGATAATCCATGAACTTGACGAAGTCGCTCTCCACGGCCCCTCTGACCGGTACGAATAGCTGGCTCATGCTGCCCTTTTGCAGATATCGGCGCACAGGGTCGCCGCCAGTGCCCATGGTGGACCAACCGTCGCCGCGGCTGAACAGCGAGACCAGTGGTCGTGCTGCGCCGGAGACGCCAGGGGCGGTGAGTAGCGCCAGATCAATGTCGCCGTTGAGGTCAAACTGCTCATGCGGCAACGCGCAATAACTGGGCTCTAGTGGACTATGTGTGGTCAGGCGAAAACCGCTCAACGAATGGCCCTGCTCATTGTTGGCCAGATTTGTCTCAGGGGCCAGCGCGACCTTCTCGACCACATCGGAAGGCCAGCTATCGAGGTGGTAGGCAAGTAGATTAATGCAGGCATTACGCAGCGCATCCGCGGTATTGCTGTTCCAATAGTAGAGCGGCGCTGGCGGCAGTTGCGCCCACAGCATGGCGTAGTCCTCACCTTCGACAATGTCGTAGGTCTGCGAGGGCCCCATGCTCGCAATATAGCTCAATGCGTTCGCGTTGACGTTCCACTGGACCAGTTGCTGTATCATCAGCGCAATGTCGTCGCGGCTGGCACCCAGAACATCATCCATGCCGAAGTCAGCCACCAGCCCGTCAAGCGCGTCCGAAGCAAAATACGGCGCGTGGAAGCCCAGGATCCCGCCGGGCTCGATCATCCGGTCGATATAGGCGCCAATGCCCTGCTGGCGGGCGTAGCCTGAGCCGCCCAGGAAAGCGAACGCACAGGCCGAGTAGCATTGAGCAGTGTCTTCAACCACAGTCCCAATTGCCCGATCGCGCATCAAGGCGGCCAGCCGTAAGCCTTCAATATAGTCACCACCCGGGCTGTTCAGCGTGACAATCGCACAATTGCTACCTCTGATGTCTAGCAGTTCTGGTTCACAGTCGACGAAACTGTCGATCAGAGCGGCTAGAGCCTTCGCATCACCCTCGATGACAGGCCCATCAAAATGGAAATGTGGCACGAAGCGATCGGCCGAATAGTGCAGCGTCACGAATGAAGCTGTGCCTGCCAGCACAGGTGATACGAATGCACCAAGCAACATCAATGACGTCACAATGGTGGTGGCAGCCCCACGCCGGATCCTGTGCTGCATTGTCTTTTCGCCCTGCTCAACCACGCCAAATGCAATGGTATTGAGCCGATGGCCTGGCTCGCCATCCCCCGAACGGGGGAGAGCCTGAATACGCACAACGGACCTAGATTATCCGGAAGCGGGGACTTTTCTGCCCGCGACTGGTCACAGGTCCTGGAGAGTTTTTTCCGTGTTCAAGGCGTATCTGACATCGTTCATCTCGACTGCCCTGTGCTGTACGTTGGCATTGCTACTCAGCAGCGCCTCGACGGCCTTGGCGCAGGACGAGAGCATAATCCTCGGTAATGGCACCTCGCTGACGATCACTGACTATCTCATCGAGACTGATCCCGATGGCTATAAGACGGTTGTCGTGCGCGCCGTGCCAAATTTCGATCCGGAACCCTTTGGCGAAGTCCCATCCGATCATTATGCCAGAATGGTCCAGCCACTGTGCGGCAACCTCGTGGCAAATAGCGCAGAAGCTCTACAGGAGCAGGATATCAGTGCGGTCCGCGTTCGCTGGGATTTCACCCCATCCAGGCGGGATGATGACGTTCCAGCAAACATGACTTTGACGCGCTTTCACGAGATGGTCTTTGACATTGCCGACGGCGCTCCATGTACGCCCAAGCCGTTGGGCGTCGGGCTGGACAATCTGGCGCCAGACCTCAGCGCGGCGATCAAGGCAACCCTGCGCTGGGCAGAGCCTGGCCTAACGCCAGGCCAGCTCTCGCTCACCTATGCTGTCGATGCCGGACTTGCCGATATCTCCACCCCTGATCTTGATCGCGCGGCCATCGAGCTGTGTATTCTTCACGCCGATATCCTGCTTGAAGCACGCGCCCGCTACTATTCCCAGCTCTATAGCCGCACGGTGGCCATCACCTTTGAGCAGGAGGAGGATCAACCAGGCTTCGAGCTACTGCGTCGTGTTACTTTCCCCGTCCAGGACGGCAGGTGTGGTACCGGACTAAGCCAGATGCTGACCGAGGCTATTCGCGATCGGGACTGATTGCGATGTGTTTAAAGCGCTGGCCGGGTCGGCGCTTTGAACTCGCACCAACAGCACAAGGGCTTGCGTGCCAGAATTCGAGATCCCTCTGGCTACCCGGAGGAGATCAATCCCGATATTTTGGTGAGCAGTTCGCGCTGGTTGTAGGGCTTGCTAAAAAATGACGTCTCAGGCGGCAGTTGATGCAATTCCGGCTTCATGTGGCCCGATGTGAGAATAACGGGAATTGCCGGCCAGCGCGATCGGATCTCGGCTGCCAGCGCCAAGCCGTTCATGTCTCCGGGCATATCGATGTCAGTGAATACCACGTCGACGCCAGACTGATCCTCAAGGATGGACAGTGCTTGGCGCGCATTGGCCGCTTCAATGGCTGTCACCCCTGCATTCTCGAGCATGTCCACCGTATCGAGCAGGATCATGGCTTCGTCTTCAACGACAAGCACAACCGGATTACCGCGTTGAAAGACCATTTCAGACTACACTCGCGTTAGTGCGCTCAGTGGTGCTGTGAAATGCGCAGCAAACCCTGACGGAGCATAATCCAGGGCGACCTCGCCGGTTCCATCGATCCCGCGGCTAATCAGCTTCGAGCCAAACCCGCGATGCTCCGGTTTGACAACGGCGGGCCCTTCACGCTCCTGCCAATCAAATTGCAGAAACGGACAGTCCTCCTTGTCTACAACCTCCCATGTGATCGATACGTGACCGCGTTCGACCGAGAGTGCTCCATATTTGACCGCATTGGTCGTCAACTCATGCAGGATCATCGATAGCGACAAAATGGCATTTGGGCCGAGCTCAACACTTGGGCCCTTGACGGCAACGCGGTCGGCCACCCCAAACGCACTCAGGCTAGAACTGGTGGCAATACGAATATCGGCCTGCGACCAGTTTTCCTGCACAAGCGTGTCATGGGCCCGACTCAGGGCAAACAGGCGCTTTTCGAAGGTTTCAACCGGTTCGCGATCGATTACCGGTTTCAGCGTCTGGTTGGCGATAGCCTGCACCATTGCCAGCGTATTCTTGACCCGATGCTGCAACTCGCCGTTTATCAGGGTCAGCCGCTCTTCGGCCAGCACATGGTCTGATACATCCTGACCTTCCACGAAGATGCCGCTGATTGTCCCGTCAGACTCCCGGATCGCCTGGTAGATGAAGTCGAGGTAAAACGTTTCAGCTTCAGTCTTCTCGTCAGGCTGCAACTCAATGGGTACGCGGCGGCCGACAAATGGTTCACCAGTCTGATAAACCTGATCAAGCAGTTCAAAGAACCCCTGCCCTCCGGCGTCAGGAACAGCATCGCGTACCGGCTTGCCGATGAGACTTGCTTCGTCCCGCCCGGTCAACTTGCGATAGGACGCATTTGTCAGCTCAAAGACATGGTTAGGTCCGCGCAGTATGGCGATAAACCCTGGTGCCTGCTCAAACAGCTGGCCCAGTCTCTCCGTACGGGACTGCAGCTCTTGGGTATAACGATGCTTGTCGCTGACATCGCTGCAAACAACCAGAACACCGCCGACGGCACCTTCAAAGTCTATTGGTGAGTAGCCATAGGTCCACCACACGCTTTCAGGCTGGCCATGCCGATTGATCGGCACCAACTGGTCATCCTGCCAGGTCGAACCGTGGCCCGACATGACGTAGTCGATCTGCGGTCCAATAATAGACCAGATGTCTGCCCAGCATTCTCTCCCCTTGGCACCCAATGCAGCCGGATGCATGGCGGGGCCCATGGTCTCCCTATAGGCATCATTGTAGAATTGGATAAGATCGGAGCCCCACCAGATAAACATGGGCTGGCGACTATGCAGCATTAGTCGAATGGTCAGACGCAGGCTCTGCGGCCAGCCATCAGGAGCGCCTAGAGCTGACCCTTGCCAGTCATAAGCACGCATAAGGGCGCCCATTTCTCCGCCGCCGGCGAGAAAACCGTATGCGTCGTTCTGGTCGGACATAGTAATTCCCAACTCGCAGAGATCTTTTCGAAGTCGGTTAGACCAGACTGCCGTAGGCGCGTCCAGCAAGCGCCGTGCCGCAACGCCAATGTGCGCGCTCGAGGCTGTCCGATAGAGAAATGCTCATCCTGACACGCAAATTGCCCCTGACACCTGCTCACGGCAGCTAAACCAACCCCGACATTCGGTCATTTAGCATTGGCACGCATCACAATGGCACGAGCCCGGGCTACTATTGGTGCATCGATCATCTTTCCTTCAATGGAAAACGCGCCCTGTTTAGTTTCCGCCTTGGATGGAGCCGGAGAGCGCCAGATATATGCCGTCCCGGCAGACATGGACATTGCGCGGACAGGACGTATTGGAGGCCGAGCCTATGCGCTCTTTGACGTTCCCCGTGTGGCGGAAGATGGCAGCGTCCGGCCTCAGCACGGAGAACATGGGTTCGAGCAGGGACAAGTCGATCATCTACCCTCTTGACCTGCCCTTTCACGGGCTTGGTCGGCGCACCAGTCAGTCCCCCATGGCGTGGGCGCGCTCCAGAGCTTTTTCTGCATCTGTCAGTTCGCGCTCTGGGATTCTAGGCCCGCGCATGAGCAGGATCAGCGGGATAACGGCCAAGCTTAACATCAGCATAAGCCAGAAGTCATCCAGATAGCTCAGCATGGCCGCCTGCTGGGTGACCATGCCATTGATGATGGCGGTGATCTGTGGGCTAGCGGTGAGCAGGCCCGGCATTTGATTGACCACATTCTGCGAGGTAGCCGTCAGTCTGGCCGCCAGCTCGGCGTGATTGACCTGCATCATGCTGGCCAGCACGGCGGTGACCAGCGAAATCCCAACCCCCTGCCCCATATTGCGCACCAGAGCGAACATTGATGTGGCATCCCCCCGGAACCGCGGCGCGATTGTCGAAAACGCCATTGTCGAAAGCGGTACAAATAGAAAGCCCATGCCAAACCCTTGCAGCACGCCCGTGGTCACCACCGGCCAATAATCCATCTGCAGGTTGAAGCTGGTCATGCCATAAAGCGAATAGGCCATGCAGCCCGTGCCGAAGAGCATCATGATGCGAGGATCGACCTTACCGCTCAATCTTCCAACTATCACCATCGAGAGTAGTGTCGCCACCCCGCGCGGCGCCATCATGACGCTCGAGAAGATGACTGGATAGCCCATCAGGGTCTGCAGCAACGGGGGCAGCAGCGCCAAGCCTGAAAACAGCGTGATCCCCACGACAAACATCATCACTGACGCCAGCATGAAGTTGAGGTCCTTGAAGATGCGAACATCAATGAAGGGATTTTCGGCCGTCAGACAATGGACCACAAAGACCCACAGCCCCGAAACCACCAGTCCCAGTTCAACCCAAGTCTCGGTTGAGGCGAACCAGAAATTGTCGGCGCCGCGGTCGAGCATGAGCTGCAGGGCACCAACACTGATAGCGAGCATCCCAAACCCGAAGAAGTCGAAGCGGCGCTTTGTGATTTCAGTGGCTGGCATGAAGGCCCACAGCATAAAGACCGCAGCAATGCCGACGGGCAGGTTGATCAAGAAGACCCAGCGCCAGTCAAAGCTCTCTGTCAGCCAGCCCCCTAATGTGGGACCGATGATCGGCGCGACCATTATACCCATGCCGTAAATGGCCATGGCCTGACCGATCTTTTCCCGCGGATTGATGTTGAGCAGGACAGTCTGTGCCAGCGGCGCAATGACAGCGCCGAACAACCCCTGAATCAGGCGAAAGACCACCATTTCAGGGAGATTGGTGGCAATGCCGCACAGAGCCGACGCGACGGTAAAGCCAATCACGGCAATCAGAAACAGGCGTTTCTGTCCCAGCCGATCGGCCAGCCAACCCGTCAGGGGCGTCGCGATTGCCGCCGCCACGATATAGGAGGTCAGGACCCAGGTGATCTCGTTCTGGGCGGCGCCCAGCGAGGCCGCCATATGGGGCAAGGCAACATTGGCGATCGTGGTGTCGAGCACCTGCATGATGGTCGCAAGCATCAGCGCAGCCGTCAGCAGCCCCTTGTTCTTGACCACAAGTGTTGGCGCCGACTCTGTCTGCGCGGTCGTGCGGGCCATGTCGGCCTCCAAATGTCAGTTAGTGCCAGCGCCCTGCCCTAGCCGCCGCTATTGGCCCCGGAGCTTGTCGATCGTGGAGCGCCCAGTATCGACCGTGACCTTGGCGCTCATCCCGGTGCGCAAGACAACTGAAGCCCGTTCAGACAATACAATACGCACCGGCACGCGCTGCACTACCTTGACCCAATTGCCGGTGGCGTTCTGCGCCGGGATCAGGGCAAATTCAGACCCTGTCGCCGCGCCAAAGCTGTCCAGCGTGCCGTGCAGAACATCTGGATAGGCATCGACATGGATTTCGACCGGTTGACCAACTTTGAGCTCAGCCAGTTGGGTCTCCTTGAAATTGGCTTGGATCCAGGTGTCGTCGGTTTCAACCAACGCCGCGATCATTGCGCCTGCGGCGATGAACTGGCCGACATTGAGGCTCGAGACATTTGAAATAATCCCACTCGCCGGGGCGACCACAGACGCCTTATTCAGATTGCGTCCAGCCTGTTCGACCGACGCCAATGCTGCCAGAACAGCAGGATGGGCATCTGTTGCAATCGCTGGGTCACCCGCAAGCGCCGCAATGGCTGCTGCGACCTGCTGCTGGCCCAAGTCCACAGCGCTCTGCGCCTGCTGTACTGCCAACTTGGAATCATCGAGTGAGGCATCGGCGGTTAGCCCCTGTGTCACCAAGGCATTCTTGCGGTCAAACGCGGCCTGACGAATTGCCAGCGTGTCCAGACTGGCGTGGAGTTGCGCCTGTGCGGTGCCATAGGCGATCTTGAGCTGCTCGACATTGACCCGAGCTGAAGCCAGCGCTGCATTGGCCTGACTCAACGCAATCGAAAATGGCTGCGGATCAATGGAGAACAGCATATCGCCAGCGCTGACGATCTGGTTGTCATGGACGAGCACCTCGGCGACACGACCAGACACATCCGCACTGATTGATAGCTTGGATTGCTGAACATAAGCGTTGTCGGTTTCTTCGAAGCGCCCGCCGGTGAGCCAGAACCAGGCTCCTGTGCCAATGATCAAGAGCGGGATGACGGCCATCAGGATCAGTCGCCGTGGGCCGCCACCCTTTTGGGACGGCGCATTGTTCTGTGCTGCTTTATTAGCGGGAGCCACAGCGTCAGGCGCGGTTTTTGAGATGTTTTCCCCTGAAGCGGGAGCGCGGGTGTTCATTCAGCAGGCTTTCCGATTTCGACAATGCTGGGTTCTTGGGCGGAGAGATTGGTGCGGATGCGCATCAGGCTTTCGGTCAGTGCCTGGCGCGCCTGCTCGTCCAGCCCCTCTAGCGCTTGGGAAAAGACCTGCGCCGCGACATCCTGTGACTGGGCCATTAGCGACTGACCGGCGGGCGTCAGTCGGGTCTGCTTGGCGCGACTATCATCGGGATGCACGATACGCTCGATCAGACCGCGCTTGTCTAGACGGTCAAGAATGCCACTCAACGTCATGGCATCGCAGTCGATATATGCGGCCAATGCCACCTGAGTAATGCCATCCTGCTTGTGAATGGTGACCATGGCTCGCCATTGCGCCAGCGTCAGGCCGTGTCGTTTCGCTTCCTCTTCAAACCGCCGGCGTAACAGCCGCGTGACCTCGTGCAACAAAGTACCAATGGACGGTTTCCATGGGTCGGTGGCGTCCATGCAGAGTTTTCCGTAAGTACACTTATAATATGCACGCTTATGTTGTACCCAGCACCTTGTCAATCGACGTTGCCCCCCGTAGGGCAGCCCCAGCCCACTCTAGGCAGGCCTGGTTAGCAAGTGAACTTGTCTGTATGTCGGCCCCGCCATTGGCGAAGTTCTAGTGGCGGGGCATTGATGGCAGTCTGAGTTGACGCTTCTGCGCGGCTATGCGGAAGGGCGCATTGGCTGCGCCATAGCCACTATAGCCGCCGCGCCGCTCCACGATCTCAAAGAAGAAGCCTTCAGCATAGGTCTGACTATAGACCTGGTAGAACTCGCCACCCTCATCGCGGTCATAGAGCACACCGCTGGCAGACAACTGCTCGAGAAATCCATCGTCAAGCCCGAACCGGGCGGCCAGATCATCATAGTAATTGGGCGAGATCGCAAGCGGCACGAAGCCGCGCGTCTTGAGAACCGCAAGCGTGGCAAAGATGTCATTGCTTTGCAGCGCAATATGCTGGGCAGCAGACCCAAAACCCTCGGCGATGAAATGCCCCGCCAGGGTCCGCTGGTTCTCAGCGCCGTTCAGCGTGAAGCGGAACGAGCCATCGCTGTTTTCGATCGCTAGACTGCGCACCAGTCCCGCGGGATCCACGACATCCAGCGTTGGCGTTTTGCGCGTAGCAAACAGCGAATTGTAGAATAACTGCCAGGTCAGCATCTCGCTTGCGTCCATGGTCTGGGCAATGTGATCTAACCGGGTCAGACCTGCTTCCTCAACTGGAGACTGCGCATCGACCGCCTCGAATTCGAGCTCCCACACACCCGAGAGCGGGGCCGATCCGTCAATGAAGTGCAATATGCTGCCGCCCAGTCCGCGAATGGCGGGAATGGCAAGCTCCCCCGGTCCGGGGGCCTGTTCGAACACCTTGGCGCCCAGAGCCTTGGCGCGTTCCAGCGCCTCTGTCGAATTGTCCAGCCTCAGGCCGATGTCACACACGCCTGCGCCATGCACGATGTAGGAGGAATGCGCAAAACCCTCACGGTCCCGGTTGAGCAGGATGCGGATCTCCCCCTGCTGCCATACATCGATGTCCTTGGCACGGTGCCGGGCGGCATGCCGAAACCCCAGCGCGCTCAGGATCGCCACCAGATCGTCTGACTCCGCCTCGCCCACGGCAAATTCGACAAAGGCCACGCCCTCCACCTCTGCCGGCGGCGGCAGTCGCGCGGTCAGTGCAGCAACCGGCCCGTCGACCCGCTGCACGGCGTCCATCAGATTGCTTAGACTGCGCTTGCCATCCAGCGCAATCGATGCCGGTGAGCCTCCGCGAAACTGGTCATTGAAGATTTCGAGCGAAAATACATCGCTATAGCCTGTTGCCAGCACGGCTCGCGTAAAACCGGTGACATCAAGATCCCCCTGTCCTGGCATATTGCGGAAATGCCGACTCCAATAGAGCAGGTCCATATCGATCAGGGGCGCATCGGCCAGCTGCACAAAAAATATCTTGTCTGCTGGGATCGAGCGGATCGAATCCACCGCAATGCCGCGCGACAGCGTATGAAAGCTGTCCAGTATCAGGCCCACATTGGGGTGATTGGCGCGCCGCACGATCTCCCAGGCATCGCGGTGATCATTGATGTGCCGGCCCCAGGCCAGGGCCTCATAGCCCACGCGCAGCCCGCGCTTGGCCGCGCGCTCCCCCAACTCGGCAAAATCGGCGGCCGCGCGGTCGATCCCGCCCAGCGCCATTGGCGACACATTTGAACAGATCAACACGAGATCGGCGCCCAGCTGTTCCATCAGGTCAAACTTGCGTTCGGCCCGGTCAAACACCCGGCTCCGGGCCGGTTCTGGCATGCCCTCAAAATCACGAAACGGCTGAAACAATTGAATTTCCAGCCCGTGATCGCGCACCATCTTGCCCACATCGGCCGGGCTGCTTTCAAAGGCTAGAAAATCATTCTCGAAGATCTCGATCCCGTCGAACCCGGCATTGGCGATGGCGCTGAGCTTTTCGCGCAAGTCGCCGCTGATCGATACGGTGGCAATGCCGGTTTTCATGGCAGTTCTCCTCAGCCGCGATAGCCAAGCAGGCGTGGCAGAAACAAAACGAAGTCGGGAACGAAGGTGATGATCCCCAAGGCGATGAACAGGGCCCCCAGAAAGGGCAGCAGTTCCCGAATGATGCGCCCCACGGGTTGCCCGGTAATGTTGGCAACCACAAACAACAGCAGGCCATAGGGTGGCGTGATCAGCCCGAGCATGGCGTTGACCACCACCACGACACCGAAGTGCACCAGATCAATACCCATTGCCTGGGCGGTCGGGATGAAAATCGGCACGATGATCAGCAGGATCGCGCCGCCCTCCAGCACACAGCCCAACGCCAGCATCAGCAGATTGATGGCGATCAGGAAGCCCACTGGCGACAGGTCAAACTGCTGAATGAACATGGCCAGGCTCGCCGGCACGTCCTGACGGGTAATCACGTAATTGAACGCCAGGGCCCCTGCGATCAGAATACCCACCGCAGCGGTCGAGCGCGCACTGTTGAGCAGCGTCGTATAGAACTGCCCCGCCGAAACTGAACGATAGACCACAACCGAGATCACCAGCGCATAGGCCGCAGCCACCGCCGCCGCTTCGGTTGGCGTCATGATGCCCCCATAGATGCCCCCGAGCAGGATCAGCGGCAGCAGCAGCGCCGGGATCGCCCGGAAGGTGACGCCCGGCAGAGCCTTGAGGGGCACCACTTCATCGCGCGGAAAGCCGCGTTGCTTGGCAATCAGGCCATTCATCACCATCAGCACCACGCCCATCAGCAGGCCAGGCAGAATACCGGCCGCAAACAGGAAGCCGATCGAGGTGTCCGAGACCAGCGCATAGAGCACCATCGGAATGGACGGCGGAATGATCGGTCCGATCGTGGCCGATGCAGCAGTGATCGCCGCAGCATAAGCGGGGCTGTACTGCCCGTTCTTGGTCATCATGTTGATGATGATGCGGCCCATGCCCACGGCATCAGCGATGGCCGAGCCGGACATGCCCGAAAAGATCAGGCTGGAAAACACATTCACATGACCCAGCCCACCACGGAACCGGCCCACCACCGCCTGGGAAAAGCGCAGGAGCCGATCCGCCAGCGAGCCCGCATTCATGATGTCGGCAGCCAGAATGAACAGGGGAATGGAGAGTAGCGTGTAGCTGTTGAACAGGCCCTGCAGCAGCGTTTCGGAGGCAATGGAGGTGTCAAAGCCGCGCCCCGCCAGAAACACGATTGACCCCACCAGCATGGCGATGCCGATTGAATAGCCGAACAGCGACAGCCCGACGATCAGCACGAGCGCCCAGACGAAAGGATCAAACATTCTCGGCAGCCTCGCTGCTGGCGGTTGGCCCATATCCCTGCCCTTTCAGGGCACGCCAGCAGGTCCGCAGACTGCGCACCACCACGGCCAGGACGAAGGGGATGTAAATGGCGAACAGATGATCGAAGCGGATCTTGAGAAAGGCCGTCCGCTCGATCTTCATGAAGGAGATGTAGTTGTAGATCTGCGGCAGCGACCACACCAGGATGCCTGCAACCACCGCAGAGGAGAGGAAGTCCATGGCGCGCTGCGCCGGCGTCGGCACGGCCAGATAGACAATATCGAGGCGGATGACCTCATCGTCGCGCAGCACAAACGCATAGCCGAACAGAATGCCCCACAACCAGGCAATGGTGACGAATTCCACCGTCCAGCCCAGCGGCAGGTTCAGAAAGTAGCGAAACACGATCTGGATCAGAAAGCTCGCGAACATGCTGGCGAGCAGCAGCACGATCAGCGCTTCCGCTATCCGGTGCAGTCTGCCCCACAGCAAGGCTAGGTGGCTCATGGTCATCCTCCCCGGAAGTGAAGCGACCCGGAATGCCCGGGTCGCTTCTGGCCCGCCCTAGAGGGCGTTGATCTTGTCCAGCAGACCTGCTGGCCAGTCCTTGGAGAAGTCCGAATTGACGTACATGTCCAGAACGTGGTCGCGGAAGGCTGTCTTGTTAGGCTCGTAAACGTCCAGCCCTTCGCCCTTGAAGAAATCGACAAGCACCGCCTCCTGTGCCAACGTTTCCTTGTCCAGCGCCGCCTCGAAGTTGAACGCGCATTCCTGCACCTTGCCCTGCTGCTCTGCGTTCATGCTGTCCCACTTGGACATCGAGATCGAGAACTGGTTGTTGGCGATCAGATGACCGGTCAGCACGATCTGGTCGGTGACTTCATAGAATTTCATCGACTTGTCGGCTGGCAGGGGATTGTCCTGACCATCGATCGCGCCGGTCTGGAGGCCGGTATAGACTTCGGTGAACGCCATTGGTGTCGGGTTGGCGCCCAGCGCCTCGCCCACGAACTGCCAGCCTTCGCCGCCCGGCATGCGCAGCTTGACGCCGGCCATGTCCTCAGGCGTCATGATCTTCTTGTCGCCACGCAGGTTGACGTGCCGCGTCCCAATATAGGGATTGGCCAGAACCTTGACGCCCGTTGCGCTTTCCACTTCGCCCCAAAGCTCGTTCAGAACGTCTGAATGGGTGACAGCACGCAGGTGATCATAGTCGCGATAAAGATAGGCAGCGCCCAGAATGCCGGTGGCAGGCACCTGATTCTGGAAGTCATAGATTGCCAGGCCGGCCATATCGAGATTGCCGCGCTGCATGGCGGTCAATTCGGTGCCCTGCTTGAACAGGGTCGCGCCGAAATAGGGCTTGAAGTCAAAACCGTCACCCAGGCAACCACCGAATTCGGTGCGCAGCAATTCGCTGCGGATATCCGATTCAGCAACGGTGTCGGAATAGATCAGCTCGACCTTGTCCTGCGCAAAGCTGGCAGTCGAAAGCATGCTGATGGCCAGAGCAGCTAGTCCGGTCATGATGGTCTTGTTGTCGACGATTGAACGCATTGGTTCCTCCCTTTTGCATCCGTCCCGGTCCAGCGGATCCGGGCATTTTCCTCCACCCGTACTGGGCTATGGAACTCTTGTCTCGAAGCCGTCGAATGTCGCGCGCATGGCATCTGCATCAGCAGGCCTGCCCGTGAACAGTTCAAACGCCTTCACGGCTTGAAAAACAGCCATTGAAGCGCCCGACAGGGTTCTGCACCCCAGGGCCCGGGCGCTTGCCAGCAGCTCGGTTTCCAATGGAAAATAGATGATATCGGCCACCCAGATGTCGGGGCGCAGCACCGAGCGGTCCACCGGCATGCCCGGCGTGGCATCCATACCGATCGGGGTGGCGTTGACGATGCCATCGAACCGCCGCGTCCCGATGCTCTCGAGCGATAGCGCCGCCGCATTGGCGCCCTTGCCATTCAACCGCGCCACCAGCGCTGTGGCACGCGCATGATCCAGATCGGCAATGAGCAACTCACCCACACCGCAGCCCACAAGGGCATTGGCCACCGCCGAACCGGCGCCACCAGCACCCAGTTGCACAACTGTCTGGCGCGGTGCATCGCCCATCTCAAGGTCAAAGCCCTGCCCAAAACCCCACAGATCTGTGTTGTAGCCACGCGACTTGCCCTTGCGGAGCACTACCGTATTGACCGCCCCGACACGCGCAGCACCATCATCGATCTCGTCGAGATGTGGCATGATCGCCTGTTTGTAAGGATAGGTGATGTTCAGCCCCGCGAAGCCGAACAACGCTGCCGCCTCCAGGATCTGGGCAATGCCGAGCGCGCTGTCACCGGCCATGGCGGCATCGATAAGCTGATAGGTATAGCGCATGCCGTGCCGCGCGCCCTCGACCTCATGCATACGCGGCGTGCGCGACCGCTGGATGTTGCGACCCACCAGACCAACGAGCACCGACGGACCGTTCTGAGCCGGCACGGCCTCGCCTACATCAGCGCTGACAGACTGGGTCAACTGCACGAAAACCTCCCCAAGACCGCCACCCCAACCTCTGGGGGCGATCTGCACACCTGCTCCGCCTTTGCTTTTGTCGTCGCGGCGGTTAACAAGGGTAAACACGTTGCATGCACTTTGTACGAACTGGTTAGTTTAGTCAACGGCGATGCAACGGGGCGGCAATTTGTGGTGGGCTTCATGAGCGAAATCGTTAGTAAAACCGGGAAAAAGGCGACCGCCAAAACCCGTGCACAAGACCCGGAAGGGACCAAACGCAACATCATTGAAGTCGCCATGCGCGAATTTGCAGACAATGGTCTGTCCGGTGCCCGGATCGACGAGATCGCCGCCAAGACCAATGCCTCCAAGCGCATGATCTACTATTATTTCGACGACAAGGACGGCCTGTACCTGCGTTGTCTGGAAGAGGCCTACCGCGTGGTGCGCAGCGGCGAGGTCGAGCTCAACCTTGATCACCTCAGCCCCACTGACGCACTGCGCCGCCTGGTCGAATTCACCTTCGAGCACCACAACAGTCATCCCGATTTCATTCGCATGGTGATGATCGAGAACATCCATAACGGCATGTTCCTCGAACGCTCGGTGACCATTCAGCAGCTCAATGCCACCGCCATCGACAATCTCAAGCGCATCTACCAGCGCGGCGTGGAAGCAGGCGTCTTCCGCAAGGGAATCGAGCCGCTCGACCTGCACTGGCACATCAGCGCGCTCTGCTTCTTCAATGTCTCCAACCGCGCCACTTTCAGTCGCATCTTTGAGCGTGCCATGGAGGGAGACCGCGAACAGGCCCGGTTGCGCAACCAGGTCGTGGCGATGATTCTCCGCTTCGTCATTGAGCCCACTGAACTGGCCGCAATCGCCCACTGATCGACCCGACCGCACCGGCAAGGTGATCGGCGCAGGCTCGCCTATTGCGGTATCGCCAACCAACGTCGCTCCCCCCCCCCTCGGCACGCGGCGTGGCCCGCGACTCCACCCCCCGGAATATCGGCACAAACCGCGCGACCGATCTTGCCGGGTCGTGAAGCCGTCGCACAGCTGCACGACCTGCCTATCCCAGGGCCTTTGCTCTGGCAGCGTCCCCTTTCTTTGCCCCCCGCACCCATCCCGCCTCGAAATATCCACACCAACCCTCCCGCACGCCCCATTGACATGTACGAACTGGTTAGTACGTTAAGATAAATGCCGCTCGACGCGTGTAACTGGGAGGAAGAGCCGTGCTGAACCCACAATTGGAACCGTTTCTGGCTGTCTGGAACGAAAAATGGAAACAGCTTCCCGCTGGGGCCAAGCCGGCTGATCGCCGCGCTCTGTTTGAAGTCATTGCCCGGGACATGCGTCTGCCCACGCCGCAGAGAGTAGAGACCGATGCCGAACACTGGATCCCCAGCGCGGCGGGCGATGTGCGGGTGCGCGTGTTCCGCCATGGCAACAATTCCACCCAGCCTTGCCTGATCTACATGCATGGTGGGGCCTGGATGCAGGGCAGCCCTGAGACCCATTGGGATATCACCAGCCGGATCGCAGCCGCCAACCGGCAGACCGTCATCAGTGTCGACTACGCTCTGGCCCCCGAACACCCCTTCCCTGCCGCCATTACCCAGTGTCAGGAAGTGGTGCGCTGGGTTGCCGCGAATGCGGAAAAGCTGTCCATTGACCCAGCCCGGATCGCCGTCGGCGGCGACAGTGCCGGGGCCAATCTGGCTGCCAGCCTCGCCCTGTTCTTCCGCGGCGGCGACATTGCCCTGAGCGGGCAATTGCTGGTCTATCCTGCTGTCGATTTCGAGATGCAGCGCCCCGCCTATGTCGAGAACGCCACAGCGCCTCTGCTCAGCGTCGCAGGCATGCCGGCGGTCAATGCTATGTACTGCCCCAACCCGGCCGATCTGCGCAACCCGATGGCGGCACCCATGCTGGCAGACAATCACGCTGACCTGCCGCCTGCCTATATCGCCGTGGCGCAGAACGACCCGCTGCGCGATGACGGGCTGGATTACGCCAAAAAACTGCAGGACTCCGGTGTCGCCGTGACGGTGGACACCGGTGAAGGGCTCATTCACGGCTACCTGCGCGCCATGGAATATTGCGAAGCCAGCCGCACCAGCCTGAGCGCCATGTGCGTCTGGCTGGACCGCATCAATTCCCGTCCATGACCTCCGCCCCGCCCAGCAAGCCCAGCCTGCCCACGCTGGACTATGCCTTCACCATCAGTGCGACGATTGGCCAGCCCATCAGCGCGGGTCGCCATGCTCAGGGCGAGAGGCTGCACATTCCCATTCTGTCCGGCCGGGTCGAGGGGCCGCGCCTGCAGGGCACGATCCTGCCCGGCGGCTCTGACTGGCCCCTGATCCGCCCTGATGGAACATCGGAAATTTCTGCCAGCTACTCCATGCGTGCCGACGATGGCACGCTGATATTCGTACAGAACCAGGGCCTTCGCGTCTCCTCGCCCGAGGTGCTCGCGCGCCTGCGCCAGGGTCAGCCCGTTGACCCCTCGGAGTACTATTTTTTCGCGACGCCGCGCTTTGACGCGCCCGATGGACCTCACCACTGGCTGCGCGACACCGTCTTCTTGTCGTCCATTGCGCCCAGTTCTGCGGGCATAACAATCGCTGTCTACGCAGTTCGGTAAGGCGTGAAATTCGTTAGTTCCTAGAGCTGCCAAAATGCCATCCCCTGACACTACCATTCTGCTTTGCGCCCCATTCCAGCCTATCGGTGTGCCTTCGGGCTTTCTCGACAGCGGTCAGTTCTGGGCACATGTTAAGATAAGGCATCATCGATAAGCGCCGAGCGCCATTAACGACGCAGCACCGTGATGCGGGGAAGTTCTATTGTCGCTTGCCGTCAATCAGGCCGAAGCCGCGAGCAATTGATCGCGATATTCGGTCGGGGTCTGCCCGGTCCAGCGACGGAAGGCACGCACAAACGAGGAAGCCTCCGAAAAACCCACCAGATAAGCCGCTTCATTGACGGAGACCTTGCGGGCGGAGAGATAGTCAGATGCCATGCGGCATCTCAATTCATCGGCAACCTCGGCAAACGTCGTGCCTTCCTGCTTGAGGCGGCGATAGAGTGTCGCCCGGCTCATACCGAGTTCGGAAGCGATCGCGTCAATCGAGGCTTCGCCCTTGTGAAGGCCAGGCATCAGTCCAGCTTCCACGCGTGCACGGATACTATCTTCTCTTGCCAGGTCCTGGAGCAGGGCGTCCGCCTTCTCGGAAAAAATGCCGAACACGTACCGGGACGTGTTCTCGAAAGGGCGCGAGAGCCATTCTGGTGCGATCTGCATTGCATTGCGCGTGCGTCCAAAAGTGATGGGGCATTGCAGCAATTGCTCAAGTCCGTCCGCGTGCGCCGGTTTGGCATGGGTCATTTCAATTCGCACGGCGAAAGGATGCTCGGGAAGGTTGCGCCTGAACTCGCCGATGAACCGTCCGAATGCAGCCTCGGTCAACGCAGGGCTTCGGTTCGGATCGGGCCTGTTGTCGATGATCCAGACTTCGCTGCCGTCCTGCGACACGCTGAACCGCGGGCCACTTTCCATAATGTCGATATCCACCATGAGAGTAGCGTAGCGGTTCAGCTGCTGCATCGCATCGGGCAGGGAGGCGGCGGAGCCAACGATCAACCCGACGACACTGATTTTCTCAAGTTGCGTCTCAACGGCGTGCTTTGCCAGCAAAGCCGGCTCACCTGTTTGAGAGATGAGCACATCAATGAGTTTCAGGTAGGTGTCAAAGCCGATGCGGTTGTCCTGATCGCGTAGCTCAGCCTCGGTCAATCCAACCTCTCCAAGGATGTCCGGCTGATGCAATCCCGAGCGTGTCGCGTATGCAGCAAGCGAGCGGACTAATCCTGCGGCAACGGTTGCGCGTTTCATCTGATCATCCTCGTTTGGGCTGGACCTTAACCAACATGACGCCCAAGGCCAACGACTTGAAACCAACGGTCATGCTCCTCTGGAGAGGCGTCGCCTATACCCCCACCATTCCACCATGGGGACGGTGATTTCGCCGCCCAAAATACAAAGGGTGCAGACATGTTTTCACTTCAAAAATGGGGCGCTGCGGCCGGATTTGGTGCCGCTGCCACCTATATTTTTGGTTTCATCCTCCTCCTCACAGTCCTCGCCGGATCCGGTTACGGTATGGCGGATGCCGATCCCGCCTCCGTCGTCTCCTTCGTGATCAACGAACAGACACTCATGACCAGCTGGTACACGATCATCTATGTGGTCAACGGCTTCCTGGTTGCCCTGCTGGCGGTCGCGCTCGCCGATATCTTCAAGCCGCACGCGCCGACGCTCTCTAGCGTCGTTCAGGTTTTCGGTGCGCTTTGGGCCACCCTCGTGGTCGGAGCGGGAATGGTCGCCAATGTCGGCAAGGAAGTCGTCGCTACCCAATACGCTTCCGACCCCGAGGGCGCCGTGCTGATGTGGCAAATCTTCTCGGGCGTTGAAAACGGTCTTGGCGGCGGTAATGAGATCGCCGGCGCCGTTTGGGCCATAGTTGTCGGTGCGGCCATGCTGCGCACCGCACTGATGCCGAAATCCCTTGGCTGTTTCAGCCTCGTGATTGGAGTGTCCGGCCTCTTGACCCTCATTCCCGCGCTGAATGACACAGCGGGCCCTGTGTTCGGACTTGGCTACATTGCCTGGTTCGTTTGGGTCGGGTTCGTGTTGCTGAACAGGAAAGCCTAAGGCTCCAGCAAGTGTCTTTTCTGTGCGCAAACCGAGTGCAGCTCCCCAAGCTGTGGGGTTGGCTAGCGATTTCGCAGCAACACGCCTCGAACTTTTTGGACCACTCGAGAAGCGCCGCCTGATGAACAGGCGCCGAACGGAAGCAGTTGAGGTAAACGCGGGGGACGCATCAGTCGAATGCTGGCGGCCAAGATGGGCAACTCGACTGACCAGAACCGAGAACTGCAAAAGGTGTAAATGCCAGTGACTATCGTCGCTGTACACGCCGCAGAGCACGCGCGACGAATCGCCCACAAAAACCAAGTGATGAACTAAGCGAGTTCAATAGTTGAAACTCGACCAACTCAAAAGTTGAAACTCTATCTAGAAAACACGCAGACCCTGAAAAAGGGTGGCGCGAGAGACGGGGCTCGAACCCGCGACCTCCGGCGTGACAGGCCGGCGCTCTAACCAACTGAGCTACTCCCGCAGCGGCGGCGACCAAGTCGTCCGCGCAACGTGGGGTTCGTTTACCGACCCCCTCCGATCAAGTCAAGCGACCAAATTCAGAATGATGCGACATTTTCAAAAATAAGCGCGACGCTGTGGAAATCATCCACAAAAACAGGCGCTACCGCATATTTCTTGAAGTGAAGTATCAAATCCGCACACCCCGCCGTCTCGCGCCGCATATCGCGATGTTGAGAACCCGGATTGTGCACCGGACCGGTGCATGAGGGAGGCAGGGGAAATGGTGGGCGATGACGGGCTCGAACCGCCGACATCTTCGGTGTAAACGAAGCGCTCTACCAACTGAGCTAATCGCCCGCATGGTCGATCACGACCAAAGCAAGGTGGCTCTGATTAAGGTCCCTGCCCGCTATCGTCAACCACCAAATGAAACGGCCCCGGCGGAAAACGCACGGGGCCGGTAACTGTACCAGTCTGAAGGACTGATCTTAGTTGATCGCGTCCTTCAGGCCCTTACCGGGCTTGAACTTGGCCTGATTGGAGGCCGGGATCTGAATCTCGGCGCCAGTGGCCGGATTGCGGCCGGTCGAAGCCTTGCGCTGCGAAACAGCGAAAGTGCCGAAACCGACGAGGCGGACTTCGTCGCCAGCCTTCAGGGTGTCGGTGATTGCGGCGAACACTGCGTCCACAGCCTCAGCGGCCTGTGCCTTGGTAATCGTCGCTTTGTCGGCGACAACGCCAACCAGATCGTTCTTGTTCATTGCGTTTCCTCAGAGTGAAATTGCCCGCCCTCGCTGGCAAAGGTTAAAACTCGGCAACCCTTGGTCGATTCTGAGTGAAACGCAAGGATTTCCGGGCTTCTCGCGAGGCCGAACGGTGCAACGCTGTTAATGGACCGGAAACAGCACCTCTACAAGTCCGCATTGTTGGTTTGCGCTGGTTTTCCGGGCTTTTCCGCTGGTTTTTGGCGTTATCCACTGCGCTTGGGCTGGACAATCACCCGGCGACGGATACCGAGCATAAGCGGCAAGGCCAGCAAATAGATCGCGGCCCCGATGATCCAGATTAGCCCCGGCCACGAGTCGCGAATGCCAAAATAGGCAAAACTGAAGAACAGCGGGCCGAACACTGCGGCCAGACTGACCAGACTGGCCAGCACACCCTGCAATTGTCCCTGCTTGTCCGCCCCGACCTGGGTCGTAATCAGAGACTGCAGCGCCGGCATGCCGATACCGCCCAGGGCAAACAAAGGCATGATGGCAAACACCACCCAGCCTTGCGTCGCCAGTCCCAGCACCGCCAGCGCGGCCATCTCGCACATCATCCCCACGATCAACGCCCAGCGCTCGCCCAGCCAGGCGACGGCCGGACCGGTGAGAAATGCCTGCGCCCCTGCATGGAACAAGCCATAGGCCCCCAGCGACAAGCCAATCATCATGCCGTTCCAGGCAAAGCTGTCCTCGGCGAAAAGCGCCCATAGCGTGCCATACATGCTGCCGACAAAATTCAGAATCACAAAGATCGCGATCAAGGGAATCAGCGCCACAAAGCTCAGCGCCCATTTCAGCGGCTTGAAGGGATTGAGGGCATCAAGATCAAACTTGGCGTCGCGCTGCCCTGCCCGGGATTCTGGCAACACAAACAGCGCCAGCGCAAAGTTCAGGCCATTGAGAACCGCCGCCGCTATGAACGGCGCCCGCACCCAGTAATCACCCAACACCCCGCCCAGCACGGGCCCGATGATGAAGCCGATACCGAACATGGCGTGGAACAGTCCAAACCGCTTGGCCCGTTCCTCTTCGCTCGATATGTCGGTGATATAGGCTGTCGCCACCGCCATATTGGCGCTGGTCATGCCCGAAATAGCCCGTCCCAGGACCAGCATCCACAACTCGGGCGCGACCGCCATGACCAGGTAGTCCAAGGCCGCCCCCGCCAGTGACACCAGCAATACCGGCCGACGCCCAAACCGGTCGCTCAATACGCCTAGCACGGGCGAGAACAGGAACTGGCAAGCCGAATACAGCGCCAGCATGATGCCCAGCAGAGTGGCGATCTCGCTGATGTGGCCGACATCGCGCAACAACGCAGGCAGAATCGGAAAAATCAGGCCGATGCCCACCGCATCAAGCAGAACCGCCGCCAGAATCACGATCAGCGCCTTGTTCACGGCCCAGTCCCTCAAGGGGCCACATGGCCCCGCCCAACATAGATGTACGCCACACATCTGGCTGACAAGGCCGTTCCTGCGCCTTTGTCGAAGCTGAGGTGCCCTGCCCGATTGAAGCCTCCGGGCGCAGGGATGATCCAAAACCGGCGTGGCATCACTTCCCGGTTCTGTCCCCCCAAACAAAAACGGCGGCCCCGAAGGGCCGCCGTTGGTTCTACAATCCAGTCCAGCCTAGTGCGGCAGACCCGATGCTGCATCATCTGCAGGGGCGGCCGGCTTGCGTGCCGCCTCGGCAGCAGCAGCTTCAAAATCCCACTCAATGGCTTCTGGCTTGCTGACAAGGGCGTGCTCGATGACCTGATCCATCCGGCTGACCGGAATGATCTCCATGCCATCCTTGACGATGTCCGGGATCTCGGCGAGATCACGCACATTCTCTTCAGGGATCAGCACCGTCTTGATGCCACCACGGAGCGCCGCGAGCAGCTTCTCCTTCAGGCCACCAATCGGCAGCACGCGACCACGCAGGGTGATCTCGCCAGTCATGGCCACATCATTGCGCACGGCAATACCCGTCATCACCGAAACGATAGCGGTCGCCAGGCCGATACCAGCCGATGGGCCATCCTTGGGCGTAGCGCCTTCTGGCAGATGCACGTGAATGTCACGCGTATCGAACATGGGCGGCTTGATACCGAAATCTATCGACTTGGACCGCACATATGCCGTGGCCGCCGTCAGCGATTCCTTCATCACTTCCTTGATGTTGCCGGTCACGGTCATGCGACCCTTGCCCGGCGTCATCACGCCTTCAATGGTCAGCAACTCGCCGCCCACCGATGTCCATGCCAGACCGGTTACCAGGCCGACCTGGGCCTCGGCTTCGATCTCGCCATGCTTGTAGATGTCAGCGCCCAGATATTTCGTCAGCTTCTCTTCGTCGATGACGATTGTCTTGACCTTGGTCTTGACGATCTCGGCCACCGCCTTGCGCATCAGCTTGCTGATTTCACGCTTGAGGTTACGCACGCCCGCTTCGCGGGTGTAGCGCTGGATCAAGGCGGTCAGCATCTCGTCGCTCAGCTCGAACTCGCCATGGGCCAGACCGTTTTCCTTCAGTGTTTCCGGAATCAGGTGCTGTTTGGCGATCGCGTGCTTCTCCTGCTCGGTGTAACCGGACAGGCGAATGATCTCCATGCGGTCCATCAGTGGGCCGGGAATGTTCAACGTGTTCGAGGTGGTCACGAACATCACATCGCTGAGGTCATAATCGACTTCGAGATAGTGATCGGCAAAGGTGTGGTTCTGTTCCGGATCGAGCACTTCGAGTAGTGCCGACGACGGGTCGCCACGGAAATCCTGGCCCATCTTGTCGATTTCATCGAGCAGGAAGAGCGGATTGGACTTGCCGACTTTCTTGAGGGACTGGATCACCTTGCCAGGCATGGACCCGATATAGGTCCGGCGATGGCCACGGATCTCGGCTTCGTCCCGCACGCCGCCCAGCGCCATGCGCACGAAGGCACGACCAGTCGCCTTCGCAATCGATTTGCCCAGTGAGGTCTTGCCGACGCCCGGAGGGCCAACAAGGCACAGGATCGGACCCTTCAGCGAGCCTGTACGACCCTGCACGGCAAGATACTCGAGAATGCGTTCCTTGACCTTTTCGAGCCCGTAGTGATCTTCGTCGAGCACCTTTTCAGCCAGAACCAGGTCGCGCTTGACCTTGCTCTTCTTGCCCCATGGCAGGCCGAGCAGCGTGTCGAGATAATTGCGTACCACGGTGGCTTCAGCCGACATCGGGCTCATGGCCTTGAGCTTTTTCAGCTCGGCTTCAGCCTTGAGCTTGGCTTCCTTGCTCAGACGGGTCTTGGCGATACGCTCCTCGATCTCGGCGATCTCGTTGGAGCCCTCTTCGCCATCGCCCAGTTCCTTCTGGATCGCCTTCATCTGCTCGTTGAGATAGTACTCGCGCTGGGTCTTCTCCATCTGCCGCTTGACGCGGCTCCGGATGCGCTTTTCTACCTGCAGGACGCCGATCTCGCCTTCCATCAGACCAAGAATCTTCTGGAAGCGGTCAATGACCGAAATGCTCGAAAGCAGATCTTCCTTCTCGTGGATCTTGATCACCAGATGGCTGGCAATGGTATCGGCCAACTTGGAGTGGTTTTCGATCTGCCCGACGGCAGCCACCACTTCAGCCGAAATCTTCTTGTTCAGCTTCACATAGCTCTCGAACTCGGTCAGCGCCGAGCGCGACAGCGCCTCGATCTCGACCGCGTCCTCTTCGGGCTCGGGCAGAATTGATGCCTCGGCCTCAAAATACTCTTCCGTCTGCAGATAGCGATCAATGGTTGCGCGATGCAGACCTTCGACCAGAACCTTTACGGTGCCGTCGGGCAGCTTGAGCAGCTGCAGCACGGTCGCAATGGTACCGGTGTCGTAAATCTGATCGGGAGCCGGATCATCGTCCTGCGCATTCTTCTGGGTCACGACAAGAATGTGCTTATCGTCGCGCATGACGTCTTCAAGCGCTTTGACCGATTTCTCGCGGCCCACGAATAGCGGCACAATCATGCCGGGGAAAACGACGATATCGCGCAGCGGAAGAACTGGGTAAACGCGATCCCGGCTGGTTTCGCCGCCTGTGGGATTGACGTCCGTCATCTCGTATCCTTTCCGGGGCGCGCGGGAGGAAGGATTGGTGCGCGCCCTTAGTAGACAGCTCCAAACCTTAAGATTGGGCTGATTCCGGTTAATAAATAGGTCCGCCTAAGCCCGCTGCAAGTCAACCTTGGCGGAAAACCGACAGTTAATGCGCCCATGCACACAAGATATGCGTGCCAGCCCGGAAACACCCATGTGCCTTGGCTGCAAAGCGGATGCGAACAAGTCCGAATACCTTGTTCCCATGACGGGATAATTGGGGAGGCCAGCCGAACCGATCAAGCGCGTTGACGGCTTTGTGCACCCCTATCGCCACCAAAGCGGTTAACGGCGCAAATGCGCTTTTGCCTTGTCGCCCTAAGCCTGCATACTCTCGTCTCCCATCACGCACGCCGCACCCGCCGCCATTTTCAGGAAATCTCATGAGCCAAACGGCCAACACCGCTATCGATCTGATCGGCATCCCCTGCGACGCCGGCGCATCCCGGCGCGGCTGCATCATGGGCCCCGAGGCGATGCGCATTGCCGGACTTGCTGATGTTCTCGCCGATCTTGGGCACACCGTGGCCGAACGCGGCGATATCGAATCGGGCGGCGCGACCGAAAGCCCAGCCTGGCAGACACCGGACAGTCGCAAGGCCGAAGTGCTGGCACTGGCAGCCCGCAGCAGCCTGTTGGCTCTTGAAACCTTGCAGGAACAGCGCCTGCCCGTGTTCATCGGCGGCGACCACAGCCTCTCAATGGGCACATTGTCCGGCGTCGCCAAACACTGCGCAGCCATCAACAAGCCCCTTTTCGTGCTCTGGGTTGATGCGCATGGTGACTTCAACACCCCAGCCACCTCCGAGACCGGCAATATTCACGGCATGCCGCTGGCCCTGCTATGCGGCGAACCCGATTTCGGGCCGGAGTATTCCGGCGACTGGCGCGGTAGTGTCGACCCGCGCAACGTCACCGTGTTTGGTGCGCGTTCTATTGACCGTCCCGAACGTCAACTTCTCGAGCAACGCGGCGTCGATGTGATCGATATGCGGCGCATCGATGAGAGCGGCGTTGTGGCGCTGATGCGCGACGTGCTGGCCAAGGTCGAACAGGCCGATGGTCACCTCCATGTCAGCCTTGATGTTGACGTGATCGATCCCGGCATTGCCCCCGGCGCTGGCACCCCCGTTGCCGGCGGCCTCAGCTTCCGCGAGGCCCATCTGGTCATGGAAATGATCCACGATAGCGGCACCATGGGCTCGCTCGATATCGTTGAACTCAACCCCTATCTCGACAATGGCGGCATGAGCGCACGTCTGCTGGTCGATCTGACCGCCAGCCTGTTCGGCCGTCAGATCATGCCGCGGCAGAGCCGACGCCTGGGCATAGAAGCCACCACGCTCGGCATCTGAAACCGCTAGCGGTCGCCCGCAACCGCGACATAGTGCGCCCGAGGCCGGATCAACTGGCCGCTGGTGGCCTGCTCAAGCCCGTGCGCCAGCCAGCCGACACAGCGCGCCAGCGAAAACAGTACCAGCGGCGCGTCGCTGGGCAGATCATACGCTTCGGTCAAGGCCGCTAGGGCAAAGTCGATATTGGCCCGTTCGCCCGTGATCTTGGTGGCGGCGGCATGCAATGCCGCGAAATGTTCAGGCGGCGTAAAGCGCCCAAATAGCGCCGCCGCTCGGATGTCACCGTCGGGATAGAGCTGGTGCCCAAAAGCGGGCAAGGGCACGCCTTGCCCCAGCCGCGCCAAGACGGCCGCCTCGGCCCCGATGGCCTTGGCCTCTGCCCCCAGCGCCTGTGCGGCCTTGCCAGCACCGCCATGCAGCGGACCACTCAGCGTCGCCAGCCCCGACAGCACACCAGCAGATAGCGCAGCCCCCGTCGACACCGTCACCCGGGTCGCGAAGGTTGAGGCATTGAGTTCGTGATCCGCCAGTAGCACGAGCGCTCTGCGAATAATGTCAGCCGCCCCTGCCCGATCCCAGGAGATCGCCAGCGCAACATGTAACGGATCGGTTGCCGATCGCCCGCCCACCAGACTACTGGCCAGCGTCGCCAGGACCGAAATCGCCTCACTGCGCAAAATCGCTTCGGATCGTCCAATGCTGGGCGGATCGATGGCAGCGCGCTCAGCCATGGCCACAAACGCCGCCTGCAGGGATGGCGCCACCCCACGCGGGCGGGTCGGCAACTGGAAACCGTCAACCTCCCACAACAGGGCCGCCACCTGCTCCAGTGTGGCGCGCTCGGACAACTCGACAGCATCCTGCCCGCGATAGAGCAGTCGTCCCTCTTCAATGGTCGACAGGCTGGATGGCATGACGGGTTCGCCCCAGCGGATTGCCTCGGCAGCCACTGTTTCCTGACGCCGCCGCCCCGCAGCCCGCTTGGCCAGTCGCCGCACATCGTCGCCGCGATACAGGCTCTTGCGGCTGTCATTGGGGTCGCGCTTGGCCTTGATCCGGCCACGGCTGACATTGGCGTACAGGGTCTGCGGCTGGGTTCCCAGCAGCGTCAGAGCTTCGTTGGTGTTCAGCCAGTCCATCGCGTCACATTGATCCAATTGGTCAAGATTGACGTCAACTTAAACTCTCCTAGTTTGGCCAGCAACAACCACAGGAGAACAAGATGAACGCAGGTCTTGAAGACGTCGTCGCAGCCAGCACCGTGCTGTCTGATGTTGACGGCAAGAATGGTCGCCTGATCATCCGCGGTAGCTCGCTTGATGATCTGGTTGCGAACGCTCGCTATGAGAATGTACTGGCCCTGCTGTTTGCCGGTTTCTTCCCGCAAACACCCTCTCTGCCCGCAGCACTAGGCGCAGCCCGTGCAGAGATATTCGACCACCTGATAACGGTCGATCCGGCCGTTCTGACACTGCCACCGGTCGATGCCATGCGAGCCCTGATCGCTCGCCTTGATGATGGAGATGATCTGTCCGCCGCCCTTCGCCTGGTTGCGGCCCCGGCGGTCTTCATCCCCGCCCTCCTCCGGCTCAAGGCAGGCAAATCCGCGATCGCCCCCAAGCGGGCCAGCAGCCACGCTGCTGACACGCTGCGCATGATGACCGGCGACATTCCGAGCCCCGAGCAGACTGCGGCCCTTGATCGCTATCTGGTGACAGTCGCCGATCACGGCCTCAACGCATCAACCTTTGCGGCCCGTGTGGTGGCCTCGACCCGGGCGGGAATGACCTCATCCGTGCTGGCCGCCCTCAGTGCGCTCAAGGGCCCGCTGCATGGCGGCGCCCCAGGCCCTGTGCTCGACATGCTCGACGCTGCGGCCACGCCCGACAATGCACCCAACTGGATCGCCGCGGAACTGGCGCGCGGCGAGCGGCTGATGGGCTTTGGCCATCGTGTCTATCGTGTCCGTGACCCGCGTGCCGATGCGCTGAAATCTGCCGTGCGCCTGCTCGCCGGCGCCGGCGCCATCGACCCCGCCCGCCTGGCGTTGGCCGAGGCCGTGGAGCGCACTGCACTGGACCAACTCAAGGCCAAAAAGCCGGACCGGCCACTCGACACCAATGTCGAATTCTATACCGCCCTGCTGCTCGAGGCGCTCGGCTTCCCGCGTCAGGCTTTCACCGGCGTCTTTGCCATGGGTCGGGTTGGCGGCTGGATTGCCCATGCCCGCGAACAAGCCGAGACCGGCCGGCTCATCCGCCCCAGATCGCTATATATCGGCCCGCAGCCACAAGCCGCCGCCTGACAGTGCACAAACAAGAACGCCGGACCCAGGGGCCCGGCGTTCTCAATTTCAGTCGCGGGAAGGCTTATGCCCCTGCGGGCACTTCTTCCTTCTTGCGCTCGGAGTAGATGTACAGCGGACGCACGTCCTTGCCGTTCACCACTTCGGCGCTGATCACCACTTCTTCCACACCTTCAAGCGAAGGCAGGTCGTACATGGTATCGAGCAGAATGCCTTCCATGATCGAGCGCAGACCACGTGCACCGGTCTTGCGTTCGATTGCCTTTTCGGCAATCGCCTGCAGCGCCTCGTCCTTGAACGTCAGTTCGACCTCTTCCATCTGGAACAGGCGCTGATACTGACGCACCAGAGCATTCTTGGGCGAAGTCAGGATTTCGATCAGGGCGGCGATATCGAGATCTTCCAGCGTTGCCAGCACCGGCAGACGGCCGATGAATTCCGGGATCAGGCCGAAACGGACCAGATCTTCGGGAGCAACGTCAGCCAAGATCTGGCCAACACGACGATCATTGGGATCCTTGACCACGGCCGAGAAGCCGATGCCCGACCCCTCGCCGCGCGCCGAGATGATCTTTTCCAGACCCGCAAACGCACCGCCGACGATGAACAGGATATTGGTCGTATCCACCTGCAGGAATTCCTGCTGTGGATGCTTGCGGCCACCCTGTGGCGGCACCGAAGCAACGGTGCCTTCCATGATCTTGAGCAGCGCCTGCTGCACGCCTTCACCCGAAACGTCGCGGGTTATCGACGGATTGTCAGACTTGCGGCTGATCTTGTCGACTTCGTCGATGTAGACGATGCCGCGCTGAGCCTTGTCGACATTGTAGTCGGCGGCCTGAAGCAGCTTGAGGATGATGTTTTCCACGTCCTCGCCGACATAGCCGGCTTCGGTCAGCGTGGTGGCATCAGCCATGGTGAACGGCACATCAAGGATGCGCGCCAGTGTCTGCGCCAGCAGGGTCTTGCCCGAACCGGTCGGACCGATCAGCAGAATGTTGGACTTGGAAAGCTCAACGTCCTGGTTCTTGGACGCATGGTGCAGACGCTTGTAGTGATTGTGGACAGCCACGGAGAGTACCCGCTTGGCGCGGAACTGACCGATAACGTAATCATCGAGCACCTTGCAGATATCTGCCGGTGTCGGCACGCCCTCGGAGGACTTGACCATACTGGTCTTGTTCTCTTCGCGGATGATGTCCATGCACAGCTCGACGCATTCATCACAGATGAAAACGGTCGGACCGGCGATCAGCTTGCGAACCTCGTGCTGGGATTTCCCGCAGAACGAGCAATAAAGCGTGTTCTTAGAGGTTTCGCCGTTCGTTGTCTCTTTGGACATCTTTGTCACTCCCGGGGGCAGAGCGCCCCCAAAACCAGGCATTTCCCTGACGGTAATACCTGAGCCTAAAGAAAGTCTAAGCCGAACCGATCCTAAAGATCGATCCGGCTTGGTGCAATCGCGTGTGGATCACAGTCCACGGCGCAACGGGTTTGTGCTTAACGTGGACAAATTACTCAGCAGTGTCAGGCACCGCGCGCTTGTCGTGGACGCTGTCGATCAGACCAAAGGTCAGCGCTTCTTCCGGCGAAAGGAAGCGATCGCGCTCAAGAGCGTTCTCGATTTCCTCGTAAGTGCGGCCGGTGTGCTTCTCATAAATCTGATTAAGACGACGCTTCAAGCCCTCGACTTCCTTGGCATGAATCATGATGTCGGTGACCTGCCCCTGGAAGCCGCCGGAAGGCTGGTGAACCATCACGCGCGAATTTGGCAGCGAGGTACGCATGCCCTTTTCGCCAGCGGCCAGCAGCAGCGAGCCCATCGATGCAGCCTGACCCATCACCATGGTGGCAACGGCAGGACGGATGAACTGCATGGTGTCATAAATTGACAAACCAGCTGTCACAACGCCGCCAGGCGAATTGATGTAGAGCGCGATTTCTTTTTTCGGGTTCTCTGATTCGAGGAACAGCAGCTGCGCCACGATCAGCGAAGCCATGTTGTCCTCGACCACGCCGGTCACGAAAATGATGCGCTCGCGCAGCAGACGCGAATAGATGTCGAAGGCGCGTTCGCCGCGGTTGGACTGCTCAACCACCATCGGAACGAGCGTATTCATGTAGATATCGTGCGGATCCCGCATGTATTGCCCCTTTGCTGTGCCGGTTCGCTGACCAGGCTAGCATTTGTCGTTTGTTGGGACACGGTAGCCGCCGGAACGGAAATTCCAGATCCGGCGATCGTGTCAATTCGAATCAGCGCGACTGCGCAACTACGGTCGAAACCGCCTCACTGCGCGATACCGGCAGAGATAGGCGGCATTGCGGCGCGCTTCAATAGGCCAAGCACCACTCAGGCCATTCTCACGGCGCGGGGTTAATTGCACGTTGCTGCAATTGCACACCAAACTGCGCCATTGCAGCAATCACCGGTTCCACCGAGCGCCCCAGCGTGGTCAGCGTATATTCGGTCTTGG
The DNA here is from genome assembly GCF_018334155.1 of Devosia litorisediminis. Classification (NCBI taxonomy): domain Bacteria; kingdom Pseudomonadati; phylum Pseudomonadota; class Alphaproteobacteria; order Hyphomicrobiales; family Devosiaceae; genus Devosia; species Devosia litorisediminis. The sequence continues at coordinate 1,239,477 of NZ_JAGXTP010000001.1, read as the reverse complement.
GTGGCACCGTGGGATAAATGGTCTTGTCCACCATCCCCCGCGCTTCGAGATCACCCAGCCGCATGGCCAGCATGCGTGGGCTGATTCCGCCAATGGCGCGCTGCAACTGGCTATACCGCTTGGTACCACCCAGCAGTTCACGGAAGATCAGCGTGGTCCACTTGCCGTCCAGCACACTGGCAGCCTCGGCCACCGGACACTCCGGCTCACATGCGGCGTTGGGATCAATCATTTTGCGCTATACTTTTTGTAATTACTTACTTTTGTATAGCGAAAAGGCTACCTCTCGGCAATCAACAACCGAAAGGCATCTCAAATGACCTATCTCCGCATTGTTCTGCTGCTTATTGCCATCTCCCAGCTTGCGCTGGGCGTCCTGACGCTATTCGCGCCGGAGTTCTTCCTCGCCAGCATGGGGCTGGCGACACCGCCAAGCGACAGCTTTTACCTCATCGGCATGCTGGCAGCGCGGTTCCTGGCATTCGGCGTAGCGCTGATCGTGCTGGCGCGCCGCCCGCAGGTGGACGCGCTCTGGTTGCAGGCCATGTTGGCCATTCAACTCGTCGATCTGGGCGTAGGGTTGTTTTACACCGCCAATGGCGTGCTGCCGCTGGCGGTGTCGGGCTTCCCCATGTTCAACGCAATTCTGTTCAGTGGTCTGCTGCTGATCGCCTTGCGACGCCGGCAGCCACCGATAATGGCTTAGGCCGAGAAACTGACGGCCACGCCCTTTTTCTTGAAGTAGGACTGCATGATCTTGCGGCCCTGCCGATTGGACTGTGCTAGCTTGCCGGGCTCAAACACGGCTTCCTTGGCGCCTTCGCGCGCCATGGCAGCCTTGAGCGCGGCAATGTGGCTGTCCAGCTCGTCGTTATCATTCTTGATCGACGCGTAGATATTGTCGATGGCTTGGTTCAGGGTCAGGTCGCTCACGTGTCGGCACTCCATGGCTCGTTGGCATTCAACTAGCGATTTTTCCAGCAAGGGCAACCCGCCGATTGCATTGCAGTGCCGACCTTCTAATGTCGCACCAGTATTTTCTAGCATCGGTTACCCCTCTGCATGGCCGCCATCGTTCAGCTTACCCCCTATACCAACATCCCCGAAACTGCCCGTATCAGCGCAGACCCCCAGGCACCTGGGTTCGTGCAGAACCCCTATGGCTTCTATCAGCAACTGCACGCGGTCAGTGCACCGGCGTTCTGGGATCAGTATGGTCACTGGTGCTTTGCCAGTTTCAAGGATGTCAGCGCCCTGCTCCGCGACAAGCGCTTCGGCCGCGAAATCCTGCACGTGGCCACGCGCGAAGAAATCGGCATGCCACAGCCCCAGGCGCACACGGCCGATTTCGATCTCACCGAGCAATATTCGCTGCTCAACCTTGAACCGCCCGGCCATACCCGCCTGCGCACGCTGGTCAACCGCGCCTTTGTCTCGCGCCATGTCGAGCAATTGCGTCCGCGCATCCTCAAGCTCGCCAATGAGATGATCGACGCCTTCCAGGATATCGACGCCTTCCAGGATCAGGATAGCGTTGACCTGATCAAGGCCTTTGCAGCCCCGATCCCCGCCATCATCATTGCCGAAATGATCGGACTACCCGCCGAAAGCGCGCCGCAACTGCTGGCCTGGTCCAACCGCATGGTTGCAATGTACATGTTCGGCGTCACCCGGGAAGTCGAGCTCGACGCCAATGCTGCGGCCGCTGAATTCACCGATTATCTGCGCGGCGTGATCGCCGAGCGCCGCAAGCAGCCCCGCGAAGATCTGCTCACGCACATGATCACCGCCGAACAGAATGGCGAGCGGCTGAGCGACGAAGAAGTGCTCTCAACGGTCATCCTGCTGCTCAATGCCGGGCACGAGGCAACCGTCCACACGACCGGCAATGGCGTCAAATCGATTCTCGAGAGTGGACTGGACCCCGCCACCCTGTTTACCAGCGACGCCCAGACGGCTGCCACAGTTGAGGAATGCCTGCGCTTTGACGCGCCGCTGCATCTGTTCACCCGCTATACGCTCAGTGACATGGACTATAATGGCATTACCCTGCGCAAAGGCGATGTCATCGGCATGTTGATGGGCGCTGCCAATCGCGACCCCGCCCGTTTCGCCAATGCCAGTAGCTTCGATCCCTTCCGCACCGACGGCGCCAATGTCAGCTTCGGCGCCGGCATCCACTTCTGCATCGGCGCCCCGCTGGCCCGCATCGAACTGCAGATAGCGCTCAGCACCCTGTTCGAACGCCTGCCCCGCCTGCGTCTGGCCGAGCCGCCTCAATACAATGACGTCTATCCATTCCACGGCCTGCAAAAGCTCATGGTGCGGTGGGACTGAGCTCCCCTGACCCTGCGCTATTAGAGGCTCGCCAGCACCCCTGGCACCAGCAACGGTAGATCTTCGCTGATCAGTCCGGGACCGCCGAAACGGTTGGCGGCCTCGGCATGCAGCCAGACACCGGCACACGCCGCTTCCCAGCCCGCCATGCCCTGCCCCATCAATCCGGCAACCATGCCCGCCAGCACATCGCCAGACCCCGCCGTGCCCAACCAGGCCGGCGCATTGGCATTGATGGCAGCGCGGCCATCGGGGCTGGCAATCACCGTATCGCTGCCCTTGAGCACAATGATCGCGCCTGAATGCTCGGCAGCAGCGCGCGCCTGCTCCAGCTTGCCGCCCGGCACATCGCCGAACAGCCGCGCAAATTCGCCCGCATGCGGCGTGAGCACCACGGGGCGGTCCTGTGCCTTGATGGACTCGGCCAGCGTCTGGAAATCATCGGAAAAGCTGGTCAGGGCGTCCGCATCCAGCACTGCAGCCGCGCCCGAGCGCAGGACGGCCAGCACATTGTCACGCGTGTGCGGGCCAATGCCGGCCGCCGGCCCGATCACCACCGCATTCATCCGCTTGTCGGTCAACAGGTCCGCCAGCGCTGCGCTGTCAGCGGCCGGCTTGAGCATCACGGCTGTGACATGCTGCGCGTGCACCTGCAGCGCGGCCTCAGACCCGGTCAGCGAGACAACGCCCGCGCCAACGCGAAACGCTGCCATGGCCGACAGACGCGCTGCCCCTGTCTGTAGCGGGCCGCCGGAAACCACCACGCAGTGGCCGCGATCAAACTTGTTGCCATCATTGCTGGCCACCGGGACCGACCACAGCGTCGGCGAGTTCTGCCATGTCTCTGCCCCGATCGTATCAAGGACGGCTGACGGGATGCCAATATCGGCCAGCACCACTTCGCCGCACAGTTCACGACCGGGCAGCAGCAAATGCCCCGGCTTGAGCCGGAAGAACGTCACGGTCAGCGCCGCATCCATTGTCGGGCCACGCTCCAGACCGGTCGCGCCATCCAGCCCCGAGGGCACATCGATGCTGACAACCGGCCGCGAACTGGCATTGACGGCCGCGATGATCTCGGCAAACGCGCCATCGACATCGCGGTCCAGCCCGGCGCCCAACAGGCCATCAATGATCAGATCGGCCTCGTCCACATCTTTGGCGGTCGGTGCTACCAGCCGCCCGGCCCATTGCTTGGCCATCGCCGCCGCGTCGCCCTTGAGCGCAGCCGGATCGCCGATCAGCCGGAGCTGTACCGGCCAACCCTTGTGCTTGAGCAATCGCGCAACCACAAAACCGTCGCCGCCATTATTGCCCGGTCCGCACAGCACCAGCACCGAACGTTGATAATAGTGCTCGGTGACCGCTTCGGCGACCGCCCGACCCGCCGCTTCCATCAGCTTGAGGGACTTGCTGCCAGCCTGCGCGGCCAGCCGGTCGGCCTCGCCCATTTGTCGCGGGGTCAGGAGAATATCGGCGCTCGAAGAGGTCATGGGAACTCGCAGGGCGGGGAATCGTCGGCCTGTTCTACACCACAAACAAAAAAGCCGCCCATTTCTGGGCGGCTTTAAATTTGGCGGTCAGGGCACCTTAGTGGTGATGTTCTGCCGGAACCTCGTCCTCGTCGGCCTGGATCAGCTTGGCCAGCTCTTCACGGGTCATCTTCTTGTCGGTGATCTTGCCCTGCTCGATGACAAAGTCGACGACCTTGTTCTCAAAGACGGGGGCACGCAGACCAGCCAGCGCCTGCGGGTTCTGACGGTAGTAGTCATAAACCTGCTGTTCCTGGCCCTGGAAGCGGCGCACTTCGGCGATCAGTGCCTGCTGATGCTCTTCCTCGGTCACGTTCACGTCGTTCTTGTTGCCGATTTCGGCAACCACCAGGCCCAGACGCACGCGGCGCTCGGCAATGGTGCGGTACTGTTCGCGTGCAGCTTCCTCGGTGGTGCCTTCGTCCTCGAAGGACTTGCCATGGCTCTGCACTTCATGCTCGACCCGCTGCCAGATGGTGGCGAATTCGGCTTCAACCAGCTGGGCTGGAACGTCGAACTTGTGGCCATCATCAAGCGCATCGAGCACCTGACGCTTCATGTGCTGACGGCTCATCGACGCCAGCGCCGATTCCATCTGACCCTTGACGGCATCGCGCAGCGCCTGAACGTTCTCAACGCCCAGACGCTTGGCGAACTCATCGTCCAGCTCGCCAGTGTTCGGACCATCGACATGCAGCACGGTGACCTCGAAGGTCGCCTTCTTGCCGGCCAGTTCGTCGCTCTGGTAATCCTTGGGGAAGGTCACTTCGATTTCGCGGGTCTCGCCCTTCTTGAAACCGATCAGCTGCTCTTCAAAGCCCGGGATGAATTCGTTCGAACCAACGGTCAGGTGCGCATGGTCGGACTTGCCGCCATCGAATTCCTTGCCGTCGATCTTGCCGACAAACGACAGACCCAGACGGTCGCCATTCTCAACAACGGCGCCGTCGCCCTTGTCGGTGTAGCCACGGTTCTGCGCGAACACGCGGTTCACTTCGGCGTCGATTTCGTCTTCAGCGATATCGATGACCGGCTTGGTCAGCGGCACGCCCTTGAGGTCCATCAGTTCGACGGGTGGCAGGACTTCATATTCGACTTCAAATGCCAGATCGGCCTTGCCTTCGAGCACTTCGTTGATCACGGCCTGATCGTCGGGCAGATCAACCTTTGGCTGGGCGGCAGCGCGCTCTTCGCGCTTGTCCAGCGTCTCGGTGACGGTGTTGTTGATTGCGTCGGTCATCACTTCGGACATGGCCGAACGGCCGAACATCTTCTTGATGTGCGCCATTGGCACTTTGCCCGGACGGAAGCCCTTGATGTTGGCCTGGCCCTTAAGCTCTTCGAGCTTGGCACCGAGGCGCTCGTTCAAGTCGGCGGCCGGAATGGTAACGCTCAACTTGCGCTTCAGACCTTCATTGAGGGTTTCGGTAACCTGCATTCGGTTCAATCCCGTGATCATTGTCTCTGGAGGGCCAGATCCCAAATTTGGTGCGGGTGAGAGGACTCGAACCTCCACGCCTTGCGGCGCTGGAACCTAAATCCAGTGCGTCTACCAGTTCCGCCACACCCGCTAAAGGACCCGTTGGCCGGGTTGGCGTTGCATCTATATGAAGACGGAAAGCCAGTCAAAGCCTTGCTGCTCTATTTGCGCCGATTGCTGGGCGGTTCTGCTCCCTGGCCCCACATGCCGCTTGGCTTTGGCAGGCAGTTTGCCCAATGTAGCGGCGTCGAGGCAGGACCAGACCGACAGACATCGACATTCCGCACAAAATACACCCATACTGCACAACAATTAGGCATAGACACCCGTGGCGGCGCAGGCAATACCGCCGCCATACTGACGTAAAGCGTTGTACTAATTGCCTTTTCGGTTGCAAAATCGAGCTGGCACACCCCGTGCATACGACTATGCGGTATCCGCCCAGAAAGACCCGTGGAGGCTCAAATGAAGAAGATCGAGGCTATCGTAAAGCCGTTCAAGCTCGACGAAGTCAAAGAGGCACTGCAGGAAGTAGGCCTCCAGGGCATCACTGTGACCGAAGCCAAGGGCTTTGGTCGCCAGAAGGGCCATACCGAACTTTATCGCGGCGCTGAATATGTCGTGGACTTCCTGCCCAAGGTGAAAGTCGAGGTCGTGTGCCCCGATGAACTCGCCGAAAAGGCCATCGAAGCCATCCGCAACGCAGCCCAGACAGGACGTATCGGCGACGGCAAGATCTTTGTTTATTCGATCGAGCAAGCCATCCGTATCCGTACCGGAGAATTCGGGGACGACGCGCTTTAGGGTTTTCGAACCCATTGGGCGGGGTAGTTCACCCCGCACGCGTCCAGCCGTGCCAATAACAAAAGTTCCTAATTAGACAGGGGAATACCGAATGACCACCGCAAGCGACCTCCTCAAGCGTATCAAAGACGAGAACATCAAGTATCTCGACCTGCGCTTCACCGACCCGCGCGGCAAGCTGCAGCACGTCACGCTCGATTGCTCGATCGTTGACGAGGATCTGTTCGAGGAAGGCACCATGTTCGATGGTTCCTCGATCGGTGGCTGGAAGGCCATTAACGAGTCCGACATGGTTCTGATGCCCGATCCGTCATCTGCTTACATGGACCCCTTCTTTGGCGCGTCCACCATGGTCATCAACTGCGACATTCTCGAGCCGCTGACCTACCAGCCCTACAGCCGCGACCCACGCACCACTGCCAAGAAGGCCGAGGAATACCTCAAGGCTTCCGGCATTGGCGATTCCGTAGTGTTCGGCGCAGAGCCAGAATTCTTCATGTTCGACGACGTGCGGTACTCCAACACCCCCTACAAGGTGGGCTTTGAAGTCGACCACCCTGAACTGCCGTCCAACAACGACACCGCCTATGAGTCCGGTAACACCGGTCACCATATCGGTCTCAAGAAGGGCTACTTCCCCGTGCCGCCGCTCGATAGCGCCCAGGACATCCGTGGCGAAATGCTCGCTGCCATGGCCGACATGGGCGTGGTCGTTGAAAAGCACCACCATGAAGTGGCCTCGGCCCAGCACGAACTCGGCATCAAGTTTGCGCCGATGATCAAGGCTGCCGACGACGTACAGATCTACAAGTATGTCATCCACCAGGTTGCCAATGCCTATGGCAAGACCGTGACCTTCATGCCAAAGCCAGTCTTTGGTGACAACGGCTCGGGCATGCACTGCCACCAGTCGATCTGGAAGGACGGCAAGCCGCTCTTTGCTGGCGATCAGTATGCCGGCCTGTCGATGGAAGCGCTGTACTACATCGGCGGCATCATCAAGCACGCCAAGGCGATCAACGCCTTCTCGAACCCATCCACCAACAGCTACAAGCGTTTGGTGCCCGGTTTCGAAGCCCCCGTGCTGCTGGCCTACTCGGCTCGCAACCGTTCCGCTTCCTGCCGCATCCCCTTTGGCCAGTCGCCCAAGGCCAAGCGCGTCGAGATCCGTTTCCCCGATCCACTGGCAAACCCATACCTGGCCTTCTCGGCCATGCTCATGGCTGGCCTCGATGGCATCAAGAACAAGATCCACCCCGGCGATCCAATGGACAAGGATCTCTACGAGCTCCCACGCCAGGAACTGATGGAAATCCCGACCGTTTCCGGCTCGCTGCGCGAAGCGCTGGAAAGCCTCGACAAGGATCGCGAATTCCTGACCGCTGGCGGCGTGTTCGACAACGATCAGATCGATGCCTACATCGAGCTCAAGATGGCCGAAGTAATCAAGTACGAGCAGACCCCTCATCCGGTCGAGTTCGAAATGTACTACTCGGCATAAGCCGAAACGGTCCAAAAATTTGGGAAGGGGCGCCACGAGGCGCCCTTTCTTTTTGTCTGGACGCAATTGCCAGCCTTCCAAATGCCATCCATCCACGCTGGCTCGGGCGTTTTGAAAGCCATTTGCCTCCCTTAACTGGATTTTCCTTCCAGACCACCGTGGGGCGTGTCGAAAAGCGCAGCGCTCGCTCGTCGAGACAGTACGAACCGCGAAAAGCATCCGCGCGTTTCAAACCTGATACGGGAGCACACCATGAAGTTCATGACGCTGGTCAAGACATCATCGACGAGCAAGACCACCTCACCGCCGCCTGCCGAACTGATGAACGCGATCATGGCGCTCGGCATGGAGGCCGCCGCCGCCGGCGCCTTGCTGGAACAGGGTGGCCTGCTCCCCATAGAGCACGGCGCCACCGTCAGACTGGCTGACAACACGGTTGATGTGATCGACGGGCCATTTGCTGAAACCAAGGAATGGGTGGGCGGCCACGCGGTCTATGAAGTGGACAGTCGCCAGGCAGCAATCGACCGGGCCAGCCGGTTTCTGGAGTTGCACAAGCAGTTCTGGCCGGGCTGGGAAGGCACAGTCGAAGTCCGCCAGATCATGCAATAGCGCAGTTGGCGCGGTGCTAGCGCCCCGCGCGCTCACTATCAGCAAGCGGCGCGATTTCAGGCGGCACCACCAGCGCCTCGATATCTTCGAGTTCCTGCAACTGCAGGAATTTGACGGCAAAGCCGACATCGAGATAGCGCACCACCCGGCCAACCAGCTTGCCCACCGCCAGCGGCGTGCCGATCTCGGGCGCGTGCTGCGCCGACAGCGCGATACCGGATTTGGACACGTCAATCACGAAGCAGGGTATCCGGGATCCGTCGCCGAGCGAAATGATGGTGCGCGGGTCACGCAACTGGATGCGTTTGTGTTCGCGACGATCTTCCACCTGCTCGTAAACGCGCTTCTTCTGCCAGACGATTTTGCGGCCCAGCTTCTCCCGCGCCGCCGTATTCAGCATCAGATCCATGACGAAACCGGACGGGAGCTGCCGGTTGATGCGGCCACGCAATATGCCGAAAGCATCAAAATGTGCGGTGACGACCTCCCCCTCTTCGCCCACCACCGGCCCCACCACAACAGCGGTACGTGTGGAAACCGAACACAGGCGACACGCATAGACGGGAGCTTTGTTGGCACCTGGACGCTTGCGATCCGACAGGGCGTAACGACCGGCCACGGCACCGATAAAACGGACATCGTGCCAATCATAACTGGTCCGCGGTGACAATTCACCGCAATCAACGCTCACTGACATGGGGTCCCTCTCCCATCCGCTCGCAATAAGAGCTGAGTTTTGGCATTCGTACGCAATACGAATATAAATGTAGGGACCGTTCCTTAAGACTTCTTATCCGTGAAAGATAAGGATGTAGCTAAGCAGCCACCGCAGACATCGTTCTGGTTGCTTTGGGCGCCATCAGCTTTTCCAGCAGCTCCAAAGGCTGCACTGTCAGAAACGCCACCGCAAACCCTATTTCGAGGTGACGCACAACCCGCCCCAGCAGCGCGCCGATGGCCACGGGCGTGCCTATTCCGGGTACCAGACTGGCCGATACCGCGACCCCAGACTGCGAAATATCAATGACAAAGCACGGCGACGTACTGCCATCGCCCAGCGTCATTACGGTACGGGGATGGCGCGGCAGGACACGCTTGAACTCACGTTTGTCCGGCGTATGCCGACTGACAATGATCTTCTTCCAGCGGATTTTTGCTGCTAGTCGCGCCCGACCGTCGTCTTCGAGCTCCAGATCGATCACAAAGCCACTGGCCAGTTTGCGCACCACTGACCCACGCAACATGCCGAAGTCTTGGAAGTGCGCGACAACCGGCTCAGCAAGTTGGGCCAGCACCGGCGCGACGATGACAGCCTGCACCGGCGAAACAGAACAGAGCCGACACGCCAGCACCGCAGCGCCTTCACCCGACGTCACCGGCCGCCCGGACAATATATAACGCCCGGTCACTGCGCCTACATAGCGAACATTGTTGTGCTGACCTTGCTTTTGCAAGGCTGTAATCTGTTCTGAAGCCACAACGTCTTCCCCCACACTGCGCTATGGCAAGAGATTGCTTGCGAACTCATAAACAAACCATTCACAATCGAGACGCTAAATTACTGACAGCAAAATAAAATAACTCACCCTTCTTCTTGCGCCATTACTGCAAAGAACGGCTCCGGACTTTCAACCTCTACCAGTCGTCTGTTCTCGATGATCAGGAAACGGTCCCCCAGCCCCCGTACGAAACTGCGGTCATGCGAAACCAACAGGCAGGTCGCGCCATGGGCCAGAATTTCGGCCTCCAGTCTTTCCTGTCCGGCGATATCAACGTGGTTGGTAGGCTCATCAAGCAGGTAAAAATTCGGTTCCTGAAGGCGTAGAGCCAGGAGCCCCAGCCGCGCCCGCTGACCAAAGGACAACTCACTGATCGGCCGTTCCTGCTTTTCCAGCGCAAAACCCGCTGTTGCCAGCAGGCTCTTGCTGCGTTGGTCGCCCTGATCATAATTGCCGGCAATAAAGTCCAGCAGCGACCCCTTCTTGGGCAGAAAGCTCATGGCTTGGTCGATATATCCGGGCACGACCTGCGGGCTCACTCGCACCCCGGCCATTTCAGCCCCCGTCATGGCGCGGTGCACCAATCCCATGAACTGCGATTTGCCAGTCCCGTTGCGCCCCAGAATGACCAGCCGGTCACCCTGAAACACGTGCAGCTTGTCGATACGGAACAGCTTTTCGCCGCTCGGCGTGTTTACCGTGACATCCTCAAATGCCAGCATCACCTTGGCTTGTGCGCCACTATTGCCTAGCCGGATGTCACCACTACGCTCCTTGTGGACCGACCGCACCGCGCTTTCGATTTTCTGGGCCCGCTCGCGCAGATATTTGGACTTCACCACCAGCAGGTCGCTGCCTGAATTGATCCCGATATTGGTCAGCTTGGCTGCCTGCTTGCGCAGCTTGCTGACCTCCTTGAGGTCTCGTTCGCGCTTGGCTTCGGCAGCTTCATCAAGTTCCGCCAGTGCCAGTCGGGCCTGGCTATAGGGCAAGGCAAACATGGCTGGGGCTTCCGGACGCAGAAACAATGTACGCGTTGTCGTGGCGTCCAGAAACTCCCGGTCATGGCTGGCAATGACCACGGGAATATTGCGTGCGGCCTGGTTGATCCAGTTCTCTAGTTGAAACAGCTTGCCCAGATCGAGATGATTGGTCGGCTCGTCAAGCAATAACGCGTCGGGCTGCAGTACCCAGCACTGCGCGATCAACGCAATGCGCTGCCACCCGCCACTGAGGTCACGGAGCAGACGATGGCGCATGGCCTCGGGCGTCTCGAATTCGTCGAGCACCACATCAACCCGCCAGCTATCTGTTTCCCGCTCGCTCTCAGGCAGCGCTGCCTGCACCATCTCGTATAGCGTCAGCCCCATGCTGGTTGCCGGCATGTCCTGCTCGACATAGCCCACCCGCAGACCGCGCGAGCACACGACATCGCCCTCGCTCAACGCGCCCTTCCCGGCCATGGCGCGCAGCAGGCTTGTCTTGCCACGCCCATTGCCAGCCACAAGGCCGACACGGTCGCCATCGCCAATGACAAAGCTCAGATTGGAGAAAAGTGTTTCTGTGGCCACTAGGCCAGCATTGCGGAGGCTGATCGAACCCATTTCGTTATCTCACTGGTGGGCGCCGGACATGGGGCGCCAAAATGCCGTTAGACGGTCGTCAATGACCGCCACGAAGGGCAAACCAGAATGGGGGATACGTTAGTGCGTCCGAACCAGGTCCTGATCAGCCCTGCAGTTGAAGCCGCAGGGCGAAGACGGGGCCACGCTGACGGTGATGCCTAAAAACGATCATGCAGCCCTCCTGTCGTCTGAGTGGTTTGAACAGAGCGACAATAGCCAAGCCGGCCGCGAAAATCAATTCGCCGCCGATCAGACCAGGTAAAAGAGCGCTGATACCATTATAAGTGCCCCAATACGCGGGACAGAGAGATTGGCCAGCCGGTACGCAATACTGGAAAACCCGGCTTGCGGCCAAACACCGATAGCAACCGAACCATTCGGATTCTGATACGCAGAACTGAGATCCCGATCGGCTCGCATACGGATACTCCAAACAAAAAACCGTATGACGATTGGTCTATCAGCGCGCCTTTAAGAAAGTGCTTTCAAGAAGCAAACGGAACGTAAATCTGCCGCCCGATTCCGGGACGGTTTTGTCCCAAAGCGGCCATCAGCCAGCCGGGCGCAGCCGGGCGCGTCGCTCAATCTGGGCAGAACAGTAATTGAAATCAAGCAGATAGACCCAGTCACCCTTGGTGGCGCGCACCTGGACGTGTTTTTCGTTGGGGACATTGAGATAGATATTTGTGTACCCCAAATCGGCAACTTCCTGCCGGATCTGGTAATCGTTGAGGCAGGTTATGCGCTCTGGATAGAAGTCGGAGGCTTCATCTCCGAAGAATATCCCAAAGCTTTGCGCCTGGGCCGGCGCTGCAGCGCCCGCCCCCAATGCTAAAGCCATCATCAGCACAGCCGTAAATTTGGCCATGATCGTCTCCTTGCTGCGCCCCCGCTGCTTTTATCAATTGCCGAAATTGAACTGGAACTGAAACCCGCCGCCACTGCGACTGTGGCTGCGATAGCCGCCATCGTCGTGACGACCACCATCATAGCCACCATGGGCCCGTCCAATCCGTTGCAGGCGGTCGACCTGCCCCGTGCACTTGTCAATGCGCATGCCGTAGAGCCAGTTGCCTTTGACGGCCCGCAATTCCAGGCGATCATCCGCATACTCGCCCACAATGTCCACCTGGCCATAGCCATAGGCCGAAACACCCCCCACAACTTCGCGATTGGTCAGGCAGCGCATGCGATAGCCGGGATTGCCATTCCAGCTATTGTGCCGGTCATAGCGCTGATCCTGGGCCAGACCCTGACCACCCTCGATGCGCAGCGTGAAACTGCTCTCGGCAAATGCCGGCGCAGCCACCAGACTGGATGCGCCCAATACAGCGGCGACAAGCGCGCTACGGGTGATGGTCTTGAAGGCGGCGGCAGTAAAAGCCATGTGGAAAATTCCTTTCAAGGTGTCTGACGCATTGACGTGATTGATCCCGGTCTAGTTCCATCCCCTTGAACCGCCCCGGAACCGCTCATTCATCGCGGGTTCAGCTTTGTGGGGAAACCAGTTGTGTCCGGCTCTGGCGTGCCCGCGCCGGCAAGGCCCTCTTATATGATAGAACTCGAAAACGCCTGATTCGGGCACGAGAGACGGAACGTGCATGTCGCAAGCAGAAGATCTTTTCGGCGCAGCTGAACCCTCAACTCAGCCGCAAGCCAGCCAGCCTCAGCCTGCCACACCTGCAGCCAAAACGCCAAGCGCGGCGGCTGCGGCGGGCTCTTACTCGGCCTCCGATATTGAAGTCCTTGAAGGACTTGAGCCCGTTCGTCGGCGCCCCGGCATGTATATTGGCGGGACCGATACCAACGCGCTGCACCACCTGTTTGCCGAAGTTATCGACAACTCCATGGACGAGGCCATTGCCGGCCACGCCACCCGCATTGAGGTGCATCTGGGCACTGATGGTTATGTCACGGTGACCGATAACGGCCGCGGCATCCCCGTCGAACCGCATCCCAAGCAGCCCGAAATTTCCACCCTGGAACTGGTGCTGACCAAGCTCCATGCCGGCGGCAAGTTCGACTCCAAGGCCTATGAAACCTCCGGCGGCCTGCACGGCGTCGGCGTCTCGGTGGTCAACGCGCTCTCTGACGACCTCACGGTCGAGGTCGCCCGCGACCAGATGCTCTATCGCCAGAGCTATTCGCGTGGCAAACCCGTGACGGCGCTGGAAACCGTTGGTCGGGTCAATAACCGTCGCGGCACCACCACCCGCTTCCATCCTGACGCCCAGATTTTCGGCGACGCCGCTCACTTCTCGGCAGCCCGTCTGTTCCGCATGACCCGGGCCAAGGCCTATCTGTTTGCCGGTGTCGAGCTGCGCTGGAGCTGCGACGAGGAACTGGCATCCGACGACGCTCCCGCCAAGGCCGTGTTCCATTATCCCAATGGCCTAAAGGACTTCATGCTTGCCCGCATCGAGGGCGAGACCCGCATCGTCGATGATCTGTTCGCCGGCAGCCACGGCAAGCCTGGCACGCACGGCGCGGTCGAATGGGCCATCTCCTGGACGCTGGGCGATGGCGGCATGTCATCCTACTGCAACACCGTGCCAACCCGCGATGGCGGCACACATGAAGCAGGTCTGCGGACGGCCCTGCTGCGCGGCCTCAAGGGCTATGCCGAACTCACCAAGAACAAGGCGGCCGCCAATCTGACCGCCGAAGACATCTTCGCCCACTGCAACACCATGCTCTCGGTGTTTGTGCGTGAACCCGAATTTGTCGGCCAGACCAAGGACAAGCTGGCCTCTGGCGAAGCCACCCGCATTGTCGACAGCGCCGTGCGCGACGCTTTTGATCATTGGCTCGCCGCCTCCCCCAACCAGGCGGGCAAACTGCTCGACTGGGCCGTGGAGCGCGCCGAGGAACGGCTGCGCCGCCGCAAGGAAAAAGAGATTGATCGCGCCAGCGCCACGCGCAAGCTGCGCCTGCCCGGCAAGCTGGCCGATTGCACACAGACGGCCGCCCAGGGCGCTGAACTGTTCATCGTCGAGGGTGACTCGGCTGGTGGCAGCGCCAAGCAGGCCCGCAGCCGAGCCAGCCAGGCCGTGCTGCCGCTGCGCGGCAAGATCCTCAATGTCGCCGGCGCCAGTCGCGAGAAGATGGCGGCCAGCCAGTTGATCTCCGACATGATCCAGGCGCTGGGCTGTGGCACCCGCGATCGCTATCGCGAGGAAGACCTGCGCTACGACAAGATCATCATCATGACCGATGCTGACGTCGACGGCGCCCATATTGCAGCCCTGCTGATGACCTTCTTCTTCCAGGAGATGCCAAAGCTCATTGATGGCGGTCACCTGTTCTTGGCCATGCCGCCGCTCTATCGCATCAGCCAGGGCGGCAAGACCCTTTATGCCCGCGATGATGAGCACCGGGCCGAACTGATGGCCACCGAGTTCACCGGCAAGGGCAAGATCGACACCACCCGCTTCAAGGGCCTGGGCGAGATGCCATTCGCCCATCTGCGCGAAACCACCATGTCGGTCAAAAGCCGCACACTGTTGCAGGTAAAGGTGCGCGATGATTTGGACGCCACACGCATCAGCGTGGATCGTCTGATGGGGACCAAACCCGAAGCCCGCTTCGACTTCATTCAGGAGAATGCTGCCTTCGTCACCGACCTCGATATCTAGCGTCAATAGTGTTGCGACCCACTCATGGTTCGCAACAGGCGCCAGAACAACTGACCTGCAAGGAACGCCTATTAAGGCTAAACGGCGCAAGACCGTTGACAGATAAGGCCTTTGCGCTATGGTCCGCGCCGCTGGGGCATTCTGCTTGACGGCCTGTCACATTGACTGTGCCCGCCTTTGCTACAGTGCCTCAGGGCCACTCCGTCGTACCTGCACTAGGTGCATCCCGTTCGGTGGCCATCCCAGTTGTGGATGCTTTTTGCAGCCGCGGTTTCGCGCCACAACTGACCATCCCGGCGCACCGTTCGAATGTCTCGGACTGGACTTGGCCCCGGGCTTCGCCTCACACGTGGATTACCCAATTTGACTGACGATTTTTCCGAGCTCGGCCTATCAACCAAAGTAACCGATGCGGTCACCGCGGCGGGCTACACCAAGCCGACCGAAATCCAGGCTCAGGCTATTCCCCATGTCCTTCAGAAAAAGGACATTATCGGCATCGCTCAGACCGGCACCGGCAAGACGGCTTCGTTCGTTCTGCCCATGCTGACGCTGCTCGAAAACGGCCGTGCCCGTGCCCGCATGCCCCGTACGCTTATTCTGGAGCCGACGCGCGAACTCGCTGCGCAGGTTGCCGAGAATTTTGAGAAATACGGCAAGAACCATCGCATCTCGATGGCCCTGATCATTGGCGGCGTTTCCTTCGAAGAGCAGAACAAGAAGCTCGATCGTGGCGTAGACGTGCTGATCGCAACGCCCGGGCGCCTGCTTGACCAGATCGAGCGGGGCAAGATCATGCTCAACGGCGTCGAGATCCTGGTGATCGACGAAGCCGACCGCATGCTCGACATGGGCTTTATCGACGACATCGAAAAGATCTGTGGCCGCCTGCCGCCACGCCGTCAGACCATGCTGTTCTCGGCCACCATGTCCAAAGAGATCGAGCGGCTGACCAAGAAATTCCTCAAGGACCCGGTTCAGATTCAGGCATCGCGCCAGAGCTCGACCGCTGACACCATTGATCAGAAACTGATCCGTGTTGGCTCCAAGCCCGATGAAAAGCGCGCCGCTTTGCGCGATCGCATCAAGGCTGCCGACGGTCTGACCAATGCCATCATCTTCTGCAATCGCAAGCGCGATGTGGCCACCCTGGCCCGCTCGCTGGAGCGCCATGGTTTCAGCGCTGGCGCCCTGCACGGCGATATGGACCAGAAGAGCCGCACCGAAACGCTTGATGCGTTCAAGAACGATCGTCTGACCCTTCTGGTGGCCAGCGACGTTGCGGCCCGCGGCCTCGATATTCCGGCCGTGAGCCACGTCTTCAATTTCGACGTGCCCGTGCACGCCGAAGACTATGTGCACCGCATCGGTCGTACCGGTCGTGCCGGTCGCTCGGGTGTTGCCTATACGCTGGTTGGTCCTGCCGACAGCAAGCACCTGGACGCCATCCTCAAGCTGATCGAAAAGCCCATCGAGTATCTCGATGATGCCGGCAAGCGCCCGGCTGCGCCCGCTGCATCCGCCGATGCAACCGAGGATCGCCCTGCCCGTCCGGCCCGTACACGCCGGGGCGGCCCACGCACCCGCGCACAGGCCGAAGCGGCCGCATCTGAAGCTGCAGCCACCACGCCGGCAGCAGAACCGGAAGCAACCCTGGCAGCCAGCGAAACCGATACCTCCGAAACCCGTCCAGCGCGTTCGCGCCGCGGTGGTTCGCGCACCCGGCCGCCCGCCGAAGCTGCCGGGCCCAAGGCCGTCGAGGCAGCGGCCGAACCGGCTCCGGCACAGGAAGCCAAGGCAGAGGAAGCCGCCGAGTCCCGCCCCACACGGGGTCGCAATCGGCGTCCTGCTGAAAAGCGCGAGACTGAAACCGTGACCGACAGCAGTTCGCCTTTTGGCAATGACGGTCCTATTCCAGCCTTCCTGCTTCGCTCTGCGCGCATCGACCCCTAGTCTATCTATACGCAAGACTGCGCAGTTATTGGGTTTTATTGATCCAGTGCTGTTGTGTTTATTAGGGGCATTGAGGTAGTTATCGACAATGACTCGGGGGGCGCTTGCTTTGGCGCTACCGGTTGCGGCACCACGGCGCAAGAGGGAAGAGTTGTCGGATCAGGAATTCAAACGGGCACTTGGTTACGCCAACTCAGCATTTGAACTGCTGAAGCGTAGCGGCATTCCGCCCTACCCTCAGTTTTATGAACTGCTGTATACCTATGCCACGGGTGTAAACCCGACGTTGAACAACCGCATCAACGAGATGTTTCGCAATGGCGGGTCCCCGACCGAGGGACTTGCCGAGGCGCTCTACAACGAATTCCTCAAATCCAACGTCAACGACCGCATGACTGCTGTCTCCAAGCGCATGCACGACCGCATCGAGGCCGTGCACGACGCCATCGACAGCGCCATGACCACGGCCAATGCCTATTCTGGCTCGTTGCAGTCCGCCGGTGGCGACCTGGAACGCGAGATTTCCGCTGCAGCAATCAAGGCGCTTTCCGCCAAACTGCTGGCTGAAACCCGCATGATGCAGGAAACCAACCGGTCTCTGGAACAGAAACTGCAGGATTCGCGCGACGATATCGCCGCCCTGCAGCGTGATCTGGACGATGTGCGCCGCGAGTCCATGCTCGACCCGCTCACCAAGATCGCCAATCGCAAGAGCTTTGACGAAGGCCTCGATACTGCGATCGCCGAAGCAAGCAGCAGCAAAGAGCCTTTGAGCCTGATGCTGGTTGATATCGATCACTTCAAGAACTTTAACGACACCTATGGTCACCAGACCGGCGATCAGGTGCTGCGCCTCGTCGCCATGACGTTGAAGTCCAATATCAGGGGCAAGGATCTTGCCGCGCGCTACGGTGGCGAGGAGTTCGTTGCCGTATTGCCGTTCACCGATATCGAAGGCGCCATCACCACAG
Organism: Devosia litorisediminis; assembly: GCF_018334155.1. Lineage (NCBI taxonomy): Bacteria > Pseudomonadati > Pseudomonadota > Alphaproteobacteria > Hyphomicrobiales > Devosiaceae > Devosia > Devosia litorisediminis. The sequence continues at coordinate 1,221,528 of NZ_JAGXTP010000001.1, read as the reverse complement.
CCGAGAACATCCGCCGGGCCATTCAGGCCAAGGAACTGCTCAAGCGCTCCACCAATGAGAAGCTTGGTCGCATCACCGCCTCGTTCGGTGTCGCCACGTTCCGGCGCTCAGACACGGCCGCCTCGCTGATCGAACGCGCCGATCGCTGCCTGTACGCCGCCAAGCATGCAGGCCGCAACCGGGTGATCAACGAGCAGGAACTGGTCAACGCCATTCCTGCGACCGGCAAAGGCAAGGCCTCGGCGGCCTGATCTAGTCTGCCGCCGTCAGTTGCACACCAAGACCCGCCAGCATGTCCCAATAGGCCGGATAGGTCTTGCCCGTGCATGCGGGGTCCAGGATGACGATCCCGGGCACACGCAGCCCCGCCAGGGCAAAGCTCATGGCAATCCGGTGATCATGATAGGTCTCGATTTTGACCCGGCTGTTGCGGTCCGCCAGCTTGCTGGCGAGGTCGGGATCGGACGCGACCAGCAGATCATCGCCCTCCTCGACTCCCAGACCCGGCAGAATGCGCGACAGCTCCGTCGCCACCGCATGCACCCGGTCGGTTTCCTTGACACGCAGATTGGCGATACCGACAAACCGCACGGGATAATTGTTGAACGCTGCCAGCACCGCTAGGGTCGGCACCGCATCCTGCATTTGCGAGCCGTCGATCACGGCAGGCATATTGGGAAACTGTGCGATAACAGCCTGTGCAGCAGCATCGGGCTGGGTGAAGGCGTCCGCCTCAACCCCCAGGTTGATATCGCCGCCGGTAAGCGCCGCTGCGCCCCATAGATAGGTTGCCGCTGACGCGTCGGGCTCAATCAGCAGGTCGGTGGCCGTGTAACCGGTGGGTTCAACCCGCCACGTGCCCGCATCGACCTGTTCGACCACCGCGCCAAAGCTGCGCATGGCAGCCAGCGTCAGATCGACATAGCCGCGCGCGCCGATATCGCTGCCCGTCAGGGCGATCTCGACTGGACCATCGCCCAGCGGCGCCGCCATCAGCAGTGCTGAAACATATTGGCTGGAAAGCCCGCCATCGATTTCGACCCGGCCCTGGCCAAAGCTGCCCTTGCCCACAATGGTCACCGGCGGGCAGCCTGTCGGACAGCTCGCCTCAATGCCCAGTGACACCAGCGCGTCGACCAGTGGCCCAATCGGACGCACCTGCATCTCTTCGTCACCATCAACAATGACCGTGCCGTTCACCGTGGCCACCGCAGCGGTCAGAAACCGCGTGGCAGTGCCCGCATTGCCCAGGAAAAGTGGTCCCTCAGGCGCTTGCAGCCGGCCCGAACTGGTGACCACGAAACTGGTGGCGTCGGGCTCTTCGACGCTGACACCCATCTGGCGCAGCGCCGCCGCCATCAGCACGGTGTCCTTGCTCTTGAGCGCGCCGGTGAGATGGCTGGTGCCATTGGCCAGTGCCGCGAGCAGCAAGGCCCGGTTGGTGATGGATTTCGAGCCTGGCGGGGACACGCGGCCCACAAGCGGATGGGATGGCGGCGTAATCGCGAGAGCCGCGGGCAGAGCAGTCATGAATGGTCTCAGGGGCTGGAGCCAAAATGCTCAGACCTGTTAGGCCATACCGCCCCGCCGTGCAACCAGCGCTAGGCGGTGGCGCGCGCCTCGGCGATGGCCTTGAGGTCAGCGGGCTTGAGCTGCACGCTCTCGCCACAACCGCATTCCCCGGTCTGGTTGGGATTGCGGAAGGTGAAACCGGCGCTCATCTTGGATTCTTCGAAATCCATCATCGTGCCAAGCAGGAACATCGTCGCCTTAGGCTCGACATAGACCTCAACGCCCTTGTCGCTGACATGGTCGTCACCGGCCACCGGCTCGCTCACATAGTCAAGCGTATAGGCCATGCCCGCGCAGCCGGCATTCTTGACGCCGACACGCACGCCGATCACGGGCTTGTCGGAATCTTCGATGATTTCGCGGATTCGCTCTGCAGCGGCATCACTCAGCGACATGATCTTGAAGGCCATAAGCGGAAATCTTTCTATCGGCGTTTCACGATATATAGGTCTGACCGGCCGAAATTACCACCAGTTCAACGCAACTTGAGCTTCTTCGCTCATGCGGGTGGCATCCCAGGGGGGATCAAACACCATATTGACGGTGACGTCCTGAATGCCCTCGACGCTGCGCGCGGCATTTTCCACCCAGCCCGGCATTTCGCCAGCCACCGGACAGCCCGGCGCGGTCAGCGTCATGTCGATCACCAGATTGCGGTCGTCATCCAGATCAACCTTGTAGATCAGGCCCAGCTCATAGATATCGACCGGAATTTCCGGATCATAGACGGTCTTGAGCGCGCCGATCAGATCGGAGGTGATGCGCTCCACCTCGGATTCGGGCAGATCGCCGCCAATGGTCGGCTGAACGCCCGCCACAGGCAGTGCCGGTGCTGGCGCGATCTGGGATTCGTCGATGCTCGTCTCGTCAGTCTTGGCGTCGTCGGTCATTCAAAAGTCCTCGCTGTTACGCGAAAAAGGTCATGGCGCGTTCAATGCCGTCCACCAGAGCGTCCACATCGTCCTTGCCGTTATATAGGGCGAACGAGGCACGGCAGGTAGAGGTGACACCAAAACGTTTGAGCAGCGGCTGGGCGCAATGCGTCCCGGCCCGCACGGCGATGCCAAAGCGATCCAGGATCGTCGAGACGTCGTGGGCATGCGCCCCCTTGATCTCAAACGAGAAAATCCCGCCCTTGCCCGGCGCGGTGCCGATCATGCGCAGCGAATTGATCCGGCTCAGCCGCTCGGCGGCATAGGCAGCCACCTCGGCCTCGTGGGCCGCAATCGCGTCCTGCCCCAGATCGGTGATGTATTTCAGCGCCGCACCCAGCCCGATCCCCTGCACGATCGGCGGGGTACCAGCCTCGAACCGATGCGGCGGCTCGTTATAGCTCACCTCGTCCAGGCTGACCGTATCGATCATCTCGCCGCCACCCTGATAGGGCTGCATTTCGGCCAGCAGGTCATACTTGCCATACAGCACACCGATCCCGGTGGGTCCGTACAGCTTGTGCCCGGTCATGATGTAGAAATCAGCATCCAGATCTTGCACATCGACCTTGGTGTGCACGGCGCCCTGGCTGCCATCGATCAGCACCGGAATGCCGCGCGCATGGGCGATCTCGATAACCTGCTTGATCGGCGTCACCGTGCCCAGAACATTGGACATATGGGTAACCGCAACGATACGCGTCCGGTCACTCAGTGAGGCCTCGAAGGCCTCCAGATCAAAACTGCCATCATCGCGTACATCGACCCATTTGATCACCGCACCCTTGCGTTCGCGGTGAAAGTGCCACGGCACGATATTGGAGTGGTGCTCCATGATCGAGAGCACGATTTCGTCGCCCGCGCTGATGCGCGGCCCAGCAAAGGACGACGCCACCAGATTGATCGCCTCGGTCGCCGAACGGGTGAAGATGATTTCCTCGACCCGGCCCGCATTCAGAAACGCCCTTGTGGCCTCACGACCGCCCTCATAGGCCTCAGTGGCCCGGTTGGCCAACGTATGCAGGCCCCGGTGGACGTTGGCGTATTCGTGGCGGAACGCATAATCCATCCGATCAAGCACTTGCACTGGCTTCTGCGCCGATGCACCGCTGTCCAGATAGACCAGACGCTTGCCGTGGATGACTTCCGATAGGATCGGAAAGTCCGCCCGGACTGTATCGAGATCGAAAGCCATCAGGCCCCCAGCAACCAGCCATCAACAATGCCTGTCAGGGCTTCGTTGAGCTCTTCATCTTCGATCGGGTCGAGCACTTCCTCGATGAAGCCGCGCACCAGCATGGTCTCGGCTTCAGCCTTGGGAATGCCGCGGCTCATCAGGTAGAACATGGAGTCTTCGTCCAGCTCGCCACAGGTCGAGCCATGACCGCACACCACGTCATCGGCATAGATTTCCAGCTCAGGCTTGCTCAGGATCTCGGCTTCGTCCGAGAGCATAAGCCCCTGCATCATCATCTTGGCGTCGACCTTCTGAGCGTCGCGGTCGACAACGATCTTGCCTTGGAACACCGCCTTGGACCGCCCACGGGCGATCTGCTTGTACATTTCCTGGCTGGTCGTGTTGGCCACGCCGTGCCGGATATCGATCGTGATGTCATTGTGCTGACCGTCTTCGACCAGGTTGAGCCCGGTAAAGTCGGCATGGGCACCTTCGCCGGCAAAGCGGGCGAACACCTGCGAGCGCGACAGCGCCGCACCGGCATGGATCGTCAGCGTGCGCAGCTTGGCGCCTTCGGCCAGCTGATACTCATTGGTCGCGAAGTGCGTGGTCGCCTTGGCCGACAGATCAACGGTGATATGGGTCACCACCGCATTTTTACCAACTGCCAGATAGGTCGCGTGATTACCCACATGGGCGGCATCGGAGCCCGAGAAGGTCTCCAGGATTACCGCCGAGGCATTGTCTGCCACAAAGATCTTCAGCGAATCCGCCACATGGGCTGCTTCGCCTTCGGCACGGCGATCAATCTGGATCACCGGATCAACACTGTTCTCCAGCGTCAGCGTCAGGCTTTCCTTGGCCAGCGCCCCATTGAGGTGCACCAGCACGTCGTCGCGCGTGCTCAGCACGCCACCCTCGGCCTTGCCGACGATCACGCCAGCGGGCGCCGTGGTCGCGGACTGCACCACGCCATTGGCAATCATCAACCGGTAGGCGCCGGGAACACGCAGCGCCGGGGCGCTGGCCTCGTTGGCGGCCTGTGCCAGCGGGGGCACGGCTCTAAGCAGCGTCTTGAGGTCGGTATAGTGGTAGCTCTCGACCCGGCGCGTCGGCAGGCCCGCAACGGTCATCCGTTCGGCTTCTGCGGTCGCACCCACGCTGTTGAGCTGGGCGATCAATGTATCTTCGGCTGCACCGAGCCGGACGGGCATGGTCTGTCTCATGATCAGGCCGCCGCGCCGTCGAAGTCGGCATAGCCCTTGGCTTCGAGCTTGAGTGCCAGATCCTTGTCGCCGCTTTCAACAATCTTGCCATCGCTGAACACATGCACCACGTCAGGCACGATGTGGTTGAGCAGGCGCTGATAGTGCGTGATCACCAGCATCGAGCGGCCAGCAGTCCGCAGCGCGTTCACGCCCTTGGAAACGACCTGCAGCGCATCGATATCGAGGCCCGAATCTGTCTCGTCCAGAATGCACATCTTGGGCTCGAGCAGCGCCATCTGCAGCACTTCGGCGCGCTTCTTCTCGCCGCCCGAAAAGCCCACATTGAGCGGACGCTTGAGCATGGCGGTGTCGATCTGCAGATCGGTGCCGGCAGTCTTCACCGCGCGCATGAAATCGGGTGTGCTCATCTCGGCTTCGCCGCGTGCCTTGCGCTGGGCGTTCATGGCGGCCTTGAGGAATGTCATGGTTGCCACGCCGGGAATCTCGATCGGGTACTGAAAGGCCAGGAACAGGCCGGCCGCAGCGCGCTCGGCCGGGTCCATGTCCAGCAGGTTCTCGCCGTCGAGCAGCACTTCGCCCTCGGTGATCTCATAGTCTTCCTTGCCCGCCAGCACATAGCTCAGCGTCGACTTGCCCGAACCATTACGGCCCATCACGGCGTGCACTTCGCCGGGCGGAATGATCAGGTTCACGCCCTTAAGGATTTCACGATCTTCGATACGCGCGTGCAAATTGCGGATTTCAAGGATTGGAGTGGTCATCTTGTCTGCTCTTTCCGGCACTGCTGCCGTCCGTTTGTGCGGGGCAATGCCCCCAATTGCGTCTGGGCCGAAAGCCCGAATTACGTGTTGCTGGCGGGCGTTTTCAGCTCCACCGACCCCGGGCCATTGGGTGCGCGGCTATGAATGCGCACCACACCCAGCTCGGGCAGCTCCACCACATTGATTTCAGGCAGGGTCGAAACACAGATGTATTTCAGGCTCTCGCTGCCCGTATTGGTCAGTTGATGCGCTAGCTCCGCCCGACCAGCGGGGGCCGACAAGGCATCACCCGCCTTGACCGCATGGCTGTGCTCGCCGAAGCGATAGGTGCCTGTGCCCGACAAAATGATGATGATCTCATCTTCCTGATAATGGGCATGCAGCGGAAAGGCGGCTTCGCGCGGCGCGACTTCGAAATAGCTCGCACCAAGCTGGGTCAGTCCCATGGCCTTGGAGATATTGGCTGAATTCGAACCAATACCCGCAGCCATGTCGCGCCGCTTGAGCGCCAGATCAGCCAGGCTGACCACGGTCTGCATATTGTTCTGGCTCATCCAACACTGCCTTCTAGGCTGATGGCGATCAGCTTCTGCGTCTCGACCATGAATTCCATGGGCAGATGCTGCAGCACGTCGCGTACGAAGCCGTTCACGATCAACGCCACCGCTTCTTCTTCGTTCAGGCCACGCTGCTGGCAATAGAACATCTGGTCGTCCGAAATCTTGGATGTCGTCGCTTCGTGCTCGAACACCGCGGTGCCATTGCGGCTCTCGATATAGGGCACGGTATGGGCACCGCACTTGTCGCCGATCAGCAAGCTGTCGCACTGCGTGAAGTTGCGCGCATTCTTGGCCTTGGCATGAGCCGAGACCTGACCGCGATAGGTATTGTCCGAAAAGCCGGCGGCAATGCCCTTGGAGATGATGCGGCTGGACGTGTTCTTGCCCAGATGGATCATCTTGGTGCCGCTATCGACCTGTTGGTACCCGTTCGAAATGGCGATCGAGTAGAACTCGCCGCGCGAACCGTCGCCGCGCAGAATGCAGCTTGGATACTTCCAGGTCACGGCCGAACCGGTTTCCACCTGGGTCCAGGAGATCTTGGAATTGGCGCCGCGGCAATCGCCACGCTTGGTGACGAAATTGTAGATGCCGCCCTTGCCGTCCTTGTCGCCGGGATACCAGTTCTGAACGGTCGAGTACTTGATCTCGGCATCATCCATCGCCACCAGCTCCACCACAGCGGCATGCAGCTGGCTCTCGGCGCGCATTGGTGCGGTGCAGCCTTCGAGATAGCTCACATAGCTACCTTCTTCGGCGATGATCAGCGTGCGCTCGAACTGCCCGGTCTTTTTTTCGTTGATCCGGAAATAGGTGCTCAGTTCCATCGGGCAGCGGACGCCCTTGGGGATGTAGACGAACGAGCCATCGGTAAACACGGCGCTGTTCAGCGTCGCATAGTAATTGTCCGAAACCGGCACCACAGAGGCGAGGTACTTCTTGATCATCTCGGGATATTCACGAATGGCTTCCGAGATCGAGCAGAAGATGATGCCCACCTTGGCCAGTTCCTCACGGAACGTAGTCACGACGGACACCGAATCCATCACCGCGTCGACGGCCACATTGGGACGCTCGACGCCGGCCAGGATCTCGCGCTCCTTGAGCGGAATGCCCAGCTTGTCATACATCTCGAGCAGCGCCGGATCGACTTCATCCAGACTGGTGGGCGCTGGCGTCGATTTGGGCGCAGCGTAGTAGTGCATGTCCTGAAGATCGATCTTGGGATAATGCACCTTGGCCCAGGTCGGCTCTTCTAGGGTCAGGAAGCGCTTATAGGCTTCCAGACGCCATTCCAGCATCCACTCGGGTTCATTCTTCTTGGCCGAGATGAACCGGACCGTATCTTCGCTCAGACCCTTCGGGGCCATGTCGGATTCGATATCGGTCTCGAAACCGTATTTGTACTTGTCCACGTCAAGCGACAGCACCGAATCCACGGTGGCGCGATCAATGTTCTCTTTGAGCGTCGGAATATGGTCGTAGTCCGCCATGTCGGCTTCTCCTAATTGCTCCTCGGCGATTCAAGGTCGCCGCGAACCGTCTAAAACTGATGCAGCCTAGGCCGCCTGCCCTTGCCGCGCCCTCTGGCGCTCAAGCACTGATTTGTAACCGGCAACGAACGCATCAACGTCCGCCGCAGTGGAATTCCAGCCCAGGCTGACACGCAATGCGCACTCAGCCAGGTCTTCATTGACCCCCATGGCAGCCAGCACATGGCTGGGACCAACCTTGCCCGACGAGCAGGCAGAGCCCGACGATACCGACAGACCCAGCAGGTCCAGTCCCATCATCGCTGTACTGTTCTTTACGCGCGGCACCGCGAAATTGGTCACATTGCCCAACCGATCGCCGCCAAACACCACCGCTTCAGCAGGCAGGGCTGCTTCGAGCCGTGCCGTCAGTGCGGCAACATCGGCCGCCTGGTAGCGTCCGGCGATGGCAGCCGCTGCCGCACCAAAGGCCGCAATCAGCGCCACCGCTTCAGTGCCACCGCGTCGACCCTGCTCCTGCCCGCCGCCCGGAATCAACCGGACAGTGTCGGCATGAGCCTTGACCAGCAGCGCACCGATACCGGCCGCAGCGCCAATCTTGTGGCCACTCACCGCCATCATATCGGGTGCCGAAGCGGCAAATTCGAGGTCCAGCTTGCCAAAGGCCTGAACCGCATCAACAAACAGCGTATGCCGGGTTGGTCCGACCAGCCCATTGATCCGCCCCATAGGCTGGATCACGCCGGTCTCATTGTTCACCCAGTGCAGCGCCACCAGCAGATTACCCTCGGCGTCCGCGATTACCTGCGCCAGTTGATCGAGATCAATGCAGCCATCGCCCAGCAGGCCAATGATGATCACCGGCAATCCGGTCGCTTCGGCCGCCTTGCCTACCGCCGCATGCTCACCGGCACTGATGACAATGGCACTGGCATCAAACGCCTTGGCGCCACCGACAATTGCCTGGGTGATCGCTTCGGTCGCCGAACCGGTGAACACCACCTGCTTGCGTTCGGCATCTGCCAGCGCAGCCACTTGCCCCCGGGCGGTGTCGATAACATTGCGCAGGGCACGGCCATGGCCATGCACCGATGATGGATTGCCGACCAGATCGAGCGCAGCCATCAGCGCCGCCCGCGCTTCAGGCAGAAGCGGGGACGCGGCGTTATGATCAAGATAGATCGCCGGTCTGGTCATCGGATTCCCGTTTGGCGCATGCGCGCCGCTCATACCATCCATGCCTGTGCCGAGACGCCTTGGCGCCCCTGCTTGCAAACACTTCTTGAAATTTGACGCCCAACTTCATTACAAGGGGCGCTCTTGCAGGCCGCACGTGGCCTAAAACCCGAGTTTCGAATAATTCTAAACTAGATTTTGCGACCCATGTTTTAGGGAGCCGGGCAGGCTTAGTCAAGCCGCAGCCCCCCGCCAAAACACCGCAGAATGCACACGAACAGAGCCACAACGGCCGGAAGAAGTGACACCATGCCAGAAGTGATTTTCAACGGACCAGAGGGTCGTCTGGAAGGCCGTTACCAGCCAGGCAAGGAGCCCAATGCTCCGATTGCCATCCTGCTTCATCCCCACCCCCAGTTTGGTGGCACGATGAATAACCAGATCATCTACAACCTGTTCTACATGTTCGTTGAACGCGGCTTTGCGGTGCTCCGCTTCAATTCGCGCGGCGTCGGCCGCAGCCAGGGCATGTTCGATCACGGTGTCGGTGAACTCTCTGACGCCGCATCCGCGCTCGATTGGCTGCAGACCATCAACCGCGAATCGCGCGGCTGCTGGATCGCCGGATTCTCCTTTGGTGCCTGGATCGGCATGCAGCTGCTGATGCGCCGTCCCGAGGTTGAGGGCTTCATCTCGGTTGCCCCACCGGAAAACCTTTATGACTTCTCGTTCCTGGCCCCCTGCCCGTCGTCGGGCCTGATCATCCATGGTGACAAGGACCGCGTTGCGCCGCCAAGCTCGGTGCAGAAGCTGGTCGACAAGCTCAAGACCCAGAAGGGCATCACCATCGAGCAGCAGATCGTTGAAGGTGCCAACCACTTCTTCGAGGGCAAGGTGGACGAACTGACCACCGCCTGCGCCGAATATCTCGACCGTCGCCGTCAGGAGATCGCCGACGGCGGCGGGCGCTAGTCTCGAGCGCATTATTGCGATCATCCGAACCCGGGGAGATGCCGCCAGGCGGGTCTCCCCATTCCAAAAGCGTTATCCGGATCGCACCAAATGACCCAGTTCAAATCTGAATTTCTCCGCACGCTCTCCGAGCGCGGCTTCATCCACCAGACCTCCGACGATACGGGGCTGGACGAGCTGTTCTGCACCGAGACCGTCACCGCCTATATCGGCTTTGATCCCACCGCCTCCTCGCTCCATGTCGGCAGCCTGATCCAGATCATGATGCTGCACTGGCTCGAAAGGACCGGCCACCGCGCCGTAGCCCTGATGGGCGGCGGCACCGGCATGGTGGGCGACCCCTCCTTCAAGGACGAAGCGCGCAAGCTGATGACCACCGACACCATTGATGCCAACATCAATGGCATCAAGCAGGTGTTCTCCAACTACCTGACCTTTGGCGATGCCGCCAAAGACGCACTGATGCTCAACAATGCCGAGTGGCTCATGCCGCTCAACTATCTCGAATTCCTGCGCGATGTCGGCCAGCACTTCTCGATCAACCGCATGCTCAGCTTTGACTCGGTCAAACAGCGGCTCGATCGCGAGCAGTCGCTCAGCTTCCTCGAATTCAACTACATGATCCTGCAGGCCTACGACTTCGTCGAACTCAACCGCCGCTATGGCGTGCGGCTGCAGATGGGCGGATCGGACCAGTGGGGCAATATCGTCAACGGCATCGATCTGGGTCATCGTCTGGGCACCCCCCAGCTCTATGCCCTGACCAGCCCGCTGCTGACCACCGCCTCGGGCGCCAAGATGGGCAAGTCGCTCAACGGGGCCATCTGGCTCAATGAAGACCTGCTTTCGGCCTACGATTTCTGGCAGTACTGGCGCAATACCGAGGACGCCGACGTCGAGCGCTTCCTCAAGCTCTACACCACCCTGCCGCTCGATGAGATCGCCCGCGTCATTGCCGGGGACATCAACGAAGCCAAAAAGCGCCTCGCCACCGAAGTCACCGCCATGATCCGCGGCCGCGCTGCCGCCGAAGAAGCTGCCGAAACCGCCCGCGCCACCTTTGAGGCGGGCTCGATTGATCTGTCGCTGCCCACCGCCACCGTCACCCATGCCGAACTGGCGGGCGGCGTCGGCATTCTGGCCGCCCTGGTCACGGTTGGTCTGGCGGCCTCCAATGGCGAAGCGCGCCGCCACGTCAAATCGGGCGCCGTTCGCGTCAATGACGCGGTGATCGACGACGACAAGCTGGCCATTGGCGACAATGCCTTGCTCGAAGAAGGCGTCATCAAACTTTCGGTGGGCAAGAAGCGCCACGCGCTGCTCAAGCCGGTCTGATCGAGGCCCCACAGCGAACCAGACAAAAGGCGCCGCGCAATCGGCGCCTTTTTCTATTCTGCCTGCGGCAATTCCTTGGCCCGGAATTCGAACAGCTCGCGGAACGCCCCCGGCACCAGCGCCGATAGCGGATTGATCTTGAACTCGGGCTTGTCCAGCGGCCCCTGCACCGCAAAGGTCACGCCCACCAGGCCCTCGCCATCGCGCCCGCCCAGGATCGGGCCGAGCAGCGGAATCTTCTGGAACACGCTGTTGAGCCCGAACAGCGGCACATAGGTGCCCGTCAGGTCATATTGCTTCTGCTTGGTATAGATGAACCCGCGCATCGTGCCGCCCACCGTGCTGCCGGTCACCATGGCATTGCTCACCTCTACCCGGTCTGAGCGCCGCAGAAAATCAACCTCGGCCACATCAAAATCGAGCCGGTTCTGCCGCGCAATTGCCGCCCGCGAATCCGAGTGATTGCCCAGCACCTGCGCAACATTGGCCTCATCGACAATGGCAAAGTCGCGCATCAGCAACTGCCCCATCTCGACATCCTGATCGCGATCGGTGGTCAGCACCAGATTGCCCGACCCACCCGCAAGCTGGGAATAGACCCCCAGAAAGCGCAGGATCGTGCCGGCATCATTGAAGGCCACCGAAATCGTCCGCCCCTTCGGCGCCGGATTGCTGGTCACCGACAGCCCATTGCCGTCATTGAACTGCCCGGTCAGGCTGGCCTCGCGCACATCGCTACCGCGCAACCGCAATGAGAGATCAAGATTGAACGCCGTGGTCGCATAGAAACCCAGCGCCCGCTCAAGCTCGACATCGAGCACAATGGTCTGGTCCAGCTGGGTGGCCTGCACCCCGCCCGCCCCTTCATTGAGCCCGAAGAACCGCTTCAGCATCGGCTTGAGATCAAGCTGGGTGCCGCCAATGCGCACCGCATAGCCGCCATCAAGCGGCGCGACCGTCAGCCGCGCACTATCGCCCTGGCTCAGCGCAATCTGGCTGAAATCGGCCGACACTAGCCCCTTGCTGGCATCGACTTCCATCTCGCCCAGTGCCCGCACACTGCCAAACGACAGGTCAATCCCGCTCAGCGCGGTGCGCTGACCGTCCTGGCGCACAATCGCACTGAGCGAACCGGCCGTACCGGCTGCCTTGGTGATCCCCAGATCCTTGATATTGAGCGCGGCATCCTTGAGGTCGACCGCCATTTGCAGCGTTCCGTCAGCCGCCGGCTGCGCCACAAAGCGCACCTTGCCCGAGAGGAACTTAGAGGCATCCACCCCCATCTTGGCCAGCTCGGCCACATCCAGGGTCGAAGACAGCCGGAACATCGGATCAGTGGTTGGGGTACCACCGATTTCCACGCGGGCCGGGATGCCGTCGATCTCCGCCGTTCCACCCAGCTGATAGCCGTCCTGCGATGCGCTGAAGGTCAGCTGGCCATTGCCAATGCTGCGATTTTCGATGGGCTGGGTGCTGGTGAAATCGGCCACCGTGCCGTTGAGCACGTAGTCAAAGCTCATCTGCCGGCCCGATGCCTCGTCCGGCAGATGGATCGTGGCCACCAACCCCGCATCAACCACCCCGGTCAGTGCTTTGAGATCAAACGGCAACTCGGCATTGGCGAGCAGATCGGGCTGCTGGCTTTCCACCAGATCGAGCAAGGCCGGAATGGCGCTGGTGATATCGCCGGAAACCTCGACGATCCGGTCGTCGAGCTGCGAATTGTCGATAATCACCGCCGGATTGGCGACCACGATCGTGCCGGCTTCTGTCGCCAGTCGCCCACCACCCGCCGAAATGGTGACATCGGCATCATCGATCTGCAGCCGCGTCTCGCCGCCCACCGCAATCGGTGCCATCGCCGCGGTTGGCTTGACCGCCACCCCCTCGCCCACCAGATCGATCTGAATCGCGCCATCGGGGATCGGCTTGTTCTCGCCCTCTTCCCCCATCGAGCCGACGGGAAACCTGAATGCCATGCGCGCCGTCTTGACTGCGCCTTCGGTTACATTGGCCACAAACCAGTCGCGGCTTTCCGGCGCCATCACGTAGGGCCACAGGCGTTTCATGTCGTCCGCGCTGACGCCCTGCCCGGCGATCGTCATGTCGATCCCCAGCCCGGCCTGCAGCATGTCCATACGGCCCGCGGCCTCCACCAGAGCCGCGCCCTTGCGCGCGATCAACCGATCAATGCCCAGCGCCCCGTAAAGCGGTGCCGACCAGCCCGAGAACTCCACGCTGTCAAACGGCGTTTGCGGCGCTTCCATATCTTCGGGGTGGATGACGACCTTGCTCGCGTTCAGCGCAATACCCAGCGTCGGCCCATAGGTCGGGTCCAGCCCCATCGCAAAAACGCCCGACACCCGAGCCGAACTATTGCCAATCTGAAGCGCCGCATCCTCTAGGGAAAACTGCCCCGAACCCGGCGTCCAGTTGATATCCATGATCGAACTGGCGATCGGAAAATAGGCATCCTTGAGCCGCAGATCGAGCCCGGTCAGGTCGACCTTGAACCGCCCATCGACCAGCTTGCCGCGCGCGCCATCGAAATTGACGTCAATCGACAAGGCCCCGGCGCCACGCAGCGCCGCCATACTGCCGGCATCGTCGATAAAGGGCAGAAACGCCGCGAAATCGATATTGGCTACATCGGCCTCGAACCGGGCATTGCCTGCATCGTCGAGCGTGCGCGACACGCTGCCCGACAGCCGCCGTCCACCCAGTGTCGCCGAGAACGTGCCGTGCGTATCCTGCAAATCGGCAGATGGGCCTATCTCCAGGTTGATGTCCTCAAAGCGGCGGAACAGCCCATAGACGGAATCATGCATGCCCACGATGCCGTCACGCACGCGCAGCCGCGAGAACCGCCCCTGCGCCGCTTGATCCACCAGATCGGCAATACCCACTTCGCTGGCTTCGAGATTGTAGATCAGCCAGTCATTGTCCGAGCGCATGGAAATGGGCGCTGCAGCCGCGCCCAGATCAATGCCCTCTGATCCGATATCAACCGTGGGAAAGGCGTCATCGCCCTCCTGAACCCGGATAATGGGAGGGCCGCCGCCGGGGTCTTCCACCAGTTGAAAGCTCGTCAGCCGGGGCCCGAACAGATCCTGCACAATCTGGATGTGGGGTTTGACGATGGTCACCGTCGCGCCAGGCTGGCCGAACAAGGCCCGGGTCGGCGAAAAGCCGACTTCCAGCGCATCCATGGCGACCCGCGCACCAGTCTTGCTGTCGGTGAACAATACCGGCGAGAATTGGATGACCGGCCACACACCGTTTTCCAGCGCCAGCGCCATGGGACCCAGCGTCAATTGACTGGTCGGCGGCAGCGCCGAACTGGCGGCCGCCTGTGCCGCCTCACTGCCGAATGGCAGGCGGATCGGCGTGATCAGCAGCACCAGATAGAGCAGCAGCGACAGAAGCGCCGGAATACCCAGAACCCAGACCGCGATTTTGGCTGTATGGCGCACAGGGTGGCGCTTGGCTGGCGCCGCCTTACTGTCGGGGGTGTCTGGTGGTAAGATTGACGCGCTCACTTGCTTCCAGAACCAGGCTCTGCCGATATCTTCTGGCGCCCAAAGGAATCAGGCGCGTTATGCGCTCTAATGCCCAATGATACCGGCTGTTTTAGGGCACCGACACCCACATTTTTCGAGCATTCACTGATAGGACGCGTCATGCGCCAACTCGCAACAGGGGACAAAGCGCCAGACTTTTCCCTGCCCCTCGACAATGGCCGTGACTTTCATCTCGCCGCCCACACAGGCAGCCCCGTCGTATTGTTCTTCTACCCGCAGGATGGCACGCCCGGCTGCAATGACGAGAACCGCGAATTCTCCGATCTCGCTGACGAGTTTACCGCCCTCGGCGCCACTCTTGTCGGCATCTCCCCCGACACCATTCAAAGCCATCAGAAGTTTCGCGCCAGACACGATCTGAAGGTGCCGCTCGCCGCCGATCCCAATCGTGTTGCCATCCAGGCCTACGGTCTGTGGCAGCTCAAGAAACTCTATGGCCGTGAGTTCATGGGGTTGATCCGCACTAGTTTCATCATCGCTGCCGATGGCACCATTGCCGCGGTAATCAAGGCTACCCGCATACGTGGCCACGCTCAAAAAGTGCTCGATACCCTGGCAGAACACCTGTCCGAACAAGGCGCCAAATAGGCTTTATTAACCACGGCGCGCCATACTCTGCTTACCATAAGTGTGGTGCGACGGGGATGTAGAGTGCGTAATCAAGCCAGTTTCGGGCGGACCGACAAAGGTCGCGACAAATCGACCAGACCAGCCCGTCGCGGCGTCCATCCCGCCCTGTTCTACACCATGTTCGCACTGCTGCTGGGCGGCAATGGACTGCTCGGCACCGCGTTTCTGCTCTCGCCCGACATCTCCCGCCTGCTCAATGGCCAGAGCGAACAGGTCGTCCAGGCCTATGAAGACCGCATCGCCCAGCTCCGCGTCGAAATCGACCGCCTGCACTCGCGCAGCTATGCCCAGGCCGGCGACGTCAACCTGCAGCTCCAGGAACTGGCTCAGCAGCAGGAAGTTCTGCTCGAACAGCACCAACTGGTCCGTATTCTGGTCGACAAGGCTGGCGAACTTGGCATTGAAGCGGCTACGCTCTCCCAGCCAGCCCAGTCCGACATGCCGCTCGCCTTTCTGGCCAACCCGGCTATTGGCGGCAACCCCGACATCGACGCGACCGCCGCAGCCGTCAACCAGATGATGGACGAAACCCAGTTTGCCATGACCTCCATCGCCGAGACGGCCGTGGCCCGCACCGACAGCATTGTCGCCGAATTGAGCGATCTGGGCATTCGGGTTGATCTGCCGGCAGGTGAAGCCGGCATGGGTGGCCCACTGCTGGACGCCGTCGACAGCAGCGAAAGCTCGCCAATGGTCGATGACGCCAATGCCGTGATGGAAGCGTTGCTGCGTTACAAGGCGGCGCGCGACAGCATCGAGGGTGCGCCCGTCCACATGCCCATTTCCGGCAATTATCGCCGCAGCTCGACCTTCGGCAACCGCACCGACCCGTTCACCGGCAACCGCGCCTTCCACTCCGGTCTCGACTTCGCTGCAGCGTCAGGCACACCCGTCTATAGCGCGGGACGCGGTGTCGTCACTTTCGTGGGCACCCGCTCGGGCTATGGCAAGGTGGTCGAGGTCACCCACGATGGCGGCCTCGTAACCCGCTACGCGCATCTGTCGGGTTATCTCAGCAAGGAGGGCCAGCGCGTCAGCACCGGCACCCCCATTGCCAAGGTCGGCTCAACGGGCCGGTCAACCGGCCCGCATCTGCATTTTGAAGTGCGCAAGGGCGACAGCGCCATCAACCCCAAGGCCTTCCTTGATGCTGGTAACCGACTGTCAGCCCTGTTGAGCTAACGCCTACTCGCTCTCCACATCAGTCGCCACGCCCACACGTTGGGCAAGCGCGGCTTCCATGAAGCCATCCAGATCACCATCCAGCACCAGCGACGGCTGGCCGCTTTCCACGCTCGTACGCAGATCCTTGACCATCTGGTAGGGCTGCAGGACATAGCTGCGGATCTGGTGACCCCAGCCGATCTCGGTCTTGCTCGCCGCCTGGGCGTTGGCCTCTTCCTCGCGCTTCTGCAGTTCGGCTTCATATAGCCGCGATTTCAGCATGGCCATGGCCGTCGCACGGTTCTTGTGCTGGCTACGCTCCTGCTGACAGGCCACGATAATGCCTGACGGAATATGGGTGATGCGGATCGCCGAGTCCGTCGTATTGACGTGCTGACCACCAGCGCCCGAGGCGCGATAGGTATCGACCTTGAGATCGGCTTCGCGGATCTCGATATCGATGGAATCATCGACCACCGGATAGACCCAGACGCTCGAGAAGCTGGTGTGGCGCCGCGCAGCCGAGTCATAGGGGCTGATGCGCACCAGACGATGCACGCCGCTCTCGGTCTTCATCCAGCCATAGGCGTTGTGGCCCTTGACCAGAATGGTGGCGGACTTGATGCCAGCTTCTTCGCCATCGTGCATTTCGATGACGTCGACCTTCATCTTCCGCCGTTCCGCCCAGCGGGTGTACATGCGCAAAAGCATGTTGGCCCAGTCCTGGCTCTCGGTACCGCCGGCACCGGAGTGGATTTCCACATAGCAATCATTGCTGTCCACTTCGCCTGACAGCAGCGTTTCGATCTGCCGGCGTCGCGCCAGCTGCTTGAGCTCAAGCAGGGCGTCTTCGGCTTCCTTGACCACCTCGGCATCGCCTTCCAGCTCGCCCAGTTCGATCAGCTCGGAATTGTCGCGAATCCCTGCTTCCAGCTCGCGCACGGATTTGACCGCCACGTCGAGCTCATCGCGCTCGCGCATGGTCGTGCGGGCCTTTTCCGGATCATTCCAGAATTCGGGGGATTCAGTCTGCGCCGTTAGCGCGTCGAGGCGTATTTCTGCAGTATCCCAGTCAAAGATGCCTCCTCAGCAGGGTCAGAACCTGCTCGATTTCGGCGACGGTCTTTTCGATTTCCGTGCGCATTGAATCTATCCTGTATTAGCGGCGCCCCGTGTAGCCGACCCGCCCGCCGCGATCAAGCTAGCGCTGGCTCTTGTGGAATTTCCGGATCGCCGTATCGCGCTTGAGCCGCGACAGCCGGTTGAGGAAAAACACCCCGTTCACCTGATCGATCTCATGTTGGGCAACCCGCGCAGCAAAGCCCTCAAGCCGCATCGTTTCGCCATGGCCTTCGGCACTGTCAAAGGCGATCTCGGCCCACTCGGCCCGCTCGATCGGCACTTCAATGCCCGGCATTGAGACCGAGCCCTCGGGGCCGAAGGCCTTCTCATCCGCCAGTGCGACAATCCGCGGATTGAACATCACGCGATAGTCACGCGCCGCGCCCTGCCCGGCCAGGCTGACCACCACCACGGGCTCCAGCAGTCCGATATGGACTGCCGCCAGCCCATAGGCTTCAACGCTGGCAGCCGCCGCTTGCAAGGCTACACCCGCCGCGCGCATCCCATCGTCAACTGCGCGCGCAGCCGCCGCCTGGGTCAGGACCTGATCGGGATAGACGGTAAAGTCCGCCATCTAGAACAGCCCGCCACGTCCAAGATTGGGATCGAGATACTGCCCATTGCCGCTCGGCTGGGTAATCCCGCCGCCATATTGCTGCTGCATCTGCTGCTGGCGCTGGATGGCATCGAACGTATTGACGTCCAGCCCGATCACCGAGGTCATCAGATTGGGGCCGGTTCCGGGTTTGAACGCTTCCTCAATGGCCGCTTCGCCATCAAATGCCTTCACGCCCGAATTGGGATTGATCCAGGCCGTGCTCATGCCCGATGGCACCTTGAACTGCGTGGCCGGCTTGCCCTCAAGCGCCTTGCCGACAAATTCGGTGAAGATCGGGACCGCGAACGAGCCACCTGTCACCGAGCGTCCCATCGACCGCGGCTGGTCGTAACCGACATAGACGCCCACCGCCAGTTCGGGCGTAAACCCGACAAACCAGGCATCCTTGTAATCATTGGTTGTCCCGGTCTTGCCGGCCACGGGCCGGTTGAGCACCTTGGCGGCGGTACCGGTGCCGCGCTGCACCACGCCTTCCATCATCGAGGTGATCTGGTAGGCCGTCATCGGGTCGAGCACCTGCTCGCGATTGTCCACGATCAGCGGCTCACCCTGCCCTTGCCAGCCATCCGCCTTGCAGCCCTGGCACAGGCGCTGGTCATGCTTGTAGACCGTCACGCCATAGCGATCCTGCACACGGTCGATCAGTGTCGGCACAATCTTGCGCCCGCCATTGGCGATAGTCGCATAGGCCGCAGTCATCCGCATATCGGTGGTTTCACCCGCGCCCAGCGCCATCGCCAGCACCGGCTGCATGGTGTCATAGACGCCGAACAGGCGCGCATATTCGGCCACCAGCGGCATGCCGATATCGCGCGCCAGCCGCACTGTCATCACGTTCCGGCTGCGTTCAATGCCGCGCCGCAGCGTCTGCGGGCCGTAAAACTCCTGCGCGTAGTTTTCCGGGCGCCAGATCGAGCCATCGCTATTGCGGATTTCAACCGGCGCATCGAGCACCACCGAGGCCGGCGTATAGCCATTGTCCAGCGCCGCTGCATAGACAATTGGTTTGAACGAGGAACCGGGCTGCCGCAGCGCCTGGGTCGCCCGGTTGAATTCGCTCAGCGAATAGGAGAAACCGCCCACCATGGCCAGAACGCGTCCGGTGCGTGGATCCATCGCCACCAGCGCGCCCTCGATCTCGGGCACCTGTTCAAGCGTATAGATCCCGGTCTTGCCCGCCACAGGCGAGACATACACCACATCCCCCACCTTGAGAATGTCCTGTACCGGCTTGGAAACCCACTTGATTTCCGGACCGGACAGCGTGCCCTCAAGCCGTTCGTCCGACACCCCGCCGCCCGCGGCACCATCCGGGCGCAGCCCGATGCGCGCCTCGTTCTGGCCCAGCTCGAGCACCACGGCGAGTTGCCACTCGGGCACATCGCTCAGCGGCGACACCTTGTTGACGTCGATGCCCCAGTCCGAGCCCAGCTCGATGCTGGCCACCGGCTCGCGGAACCCCTTGCCATGGTCATAGGCAATCAGCCCGTCCATCAACGCCTGGCGTGCATAGCCCTGCAGTTTGGGCTCCAGCGTCGTGCGCACCGACAGCCCGCCGCCATACAGCTGGTCCTCGCCATACAGCTTGGCCAGCTCGCGCCGGACTTCCTCGGTGAAATACTCGGCCGAATAGAGCTGGCTGCCGCCCGAACGCGGAATGACATTGAGTGGCTCGTCCTTGGACGCGGCGCCGTCCTTGGCGCTGACATAGCCATTCTCGACCATGCGATCGATCACCCAGTTGCGGCGCTCAATGGCCGCCTGCGGGCGTCGGAATGGATGGTAATTGTTCGGCCCCTTGGGCAGCGCCGCGATATAGGCGGCCTCGCTCAGCGTCAGCTGATACAGCGCCTTGTCGAAATAGTTCAGCGCCGCCGCCGCCACTCCATAGGAGTTCAGGCCCAGAAAGATCTCGTTGAGATAGAGCTCAAGGATCCGGTCCTTGGAAAAGGTCGATTCGATCCGGATCGCCAGCAGCGCTTCCTGCAGCTTGCGATCCCAGGTCTGGTCCGCGGTCAGCAGGAAATTCTTGGCTACCTGCTGGGTGATCGATGAACCGCCGCCCTGAATGGTATTATTGCCATCCAGCCGCGCCAGCGCATTGTCACGCAGCGCGCGGAAAATGCCATCAATGGCGATGCCGCCATGGCTGTAGAAGTCCTTGTCCTCTGCCGACAGGAACGCCTCGATAACAAGCGGCGGCACCGTCTCGATGGGCTGGAACAGCCGCCGTTCGCGGGCAAATTCGGCCAGCAGCGTGCCATCGGCCGCATGTACGCGCGTCGTCACCGGCGGCTGATAATCCTTGAGCACGGTATAGTCGGGCAGTTGCGAGGATACCGACGTCAGATAGATGACGCCCCCGGCAACCGCGACCAGGGCCAGAAACATTCCAAAGCCGAACAGCCAGCCGATCAAGCGCAGCATATAGTCAATTTCTCCGCAGCGCCGCCTCGTATGGCCAGAAACGCTTGATGGTCAATGCGGTGCCGCCTCTGGCGCACCGGGATAGTTGGCAGAATCATAGCAGACGCGGGCCCCAAAGTGGATCACAAGCCCGCAACGTCCCCACGCTTCCACCGCTTGCTCGCCGTCGTGGCCGAATTATCACATCACTGCGGGGCACTCAGGCTGTCAAAATAGCTCGAAATCCCGCGTGCCAGCGCATCCGCTGTCCGGCTCTGCCAGTCGCCCTGCAGCAGATTGGCCATGTCGCTGGCATTGGACAGAAAGCCCAGCTCAACCAGAACGGAGGGCACGTCGGGCGCCTGCAGCACAAAAAAATCGGCCTGCCGCACCGGAAACCGCCGCAGCGTCACGCTGGGCTCGAGCTGATGCACGATGGACTGGGCCAGCGTATAGGACTGGTGCCGCATTTCGCGCCGCATCAGGTCGAGCAGGATGTCGACCACCTCGGGCGCCATCTGCGGCATGGCAAACCCGGCGATCACATCGCTCTTGTTCTCGGAGTCGGCCAGCACCTTGTCCAGCACGTCGGTGGCGTTCTCGTCGCGCGTATAGACACTGGCGCCGCGAATTTCGGGCTGCTGGAAGCTGTCGGCATGGATCGAGATGAAAATGTCGGCCTTGTTGGTCCGCGCCAGCGCAACCCGCTCCTCAAGGCGCAGAAACGTGTCATCCTCACGCGTCAGCGCCACGTCGAACCGGCCCGAATCCACCAGCAATTGCTGCAGCTTGAGCGCAAAGGACAACACGATGTCCTTTTCCTTGATGCCCCCGGCCGCCTCGGCGCCGCTGTCAATGCCGCCATGACCGGGGTCAATCACTACCAGCGGACGCGTTGCGATTGGCAGTTCCGAACCGCCCGCCGGCGTGGAGCTGTCGGTCACGGGCACGACGGCGCCCAGTGCCGCCATATCCTGCGCCGTCGCCAGGTCCCGCGCGACATTGGTCGCAAACTCGCCGGCGCTGGCCGGAATGATATCTACAACCAGACGCGCGGGCTGATCTTCGAACGGATCGAGCACATAAGCCTGCTGTACCTGGGCGGGCGCCGATAGCATCAGCGTGGTGCGCACCCGGTCCGGGCCAGCCTGCTCCACCCGATATTCGGAGATCACGCCTTCTTCCGAGGGCGTCGCCACCGGCTCTGGCACCGTGAGGGTGGCCGCGCGCACGTCAATGGCCAGTCGATCCGGCTCACTCAGCGAAACCAGCGAGAATTCGGTCTTGGCGGCCAGATCAATGACCAGCCGGGCGCGCTCGGGCGTCACCGTAACCCGCACATCCATCACATTGGGCAGGCCAACGGGCGCCGAAACGGGCGCCACCGCCTCTTGCGCCAGGCTGCCAACCGTCATCGACATCAGGCAGACCAGCAGTGGCAACAGCAGAATACGCATGGAATGGAACAAGAGCAGATCGACCCCTAAATCTGAATGCGCTGCATCTCCCATCCGCTTTGGGCGATTCTGCGGCGCATCTGGCTCTTATGCGATGATTTGCCCACCGGGCCAACATCCGCTCTGCCATCGGCTCGCCTATGCCCAGACAAATCGCCGTCATGGCTGGGTTTTGGAGTTTCCTGTTGCCATTTGGTCGCGACGCCCCTACACGCTTATGGTGAAGCGCAAGCTTCTCGGTGCACCTGTTTTTGCAGCTTAAAGCTCACAACGGCGGAACGAGAAGTGGCCGGGACGCGGGACGAAGAGACCCGCTGACCCTGGCTTGAAAGCGGCAATTCTTGCGCTTTTATACGAATTTCGGTCCCACTCGGGCCGGACGGTTGCCCGTTGATCCTCGGATACAGGCAACCCAATAGGAAGAGGTCAGATGGCCCGCAGTCGGACAACACGCGACGCGATCGAACAAGACGATTGCCGCTTTGTCACGCTGCAACTTTCAGCCATGACCAATCATATCGGCGCGCCCAAGGCAGAGCTTCTGCGCGCACTTACCCCCAAACCATTCGCCTCGCACTGCGCTACCAGAAGGATGTCGGCTATCCGGCGCCCTCTTGTCGGCGCGCGAGCGCGCGGAGTTAATTATGGCTACCAAGAGAATGCTGGTGGATGCCATCCACCCGGAAGAAACACGGATCGTCGTTACCGCAGGTAACCGGCTCGAGGAGTTCGACTTTGAATCGGCGACCCGCCGCCAGTTGCGGGGTAACATCTACCTCGCCAAGGTGACGCGCGTTGAGCCGTCCCTGCAGGCCGCCTTTGTCGACTATGGCGGCAATCGCCATGGCTTCCTGGCCTTTAGCGAAATCCACCCAGACTATTACCAGATCCCCGTTGCTGACCGCGAAGCCCTGCTGCGCGACGAAGAACACGATGACGAGCACGCGGAAGACTCCGAGGATACCGGCGCGGCAGAAGCTGCAGCCGAGACCGATGGCGATTCCGACAGCGCTGACGGGGAAGACGAGAGCCACATCGAACAGGCTCCAGCCAATTCCGAACCGGTCGAATCGATCGGTGGCGCCGATGCGCTTGAGGAAGTGCCAGAGCGTCGCCGTCAGAGCCACACCCGCAAGCACTACAAGATCCAGGAAGTCATCAAGCGCCGTCAGGTCATGCTGGTGCAGGTGGTCAAGGAAGAGCGCGGCAACAAGGGCGCTGCCCTGACAACCTATCTCTCGCTGGCTGGTCGCTATTCGGTGCTGATGCCCAATACCGCTCGCGGTGGCGGCATCTCGCGCAAGATCACCAACGCTGCTGATCGCAAGCGCCTCAAGGAAATCACGTCCGATCTCGAAGTACCCCAGGGCATGGGCGTCATTCTGCGCACCGCCGGTGCGTCACGCACCAAGGCCGAGGTCAAGCGCGACTTTGAATATCTGATGCGCCTCTGGGAGAGCGTGCGCGAGCTCACCCTCAAGAGCCAGGCACCGTGCCTAGTCTATGAGGAAGGCTCGCTGATCAAGCGAACCATCCGCGATCTCTACAACAAGGAGATCGACGAGGTCTTTGTGGCGGGCGACGACGCCTTCCGTGAAGCCAAGGACTTCATGCGCATGATCATGCCGAGCCACGCCAAGAACGTGCAGCTCTACAAGGATGATCAGCCGCTATTCTCCAAATATGGCATCGAGGCACAGCTCGACTCCATGTTCTCGCCCACGGTCACCCTGCCTTCAGGCGGTTACATCGTGATCAACCCGACTGAAGCGCTGGTTTCGATCGACGTGAACTCGGGCCGCTCCACCAAGGAGCACAATATCGAGGACACCGCGCTCCAGACCAACCTGGAAGCTGCCGATGAAGTCGCGCGCCAGCTCCGTCTGCGGGATCTGGCCGGTCTGATCGTGATCGATTTCATCGACATGATGGAAAACCGCTCCAACCGGGCTGTCGAGCGCAAGCTCAAGGACTGCCTCAAGGACGATCGCGCCCGCATTCAGGTTGGCCGCATCAGCCATTTCGGCCTGATGGAAATGAGCCGTCAGCGTATCCGCTTTGGCGTCGTTGAAAGCTCCACCCACAAGTGCCCGATGTGCGATGGCACCGGTCTGGTGCGCTCGGTCGAGTCGCTGGCGCTGATGATCATGCGCAATATCGAGGAACACGTGCTGCGCCGTCAGGGCCAGTCGATCAACGTGCGGGTGCCCGTCGAGGTCGCCCTCTACATCCTCAACTTCAAGCGCGAGACCCTGACCACGCTGGAAATCCGCAACCAGCTATCCATCACCATCACCGCTGATGGCAAGATGACCGGTCACCAGTTCGCCATCGAGAAGGGCGATGCCCGGGTCATCGCCTATGCCGAGCAGCGCGCTGCCGAGCATGTCCGCGTCGATAGCGCCATCATCGAAGACGATGCTGACGATGATATCGTCGACGAGGTCGAGGACGAAGAAGCCGAGGAAAAGGCCGCATCCAACGCCGACGCTGGCGAAGGTGAAGGCCGGACGCGCCGTCGTCGCCGTCGCCGTCGTGGCGGTGCCGAGCGCGGCGAAGAGAATGGCCAGCGTCCACCCCAGCAGCGCGCCGCACAGGCTCCTGCCGAAGGCGCTGAAGCCGATGCTGATGCCGAGGCCGAAGACGGCGAGGAAAACAGCGCTCGTCCCACAGCTGAAGATGCTGAAGGCGCCGATGGCGAGCCGCGCAAGCGCCGCCGCCGCGGTCGTCGTGGTGGCCGCCGCAACCGTCGCGATGGCGAAGAGGGAACCGAACAATCCCCAGCCACCGGTGAAACCGCGCTGACACCTGAAACTGTCGATGCAGTGGCCGACAAGCTGCTGGTCCAGGAAGAACTGGCAGCACCCGCCGAAGCTGCTCCCGTAGAAGCGGCAACCGCTGAAGCTGTTGAAGTTGCGGCAGAAGACGCACCGGCTGAAAAGCCCAAGCGGACCCGCCGTCGCAAGCCGGCAGCGGGCAAGCCAACCTCGCCAGCCGAAGTGGCCGCTGTTGCCGCTGAAGCCGCTGCTGCGGCGCCAGACGCTGCGGCCGAGGAAGCGCCGGCCGAAAAGCCCAAGCGTAAGCCACGGGCGCGCAAGCCCAAGGCCACTGAAGCAGCCGCTGAGGCAGCGCCAGAGGTCAGCGTCGCTGAAGCTGCACCCACAGCCGAGCCTGCACCAGCGCCAGAAGCTGCCGCAGCCGTTGAAGCCGCACCCGAGGCGCCAGCCAAGCCACGCCGCGCCAAGAAGGAACTGCCTGAAGAGGGCGTTGTGGTTTCATCCAGCGCCGCACCGAGCGAAGCCGAAGCGGCTGACGAACCGGCACCCAAGAAGAAGGCCGGCTGGTGGCAACGCCGCCTTGGCCTGGGCTAAGACAGACAGAAGGCGGCCCTCGGGCCGCCTTCATTGTTTTGGGGGGCTGCGAGCGCGCCAACCGGCCTCAATGGGCTTTGTGGACATCCTCGCGCCGCAAGATATGGACCCCTTCCTCGACCGTGCGCATAATGAACAGACGGGCATGGGGTTCTTCCGCCTGACGTTGCGCCGGACCAGGCCCGAACCTGTCCATGCGGTGACGGTCAGGCCCCAGATAGGTGCGGGTTTCGACATAGAGATGTTCGCGCCCGATCTGGCTTGCCAGCCGATGCGCAATAGCGGACCCCTCGCCCGGCACATTGATCACATCGTCAAAGCCCATCTCGATGCCGGCTTTGATCTGCGCTGCCGACGCGTCGCGCAAAAACATCACCACCGGCGCATAGGCCAGGCTGACTGAGGGAAAGTGGCGCAGATCGCGCAGCAATTGCATGCGGGCGGTATTGGCGAAGTCGAAATGGACCAGAAAGAATACCAGGCGGTGATTGAAAGGCTCCGGCTTGAGCTTGGGTGAGTGGGCTATCACCGCGCCGAAGCGAAGCCGTTCGGCAAGTCGCATAAGCGCCTCGCCATCTACCTTGTTCTGGGACACAACAATGGCAACGCAATGCGCCAGAACACTCGGATCAACCGGTTGTGCATGCATGGCCGGACCTCCTCGTCCTCCCGCCAATGCACTCTAGCACCGCAAAGTTGCGTCAATGTCAGTGTTGCGACGCACTTCATAGGTTCAGTGCTAACAGTCTGTTAGCGTAAAAACCCGCTCATGCGCTCAAGCGCCAGCGCAATTGTCTCGCTTTTTCCCGCATAGGACAGCCGCACATAGCCCTGCCCATTGACCCGATCGAAATCGATGCCAGGCGTCATCGCCACGCCCGCTTCCTCCAGCATGGCTTCGCAGAACGCCATGGAATCATTGGAGAATTTGGAGATACCGACATAGGCATAGAACGCCCCGTCGGACGCCCCGCCGACATCAAATCCCAAGGCGCGCAGCCCGTCGTCGAGCGCCAACCTGTTGTTTGCGTAGCCCGCTTTCTGCTCTTCGGCATAATCGCGCTCCCCCAGCGCCACAGTCGCCGCAATCTGGCTCAGTGTCGGCGCTGAGATAAACAGGTTCTGCTGCAGGATTTCGGCCCGCCGCACCAGCATTTCAGGCAACACCATCCAGCCAATGCGCCAGCCGGTCATGCAATAATACTTTGAGAAGCTATTGATAATGATAGCTTTTTTTGTCAGCTCCAGCGCGCTGACGGAGGGACCGCGATAATCGAGACCGTGATAGATCTCGTCTGAGATCATAGTTATCCCCAGACGCTCGCAAGTGGCGATAATGTCAGCCAGCCCTGCCCGATCAATTGCGGCACCGGTGGGATTGGCCGGGCTGGCAAACAGCAGCCCTTCAAATGGCTGCTCCGCATGAGCGGCTGCAATATCAGCGCCGGTCAGGCGCCAGCCATTGCTGACGGACAGCGGGATTTCGGTGATACCGAAGCCCAGCCCGAGCAGCGTGTTCACATAGGCCGGATAGCCCGGCCGGGTGATGGCGATCCGCGCGCCGGGACGAAACGCCGTGTGGAAGGCCAGGATAAAACCGGCCGATGACCCCATGGTGCACACAATGACGTCGGCATCCACAACCACGTCATGCTGGTTCTGGTAGTAGGCGACAAGGCCCTCGCGCAGCTCGCCCAGGCCCTTGGCATTGGTATAGCCCTGTGCCTGCGGCAACGCCTGACGCACTGCTTCGAGCACCTTGGGCGCCGGCGGCGAACCGGGTTCGCCCACCTCGAGATGGCAGATGCTGCGCCCGCTTGCCTCAAGCACCTTGGCGCGCTTGAGAATTTCCATGGCGTGAAAGGGCATCAGCCCGTCGGCGGGAAGGTCGGTCATGCACACTCCTTGACCCCATCCGCCTATCGCGAACTGCCCCGCCCCTCAACAACAATTGATGGGCACACCAAGTACCTGTTCACTCCCCCCTGCTAATCTGGCTTCAGCTCTGCTAGAAGGCAGGCGTTTCATCAGGACCGGAGTTCCAACCAGCCATGTCACGCGTCACCATCGCTCTCGTCGCCCTTGCGGGTATCCTTGCTGGCGCCCTGGGTTATGCCACAATCATCCAGCCCGCCCCGCAGACGGACAGCGTGGCTGTGCAGGCCATGATTGATGACGCAATCACCGCCTATGACGCCCAGCGCAGCGCCACCATGGCTGCCGCGCCTGCTCAGGAAGTCGCCACGCTCGACGCCGACATCATCAACCCGATGATCGAATCCTTCCTGATGAGCGATCCAAAGATCCTGCAGCGCGTCTCGGTGGCGCTTGATTCGACACTGCGCGCCGAAGAACGCAGTCAGGCCACCGCCGCCATTGCCACCATGCAGGAAGCGATCTTCAATGACCCCGGTCAGGTTGTGGTCGGCAATCCCGATGGTGATGTGACCCTGGTCGAGTTCTTTGATTACAATTGCGGCTACTGCCGCTCGGCCCTGCCCGACCTGGCCACCCTGCTGGCCGAAGATCCCAATCTGCGCGTGATCTTCAAGGAATTCCCCATTCTTTCCAACGAATCCATCGATGCCGCCCGCATCGCCGTGCTGGTTGGTGATTCTGACGTCGACTACTGGAGCTTCCACGAAGCGCTGTTCACCAGTCGCGGCAAGGTCGACAAGGATGTGGCCCTGGCGGCCGCAGCCGACCTGGGCCTGAGCCCGGTCAGCCTTGAGCTCGATATGGGCACTGACAGCGTCTCCAGGACGATCCAGACGTCCTATGAGATCGCCAAGGCGCTCAACATCACCGGCACCCCGACCTATATCATCGGCAATGAGGTCATCCCTGGCGCCATCGGCGTGGATGAACTGCGCCAGCGTATCGCCAATATGCGCGAATGCGGCGAAACCCAGTGCGATAGCTGATCGGTCATAATCTACCGGGTTCTTTGCGTTTTCGGTGCATTTCGTGTAACCGCGCTTGCTTCAGCACGAAGACCCGGTGCACAAGGCAAAAATTATGGCAAAGCGCGTTCTCGTCCTCAACGGCCCGAACCTCAATCTGCTCGGCACGCGCGAGCCGGATATCTATGGCGCGCAAACGCTCAAGGATATCGAGGCTCTGTGCAAGCAGACAGGCACTGAACAGGGCCTGACAATCGACTTCCGCCAATCCAATCACGAAGGCGAGCTGGTCACCTGGATTCAGGATGCCCGCAAGACCGCCGACGCGATTATCATCAATCCGGCAGCCTATTCCCATACGTCCGTAGCCATCCACGACGCGCTCAAGGCCGTCGGGCTGCCCGTTGCAGAAGTGCATCTGAGCAACATCCACCAGCGCGAAGCCTTCCGGCACCATTCCTATGTGTCGGCTGTGGCGTTCGGTGTCATTTGCGGCTTTGGTGTCACCGGGTATACAATGGCGCTCATGGCGCTCGCCGAAAAACTCAAGTAACGATCAACGCGTAACGCGCGGGAGACCGACAAGAATGACCAAGTCATCGCAAGTGGATCAGGATCTGATCCGAGCCATCGCCGAGCTGCTGAACAAGGAAGATCTCGCCGAGATCGAAATCGAGCAGGAGGACTTCCGGGTCCGTGTCACCCGCTCATACCCCAATGAAGGCGTAACCTACGCAGCGCCGCAGCATTATGCGCCCGCACCGGCGGCAGCGCCTGCCGCCTCGATGGCACCAGCTGGCTCGGTTCCTGCTGCAGCGCCTGCTGCCGCTGAAGATCTCGCTTCCAACCCCGGCACACTGACCTCGCCGATGGTTGGCACCGCCTACACCGCACCAGAGCCAGGCAAGGCGGCTTTTGTTTCGGTTGGCGCCAAGGTGACCGAGGGTCAGACGCTGCTCATCATTGAAGCCATGAAGACCATGAACCAGATCCCCGCACATCGCTCGGGCACCGTCACGCGCATCCTGTTCGAGGACGCCCAGCCGGTGGAATACGGCGAGCCACTCGTCGTCATCGAGTAAGGGGAACCCCATGTTCCAAAAGGTCCTGATCGCCAATCGCGGCGAAATCGCATTGCGCATCCTGCGCGCCTGCAAGGAGCTCGGCATCCAGACCGTGGCGGTGCACTCCACCGCTGACGCCAATGCCATGCACGTTCGCCTTGCCGACGAAAGCGTCTGCATTGGGCCGCCGTCCGCCAAGGACAGCTATCTCAACATTCCCTCGATCATGGCTGCCATCGAGATCACCGGCGCAGACGCCGTGCATCCCGGCTATGGCTTCCTGTCCGAGAATGCTCGCTTTGCCAAGATCCTGACCGAGCACAAGGTGACCTTCATCGGTCCCTCCAGCCACCATATCGACATCATGGGCGACAAGATCACGGCCAAAAAGACCGCCGTCGAGCTTGGCATTCCCGTGGTTCCCGGCTCGCCCGGCGCGGTTGAAACCGAAGCTGAAGCCAAGCGCATGGCCAAGGAAATTGGCTATCCCGTCCTGATCAAGGCCACCGCTGGCGGTGGTGGTCGCGGCATGAAGCTGGCCAACTCCGAAGACGACGTGTTGACCGCCTGGTCCACCGCACGTTCCGAAGCTGCTGCTGCTTTCGGCAATGGCTCGGTCTACATGGAAAAATACCTTGGCAAGCCGCGCCACATCGAAGTCCAGATACTGGGCGACGGACAGGGCAATGCGGTGCATCTGGGCGTTCGTGACTGCTCGCTGCAGCGCCGCAATCAGAAGGTTTGGGAAGAGGCCGGTGGCCCCACCATCAAGCCGCAGGAACGCGACGAAATCGGCGAAATTTGCGCGGTCGCCATGCGCAAGCTGAAATACTCAGGCGCTGGCACGATCGAATTTCTCTACGAAGACGGCGAGTTCTATTTCATCGAAATGAACACCCGCCTGCAGGTGGAGCATCCAGTCACCGAACGCATCACCGGTATAGACATCGTCTATGAGCAGATTCGCGTCGCTTCGGGCGAGAAGCTGTCCATCACCCAGGACAAGGTCCAGTTCAACGGTCATGCCATTGAAGTGCGTATCAATGCCGAAGACCCACAGACCTTCGCTCCTTCGCCCGGCACGATCACCTTCTACCACCCCGCAGGTGGCGTCGGAATTCGCGTCGATTCGGCGGTTTATCAGGGTTACAAGATCCCGCCCTATTACGACTCGCTCATCGGCAAGCTGATCGTCTATGGTCGCACCCGCGACGAGTGTCTGCAGCGCCTGCGCCGCGCCATTGACGAGTTCGTAATCGACGGCATCAAGACCACGCTGCCGCTGTTCCAGCGTCTGATCAAGGAGCCCGACATTCTTTCGGGCAATTATGACATTCACTGGCTTGAAAAATACCTGGCCGAGAACAAGGTCTGATCTACCAAAGGGGCGCACTGCGCCCCTTTCCTTTAGACCCAAGGTGCGTCATGTCCCGCCCAAACCCGTTCGAACTTGAGATCACCCCTGAATTGATCGTGCGCGCCTATCAGGCGGGCATCTTTCCCATGTCTGAGGACGCTCAGGACGAGAACCTGTTCTGGGTCAGCCCGGAGCAGCGCGGCATCATTCCCCTGGACGGCTTTCGCCTCTCCACCAGCTTGCGCAAGGCAATCCGCAAATCCGGTTTTGTCACCAAGGTCGATACCGATTTCGAAGCTGTAATCGACGCCTGTGCCACAGTGGGCGCAGACCGCGACACGACCTGGATCAACCGCACCATCCGGTCAGTCTATGGCGAGTTGTTCGAACGCGGTGTGGCCCACACGGTTGAGGTCTGGGACGGCGCCGAACTGGTCGGCGGACTTTACGGGCTCGCCATTGGCGGCGCCTTTTTCGGGGAATCCATGTTCCACCGCCGTACCAATGCCAGCAAGATCGCCATGGCCCATCTGGTGGATCGGCTCAACACCGGTGGCTACGTGCTGCTCGACACCCAGTTTCTCACCGATCATCTGGAATCGCTGGGCGGCATCGAAATCCCCCGCGAACTCTATGAAGAGCGCCTTGCCGATGCACTCCTGCTGCAGGGCGACTGGTCAGCCATCGACCGAAACTGACCGCCCAACGCGCAACTGACCCGTTACCGATAACGCAGTGGCAGAAACGAAAAAGGCCCCACCAGTTGGCGGGACCTTTGGTGTTTTGGGGGCTTGGCGCAACCTAGTGGTTGTCGCGCGGCACGCCCTCACTCTGAGCAATCCGCTGATACTTCTCGGCAGGCTTGAGGATGGCGCCATCACCCAGCTGGCCAACGATACCGCGCTGGATTTCCTGCCATGGGGTCTGATGCTTGGGATACTTATAGCCACCCGAAGCTTCCAGATCGGCTCGCCGTGTGGCGATCTCTTCGTCCGAGATCAGAATGTTGGCCTGCCCCTTGTTCAGATCGATCCGAACCCGATCGCCAGTCTTGAGAATGGCCAGATTGCCACCCGCGGCAGCTTCTGGCGAAGCGTTCAGGATCGAGGGTGAGCCGGAGGTGCCGGACTGACGACCATCGCCAATGCACGCGAGCGCTGTAATACCCTTTTTGATCAGATAGCTGGGTGGCCGCATATTGACCACTTCGGCCGCGCCGGGATAGCCGATCGGACCAGCGCCGCGCATGAACAACAGCGTGTTTTCGTCGATTTCCAGCGCCGGATCATCGATCCGGTGGTGATAATCTTCCGGACCATCAAAGACCACCGCCTTGCCCTCAAACATGCCTGGATGGGCTGGGTTGTTGAGGTAGCGATCGCGGAACTCGGGCGAGATCACGCTGGTCTTCATGATGGCATTGTCGAACAGATTGCCACGCAGCACCAGGAAGCCTGCATCCACCTTGAGCGGGTTGTCGAAGTGACGGATGACCTTGTCGTCCTGAATGGTGGTCGCGGCGCAGTTTTCGCCAATGGTCTTGCCGTTGACTGTCGGCGCACCCTCACGGATCAGCCCCTGCCCCATCAACTCATTGACCACCGCCGGCACACCGCCGGCATGATAGAAATCTTCGCCCAGATATTCACCGGCGGGCTGCAGGTTCACCAGCAGCGGCACCTTGTGGCCGTGGGTCTGGAAATCCTGCAACTCGAGCTCAACGCCCATGTGCTTGGCGATGGCCTGAATGTGGATCGGCGCGTTGGTCGAACCACCAATGGCCGAATTGACCACGATGGCGTTGACGAAATTGTCCTTGGTCATGACGTCAGAGGGCTTGAGGTCCTCATGCACCATGTCAACGATCCGCTTGCCGGTGCGATAAGCCATTTCCTGGCGATCACGATAGGGCGCGGGAATTGCCGCCGAACCGGGCAATTGCATGCCCAGCGCTTCCGCCAGCGAATTCATGGTCGAAGCCGTGCCCATGGTGTTGCAGAAGCCGGTCGAGGGGGCCGATGAGGCCACCAGTTCGATGAACTGGGCATAGTCGATTTCGCCGGCGGCCATCATCTGGCGCGCCTTCCACACAATGGTGCCCGAGCCAGTGCGCTCGCCCTTGTGCCAGCCGTTCAGCATGGGGCCGACCGACAGGGCAATCGACGGAATATTGACGGTAGCAGCACCCATCAGCATGGCGGGCGTGGTCTTGTCGCAACCAATGGTCAGCACAACGCCATCAAGTGGATAGCCGTACAGAACTTCAACCAGACCAAGATAGGCCAGATTGCGATCCAGCCCCGCCGTCGGACGCTTGCCGGTTTCCTGAATCGGATGCACCGGAAATTCGATGGCAATACCGCCCGCTTCGCGAATGCCTTCACGCACGCGCTCTGCCAGAACGATGTGATGACGGTTGCAGGGGCTCAAATCCGAACCGGTCTGGGCAATACCGATAATGGGCTTGCCTGACTGCAGCTCTTCACGCGAAACGCCGAAATTCATGTAGCGCTCAAGATAGAGAGCCGTCATGTCCGGGTTCTCTGGATTGTCGAACCAGGCGCGCGAACGCAATTTGTTGCCCGCTGAATCGCCGTTACCTGCCGTCATTTTTGAACTTCCTTGCTGCTCCTCACCGTGCGCACGCAGGCGCCGGGATTTGCCAACGTTCTAGCATGGCTGGACGCGCTGTGAATGGTCTTTGGTAGAAAAAATCATACTTATGCGCAAAGTCCAGAAATCCCGCGAAAATCTGTCGGAACGCTCACACGGACTTACCGGACGACGAGACAGGACGATGCTTCGGAGAGCAGGTTTGACGACGACCGGGCCGGATATTCGGTCTGGCTGAAATGAGATTCAGCCATTAGGGTCGCGCCAAATTTGGGCGACGGAGGGGAATTCGTGACGAATATCGTAGACTGGGTCGCCGTTGATTGGGGCACATCCAACCTGCGAGCATGGGGCATTGCCCCTGATGGCAGCGTGGCGCTGGAGCGGCAATCGGCCAAGGGCATGGGTAAGCTGACTCGCGAGGAATTTCCCGCCGCACTTATCGAGGTGCTTGATGGGGTTACGGCTGCCGGCGGGGGAGCACTGGACGTGCTGATCTGTGGCATGGCCGGCGCGCGTCAGGGCTGGCTCGAGGCCCCTTATCTTGAAACTCCCACCGATTTGCGCGGTCTGCTGGCCGGCGCTGTCCACCCTACAATGCCTGACGGACGCTTCGCCCCGGCGATTCTACCCGGCGTTTGCCAAAAGGCGGGCGCTGACAATGTCATGCGCGGCGAAGAGACCCAATTGCTCGGTCTTGCGGCTCTTGAGCCCGGCTTTTCCGGCATGGTTTGCATGCCCGGCACCCACTCCAAATGGGCCCGTCTTTCGGGGACCCGCATTGACCACTTCTCAACGGCGATGACCGGCGAAATCTACGAAGTCCTGCGTACCCACTCGGTCCTGCGCCACTCCATGAACGGGGACCTCGACGGTCCCGGCCGAGCGGAGGGCTTTATAGCAGGCGCCCGCGCCGGTCTGGACCACCCCGAACAATTGCTCGGCACCCTGTTTCAGGTACGCGCCAGCGCCCTGCTGTCAAATCGTCAGCCTGACTGGTGCGCCGGCTATCTCTCGGGTCTGCTGATCGGCACTGAAGTCGCCAGCAACCGCCATTTGATCGGCCAGCAGGCAGTGCCATTGATTGGCTCACCCAGCCTGTGCGCCCTTTACGCCCAAGTCCTTGAAATGATTGGCGCCACCGGGTTGCCGCAGGACACCACCAATATTGTGCTGGCGGGCCTGAAGGCCGCGCGCAGCTACGCCGCCTAGGAGCCGCTTATGGAACACCGTCACCTCATTGCCATTCTGCGCGGCATCCCCCCCAGCGAAACCATCGATGTTTGTGAAGCCCTGATCGAGGCAGGGATCACCATGATCGAGGTCCCGCTCAATTCCCCCGATGCGCTGATCAGTATCGCCATGGCGTCAAATGCGCTGGGCGATATCGCCACCATTGGGGCGGGTACCGTGCTGAACAAGAAGCAGGTCGCCGCCGTATCCGAGGCAGGCGGCACATTCGTTGTCTCGCCTGACACCAACAAGCAGGTGATCGCAGAAACGATCCGAATGCAGATGTTGTCCTTCCCCGGCGTATTCACGCCCTCCGACGCATTCCGCGCCATCAAGGCGGGTGCCACAGGCCTGAAGTTCTTTCCCGCCGAAGTACTTGGCCCCAAGGGTATCAAGGCCATGAAGGCCGTGCTGCCGCCGGAAATTCCGCTCTATGCGGTCGGCGGTGCCAATCCCGACAATTTCGATGAGTACTTCGCTGCCGGTTGCTCGGGCTTTGGCCTGGGAACCTATATCTACAAGCCCGGCATGGACGCGGCCCAGGTTAGCGAACGCGCAAATGCGGCGGTTGCCGCCTATGATGCGGGGTTCCCCCAATGAGCCAGACGGCCCGCCTTCTCATCGACACCCAGTGCACCCTCGGCGAGGGCCCGCTCTGGCATCCCGGACGCCAGGAACTGTTCTTTTTCGATATCAAGGAAGACACCCTGTACGCGGCCAATGCTACCGGTGAAATCACCAATCAGTGGCTGTTCAACGAAGTGGTCGCTGCGGCCGCAATTGTTGACGACAACACCCTGGTGCTGGCCGCTGAAACCGGACTCAAGGGTTTTGACATCACCATGGGCGGCATCGCGCCGATTGTGGGCATCGAAGCCAGCAATGGTGAGACCCGCACCAATGATAGCCGCGTGCATCCCTCTGGCGCCTTCTGGATCGGCACCATGGGCAAGAACGAAGAAACCCCTATCGGCGCCGTCTATCACTATCGTGACGGCACGCTGAGCACGCTCAAGTCCAATATCAGCATTCCAAATGCCACCTGCTTCTCGCCCGATGGCACCATTGCCTACTGGTCCGACACCCCGACCCGCCAGATCATGCAATGCGCCACTGATCCGGCAACCGGCATGCCGATTGGCGAGTGGACACTGTTTGCCGATGTATCGGACCATCGCGGCTCCCCTGACGGCGCGGTCGTGGATAGCGAAGGCTACCTCTGGAACGCGCGATGGGGCGGCAATTGTGTCGTCCGCCACGCACCCGATGGATCAATTGATCGGATCGTTGAACTCCCCGTCAGTCAGGTGACCTGCCCTGCCTTTGGTGGAGCTGACCTCAAGACCATGTTCATCACCACCGCCAATACCGGACTGAGCCCAGAACAGAGGGCAAATGAACCACACGCCGGCAGTGTCTTTGCTATCGACGTCGACGTCGCCGGTCAGGCCGAAACCCCAATCAAACTCTGAGAACTCCGTCATGATCAATCCAGCCCTGGGCGTTTGCTACTATCCAGAACACTGGTCCGAGGAGGTCTGGGAGCAGGATGCAGCGCGCATGGCTGAGGTCGGCATCGCCTTTGTCCGGATAGGCGAGTTCGCCTGGTCAAAGCTCGAACCCACGCCGGGGTATCTGCAGTTCGATTGGATCATCCGCTCCATGGATGTGCTGGGACGCCACGGGCTCAAGGTCATTTTCTGCACACCCACTGCCACCCCACCACGCTGGATGGTCGACAAGCACCCAGACATGCTCGCTGTCGACGCCAATGGCCGCCAGAAAGGTTTTGGCTCGCGCCGCCACTACGATTTCTCGCATCTTGGCTATCGCGAAGAATCCGCCCGCATCACGCAGTTGCTGGCCGATGCCGTCGCCAGCCATCCCGCGCTGGGCGGCTGGCAGACCGACAATGAATATGGCTGCCACGGCACCACCTATTCCTATTCGCCGGCCGCAAAGGTTGGGTTTCAGCGCTGGTTGGCCGAAAAATACGGCACGGTCGAAGCCTTGAACGAGGCATGGGGCAATGTGTTCTGGTCCATGGAATACAACCGCTTCGATCAGGTCGAACTCCCCAATCTTCTGGTCTGCGAACCAGCGCCCGCCCATGACCTGGACTATCGGCGCTACGCATCAGATCAGGTCGCCGCCTTCAACAAGGTGCAGTACGACATCCTCAAAGCCAAGCGCCCCGACCTGCCGGTCATCCATAACTTCATGGGCCGCTATACCGAATTCGACCACTATGACGTTGCCAAATCCCTTGATGTGGCGGCCTGGGACGCTTACCCGATTGGCCATCTCGCTGTTAGCACCGAGCCCGAAGAGGTCAAGCGCCAGTATCTGCGCCAGGGTGAACCCGACTATCAGGCATTCCACCACGATCTCTACCGCACCGTTGGTCACGGCCGCTGGTGGATCATGGAGCAGCAGCCCGGTCCGGTGAACTGGGCCGATTTCAATCCCGATCCCTTGCCCGGCATGGCGCGTCTCTGGGCGTGGGAAGCCTTTGCCCATGGCGCGGAGGTTGTTTCCTATTTCCGCTGGCGCCAGGCACCCTTTGCGCAGGAACAGATGCATGCCGGCCTCTTGCGCCCCGACAGCGAACCTGCTCCCGCTTACCATGAAGCCCTTCAGGTCGCGCAGGAACTCAAGTCGATCGGCATTACGGGCGCCGCCAGCAAGGGACGCGTCGGCCTCGTCTATGACTATCAGAGCGAATGGGCCTGGGACGTTCAACCGCAGGCCAAGGGCTTCACGCATGGCGCCCATGTGCGGGCGCTCTATGCGGCCTTCCGCCGTCACGGGCTGGATATCGATATTCTACCACCCAGCACCACTAGCTTTGCCGGCTACGACATTATTGCTATCCCGGCCCTGTTTGCCTGGAATGACGAGCTGCGCACGGCAATCAGCGAATTTGATGGCCACCTGCTGATCGGTCCGCGCTCTGGCTCCAAGACGCAGAATTTCGCCATCCCGCCCAGGCTGGCGCCGGATCTGCCAAGCAATCTGCTTGACCTCAAGGTGCTGCGCATCGACAGCATTGATCCGTCGCTCGAAATCGAGGTCAAAGGCAGCGGCTCGGTCCACCACTGGCGCGAACGCATCGAGACCAAGGCCAATGTGGTCATCGAGGACACCGAAGGTTGGCCGGTTCTGGTCAATCAGGGCAAGCTCTACTATCTGGGCGGCACCGGCACCAAGGCACTCGTCCATCGCGTGGTCGACTATCTGATCGCCGAGGCCGATCTGGTGACATTGAACCTGCCAGCGGGCGTGCGCTGCCGCACGCGCGACGGCCTGCGTGTCTACGTCAACTACAATGCTGGCCCAGCCACCCTGACACTTGCGCATGACGAAACCGGATACGTGCTTGGCACCGCCGAAATTCCAGCGGCGGGCGTTACTATCGCGCGACTCGCCACGGCCGGTTGAGGTTGGGAATGGCGGTGCGGAGGTCAAACCGCGCCGCCGAACCATCCCAGCGCAGCCACTGCACGCCCCCGGCCTGCAGGTCTTCACTGTCGATTACCAGGCTTCCTTTGCAGGTAACCGGCGCGCGCAGACGGGCGACCACCAAATCATGCAGCCCGCAATCTTCAGCAAAAGCGGCGGCATTTTTGATCACGGCGATAGAGAATTCCGGGGTACGCGCGATGCACCCCAATCTGTCGCAGCGGGCTCCTTCGAAAGTGTCAGCGATCTCCTCCTGGTAGTGATCGCTCCAAACATTGACCGCAAAACTGCCGCCGCGCCCCGTCACCAGACCCATCGCTTCGCCTTGTCGAACCGCCACTGCCTGGGTGGTGTCGGCAATCAGCACATCGGGACGGTGGTCCAGCCCAAACAGCAGCACCAACGGCACCGCCAGCAGCGGGCCAGCCAAGCGCCAGCGAGTGGGCAAAAAGGCAAACCACGCCAAGGCCGCCAGACCGATGATCAGGGCCCAAACGGTCAGCAATGGGTTACCCGTTAGTCCAGCGCTCCAACCCGCCACCAGAACAGCACCATCGACCATCCGGTCGATGCCCCAGCCCATGATGGCGACAAAGGGCTTCTCGATGCCCAATGGCATCGCCAGCACGGACAACACCCCGAAGGGCATGATGATCAGGCTGACGACAGGCAGCACCAACACATTGCCTACCACGCTGAGGGGTGCGGTCTGCTGGAAATGATATGCGGAAAACAGCAGCGTCGCCATACCGGCGATCAGGCTGGTAGCCGCCGCAGCCCATAACGATCCGCCCATGCGAGCCATCCAGTTGCGATTACCCCTTGGGGCAGATCGCGGCATCTCGTAGATACCGATCAAGGCCACCACAGCGGCAAATGACAGCTGGAAACTGGCCCGGAACACGCTGGCTGGATCAATCACCATGATCGCAAGGGCCGCAATGGCAACATTGCGCATTGTTAGCGCCCGGCGTCCGGCCAGAACCGCACCAAAGATCAGGCCCAGCATCATGGTTGAACGCAGAGCCGGGATATTCCCCACGCCACCGGCCAGCAGCAAATATCCCCCTGCCGCGATCAGCCCGGTCACTGCCGCTACCTTCTTGACCGACCAGCGATTGGCGACAGGCGGAATGGCGGCCAGCAGCCAGCGCATCAGCCAGAACACGCCACCTGCAACAATCGATAGATGCAGCCCGGATATCGAATAGATATGGGCCAGCCCCGACTGCGCCATCACCTCGCGGGTTTCATCGGTGATCTCGCTTTGATCGCCCACCACCATGGCCCGCCCAATGGCAGCTGAAGCACCATCAAGCACACCCGCGATACGAGCACCAATCCCCATGCGCAATTGCTCAACCACGCGCCCCGGGTCGAACTGCGCCCCCGACCCGGTTTTGGAAAAACCGCTGGTTACAATGCCATAGGCGCCAACACCGGCGAAGTAGGCGTGAAACTGTCCATCAAAGCTACCGGAAAGAACGGGACCGGGAACGGGTGCCAAGCGAACTTTGGCCTCAATCGTGTCACCCGGCGCCAGCGGCGGCGTGGGTGGCGTGACCAACCGTGCCCGGACAATCGGCAGTGCTCGGGCGCCATCGAACGGGGTCAGATCCGAAATGATGATGCGGCGCGTACTTTCAGTGGCCGAAACAATGGCATCGACCCGTGCCGAATACGCCCCATAAGCCGGATAGCGCAGCATTTCGGTGCCGAACCAGAACCCATGTAGTGGCAATAGGCAGACCCCGGCCCAAAACGCGGCCAGCAGCCCCAACAGCGGCAGGATAGTCGACGCACGCAGCGCTACGACCAATGCCAGGACAGCCAGCCCGACGGCGACCAACGCCCAGCTTTGCGGTTCAACGGGAAGACTGGCATACGCAATCAGCCCCGCCAGCATTGCAAAGGGCAACAGGATGAACAACCGCCGCGCCGATACAGCGTCCCTGACTTGCGTGACAGCCGCAGAGAAGGGAGCGGTTCGTCCAGTCTGACGCCCCCGTCCGGGCAGGACGGCAGGCATAGGGGATGCGGGTGAGACCCGTCTCATATCGTCGATTTCGCGATCGAGAGTTTCGCCCCGCTGCACCGGCCCTGCCCCCGCCCTTGCGCTCGTGCCCCTCTATGCTACACACGGCTCTCAATCTCTCCAAGCACTCCGGTCTCATGTCCCAGGTCGTCACCCGTTTCGCCCCTTCGCCCACTGGTTATCTGCACATTGGCGGCGCCCGCACGGCGCTGTTCAGCTGGGCATTCGCCAAAAACCAGGGCGGCAAGATGCTGCTGCGTATCGAAGATACGGACCGCGAACGCTCTACTGATGCGGCTGTGGTTGCCTTGATCGATGGCCTGAAATGGCTGGGTCTGGATTGGGAAGGCGACCCGATCAGCCAGTTCGCACGCGCCGACCGTCACGCCGAGGTGGCGCGCCAGTTGGTTGAACTGGGCCATGCCTACTACTGCTATTGCTCATCAGCCGAGCTAGACCAGATGCGTGAAGAGGCCCGTGCCGCCGGCAAGCCGCCACGCTATAACGGTTACTGGCGCGATCGCGACCAGAGCGAAGCTCCCGAGGGGGTTGCCCCGGTGATCCGCATCAAGGCGCCGCTGAGCGGCGACATCGCCGTCAACGACCATGTGCAGGGCCAGGTCGTATTCAAGGCTGAGAACCTGGATGATTTCATCATCATGCGCTCTGACGGCACGCCCACCTATATGCACGCCGTGGTGGTCGATGATCACGATATGGGCGTCACCCACATTATCCGTGGCGACGATCACCTGACCAATGCGGCCCGCCAGATTATCATCTACAACGCCATGGGCTGGCCCGTGCCGGAGATGGCCCATATCCCGTTGATCCACGGTCCTGACGGCGCCAAGCTCTCCAAGCGTCATGGCGCTCTGGGCGTAGAAGCCTACCGCCAGATGGGATACTTGCCTGAAGCCCTGCGCAACTATCTCGCCCGTCTCGGCTGGAGCCATGGCGACGACGAGTTCTTCAGCACCGACCAGATGGTCGAGTGGTTTGCGCTGGACGGGCTCAACAAGGGCGCCGCACGCTTCGACTTCGTAAAGCTAGAGAACATCAACGGCCATTACATCCGCGAAGCAACGCCGGAATATCTCTACGACGTCATGCTGGCAACGGCCCGGGAAGTTGGCCGCACTGCTGACGCCGAGGGACTCTCGGCCAACCGGGACACCGCCCTCAGCGCCCTACCAGAATTGCAGCCACGCGCCAAAACCGTGTTGGAACTCATCGATCTGGCCCAGTTCATCTACGCGTCACGTCCGCTTGCTATTGATGAAAAGGCGTCAGCGCTGCTGACACCGGAATCGCGCATCGTGCTTGGTGACATGGCCGAAATGCTGCACGGTCTCAATGAATGGTCGGTGCCTGCCATCGACGCTGCCATGCGCACCCTGGCCGAGGCCAAGGGCCTCAAGCTGGGCAAACTGGCACAGCCATTGCGGGCTGCGCTGACCGGACGCACTGTCTCACCAGGCATCTTTGAGGTTATGGTGCTGATCGGTCGCGACGAAGCAATGGCGCGCCTTCAGGATCAAATCAGCGCTGTCTAGTGCTAATAGCAGGGTAAGCCTTGCTTACCCATCAGTTGCCTCAGGACAGCAAAAGCTGATACCTGTCCGGTAATTATGTGACTGCCACATACACGGCCCCGACCCTACCGAAATCCCTTTCCAATTGGGGTTCCGGGGCCTTCGAGGAGAGCTAAATGACCGATAAAGTCGCCAAACTCGTCATCGGGGATCAGACCCACGAATTCCCGCTTCTGTCTGGCACCGTTGGTCCGGATGTCATCGACATCCGCACCTTATACGCCAAGACCGGCATGTTTACGTACGACCCGGGGTTTACCTCCACGGCGGCCTGTGACAGTGCCATCACCTATATCGATGGTGACAAGGGCCAGTTGCTCTACCGCGGCTATCCCATTGATCAGCTCTCGGAAAACGCTTCGTACATAGAAGTCTGCTATCTGCTGCTCTACGGCGAACTGCCCAACAAGACCCAACTGGTCGAGTTCGATGAACTGGTGACACGTCACACCATGGTGCATGAGCAGATGCACTACTTCTACCGTGGCTTCCGCCGCGATGCCCATCCAATGGCCATCATGACCGGTGTGGTCGGCGCCATGGCAGCGTTCTACCATGACTCCACCGACATCACCGATCCGCAGCAGCGCGAGATCGCCTCGATCCGCATGATCGCCAAGATGCCAACGATCGCGGCCATGGCCTACAAATACTCGGTCGGCCAGCCCTTCGTGTATCCACGCAACGATCTCGATTACGCGTCGAACTTCCTGCACATGTGCTTTTCGGTTCCGGCCGAGAATTATGAGGTGAACCCAACCATTGCCAAGGCAATGGACCTGATCTTCACCCTGCATGCAGACCACGAGCAGAACGCCTCGACCTCTACCGTTCGCCTGGCTGGTTCGTCCGACGCCAACCCATTCGCCTGTATCGCAGCCGGTGTGGCTTGCCTGTGGGGCCCTGCCCATGGCGGCGCGAACGAAGCTGCGCTCAACATGCTCAAGGAAATCGGCACCGTCGATCGCATTCCTGAGTTCATTGCCCGCGCCAAGGACAAGAGCGATCCGTTCAAGCTGATGGGCTTTGGCCATCGCGTCTACAAGAACTTCGATCCCCGCGCGACCGTGATGCAGAAGACTGCCAAGGAGGTCCTTGACCTGCTCGGCGTGCACAACAATCCCACGCTGCAGGTGGCGCAGGAACTCGAGAAAATCGCGCTTGAAGATCCATACTTCATCGAGCGCAAGCTCTACCCGAATGTGGACTTCTACTCGGGCATCATCCTTGAAGCGATTGGCTTCCCGACGTCGATGTTCACCGTGCTGTTCTCTGTCGCCCGCACCGTCGGCTGGATTTCCCAGTGGAAGGAAATGATCGGCGATCCGCAGAAGAAGATTGGTCGCCCACGGCAGCTTTATGATGGCTCGCCAGCCCGCGACTACAAGCAGGTCGACGCCCGCTAAGCGGCAGACCAATAGCTCAGGATCCGGTCCGCTGGATCCTGACGGGGAAAGTCGCCGCTGCCCGCCACCATCAATTCGACAAGCTCGCCAAAGGCCAATATCTGGTCCTGGCGGGCTTTTTTGTTGTCCAGCAATGCGCACAGACTGGCAACGATGGCGTCTGCGTCCGGCTTGGCCTGCACCAGCTCGCTGACTTCGGGGCGATCCAGAATGATGTTGGGCAGAGAAATTATGGGGCGCCCCAGCTTGTCGAAGACCCGCGCCTGGTGCCCATCCATCACATAGCTCACCACCATTGGCACGCGGGCCAATGCCAGTTCCAGCGTTGCCGTGCCAGCCACTGACAGCGCCGCAACAGCCCGCCCGTATAGGGCTCGGCGATCGCCACGCTGATCAATCACAGCCACTGGCACAGGCCAGTCAGCAACTTCGCCTTGAATGCGCGCTGCCAGTGATGGCAACGTCGGGATCACTACACCATCAATGACGGGGTGCTCGGCCAGTTGCGCCACAACGGACCGAAATAGCGGCAGATGTCGACGCAACTCACCCTCGCGGCTCCCTGGCAACAACACCAGCGGTCCCTTCTCGGCCCCATCAGCCTGTTCCAGCCTTTCGGCGAGAGCCGGATGCCCCACATAGCTGGTGAGCGGGCCGCCCAGGCTCCGCATGACCGCAGGCTCAAATGGCAGCACCGCGAGAACTTCGTCGAACAGCGGCTCGAGCTTGGCGGCCCGTTCAGGCGCCCGCGCCCAAACCGACGGTGCAACATAGAGGATGACCGTCCCCGCATAGCCGAGCGCCTTCAGGCGCTTG
This sequence comes from Devosia litorisediminis, assembly GCF_018334155.1. Lineage (NCBI taxonomy): Bacteria > Pseudomonadati > Pseudomonadota > Alphaproteobacteria > Hyphomicrobiales > Devosiaceae > Devosia > Devosia litorisediminis. The sequence continues at coordinate 1,177,487 of NZ_JAGXTP010000001.1, read as the reverse complement.
GCCACCAGTTTGGAGAAATCCTGCGCGTCAACCAGCACAACAATGTCCGGCTTGTCGGCCCGAATGGCGCGCGCGGTCTGCTCAACCCGCCACAGCAGCAGCGGTAGTCGGCGCAACACATCACTAATGCCCATCACGGACAGATCGCTCATGGGGTAAAGTGATTGAAGCCCCAGAGCGCTGAGTTCGTCACCGCCTACACCGGCAAGGGCCAGCGGCACACGCTGCTGTAGCCGCGCCACCAGATCGGCAGCAATCCGATCGCCCGATGGTTCACCCGCCAGAATGAAAAGCTTGAGCGGCTCATCCATGGTCAAGAGTCATCCCCAGGACCACCACGCCGTGCTGCTTGGCGGCGGCCTGAAGCGCAGCGCGCTCCAGCACCAGACTATGCCCAGCCTCGACCGCAATTGCCGCGATGCCGGCCGCGGCACAGCCAGTAACCGTCCGCGGCCCCACGGCCGGCAAATCGACGAACCCGGCCTGTTGTGGCTGCATGGCCTTGGCCAGGATCAGCGGGGTACTGCCATTGCCTGCCAGCCCGCGCGCGCGCAGCGCCCCGACGCGTTCGATCAGGGCATCGGTGCCACCAATGTCTTCAACGGCAATGATCCGGCGCCCTGACGTCACCGCCGCCTGTCCGATATCGAGCATTCCGATGGCCCGCGCTGTTTCCAATGCGAATAAAGCGGCGGCGTGATCGTCAAATCCAGCGCCGGCAATGACGCCCTCACCAGCAAGCAGATCTGGGGACAATTCATGCACCCCGATCATGTCGGCACCGGTCATGTTCTTGAGTACTTTTGCCAACGCACCCAGCGCGGCATCACCAACCGGCGCTTCGGCCACCACGTTGCCGGTATCGACATTGCCATTGGCAAACCGGATCAGTCCCTCACGCGCCTTGTCTGGCAAGTGGATGCCACCGGCCATGGCAATTTGCGTGGTACGAAACACCTTGAGCGACCAGATGATGCCAAGCGGGTTGTCGAGATCAACGTTGATCATCTTGATGCCCGGGATTGCGTCGCGCGGCGCCAGGGTCAGCACCTGCACCTTGTACCCGCCGCTCAATGCTGCCTCGACAATGTGGGGAACGAGAGCCCCGGTCCCCGCAAAGATCGAGAGCCGTCCCGCCACCTTGTTCCTCACTCCGAGGACTGGCCGTTGCGTGGTGTCAGAATCGGCCGGTCAGAGGCCGCCATGATGAAGGCCACCACATCCTGCACCAGCGCATCTTCCTTGAACAGGTCAGCGGCATCTTCGACCCGTTCGCGCAGTGTTCCCTCATTTGAGAAAATCTGCCGGTAGGCCGCACGCAGCCGGTGGATCGCTTCACGATCAAACTTGCGGCGCTTGAGACCAACCAGGTTCAAACCGGTCAGCGATGCACGATTACCCACAGCCATGCCGTAGGGAATGATGTCGCCATCAACCATCGATTGCGCGCCGATAAAGGCGTGTGCACCAATGCGTGTGAACTGATGGATGACGCAAGTGCCGCCAAAAATGACATTGTCACCGATCTGGCAATGACCAGCGATGCCGACATAGTTGGCCATGATCACATTGTTGCCAATGATCGCGTCGTGAGCCACATGCGCACTGGCCATGATCAGGCATTCATTGCCGATCTTGGTCAGCATGCCGCCGCCTTCAGTGCCCGGATTGATGGTGACCGACTCGCGAATAACGCAACGCTCACCGATTTCCAGCCGTGAGGCTTCACCGTGATACTTCAGATCCTGCGGCTCGTGGCCGACCGAAGCAAACGGGTAAATCCGCGTACCCGCACCGACCACGGTATTGCCGTCAATAGACACGTGAGAAACCAGCTCGACATTGTCATGCAGCACGACCCTGTCGCCCACAATACAATACGGTCCGATCTTGACGCCTTGGCCCAACTGCGCGCCGGCACCGACAAGAGCTGTCGGATGAACGATCGCTAGGCTCACGAAGTCGCCTCGACAATCATTGCCGTGATTTCGGCCTCGGCAATGACCGTACCGTCAACGATGGCCTCGGCCTTGTACCGGCCGACATTGCGGCGACGCTGGATCTTGGCAATGTGAAATTCAATCACGTCGCCTGGACCCGCTGGCTTGCGGAACTTGGCCTTGTCGACCCCCAGCATCAAAACGATGTTCTTCTTGCCGCTGTTGGAATCGTGTTTGATCACAATCGCACCAGCGGTCTGGGCCATGCCTTCAATGATCAGGACACCCGGAAAAATCGGGTTCTCGGGGAAATGCCCCTGGAAGATCGGCTCGTTGAACGTGACGTTCTTGACCCCAACCGCCGTCTCATCGCCATTGATCTTGATAATCTTGTCAATCATCAGGAACGGATAGCGATGCGGCAGGGCCGTGAGGATCTCGGCAATGCTCATTGCTGTGAGCTCGGTGCTCTCGGTCATCCCCGCTTAACCCCTTTTGATAGTTTGCGCATAGCGGCGATCTCTCGCCAGAAATCCATAATGTCCTGGGCAGGTGCCCCGGCAAGCTTAGAGCCCTCAGGCCAGTCCTTGGTGACGGCGGCGCGGCCATGAACGACCGACCCCGCACCAATCTCCAAATGCCCTGATGTGCCAACGCCGCCGCCCATCAGAACCCCGTCGCCAACGATGGTCGAACCTGACAGGCCCGACATCGCCGCGATAATGCAATTGCGACCAATACGGCAGTTGTGGCCGATTTGGACAAGGTTGTCGATCTTAGTGCCCTCGCCGATCATCGTGTCGCCAAGAGCGCCGCGATCAATCGTTGCATTGGCACCAATCTCGACATTGTTCTGGATCAGCACGCGCCCCAACTGTGGCAACTTGCGATTGGACACACCAAAATCGAGCCAGCCGAAGCCCTCAGAGCCAATACGCGTGCCCGAGTGAATCACCACGCCATTGCCGATATGCGCACAATCGATGGTGCAGTTGGCGGCAATGGTCGTATTGCGACCAATGGTGACACCAGCCCCGATGACCGTGTTCGCCCCGATGATCGAACCACGACCAATCTCGACGCCCTGTCCGAGCACCACATTGGTGCCGATCACCACATCAGCTTCGAAAACCGGCTCGCCCAGATCATCACGACCGCCGGCAATCACGCTGCGCGTGCTGTTGGGATAGAGATAGTCCAGGACATCAGCGAAAAGATGATGCGGCTTGTCGCACACCAGGGCCACGCAGCCCTCAGGAACGGCATCAGCCAAGGCCCGAGAAACAATGACCACACCAGCAGCAGTAGATTTAAGAGCGTCGGTGTAGCTGACATGGGCAGCAAGGGCGAAATCGTTGGCGCCGGCCACATCGAGGTCAGTTGCACCATCGATCATCAGGTCGGGCGCTGCTAAATCCTGCAACAGATCGTTGCGCTCAAGCGCTCTTAAAAGGGTGCCGACCGTGGTGGGGCCGGCAAAGCGATGAAAACGAGTGTCGACCATGATGTCACTTAAATGCATTGAGCCGCGGCGCTACCGCCCCGCGGCTCAAAGAATTGTTTTACGCCATTATGGCTAGAGCAGAGTCTGCAGCGAAAGCTGGAAGACCTGCGTACGGTCCGACGTCGACTTGTTCAGCACGTGGGCGAAATCGCCACGCAGAGGACCAAATGGGCTGTCCCAGATCAGCGACGCGCCGATCGAAGTACGCCATGGAGCGTCCTGGCTGCCCGCATCAACATTGGACAGTGCGGCACTGCCAGTGCCAATCCGTGGCAGACCATCAACCCAGGCCGCATCGGCCCACAGGGCGCCGCTCAGACCATAGCTCTCAGGCACAGCCGGGATCGGAAAGCTGATCTCGGCAGACAGACCGGCATACATGGTTGCACCAAGATACTCACCGCTCTGCAGACGTGGACCAAGGCCCCGGCCTTCAAAGCCACGGATCAACTGCGTACCAGGATTGAACGCCTCAACCGCATGAACGCCGTTGCCGCTCAGATCATTGATCACGCCAGCCTGACCTTTCAAGCTCGCAACAATCCCGCTGTCTTCCACCACGGGCACGAAATAACGTGCGCGAGCTTCGGACTTCACCAGATTATGGTCCCAGCCAATGTACTGCTGGGTGAACGTTGCATAGAGGCCTTCAGTTGGCTTCTTGACATCATCCAAACCGTTCCAGGTCAGGGTGTAGCCAATATAGGCCTTGTTGAATTCCTGACCATCCACCACCAGCGATGACTGGTATGTCGGGTTGTCATTGACGTCGGTAATGATCTTGCGCTCGAGACCGGCAAACACCGTCGACGACAAGTCGGACGTCAGTGGGATACCGGCACGCAACTGACCACCGGTCGCCTGCGAACCATAGAACGTGCTGGTCGTTTCCTCATTGATGCGGTGATACGCGTCAATGCCGGCAGAGACCTTCAAGCCCATGAAACGGGGTTCGGTGAACGAGAAATCAAACGTACGCCCGGCCTGGGATGCACCAATGGCTGCGCGCAGATACTGACCACGGCCCAGGAAATTGCGTTCGGTCAGTGAGACCTCGCCCAAAATACCATCGGTCGTCGAATAGCCTGCAGTGGCGCCATACTCACCGGTGGACTTTTCAGTCACAGCGACATTGATGACCACCTTGTCAGGAGCCGAGCCAGCAGCTGTCGTCACGCTGACGGACGAGAAGTAGTCCAGTGCGTCAATGTTGTTGCGGCCACGAACCACCAGTGCACGGTTGAAGGGGTCCCCTTCAGCAAACTCCAGCTCACGACGGATAACGAAGTCGCGGGTCTTGTCATTGCCGGTGATGTTGACCCGCTCAACATAGACGCGCGGACCTTCATCGACCAGGTAAGTGACGTTGAATGTGCCATTGGCAACATCGCGATCCAGACGGGCCCGGACATCAGCAAAGGAGTAACCCTGCGTAGTCGCTTCGTAGGACATGTCCTCGATCGTCGACTGCAGTTCGCTCACGGAATAACGACTGCCTTCACCTGTCTGCACAGTGCCGCGAAGCGCATCTGTATTCAGGCCGGGAATGCTGGTCTCGATACCGACGCCGGCAAACTTGTACTTCTGGCCTTCATTGATGGTGAAGTTGATGAAATAGGCATTGCGAGCCGCATCGTATTCACCGACTGACGTCACCTGAGCATCAGGGAAACCGCGATTGGCGTAATACAGACGGATCCGCTCGCGATCGACTGCAAGCTTCTGCTCGTCATAGCCGTCATCTTTGAACAACCAGCTCAGAATGCCGGTTTCCTTGGTCAGCATGGCACCCTTGAGGTTGCCGCCCTGGATAGAATTATTGCCGGTGAAGTTGATTGCCGCGATACCCGCGCGATCACCTTCATTGACAACGAAAATAACACGGACACGACCATCAACAGTCGCCTCGGTCCGCGAGGTGACCGATACGGTCAGAAAACCATCGCGGTCATAAGCCTGGCGAATACTCTCGATATCGGATGCGAGACGCTGCTGAGTGAAAATGCCGGAAGCCGACACATCGACCATTGCCAGAAGCTGCGCATCGGTGAAGCGGCGATTGCCCTCAAACAATACCGAGCCGACCAGCTGCTCCTGCGCCTGAGCCGTCGCAGCGCCAAGAAGCGGGATGCTGGGACCTGCGAGCGGTGCTGCGCCCAGTATCGCTAGCGCCAGAAATGCGCCGCGCATCAACTTGGTGGGGTGGATCATATTGTTATTGCCTTCTGCGACCATGCCCAAGGAATCGCCATGCATAGCGCTCCCCCAAGACTAACTCCATTACACCGTTTTACCGCCTTTTTAACCAAGGACAAGGCGTAAGCCCTGTCGCGGTTAGCAAATGCTTGGTGCTCTTGTATTCCTGCAACACCTTACGAACCTAAGTTAACTGAGCGTTAACGCAGAATTCCCAGATGAGCAAAAACCGTATCGTTAAAGAGCGTAAACACCATGAGGCTCAGGACAAGGGCAAATCCGATACGGAAGCCGATTTCCTGAACTTTCGTGCTGAGTGGACGCCCTCGAACAGCTTCCACCAGATAGTACATGAGGTGACCGCCGTCGAGCATGGGTACCGGTAAAAGATTGAAAATTCCGATATTTAGCGAAAGCAAAGCCGTCAGATTTATGAGTGCGACGATTCCCAGAGTCGCAACCTCGCCGGAAACCTTGGCAACTTTGACCGGTCCACCCAATTGCTCGACATCACCGCGTCCCACAAAGAAGTCACCAAGAAAAGCGGCGGTACGCTGCACAATGAAGCTTATTTCTTCGCTTGTCATACCAATCGCTTCAATTGGGCTGGGTCGATAGAGCGTTACATCGGTTTCAGCGACGTCGCGGCTCACCCCGATTCGGCCAATCCGTTGCGCATTGCCGAACCTGTCTTCCACCTCGGTGGCCTCAGGCACCAGCACCAGGGTCTCAAGCCTGCTGCCGCGTTCCAGTTCGATGGTCACCGGCCGCTCAGGGCTGGTGGCGACCAGACGCTGGAAGTCCTCAAAGCCACGCACCGTATAGCCATCCACCGAGACGATAATATCACCCGGCTCCAGACCAGCCATTGCGGCAGGTGATTCAGCAATCACCGTGCCCACGACAGGCGGGATGGTATAGCGGCCATAGCCAAGCAGCAGCGCATACAGAATGACGAAAGTCAGAATGACGTTGGCAACCGGACCGGCCAGCACAACAGAGATGCGTTGCCAGACATTCTTGTTGGCAAACAGTCGCTTGGACAACTCTGGGTCGGCCTTGGCGATCACCTCACGGTCCGGCGTGCTGGCGGCATCCATATCGCCGACAAACCGCACATAGCCGCCCAGCGGGATCGCGGAGATACGCCAGCGCGTCCCGTGCTGGTCGTCCCAGCCGAACAACTCGCGGCCAAAGCCGACCGAGAAAGTCTGGATGGCGATGCCGTTCCAGCGGGCAACGAGATAGTGACCCATCTCGTGCACGAACACGATCACGGTCAGGACCGCGAGAAACGGAACGACGTAGGAGAGCAGCCAGTAGATGAATTCGAACATTGTCTTCCTTGTGCAGTCGGCGCCTTGCGCCAATCTACCAGTAGAGCAGCCCTTCAGCGACGGAGCCGAAGCCGAGATGAAGTGTGCCGACCAGCAACACCAGCAACACGCCAAATGTGAGGCTGTCCAGTCGGTCCATCAGCCCGCCATGCCCCGGTATGATGTCGCCGCTATCCTTGACCCGGAAATGACGTTTGACGGCACTCTCGCTCAAATCGCCCAACTGGCCCAGAACGCTGATCGCTGCTGACAACGCCAAGCCGATCCACCACGGGGAATCCGTCGCTAAAATCCAGATCACCAGCCCTGCCCCGGTGCCGAGCGCCAGGCCACCCAGAGCCCCCGACCATGTCTTGCCCGGTGAGATATCCGGAGCCAGCTTCTCGCCGCCGATCTGGCGGCCGGTGAAGAACGCCGCGGAATCGGTCATCCACACCACCGTGCCGAGATAAAGCCCGGCCCACACACCGGCCATGGTGTCGCCGCGCATGACAAGAGCCGCGATGATAATGGCGCCATAGATCAGCAGGCCCAGGACCCGCCACCACATGCCTTCACCACGAGCCAACAATGCAATGACACAGCCAATGGCAATCACCGTCAGGCTGCCAAGGGCTCCAAACAGCGGAAATACCAGGCCAGACAAGGCAACAATGCCGATCAGCGCCATACCCGTCGGCGTGAGCGGCGCACGCGAGACCATGGTTTCCCACTCGCGATAGGCGCCGGCAAATACAGCACCGACGACCGCGGCGAAGAAATAGCTGCCGACAAATAGCGCCGCCACGGTCAGCGCAATCATGACCATCGCGGAAATCAGCCGCGGACCGAGATCTGACCACAGGCTGCGGCGACCGCCGGAGGGTTCTGAACCAAGCTCGCTGGGATCACTCAAGACTGCTCCGTCCCGATGCCGCCATACCGCCGGTCACGCTGCGAGAAAGTCTCGAGCACCCGCACAAAGCTGGCTTCATCAAAATCAGGCCAATGCTCATCCACAAAGACAAACTCGGCATATGCCGCCTGCCACAACAGGAAATTGGAAATGCGCTGTTCGCCGCTGGTCCGGATGATCAAATCGGGATCGGGCAAACCAGCCGTATAAAGCGCCGCCTCGATGGTGGTCTCGTCGATATCATCGGCAGACAACCGGCCGGCCGCCACTTCGCGGGCGATGCGTCGTGTTGCTTCGGCAATTTCGGCCTTGCCGCCATAATTGAAGGCGACCACCAGAACCAGCCCGGTATTGCCGGCTGTCTTGGCTTCGACGTCCTCAATCAGGCGCACCAAAGAGGGCTCAAGGCCATCCCGGCTGCCAATGATCCGCACCTGGACATTGTTGCGGATCAGTCGCTGCAGATCCGAGGCAACAAAGCGCCGCAGCAGATTGAAGATGAAGGATACTTCTTCGCGCGGCCGGCTCCAGTTCTCCGACGAGAAACTGAACACCGTCAGATGTCCCACGCCATAGGTGATGCACAGCTCGACCATCTTGCGCAGGGATTTGACCCCTTCGACATGGCCTTCGGTTCGGCGCTTGCCCCGCGCCGTTGCCCAACGCCCATTGCCATCCATGATGACGCCGAGATGCTGCGGCACGCGCAAAGGCGACCGCTGCACCGGTTCGGCGACGATGGCTGGATCAATAGACATCTACGCCCTCCCAGCGCAGCGGGTTTGCGTCAAACCTGCATGATTTCCGCTTCTTTTGCTGCCACGACCTGATCGATATCAGCGACAGCAGCATCGGTGGCCTTCTGTACCAGATCGGACTGCGAGCGTGCCTCGTCCTGACCCAGATCGCCATCCTTTTCGGCCTTCTTGAGCGCGTCCATGCCGTCACGGCGAATATGGCGCACCGCAACACGGGCAGCTTCAGCATAGGTATGGGCAACCTTGGTCAGATCGCGCCGGCGCTCTTCGTTGAGTTCGGGCAGCGGCACGCGAATGATCTGCCCCTCGCCCATCGGGTTCAGACCCAGACCGCTATCGCGGATTGCCTTTTCAACGGCATTGGCCATACCACGATCCCAGACCTGCACGCTGAGCATGCGGGCCTCTGGCACGGTAACGGTCGCCACCTGATTGAGCGGCATGCGCGAACCATAGGCTTCAACAGTCACGGGCTCGAGCAGACTGGCGCTTGCCCGTCCGGTTCGCAAACCAGCCAGTTCGTCGCGCAGTGATGCAATCGACTTCTGCATGCGGGTTTTGAGGTCGTCCAGGTTATAGGCCATTCTTCCGTCCTTCCAGTCTAGAGCGGCAAGCCAACGCGCGTAGAGCGGGTAGTCCCCGCCAGCACACCGGCCAGACCGGCTTCGTCGTCAAGCGCATACACGATTATCGGCAAGCCATTATCACGAGCAAGCGCGAATGCGGCTGTGTCCATAACCTTCAAATTCTGACCGATCACGTCATCATAGCTGATCGTATCATAGCGGGTCGCATTGGGATCCTTCTTGGGATCGGCTGAATAGACGCCGTCCACCTTGGTCCCCTTGAGCAACACGTCGCAGTCAAGTTCGATGGCCTTGAGCGCCGCTGCCGTATCGGTCGTAAAAAACGGATTGCCGGTACCACCGGCACACACCACGACAAACCCTTCATCCAGCGCAGCCTTGGCGGCGCGTGCCGTGAAGCTATCGGCGACCGAGGGCATGTTCAGCGCAGAAAACACCTTTGACTTGATGCCCTGGCGGGCAATGGCATTGCTCAGGGCCAGTGAATTGATCACCGTGCCCAGCATGCCCATCAGGTCAGCGGTCACGCGATCAGTGCCATTGGCCGCAACAGCCATACCGCGGAAAATATTGCCAGCACCGATAACAATAGCGATCTGCGAACCGTTCTTGGCGGCATCAGCGATCTGCTTGGCAACGGACTGGAGAAATTCGGGTTCAATGCCGAAAGACTGGTCCCCGGCCAGCACCTCACCCGACACCTTGAGCAAAATGCGTTTATAGGCAGGCACCATCGACGAACCCCTTACGGAAAAAAGCGGTGGGGCACCGAATCCGGCGGCCCGGCAGACACTAAGGCAAAAGCGCCTTCAAAAGAAAGCGCTACACCAGTCGAAACAAGTTTAGACAGGGTTTTGTGCTCGATCCCGGGCCAAATCAAGGCAGGCGGGAGAACGGCGAGCGGGCCCTTGGGCCCACCCGCAATCATTAAAGGCGTTACTTCTTCACGCCGGCAGTGGCAGCCACTTCAGCAGCGAAGTCACTCTCGGCCTTCTCAATGCCCTCGCCCAGCGCATAGCGCACGAACTTGGTCAGCTTGATCGGGGCGCCAACATCCTTCTCGGCATTCTTGATCGCATCGCGGACCTTGGTCTCGCCATCGATCACGAAGGTCTGTGCCAGCAGCGTGACTTCTTCGAAGTACTTGCGCATACGGCCATCGACCATCTTTTCGGCGATATCAGCGGGCTTGCCCGATTCCTTGACCTGCTCGAGAATGATGCTGCGCTCGCGCGCCACAACGTCCTGGTCGAGGTCTTCGGGATCGATCGAAAGCGGGTTGGTGGCTGCAATGTGCATTGCCAGCTGCTTGCCCAGAGTGGCCAGCGCAGCCTTGTCGCCGGTCGATTCCAGTGCAACCAGAATGCCGATCTTGCCCAGGCCTGCCTTGACGGCATTGTGGACATAGCTTTCCACCACGCCATCAGTGACCGAGACAACCTCAGTGCGACGCAGGTTCATGTTCTCGCCAATCTTGGCGATGGCTTCGTTCAACTCGGCAGAAACCGAATGACCGGCGCCTGGGAACGGCATTTCGCCGAGCTTGGCAGCGTCGCCGTCAGCGTCGAGCGCCAGCTTGGCAATATTGTCGACGATGGTCTGGAACTGCTCGTTGCGCGCAACAAAGTCAGTTTCCGAGTTCACTTCGACAACGGCAGCCTTCTTGCCATCGGCGGCAATGCCGACCAGGCCTTCGGCGGCAATACGATCAGCCTTTTTGGCAGCCTTGGACAAGCCACGGGTGCGCAACCAGTCGATTGCTGCTTCCATGTCGCCATTGTTTTCGACCAGGGCCTTCTTGCAGTCCATCATCCCGACGTCAGTCGCGTCGCGAAGCTGCTTGACCATTCCTGCAGTGATATCCATGGGGTCACCTCTTGGCGGCCCCGTCTGAGGGGGCCGCATGGTTCAAATCAATATAGAGTTCGTCGTAGCGAACTTACTTGGCGGCTGGTTCAGCGGCAGCAGGTGCTTCTGCGGCAGCTTCAACAGCAGGCGCTGCTTCAACTGGCAGTTCTTCTGCAGGAGCCTGCTCAACAGCACCCAGATCGGCGCCGAAGTCGGACGACGAACGGGCGATGCCGTCAATGGCAGCCTTGGCGACGAGCGACACGTAGAGTTCAAGTGCGCGCGACGCATCGTCATTGCCCGGGATCGGATAATCGACAGTGTCGGGATCGCAATTTGTATCAACGATAGCCACAACTGGGATACCCAGACGACGAGCTTCCTTGATCGCATTGGCTTCCTTGTTCGTGTCGATCACGAACAGCAGCGATGGCAGGTTGCCCATGTCCTTGATGCCGCCCAGGTCACGCTCAAGGCGTTCCTGCTCGCGGCTCATCATCAGGCGTTCCTTCTTGGTGCGCAGAGCGAGTTCGTCTTCGCTCATGGCTTCCAGGGTACGCAGGCGGGCGATCGAGTTCGAGATGGTCTGCCAGTTGGTCAGCGTGCCGCCGAGCCAGCGGGAGTTCACGAAGTACTGAGCCGACTGCTTGGCAGCATCAGCTACCAGCGGAGCAGCCTGACGCTTGGTACCAACGAACAGCACGCGGCCACCGTCAGCAACAGTGTCGCTGATCAGCTGCAGGGCGCGGCTCAGAGCCGGCACGGTCTGACTCAGATCGAGAATGTGAATGTCGTTGCGAACGCCAAAGATGTAGCGTTCCATCTTGGGGTTCCAGCGGTGCTTCTGGTGACCAAAGTGGACGCCAGCTTCAAGCAATTGACGCATAGAGAAATCGGGCAGTGCCATGTGGGCTGCTCCTTGTTTACCGGTTGATGCCTCCACAAGGCGCTGCGACGGTATCCCGCCACCGGATGGATCTTCGGTTCCCCGAAAAGCCTGCCTCGTGTGTGAAATCGCGCTGACACGCAGTCAAACGCAAGCGCGATATAGGCGATGTCTCTAAAAAGGGCAAGTGAGATAAGCCCTGCCCCACGCCCATTCCTTGCGAAAGCAAACCGGCGGGCCGCACGACACGCAGACGACAAACGCCCGAAGCACTGACACGTCGTGATCAGCGCACAACAAGCGTTCGCACCAAGGCAGTCAGCCAGTGAACCCGACATGACAGCCACATCACCGTCGTCTAGGACGGCAGACACCACGCTTCAATCAGTGGAAGCGGACATCCGTCACGCCTTCAAGCGCCTTGATCCCCCCGGCGACGGCCGTTGTCAGCAGGTAGGTGCCGGGCAGTTCGATCTCGTACTCACGGGCACCACCATCGCGGATCACCACGAAATTGACAGATCCCTCCCCGCCCCGCTTGAGCTGGGCACTGATAGATCCCAGGGGCGCAGCACTGGCAGCAAACACGGTCAGGCGCCGGTCGATCTTTTCGGCAATGCCATCAATGGGCTCGGCCGACAGCAGCCGCAGGCTCACGCCCTCAGCGCGCTCATCCGCGCCAACCTGCAGGATCACGGATTTGCCCGGCTGCAGAATGGCACCGAACTGGGTAATCTGCTCGGAAAACGCGATCACTTCATAGCTGCCCGACTGATCGGACAGCGTCAGGATCATCATCGGCGTTCCCTTGCGGGTCCGGCGATCCTGCCGACCGCTAATGGTCCCGGCCAGACGTCCCGCCGAGGCGCCATCCTTGACGGCCCGTTCAAAATCACCCCAACGCTGCACCCGCAGCTTGTCGAACATGTCGGAATAGGCATCGAGCGGGTGGGCCGACAGATGGAAGCCAAAGGCCGAAAGCTCACGGTCGGCACGTTCGGTTGTGGACCAGTTCGGCACCCCTTCGGGCAGGCGCAGCGTTTCAGGCTCGCCAGCGTCGAACATGTTCCACTGACCTTCATTGCGCTCCGCGGTCAGCGTGTGGGCCATGCCCATCACGGTTTCGATGGCCGCAAAGGCCACTTCGCGCCGCGGCACGATATCATCAAACGCACCGGCGTTCGCCAGCGTTTCCAGTGTCCGCTTGGACAGCACGCGCGGATCAACCCGGCGAGCAAAGTCACCCAGGTCCTTGAACGGGGTATCACCACGCACCTCGATGATGTGCTCGGCCACCTGGCGACCGACGCCCTTGACCGCGCACAGGCCATAAAGAATGGCCTTGTCCTTGACCGAGAACACCACCTGTGAGCGGTTCACGCAGGGCGGTACGAGTTCGATCTTGTTGCGCTTGGCTTCGCTGCGGAACTCGGCCAGCTTATCGGTATTGCCCATATCCAGCGTCATCGACGCTGCCAGGAACTCGTGCGGATAATGCGCCTTGAGATAGGCGGTCTGGTAGCTCACCAGGGCGTAGGTTGCGGCATGGCTCTTGTTGAAGCCGTAATTGGCGAACTTGGCGAGCAGGTCAAAAATTGTGTCGGCGAGCGACTGCTTGAGACCGTGCTTGATCGCCCCTTCGCGGAAACGCTCGCGCTGCGCGTCCATCTCAGCCTTGATCTTCTTGCCCATGGCGCGGCGCAGCATATCGGCTTCACCCAGCGAGTAACCGCTGAGCAGCTGCGCAATCTGCATCACCTGTTCCTGATAGACGATAATGCCATAGGTCTCGTCGAGCACCTTGGACAGCTCTGGATGCGGGTATTCCACCTCCTCGCGACCATGCTTGCGGTCACAGAACAGCGGAATATTGTCCATTGGACCGGGACGATACAACGCCACGATAGCGATGATGTCCTCGAACCGGTCGGGCTTCATGTCGAGCAGCGCCCGACGCATGCCAGCGCCCTCAACCTGGAACACGCCAAACGTGTCGCCCCGCGCATACAGCTCGTAGGTCGGCTTGTCGTTGATCGGGATATCTTCAATCCGGAAGCTGCCGCCATCCAGATTGACCATGTTGACCGCGTACTGCACCGTGGTCAGTGTCTTGAGGCCCAGAAAGTCGAACTTGACCAGGCCGGCGGCCTCGCTCCACTTCATATTGTACTGGCACACCGGCATGTCCGAGCGCGGATCGCGATAAAGCGGCGCCAGATCATGCAGCGGCCGGTCACCAATGATGATACCGGCAGCGTGGGTCGAGGCGTGGCGGAACAGACCTTCGAGATTCTTGCCGATGGCCACCAGATCGGCCACGGTTTCGTCTTCTTCGCTCAGCGCCTTGAATTCGGGGACCTCGGTCATGGTGCGCTCGATCGACCAGGGGTCGGCCGGATTGGCGGGCACCATCTTGCAGATGCGGTCCACCTGGCCATAGGGCATTTGCAGCACGCGCCCGACGTCGCGCAGCACAGCGCGCGCCTGCAGCGTACCGAAGGTGATGATCTGACTGACCTGTTCGGTGCCGTATTTGCGCTGCACGTAGCGAATGACTTCTTCGCGCCGATCCTGACAGAAATCGATGTCAAAGTCGGGCATCGAAACGCGTTCTGGGTTCAGGAAGCGTTCGAACAGCAGATTGTAGGCCAGCGGATCAAGGTCGGTAATGGTGGTGGCATAAGCCACCAGCGAGCCAGCACCCGAACCACGGCCGGGACCGACCGGAATGCCCTGCGATTTTGACCAGCGAATGAAATCGGCCACGATCAGGAAGTAGCCCGGAAACTTCATCGACTGGATGATGTCGAGTTCGAACTCCAGTCGCTCCCAGTATTCCTGCTCGGTCTTGCCGGGTGCCGGACCTGTGGCTTCAAGGCGGTTGCGCAGCCCCTCCTCTGCCATGGCGCGCAGCGCGTCGGCCTCGGCCGCCACGGCGTCTTCATCGCTCAGATCTGGCGCTGCGGCGAATTTGGGCAGGATGGGCTTGCGGGTCTGCGGTCGGTAGGACACGCGCTGGGCGATCTCGACCGTGGAGTTCAGCGCCTCGGGCAGATCGGAGAACAGCGCCTCCATCTCGGCCCGGGTCTTGAAATAGTACTGATCGTTCAGCTTGCGCCGCTCGGTCTGGGCCAGCACGGTGCCGCCGGCTATCGCCAGCAGCGCATCATGCGCCTCAAATTCCTTGGCCGATTTGAAGAAGGGCTCATTAGTGGCGACCAGAGGAATGCCCTTGCGGTAGGCGTAATCCACCAGCCGCGGCTCCACGGCTGCTTCCTGCACCCGGCCATGGCGCTGCAATTCGATGTAGAAGCGCTCGCCAAACAGCTCCGCCAGACGGTCCAGCCGCTTGATCGCATTGGCATCCTGCCCCTGGGCGAAGGCCATGTCGATGGCCCCCTCAGGGCCGCCGCTGAGACAGATCAGCCCCTCGAGCCGCTCCCGCGACAGCCAGTCCAGTTGTGCCCGCGCCGTGCCCCCGTCGCCTTCAATATAGGACTGCGAAACCAGTCGCGACAGATTGCCGAAACCCACCTCGCTCTGGGCCAGCAGCACCACGCTGGACTTGCCGCTCCAGGCGATGTGGCCGCGTTCGTTGACGCGCTCTTCGCTGGCCGCAAAATCAATCGCCAGTTCAACCCCGACCAGCGGCTGAATGCCCTTCTTGCTGGCTTTTTCGGAAAACTCCAACGCCCCGAACAGATTGCCGGTATCGGCAATACCCAGCGCCGGCTGCTCATCGGCGGCCGCGAGTTTGAGAATGGTCTCAAGCTGCAGCGCACCCTCAAGCAGGGAATAGGCAGAGTGAACGTGGAGATGGATAAAACCGGGGCCGTGCATGGTGAACCTTTATGACCGGCTCGGGGCGATTATCATACCGCCCCGATGCCGCAATCCACAGCCAGCGTCACACGAGTCGGGCAATGATATCCATCCAGGTGAGCGAACCAATCGTGAAGGCGCCCAGCGTAACGAATGCGGCAAAGTCCTTGATGAAAGTGAGCATCGTCGTCTCCCGTGTTGCTATAATGTTCTTATACGTTCGATGTTTGTTCCTGTCGAGTGTGACTAGCGGGAACAGCGGGGATTGGCGGTCACTGGTTAGCAGACTGTTAACATCGAGATGCACGCAAGCCGCAAAACCCTTGCCGCACGGGATCGAAGCGACCAGTCTTTGATCACCCTCAGCTCAGCGAGTCTCACCACCATGTCGCCAGCCCGATGACCCCCACCCCGCAACTAAGTCTGGGGCTGTTGCTGACTGCTGCTGCCGGCTTCGCCGACGCGATCGGTTTCATCGAACTGGGCGGCCACTACACCTCCTTTATGAGTGGCAACACCACCCAGCTCGGTGACGCGCTGGCTCATGGCGGCTGGTCCATCGCCGCGACCGCTGCGTCGCTGGTGCTGCTGTTTGTGATCGGCAGCTTTATTGGCTCGATGCTGGCATTGCTGGCGGGGGCCCGCTGGGGATCGGGCGCGGTCACAGCTTTGGTGCTGGCGAGCGTGCTGCTGACCCTGGCGCTGGCCATGCTGGGTTTTCCGGCAACCCAGTTCATGCTGGTGCTGGCTGCTGGCGCGGGCGCGCAGAATGCCATTCTGCCGGCCACCGGCTCCGTGCGGTTGGGCACAACCTTCGTGACCGGTACGCTATTTGCCGCCGGCCAGGACTTCGCCCGTGCGCTGCGCGGACTGGCGCCACCCTGGCGCTGGCTGCAGCACCTGCTGGTCTGGAACTCACTGATGATCGGGGCGCTGATCGGCGGACTGGGCTATGCCATGCTCGGCATCAACGCCCTGCTGGTCCCCGCTTTGGTTTATCTCGGCTTTATGATTGCCTTTATCGCGCGCCGCCCCGCCAAGGTCATGGCCTGAGCCCCACAGATAGGTTTGCTGGCTGAGCAGTCGGGGTCGGACTGCAAACCGCCCGCCCCAAACCAATCCGTAACCCCAACGTTACGCCTTGCGTGACGGCGCCACCATGAAGGCCAGCTTGAACGCCAGCGGGTTCACGACCTGACTGACGATAAAGGCGACCGGTCAGGCCATGATGAATGACGCCGGCCAATGGGCCAACAAAGCAGATCCGGCATTGATGAACCCCATCACACCACCAATGATCGGGGCCATGAAAAAGGTGATGAACGCAGCAAGAGCAATTTTGGTTGTCTTGGGCATGAAGTCTCCATCCAGAGTTGACTGACAAAGGCCATTCCCACGTCAACACCAGCCCGAGGGTTGGTCAGGCGGGCTTTTCAGATCAGATTCAGGGCGGACATGACACGAAGCTCCATGTCATTGGCTCGTCTCGCCGCACCATGATGCGGCGAGACGAGCGAGGTTATTCGGCTGCGACGGCTTGGGGGTCTGGCGCGTTCAGGCCACCCGACAGGCGCACCAGAACGATCGCCACAAACACCACACCAGCGGCGATGTAGGGTGCAGCGGCAAGGCCGATGCCTTCGACCACAAGCCCCCCGGCCCATGCGCCCCCGGCGATCCCGAGGTTGAACGCACCAATGTTCAGACCAGACGCCACATCAACCGCACCCGGAGAGACCTCGCGTGCGATTTGCACGACGTAAGATTGCAGCGGCGGCACGTTGGCAAAGGCAAAACCGCCCCAGAAGGCTGCAACCGCGATGGCTGCAATCGGACTGGTGAGGGCCGCACCGAGTGCGACCAGTGATATCGCAAGGCCAACAAAGATCACGGTCAAGGACGCCACCGCACCGATACGGTCAGCCAGTTTGCCGCCTGCGATGTTCCCCACGGCGACAGATGCACCGTAGAGCAGCAGCACAAGGCTCACCGCGCCCGCAGACAGACCCGTGATTTCGTTCAACATCGGCGCAAGGAAGGTGAAAGCAATGAAGTTACCGCCATAACCGACAGCCGTGATCAGATAGACCAGCAGCAGGCGCGGTGAGGTCAGCACCTGCAACTGCGCTTTTAGTCCCGGCGATGCAGTACGGCTAAGCCTGGCGGGCAACAGCAGGGCTGAGGCGATGAAGCCGATCACGCCAAGCACGACGACGCCCAGGAAGGTGGACTGCCAACCGAAATTCTGACCGATAAAGGTGCCCAATGGCACTCCGGTGACCAGCGCAACGGTCAAGCCAAGAAATACCAGCGCGATGGCTGAACTTTCCTTTTCAGGCTCCACAAGATCTGTCGCGATAGTCGAAGCAATTGCAAAGAACACGCCGTGAGCCAAGCCCGTAATAAAGCGCGCGATGACAAGGCTATTATAATCCGGCGCGAAGGCGGCAAAGGCGTTACCGACGATGAACAGCGCCAACAAGACCAATAGCAGCGTCTTGCGGGGCATTCGATCAGCCAGCGCTGTCAACACCGGCGCTCCGATGGTTACACCAAGCGCATAGAGGCTGACCAGTAGGCCAGCGGATGGGATTGAGACGCCGAGATCGGCAGCAATGGTGGGAAGCAAGCCGACGATAACGAACTCGGTCGTTCCGACTGCGAAAGCGCTGATGGTCAGCGCCCAGAGGGCTAGTGGCATCGGTTTTCTCCAACAAATTTGATGTCGACGCCGTATATGCCAGCCGCTATCTATTGCGAGAACAGGCAAGCTTGGAACAGATCTTTGCAGAAAATGCACGAATTGCTGCGCATGGGGGATTTGGCCGCTTTTGTCGGGATCGTCGATGATGGCGGCTTTGCTGAATCCGCGCGGCGCAGGGGCGTGTCTGCCTCAACACTCAGCCGGTCAGTCACGCGGCTTGAAGAGCAGTTGAAGGTCGCGTTGCTGCGCCGCACCACGCGATCAATCGAAATTACCCCCGAAGGCTCTGCCGTACTGGCTGAGGCGCGCGAGATCCTGGACCGCAGTGAAACCCTGCAAGAGATCGCGACCAGTGGACAGGCCCCGGCCGGACCGCTGCGTGTCAACGCACCAGTTCCTTACGTCCTACATGTCCTCGCCCCGCGCCTGGCCGAGTTTCACGCCAAGTATCCTGAGATCCAGTTGTCTATCGACATGACGGATACGGTGGTGGACCTGATTGGCAGCCACGCAGACGTGGCTATCCGGCTTGGCCAGCTGCCCGATAGCGATATGTTGCACCGCCCACTCGGGCGCACGTCATGGAAGTTGGTGGCCACACCGGAATATCTGGATCGCCACGGATGGCCTGAGACGCCCGTTGACCTCGCCCAACTGGAGCAAGTGCGTTTCGCTGCGCCAGATCACATCAACACGCTGCACTTCGCCGGTCTGGCCGAACCCGTAACGGTGCCGCCCGCCATGACCGCGGGTAATGGAGAAGCCGTACGCCGGATGGTTTTGGGTGGATTGGGTATCGCGCGGTTTTCCGACTTCATGATCGAAGAGGATATCCTTGCGGGGCATTTGGTTGAGTTATTTCCCAGTCAACTGCAGGCCGAACCGCTGGCTATCTCTGCCCTGTATCTGACGCGCGTCTCCGGCCTGCGGCGTCTGGGGGTATTTCTGGATTGGCTGGAGGCGTTGATAGAGTGATGCGGTCATTTGGGAATTTGCACGGAAGTGACATTTTGTCTGCTCCATGTCTGTTCGAACGGCCAAAGCAATCCGGGTGAGATGCTCTTCATTCGAAACGACGCCCAGCTCTGCCTTCCAGACATGGCGCTGAGCGGCCTGCCACTCCGGGAGCCCTCAAGAACTGATGCGCTTGCCTGGCCTTTGATGACCGCCCGGTCCCGAACGCGCCAATCACCGGAGGTCTACTTTTCCGGGTGACCGTTCCAGAAGCGAACTGTCGGGAATCCACCCAAAGCTGCCCCCTCTAGGCCCTCAAAAAAAGACCCGGATCGCTCCGGGTCTCTTTTCTAGGTTACGCTACGAGCTCTTGGTCGCGGTTGCCTTGGGTTTTTTGGGCTTGGGCAGCGCCTTGGGCTTGGCGGCGCGCGGCGGGGCCGCGATCAGCTCAAGCTTGGCTTCCTTGCCTTCGCCCACCACGGCCACGGTGACCGTGCCGCCATTGACCAGTTCGCCAAACAGCACCTCTTCGGCCAGTGGCTTCTTGATGTGCTCCTGAATGACCCGGCCAAGCGGACGGGCACCCATATGCTCGTCATAGCCGCGTTCAGCCAACCAGTCGGCGGCCTCTGGCTGCAGCACGATGGTGACATTGCGCTCGGCCAGCTGGCCCTCAAGCTGCAGCACGAACTTCTCGACAACGCGGCGCACGACTTCGCGTGGCAGCGGTGCAAACGAGATGATCGCATCCAGGCGGTTGCGGAATTCCGGCGTGAACAGGCGGTTGATCGCCTCTTCATCGTCGCCCTGCTCGCGCTTGCGCCCAAACCCGATCGGGCTCTTGGCCAGCTCCATGGCGCCCACATTGGACGTCATGATCAGGATGACATTGCGGAAATCCACCGACTTGCCGGTGTGATCGGTCAGCTTGCCGTGATCCATCACCTGCAACAGGATGTTGTAGAGATCGGGATGGGCCTTCTCGATTTCATCGAGCAGCACCACGCAATGCGGGTTCTGGTCGACGCCATCGGTCAGCAGACCGCCCTGGTCAAACCCGACATAGCCCGGAGGCGCACCGATCAGACGGCTGACAGTGTGACGCTCCATATATTCGGACATGTCGAAGCGCAGCAGTTCCACCCCAAGCGTATCGGCAAGCTGCTTGGCCGCTTCGGTCTTGCCCACGCCGGTCGGACCAGTGAACAGGTAGGAGCCGATGGGCTTTTCGGGCTCGCGCAGACCCGCACGGGCCAGCTTGATCGCCGAGGATAGCGCGGTGATGGCCGCATCCTGACCGAACACGACAGTCTTGAGGTTCTGCTCAAGGCTGCCCAGCAGTTCGGCATCGGACTTGGAGACCGATTTGGGCGGAATGCGCGCAATCGTGGCAATGGTGGCTTCGATGTCTTCGACATCAATGACCTTCTTGCGCTTGTCTTCGCTCACCAGCATCTGGCTGGCGCCGGTCTCGTCGAGCACGTCGATCGCCTTGTCAGGCAGCTTGCGGTCATTGATGTACCGCGCACTCAGCTCCACCGCTGCCTTGAGAGCATCATCGGTGTACTTGATCTTGTGGAACTCTTCGAAATAAGGCCGCAGACCCTTTACGATCTCGATGGCATCAGGAACCGACGGCTCGTTGACGTCGATCTTCTGGAAGCGACGGACCAGAGCCCGGTCCTTCTCGAAGAACTGGCGGTATTCCTTGTAGGTGGTCGAACCGATGCACCGGATCGCCCCGCTGGCCAGCGCTGGCTTGAGCAGGTTGGACGCATCGAGCGCGCCGCCCGAGGTGGCGCCGGCACCGATCATGGTGTGGATCTCGTCAATGAACAGCACCGAGTTGGGGAGCTTTTCGAGCTCCTTCATCACGGCCTTGAGGCGTTCCTCGAAATCACCGCGATAGCGGGTACCCGCCAGCAGCGAGCCCATATCGAGCGAATAGATGACCGCCTCCCTGAGCACTTCAGGCACATCGCCTTCAATGATCTTGCGGGCCAGACCTTCAGCAATGGCAGTCTTGCCGACGCCGGCATCACCGACATAGAGCGGATTGTTCTTGGAACGGCGGCACAGCACCTGAATGGTCCGGCGCAGTTCGGCATCACGACCGATTAGCGGATCGATCTTGCCGGCACGAGCCTTCTCATTGAGGTTGACGCAGAAATCGGCCAGAGCAGAGGTCTTCTTGGCTTCCGCACCACCTTCCCCGTGGTTCTCGCCGTCCTCGGCGCCATGGATCTTCCGCTCCTCGCTGGGACCGGACTTGGTAATGCCGTGACTGATGAAGTTGACCGCGTCCAGCCGGCTCATGTCCTGCTGTTCAAGGAAGTAGGCAGCATGGCTTTCGCGTTCGGCAAAGATCGCCACCAGCACATTGGCACCGGTAACCTCTTCGCGACCAGATGACTGGACGTGAATGACAGCACGCTGGATCACGCGCTGGAAAGCCGCCGTCGGCCGTGCATCCTGCCCATTGGGCACGATCAGGCTGTCGAGCTCTTCATTGATGAAATCTTCAAGGTCGCTCTTGAGCGCGTCGACATCGACATCGCAGCCGGTCAGAACGGCGATCGTTTCACGGTCGTCGGTCAGGGCCAGCAAGAGGTGCTCGAGCGTTGCGAACTCATGGTTCCGCTCACGCGCCAGGTTCATTGCCTGATGCAGAGCCTTTTCAAGTCCGCGAGAAAATGAGGGCATATGATGTTCCTATTGCTTTTCCATCACGCATTGCAGCGGATGCTGGTTCTTGCGTGCCGTATCCATGACGCGTGTGACCTTGGTCTCAGCGACTTCGTATGGATATACGCCGCACTCACCCACCCCCTTTTGGTGAACGTGCAGCATGATCTGCATGGCGTCTTCACGCGATTTGTTGAAGACGTCCTGCAGAACGAGAATGACGAATTCCATCGGCGTGTAATCGTCATTGAGTAGCAGCACCCGATACAGGCTCGGGCGCTTGGTCTTGGGCCGGGTCTTGGTGATGGTCCCGGTGTCGGTGTCACCCTTGCCGGGTTCATCATCCTTGGGCCCCGCGCTGGCAGGCATGGGCACCTGGCGGAAAACCGCAGGCACCGCATCGGTCATGGCGAGGCGATCGTCAAAGTTCATGGCTATACATCTGTCGTGAGGAAAACGAAGCAGCATGGTGAGTGTCATTATGTAGGCAAAATCGGCGCTGTGTTAAGGGCCCATACTTCCCGAATTTGTGAGGTGGCAAAAAGCACCGGGTCTGAACGCCGCAAACGTCGAGCCATGGCGTCCGGTTTGTTCCCCTGCACTGCCCTGCACACACCCTTCACAGCCCGGCGTCTCCACCG
The DNA here is from genome assembly GCF_018334155.1 of Devosia litorisediminis. Lineage (NCBI taxonomy): Bacteria > Pseudomonadati > Pseudomonadota > Alphaproteobacteria > Hyphomicrobiales > Devosiaceae > Devosia > Devosia litorisediminis. Next base: position 1,154,730 of record NZ_JAGXTP010000001.1, on the reverse strand, counting down.
CAACCACGCCTGCCTGATCACGACCGCGTGACACCGTTTCAACACCCTGCCGGAAATCGGTGGCATTTTACGGAATAGTAACGGGGCGCAACGTAGAACTTGGAAATTCATGGTCGAGCTGGGCGCGTGGGGCTCCCCGGACCGACCTGAGTTTTGTGTTGTTGTAGTTGCGTACGGGCACAGAAGTGCCCGAGAGTAAGAGTTGGAGTATCGGGTGGCTTCCCAGGCGAAAACCCCATGGCGCGTCGCGTTTGTCCGCGCCTTTGCCGCAATCCTTATTGCCCTGGCGGTCAGTGCACATGCTGCTGCACCGGCACAGGCAATCGAAAACCTCCGCAAATATGCCGGCATTGTCGTCGACGCCAAGTCGGGCAATGTGCTGTATGAATCCGCAGCCGACAGCAAGCGCTACCCCGCTTCGGTCGCCAAGGTGATGACGCTCTATGTCCTGTTCCAGGAACTGAGCGCAGGCAACCTCAAACTCTCCACCAAGATGACCGTTTCGGCCCATGCCGCCGCGGCCGTGCCGACCAAACTTGGCCTGCGCGCTGGCTCCACTATTACGGTGGAAGACGCCATGAAGTCGCTGGTGACCCTGTCGGCCAATGATATGGCCCGCGTCATCGCCGAGCACATCTCGGGCTCCGAAGAGAATTTCGCCAAGCGCATGACGGCAACGGCCCGAGCCCTTGGCATGCGCAGCACCACCTATCGCAACGCCTCGGGCCTGCCCGATGGCGCTCAGCTGACTACAGTGCGCGACCAGGCCATTCTGGGCATCGCCATCTACCAGCACTTCCCCAGCTATTATGAACTGTTCCAGACCAAGAGCTTCAGCTACGGCAAGAAGACCTATGGCAACCATAACCGCGTGCTGGGCTATATGGGCGCTGTGGACGGCATCAAGACCGGCTATATCAACGCCGCAGGGTCCAACCTGCTCACCGCCGCCCGCAAGGACAATCGCCACATCGTGATCGTTGCCTTTGGCTTCAACTCGTCCGCCTCGCGTGACGAGAAGGTTCGCCAGCTGGTGTCGACCTATCTGACCAAGGGCCGCCGCGGCGACTATCTGCGCACCGCCATGATCCCGATGCCGGGTCGTCAGGGCAACACCCAGGTGGCTGTCGCCCAGTCGCCCGCCGCTGCCCCCGTCTTTGTCATGCCCATGCCCCTGCCCGGCTTCCGTCTGGCGCAGCTGGTTGCTGCCAATGGCGCCCAGCCACAGGCGCAGTTGACCCCAGTCGCGCCACAGGTGGCCGTGGCCAGCATTGCACCGGTACCGGCACCCATGCCCGCCGATCTGGGTCTGCAGCCTGCTGTACAGGCCGCCAACACGCTTGCAGCGCCTTCCCAGGCGCCACAGCCGGCCTATCCCAGCGAAGACGTCATCGGCGCCTGGCTCAGCGATACCTATAATCTGGGCGCGCCGCCCGCTGCGCTCGGCCAGACCACACCATCGGCGCCGCTGGGCATGCAGCCCCCCGCACCGATCCAGGCCAATAGCCAGCCTATCGACCTGCTGACCTCGGGCAGCGTGCAGACCGCTGCCGCAGCCCCCGCGCCCGGCGGCTGGGTCGTGCAGATCGGCGCAGGTCCATCCGAAGACAGCGCCCGCGCCATGCTGGCCGATGCCGCTGGCAAGGCCGGCAATCTGGGTGACTTCCGCTCCTATGTGGAGCGCTTTGAAAAGAATGGCAGCGTGTTCTACCGCGCCCGCTTCATCGGCTTTGGTGGCCGCGACGATGCGACCGCCATGTGCAACCAGCTCAAGCAGCAGAACCTGGCATGCCTGGCAATGCAGAGCTGAACTGAGACGACAAGAAAACGAGCCAGGGCCACGGAGCCACTGGCCAATAGGGGAAGCAAATTGGTGCCTGTGTTTGGAGTAGCCCAATGAGCGAACGTACTGCCCTGACCGAGCTGGCCAACTTTGTGGGTCGTTCGAGTCTGCTCAATGAAGATATGGCCGCGCGCAATCGCGTGCTGGCCGGAATTACCGATCGCATGATGCCGCGCAAGCGCGGTGTGGGTGACCTGCTCGGTGTTGTGATGGCCATGTCGGCCCGCACGCGCCGCATGGTGCAGGATCCCGTCAATGTGGATATCGACGTGTTTGCACCTGGCGGTGCCCGCGCACTCAAGCTCAATGTAGGCGACCGCTAGGCCGCCTGCCCTCAGATTTCGCTATTGAGCATGTGCACGAAGCGCTGGGATCCATCCTTGTGTGGCGACAGGCTTGCCGAGAGCGCCTTGCGCGCTTCGGCCCGTTCGCTGACAGGCAGGTGCAGCGCTTCCACCAGATTGCGATATTCCTGTCGCGCACTGGTATGGGACATTGACGGCACGCCGCCCAGCATGTCCTCGTCGAGCGGATCAAATACCGTCAGACCCGCCGGAAACAGCGAGCGGAAGATTACGCGCTCGGCGATCCCGTCAGCCACCCGGCAACCCAGCCGCAGCGCAATCCGCTCCAGCATGGTCTGAACCTGCCGCATATTGCGCGAGCTCAGCATCGAGATGCGGTTGCGCACCAGCACCCAGTCAACGGTTCTCCCATCAATCGCCAGCCGCTCCGAGCGCGCCCGCTGCACCAGGCGGGAATAGTGGCTCATCTCACGCGGCTCACCCGTGACCGGGTCAATCTGCGCCATCACGTTGAGATCGATCAGACTGTCATTGACCGGGGTAACCAGCGTGTCGGCCAGCGAATGGGCCAGCCGTGTCAGATTGGTGTCAAAGCCGGGGGTGTCGATCACAACAAAATCGGCATCGTGCTCAACCTCCCCCACCGCCTGGCGGAAAAGGTCGAACTCGACCTTGTGGTTCTCGCGCAGCGAGTCGCCACGCGCCACCGGCAGATGGAAATGGGTGGTATGGGGCAGCCGCAGATCCCGCCCCTTGGCCCAGGCCCGGCGGTTGCGCACATAATGGGTCAGCGTCTGCTGGCGGCTATCCACGTCGATCGAGGCCACCTTGTAGCCTTGATAGAGCAGATAGATCGCCAGATGGAAGGCCGTCGTGGACTTGCCCGACCCGCCTTTCTCATTACCTACAACGATGACATGGACGCCATGTCCGGCCATTTTTCACTCCCGAAACCCGAGCGCAATTGTCCGGCCTTCGGCGCAGGCTTGCAAGCGTGCCAATGGTGAATAATCGTTAAACGATTAACGCGTGATCAGGCCGACAGCCGCATCGGTTCGGCCGCGCGCTGAATGATGGGCAGATTGAGCGCACCCACCAGGTTGCGATACTCCTGCCGGGCCGCGACATGGGAGACGCTGGCGTGTTCGCCACCCCCCTCGCTATCGAGCGGATCAAACACCGTCAGACCGCTCGAAAACAGCGAACGGAAGATAACCCGCTCGGCAATGCCATCCGATACCCGGCAGCCAAAGCGCGTGGCAATGGCATCAAGCGTGGCATGCACCTGCCTTGCATTGCGCGAACCGAGCATGGAGATGCGGTTGCGCACCAGCACCCAGTCGACGCTCTCGCCAGTCACTGACAGGCGTTCGGACCGCGCCCGCTGCACAAGGCGTGCATAATGGCTGGTTTCGACTGGCACACCGGTTTCCGCGTCCACCCGCGCCAGCACATTGATGTCGATCAGACTGTCATTGATCGGCGTCACCAGCGTGTCGGCCAGCGAATGGGCCAGCCGCGTCAGATTGGTATCAAAGCCGGGCGTATCGATGATGACGAAGTCGGCGCGGTTTTCCACTTCGCTGACAGCGCGGCGGAACACGTCGAACTCGGCCTGATCGTTCTCGCGGCGCGAGTCGCCCCAAGCCGATGGCAGATGAAAATGCTGCGGATTGAGCAGATTGATGCCGCGCTCCTGCGCATAGGCGCGCCGGTTGCGGACATAATGGGTAAAGGTCTGCTGGCGGCTATCCACATCAATGCTGGCCACCCGGTGGCCAGCATGCAGCAGATAGATTGCCAGATGAAAGGCGGTGGTCGATTTGCCCGACCCGCCCTTTTCATTTCCGACCACTATGACATGCGCACCGTTTCGCGCCATCGTCGCCCCCCAAATCAGTGCTCAAACGCACACTGCTAACAAGGGCTGCTATGGTTAACAGGCGCTTAAGATTAACCGATCTTAACCCCTAGATCAGTCCCAATTTGGCGAGGTCGGCAGCCAGCGCCAGCGAATCTGCGTTCTCATTGGCGCCCAGATCGGGCGGCGCATCGTCGGGCTTGAGATAGCGCCAGCCCTGAAAGGGCCGCTTGGGATAGGGGACGGTGCGGATCAGGTCTGGGGCCAGAATGATGTCGCAGTAATTCTTGCCCTCGGGATCGGTATAGGGCGCCAGGCGCTGGATAGGCTGGCGGCACACCACCTGCCCGCCAATCACCCAGTAGATCGAGGCTTGCCCCTCCATCTCCGCAGCGCGTTTGGGCATCATGCGGGTGCGGTGGACATGCACATCCTCACCGTAATCGGCATCCCACCAATGGGCGCGCTCATTGCGATAGCTCTCGAGCTCTTCAAAGCTCGATACGCCCACGCACAGCTTGATCATATGGATCATCCGCAACTCCAGACAAAAAGAAGGGCGCCCAAGTGGCCCGGGCGCCCTTCCTGAATTTTTGAAAGTGAATAACTCCAGCGCCTAGACGCCAGCAACCACGGAGAAAACCAATCCCATCGAGAGCAGGCAAACCATTGTCCAGCTTGCTGCACGCCACAAAGTGGCTCTCGGTTGACCACGCATAAATCGCTCCTTGTCAGCCGTTCACTCCGGACAAATAGGAAGACAAAGCTGTCCCCGCAAGGTCCGGTATCAAATCGTTAACCGCGTCATAAAAGCTTTGCAAGCGGCGATGTTGCCACAGTCCACAGGCGTGAACGTCTCTTCGAGTCGCGTTCTGAAGGGGGTGAAACGGCGCTAGAACAGCCCGAACCACAGCCCGGCAATGCCCAAAAAGGCAAAGAACCCAACGACATCGGTGACAGTGGTCACAAACACCGAAGAAGCGATCGCCGGGTCGGCCTTGAACTTGTCGAGCGTCAGCGGAATGAGAATTCCGGCTGTCCCCGCCACGGCCATATTGATCACCATGGCCAGACCGATAACCCCGCCCAACTGCAGATTGTTGAAGCGCAGCCAGGTGACCAGCCCGATCAGCACGGCAAAAATCACGCCGTTGAACAGGCCAACCACCATCTCGCGCGTGATCAACCGGCGCAGGCGGCGGCCATCGAGTTCGCGCATCGACAACGCCCGCACGGTCACCGTCATGGTCTGGGTGCCCGCATTGCCGCCCATGGAGGCGACAATCGGCATCAGCACGGCCAGCGCCACCATCTGCTCGATGGTGGCATTGAACAGCCCGATCACCATGGAGACCATCACAGCGCTGAACAGATTGACGATCAACCACGGCACACGACTGCGCACGGTATCGGCGGTGGAATCAGAAATATCCTCGTCACCCACACCCGCGAGCAGCTTGATGTCTTCATCGGCCTCTTCGTGGATCACGTCGACAATGTCATCGATCGTCAGCACGCCGACCAGACGATTGCTCTCATCCACCACGCCGATTTCGACCAGATCGTAGCGCTCGAAGTCGCGGGCGGCTTCTTCCTGATCTTCATTGGCGTCGACCAGCACCAGATTGGTGTTCATCATCGATTCAATCGATGTGGTGCGTGGCGCACGAATGAACTTGTCCAGCGGGATGGTGCCCAGCACCGAGTAGGACGCATCCACCACATAGATCTGGTAGAATTCATCCGGCAGATCGACCTCGCGCCGCAGATAGTCGATGGTCTGACCCACCGTCCAGAAGGGCGGAATGGCGATGAAATCGGTGAGCATCCGCCGACCGGCGGAATCTTCGGGGAAGTCCAGACTGCGCTTGAGGCTGAGCCGCTCAAAGGTCGGCAGCTTGGCCAGAACCTCGTCGCGGTCGACCTGCTCCATGTCCTCGAGGATGAAGACCGCGTCGTCATTGTCGAGCCCGGCCATACCGCGCGCGATTTCAGCGTTGGGCAGTTCTTCCATCAGCTCGACGCGGATCGATTCATCGACCTCGGTCAGCGCGGAATAGTCAAAATTCTCGCCCAGCAGGCGGACCAGCAACAGGCGCTCATCGGCATCGAGCGATTCCAGCACATCGCCGACATCGGACGAATAGAGCGGCTGCATGACCGTGGCGATGTCTTCGCTGCGCCCGGCAATCAGGAAGGCGCGCAAGCGCTCCAGCCAGTGCGGACTGATGCGATCATCATCATCGCGAAAGGCATTGGGATCGATGCCGGGCTCTTCGCCGGAGGTGCTGTCGGGGTCTGTGATCACGGGAGGCCCTTTTCGCCGGGATTACGGGGCTCTTCAGCTGTAACCAATCAGCCCATGATCCGCCAGCTTTGCCGTAGCGATTTCCGACCCTTGCAGTGAATTCTTCGTCAGAACCGCCAAGAAGTGTCGCCCAGGCCGCCTCGGACGACTAGTCGGAGATCTCCGCCTGATCAGGGTCAGCAGAAAGGTCCATTTCCTCGGCGGCCATCACCAGCGCAACAATTGGCAGGCGCGGCAGGATGTTGGCCAGCGGCGTGCCCAACCAGTCGGTGAACTCCTGCTCGCGAATACCCAGCGGCACAAACACAATGGCGCTATCGGCTGATTGCCCAATCAAACCTTCCAGCCGGTCGTCCCCGATTGGCAGAACAATGACCTCGGCCGCGATGCGCACCGATTTGAGTTCTTCCTCAAGCTCGGCCTGGCGCAGGTCGACATCAGTTTCGGCATCCGCCGTGATCACCCGGATTGGCGCACCGCGCCAATCGGTATTGCGGGTCATCAGATAGGCCAGCACCAACATCAGCCGACCGGTCGCATTGTCGGACCACCAGATATCGATGGTGCGCGCGGCAGGCCTGGTCGCGGTCAGCCGTTCCCAATCATCCTCATGGGCATCAAACACCACCAGATTGAAGCCCAGCAGGAACGAGGCGTGCAGATTACCCAAAAAGCGTTTTGCCTGTTCGGGATCCTCGGTGCGCTTGGCCGGATCAAGCCAGTTGAGCAGCACGGTATTGATGCGGGTGGGCCCGATCCCCACCGATTGTACGGCCACCGGCACGGCAACATCCAGATCGGTCGCTGACACCACCAACGGGAACGCCGTCAGCCCCTTGGCCGCCAGATCGCGCTCCAGCGCCTTTTCGGCAAGGGCCAACTCGCGCCGGGCCCGCCTGCCCTTGCCCTCCAATATCCGGATCACCGTGGTCAGGCCGCTATGACCCTCAATCCAGGCAGCAAAGCGCAGCAGGCGCTCGCGGCGCGCTTCATCATTGGAAAAAGCCAGGATTTGCGGACGCCAGTCGCGGGCATGCTCGGGCCGCGCACTCGCTGCCAGCAGATTGTCGCGCACCGCCTGCAGCTCATAGGAGCGTTGCCCGTCGGCCCAGCGTGACTCGGTCGCAGTCGATTGCAGATATTGATAGACCGCCAAGATCACCGCTATGGCCACCAGCCCCGCTGTCAGATTGATCGCCAGCATCACACCAAGCGATACCAGACCGCCAACAAGGCTCAGGCGCGGGTCATACCAGCTCAGCGCCGGCCGGAAGGACGGGCTGCGACCGCTGGCTTCGAAATAGGTCGCGTAATTGAGCAGGCCATAGGTCACCACAAAGAACATGGCCACGACCGAGGCGATGACATTGAGATTGCCCAGTGCCACCGTGCCCAGCGCGATCAGCGTGCCCAGCAAAATGCCGTTGCGCGGATTGTCGCTCGGGCCATGCCCGACCCCGAACACGGCCAGGAACGGAAACACCTTGTCCTTGGCCAGCGATTGCAGGATGCGTGGGGCCCCCATCAGCGACGCCAGCGCCGAGGACAGCGTGGCAGCGAAAATTCCCGCATCGATCAGCGGCCCGAACGCGGCGACATTGCGCATGGCGCCATAGTCGAAGGTCAGGATACCGCGTGGCACCGCGCCCGCCAGCAGCACCGCCACCACGACATAGACAAGGATGGAAAGGCCTACCGCATAGGCAGTGCCGCGGGGAATACTGCGAACCGGATCAGCCAGATCACCGGACATGTTCACCCCCTGGGTGAAGCCCGTGACCGCTGGAAAGAAGATGGCAAAGGCTGGCCAGAAGCCGATCCAGCCCTGATTTGGACCCAACGCAGCAACCAGCCGCGAATTGTCCCAATGCCCCCAGGCGCCCATGCCAAAGGAAATCAGCGAAAACACCAGAAAGGCCATGACGACATATTGCACCCGGGTCGCCAGATCCGAGCCGAACCAGGCGATCACCGCCATCAGCAGCACCGCGGCCGCCGCAATGCCCTGCGCAGCAAAGGGCGTGGTGATGTCAAAAGTCGCCGTGACGCCCTCGGCAAAGCCGACGCAGTAAAACCCCACCGAGACCGCCAGCGCCACAAACAGCACCAGCCCGATGGCCCCGCCATAGGCCACGCCCAGCGTGCGCGAGATGATGTAGTACACCCCGCCGCTCTTGACCTCGATATTGGTGGCCACCGCCGCCAGCGAGATACTGGTGAGCACCGACACCAGGCTGGCCAATCCGATAATCAGCAGCGTCTGCCACAGCCCCACCGTGCCCACGACATAGCCAAGCCGCAAGAACAGTACCAGGCCCAGAATCGTCAGCACGCTGGGCGTGAACACCCCGCCAAAAGTGCCCATGCCCTGCGGCTTTTCAGAGTTTTTCGACATTTTGGGAGCGCACCGCACCAGCTGAATTCGCTAGGATTAGTGCGGCGCCAGAAACAAAGCAATCGGGATGGAATGCGCAGCTTCCCTGCATCTGCAGCAGGACCGAATCTGCACCCACCGCAAACAAAAAAGGCCGCCCCGAGGGGCAGCCCATTTTTTCGTATCATCCGGAGATGATGGTGCGGTCGAGAAGACTCGAACTTCCACGGGTGTTACCCCACAGCGACCTCAACGCTGCGCGTCTACCAATTCCGCCACGACCGCATTCTGGTAGAGCCACGCCCACCGGGCGAAGCGAGTGGGGATGTAGCAAAGGTCTGTCGTAACCTCAAGCGCTTAAATCGAGATTTGGAAATGTCTGTGGAGAGGCTAGCGGTGACGCGAGGTTTTGTTGGAGATCTGCACACGCAAATGCCCGTCCTCGACGCTGACTTCGCCATGCGCGATCAGCGTGCCATTGGCATAGATGCACAGGGGATCGTTCTCGCCGGCATCCAGTTCGATCACCGCACCACGGCCCATGCGCAGCAAATGATGGATCGGCATCGTCGTGGCACCCAGTTCGACGGTGATGTCCACTTCAATATTGTCTAATGTGCCCATAGATATGTCTGAACCCCGTCGCGGCGCCGCTCAAGGTGCCGGTGAATCTCTTATGTGAAGGTATCCTCTGGCACCCATGGTTATGGAACCATTAACAAATGGTGACGCGCACTGCGAAATCCGTAGCAAATTGGCACGGAACGACGCCCGGCCCGTGCAATGGGTGATTTCGGCCGAGCCCGTGCCCTACCCCGTCGCACTGGCCGCCATGAAGGCCCGCGCCGCCGCCATTGCCGCTGGCGCGGCCGAAGAAGCCATCTGGCTGCTCGAGCACCCGCCGCTTTACACCGCAGGTACCTCTGCGCAGCCCGCAGACCTGCTCTCAGACCGCTTTGAGGTATTCGATGCGGGTCGGGGTGGGCAATACACCTATCACGGTCCAGGCCAGCGCGTGGCCTATGTGATGCTGGACCTGACACAGCGCGGCCGCGATATCCGCTGCCTGGTGCAAGGGCTTGAGGACTGGGTGGTGGACACGCTGGCGGCCCACAATATCAAGGCCGAGAGCAAGCCGGCGCCGCGCATCGGCGTCTGGGTCAAGCGCCCGGAAAAGGGCGTGCTGACCGAGGACAAGATCGCGGCCATCGGCGTGCGGGTGTCCAAATGGGTCACTTTTCACGGCATTTCGCTCAATGTGTCGCCCGATCTGGGTCACTATGACGGCATCGTGCCCTGCGGCATTTCCGACGCCGGGGTGACCAGCTTCGAGGATCTGGGGCATCTGGTGTCCATGCCCGAGGTCGATTCGGTGCTGCGGCAGACCTTTGAGGCCCGTTTCGGCCCCACGGTGGACGCATCCGAGCCAAGCCTTGTCGGGGCTGGCGCCGACCCCCAACTTGCGTAACAATCGAATCGAACCCTGTTTTAAGCCATTTCCAAGGAGCCCGTCATGACGCTGGACGACCTCAAGCGCCTGTTCACCCGCCAGACCCTGTTCCGGCTCGACGCCATCCTGTCGCCCAAGCTGGTGCCCATTCTCTATGCGCTGGGTCTGGGCGGCATTCTGCTCTGGGCCGTCAGCCATCTGTTCCTGACCTTCAGCTTCGGCTTTGGCATGGGCCTGTGGGGCCTGCTGGAGATCGCCGTCTATGGTCTGCTGGCCTTCATCATCCTGCGCGTGACCTGCGAGGCCCTACTGGTCTGGTTCAAGACCCATGAGCAGAGCGGCGAGACGGTCAACCGCTCGCGCTATTCCTCGTCGCTGATCGACGAGGTGCGCGACGCCATTCGGGATCTGGCCGAGGAAGGCGAAGACGCCGATTACGCTGAAGCTGATGAATACATCACCCCGGCGACCGAGCCCGCCCCTTACGTCCCGCCAGCCAGCGCCAAGCCAGCCGCGGCACCCAAGCCAGCGGCAACCCGCTCCCCCGCCACCAAGCCCGGCGAGACGCACAAGCCACGCCGCACCGCCAAACGCACGCCACCTGCCAAAAGCTGATCGCGCTGCGCGGCACGAAAGAAAAAAGGCCGCCCAGACAATCATCTGGGCGGCCTTCTTGATTCAATTCGGCAAGCTTACTGCTTGTTGATGCTCCAGGCGCCGGGGCCGGCGAACACCAGATAGAGGAACACAAAGCTGAACAGCACGGCTGCGTCGCCGCCATTGGCCTGCGGGAAGAAGCTGCCGGGGAAGTGGAACAGGAAATAGGCCACGGCCATCATGCCGCTGAGCACGAACGACACTGGACGGGTAAAGAAGCCAACCAGCACGGCCAGACCGCCAAACACTTCCAGCAGACCGCCAATCAGCATCAGGCCTTCGGTTGGGCCCATGGCCGCTACAGGAAAGCCAAACAGCTTCTGGGTACCGTGGGCGATGAACAGCAGGGCGGTCGCGATACGGAGCACGCCAAGGGCCTGCGGCGAATAGGTGGAGAGACGATCGAACAAGGCAAGGCTCCTTTGAGCGGGGTTGGATGCGCCAGATTTATGACGCCGGTGCCGCTCTCCTAGAGCATAGCCAACGTTTCCAATATCGGCTCAAATGCAAACGCACTGTTCAGCAGTGCACTCATAGCCAGCCTGCTGGCCGGTCACAGCACGGCAGCCACCCACCTGCCGAGGGGCGGTCACATTGCGTAACCATCAAATTCTCTGTATGACGCGCGCAATCCTTTCCCACATCGGAACAAGAAGCTCACATGAGCCAAGCGCCTAAAATCGGCCTCGTCAGCCTCGGCTGCCCAAAAGCCCTCGTCGACAGTGAACGCATCATGTCCACGCTGCGCAGCCAGGGCTATGCCTTCAGCCGCGACTATGCCGGGGCCGATATCGTCCTGGTCAACACCTGCGGCTTTCTCGACAGCGCCAAGCAGGAATCGCTCGAAGCCATCGGCGAAGCCCTCAATGAGAACGGCCGCGTCATCGTCACGGGCTGCCTGGGCGTCGAAGAAGAACTGATCCGTCAGACACACCCGTCCGTGCTCGCCATCTCCGGCCCGCACCAATACGAGAATGTGGTCAGCGCCGTGCATGAGCACCTGCCGCCCGTGCCCAACAAATTCGTCGACCTGGTGCCCGAGCAAGGCCTCAAGCTGACCCCGCGCCACTACGCCTATCTCAAGATTTCCGAAGGCTGCAATAATCGCTGCTCGTTCTGCATCATCCCGCAGATCCGCGGCGATCTGGCCTCGCGCCCCGCTGCCGGCATTCTGGGCGAAGCCGAAGGTCTGGTCCGCAATGGCGTCAAGGAACTGCTGGTGATTTCCCAGGACACCAGCGCCTATGGCGTCGACATCAAATATGCCGAATCCAATTACCGTGGCCGCCCGGTCAAGGCCAAGTTCTACGATCTGGCCAAGGAACTGGGCCAGTTGGGTGCCTGGGTGCGCCTGCACTACGTCTACCCCTACCCCCATGTGGATTCGATCATGGAGCTGATGGCCGAAGGCCTGGTGCTGCCCTATCTCGACATTCCGTTCCAGCACGCCTCGCCAAAGGTGCTCAAGGCCATGCGTCGTCCCGCCCATCAGGACAAGACGCTCAACCGCATCCTGAAGTGGCGCGAGCAGGTTCCGGACCTCACCGTGCGTTCGAACTTCATCGTCGGTTTTCCCGGCGAGACCGAAGAAGACTTCGAGATGATGCTCGACTTCATCGAGGAAGCCGAAATCGACCGCGCCGGCTGCTTCAAATATGAGCCCGTCACCGGCGCCCCTGCCAATGAACTCGAAGGCATTGTGCCCGACGATGTCATGCAGGATCGCTTCGAACGGCTGATGGAAGTGGCGCAGAACGTCTCGACCGGCCAGCTGGCCAAGAAGGTCGGCCGCACCATTCAGGTGCTGGTGGACGATGTGCAGCCCGAACAGAACAAGGCGATTGCCCGCTCCAAATGGGATGCGCCCGAGATCGACGGCCAGGTCATCATCGCCAATGCCACCGGCATCAAGCCCGGCGACATGATCGACGTTCTGGTGACTGACAGCGATGAATACGACCTGTTCGCCACGCCCAGCGCGACTCTGAACTAGGATTCAGTTTCAACGCCTTGGCGTTGTTTCCGGACTCAAATTATCAGGCGCTGCTCACGGGCAGCGCCTTTTTTCTGGCCGGTCGCACGGGGGTCTGCGCTACGGCCAAAGCGGTCTCGCCGACCGACACTGCATACATGGCGGCCATCACATCGGACTGGGTCAGCATGCCAACCAATCGCTGATCATCATCGGTGACGGGCAAATGATGCAGCCCGGCATCGGCCATATAAGGCACTACCTGGGCGATATGAGTATCAGGATGAGCAGCCTTGACCGGCGTGCTCATAACGTCCTCCACCCGTCCCTTGAGCGAGCGATCTGAATTGCTTATCGCGCGCAGGCGCCACCCCAGACCAGAACCCGTCGCCGACATGCCCCAATCGGCTTTGTCGAGCAGATCGGTCTGGGTCAGGATGCCGATCACCCGATTGTCGTGATCGACCACGGGCAATGCCTTGATGTGATGCTCACGCAGATGCCACAGCGCCTCGCGCAGACTGGTCTTGGGGCCAACCGAAAGCACATCGCGGCTCATCACCTGCGCACAGGTTACCCCGGCCGAGCGGCGGTCATACGCGCGCATCTCGGCGCGGTGCAGGATGTCCTCAAGCTGATCGGTCGCCACCGGCAGCACCACGTCATGCTGTGCCAACACGGCACGGATATCGGCCGTCGACACACCGAGCCGGCCGCTGGGCAGCGCATCAGCCGTCCTATGCGGATTGACTGCAAGCGCCGGGGTGAGATGCGGATACCGGCGACCCGTCAGATTATTGAAGGCCAAAGCCACCGCCAGCATCAGCAATGAGTTGATCAGCACGGGCCAGATGACGAACCCATAACCAGCCGCGGTGATGGCAGGCCCGCCCAGCACAGCTGTCAGTGCCACCGCCCCACTAGGCGGATGCAGGCACCGCATCGCCATCATTGTCGCGATGGCTGCGCCCACGGCCAAACCTGCCGCGAGCACGGGATCGGAGATATAGCGGGCGCAGGTGACGCCGATCAGGGCCGCGATAGTATTGCCGCCAATGATGGACCAAGGCTGCGCCAGCGGGCTCATCGGCACGGCAAACAGCAGCACGGCGGAGGCGCCCATGGGCGCAATCAGCAGCGGCACATCACTGCCGCTCAGCGCCAGGGTCGCGACCGCACCGGTAATAACGATACCGATGACGGCACCAAGGGACGCCCGCAACCGCTCGCCCAGACTGACAGGGGCGAGACCGGGCACGAAGCGCATGAAAAACGGGACGACGCTGGACATGGCGTCATGTAGCAGGCCCCTCCAGAAGCACCAACGCTTCGGACAGGCCTGCTATTGCGCAATTGGCGACACGGCAGAAAAACTATTCCATCCGCGTCGTTTAGCTCAGCGCCAGCTCTGCGCGCCGAGCAGTTTTTCGCCCAACGGCGTCAGTTTGGCGACCGCGGCATTCTTCTTTTCCCATTCGCGCGGATCACCGGGAAATGCATCGCGCTGCGGGTGATCCAGTTCACGCCACAACCGCACCCGTTCGGCGCGCTCGGCGGCATTGTCCTCGTCAGCGGGGAACATGGAAATGTACTGCGCCATGCGTACCCGGCCATCGGAATGGTTGGGCCGCACGCCATGAGCCAGCAGCGTATTGAAGATCATCAGATCGCCGGGCTCCATCTCGATATTGGTGATGGTCAGCCCGGTGGTATCCGGATGCATCGGATCGCGATCGGCCGGCTGGGTCTTCACCCACTCGTCGAAATTATAGAACAGCTCGGGAATGCACTGGAAACCACCCACATCGCCATCCTGCTTGACCAGGCTGAGCACACCCTGCACGCCGATGGGCAGCGGATCGAGCGAGGTGTCGCTATCCCAGTGGATGAAGCCATTGGGGTTACCCTTGACCTTTTTGGGGACATTGAGATTGGCGCGGTCGATACTGGTCCAGAGCTCCTCGATATCCCAGATATCGACAAAGGCGTCATAGACGCGCTGCTCCATCCGGTTGTCCCAGAGCAACTGGTGGTTGTAGATCTCCACCATGCCGGTGCCGTTGAGCTCCTTCATGATGTGATCACGCCGCTGCGGGGTGTACCAGGTGTCCGGATCTGCCGGATTCTTTTCTTCAAATTCCCAGAGCAAAGCCTTGAGCCGCTCGACATTTTCCTGTGGAACCGCATTGCGAACAATCACATAGCCCTTGGTTACCCAGTGCTCCCAATCCGCCGGGCTCAGCACCCGCAGGGGCAGCTTCTTGACGATGTCCTTGAGCTGGGTCGTCACCACCTGGGTGGTTGGATGGCTGTCGCGCTTGGTTGCTGCTGCTTGCATGTCGGTCTCCCATGTCCTGTCCCCATTCGGGTTTGGCTTGTGAGAGAAGCCTAGCCGCTCAAGCTGGCGTTCGCTTGCCCCCAGCAGGCCAATACTGATACGATTCTGGCGTATCGAGGGGACAGAGCGCCAAATGAAGCCCTATCTGGAACATGTTTCACCCGATGATGACGCGTCCTGGGCCACACTGAACCGGCGCCTCGACGACGGCATTCCGTTTCAGTGGCACCACCACCCCGAATTCGAACTGACCCTGACACTGAACTCCAAGGGGCAACGGTTTATCGGTGACCATATCGGGCGCTATGACGATGGCGATCTGGTGCTGATCGGGCCCTACCTGCCGCACACCTGGCATTCTCTTGATCGCGCTGATTGCAGCGCCCCGCACACTGCCCTTGTCATGTGGTTCCTGCCCGAATGGGCCGAGCGGCTGACAGCCAATACCGAGTTGCGCAGCGTTGCCGCCATGCTCAACCGAGCCGCAACAGGGCTGCAGTTCTCGCCTGAAACGGCCAGTACCGCCCGTCCGCTCATCCAGACCCTGTTCACCCAGCCAGCGGTGGATCGCTTTCTCAGTCTGGTCCGAGTGCTGACTGTGCTGGCACAGGATCGGGCGGCCACGCCGCTTTCGGCCACCGCGCCGGAACTGGCCCCTGCGGCAACCGATCGCGGCCGCATCGATCGGGTGCTCAGCCATATCCACGATCATTTCGCCGAGCCACTCACCGTGCCGCAACTGGCCGATATTGCTGCGCTCAGCCCGTCTGGCCTGCACCGCACCTTCTTGCGCCACACAAGGCAGACCGTCAGCCAGTATCTGATCCGCCTGCGCATAGGTCGGGCCTGTGCCCTGCTCTCCTCCACCAGCCAGCCTGTCGGTCAGATCGCGGGGCTGGTGGGCTATGACTCGCTGGCCAATTTCAACCGCCAGTTCAAGGCGCTCAAAGGCACCACGCCCAGCCAGTATCGCGCCGCCTTCGCCTAGCGGGCATAGGCCTCGAACGGATTGGTTTCGGTCAATTGCACGATCATGTCGTCGTCCACCCCCGCTGCCCGCAATCGGGGCAATAGGTGCGCCACCAGATGCGTATAGGGCTGCGGCTCTCCACCACCAGGCTTGGCCGGGTCAAACCAGCCCCGGTCGTGACTAAGCAGCAATTGCCTGCCCAACCCTGCCTCCAGCGCCCGCAGGATCAGCGCCACCACCTCGTCATCGGGCGCCCGCCCGACATGGTCATACTCAATCCAGGCGCCGCGCGCCGCAACTGCCCTGTGCATGTCAAAATCAGGTTCGGCCTGGGTATGGATGGAGATGAACCGGTCGGCTCGACCACCTTCGGCCTCGATGATGTCGAGCTGATCCATTACCACCCGCCCCTTGATCGTATGCGAGCCGATCACCGCCCCCGTTGCCTTGGCCGCACGCGCCGCCGCCCGCAATATACGCGCTTCAAGGGGCGTTATGCCGTCATCGCCGGCACTGATCTTGATCCAAGCCGCCTGCACCCCGGTATTCTCGATGCCCTCATTGAGTTCCTTGAGCATCCAGCTTTCCAGCGCCGCCTCGCTGGCGGTCGCAACCCAGTCGGGTATCCAAGGCTCACGGTAATTGCCAGTGGGCACCACAATGGGGAAATCAGTGGCCAGCGAGACGGCCAGATCGAGATCGGCACGCCGCCCGACACCACCGGTAGAACACTCGACCAGCGCCGTGATGCCCTGCGCCTTGATGGCCTCGATCTGCGGGGCCATCAGCGCCACCACAGCCGCGGTATCGGCCTGCGCATAGCCCGGCTGGTCCGGCGTCCGCAAATCCACAAAAACATGTTCGTGCGGCAGGATCTTACCCAGCTGATCCCGCGTTAACGGCCCCAGCGTGGTGAAAAGCTGTTTTGGGTGCATCGACATGTCCAATCCGCCGCAGTTTCAAATCCGTTCCGCCAATTATAGTCGCCCATGTCGATTTTGTCTCTTGTCTACGCGTTCGCTCTGGGTTGAGTTGTGCGCTGACAGGCTGCTATGGAACCGCAATGACACTTCAGCAATCCTTGGCCTTCCTGCTGATCGGCGCCATGATGGTGGCGTTTATCTGGGGCCGCTGGCGCTATGACGTGGTGGCCGTGGCCGCCCTGCTTGCGTCCCTCGCCATCGGCGTCGTCTCGCCCGCCGAAGCGTTTTCCGGCTTCTCCGACGATATCGTCATCATTGTCGGCAGCGCGCTGATCGTCAGCGCTGCCGTATCGCGCTCGGGTATAATGGAAGTGGCAGTGCGCCGCTTTGCGCCCAATATATCAGGACCGCGCGCGCAGCTGATCCTGCTGGTCACTGTGGTCGCCGTGCTTAGCGCCTTCGTCAAGAATATCGGCGCGCTGGCCATCATGATGCCAATTGCCTTCCAGATGGCCCGCCGCTCCGGCGTATCGCCCTCGCTGTTTCTGATGCCCATGGCCTTTGCTTCGCTACTGGGCGGGCTGATGACGCAGATCGGCACGTCACCCAATATCATCGTCTCGCGCGTGCGCATGGAACTGACCGGCGAAGCCTTTTCGATGTTCGACTACACCCCCGTGGGACTGGCCCTGACCGTGGTCGGGGTGATCTTTCTGGCCCTGTTCTACAAGCTCCTGCCCGTGCGCCAGCGCGAGACCCAGGGCCTGGATAGCGCAGTCGAGATCAAGAACTACACTACCGAAGCGCGCGTCACCGAGGATTCCTCGGCCATTGGCCGCACCATTGGCGACATTCAGGCACTCGCTGATGGGCGTGGCATGGTGACCCGCATCGTCGGTGCCGGTGGCCGCCCCCGTACCCCCCTGCCCGATGCCAAGCTGCGGGCCGGCGACATCCTGCTGATCGCCGGCGAGCCCGAAGCACTCGACAAGATGGTCAACCAGTCCGGCCTGGTGTTCTCCGAGCGGCGCGGTGCGGCCACCAAGGACGCGGCCGATTTCGGCGTGATCGAAGCGGTGATCGGTGAAAGTTCGGGGCTGATCGGCGCAACGGCGCAGGAACTGACCCTGTTTGATCGCACCGGGCTGAACCTGCTGGCCGTCAGCCGCCGCGAAGAGCGCTTCACCGAACGACTTGGCCAGATCCGCTTTCAGAACGGCGACGTGATCCTGATCCAGGGCCACATCAAGCGGCTGCCCGAACTGCTGCGCGAGTGGGATTGCCTGCCGCTGGTCGAACGCGGTCTGCGCCTTGGCAGCATTCGCAATGGCCTTGTGCCACTGGTCATTCTGGCCATCGCCATGGGCGCATCGGCGCTGGGTCTGGTGCCCGTGGCGCCCGCCTTCTTCGCTGCGGCCGTCGCTATGGTCCTCAGCCGTGCCATCCCGCTGCGCGATGTCTATAACCAGCTCGACGCGCCCATCCTGATCATGCTGGCCTGCCTGATCCCGGTCGCGGACTCCCTGCGCACCACCGGCGGCACCGAAATTATCGCCGGCTGGCTCTCACTGACCGCCAGCACCCTGCCCGGGTGGGGCGCGCTGGCGCTGATCATGGTTGCCGCCATGGCCGTGACGCCTTTCCTCAACAACGCCGCCACCGTGCTGGTCATGGCCCCGATCGCGGCGACCTTCGCCACCGAACTGGGCTATCAGCCCGAAGCCTTCCTGCTGGCTGTGGCCATTGGCGCCGGCTGCGACTTCCTCACCCCCATCGGGCACCAGTGCAACACGCTGGTCATGGGGCCAGGCGGCTACAAGTTTGGCGATTACTGGCGACTGGGCGCCCCGCTCTCGCTGATTGTCGTACTGGTGGCCGTGCCCATGCTGATGCTGGTCTGGCCGTTCTGAGGGCTTGCCAATGCACAGCACCCACACCATCGCCCTGCCCAAGCGCCCGCCGCTGCAGCTGGGCCAGACCGCCCGCATCATGGGCATTCTCAATGTCACGCCCGACAGCTTCTCTGATGGCGGTCAGCACCAGCTAATCGAGGCCGCGCTGGCCCATGCCCGGCTCATGCTGGCCGAGGGCGCCGACATTATCGACATTGGCGGCGAGAGCACCCGGCCGGGCGCCGAACTGGTGGGTGTGCAACAGGAGCTTGATCGGGTCATGCCGGTGATCGATGCCCTGATTGCCGAGGGCATAACCGCCCCGATCTCCATCGACACCTATAAGCCGCTGGTCGCCGACCAGGCCATTCAGGCTGGGGCCTGCATCATCAATGATGTGCATGGTCTGCGCGGCGCGCCGGAAATGGCGTCGGTCGCAGCGCTTTACGATGTGCCGGTGATTGCCATGCACTGGGACAAGGCGCGCGATCCTGATACCCCCCTGACCGATAGCATGAACCGCTACTTTGATGCGACGATCGGCAAGGCCGAACAGGCGGGACTGAGCGGCGAGCGGCTGATCCTTGATCCCGGCTTCGGCTTTTCCAAGTCGGTGGCGGAAAACTACGCCATCCTGAACAATCTGCGGCAGGCCTGCGCCGGCACGGCACGGCACCGGGGAGCCTTCGCCATTCTGGTGGGTACCTCGCGCAAATCCATGATCGGCAAACTGCTCGACGTGCCGGCAGACCAGCGTCTGGCCGGCACCATCGCCAGCAATGTGCTCGGCTATATCAATGGCGGTCACATCTTCCGGGTGCACGATGTGCGCGCCAATCGCGATGCCCTTCGCGTCGCCGAGGCGACGCTGTATGGTCCGCCCACCGAACTGGGGTAACAGCAATGGCTGAGCCATACACGGGCGACCGTATCATCCTGAAAGATCTAGGCTTTTACGGCTATCACGGCGTTTTCGCCGAAGAAGAGAAGCTCGGCCAGCGATTCTTCATCGATCTTGAACTGGGCACTGACCTGACCGCAGCAGCGGCCACCGACCGGCTCAGCGCGGGCATTTCCTATGCCGACATCTACGATGTGGTCAAAGCGGCCTTCGAGACCAGGCGAATGAAGCTGCTCGAAGCGGTAGCCCAGAATATCGTCGATGATCTGTTTTCCGAATTTGAGGCGGTCACCTGGGTGATCATTCGTCTGCGCAAGCCAGAAGCCCCCATCGCCATGGTGCGCGGAGAAGCGGCCATTGAGCTGCATCGGCAGCGGAGCGCACGCTAATGGCCACCGCCTGGCTGAGCCTCGGCGCCAATATCGGCGACCCTCGCGCGCAACTGGCAGATGCCGTGGCACGCATTGGCAACCACCGCGAGATCAGTGTAACGGCGCGATCTTCGGTGCTGACCACCGCCCCCTGGGGCAAGACTGATCAACCCGACTTCGCCAATATGGCCATCGCCATCAGCACCGATCTGGCCCCCATCGCGCTGCTCGATGCCCTGCTGGAGATCGAGCTGGCCATGGGGCGGGTGCGTAAGGAGGTCTGGGGGCCGCGCCTGATCGATATTGATATCATTGCCTATGACAGGCTGCGGATGGCGACCGAACGGCTGACCCTGCCCCATCCCCACGCCCATGAGCGCGACTTCGTCACCGACCCGCTATCGGAGATCGATGCCCAAACCACGCAATGGGTTATCGCAACGGGTGGTGCGAAGGCGCACTAGGCGCGCATCGCCTCCAATACGGCCACGGCAGTGTCGAACTCGACCCGGCGCATGGCCCGGCGGTCGGCCGCTTCCTCGTCAGAACCCCATTGGGTGATCTGGTAGTCCTCATCGACATGGGCTGCTGCCCAGACGGCATCGGCGTCGATCAGCTTGTGCCAATAGCCCAGCGTCAACAGGCCCGAACCGGTCAGGCCGGTCATCGACACCATGGCAGTCAGCGAAATCAGGTGCTCGTTCGCGAGGACCTCGGCAAGCCGGTCCAGCGTCGTCTGCGGCTGGGCCTGATGCAGAATGCCAAAGGTAGGCTGGAAACTGACGCCAAAATGGCGCGCCAGACGCACCAGCGCGTCGTCCCAGTGCTGCTCCTGCGCGCTCACCAGCCCTTGCGGGCTTTCGGCACGGTAGAGCAGCAGATCGCCACCGGCGAATTTGACGATCTCATCGCGAAAAGCGGGCACGCTGTCTTCGCCGCTTTCGACGCCCGAATTGATCAGGCGCACAGTGGGCATGGTGCCCGGATTGATGAATTCGCCCTGTGCGGCCCATTCGCTGGCCATGGCCGTGGCAATCGGCGCCGCAGGCACGATCACGGGGATCTTCCGGCCCGGTGTGCGGACCTGGCGACCATCAAGCGTCACGGTGAACCCACCATCGACCGGCCCGGCCGCCACTTCCTTGTAGAAGCGCTTGGGCAGCTCGACCTTGTTCAGGTGCTGCGCGCGGCCATAGCCATCATCGAGATGCTTCTGGATGTCTTCGAGCTGGTCGCGCATGCACTTACTCCACGAGTTGACGGATTGCGCCGTCCAATTGGTCGTAGCGGTCGATCATGGTGCTCGCACCCACCGCGATCAGTTCGCGCGGCTCGTGATAGCCCCATGTCACGCCGATGGTCTTGCAGCCCGCGGCCACGCCCATCTCAATGTCGAATGTCGTATCGCCGATCATCACGGTCTGCGCAGCATCGACGCCAGTCTCCGCCATCGCCGACTGGACCATGCCCGGATGGGGCTTAGATGGGTTGTGATCGGGCGTCTGCAAGGTGGTGAAGTAGTCGGCCACACCGTGCAGCCCCAAAATGCGGTGCACCCCGGTCAATCCCTTGCCCGTGGCAATGCCCAGCAGCACGTCATCGCGGGCATTGAGCCGTTTGAGGGCATCAAGTGCACCGGGAAACAGCGCCTCGCGTGATGCATCGGTTACCAGTGATGCGCGGTAGTGCCCCCGATAGGCTTCTACAAGTTGGTCAACCAGCACCGCATCCTGCGTATCCGCGAGATGCGCCATGGCGACGGGCAGAGACAGCCCGATAACCCGGCGGGACTTTTCCGGCGATGGCGCCTCAAGCCCCAGACCGTGAAATGTCGCCGTCATGTGCTCGGTGATCAGCGCCTGGGTGTCGATCAGCGTGCCATCCATGTCAAAGATGACAAGGATCATTTGCCGTCCTCGGGATCGCTGCCAACGCTGTAGCGATCGGGGTCAAAGCCCAGCGTTTCAAAGCTGTGCCGCATATGCGGTGGCAATGGCGCTGAAATGTCGAGACGATCGCCATTGCGCAGAGGAATGGCAATGCGGCGCGCATGCAGATGCAGGCCATAGCTCAGCCCTGGCGCGCCCTGCCAGTTCTCGATGTTGAAATAGCGAGGATCGCCAATGATCGGGGTCCCCAGCTGCGCCATGTGCACACGCAACTGATGGGTCCGTCCGGTCACCGGCTTGAGGGTGACCCATGCAAAGCGGCGACTGGCCGTGTCCGTAGTCGAATAATAGCTCATCGAGTGCTGGGCACCCGGCGTGCCATTCTTGACCACGACCATCTGTTCGCCATCGTCGGTCGACTGCCGGGTCAGAAAGCACGAAATCTCGCCCTGCTGCGGATGCGGATTGCCCGCCACGATAGCCCAGTAGATCTTGCGGGCCGAACGCGAGCGGA
Source organism: Devosia litorisediminis (assembly GCF_018334155.1). Lineage (NCBI taxonomy): Bacteria > Pseudomonadati > Pseudomonadota > Alphaproteobacteria > Hyphomicrobiales > Devosiaceae > Devosia > Devosia litorisediminis. The sequence goes on along the minus strand of NZ_JAGXTP010000001.1, from coordinate 1,132,162 downwards.
ACACTTCACCAAAATGGCTGGCCGCCGATTTGGTCTTGGCAACGATCAGGCAGCCAGAAGTATCACGATCCAGACGGTGCACCAGCCGCGGCGGCTCGCCCTTCTTGTTGGGCAGGCTCTTGAGCATGCCGTCGAGATGGCGCTTCATTCCTGTACCGCCCTGCACGGCAAGGCCATGCGGCTTGTTGAGCACGTAGATGTCGTCATCCTCGTACAGGATCATGTCCCGGATGGTATTGACGTCATCATTGTTGACCTTGACAGGCTTGACGACGCCGGGATCATCAATGGGCGGAATGCGCACGGTCTGACCAGGCGACAGGCGCGTGCTGGTCGTGACCTTGGCCTTGTCGACCCTGACCTCGCCATTACGGATCAGCTTCTGCAGCCGTCCGAAGCCAAGCTGGGGAAAATGGTGGGCAAACCAGCGATCCAGACGCATGCCGTCTTCGTCACTCTCTACCTGCCGTTGTTGAACGCCACTCATGCCACGCCTCGGGTCATCAAAAGCCCGAGATAAAGCCCTATGAGGCAAACCACAACCGACAACAGCACATACAAGCCAGCTTGTGGCAGTGCGCCGCGCTCAATGAGCACGATTGTATCGAGCGAAAACGAGGAAAACGTCGTGAAACCACCCAGTGCGCCGACGGCCACAAACAAGCGCAGACCTTCAGCCTGCGGCGGCAGGAAGCGGGCCATCAGCCCCACCACGACGCCCATCAGCACCGAGCCGATGATGTTGATCAACAATGTCGCCAAAGGAAACGACATCGGTAGCAGGCGTCCGACCAGACTGGCCAGGCCAAATCGCGCCATCGCGCCAATGGCGCCGCCCGCCCCGACCAACAAAATTGCCTGCATGTTCTGCCCTGCTCCACCAATAACCAATTGAACACTTCCATATGCAAGGCTTGGCCACCTGCATACCGATATCATCTGGCCTGGGTGCCAGCCTGAACTGCGAGACCCGAGCCAGTGACTATCAGCACCGCCCTGCGATCCATTCTTGCCATGGTGGCCCTGCTGGCCATTTCGGCCTGTGCGACCCTGCAGTCACGGCAGCAGGTTCCACCCCAACTGGTCGCCGAGGCCACCATTCACGCCGATCAGCGCCTACGCTATTGGGGCGACGATAACGAATTCGCCAGAATACAGGCGCAAGTCGCGCCCGGCCCTGACGGCGATGTCGACTATTTGACACTCTCAGGCGGCGGCATCAATGGCGCGTACGGCGCCGGCTTTCTGGTGGGCTGGACCGACAAGGGCGGCCGGCCCGAATTCGAAGTGGTCACCGGTATCAGTGTGGGCGCCATGATCGCCCCCATGGCGTTTCTCGGCTCGGACTATGATGCCCGGCTGCGCACCGTGTTCTCGAGCCTGACCCAGAAGGACAATTCGGCCGGTGCCAATTTCCTGGGCGCCCTGTTTGGCGCGCCTTCGGTGATGAGTAATGTCCCGGTGCTCGATGCCATCCGCAAGCTGGTGGACACGCAGGCGCTCAACGCCATTGGGGTCGAACACAAGCAGGGCCGCCGGCTCTATGTCGGTACCACCAATCTGAACGCGCAGCGCCCCATGATCTGGGATATCGGCGCCATCGCCATCAGCAATCTGCCCAACAGGCTCGAACTGGTGCACCAGATCATCCTTGCTTCAACAGCAGTGCCGGGCGTATTTCCACCCGTCATGCTCGATGTCGCCGCACAGGGCATGAGTTTTGATGAACTCCATGTCGATGGTGGGGTAACCGAGCAGGTCTTGCTGATGCCCGGCGGCTACGAAGCCTTCGTCAAAAACCGCAGCGGCGTGCAGAAGCTCTATGTGATCTTCAACGGCGTGGTTGCTCCCAGCCCGGCCACCGTGCAGATTTCCAGCATGTCACTGCTCGAGCGCGCCGTGCCCACCCTGCTCAAATATCTCGGGCGCAGCAATCTCGAGCAATTGGACAACGCCGCCCGCAAGGCTGGACTGGCGTTCCGGCTCACCGCCATTCCGGCAGATTTCCCCGAAAGCACCAGCGTATTTGGCAGCCCGCAATGGCTGAGCGCACTCTACCAATACGGCTATCAGGCCGGCCGTAATGGGCGCTGGCAGTCGCGCTAGTGCGTTCTATTCACCCTTGTCAGCCTTGGCGGCCCGCAGACGCTCGAAATAGTCGACGCGTTTGCGATAATCGCGCTCGGCCCCACGCTCCACTGGCTCATAGAATTTGTGCCGGCCGATGGTCTCAGGAAAATACTGCTGCCCCGAAAAGCCCTCGGGTGTATCGTGATCGTAGATATAGCCATCGCCATAGCCAGCCCCCTTCATCAATTTGGTCGGGGCATTGAGGATGACCATGGGAGGCGTCGGTGAACCGGTCGATTTGGCCACGCTGCTGGCTGCCTTGAAGGCGGTGTAGACCGCGTTCGATTTGGGCGCGAGCGCGAGATAGACCACGGTCTGGGCCAGCGCCAGTTCACCCTCGGGCGAGCCCAGCATCTGAAAGGCATCGCGCGCCGCCACGGCCTGCGGCAGCGCCTGTGGATCAGCCAGCCCGATATCTTCGACCGCCATGCGGATCAGCCGACGCGCAAGAAACAGCGGGTCTTCGCCCGCGTCGAGCATGCGGGCGAAATAGTAGAGCGCGGCGTCGGGGTCGGAGCCGCGAATGGTCTTGTGCAGGGCTGAAATCAGATTGTAGTGGCCATCAGCTGCCTTGTCGTAGATGGGTGCGCGGCGCTGCACCACGGTCAGCAAACCGGCGGCATCGAGCATCTCGCCCTGCTTGGTCGATGCCAGCACCTCTTCCACAAGCCCCAGCAGGGCCCGCCCGTCGCCATCAGCCAGCGTCAGCAGCGTGGCCCGCGCTTCTGGCTCCAGCGGCAGCGTTGCCCCTGTCAGCGCCTCTGCACGCCCCACCAGATCTTCCAGATCGCTGGCGCCCAGCGATTCAAACCGCAACACCTGACTGCGCGACAACAAAGCCGCGTTCAGCTCAAAGGACGGGTTTTCCGTGGTTGCACCGACCAGCACCACCGTGCCGTCTTCCATCACGGGCAGAAAGCCATCCTGCTGCGCCCGGTTGAAGCGATGGATTTCGTCCACGAACAACAGTGTCTTGTGCCCACTCAGCCGCTCAAAGCGTGCCTTCTCGAACACCTTCTTGAGGTCGGCGACCCCGGAAAAAACGGCCGAAATCTGCTCGAAATTATAGCCGATCTGATCAGCGAGCAGGCGCGCCACCGTGGTCTTGCCGGTGCCCGGCGGCCCCCACAGGATGAGCGAGCCCAGCCGACCCGACGAGATCATGCGCCGCAGCGTGCCCTGCGGGCCCAGCAAATGGGTCTGCCCGATCACCTGATCAAGCGAACGCGGCCGCAGTTGGTCAGCCAGCGGGCGGGCAGTGTCGCTGTCAACGACGCTATCGGGATCAGCTGCGAAAAGGTCGGCCATGCACAATCATCATTTCATTCTTGTCGCGCCAAGCGCGCCGGGGGCAGCGCTTCTGCTGACGCACCCTGTCAGTAACAGACGCTATCTCAGGGTCACCATCAATTGGACGGGGACAACCATGATAGACCATTCCGGCATCAGCGTAAGCGATTTTGACCAGGCCAAAGCCTTCTATGAACAGGCTCTGGCCCCTCTGGGCGCCTCATTTCTGCTGCAGGTGCCACTGGAGCACACCGGCGGCGTCAAGGTCGGCGGCTTTGGGCGCGACAGCGCGGCCTTCTGGCTGACCGAGGCCGGCGCCCAGAAACCACCCGCGCATTTTGCGTTTTCGGCGCAGAACCGGGCCGAGGTCGACGCATTCTATGCCGCCGCCATGGCAGCCGGCGGTACCGACAATGGCGCGCCGGGCCTGCGCCCGCACTACCATGCCAGCTATTATGGTGCATTCGTGCGCGACCCGGACGGCAACAACATCGAAGCAGTTTGCCACGCGCCAACGTAATCCCGCCGCGCCATCACTGTTCACCAGCGCGGATCGAGCGCGCCAGTGAACACCAGAACAGCCAGGCATCGCAAATTCCGCCAAACCGGTAACTAACCGCTGACGATACTGCGCGTCACCCGCCCGTCGCGCTGCAGGATGATCTGCCAGGTCCGTACGCGTTTTGATGCCGTATCAGCAAAGGCCTGCGCGGTATTCATCGCCATGTCGTTGAGCGAGATGATCACATCATCCACGCGCAACCCCATGGCCTGAGCCGGGGAACCCGCCGCAATGTCCGTGATGATCACACCTGTCGCGTCATAGGGAAGCCCCTTGAGTTCGGCCAGAGCCGGGTCAAGCTGGCGCACACTGGTCCCGGCAAAGCGGGAGTCGCCATCAATCTGTGCGATCATGGTTTCGTCAGCCACGGGCGCCGCCTGAATGGTGAAGATCACATTGGTAGTAGTGCCGTTCCGCAGCCGGGCCAGTTCGGTGGTTTGACCGATGGGCCGCGTGGCAAGCCGGAAATTGAACGCGCTGGGATCATCGACGGCCAGCCCGTCCACGCTCAGGATCACATCGCCCGAGGCAAAGCCGGCCTGCGCGGCCGGACCATCTGGCGCCACCTCGGTGATCAGTGCCCCATGCGGCGCGGCCATGCCCAGGCTGGCGGCGATATCGGCATTGACCGCCTGCATCTTGGCACCGAACCAGGGCCGCACGATCTCGCCGCCCGCAACGCCCGCGTCAGCCACCAGCCGCGCCATGTTGGCCGGGATGGCAAAGCCGATACCGACCGAGCCGCCGCTTTGCGAATAGATCGCGGTATTGATGCCCACCAGATGGCCGTCCATATCGACCAGTGCGCCACCCGAATTGCCCGGATTGATCGCCGCGTCGGTCTGGATGAAGAACTCATAATCCGAACGCTCCACACCCGTACGGGCCAGCGCCGAGACAATGCCGCTGGTCACGGTCTGACCCACCCCGAACGGATTGCCGATCGCCAGCACCAGATCGCCCACTTCCAGACCATCGGAATTGGCAAAGGTGATTGCCGGAAACTCTGTACCGCCCGCCTGCTGCACCCGCAGTACGGCCAGATCGGTCTGGGCGTCCTCGATCACCACATCGACGGCAAACTCGCGACCATCCGAGAGCGCGATGCGCACATCGGTAGCGCCCTCAATGACATGGCGGTTGGTCAGGATCACCCCGCCGGCTTCCACGATCACCCCCGAGCCCAGCGACTGGGATTCGCGCGGCCGGCTCTGGAACTGCCGCTGGCCGAAAAAACGCGAGAAGAACGGGTCATTGGCGAAGGGTGACACCGATTGCTGCTCGATGCGGGTGGCATAGACGTTGACCACCGAGGGCGACACCGTCTTGACCACAGGCGCATAGCTCAGCTTGACCGCACCATCACTGGTGGGAACCGCGCGGACAACGTTAGCAGGCGGCGCGACGCTGAGCTGAGAAATGGTGGTCTGGGCGCTGCTTGGGGCGTTCCACGGCGCAAAGGCCAGCGTTCCTCCGATCGCCAGAACCGCAATTGCGGTTCCGGCCATTACCAGCGTGCGCATCGACATCAACCAAACCTCCAGCCATAGTGGTGGCACACCGGTTTCCCAAGCGTGCGCCCGACAGGCAAACGCCCGGAATCGGGCATGAAAATGGCGTCATGCAAGTGACGCATTTTGACGCCAAATAATCGTTTGCGTGAGGGGGCACTCGGCCCTATATGCAGCGCTCGTTTTCTCGCTTTCCCCAGCCCCGAAAGGCCAGTCGTCCATGACCACCGAGCCGAAACACGTTTACCCGAACACCTCCGCGCTGATCGCGGCCGAAGCCCCCGATTTTCCGGCTTTCCTGTTCTCTGAACGTGAACTGCACAAGGCCACCAAGGTCTTCAAGAAGGGCTTTGACGGATTGCTGACCTATGCGGTCAAGTGCAACCCATCCCCGCACGTTATCGCCCAGCTGCATCGCGAAGGTTTGAAGGCCTTCGACGTGGCCTCCAATACCGAGATGGAACTGGTGCGCGACTACGCGCCCGGCGCCGTGATGCACTATAACAACCCCATCAAGAACAAGCGCGAAATCGCCCGCGCCTACGAAGAATTCGGCGTGCGCTCCTTCACCATTGATCACCCCCAGCAGCTCGACCAGTTGGCCGCGATCGTTTCGCCCTCGCGCGATGTGGAAGTGACCACCCGCTTCAAGGCCGGCAAGGCGCTTAAATCCTATGACTTCGGCATCAAGTTCGGCGTCATGGAACAGGCAGCCGCCGAAATCGTCACAATGGTCGAGCAGATGGGCTACACGCCCAGCCTCTGCTTCCATGTCGGCAGCCAGTGCGAAGACGCCTATGCCTATGAGCGCCACATCGCTGCGGCATCGCGCATCGTTGATGAATCCGGCATCGAACTGAAACGCCTCAATATCGGCGGCGGCTATCCCGCCCCCTACCCGACCAGCGAAGCGCCGCCAATGGACTATTACTTCGAGACCATCGGCAACGCCGTCAACGACCATTTCGGCGACAAGAACAAGCCGGAGCTGATCATCGAGCCCGGCCGCGCACTGGTAACCTCGTCAACCTCGCTTCTGTTGCGCGTCAAGCATCAGCGCGGCGGCCAGGCCGTGTACGTCAACGACGGTGCCTATGGCAGCCTTATGGAAGTCAAATTCATGCACTTCACCCCGCCGGTTCGCGTATGGCGCGGCGCCCGGGTGCATGACAATGAGCAGGAATTCTCGGATTTCACCATTTGGGGTCCAACCTGCGACAGCTATGACGTGCTGCCTCAGGTGTTCACCCTGCCGGCCGATATCGATGAGGACGACTGGATCGAATTCGGTCTGATGGGTGCCTACACCCAAGCGTCGCTCACCCCGTTCAACGGCTTTGATCGCCGCGACCAGTTCTGGGTCGAGGAAGCCTATACCGGCAAGGATCAGCAGCCCGAGTAATTGGTAGCGCAACAGTTACATGGCCATTCCGGCAACGGGATGGCCATTTTGCTTTGGGAGGGATCAATGGCTGACATTATGCCGCTGGAAAGCCTGGGGCCGCGCATCGTCATCATGGGTCCTACCAATGCAGGCAAGTTCACGCTGTGCAAGGCCATCAGCGAGAAATAGCACCTGCCCCCTGTCTATCTGGACCAGTTGCACCACCAACCCAATACCGATTGGGTGGCGCGACCCAAGGCGGCGTTTCACAGCCTGCAGCGTGACGCCATCGCGCAGGAAACCTGGATCATGGATGGCAATTACAGCGGGCTGATCGCCGAACGGCTGGCCCGCGCGACTGGCGCCATCCTCGTTGATGAACACTACACACTGCGCTTTGCCCGCTAAATACGCCGCACCCTTTTCGAAAGGCATCGCCCCGGCAGTCTTGAAGGGGCGCAGGACAGTCTGAAATGGTCAATGATCCACTGGATCTGGAAAACCCGCAACAGCTATGACCGCTACCACGCCATGGTCGCTCCGAGCGGGCTGCCGTTGGTGACCTGCCGTTCGCTGCGACAGGTTAATCGGCTCTATGACGCCTGGGGGCTGGACGGCCCCTAGCCTGAATGCCGCTCAAGCAGGCCCAAGGCAAAGAGGCTTTCGGCGGCAGCCAGAATGGCGCTGTCGGCCGAGCGGTATGGGTGGCCCAGCAAAGCCTCACCCTTGTCGCGTGTGTAGTGCTTCTCATTGCCGATATCATTGGCAATCAACCGTGACGGCCCACCAAAGCGCGCCAGCAGCTTGATCACCCAGTCTGGCACTTTTTTCCGGGTAACATTCTGCGCCGGATACGACGCCGCCAGCATCTGCGCGATCTGCGAGAAACTCACATAGTCCGAGGCTGCCAGATAGCGCTCGCCAATGGCCGCATCATGGTTGAGCGCCGCAACATGCAGGGCCGCCACGTCGCGCACATCAATGATGGAAAAACCGCAATGCGGCAGGGCTGGTGTTGACCCATTGAGCAAACCTGAGACCAGACGCAAGGAGGGGCTGACATAACCGTCCAGTGCGGGCCCCAGAACCGCACCCGGATGAATTGTCGTCAACTCCAGCCCTTCATTGCGCGCATAGGCCCAGGCGACGCGCTCGGCTTTGGTCTTGGCCACGCAATAGGCCCAAGGAAAGCCTATTCCATCAAGCTCGGTATTATCAGTCTCGCTAAAGATATGCGGCCCGCGTCGCGGCCCATGGCCATAACCGATTGTGACAACCGAAGAAGTCATCACGATGCGTCGCACGCCGGCCCGCGTTGCAAATCGCAACACCCGCTCCGTACCCTCAACAGCAGGCCCGACGACCTTGCCTGGATCCTTGGGTTCGCGCGTAACCACCTTTGCCGCCGTATGCACGATAGCATCGACCTTGAGCATGGCCTTGGCCCAGCCATTGTCCAGCATCAGGTCGAGCTTGACGAAGCTCAGACGATACAGCACCTCGTCGCCCAAGTACGCAATCACGGCTTGCTTGACGCTCTCCGCCCGTTCCGCAGAGCGAAATGCCCCTCGAACGGAATAACCGGCACGCAGGAGTTCGATGACCGTCCATTTGCCAACAAAGCCGCTGGCGCCCGTCACCAACACCAGATTTCTGCGCATGCGCCCTCCCCGCCAAAAACAAAGGCGGCCACGGAGTGAACCGCAGCCGCCTTCAAATGTCTAATGTGAGCGAAGCTTACGCTGCTTCGTTCTCATCGTCGTCACGAACATGCACAGGACCGCTATCGAGGCCCTTGGCATTGACGTCGCGATCAACAAATTCGATCACGGCCAGTGGTGCATTGTCGCCATAACGGAAACCAGCCTTCATGATGCGGATATAGCCGCCCTGGCGTTCCTTGTAGCGTGGGCCAAGCACTGCGAACAGCTTGGCAACCTGACCTTCGTCACGGATCTGAGCGATCGCCTGACGGCGAGCGTGCAAATCGCCGCGCTTGCCCAGGGTGATCAGCTTCTCGACGATAGGACGCAGGTCCTTGGCCTTTGGAAGCGTGGTGACGATCTGCTCGTGCTTGATCAGCGCGGCGGACATATTGGCGAACATGGCCTTGCGGTGGCTGGCAGTCCGGTTGAGTTTGCGACCTGAATTACCGTGGCGCATGGTGGTCTCCTAAAGTGCTTGGCAGCGCGCGATCAATAGTGATCTTCATAGCGCTTGGCGAGGTCATCGATATTCTCGGGTGGCCAGTTGACAACGTCCATTCCGAGATGAAGCCCCATCTGTGCCAGGACTTCCTTGATTTCATTGAGCGACTTGCGGCCGAAATTCGGTGTCCGCAGCATCTCGGCTTCCGTCTTCTGGATCAGGTCGCCGATATAAACGATGTTGTCGTTCTTCAGGCAGTTAGCCGAACGAACCGACAGCTCGAGCTCATCAACCTTCTTGAGCAGCGCTGGGTTGAAGGCCAGTTCAGGAACCGAATCCTGGGCCTTTTCCTTGCTGGGCTCTTCGAAGTTCACGAATACCGACAGCTGGTCCTGCAGAATACGCGCAGCAAAAGCCACGGCGTCTTCTGGCGTGACCGCACCATTGGTCTCGATCTGCAGCGTCAGCTTGTCCTTGTCCAGGCTTTCGCCGGCACGGGTCGCATCAACCTTGTAGCTCACACGACGAACTGGCGAAAACAGCGAGTCGACCGGGATATAGCCGATCGGTGCGTCTTCGGGACGGTTCTTGTCAGCGGCAACGTAACCCTTGCCGGTGTCGACGGTGAACTCGATATTGATCTCGGCGCCGTCATCGAGATGGCAGATCACCAGCTCGGGGTTCAGCACTTCGATGTCGCCGGTGACCTTGATGTCGCCGGCCGTTACAGCACCCGGACCCTGCTTGGACAGAGCCAAGCGCTTTGGGCCTTCGCCGCCCATGCTCAGCGCGATTTCTTTCACGTTGAGCACGAGATCGGTGATGTCTTCCCGCACGCCTGGAAGCGAGGAGAATTCATGCAGGATGCCGTCAATCTGGATTGCCGTCACTGCCGCGCCCTGAAGCGACGACAGCAGCACGCGACGCAGAGCATTACCAAGGGTAAGCCCGTAACCGCGCTCAAGTGGCTCGGCAACTACCGAGGCCACGCGCGCGTTGTCGCTGCCCGAAACAATCTCCAGCTTGGTCGGCTTGATCAGTTCTTGCCAGTTCCTCTGGATCGTCACGGTTATGTCCTTTCAAAATCGCGGCTCCAGCCCGAGCCGCTCCGCCGCAAACGCAATAAGACTCCCGGCCCATTCAATCGGCCGGGAGCTCTCTAAACGGTCTAGATTAGACGCGGCGCCGCTTGCGCGGGCGGCAGCCATTGTGCGGGATCGACGTGACGTCACGGATGGAAGTGACGTTGAAGCCTGCAGCCTGCAGCGCACGGAGCGCCGATTCACGGCCCGAACCTGGACCACGCACTTCGACCTCAAGGGTCTTCATGCCGTGTTCCTGAGCCTTCTTGGCAGCATCTTCAGCAGCAACCTGGGCTGCATAAGGGGTCGACTTACGCGAGCCCTTGAAACCCATCACGCCCGAAGAGGACCACGAAATCGTGTTACCCTGCATGTCAGCGATGGTGATCATGGTGTTGTTGAACGAAGCATTCACATGGGCAACGCCCGAAGTGATGTTCTTGCGTTCCTTGCGCTTGACGCGCGTTGTCTCAGACTTAGCCATCAAATTCCTCAATTCGATATCAGCGCTGCCGTTAGCCTTAGCTTGCCCCGGCAGCTACATCGAAGAACCCAAAAATCGGGTTCTTACTTCTTCTTACCAGCGATCGCCTTTGCCGGACCCTTGCGAGTACGAGCATTGGTGTGCGTGCGCTGACCGCGAACGGGCAGACCACGACGATGACGCAGGCCACGATAGTTGCCCAGGTCCATCAGACGCTTGATGTTCATCGCAACATTACGACGAAGATCACCTTCCACGACATAGTCGCGGTCGATAGCTTCACGGATCTGGATGATTTCCGCGTCAGTGAGTTCGTTCACACGACGCTCAACGGGAATGCCAACCTGAGTGCAGATATCCAGGGCGAACTTGTCGCCAATCCCGTGGATATACTGCAGCGCGATGACAACGCGCTTGTTCGTCGGGATATTGACGCCAGCGATACGAGCCACGTCTGCTCTCCTTCATTCAGCGCGAACCATCACGGCTGGCGCCATTAAACAACAAGGGACCGGAATCCGACCCCAACATTCTGGAGAACCGAATCCAGCCCAATAATCCATGAGACTGAAGCGGTTCTTTAAGGGCTCGATTCAGCGGAGTCAACCGCCAAGTCAAGCCCAAACTTTAGTGAGCAATCGCAGCCTTGATGGCCGCGGTCACCTCGTCGACCGGTGCCATGCCGTCAACGGTCTTGAGCAGACCCTCATCGGCGTAATAGGCAACCAGTGGCGCTGTCTGTTCCTGATAGACCCCAAGGCGCTTGCGCAGCACTTCCTCATTGTCGTCAGCACGGGCTCCGCCCGATTCCTTGGCGCGCTGAATAACGCGGCGCACCAGTTCGTCGGCATCGGCCTTGATCTCGATAACGGCGTTTAGCTTGACGCCCTTGTCTACCAGCATCTTGTCGAGTGCTTCAGCCTGCGCAATGGTGCGCGGGAAGCCATCGAGAATGAAACCTGGCTTGCAGTCCTCAGCGTCGAGACGCTCTGACACAATGCCATTGACGACAGCGTCGCTGACCAGGTCACCGCGATCCACAATCGCCTTGGCTTCGAGCCCCAATGGGGTCTTGGCCGCAATCGCCGAACGCAGAATATCACCAGTGGACAGCTGCGGGATACCATAGGCCTCAACCAGGATCTTGGCCTGAGTCCCCTTCCCTGCACCCGGTGGTCCGAGCAGAATCAACCTCATCGGCGCTTGCCTCCTCCAAGACGGGACTTCTTGACCAGCCCCTCATATTGCTGGGCAACCAGATGGCTCTGGATCTGGCTCACCGTATCAAGGGTCACCGTCACCATGATCAGCAGCGATGTGCCACCGATGAACTGACTGACTGCAAGCTGGTTGTGCACGACCTCAGGGATCAATGCCACCACCGTCAGGTAAAGCGCACCAACAACCGTAATGCGTGTCAGCACGTAATCGATGTGCTGGGCCGTCCGCTCACCCGGGCGAATACCCGGAATGAAACCGCCGGAGCGCTTGAGGTTGTCGGCCGTCTCTGTCGGATTGAACACAATCGCCGTGTAGAAGAAGGCAAAGAAAATGATGAAGAACGCGAACAGGGCCAGATAGAGCGGTTGACCGCGGCCCAGCAGTGCCGTGACCACCTGCAGCCACTGTGGCGCATCCCCCTGCGCCGCGAACGACGCAATGGTAGCAGGCAACAGCAGCAGCGACGAGCCAAAGATCACCGGGATAACACCCGACGTGTTCAGCTTGAGCGGCAGATGCGAGGTATCGCCCTGGAACATCTTGTTGCCAACCTGGCGCTTTGGATACTGGATCAGCAACCGGCGCTGGGCACGCTCGAAGAACACGATGGCGGCAATCACCACCAGCGCCAGCACCAGCACGCCAAAGGCGGCGATTGGTGCGATGGCCCCGGTACGGCTCAGCTCAAGCGTCTGCACGACAGTCGATGGCAGATTGGCCACGATACCGGCGAAAATGATCAGCGAGATACCGTTGCCGACACCACGTGAGGTGATCTGCTCGCCCAGCCACATCAGGAACATCGTGCCACCCACCAGGGTGATCACGGTCGAGATGCGGAAGAACCAGCCTGGATTGAGCACAACGCCCTGGCTGGCCTCTAGACCAGCCGCAACGCCATAGGCCTGCACCGCACAGAACACGACCGCCAGATAGCGGGTGTACTGGTTCATCTTGCGACGACCGGACTCGCCCTCTTTCTTGAGAGCTTCAAGGCGCGGCGAGGCAGTCGCCACGACCTGCACCACGATCGACGCGGTAATGTAGGGAATCAGGTTGAGGGCAAAGATCGCCATGCGCTGCACGGCACCGCCGGCAAACATGTTGAACATGCCCAGGATCCCCTGCTCCGACTGCGCAAAGGTCGCAGCGAATGCATCAGGATCAATACCCGGAACCGGAATGAAAGTGCCCAGTCGATAGACAAGCAGCGCTCCCAGTGTGAACCAGATGCGCTGCTGCAGGGCTTTCGCCTTCGAGAAGGTCGAAAAATTGAGATTACGTGCCAGCTGTTCGGCTGCGGACGCCATGTATCGCTCCCTATGGCTTCAAGGCCAGGTGCGCTCGGAACGTTTCGGGATGCAGACGAACCACATCCCTAACGCAACAAACCAAAAGAGCGCACCCAACCATCAAGTCGGGTACGCCCAGCCAAGTGGATTACTCGGCGCGTGGGGCTTTCTTCCAAGGCGCCTTGGCCTCGATAACGTCGACCTTGCCGCCAGCAGCTTCAACAGCAGCCAGTGCACCCTTGGTCGCGTAGTTGACCTTGAAGGTCACCTTCTTGGACGTGAAGCCGGCCGAACCGATCAGACGGACACCGTCCTTGGCGCGGCGGATAACGCGAGCAGCAATCAGAGCCTCGGCGTCGATGACAGCCTTGGCGTCAAGCTTGCCGGAGTCGATGTAGGCCTGGATGCGGTCAATGCGGACTTCATTCCAATCCTTGGGATTGAAAGCGTTGAAGCCGCGCTTTGGCATACGCATGTGAAGGGGCATCTGGCCGCCTTCAAAGCCGTTGATCGCCACGCCGGAGCGTGCCGTCTGGCCCTTGCCACCACGACCGCCGGTCTTGCCCTTGCCAGAGCCGATACCACGACCAATGCGCATACGGATCTTGTTTGCGCCTGGATTGTCGCGAAGTTCGTTCAAACGGGTCATCAGAAAGACCTTCTCTCTTACTCGCCGACGACGCGGACGAGGTGCGGCAACTTGTTGATCATGCCACGCACTTCAGGCGTATCGATCAGCTCGCGCTGCTTGTTCATCTTGTTGAGCCCGAGACCGATAAGGGTCGCACGCTGCACTTTGTCACGACGGATCGGCGAGCCGACCTGCTTGACGACAATGGTTTTCTTCTCAGCCATGATTATCTCCTGATCTCAGCGATCAAGCTTCGACCGCAGACTCGCCGCGGCGAGCCTGAAGTTCCGAAACCTTGAGGCCACGGCGGGAAGCAACCGAGCGTGGACTATCAACGCGCTTGAGCGCATCAAAGGTAGCCCGCACCATGTTGTACGGATTGGCAGTGCCCTGCGACTTGGCAACGATATCGTTGATACCAAGCGTTTCGAACACAGCACGCATCGGACCACCGGCAATGATACCGGTACCGGGAACGGCTGCACGCAGAATGACCTTACCGGCGCCGTGACGACCCTGCACATCGTGGTGCAGCGTACGTGCATCGCGCAGCGGAACGCGGATCATGGTGCGCTTGGCAGCTTCAGTTGCCTTGCGGATTGCTTCTGGAACTTCGCGTGCCTTGCCGTGACCAAAGCCAACGCGGCCCTTCTGGTCGCCGACAACGACGAGTGCTGCAAAGCCGAAACGACGGCCGCCCTTGACCACTTTAGCCACGCGGTTGATGTGGACCAGGCGATCGACGAATTCGCTGTCGCGCTCTTGAACGTCTCTCATAATTTTCTTTCCTCGCCGTGTTCTAGAACTGCAGGCCGCCCTCACGGGCAGCGTCTGCAAGGGCCTTCACACGGCCATGATAGATGTACGCACCACGATCAAAGATCACTTCGCCAACGCCAGCCTTGGAACCGCGCTCGGCGATCAGCTTGCCGATCGTTGCAGCAGCGGCCGCGGTGGAACCGTTCTTGAGGCCGGACTTGACGTCCTTGTCGAGCGTCGAAGCGGAAGCCAGCGTACGGCCGGTCGCATCGTCGATGATCTGAGCGTAGATATTCTTGTCCGAGCGGAAAACGCTGAGACGGGGACGACCGAAGGCACGAGCCTTGAGCGCCTTGCGGACACGAGCCTTGCGGCGTTCCGCACCTTTTGCACTGATAGCCATTGCAGGCGCTCCTTACTTCTTCTTGCCTTCTTTGCGGAAGACGTACTCGCCAGCATAGCGAACGCCCTTGCCCTTGTAGGGCTCTGGCTTGCGCCATGCACGGATCTCAGCCGCAACCTGACCAACCTGCTGCTTGTCGATACCGGTGACGACGATTTCAGTCGGCACTGGGACAGTCAGCGTGATTCCCTTGGGGGCTTCGTAGATCACTTCGTGACTGAAACCAAGCGACAGCTTGATATCTTTGCCCTGAAGTGCGGCGCGATAACCCACGCCCTGGATTGCCAGCTTCTTTTCAAAGCCGGCAGAAACACCGGTGACCATGTTCTGGATCAGTGCACGGGTAGTACCCCAGGCGGCGCGCGCGAAGCGCGTGTCATTGGCCGGAGAAACGACGACGCCATCGGCGCCATTCTCGACATTAACGACATCCATGAGCACGATGCTCAACTCGCCCTTAGGGCCCTTTGCGGTGACGGTACGACCATCGATCGTAACCGTAACGCCGCTGACCGGTGCAACCGGTTGTTTGCCAGTACGTGACATTCTAACTTCTACCTTTGAGTAATCGTCTTACCGCGCCTTAGAAGACGCGGCAGAGTACCTCGCCACCGACATTGGCAGCCTTCGCTTCGTGATCAGCCATCACACCCTTGGGAGTGGACAGGATCGAGACACCGAGGCCGTTGGCGACCTGCGGAATATTCTTGACCGAGGCGTATACCCGGCGACCTGGACGCGAAACGCGCTCGATCGTGCGGATAACCGACTCATTGTCCGAGTACTTGAGTTCAATCTCATACTCAGCAGCGCCGTTCTCGAACTTGGTCTCCGAATAGCCGCGGATAAAACCCTCGGACTGGAGAACGTCCAGCACGCGACCACGAAGGGTCGAAGCTGGCGTCGAAACGGTGTTCTTGCGACGCATCTGGGCGTTGCGGATACGGGTCAGCATGTCGCCGATTGGATCGGAAAAGCTCATCTTCGGTTCTCCTTACCAGCTCGACTTCACGAGGCCCGGGATCATACCCAGGTTGCCCAGCTGACGCAGAGCGATACGGCTCAGCTTCAGCTTGCGGTAGAAGCCACGAGGACGACCCGAGACTTCACAGCGATTGCGGATACGGACCTTCGCAGAATTGCGTGGCAGTTCAGCAAGCTTGAGCTGGGCTGCAAAACGCTCGTTTGACGGAAGCGCCTGGTCCTTGGTCGCGGCCTTGAGGGCTGCACGCTTTGCAGCATACTGCTTAACGAGCGCGCGACGCTTTTCATTTTTAACGGTGGAGCTGGTCTTTGCCATGTCCTGATCCTTTTTCCCTTCCCTATCCGCTTACTTGCGGAAGGGGAAGTTGAATGCCTTGAGCAGCGCACGCGCCTCATCATCGGTTTTGGCCGTCGTGGCAACCACGATGTCCATACCCCAAACCTGATCGATCTGATCATAGTTGATTTCGGGGAAAATGATGTGTTCCTTGATGCCCATGGCATAGTTGCCATTGCCGTCAAAGGAATTGGGGTTCAACCCACGGAAGTCGCGAACGCGTGGCAGTGCGATGTTCACCAGACGGTCAAGGAATTCGTACATACGAACCTTGCGCAGCGTGACCTTCACACCCAGGGGCATGTCTTCACGAACCTTGAAGCCGGCGATCGACTTGCGAGCATAAGTGATGACTGGCTTCTGGCCAGCAATCTTCTCGAGCTCGGCTGCAGCCGACTTGACCTTCTTGGTATCGTTGACGGCTTCGCCGACGCCGATATTGATGACGATCTTGTCCAGACGCGGCAGTTCCATCACATTTTTGTAGCCGAACTGCTCGCGCAGGGCCGGCTTGATGGTGCTGTCATATTCGGTCCGGAGACGCGGAATGTAAGCGGTCTCAGCCATCGATCGAATCTCCGGTCGACTTTGCGACGCGCGTCTTCACGCCGTCTTTGATCTGGAAACCAACGCGGCTGGGCTTGCCATCCTTGTCGGCGATCGCGAGGTTCGACAGATGAATTGGCGCTTCTTTAGTGAAGATGCCTGCATCGGTCGACGCGGTCTGCTTGGTGTGGCGACGAACAAGGTTGATACCCTGAACCAGTGCCTTCGTTTCGGTCGGGATAACCGACAGGACCTGGCCAGTTTTGCCTTTGTCCTTGCCAGTCAGGACGACGACCTTATCGCCCTTCTTGATCTTGGCAGCCATTACAGCACCTCGGGTGCGAGCGAAATGATCTTCATGTGGTTCTTGGCGCGAAGCTCGCGCGGAACTGGTCCGAAGATACGGGTGCCGATCGGCTCTTTCTGATTGTTAATCAGAACCGCGGCGTTCTTGTCGAAACGGATCACCGTGCCATCAGGGCGGCGAATGTCGAACGCGGTGCGAACCACCACGGCCTTCATGACCTGACCCTTCTTTACGCGGCCGCGCGGAATAGCGTCCTTGACCGAAACGACAATAATGTCGCCGACCGAGGCGTATTTGCGATGCGAGCCGCCCAGCACCTTGATGCACATGACACGACGGGCGCCGGAATTATCCGCGACGTCGAGATTTGATTGCATCTGAATCATGACTGGATGCCTTCTTGTTAAATCGACCCGCCGTCCCCGGCTCGCCGACCTTGAAATCTAAACTTACGCGGAGGGAGCCGCAGTGTCCGTGACAAGCGTCCAGCGCTTGTTCTTGGAAATCGGTGCACATTCCTCGATCTGAACGATCTGGCCGATTTTGGCCAGATTGGCCTCATCATGAGCCTGATACTTCTTCGACCGGCGCACGGTCTTCTTCATAACCGGGTGCGTGAAACGGCGCTCGACGCGCACCACGACCGTCTTATCATTGGCGTCGGAGACAACAGTCCCCTGCAATACGCGCTTTGGCATGGTCGCGGCTCCTTACTTCGCTGCGTTCTTTTCGGCCAGGATCGTCTTGATCCGCGCGATATCGCGGCGAACCTTTTTGACCTCGGTCGGCTTTTCGAGCTGCTGGGTAGCACGCTGGAAACGCAGGTTGAACTGTTCTTTTTTCAAGTCGACGAGCTGGTCCTTCAGTTCGTCTGCGGTCTTGCTCCGCACATCACTGGCTTTCATGCTCATCGTCCTTAGTCAGCAATGCGGGTAACAACCCGCGTCATGATCGGGAGCTTCATCGCGCCGAGACGCAGAGCTTCCTTGGCAACGTCCTCAGGGACGCCGTCGATCTCGAATACGATACGGCCTGGCTTCACGCGAGCGGCCCAGAGTTCAACCGAACCCTTACCTTTACCCATGCGAACTTCGGTCGGCTTCTTGGTCACCGGCACATCCGGGAAAATCCGGATCCACACACGGCCCTGGCGCTTCATTTCGCGTGTGATCGCGCGGCGAGCCGCTTCGATCTGGCGAGCAGTAACACGCTCTGGCTCGGTGGCCTTCAAGGCATACTGGCCAAATGCCAGATCGGTACCGCCCTTGGCAACGCCATGGATACGACCCTTGTGAGCCTTGCGGAATTTGGTCTTCTTAGGTTGCAGCATAATGAACTAACCTTCTTATGCGCGTTCGCGGTCACGGTCGCCACGCTCAGAGCGCGGACCGCGTTCACTACGCTGACCACCTTCACCACCTTCGGTGGCGCGACGCTCATGTGCAGTGGGATCATGCTCAAGGACTTCGCCCTTGAAGATCCAGACCTTGATACCGATGATGCCGTAGGTCGTTTTTGCCTCGGCGGTGCCGTAGTCGATGTCAGCGCGCAGCGTGTGCAGCGGAACGCGACCTTCGCGGTACCATTCGGTACGAGCGATGTCGGCGCCACCCAGACGACCACCAACATTCACGCGGATGCCACCGGCACCCATGCGGATAGTGGTCTGCACAGCACGCTTCATAGCGCGACGGAATGCCACACGGCGTTCCAGCTGCTGGGCAATGCCCTGGGCAACCAGCGTCGCGTCAGTTTCCGGCTTGCGCACTTCAACGATGTTGATGTGCACTTCGCTATCGGTGAACTTCTTCACCTTGGCGCGGATCTTGTCGATGTCTGCGCCCTTCTTGCCGATCACGATGCCCGGACGGGCGGTGTGGATCGACACGCGGCACTTGCGGTGCGGACGTTCGATGACGATCTTGGAAACCGCAGCAGCCTTGAGGTCTTCCAGCAGCATTGTGCGGATCTTCAAGTCTTCCTGCAGCAGCGAACCGTATTCGCCCTTGTTGGCGTACCAGCGGCTATCCCAGGTGCGATTGATGCCCAGACGGAAACCGATTGGATTGATCTTCTGACCCATTATGCGGCCTCCTCAACTTGCCGGACGACGATCGTCAGATGCGCGAATGGCTTCTGGATCTGCGATGACCGGCCGCGACCGCGAGCGGTGAAGCGCTTCATTACCAGCGAATTACCAACAAATGCTTCAGCAACGACGAGAGCGTCGGTGTCGAGGCCATGATTGTTCTCAGCATTCGCAATGGCGCTTTCAAGCACCTTCTTGACCTGCACGGAGATGCGCTTGTGGCTGAATTCGAGATCGGCCAAGGCCTTCTCGACTTTCTTGCCACGGATCAACTGCGCGACGAGGTTCAGCTTCTGAGGGCTGATGCGCAGCATGCGCAAAACAGCCTTAGCCTCGTTGTCCTTGAGAGCGCGCTCAGTTTTTGGCTTGCCCATCTTACTTCCTCTTGGCCTTCTTGTCGGCGGCATGACCGTAATAGGTACGGGTCGGTGCAAACTCGCCGAACTTGTGGCCGATCATGTCTTCAGTGACGCTGACCGGAACGTGCTTCTGGCCATTGTGAACGCCGAACGTGATGCCAACGAACTGTGGCAGGATGGTCGAACGGCGGCTCCAGATCTTGATCACATCGTTGCGACCAGACGCGAGGGCCTTTTCGGCCTTCTTGAGCATGTAGCCGTCGACAAACGGCCCCTTCCAGATTGAACGGGTCATGGCTTACCTGCCCTTCTTAACGTGACGGCTGCGAACGATGAACTTGTCCGTTGCCTTATTGCTGCGGGTACGCTTACCCTTAGTCGGCTTGCCCCATGGCGTAACCGGATGACGACCACCCGAAGTACGGCCTTCACCACCACCATGAGGGTGATCGATCGGGTTCATGGTCACGCCGCGGTTGACAGGCTTGCGGCCCAACCAGCGCGAACGACCGGCCTTGCCGAGCGAGGTGTTGGAATGATCCTGGTTCGAAACGGCACCAACGGTTGCAAGGCAAGTGCCATGCACGCGGCGCTGTTCGCCCGACTTCAGACGAAGGATCGCCCAACCCTGGTCACGACCGACATACTGGGCATACGCACCAGCAGAACGGGCAACCTGGCCACCCTTGCGGGGCTTGAGCTCGATATTGTGCACGATCGTACCGACCGGCATGTTCTCGAGAGGCATGGTATTGCCTGGCTTCACGTCAACAGTACCTGTCGACGAGATGACCTTGTCGCCGGCCGACAGACGCTGTGGCGCAACGATATAGGCGATGTCGCCGTCTTCGTACTTCACCAGAGCGATCCAAGCCGTACGGTTGGGATCGTATTCCAGACGCTCGATCGTACCAACCACGTCAAACTTGACGCGCTTGAAGTCGATCATGCGATAGGTGCGCTTATGACCGCCACCACGATGGAAGGCAGTGATGCGACCACGATTATTACGGCCACCGGACTTGGACAGGCCTTCGGTCAAAGTCTTGACCGGCTTGCCCTTCCAGAGATCCGAACGGTCGGTCGTCACGAGCTGACGGCGGCCGGGGGACGTAGGATTGTAATTCTTAAGAGCCATTTTTCTGTCTCTTCCCTTAGAGGCCGGTCGAAATGTCGATCGACTGGCCGTCGACGAGGGTCACGACCGCCTTCTTGACGTCGTTGCGCGTGCCAACCTTGCCACGGAAGCGCTTCACCTTGCCCTTGCGGACCAGGGTGTTCACTGCCTTGACCTTGACCGAGAACAACTGCTCAACGGCAGCTTTGATATCGGTCTTGTTGGCATCGATCGCCACGTCGAAAACGACCTGATTGTGCTCCGAAGCCATCGTCGACTTTTCAGTCACGACGGGGTTCCGAACGATGTCGTAAGCGCTCAGCTTGTTCATGCGAACCTCGCTTCCAGCGCTTCCAGCGCTGCCTTGGTCAGGACGAGCTTGTCACGCTTGAGGATCGAAACAACGTTGATCCCCTGCACTGGCAGCACGTCGATATGCGGGATGTTGCGAGCGGCCAGAACAAAGTTCTGGTCGACAGCTGCACCGTCGATGATCAGCGCGTTTGTCCATTCCAGCTTGCCGAAGGTAGCGAGCAGACCAGCGGTCTTTGCTTCCTTCTGGGCGACGCTGTCGACAACGATCAGCGAGCCGGACTTGGCCTTGGACGACAGAGCATGCTTGAGAGCAAGCGCACGGACCTTCTTGGGAAGATCGATAGCGTGGCTACGCGGCGTCGGACCAAAAGCGCGACCACCACCACGGAACTGTGGAGCCTTGCGATCGCCGTGACGAGCACCGCCGCCACCCTTCTGCTTGCCGAACTTCTTGCCGGTCAGCGAGCCTTCCGAACGATGCTTGACATCGTGCGTGCCGGCCATTGCCTTGAGCTGCTGGTAGCGAACCATGCGGTGCAGGATATCCTGGCGGATTTCCAGACCGAAGACGTCTTCAGCGAGCTGGACATTGCCAGCGGCCTTACCGTCGAGGGTTGTGACCTTGAGTTCCATTTAGTTACCTTCCCCCGCGACTTCAGCGGCGGCCTTAAAAGAGCCCGGGAAAGCAGCGCCCTGTGGGGCAGGCTTCTTCACCGCGTCCTTGATCTGGATCCAGGCACCCTTGGAGCCGGGAACCGAACCCTGGATCATGATCAAACCGCGCTCGACGTCGGTCTTGACGACCTTGACGTTCTGCGTGGTGATGCGACGATCGCCCATGTGGCCCGGCATTTTCTTGTTCTTGAAGGTCTTACCCGGGTCCTGACGACCACCGGTAGAACCGATCGAGCGATGCGAAACCGACACACCATGCGAAGCACGCAGGCCGCCAAAGTTCCAACGCTTCATGCCGCCGGCAAAGCCCTTACCGATCGACGTACCGGTGACATCCACCAGCTGGCCTTCGATGAAGTGATCTGCCTGCAACGTCGCGCCGACCTCGATGAGGTTTGCTTCATCAACGCGGAATTCCGCGACGTGACGCTTGGGCTCGACTTTGGCAACAGCGAACTGACCGCGCTCGGCCTTGCTCGTGTTTTTCGCTTTAGCCTGGCCTGCGCCAAGCTGTACTGCGACGTAACCGTCCTTATCAGCCGTCCGCTGGCCCACCACCTGGCAGTTCTGCAGGCCCAACACTGTCACTGGAACGTGCGAGCCGTCCTCAGCGAAAATGCGGGTCATGCCCAGCTTCTGTGCGATCAATCCAGAACGCATCGGTTATTACCTTCTCTCTTGGCGCTGTACCGGGTCATGGTTTCAGAGGACCCTCTATCTGGTACGCGCGGAAACTTCTCGACTTTAGAGCTTGATTTCGACGTCAACGCCGGCGGCGAGGTCAAGCTTCATCAGTGCATCAACCGTCTGAGGCGTCGGATCCACAATGTCCAGGAGACGCTTGTGAGTCCGAATCTCGAACTGCTCACGTGCCTTCTTATCGATATGGGGCGAGCGGTTCACGGTAAACTTGTCGATTCGCGTCGGCAGCGGAATTGGACCGCGAACCTGCGCGCCTGTACGCTTGGCCGTCGAGACGATCTCGCGCGTAGACGCGTCGAGAACGCGATGGTCAAACGCCTTGAGGCGAATGCGAATATTCTGACCGTTCATCTTTGTAAATCCTGACGAAAATGGATCGCGGCGCGCGTTTATCCGCGCGCCGCGAATGTCTCAATGAGGCTTACTTCAGGATCTTCGCGACCACGCCGGCGCCGACAGTGCGGCCACCTTCACGAATAGCGAAGCGAAGCTTCTCTTCCATGGCGATCGGAACGATCAGCTGAACGTTCATGTTGATGTTGTCACCTGGCATAACCATTTCCGTGCCTTCTGGCAGGGTAACGATGCCCGTCACGTCCGTGGTACGGAAGTAGAACTGGGGACGGTAGTTGCCGAAGAACGGAGTGTGACGACCGCCTTCTTCCTTGGTGAGGATATAAGCCTCAGCAACGAAGTCGGTGTGTGGGTTCACAGAACCGGGCTTGCAGAGAACCTGGCCGCGCTCAACCTGAGTACGGTCGATACCACGGATCAGTGCGCCAACGTTGTCGCCAGCCTGGCCCGAGTCGAGCAGCTTGCGGAACATTTCAACACCGGTAACGGTGGTCTTCTGGGTAGCCTTGATGCCGACGATTTCGACTTCTTCGCCAACCTTGACGATACCGCGCTCAACGCGACCGGTAACCACAGTACCACGACCCGAGATCGAGAACACGTCTTCGATCGGCAGCAGGAACGGCTGATCAACAGGACGCTCTGGCTGTGGGATGTACGAGTCAACAGCGGCCATCAGTTCGAGAACTGCGTCGTGACCGAGCTTCTTGTCGGAATCTTCCAGAGCAGCAAGAGCCGAACCCTTGATGATTGGAATATCGTCGCCGGGGAACTCGTACGAGGACAGTAGTTCACGCACTTCCAGCTCAACGAGCTCGAGCAGTTCCGGATCGTCGACCATGTCGCACTTGTTCAGGAACACGACCAGCGCAGGAACGCCAACCTGACGAGCGAGCAGGATGTGCTCACGAGTCTGGGGCATTGGGCCGTCGGCAGCCGACACGACCAGGATCGCGCCATCCATCTGAGCAGCACCGGTGATCATGTTCTTCACATAGTCAGCATGGCCTGGGCAATCGACGTGTGCGTAGTGACGGTTTGTCGTCTCATACTCAACGTGAGCCGTGTTGATGGTGATGCCGCGGGCCTTTTCTTCAGGCGCAGCATCGATGTCCGCATAGTTCTTGAACGTAGCGCCACCGGTTTCCGCCAGGATCTTGGTGATCGCTGCGGTCAAAGAGGTCTTGCCATGGTCAACGTGACCAATGGTGCCGATGTTACAGTGAGGCTTATTGCGGGAAAACTTTTCCTTGCCCATCGTATTCTCCGTATTCGTTAGCCAATAGGCCAACCTTGAGTTGAGTTATTGGTTAGGCGTATTTGGCCTGGACTTCGTCGGCGACTGCCTGCGGCACCTGCTCGTAGTGATCGAACGTCATCGAGTACTGTGCACGACCCTGGCTCATCGAGCGCAGCGAGTTCACATAACCGAACATGTTCGCGAGCGGAACGAAGGCATCCACAACTTGGAGGACACCACGGCCTTCAGTGCCCTGGATCTGCCCACGCCGCGAATTAAGATCGCCGATAACGTCGCCCATGTAATCTTCTGGCGTCGTAACTTCAACCTTCATGATCGGCTCGAGGATCTTTGGAGATGCCTTACGGATGGCTTCGTTGAAGCCAGCACGACCAGCAATTTCAAAGGCCAGCACCGAGGAGTCAACATCATGGTAGGCGCCTTCAGTCAGCGTCACCTTGATATCAACGATCGGGAAGCCGATCAGCGGGCCTGAAGCCATAACGGACTTCACGCCCTTTTCAACGCCCGGGATATACTCCTTGGGCACCGAACCGCCAACGACGGCATTCACAAACTCCAGACCCTTGCCGACTTCGCCTGGCTCAATCGAGAGCTTGACGCGAGCAAACTGGCCCGAACCACCGGACTGCTTCTTGTGGGTATAATCCACATCGGCAGCGCGGGTAATGGTTTCACGATAAGCCACCTGTGGCTGACCGATATTGGCCTCGACCTTGAACTCGCGACGCATACGGTCAACGAGAATGTCCAGATGAAGCTCGCCCATGCCAGAAATAATGGTCTGGCCGGATTCTTCATCGGTCTTGACGCGGAAGCTTGGATCTTCAGCAGCCAGACGATTGAGCGCGAGACCCATCTTTTCCTGGTCGGCCTTGGACTTTGGTTCCACCGAGATGTCGATCACGGGCTCTGGGAAGATCATGCGCTCAAGGATAACCTGGGCATTCTGCGCACAAAGCGTGTCACCCGTGGTGGTGTCCTTCAGGCCAACGATAGCAACAATGTCGCCAGCGAAAGCTTCGGTGATCTGTTCACGGCTGTTCGAGTGCATCTGGAACATGCGGCCAACGCGTTCGCGCTTTTCCTTGACCGTGTTTTCCAGCATTGCGCCCTGCTCGACGTGACCCGAGTAGATGCGGCAGAAGGTCAGCGAACCCATGTGCGGGTCGTTGGCGATCTTGAAGGCCAGCATCGACAGTGGCTCGCTATCGTCAGCGTGACGCTCGATTGGCTCTTCCGTACGGGCGTCGATGCCCTGGATAGCCGGAACGTCATGTGGCGATGGCAGGAAGTCGATAACGCCGTCCAGCAGAGGCTGAACGCCCTTATTCTTGAATGCCGAACCGGCATAGATCAGGAAGAACTTGGTATCGATCACGCCGCGACGAAGCAGACGACGGATGGTGTCGTTGTTCGGCACCTCGCCATTGAGATAGGCTTCCATGGCGTCGTCGTCGAGCTCGACAGCGGCCTCAATCATCTGCTCGCGATACTTCGCAGCAGCTTCCTTGAGGTCGTCAGGGATCTCAACGATGTCCCACTGAGCACCCAGCTCTTCATTGCGCCAGACCAGAGCGTTCATTTCGATCAGATCGACAACGCCCTTGAATTCGTTCTCAGCGCCGATTGGCAGCTGGACAGGAACGGCCTTGGCACCAAGACGCGTACCGATCATCTCGACGCAGCGATAGAAATCGGCGCCGATCTTGTCCATCTTGTTGACGAAGATGAGACGTGGAACGTGGTACTTGTCAGCCTGACGCCAAACAGTTTCCGTCTGCGGCTCAACACCGGCATTGGCGTCGAGCAGAGCAACGGCACCGTCGAGCACGCGCAGCGAACGTTCAACTTCAATGGTGAAGTCAACGTGGCCGGGAGTGTCGATGATGTTGAACCGGTGCATCGTGCCTTCGCGCGACTTCCAGAAAGTGGTCGTGGCAGCCGAAGTGATCGTGATGCCGCGTTCCTGCTCCTGCTCCATCCAGTCCATGGTAGCAGCGCCGTCATGGACTTCGCCGATCTTATGGGACTTGCCGGTATAGTACAGAATGCGTTCTGTCGTGGTCGTCTTGCCAGCATCGATGTGAGCCATGATGCCGAAGTTACGATAAAGCTTAATTGGGTATTCGCGTGCCATGGGGCGCTCCTACTACCAGCGGTAGTGCGAGAATGCACGGTTGGCGTCAGCCATACGGTGCGTGTCTTCGCGCTTCTTGACGGCCTGACCACGGCCATTGAGAGCATCCATGAGTTCGCCCGAGAGGCGCTCACGCATGGTGTTCTCGCCGCGCTTGCGGGCAGAATCGATCAGCCAACGGATGGCCAGTGCCTGCTGACGATCAGCACGCACTTCGACCGGAACCTGGTACGTAGCACCGCCAACGCGACGCGAACGCACTTCAACCGAAGGACGAATGTTTTCAAGGGCAGTGTGGAACACCTCGATGGGGTCCTGCTTGACCTTGGCTTCGACAATGTCGAATGCACCGTAAACGATGCTTTCGGCAGCCGACTTCTTGCCGTCCTTCATGAGCGAGTTCATGAACTTGGTAAGGACGAGATCGCCGAACTTTGCGTCGGGAATAACGTCACGCTTCTCAGCGCGGTGACGACGGGACATAGCTCTCTCTCCTTACTTCGGACGCTTCGCGCCATACTTGGACCGGCGCTGGCGGCGGTCCTTGACGCTCTGCGTGTCGAGGACGCCGCGGAGCACGTGATAGCGAACACCGGGAAGGTCGCGTACGCGGCCACCACGGATCAGGACCACGGAGTGCTCCTGCAGGTTGTGGCCTTCGCCCGGAATGTACGAAATCACTTCGCGCGAGTTCGTCAGACGCACTTTAGCAACCTTGCGGAGAGCCGAGTTCGGCTTCTTTGGGGTCGTCGTATAAACACGAGAACAAACGCCGCGCTTCTGCGGATTTGCTTCCATCGCCGGAACCTTGTTCCGCTTTGGCTTGCTGGCGCGTGGCTTGCGGATCAGCTGATTAATGGTGGGCATTTCGCTCTTTCCATCGTCCAAAATTCATTGCGGTCTAGCCTAAGCAAACCAAAACGGCGCTCATCCGACCCCTAACCGGGCCCGGCGGCGCCTTAATTGCAGCGGACCACCCCCAAAAAGCGGGCAGTCATGCGCACAAGGATTTGCTTCGTCTAGTTACCCGACAGTGTGTTTGAGTGTCCTGGATGCCCGCACAAGATGGCAGGAACCCGGTGTGACATTCACGACCGACCGCTTAGGTAGGCGCTGTTTAGAACCGACTCGCCTTTGCGTCAAGGATTCTTTCGTGAATTATCCGGGTTGGAGCTATGCACCGGCTTGCCAAAGAACCCTTATGCTGCAAGGGGCAAACCGTACCGGGCGGTACTCGCCCTGCCCAGTTATCGTTGGGTTTGGTTTGCCCTGACCTGATGCTTGTATAGACTCGCCACGACTTAAGCACCCATTGCGCTCGGCCTGCCTGGCAGCATCGCATCAAGGAGATACTCATGAAGTTCAAGACCCTGGTGGCCGGTTCACTTATCGCTTTGGCACTCGCCGGCGCGCCCCAGGCCAAGACCATTCAGGCGAACGACACCGACGCGATCCTCAATATCGCGCGAGGTTATGGCGCCGCCGAACTCGTGGCGCAGGGTAACGGGGACCCGCAGATTACCGGCAAGATCGAGGGGATCACCTATCAGGTCTATTTCCTGAACTGCACCGATCACACCCAGTGTCAGGATCTGAACTTCTATCTCGGATTTCTGGACATCAAGCCCAGCCTCGAGACCATCAATGCATGGAACTTCACCAAGCGCTTCAGCCGCGCCTATCTCGATCAGGATCAGGATGCCTCGATCGAAATGGACCTCGATCTGGCCAATGGCGTCGATGCCAAGGTGCTCGACGCGCAGTTCGATATCTGGCGCCAGGTCATTGCCCAGTTCGCTACCCATATCGGCTACAACTAGCCAAAATCCCGACGTCAGGGGTGCCTGCTCGCCAGCACCGAAGGCAAGTCGGATATTGCCCAAAACATGCGGCATTCGCTGTCCATCTATCGCGCCGGCCTCCTATAGCCAGGCGCATATCAAACCAGCCACCACCAAGACAAAAAGAAAGGGAGCCTTGCGGCCCCCTTCCCTCAAACTTGTCTGTCTCAGTCCTACTCGGCGGCAGGCGCTGCGATCTTGGGTGTGCTGGCCTGACGGCGGCGCTCATCCAGGATCAAATCATCGCGCTTGGTGGCGATGAGCTTGGCCGAGGAGATACCCGCGCCGGTACCGGCTGGGATCAGGCGACCAACGATCACGTTTTCCTTGAGACCTTCGAGCAGATCGGCCTTGCCGGAAACCGCAGCCTCGGTGAGGACGCGTGTGGTTTCCTGGAAAGACGCGGCCGATACGAACGAACGGGTCTGCAGCGATGCCTTGGTGATGCCAAGCAGCACGGGGTTAGCCGTTGCAGGCTTCTTGCCATCGGCGACCAGAGCGTCGTTGAGCTCGTCAAAGTCCAGCTTGTCGAGCTGCTCGTCCTTGAGCAGACCGGACTCACCGGGATCCACGATCTCGACCTTCTGCAGCATCTGGCGAACGATCACCTCGATGTGCTTGTCGTTGATCAGCACGCCCTGCAGGCGATAAACTTCCTGGATTTCATTGACGAGGTAGCGAGCAAGCTCCTCCACGCCCTTGATGGCCAGAATGTCATGTGGCGCAGGGTTGCCGTCGAGGATGTACTCACCCTTTTCAATGGCATCACCTTCCTGCAGATGGAATGGCTTGCCCTTGGGGATCAGATACTCGACCGGATCAGCACCTTCTTCATGTGGCTCGATGACGACGCGACGCTTGTTCTTGTAGTCGCGACCAAAGCGGATGGTACCATCGATCTCGGCGATGATGGCGTGATCCTTTGGACGACGGGCTTCGAACAGTTCCGCCACGCGCGGCAGACCGCCCGTGATGTCCTTGGTCTTGGCGCTTTCCAGCGGAATACGCGCCAGCACGTCACCCGGCGATACCTTCTCGCCCGGCTCAGCGGCGATAACCGCATCAACCGAGAGCAGGTAACGGGCTTCGCCACCACGATCCACCTTCAGCACTGCACCATCACGTGCAATGGCCAGAGCCGGCTTGAGGCCTTCACCGCGCGGATTGGTGCGCCAATCGATGACAACGCGCTTGGTAAAGCCGGTCGCTTCATCGGTGTTTTCCGCAACCGAGGTACCGTCGACCAGATCTTCGAATACAACCTCGCCTTCGACTTCGGCCAGGATTGGACGGGTGTAGGGGTCCCATTCGGCCAGACGCTGACCGCGACGAACCGCATCACCTTCCTTGACCAGCAGCTTGGCACCGTAAGCCACCTTGTGGCTTGCGCGTTCCTTGCCGTCGGCGTCCAGAATGACGAGCGACACGTTACGGGCCATGACGACCAGCTTGTTGTCTTCGACCTTGACCACGTTCGGATTGCGGATCGTGATCGTGCCTTCGGCACCTGATTCAAGGAACGAGGAGTCAACCACCTGCGCCGTACCACCAATATGGAACGTACGCATGGTCAGCTGAGTGCCGGGTTCACCGATCGACTGCGCAGCGATAACGCCCACAGCTTCACCCATGTTCACGGGTGTACCGCGAGCAAGGTCACGACCATAGCAGGCCGCGCAGGTGCCCTGACGCATGTCGCATGTCAGCGGCGAACGGATACGGATCGACTGGATCCGGGCGTCCTCGATGACATCAACATCCTTCTCGTCCAGCAGGTGACCCTTTGGAGCGATCAGATCGCCGGTCAGCGGATGGAAGATATCGTCAGCAGCGGTACGCCCCAGAACACGCTGGCCGATGGAGGCCACGATCTGGCCGGCATCAACGATTGGTTCCATGGTCAGACCACGTTCGGTGCCGCAATCGGTGGACACGATGATCGCGTCCTGCGCCACGTCAACCAGACGACGGGTCAGGTAACCCGAGTTCGCCGTCTTCAAAGCCGTATCCGCCAGACCCTTACGGGCACCGTGGGTGGAGTTGAAGTACTCGAGAACGTTCAGGCCTTCCTTAAAGTTAGCCGTGATCGGGGTCTCAATGATCGAGCCGTCAGGACGGGCCATCAGGCCGCGCATGCCAGCCAGCTGCTTCATCTGCGCTGGCGAACCACGGGCACCGGAATGGCTCATCATATAGACCGAGTTGATCGGCTTCTGACGACCGGTCTCCTCGTCGATCTGCACGGTGCGGATCGCGTCCATCATTTCTTCGGCAACCTTGTCGCCACACTTGGCCCAGGCGTCCACGACCTTGTTGTACTTTTCGCCCTGAGTGATCAGGCCGTCATTGTACTGCTGCTCGAACTCTTCGACCTGCTTACGCGCGGCTTCCACGATCGTGTACTTGGACGCTGGGATAACCATGTCGTCCTTGCCGAACGAAATGCCGGCGTCACAAGCGTTCTTGAAGCCCAGCTGCATGACGCGGTCACAGAAGATCACGGTCTCTTTCTGACCACAGCCACGGTAAACCGTGTCGATCATCTTGGAGATCATCTTCTTGGTCATCAGCTGGTTGGCTGTCGAGAACGGCACCTTGGCGCTCTTGGGCAGGATCTGCCCAATCAGCATACGGCCCGGGGTCGTTTCTACGATCTCAGTGGTCTCATTGCCGTCAGCATCAAAGGAGGCAACGCGACCCTTGATCTTGGTGTGCAGTGTCACGACCTTGGTGTCGATGGCATGCTCGAGTTCAGCGAACGAACCAAACGCCATGCCCTCGCCTGGCTCCTTCTCGTTCATCAACGAGAGGTAGTACAGGCCCAGCACGATGTCCTGGCTCGGCACGATGATCGGCTGGCCATTGGCAGGGTGCAGGATGTTGTTGGTCGACATCATCAGCACGCGCGCTTCCAGCTGTGCTTCGAGCGACAGCGGAACGTGCACAGCCATCTGGTCACCGTCAAAGTCGGCGTTGAAAGCCGAGCAGACGAGCGGATGCAGACGGATGGCCTTGCCTTCGATCAGCATGGGCTCGAAAGCCTGAATGCCAAGACGATGCAGGGTTGGCGCGCGGTTGAGCAGAACGGGATGCTCGCGGATCACCTCATCCAGGATATCCCAGACTTCCGGCTTTTCCTTCTCGACCAGCTTCTTGGCCTGCTTCACCGTCGAGCTGAAGCCCTTGGCTTCAAGACGCGAGTAGATAAAGGGCTTGAACAGCTCGAGCGCCATCTTCTTGGGCAGACCGCACTGGTGCAGCTTGAGGTTCGGACCCACGGTAATAACCGAACGACCCGAATAGTCGACGCGCTTGCCGAGCAGATTCTGGCGGAAGCGGCCCTGCTTGCCCTTGAGCATGTCGGACAGCGACTTCAGCGGACGCTTGTTGGCACCGGTGATGGTACGACCGCGACGACCATTGTCGAACAGGGCGTCAACGGCTTCCTGCAGCATACGCTTTTCGTTGCGGATGATGATGTCAGGCGCACGCAGCTCGATCAGGCGCTTCAGGCGGTTGTTGCGGTTGATCACGCGACGATAGAGGTCGTTCAGATCGGACGTGGCAAAGCGGCCACCATCCAGCGGCACCAGCGGGCGCAGCTCGGGCGGAATGACCGGAATGACGGTCATGATCATCCATTCGGGCTTGTTGCCCGACACGATGAACTGCTCGACGATCTTGAGACGCTTGGCCAGCTTCTTTGGCTTCAGCTCGGTGGTCGACTCGGCGATCTCAACGCGCAGGTTAGCCGCGATCTTTTCCAGATCGAGGGCCAGCAGGATGTCGCGAATGGCTTCGGCACCGATCTTGGCAGTGAAGCTGTCGGCACCATACTCGTCCTGAGCGTCCAGGAACTGCTCTTCGTTCAGCAGCTCATGCTGGGTAAACGGCGTCAGACCGGGATCAAGAACGACGTAGTTTTCGAAGTACAGGATGCGCTCGATGTCCTTGAGCGTCATATCGAGCAGCAGCGCGATACGGGACGGCAGGGACTTCAGGAACCAGATGTGCGCTACTGGCGCGGCCAGCTCGATGTGACCCATGCGCTCGCGACGAACGCGGCTCAGGGTGACTTCAACACCGCACTTTTCGCAGATGACGCCCTTGAACTTCATGCGCTTGTACTTGCCGCACAGGCACTCATAGTCCTTCACAGGGCCAAAGATACGCGCACAGAACAGGCCATCGCGTTCAGGCTTGAACGTACGATAGTTGATGGTTTCCGGCTTTTTGATCTCGCCGTACGACCAGGACAGGATCTTTTCTGGCGACGCGATGGAGATCTTCATCTGATCGAAGGTCTGCACCGGAACAGCCGGATTAAACGGGTCCATGACGTGGGAATGATGATTCATCAATTCTCTCCTCTTTCCGTCAGGACCGGGCGATGGCCCGGTCCTTTCCGGAAGTGAATGGGGGTAGGAAGTGCCGGATTATTCCGCCGCTTCCTGAGGAGGTGCGAGCTCCGCTTCGGCCTGTTCGGAACCGTCTTCGATCTCACGCATGTCGAGTTCGACATTGAGACCGAGTGAACGGATTTCCTTGACCAGAACGTTGAAGCTCTCGGGGATACCCGCTTCGAACGTATCGTCGCCACGCACAATGGCTTCGTAGACCTTGGTACGACCCGCAACGTCGTCAGACTTGATGGTAAGCATTTCCTGCAGCGTATACGCCGCGCCGTAGGCTTCCAGAGCCCACACTTCCATCTCGCCGAAGCGTTGACCGCCAAACTGGGCCTTGCCGCCCAGCGGCTGCTGGGTAACCAGCGAGTACGGACCGATCGAACGCGCGTGGATCTTGTTGTCCACAAGGTGGTCGAGCTTGAGCATGTAGATATACCCAACCGTCACCTGACGGTCGAACTGCTCGCCGCTACGACCATCGAACACTGTCGACTGACCCGAAGCCTTCAGCCCTGCCCGTTCGAGCATGACCACAATGTCTGCTTCCTTGGCGCCGTCGAACACTGGCGTCGCGATCGAAACACCCTTTGAGAGGTGCTCGCCGAGACGAACTATGCCGTCGTCATCGAGGTCGGTGATGGACTCATCACCGGCAAACAGGTCCTGGATTTCCAGGCGGAGTGGCTTGAGATCGCCATTTCGCTGATAGGCGCGAACCATCTCATCGATCTTGCGACCCATGCCGGCACAAGCCCAGCCCAGATGCGTCTCGAGGATCTGGCCCACATTCATGCGCGATGGCACGCCCAGCGGATTCAGCACGATGTCGACCGAGGTACCGTCTTCGAGGTACGGCATGTCTTCAACGGGAACGATGCGGGAAACCACACCCTTGTTACCGTGACGACCGGCCATCTTGTCGCCTGGCTGGATCTTGCGCTTGGTCGCGATGAACACCTTGACCATCTTCATCACGCCAGGAGGCAGCTCGTCACCGCGCTGCAGCTTGTCCACCTTGTCGATGAAACGCTGCTCGAGCAGACGACGGCTCTCTTCATACTGCGCATGAAGGGCTTCCATCTCGGTCATGACCTTGTCGTCATCGACCGCGAACTGCCACCACTTCGACCGTGGCTGCGCTTCGAACATCTGGTCATTGAGCTTGGTGCCAACAACATAGCCCTTAGGGCCTGCCGTCGCAGCCTTGCCAAACAGCATTTCCTTGAGACGCGCATACACGTTGCGGTCCAGGATCGACTGTTCGTCATCACGGTCCTTGGCAAGACGCTCGATTTCCTCGCGCTCGATAGCCATGGCGCGCTCGTCCTTGTCGATGCCGTGGCGATTGAACACGCGCACTTCAACAACAGTACCAGCATCGCCCGGCGGCACGCGCAGGGAGGTGTCACGAACGTCAGAGGCCTTCTCGCCAAAGATGGCGCGCAGAAGCTTTTCTTCCGGCGTCATTGGCGATTCACCCTTGGGGGTGATCTTGCCGACCAGAATGTCACCAGGAGCCACTTCGGCACCGATATGCACGATACCGGCTTCGTCCAGGTTCTTCAGCGCTTCTTCCGACACGTTTGGAATGTCGCGCGTGATTTCCTCAGGACCCAGCTTGGTGTCGCGAGCCATCACTTCATATTCCTCGATATGGATCGAGGTGAAGACGTCCTGCATCGCGATCTTCTCGCTCAGCAGAATGGAATCTTCGAAGTTGTAGCCATTCCAGGGCATGAACGCGACGAGCACGTTACGACCCAGAGCCAGATCGCCCAGCTCGGTGGATGGACCGTCGGCGATGATGTCGCCGGCGTTGACGTGATCGCCCACCACAACCAGCGGACGCTGGTTGATGCAGGTCGACTGGTTCGAACGCTGGAACTTCATCAGGTTGTAGATGTCCACGCCCGACTTGGACGCATCAGTCTCTTCGGTCGCACGAATAACGATACGGGTCGCGTCAACCTGGTCAACGATACCCTTGCGCTTGGACACAATGGCGGCGCCGGAGTCACGGGCCACAACTGCTTCCATGCCGGTACCGACGAACGGCGCATGAGCGCGCAGCAGCGGCACAGCCTGACGCTGCATGTTCGAGCCCATCAGAGCGCGGTTGGCGTCGTCGTTCTCAAGGAACGGGATCAGCGAAGCAGCAACCGAAACCATCTGCTTGGGCGAAACGTCCATCAGATCGACGTTTTCCTTGGGCGTCAGGCCGTTGTCACCAGCGTGGCGAGCCACAACCAGATCATGCTCGAGCTCAAGCTTGTCGTTGAAGGTCACATTGGCCTGCGCGACGTAGTGCTTGGCCTCTTCCATGGCGGAGAGATAGACCACGTCGTCGGTCAGCTTGCCGTCCACGATCTTGCGGTACGGGGTCTCGATGAAACCGTACTTGTTGACGCGCGCAAAGGTCGACAGCGAGTTGATCAGACCAATATTTGGACCTTCAGGGGTCTCAATCGGACAGATACGGCCGTAATGGGTCGGATGCACGTCACGAACTTCAAAGCCGGCACGCTCGCGGGTCAGACCACCAGGCCCAAGCGCCGACAGGCGACGCTTGTGGGTGATTTCCGAAAGCGGATTGGTCTGATCCATGAACTGGCTGAGCTGGCTCGAACCAAAGAACTCACGCACCGCGGCGGCAGCCGGCTTGGCGTTGATCAGATCCTGCGGCATGACCGTGTCGATTTCGACCGAGCTCATGCGCTCCTTGATGGCACGCTCCATGCGGAGCAGACCAAGGCGATAGGAGTTTTCCATCAGCTCGCCGACCGAACGCACACGACGGTTGCCGAGGTTGTCGATGTCGTCGATTTCGCCGCGACCATCGCGCAGGTCGACCAGCGTACGGACGACTTCAACAATGTCTTCCTTGCGCAGGGTGCGCATGGTGTCGGGCGCATCGAGCTCAAGGCGCATGTTCATCTTGACGCGACCCACAGCGGACAGGTCATAGCGCTCGCTGTCAAAGAACAGCGACTGGAACATGGCTTCGGCAGTGTCCACGGTTGGTGGCTCACCTGGACGCATCACGCGGTAGATGTCGAACAGCGCGTCTTCACGCGTCTCGTTCTTGTCCACGGCCAGCGTGTTGCGGATATAGGCGCCGATCGAAACGTGATCGATGTCCAGGATCGGCAGCTCGTCAAAGCCCAGTTCGCCCAGCTGCTCGAGGTTCTTCTCGTCGATCTCGTCGCCTGCTTCCATGTAGACTTCACCAGTCTGCATGTTGATCAGGTCTTCGGCGACATACATGCCATAGAGGTCTTCATCGACCGCCAACAGGTGTGTCAGGCCGTTTTCGGCCAGCTTCTTGGCCTGACGGGCCGAGAGCTTCTTGCCAGCTTCGTGAACCACGTCGCCGGTCTTGGCGTCGATCAGGTCAGCGTTTGGCTTGGCGTTCTTCATCTTCTCCGCATCGTATGGCTTCTGCCAGCCGCTTGCGGTCTTTTCGAAGGTGAGGGTGTTGTAGTAGGTCGACAGAATTTCTTCTGTATCCATGCCCAGAGCCTTGAGCAGGCTCGTTACCGGGATCTTGCGGCGACGGTCGATACGCGCAAACACCACGTCCTTGGCGTCAAACTCGATATCGAGCCAGCTACCGCGGTACGGAATGATACGGCCAGCAAACAGCAGCTTGCCTGACGAATGGGTCTTGCCCTTGTCGTGATCGAAGAACACACCAGGTGAACGGTGCATCTGCGAAACAATCACACGCTCGGTGCCGTTGACGATAAAGGTACCGTTCGACGTCATGAAGGGCATGTCGCCCATATAGACGTCCTGCTCCTTGATGTCCTTGACAGAACGGGCGCCGGTTTCTTCATCGACTTCAAACACGATTAGGCGAAGCGTCACCTTGAGTGGGGCAGCGAACGTGATGTCGCGCGCACGGCACTCGTCAATGTCATACTTGGGCTGCTCGAACTCGTATTTGACGAATTCAAGCGATGCAGTGTTGGAAAAGTCGGTGATCGGGAAGACCGAACGGAACACGGACTGAAGCCCCTCGTCTGGACGACCCTCTTTGGGTTCGTCGACGAGCAGAAACTGATCATAAGAGGCCTTCTGGACCTCGATCAGATTGGGCATCTCCGTGACTTCGCGAATGGACCCGAAGGACTTGCGTACCTTGCGGCGGCCGTTGAACGTGGTAGCCATGAAAGCTCCTGTTTCTATAGCGATTGTCTCGGAGGCAGATATCCAAAGACCCGACAATCAGCCGGCGGGTATCAGGATATTTGCCCTGTTAATTTGTCGTCAGGCCTGGTGATGTCATTGCGCTGCTCCGAGCCACAGGAACTGCATTCAGTGCAAAAAACGCCAAAAACCCCGGGCCAGCAGCCACGAGGTCTAAAGAACGTTAGCGCACCTCAGACATCAAATTCGTCATATATTCCGCAAATTGGCGCCTGGTGCCCATCCAATCGGCCCGGCGAATCATCTCTAAGAGACGACGTAGCGAGATGGCACTTAACGCGCCATCTCGCAAATTTCAAGGCGAAAGTCGGAACTACTTGAGTTCGACCTTGGCGCCAGCAGCTTCCAGCTTCTTCTGGATGTCTTCGGCTTCGGCCTTGGAGGCACCTTCCTTGACAGCCTTCGGAGCGCCTTCGACCAGTGCCTTGGCTTCGCCCAGGCCCAGACCGGTGATCGCACGGACTTCCTTAATGACGTTGATCTTGTTGTCGCCGAACGAGGCGAGGATCACGTCAAATTCAGTCTTTTCTTCAGCAGCAGCACCACCGGCAGCAGCGCCACCAGCAGCAGCAACAGCCACAGGAGCGGCAGCGGAAACGCCCCACTTCTCTTCGAGCATCTTCGACAGTTCGGAAGCTTCCAGAACGGTCAGGGCAGACAGGTCGTCTACAATCTTGGCGAGATCAGCCATTTGATAAATCTCTCTTTTTACGTGTTCAGTTCAAACCAAAGTGGCCCTTTGAAAGGACCGATGGGGTTACGCTGCTTCGTTGCTCTTTTCCGCATGCGCGGCCAAAACGCGGGCAATGCCGCCAGCCGGTGCCACGACGACAGAAGCGATACGCGTAGCGGGCTGCTTGAGCATCCCGGCCAGCGTGGCGCGCAGTTCGTCGAGCGACGGCATGGTCGACAGCGCCTTGACGTTTTCAGCATCAAGAGCGGTCTGCCCCATGGCGCCACCAAGAACGACGTATTTCGCGTTCTTTTCAGCAAACTTTGCCGCAATCTTGGGCGCAGTCATGGGGTCGGCCGCATAAGCGATGACGATCGGGCCTACGAGAAGGCCCGACATGTCCGCATTGTCGGTTTCTTTAAGAGCAAGCTTGGCAAGACGGTTTTTAGCGATCTTGACAAAGCCACCGGCACCCTTCACCTCGCGGCGAAGCGTCTCCAGATTGGCCACAGTCAGACCGGTATTCTGCGCAAGTACGATCGATCCAGCACCCGAGAGGGCTGACTGAAGCGATGCGACAAGCTCACGCTTTTCCGCTCTTTCCACAACTAGTCTCCACATTGAGCCCGGCGAAAGTCAGCCGGGCCATTGCCAATTGCTGCCCTCCGATCTCCATAAAGGAGGAGAGGAGCAACGGTTACATGCCTGTCAACCGTGCTGCCCGGCAGGGCAACTGGCCTGGTTCGAACCGACACCCTGCCCTTGCGGACAGAAATTTCGGTCTTCACCCCATCTATGCTGGCATCTTGCGAAATTAAGCCAACCCAAATTGGCTGGCACCGGCAGTCTCGGACAGGACTTTTGCCACTCAGAGAGTAGCAAATCCGGGCGGTCGAAACCGCCCGGAATTCGAATTACATCGCCGAAGCGGGCTCGACATGCACGCCAGGGCCCATGGTCGAGGACACGGCAACGCGCTTGACGTAAGTGCCCTTGGAGCCAGCTGGCTTGGACTTGATCACGGCGTCGGTGAACGCCTTGATGTTCTGCAGCAGAGCTTCTTCGGAGAACGAAACCTTGCCAACGCCAGCGTGCAGGATACCGGCCTTTTCGACGCGGAACTCAACAGCGCCGCCCTTGGCAGCCTTGACGGCACCAGCAACGTCAGGCGTAACCGTGCCGACCTTGGGGTTTGGCATCAGGTTGCGTGGGCCCAGGATCTTGCCCAGACGACCGACCAGCGGCATCATGTCAGGGGTAGCAATGCAACGATCGAAATCGATCTTGCCGCCCTGAATGGCTTCCATCAGGTCTTCTGCACCAACGATGTCTGCACCGGCGGCCTTGGCTTCATCAGCCTTGGCATCCTTGGCGAACACGGCAACGCGCACGGTCTTGCCAGTGCCGTTTGGCAGGCTGACGACACCGCGGACCATCTGGTCAGCGTGACGGGGGTCAACACCCAGGTTGATCGCGATTTCGATCGTCTCGTCGAACTTTGCAGTCGAGCGCGACTTGACCATCTTCACGGCCTCATCAAGCTTGTACAGCTTGTTGCGGTCGATGCCCTCAAGGGCCTTCTTGAAATTCTTGCCAGCCATCTATCAACCCTCGACCTGAATGCCCATGGAACGGGCAGAGCCAGCGATCATCGATACAGCAGCGTCGATATCGTCGGCATTGAGATCAGCCATCTTCTTTTCAGCGATCGTGCGCAGCTGAGCCACGGTGATCGTACCGGCCGATTCCTTGCCTGGCAGCTTGCTGCCCGACTTCAGGTTCACGGCCTTCTTGATGAAGAAGGATACCGGCGGCTGCTTCATCGTGTAGGTGAAGCTCTTGTCGGCATAGGCGGTGATCACGACTGGAATGGGCGAACCCTTTTCCATTTCCTGCGTGGCAGCGTTGAACGCCTTGCAGAATTCCATGATGTTCAGACCGCGCTGACCCAGTGCTGGGCCGATTGGCGGGGATGGTGTCGCGGAGCCCGCGGGCACCTGCAGCTTTACGTAGCCAACGATTTTCTTTGCCATAATCGTCCTATCTATGTTCGCCCGCTGTCACGCGGACCGTTTGACGCTGTGGTCCGAGGTTTACCCGGCAGCCTGGCAGCCACCGCCCTCTTCCACAGATTTCACCGGGTTGCCCCGGCGTATCCGGCTCACGCCGGAATTCCTGATGCTGCCCGAAGGCAGCAGCGGGTCAGACCTTTTCGACCTGACCGTATTCCAGCTCGACCGGGGTCGGCCGACCAAAGATCGACACTTCCACCTTGAGGCGGGCGCGCTCTTCATCGACTTCTTCGACCACACCATTAAAGCTGGCGAATGGACCATCGGACACACGGACATTCTCGCCCACTTCGAACGACACCGATGGCTTGGGATGCTCAACACCTTCCTGCACTTGCTGCAGAATGCCCTGGGCTTCCTTCTCCGAGATCGGCATCGGCTTGTTGTCCGAACCGAGGAAACCGGTGACCTTTGGCGTGTTCTTGATCAGATGGAAGGCCTCGTCGGTCATATCCATCTTCACCAGCACGTAGCCCGGGAAGAACTTGCGTTCAGCGTCGACCTTGCGGCCACGGCGGATCTCGACGACCTTTTCGGTCGGCACGATCACGTCTTCAAACAGATGCTCGAGCTTCTTCTGCGCAACCTTCTGACGGATATCTTCCGCCACCTTGCGCTCGAAATTCGAGTAAGCTTGAACGATATACCAGCGCATGGCCATAAAGCGTCGCCGCTCCTAGTAGTTATGT
Source organism: Devosia litorisediminis (assembly GCF_018334155.1). NCBI lineage: Bacteria > Pseudomonadati > Pseudomonadota > Alphaproteobacteria > Hyphomicrobiales > Devosiaceae > Devosia > Devosia litorisediminis. The sequence goes on along the minus strand of NZ_JAGXTP010000001.1, from coordinate 1,092,186 downwards.
GTCCGTGATCCGACTAGCGGATCGAAAGCATCAGCCCGACCAGCCATGAAATGACCTGATCGGCTGCCAGAAAAAACAGGCTCGCCGCAATCACCAGCACGATGACCATGATCGTGGAGATCAGGACTTCGCTTCGCCCCGGCCAGGTGACCTTGGAAACTTCCTGCCGCACTTGCTGCAGGAACGTGATTGGGTTCGTACGGGCCATAGGCGAATCTACTCTTTGGTGTTTTGGTGCAAAACCAAAGGCCGCGCAGGAATCCCGCACGGCTGGAATGTGGGTATCTAGAGAAACTCCCTGTCAAAAGCAACAGGGTGCTCCAAGAATCTGGCAGCCCCCTGCAAAATCTGCGCGGACCCAGGCGCCACGACTAACCACGCCAGTTAACGACACACGCATGTCACATCGATTCGTTCTTGATTCGCGGACTGTGTGGGATTTTAATGACCCGCAGTGGAATTAATTTTCGAGCGGGAGGCGTGTGATGACAGATACTGCGGCGTCTTTCGAGATCACCGCGTGTGAACTGCGCTATTTCGGGCCCCACCCCGCCATTGAAGGCCGGGTTACCGGCATCGTGCGCGTGCAGATCGAAGAGCACTTCATGGGCAATGTGAGCCGCTATCCACTTGACCTCAAGGTCAAGGCCGATGTCGGCCATGTCGCATCCGAGCAGGTACGCACAGCGTTATTGGCGCATGCCGCCCATCAGCTCAACCGGCTCAAGGCCCGACACACCGACAAGGTCCGCAACGCTGCCGAGTAACGCGGCCAAAGTGTTGCCAGCAAGCACAAAATTCTACCAACCATCCCATGGGCCACGGCGCAGAAAGCCGTTGCAGGTATAGTCACAAGGTTCGGGTGGGAGGTCCGGCGGCCAGGGCGACCGGAAAATCAGCGGTAGAACTGATTGTGCCTGGCAGGGGCTGGGGGACTCGAACCCACGACCCTCGGTTTTGGAGACCGATGCTCTACCAACTGAGCTAAACCCCTTCAGGCGAGGCTGTGTCTAATGGCAAAGCGGTGACTTCGCAAGACCCTTCCGTGCCTTACATCCAGATATGGGGCAAAAGTGGCAGGGCCATCATCACCGTGCCGACCAGCGCCAGTGTAAAGCACACCGAGCGCCACGGGGATAAGCCGGCCATATAGCTCACCACATGGCCCACCCGGCCGAGCAGATAGACGCTCGCGCCGGTCAGAGCCAGCCAGCCCTGTTCGCCCAGAACAATGCACAGCACCGCCAGAACCAGGAAAATCGGCAGTGTTTCCTGCAGGTTGGACAGCGCTCGCCGCGACCGCGCCAGCGGCTGGGTCGGCTCGGGCAACGCGTCGCGCGTCCCCATCTGCTTTTCGGGGCCCACCTGCCGGGTAAGGTAATAGGCGGGCATAAGCACCTGCACGAGCAGCAGAAGCAGAACGAGAAGGATGATGCCGAGCATACGAAAAGCCTTGGTAGGTTGCCTGAACGGGCTAGCAGACTGCTAACGTTGAGTACAACCGATCAGTTCACCGCCAATCGCACCAGACCGGCATTTACAAATCCCGCCAGCCAGCCAATAAAGATCAGGCGAGTTTTGGGAATCCGCGGCGGCTGCCGACATGTTCACTCAGGGACCAACCGGTCCCGGAAGGAAACCGATGCGCCTTCTGCTCGCTCTGATCTTGCTGGTCACCTCCCCCACCCTCGCTTTCGCTCATACCGGTCATGGCACCACAATGACCCTGCTGGCTGGCCTTAGCCATCCGCTGGCCGGCCTGGACCATGTGCTGACCATGCTGGTCGTGGGCATTTTCGCGGCGGTGCTAGGCGGTCGCGCACTGTTTCTGGTGCCGTTGAGCTTTCTGGCGATGATGATTGCCGGCTTTGCCCTGGGTGTGGCGCAGATCGGCCTGCCCTATGTGGAACTGGCCATTGCGCTCTCCAGCGTGGTGATCGGTCTGGCTGCGGCCCTCAAGCGCCCCCTGCCCCTGGCTGGTGCCATGGCGTTGGTCGGCAGCTTCGCGCTGTTCCACGGCCATGCCCATGGCGCTGAAATGCCCGCGGGTGGCGACGCGCTGAATTATGCATTGGGCTTTACTGCGGCCACGGCCATGATCTGCACCACCGGCGTTGCGGCAACGCAGACCCTGCGCCGCCTGACAGGCCGTCACGGCGCCAATCTGGTGCGCGCCGCAGCCGCAACTGGTGCGCTGATGGGCGCTGGCGTGCTGGCCGGCTGGATCTGACGACCGAACAGGCAAACGGCGCTGGCCACGATCCCGTGGAGCCAGCGCCGCAAACCAGACAAACCTGTGCGCTTAGCGCTCGTCGCCGAAATAGGCGTTTTCCAGCGTATCGAGGAAGCCGTCTTCCTTGAGGCCGAGTAGATTGACGGTCACGGGAATGATCAGCGAATTGTCGGCATAGGGCAGCGAGAAGCCGTATTTGTCGGGCTGGAAAATTCGTCCCACCACATCCAGGCTCAGATCAGGGTGCTGCAGCTTGTAGTATTCCAGCACGGGCGCATCGTGCACCACCGCATCTACCCGATTGTCACGCAGCGCCTGCACAGCCGCTTCAATCCCCTCAAAGCGGCGAATATCGACATAGTCCGCCAGCATGGCGCGCTCGCCCACACTGCCCTCCAGCACGCCAATGGTATGCCCCTCAAGATCATCGGGGCCGTTAATGGTGCCTTCGATGGCCAGGCTGGTCATCACGCTGGTCACCGATGAGGTGACATAGGCAAAGGCGGCGATGCCGATGATCAGCCAGAGGGCTGAGAAGATGCGCCCCAGCCAGCCGAACAGGCGGGTGCGTCCGGGCAAGGTCCCCTTGGTCACCAGCAGCATGACGGCATAAAAACTCTCGGCCACGCCCTCGCGCCAGCGCTTGGGGAAATCCTTGTCAAAGCGCCGGTCGAACAGGGTTAGCCCCAGCGTGGCCGCAACGATGAGCAGGACAATCCAGCCATAGGCCTTGAGGTAACCAGCATTGCTCAGCCCGCTCCAGATATCGCCCGCCGTAGTGGTGCCGCTCTCGTCGATCATCACCCGCAGCCCACCGTCAAACCAGGGCTGGGTAAAATCCACCACGGCGGCACGATCCTCGGTGATCGAGATATTGCTTGTGGCAATGTCGATTTCGCCCGCCTCGGTCGCCGCCAACAAGGCGCCAATGGTGGGGTATTCGACATAGTCGGAGTTGTAGCCGAGCCCCCGGGCGATCTCCTCCCAAAGCTCGATAGCCATTCCGCCCAGCGCCCCATCGCCGTCGCGCATCACAAAGGGCGGACTGACGTGATACCCAACGGTTACCGGTTGCGCTGCACTCGGTGTCGGGGGCGTCGCGCTCTGGGCCGTTGCCGCCCCGGCCAGAACCAGATTGCAGATAACCCCAAACAGCAAGGCTATCGCGCGCCTGTCTGGTAGCGAAGCAGTTACCAATTGCATACCCCGATGAGAGGCGATGACGGAACGGAGCTTGTCGATCAATTCAGGCACTTTCGCTGGGCGCCCCGGCCATGGCTCGGCCATGCGTGCCTGGGCGCTGTGTCTAAGGCGGGTTGTGGCGCATTGGACAACAGTTTGGTTGCGCAAAACTAACCAGAATCCAAAAACCTCGGGGCTCAGCCCTCAAACAGCAGGATCAGGAAGGCCCCGAACAGCAGCAGGTGCACCGCACCCTGCAGCAGATTGGTGCGCCCACTGGAAAACGTGATCACGCTGACCGCCAGCATCAGCATCAGCAGCACCAGATTGCTCGACTGCAGGCCCAGGATCAGGTCGAGCCCCAGCATGTGGGCCAGCACCAGCATAATCGGCACCGTCAGCCCGATCGTGGCCAACACACCACCCAAGAACACATTGACCGACGTTTGCAATTCGTTGCGCAGCGCGGCCTTGATGCCACCAATCCCTTCGGGCGTGGCCACCAGTATGGCCACCATCACACCACCCACCATATGTGGCGCCCCCAGCGTCTCGATGACGTAGTCGATCGGGCGGGCCAGTTGTTCCACCAGCAGCACGACCGGTACGATATAGGCCAGCAGGAGTCCGAAATGCAGCGGGAGCGCGCCAGAGGCCTGTTCCTCGGCCCTTTCGACAGCATCGGGCTGGGTGAAATAGCTGCGATGACGCCCGGTCTGGATCAACAGGAAGGTGAAATAGAGCCCACCCGCTATCGTGCCCAGCATGATCTGTTGCACCAAAGAAAGGGTCGGACCGTCCGTCGTGCTGGTAAAGTCGGGCAGCACCATGCTCAGCACGGCCAGTGGCACGATCACGCCGAGATAGGCATTGGCGCCCTGCAGATTAATCGATTGCTCGCGATGGCGCAGCGCCCCCAGCAGCAGCGATAGCCCGATCGTGCCGCCCATCAGGATCATCACCACGGAAAACATCGTGTCGCGCAACAGCGTCGGATTGTTCTCGCCATGCAGCATCACCGCGGTAATGCTCATCACCTCAATGGCGGTAATCGACAGGGTCAGCACCAGCGTGCCATAGGGCTCGCCCAGACGCCGCGAAATGGCTTCGGCGTGGCGCACGACGCCCAGGGCTGAGCCGATCACCACGGCAAACAACCAGACGAACACCAGTCCCAGTGTCAGGTAATTGCCCAGGCTTGCAAAAATTACGTCGCCAGACAGTACAAAGATGGCGCAGGTCAGCACCGCAATGGCGAGAAACCACTCCCGCTTGATGCGCCGCCACGGCCCGCTTGGTCCCGGTACTGCTATCGTCGCGCTATCGCTCGCATCCATGGCTCTGCCCCCGGCCCTCATCTGAAATATCGCGATCAAGTCACTGCTGTCGCTTGCCCAGCGTCCACTGGCTTGATCCTGATCAAGACAGTCTGGCGCAAAGGGACCACTATTGGGTTACCAAGAGGGAGATCGTTCCATGAACCGCATCCATATCACCCAGCACAGCTCGCTCGGCGCCTTCTGGTTCGCCGGCTGGCTCTTCACTATCGGCTTTCTCAAGCTTGGCTTCTGGCAGGGCGTGCTCGGCCTGATCCTCTGGCCCTATTTTATCGGCGGCTTTTTCGCGGGGTGAGTAGCCCCCCTAACGGGCCAAGCCTAGCTCGCGAGGCTGGCGGCGGCCCTCGCCGCGCTGTTCTTGCGCGCTGATCCGGGGCCGGACGGTGGAGCGTTATGGGGACGAAAACCGCCGCCATTTCTCTTGACCTTGTAGCTTGCCGCGTCGGCCTCGTGCAGCAGCGCGTCCAGTGACGCTGTGCGAACGGGGGCAATGCTGTAGCCAAGGCTGAGCCCCACGCTGATTGGCTGGTCGGTGCCCAGTTCATAGGGCTCGGTCAGGTCACGATGGATACGCTGTGCCAGGCGTTCCGGGTCGGACTGCCCGTCCAGATCTGGCTGCAAGACCACGAACTCATCGCCGCCGACGCGGGCGACGATATCGTTCTCACCCACAAGCCGGCGGAGCCGTTCCGAGAGGGCCTGCAGCAGCCGGTCCCCGGCGGCATGGCCGAACTGATCATTGACCGCCTTGAAGCCATCCAGGTCGAAGGTGTGCACCGCAATCGAGCCAGACGCGTCACGCGGCAACTCTTCGACGGCCTCCTGCAAGCCCAGACGGTTGGATAGTGATGTCAATGGATCAAGCCGTGCCAGTTGCGCCATCTGCAGGCGCATGGTGATCAGGCCGCAGGCATTTCGATGCAGATAGGCAATAGTCTCCACGGCGCTGACGAGAAACAGCACGAATACGGCGCCGATCAGGAACCGGGCATCCTGGGTGAAGACCATCGCTGCGACAATTGCCACGCCTGCGGCGAGGATGACCGCGCCCATTGCGATCTTTGGGCGGACTGAAATGCGGGTCGCCAGGCCCGCGCAATACCCAAACAGCAAGGCGGTTGCCACCAGATGCAGGGACAGCGTGGGCAACGAAAACAAGAACGCGCACAGGGCACCGATAAGCCCCGCCATGCACCATGTCGTAACCGCGTGCGCGGCCTCGAACCGTTTGATGACCGCGAGCGTCGGCGCCCCCTGGGCAAGGGCGCGAAGATGAAACAGGATCAATACAGCCTTGAGGACTGAGGCCACGACTCCAAGGATCGTGATACCCAGTGCCGCAACCGCGCCAGTCTCGCTAAATGCGTAAAGTCCAACGCCAAGAAAGGCCGCCCCAATTGCCACCGTTGGCAGCAGGTTATCAGCAAGCGCTGATACCAGGGCCTTGTAGACATCGATCTGTTCGGTTTGACGCAGCATTGGTCGCACGTTCATTATTGCACTGATCGGCTCGATATCACGACAGTTGTTTACGGCGGCTTTAGTCGCGACTGCAAATCATCGACGGTTGGTGTCGTTGCATTAACGTAGCGGCGTGCACGACCATTCTAATCCATTGAACACCAGTTGCTTGTCCCTTCAGCCGCTAGAGCGGCCAGAAGAACAGGATCGAGGGCACGGCGACCACGATGATCAGGATTTCCAGCGGCAGACCCATGCGCCAGTAATCGCCAAAGCGGTAGCCGCCGGGGCCCATGATGATGGTGTTGTTCTTGTGCCCGATCGGCGTAAGGAAAGCACAGGAGGCCGCCACGGCCACCCCCATCAGGAAAGGATCGGGCGACACCTCCAAAGACTGCGCAATCGACAACCCGACGGGCGCCGCGATCAGCGCTGTCGCCACATTGTTCAGGAAATCGGACAGGGTCATGGTGACCACCATCAGCAGCGCCAGAATGCCCCAGGTCGGCAGTGAGCCGGTCAGCGACAGGATCGCCTCGGCAATCAGCAGCGTGCCGCCCGAACTCTCCAGCGCCAGCCCCAGCGGGATCAGCGAGGCCAGCAGCACGATCACCGGCCATTCAACGGCCTCATAGACCTCGCGCGCGCCCACAATATTGGTCAGCGCATAGACGGCCACAACCGCCGCCAGCGCGATAGCCAGCGGCATCAGCCCGGCCACGGCCGCGGCCACGCCAATACCAAAGGCGCCAATGGCGAACAGCGCCTTGTTGCGTTGCACCACGACATGGCTCTTTTCGGCCAGCGGCAGCACGCCCAGCCATTCGGCTGCGTCCGCGACACGGGCCTCGGGCCCCAGCAGCAGCACCACATCACCGGGCAGGATCGGCAGCTTGCGCACCCGCTCGCGGAAGCGCTTGCCCTGGCGCGACACGCCCAGCAGTGTGACACCGCGCCGATACAGCAGGCGCAGCCCCATAGCGGTACGCCCGACAATGCGGGCATTATCGGGCACGATCGCCTCGACCAGCGTCAGCGACTTGCCGCGCAATCCACCATGATCCTCGGCGCCCTGCGCCTTGAGCTCGGCCGCGCCAATAAAGGCTTCGATAGCCTTGGGGTCACCCTCGAGCACCAACAGATCGCTGGCCCGGATTTCCTCATTGCTGGCAAAGCCCGGCAGACGCTTGCCATTTCGCACCAGCCCCAGAATGGTGACATCGTGCTCATCGGCCAGCGGCATCAGATCGCCCGGTGTCTGGCCCATCGTCTTGGACTTTTCGTCCAGCGCCGCCTCGGCCACAAACAGCCCGCTATCACTGGCTTCGCTGGCAGTGCCTTCAGTGCCTGCCTCGGGCAGCAGGCGCCAGCCAATGGTTGTCACAAAGACAATGCCGACCACGGCGCAGACCAGTCCCACGGGAGAGAAATCAAACATCGAGAACGGCGTGCCCAGCGCGCGCTCGCGGAACTGGGCGATCACGATATTGGGCGGGGTACCGATCAGCGTGATCATGCCGCCCAGAATGGTGGCAAACGATAACGGCATCAGCGAGCGCGATACGGCACGCTTGGCCTTTTTGGCGGCCTCGATATCCAGCGTCATTAGCATGACCAGTGCCGCGACATTATTGATGATGGCCGACATGGCCGCCCCCACCACCGACATGATGCCGATATGGGTCGACAGCGGCCGGTCCGGCGAGATCACCAGCCGGGCCACCAACTCGACCGCCCCGGCATTCATCATCGCCCGCGACACGATCAGCACCAGCGCGATGATGATCACCGCCTCATGGCCAAAACCCTCAAAGGCGTGCTCCATCGGCACCACCCCGCCAATCACCGCAATGATCAGCGCCGAGAACGCCACCAGATCGTAGCGAATGCGCCCCCAGACCAGAAACGCGAAGACAAAACCGAGAAGCGTGAAGAGAAAAATCTGCTCGTAAGTCACAGGGGCCGCACTCGCTGGAAGTCGAAAAGAGAACCCACGCCTTACCAGATAGACGCGCGTGCGCCCAGCACTGCCACCCAATTGTCCGCCGATCCGCGACCAGCAGGAAAAACTTGCGCCACGAGAGCAAATCGAGGCGACGCTTTCCACCGAACTCTGCCCGAAACAGGGCATATGTAGTTGGCCCTGTTCAATAAAAGACACTATACAGGCAGCACCTCATTGAGAGACCCGGCGCCCCAGCCCAACCAGTCAGGCACCTGCATGAAACTGTTTCTGATCATTCCGCTGGCGCTGGCGTGTCTATATCTGGGACTGGCAACGCTGTTGATGCTCACCGACGCGCCGTCGCAGGCAGCGGCCACGCCAAGCGGTGGGCTCGATTTTGCCAGCATCGCCGACAGCCCCCAGCATCCCCTGCCCGAGCAGCAATTCTATCAGGCCCGTGATGGGGCCAATCTGCCATTCCGCAGCTATGGCGAGCTGGCCAATGCCCCTCGTATTCTGGTGCTCGTGCACGGCTCGGGCTGGCATGGCGCCCAGTTCAACACCATGGCCACGGCGCTGGCCGAGACCGGCAAGACCGCCGTGATCGTGCCCGATCTGCGCGGCCATGGCATCGAACCGGAACGGCGCGGCGATATCGACTATATCGCGCAATATGAGGACGATCTGGCCGATCTGATTGCCATGCTGCAAACCGTACAGCCCGACGCCGAAATCGTGCTGGGCGGGCACTCATCCGGCGGTGGTCTGGTGGTACGGTTTGCCGGCGGCACCCACGGCGCGCTGGCCGATCGCTTTGTGCTGCTGGCGCCGTTTCTGGGTGAAACTGCCCCCACCAGCCGCCCCGATTCCGGGGGCTGGGCCCAGGTTGCAATCCGCCGGATCATCGGGCTGGTGCTGTTCAACCAGATCGGCATTACCGCATTGAACGGCCTGCCGGTGATCAGCTTTGCCTTCCCACAGGCGGTGCTGGACGGCCCCCAGGGCCATACGGCCACCACCAGCTATAGCTATCGCCTCAATACCGGCTATTCCCCCCGCCGTGATCTGGCAGCTGACCTGTCGGCGATGCAGCAGCCCTTCCTGCTGCTGGCTGGCGCCAATGATGAAGCCTTTTATGCCGATGCCTATCAGGCGCTGGTGAGCACCCACACCAGCGCCGGCACATACGTTATTGTTCCCGATCTGGGGCATCTCGACCTTGTCGAAAGCCCGAAAGCCACCGAGATCCTGGCCCAATGGCTGGCGCCAGATCCCTGATCCCGGTGGCGCCCCGCTCTAGGCTGGCTGCACTCTCTCTGCAGAGAACAACCCACGCCGCAGCCCCAGTGATCGCGCGGTCTGGGCCAGCACGACCATTGCCACCAGCGCCAGCAGTATTTCGGCCATGGGCCCTGCCAGCCAGACCCCGGTTTCACCAAAGGCCAGCGGCAAGGCAAAGGTCAGCGGCAGGGCGAACAGATAGGGTTTGCTCAACCCTAGTATCGCCGCCCGGCTGGCCTGTCCGATGGCCTGAAAATAGCTGGCCAGCATCATCAGCGGCCCGGCCAGAAAGAACAGCGCGGTCATCATCGGGGTGATGCGCACAACGCTGTTGATGACCGCCGGTGCGCTGACGAACATGCCGGCAATCGGGGCGGCGAACAGCACAAGGATGACCTGCGACGTCAGGCTGTAGATCAGCGCAATGCCAAGCGTCAGCTTGAGGCTGGCATCGGTGCGTCCGAAATCGCGCGCGCCGTAATTATTGCCCGCAATGGTCTGCATGGCATGGCCCAGCCCCAGCAGCGGCAGATAGACAAAGGTCATCACCCGCGTGGTGATGCCATAGGCCGAGATGGTCACGGCGTAGTCGCCCTCGCCATGGAGTTGCAGCGCCGCGACAATGGCCGCCGCATTCAGCGCCAGCCCGACAAAGCCCAGGCTTTGCGGCGCGCCGAGCGCCAGAATACGGCCCCAACCCGACACCCAGCTGTGCGCCAGCAGCACCTGAGGCCGCAACACGGTTTGCCCGCGCAGACGGAACACCACGATAATCGCAAGGGCCAGTATCTGCGCCATGGCCGTGCCATAGGCCGAGCCGGCCACCCCCATATCGAGCACGGCAATCAACACATAGTTGAAGCCGATATTGGCCAGCGCCACCAGCAGGCTCATCGCCGCCATCAGCCCCACCCTGCCTTCATTGCGCAGCGCGTCAGAATTGACCGAGAGCACGAACACCAACGGCGAAAACAGCACTGTAATGCGCAGATAGATCTCACCCAGCGCCGCAAGTTCAGCCGACCCGCCGGCCGTGAGCAGCACCAGTTGGTGCCCCACCAGCACAAACAACACGTTCAGAACGACACTGATGGCCAGTGCCAGCCCGTGCGCGCCGGTGAACACGGCCTTGGCGGCATCCAGCCTCTGACCGCCCAGATGGCGCGCCAACAGGCTCGACATGCCGCTGGCCACCAGCGTCGCCAGCGCGACCACCAACATGTACATCGGAAACATCAGCGTTACGGCACCGAGCGCCTCCGGGCCGACATAGACGCCCAGGAAAACGGCGTCGGCTACCGTCAGCAGGCCGTTCATGCCCATCACAAAGATGATCGGCAGCGCGGTCCTGGCGAAAATGGCCGGCATAGGGCCATGGGTAAATGCATTCTCAGGGGGTTTTGACACAATCCCAACTTCCTCTGGCAAGCATTTCGCAGAGAGGATGGGAGCCCGCATTGCCATCCGCGCGAAATGCGGAGGACGATTGATGATCGTTATCAAGCAGAACTTCACCATGACCATGGGTCAGCGAGCGGCGGGCGTCTGCAACCGAGGGCGTACCTAGGACCAACGCGCGCCCGCGTCAAGCATTTGGCAAGGCTAGCAACGCTGATCTGCCCACCAAGGGCTGTGGCCGATACCCAAATTCGTCTGAATGCTGTAGGATTTAGCCATGACAACCCCGCCGCGACGCAAGCGTCACCGGCTGGCATGATTTGGGAAGCCGATGCGCGTTTTATATGTTGATGACGAGCCCGATATCCGGGTCGTCGCGGTCATGTGCCTGCAGTTGAACGACAATTTTGAAGTTCAGGAGTGTGCCAGCGGCATGGACGCCCTGCAGGTCGCCCGCGACTGGCAACCTGATCTGGTGCTGCTTGATGTCATGATGCCCGAAATGGATGGTCCCATGACGCGGATCGCGCTGCGCGATGATCCTGCAACAACTCATATTCCGGTGGTATTTGTCACCGCCCGCACCCAACCCTCCGAGGTCGAGCGCCTGCTCGAGCTTGACGTGACCGGCGTCATCGCCAAGCCGTTTGACCCCATGTCGCTTGCCGAACAGGTGAGTACATTGATGGGCTGGAAGAACTAGACGGGCTGTCGGCGCGCATTGGGCGCCGACGCCCCCTAGTGGCCACGGGCCTGCGCCCGCTGGGATTCTGCTGCAGCCTCAAGAATGAGGGCGACGATTGCATCTTCGGGCGTGCGTGACTTGACCAGGGTGGCGCTCACCCGGGGATCATCGTCAACGCTTTCGGTGGCCGTAAGCACAATCACCGGACAGCCGGTATGCAGATCCAGCCCCTCCAGCAAATCCATGCCATGGCCATCTGGAAGCTGCAGATCGAGCAGGATCACATCAAAGCTCTGGCCCACCAGATAAGCCCGAGCCTCCCCCAGCGTCGCAGCTTGCGTGATGTTGAGCTGACCCGACATCGCGGTGGCGATAAAATCACGGAAACCGGCATCGTCTTCCACATGGAGCACGCGTGGCAACTGTGCGCCATTGCTGGCGTTTTCAAGCTGCGCCGGCGCCGCATCGGCTGTCAGCGGCAGATCGATCCAGAACGTGCTGCCGGCGCCTTCGACACTGGTGTAATCCAACCCCCCGAACATCTTGTCCATCATCTGCTTTGAGATGTGCAGGCCAAGCCCGGTGCCGCCTGTTTCGCGCGTGGCCGAAGCGTCGGCCTGAGAAAACGGCGAAAAGATGCGACTGCGGAAACTGGCCGGAATGCCCGGCCCAGTATCGGTAATACTCACCCGCGCCATCTTGCCCACACGGGACAGGCTCAGATGCACCGAACCACCTGCCGGTGAGAATTTGGCGGCATTGGACATCAGGTTGGACAACACCTGCTGCAGGCGGGCTGCGTCGAAATCGCAATCCATGTCCACATCGGGCGTGTCGAGCACGAAGGTCACATCGAACTGGTTGGCATAGCTCTGGTTGGTATCCATCGCCAGCTCAATTTCTTCGAGCAGCTTGTGCGTTCCAATGTCGAATTGCAGCTTCTCGGAGTTCATCTTCTCAAGATCGAGAATGTCATTGATCAACAGGATCAGCCGTTCGCTGTTCTTGTGCGCAATGGTCAAAAGACGCATGATTCCGGCAGGAATTTCGGCGGCCATTGCCCCGGTCACAAGCCCAAGCGACCCGCGGATCGAGGTCAGTGGCGTGCGCAATTCATGGCTGACATTGGAAATGAATTCGCTCTTGATCCGATCCATTTCCTTGCGGTCCTGAATGTCCTGAATCTGGGCGATGAAATAGTCAATCCGACCATCCTGACCGCGCGCAACCGAAACACTGAGCAGGCCCCACACCGCGTGGCCTTCCTTGTGAAGATAGCGCTTCTCAAGCTGATAGTCGGCGATCTCGCCGGATGTCAGCTGACTGAGCAGTTCGCGGTCCAACCCGACATCATCGGGATGGGTCAACTCGCGGAAGTTCAGCTTGAGGAACTCTTCGCCCGAATAGCCCAGAAACGCGAACAGGGCCTCGTTGACGCTGATCCACTCCCCTTGCGGGTCGATCAGCGCCATGCCAATCGGCGCATTGTCGATCGCGCTGCGCAGGCGTTCCTCGCTTGAACGCAGCGCCGCCTCGGCTTCCTTGAGCGCGGTGATGTCGGTCTGCGTACCCACAAGGCGCAATGCTGCGCCGTTTTCGTCGCGCTGGGTAACGGTAGCGTCCGACCGCAACCAGATCCAGTTGCCACTCTTCTTACGTATCCGGTACTCGCATTCCGAGCGCGGCGTCGTCCCCGCAAAGCATGCAGCATCCGCTTCATCGACAACGGCCAGATCGTCTGGATGTACCCGCTTGCGCCATTCTTCCTGAGGGTTGATGGCGTCGTCGACGTGAAAGCCGAGCATCTCCATCCAGGTATCTGAAACAATTGACTTTCCGGCGACCAGATCGACGTCAAACACACCAATCCGGGCCCCGCGCAGCGCGCTGCTCCAGCGCTCTTCGGCATCTTCAAGGGCGATGGTGATCTGCCGCTGCCGGGTCACATCCCGCACAATGGCGGTGTACCGCATCTCCCCTTCTTCGGTCTTCCAGGGGTTGATCTGAAATTCCAGATCAAGCTGCTTGCCATCGCGGGTCAGCCCGGTAGCGGGTTTGGTTCGCGTGGTGCGCGTCATCAGGGCGCCCAGAAGCTCAGCAACCGAGCGCGCGCCCTCAAGCTTGAGCAGGTCCCTGATCGACATTGAGGGGATGTCCTGGGCCTCCGCGCCAAAAATCTCCAGCGCCGCCTCATTGGCCGATAACAGGCGCCCGTGTTCATCAAGCAGCAAAATGCCGACCACAGCCGTGTTGAACACGGCGCGGTTCTCCTGTTCCCGGGCTGTAATCTCAAGGGTTTTCTGCACCACCTGATGCTGGATGGTCTCTTCGCGTCGGGCATAGCTGAGCAGGAACACCGCAAACAGCCCCGAGACCAGCAGGCCAGCCAGCAGCACCACCATCGGCTCGTTATTCTTTGTTTCTGCGTCGAACTGCGCGGTACTGCTCCAGACAATGGTCCAGTACTGGCCCATCACCGGCATGGTTTCCTTGATGGTATAGGTCGGCACGCCGCGGGCTTCGTCACCGGACTGGCTCGAATAGATCAGTCGGTCTTCGTTGACCACCGGGCCATCAAAGACCTGCAGCTCCAGGGTATCCTGCTGGCTCGACGTCAGATCCGTCATGAAGCGCGCACCGATGAACGGGGCATACACCCAGCCACGGAATGCAACCCGACGCTGCTCGACCGTGCGCAAAGGCACCGAACGTTGGTACAACGGCTTGAGCAGCAGAAAGCCTGCGCGCCTAACTTCGTCCTGCACCAGAAAAATGCGCTTGGTAATTGTCGAGCGCCCGGTTTGCCGGGCCGTTATGGCCGCTTCGCGGCGATTTTCTTCAAAAGCAATATCAAGACCAAGCGCTGGTAGATTGGGTTCAAGCGGCTCGATGAAACGAATGACAAAATGATTGTCGCGCGGCACTTCGGTGGGATGAACCTCCAGCCCCTGAACACCCAGCGCCCTCATCCGCGCATAAAAGTCGGCCAGATCTGTGGTGGGCACATCGTCGATAACGCCGATGCCATTAATGCCAGGCAGCGTCTTGCCAATATTGAGCGCGTCGACATAGGCGCGCCAGTCAGCGGCCGTGACCACGGAAGAGGCCATGAACAGCCCAGCCGCGCCATCAAGGCCCTGCGCATAGGAATCCATGCGGTGCAGAAGGGCCTGCTTGCTGTCGTTGGCCAGACCGTGAAACGCTGCGTGTCCGCGGTCATAGGCCGCTTCGCTGGTCCACATCCAGCCATAGAAGGTCATGCCCAGCGGCACCATCAAGGCCAGGATCGAGGCCGCCCGCAAGCCTGCGGCATTGTCCCGCGACCAGCCCGCTCCCCAACTGCGCCAGGGGCCCAACAGGGCCAGCGGCAGCACGACCAGAATACCGATCAGATCGCCCATCCACCAGGTCACCCAGTTGGTGGCGACGGCCTCGGCCGGCAATAGACCGGCAATTAGCAGCGTGCCCGTGCCAACGCTGGCGGCGATCAGGCTCGCGATCGGACCAACCACGCCTGCGAAGACCACCACATCCCGGATGGATTTCAGAATGGTCGGCACACCAAATAGCCGCCGCGCGGCAAATGCAGCTGCCAAGGCCTGGAGGCTGGACCCAGCGGCAATCGCAACGGCAACTGCCAGGGCGCGCCAGTCGATACCGTCGCCGCCCAGCACAGCGCCGACATAGGCATTGACCACGAACGAGCCGAGGAAAACGCCGACCACCAGGCGCGGGGAAAAAATCAACAGCGCGGCAATGGCAATGCCCGAGGCGGGCCATATGATAGTCGCATAGCCCGGCGGCACCGCAAGTCGCAGGCCAAGCACACCTGTCACCACATACAGCAACGCTACGCCCAGACTAAGTCCGGCCAGTCTCAACCAACGATACTCGACTGGTCTTGTTTCACTCACCTGCGCACCGGCCCTTTTGCTGCGGAGAGCCAGAATGGCCCTCATCTGGTTCATCGCCCTAAGCGCTGCGTGCCTGCAGCGTGGGCGCGATGACCACCCGATTGCGTCCATTATCCTTGGCGATGTAGAGCGCCTCGTCGGCGCGCCCAATCAACCCCTCCACTGAGCTTCCCATTTGCTCACTGCTTACCCCGACACTGACCGTGACGGAGAACGAGGTTTCCGGGCCATCAAATTTGAGTTGCTCAAATGATGTGCGCACCTTGTCCATGACAATCTGCGCCCGCGTTGCATCGGTACCCACCAGCAGCACCGCGAATTCTTCGCCACCATAGCGGGCAATCACGTCGGTCTGGCGCAGCGTGCCCTGCAGCGAATGGGCCAGCGTGCGCAGCACCCGGTCGCCACACAGATGGCCATGCGTATCGTTGACCCGCTTGAAGTGATCGAGGTCCAGCAGGCACAGCGAGAAGGTCGACCCCGTACGGCGCGACCGGCCCAACTCGTCGGCCACGCGATCCTTGAACCGGGCATGGTTGAGCAGGCCCGTCAGGCTGTCGCGGTCCATGACCTGACGCAGCGCCCGTGCCCGCTCCGCCCGAATGGCGATCAGCGAAGCCAGACCCTCCAGATCAACCGGCTTGGAGATGAAGTCGTCGCCGCCGATCTTGCGTGCTTCGCGCTGGCGTTCCATGTCTTTTTCCGCCGACAGGAAGACGATGGGCAGCGACAGATTTTTGCGTGACAGGCGCATGACGCTGGCGACTTCAAGCCCGTCAGCGGTGGGCATGTTCATATCCATCAGTACCAGATCAGGCGCGCAGCGATTAATCTCATCGCACGCCTTGACCGCATCAGTGACGATGGTGGCTTCCATGCCCGCCGCCTCAAGCGCCAGACCGTAAGTCTGGGCGGCGATTTCGTCGTCATCGACAACCATGATCGAATAGGGCTTGGTCTCGGACTGGCTCAGGCTGGTCAGCCAAGCACCCAGTTCCACCATATCGAGCGGCAGCGCCAGGCTGGCGCGCACCCCGGCCCGCACCGCTGCCAGATTGGCCGCAAAACCCTGCTCCTCACCCACCAGGATCACCGGGTGATAGGCCGACATCACCTGCGCCAGCTTCAGTTCGGGATCAATGCTGTGCCCGATGATCACTGCCAGGCAGTTTTCGGGCGGCATGTCGTGCTGCAGATCGACTGTCGCATAACCCAGACCCGCCAGCTTGTCGGCCAGCTCCTTGGTCTGTCGTGCGTGATCGATGATGCAGATCAGCTTGGCTGCTGGCTCGTCTGTCTCTGTTTCAGGCCGGAGCATGGTTGCCCCCGTTCTGGGTGACAGGTTCACCACAGATCCGTCGGATCGTCTCGGCCAGCGCCTGACTGCCCTCCCCGATCTCGGTCGCATCGGCCTGCGCCAGAATACGCGTCTCGAGATGACTGGCTGGCTCTTCGAGCGTCACCAGACCAAATGTCGCCGAGCCGCCGGCAAGCCGATGTGCCAGATACTGGATCCGGTCACGATGCGCCTGATCGTCGGCTTTGCACAGCGCAACGCCAAGCGCTTCGAACTCGGCGGCATCCCCAGCAGTGCGCTGCGAAAAGGCCGTGCTGAGAGCCGCCATCTTGGCTTCAAATTCTGCCTTGGCTGTCATGGGCGCTTACTCACGATACTCTACCCCTAGATCCGCGCCGACCTGCCAGCGCTTCTCGACCTCTCGCGGTGCGCCCACACCCACGATCTGAAATTTGAATCGGTCCGGAACCTGAAAATAGCTCTCAATGCGCAGGTGCGCACCTGATTCTGAAACATTGCGCACCGAGCAATCAATCACCGAGTTGAGACCCTCAATGATGATCTTGCCGCGTTTGAGCACCCGCTTGCGGGCCTCCTTGCGCATCTCTTCCAACTGCCGCATCGACATGGTCTCAGCCACGATGGGGCTGAGTTCACCTTCGGGCAGCTCGTCGAGTGTGAAGCCATAGGGCAGTCCCAACTGCTCGGCCTGCTCCAGCACTTTTGCCGCCGCCGTGGTGACAGCATCGGCACTATCGCCATCGGCAGGAAATGTCGCTGCGCCAATGGCGGGTTCGATTTCGATCTGCATGCGGTTGTGTTCTTCGGACAGCCGCACGCTCTCGTAGATACGTTTGCAGGCGGACGCCACAAAATCGGGGTCGGTCCGCCCTTCGAAGACGATGACGAACTGATCAGCCCCCAGATGGCCACACAGCGCGCTCTCGGCGGTAGCCTCTTTCAGCAGGCTGGCGAAATTGCGCAACAACTTGTCGGCAATCACATAGCCCAGATCGCTGCGGATCTTGGGCAGCAGCTTTGGCCGCACCATGATCAGCGTGAACCCGTCCTGGGCGTGCCGGAAGCGCAGATCGCTCAACCGGGCCTCGACATAGCTGGCCGAATGCAGCCCTGTCAGGCTGTCAAAGCGCGCATTGCTGCGCAGCTTGTCAGTTTCCGCCAGCCGCAGCCGATCTTCCTTGCGGCGCGCAATGGCGCCCTGAATGGCCCGGATCAGTTCGCTGCGATCCAGATTGCGCTTGGAGACATAATCGCTGAAGCCAATACGGAAGGCCTTGACCGCCGTACGCTCACTGCCCTGCCCGGTCAGCATGATGATCGGCGGGGGATCGTCGAAGCCGTCTTTGATCGCCTTGCCCAGCGCCAGCCCGGTATCGATGCCCAGATCATAGTCGAGCACCACACACTCAATGGAAGGATCGACCTTGAGCAAGGCCATCAACTCATCGGAAGTGCTGGTTTTGACCGCGTGAAGACTACCCTCATTGGTGAACAACGAGGCGACAAATTCCATATAGAGCGGGTCATCATCGATGACGGCGACACGTGTAGCCATCGGGTTTTGTCTCAACATTCGGCGTTCTGGGCACCGTGAGCGTAGCCCTGAGGGGATGAACAGCACCTTACCTAAATTTTCTGACACGTAGGGAAAAGCCTGAGTTTGCTGAAGAAACGCCCCCTGTCGATCACACCACCCCGACCATCGTCAGCGAGCTTGGAGACAAGGCAAACCACCCACCCACACGCCGGAAGCCAACACGTCTGCCCACCCCACCCCACGGACTGCGGCCTGGACAATTGACAGCGGCAGCAAGTTGCGACAACAATCAAAAGTCGAAAATAATCAACATAAACCGAATGACCGGTTCATCGAGGATGCGCTTCTTCCACACCCAGAAATTCAACTAAAACCCCATATTATAGGCGTTATATTGAATTTTTTGCGGCTGACGAACCTGCGCACAATTCGAATACAAACGATAGCTTGTCGCCCATAGCGGCCAGCGTCCATACGCTGAGGAGCACCACTGAACCCCTTCTGCGGGGATGCGATGACGCGCGGCCGGATGCCAGCGTTCGCGCGTCAAAACCCGTCGCCGAAAGTCAGGTCTGATGGGGTTTTTCCCTCTCGGACCAACCGTCGCTCGCGCACTTGGCGAGCAACCTGACCATGATCACTTTTTTTACCGAGGCCGACCAATATGACCGATTTTACCGTGTTCGACGTTGATTATCCGCCCCATGCGCGCCAGCGCGTGATCGTCAACACCGACGCCAAGAACGAATGTGACGACCAGTTTGCCATCGTTCAGGCCATCCTTACGCCGTCCTTTGAACTGCATGGCATCATTCCCGCCCATTTCGGTGACAAGAAGTCCAAGACCAGCCTGAAGGACAGTCACGACGAGACCATGCTGGTGCTCAAGCTGATGAATCTTGAAGGCAAGGTTCGTGTTGAGGACGGCGCCACCCATGCCATGCCCGACGAGACCACGCCCGTCGACTCGCCCGGCGCGCAATTGATCATCGAGGAGGCCATGAAGGACGACGACCGTCCGCTGTTCATCGCCTTTTATGGCCCGGTGACAGACATCGCCTCGGCACTGCTGCTCAAGCCCGAAATCGAGAACCGCAATATCATCGTGATCTGGATCGGCGGCGGCCACTGGCCCGCTGGTGGCCGTGAATACAACCTGTCCAACGATATTCCCGCCGCCAACGTGCTGATGAAGTCCAAGCTGACCGTTTGGCAGGTGCCCCGGACCGCCTATCGCACCATGAGCGTGACCTATGCCGAGATGATCGAGAAGGTTTCGCCCTGTGGCGAGATCGGCAAATATCTGGTCGAGCAGGTGATCGAGTACAATATGCGCACCGATCCGCACATGGAGTACCGCTCGCTCGGCGACTCCCCGTGTATCGGCCTCATCCTCGATCCCGAGGCGGGGGTATGGGACTATCGGCCTGCGCCTCTGTTTGATGAACAGATGAAATATGTCCACACCGGCAAGTACCGCCCAATCCGCGTCTACGACAGCGTCAATACCCGTTTCGTGCACGAGGATCTGTGGGCCAAGCTTGCCCAATTCCATCGTCGTGGCTCGCGTGACCACCGCAGCTAGGCTCTAAAACCCAGATACGGCCCGGGCTCGCTGGCACACACCGCGGGCCCGATCATATCCCCCATATCCGGAGATCGACCATGCGTATTCTCATCATCGGGGGGACCGGCATTATCAGCACCGGCATTGCCCGCCCGTTGCTGGCGCGAAATTACACGACGAACTCAATCTGTCCCCCTTGATCGGGGGGGGCCGGGAGGAGATGAAGCGCCACGCGCATTCGCAGGCACTATGCCGGGAGAGGATGAGGGCACCGACATCGTGTGATGCGGCGCCCTCTTGTCTGTCAGACCCTTGGCCGTACGATCAGTCGGGATCGGCGCCTTCAACGTCATCCTTATCGGCGATCTTGGGACGCAGATAGCGGCCCACAATCACCGGCAGGATGAAACCGACAATGGCCATCGTCCACAGCGCGATCGAGAGTGGCGAAGCGACCAGCGTCATCACATCACCATCCGAAATGGTCATGGCGCGCCGCAGGTTTTTCTCCATCTGATCGCCGAGCAATACGCCCAAAATGATCGGCACCAGCGGAATATCGAGCTTGCGCAGCACCCAACCCAGGACACCGAAGGCGATCATCACCATCAGATCAAATGTCGAGCCTGACACACCGTAAATGCCGACAAACGAGATCATCGCGACGCCCGGCATGAGATAGCGCGGCGGGATCATCAGCAGGCGCACAAAGAACCCGACCATGGGAATATTGAGCGCCAGCAACATGAAGTTGGCGATGAACAGCGCCGCGATCAGGCCCCAGACCACATCCGGATTGTTCTGGAACAGCAAGGGGCCGGGTGTAATGTTGAGCGCCAGCAGCATGGCCAGCAGCACGGCGGTCGTGCCCGAGCCGGGAACGCCCAAGGCCAGCATGGGCACAAGCGCACCACCGGCGGCCGCATTATTGCCCGCCTCGGGTGCCGCGACACCGCGCGGATCGCCCTTGCCGAACGTGCCGTTCTTGTCCTTGAGACGTTTCTCGAACGAATAGGCGATGAACGAACCCAGCGACGCACCGGCGCCGGGCAGTACGCCAGCGATAAAGCCCAGCACAGTGCCGCGGGCCATGGAGCCAGACGTCTGTTTCAGCATCGCAACTGGCGGGGTAATACGGCCCAGCTTGACGGTCCCGTCGCCGCCTGTTGCCTTGGCCGTGCCACGGTGTTCAAGGAAGGTGAAAACCTCCGAGAGCGCGAACATGCCGACAATGGCGACCAGGAAGTCGATGCCGTCATAGAAGTGGACTTCACCAAAGGTGAAGCGCGGCACGCCGGTCTGGCCATCCACGCCGATCAGCGCGATCGCCAGCCCCAGCGCGGCGGCAAAGGCAGCCTTGGCCTGATTGCGGCTGGCCAGACCACCCAGGGTCGCAAAGGCCAGCGTAAACAGCGCGAAATACTCCGCAGGCCCGAACAGCAGCGCAACCTTGACCAGCTGCGGCGCCAGAAACACCAATCCCCAGGTGGCAAAGAACGAGCCCACAAACGAGGAAATCCCCGAGATCGACAGGGCCTCACCCGCCTGCCCCTTGCGGGCCATGGGATAGCCATCCAGCGTGGTCATCAGCGCCGGCTCGTCACCGGGTATGTTGAGCAGGATAGAGGATATGCGCCCGCCATACATGGCGCCGTAATAGACGCTGGTCAAAAGGATCAGCGCAGGCGTGGCGGGCAGCCCCAGTGTGAACACCAGGGGGATCATGATGGCGACGCCATTGGAGGGCCCGAGCCCCGGTAGAGCCCCGATAATTGTGCCCAGAAGGCAGCCGATCAGGGCCAGTCCAAGATTTTGCCAGGTCAGGGCAATCAGAAAGCCGTCGGCGAGAGATTGAAGAGAATCCATGTCTTTATGTCTTTCTAGCCGGGGTCAGAAACCCCAGGGCCCTCTGGCGAGGGAAAGGCCAAGGATGATCCGGAAAACCAGGAAGATGCCGCCTGAAATCAGCAGCCCGGCCAGCGCCGCCTTGAGTGGCGGGGTGCCCAGACGCCAGGACAGAAACCCGCCGCAAACCGCGGTCGACAGCACAAAGCCGACAATGGGCAGGAACTGGGCATAGGCAATCAGCGCGACCACGGCGACGCCGATTTCGAGCAGCCGCGGCAGTGCGGGCCAGACGGGTTCTTCATCGGGCCGCACCAGAATGGTGGCCGAGGCGAGCCCGATAACAACAGCAATGACAATCGGAAAGGCGCGTGGACCCAGAGGGTCCTGGATAAAGCTCTCCTTGATCAGGAAAGCCCCCCAAATAATAAGTCCCGAAAGCACCAGACCGGCAATTCCGAGCAGACGATCGCTGGAATTCCTCATCGGCTCCCCCTCCTGCGACATGACACCATGACCCCCATGGGGTCAGCAAAACGAGGCCCGCACCGCGATGCGCGGGCCCCGGATGTGGCGTGATCTATTCGATCAGGCCGATTTCCTTGGACAGGGTCGAGATGCTGGACACGGATTCGGCCACAAAGGCCTCGAAGTCAGCGCCGCGCAGGTCGAGCGGCGCCAGACCATTGGCCGCCATGGTGTCTTTCCACTCGGCCGAGTCATAAACGGCACCGATCTGCTCAACCCAGAAATCATAGGCTTCGTCAGACATGTCGCCGGGGCCGTAAAAACCGCGCCAGTTGGCACCGATCACGTCGACGCCCTGCTCGCGGGCGGTTGGGTAGGAGGCGAAGTCGCCTTCGAGACGCTCAGGCGCCAGCACGGCAATCACCTTGATATCGCCGGAATCCACGAAACCCTTGGCTTCGGACGCATCGCCGGTAAATGCCTGCACGCTGCCGGCCAGAAGCTGGGTCACAGCCTCACCACCGCCGTCAAACGCCACATATTTGACGCTGCGCACATCATCAATGCCCGACGTCTTGGCCGCGATGAGCACCTTGAGGTGATCCCAGCCACCCACAGCGGAGCCACCGGCGACCGAGACACTGGTTGGATCAGCCTTGATCATGTCGAGCAGCTCGGGAAGCGTGTTGATATCGGAATCCTTGGCTACCGCGATGATGCCATAATCGGCACCGACCGAAGCCAGCCAGCGAACCTGGCTCATGTCATTGCCGGGGTAAGCCCCCTGGGCCAGACGCGTCGAGGTTGC
This sequence comes from Devosia litorisediminis, assembly GCF_018334155.1. Lineage (NCBI taxonomy): Bacteria > Pseudomonadati > Pseudomonadota > Alphaproteobacteria > Hyphomicrobiales > Devosiaceae > Devosia > Devosia litorisediminis. The sequence goes on along the minus strand of NZ_JAGXTP010000001.1, from coordinate 1,069,207 downwards.
CGAAGAGGCCGCCACGATCAGATTGTCTTCGCCATTGCGCTTGTTGACGACTTCAGCGAAGGCCACGCCACCGCCACCGCCTGCCAGATTGGTCACCTGCATGGTGCCCGGGATCAGATCGAGATCCTGTAGAGCCTTGCCAACCTGACGGCAGGTGAAGTCCCAGCCGCCGCCTGCGCCCGCTGGCGCAATGCATTCGGTATTGTTGGCCTCGAACGCCATGGCGGCCGGCGCGTAAGCAGCCGCGCTGAGCACAGCAGCCAGAAAAGTGGCTTTCGCCACGGAAAGCAGCTTCATCGGAATCTCCTCATTTTGTGCCCGCCGCCGATTACCGGTCTTGCGGGCCTGCTTGATCTCTAACAGGCCAACCTGTCATCAAGCTGTCGTCGCCCCACTTCGGGCATTGGGCTTGCAAGCCCCGTGCATAAGCGCTCAATTGCGCACACGCTTGGGAGGGCGCACATCATTCGCATTCTGTTGGTTGAGGACACTCACGATGTCGCCGATGCCATCGTCGCCAGCTTCGGCCGGCGCGGCGATGCGGTGGATCATGCGCTGACGCGGGTCGCCGCCGATGACCTGCTGGCCCTGCAGCGCTATGACGTGATCATCCTCGATATCAACCTGCCCGACGGCAACGGTCTGTCGCTGCTCGCCGACCAGCGACGACAGGGTGTCACCACCCCCATCCTGATGCTGACGGCACGGCTCGAGGTCGATGACCGTGTGGCCGCGCTTGATCGCGGTGCCGACGACTATCTCGTCAAACCCTTTGATCTGCGTGAGCTTGAAGCGCGTGTACGCGCCCTGGCCCGACGGGCGCAGCGCGATCCCTCCGAAGGCTCGACAATCACCTATGCGGATCTTGAAGTCGATATTGCCGGGCGCGTCGTGACCCTGGGCGGGCAGCCGATCAATTTGACGCGGCGCGAATTTGGTGTGCTTGAGGCGCTGCTGATCAACCGTGGCCGGGTCATTTCCAAGGAACAGATATTTGAGCGCATCTTTTCGTTCGATCAGGGCGATGTCGGCCTGAACGCTGTCGAAATCTATGTCGCCCGGCTGCGCAAGAAGCTGGACGGGGGCGAAGTGTCGATCAAGACCCTGCGCGGATTGGGATATCAGCTCTTTGCCAGTCAATAGCGCATTTCGGCATATCGGGGCCCGCAATGGCCGCCCACTGTCCCTGGCCTCCCGCCTGTTTCTGGCCATTGGGCTGATCCTGATGACCGGCGGCATCATCGTCACCGCTGCGGCGCTGGCCTATGGCCATCAGGCCGCCCGCAATGCCTTTGACCGCCTGCTGGTGGGCGCGGCCAACCAGATCTCGGCCTCGATTTCCATCGTTGAAGGCGATCCGCTGGTGGATCTGCCGGTGACCGCGCTGGAACTGCTCGCTCTGGCGCCCGAAGATCGCATTGCCTATCGCGTTATCGACCCCCAGGGCGTGACCCTGACCGGTTACGACGATCTGGCGCTGCCCCCCACCGACACCGATCTCAGCTTCTTCGATGGCACATTTGCCGGCGACCCGGTCCGGCTGGTGGCCGTGCGACGGCACTTCGCCGAACGCGGCTTCAGCGGCACCGTGACCACCATTGTTGCCCACACTACCATTGCCCGTCAGGCTCTGGCCTGGGATATCGCGCGCAATGCCTGGATGATGCTGGCCGTGGCCGGGATCGGCATGGTTGCCCTTGCCGTTTTCTCGATCCGCTCGGCCCTGGTGCCGCTTAAACGCATCGGTCAGGACCTGCTGGCACGTGACCCCAAGGACCTCACCCCGCTCGATATCGCGGTGCCGCGCGAACTGCGCGCCATCGTCGATGCGATCAACCGGTTCATCACCCGCCTGCACCGCCAGATCGATGGCATGCAGAACCTGATTTCCGACAGCGCGCACCAATTGCGCACGCCGATTTCCGCCTTGCGGGCGCAGGCCCAATTAGCCGCCGAGGAACAGGACCCACACCGCCAGTCCGAGATCGTCAGCAAGATCCTGACCCGCTCGGTCGGCCTCAGCCGCCTGACCGATCAGATGCTGAACCGCGCACTGGTCATCCATCGCGGCGATAGCGCCGCCCACAAAAGGATCGACTTGCGCCGCGTCGCCATGGCCGCCGCCGAGGTCTTTGATGATGGGGCGATCTTTGAAGCCGGGCGACTGCATCTTGACCTGTGCGAGACGGCGGCATGGGTCGCCGGAGATGCCCTGTCGCTGCAAGAGGCGGTCAAGAACCTGATCAGCAATGCGCTCCAGCATGGGGCTGGCAGAGTGACCATCGCCGTGCTGTGCCAGGGCGGTCAGGCGGTGTTGACCGTGCATGATCAGGGCAAGGGCATGACGGCCGAGCAAGCGCACCTGCTCGGACAGCGCTTTTTGTCGGCCGACCAGCACCGCACCAGCGGCACCGGCATTGGTCTGTCCATCGCTCACGCCGTGGCCCATGCCCATGGCGCAACGATGGCGGTCGATATCGCCTCCAATACCGGGTTCACCATCAGCCTGACGATCCCGCTGCAGCACGAGGAGCGCGCGCCATGAACCGCATCGTCTCGGCCCTGTTTGTTGCCATGATGGCCTGCACCGCCTGCCTGGCTCAGGAAGACTCCGCGGTATTCGGCCTGCCCACGGCAACCGAAACACTGATCGTGCGCAGCACCACCGATATCGGCGTCTTCGCGCCGGTCATGCTCGACTTTCTGGCCAGTCGACCCAATCTGGCCATTGCTTATGAGCAGTGGGGCTCAAACGATCTGGCGACACTGGCGGCCAGCCATTGCGCGGCAGGCAGCGGCAGCGCCGATCTGGTCATCAGCTCGGCTGTCGATCTGCAGGTCCAGCTGGTCAACAATGGCTGCGCGGTGGCGCACAGATCGCCCGCCACGGACGCCCTGCCGGCCGCGCGCAACTGGCGCAACGAGATCTTCGGCATCACCGAGGAACCTGCGGTGTTGATCTACAACATCCAGCTGGTGGCGCCGGACGAAGTGCCCCTGTCGCGCTTTGACCTGATCGACCTGCTGCGCCCCGCCGATTCCCGCTTTGTCGGCCGCGTCGCCACCTATGATATCGAAGCCTCTGGTCTGGGCTATCTGTTCGCCTTCATGGACTCCCTGCAGGCCAACACTTTTGGTCGGCTGCTTGAAGCTTTTGGCCGTTCGGGCGCTGTGGCCACCTGCTGTTCGGCCGAACTGATCGACGCGGTGGCCGATGGCCGGTACCTGATCGCCTATAATGTGCTGGGTTCCTATGCGCTGGCCCGCGCCGACAAGGACCCGCGCATCGGCGTACGGGCGCCCAGCGATTACGCGCTGGTCCTGTCCCGCGCAGCGCTGATCCCCAAACACGCAAAAAATGTCGGCGCTGCTGGCGGCTTCATCGACTTTCTGCTCTCCAGCGCCGGCCAGACCGCGCTGAGCGAGGCCCGACTGGTGGTCAGGATCGGCGGAGCCGATGGCGCCGACTTCGATCTGCCCGGTGGCGGACCATCAAGCCTGCGCCCCATCGCCCTGTCACCCATTCTGCTGGCTGGCATGGACCAGCACAAACGCCGGATTTTTCTCGACCAATGGCGCCAAAACCTGCGCCAGAAATAGCGCGGCAACTGCAGCACAGCTTCAGGGCGGTCAGAGCGACACGGCGCGGACCACTCAAACCGCGTCGGTCCTAGCGGCGAGGGCCCACCAGAGTGCGGGAAAAGGCAGGACCTGTGCTGGGCAGCCCGGAATCTGCTCAACCAAAATTCTGGTGGCGGTACCCAGATCAGCCGAGGCAAGCACTGGCAGCGGCCTGCAATGTCACCAAACTGACATTGCACCGTCGCCTTTACGTAATAGCGGTACCGTAGCAGCACCCCATTCAACAACGAAGGGGGCGCATAGTGCCATTTACTCGCAAGTTCTCAACGAACCTCACGAAGGTAGCGGCAGCACTGCTCCTTACCACATGCTCGTCTCTGGCATTCGCGCAGGATCGACATGATCTGGTTGTTGGCGTAGCCGATTTGCCGGCAACGCTCGAACCAGGCAAAGAGCTTTCCAATGTTGGCACCCGCGTCAATTACAGCATTTTCGACACGCTGATCCGACGCGACTTTCTCTCGGCAGAAGGCGGCGGCGGCTCCACCCTGATTCCGGGCCTGGCCACAAGCTGGAGCCGCATCGACGATCTGACACTGGAAGTGAAGCTGCGCGAGGGTGTTACCTTCCACAATGGTGCCGCCCTGACCGCCGAAGACATCGTTTTTACCTTCTCGCCACAGCGCCTCAGCGGCGAGAATGCGCTGCTTCCCGAAGGCCCGGCCTATTTCTCCGTGCTTGACGAAGTTGTGGCCGTTGATCCCCTTACCGTGCGCTTTGTCACCAAGGCACCCGATCCGCTGCTGGAACAGCGTCTGGCATCCTGGGCATCCTGGGTGGTCAACAAGGCAGACTGGGAAGCCAAGGCGGCAACCGATGGTGGCGTGCCGATGTTCCCGGTCGGCACCGGCCCCTACATGCTTGAAAGCTACAAGGCTGACGAGGCCATCCACCTTGTTGCTTTCGATGACTATTTCGGCGGCATGCCAACAGCCGCTTCGGTGACCTTCCGCGAGGTCCCCGAGCCCTCGACCCGTGTTGCGGGCCTGGTCTCTGGCGAATTCGACATTGTCACCAATGTTGCACCGGACCAGATCGACCAGATTAACGGGTATGATGACATCGAGACGCGCTCGGTGGTTCTGGCGAACTCCCATGTGCTGGTCTACAACGTCACCGACACCGTCCTTGACGATATCCGGATCCGCCAGGCCATGAATCTGGGCATCGACCGCGAGCTCCTCAATCAGGCGCTTTGGGGCGGTCAGGCCGTGGTTCCGAACGGGCACCAGTACCCCGAATACGGCGACATGTATAATCCTGACCATGTCGGGCTCGAATACGCCCCCGACCGCGCCAGGGCGCTACTGGCCGAGGCTGGATACAATGGCGAGCTCATCCGCTACACAACCCAGCCCAACTACTATCTGAACTCGCTGCCCGCCGCGCAGGCGATCATCGAGATGTGGAAGGAAATCGGCCTCAACGTCGAACTCAACGTTGTCGAGAGCTTCTCTGGCATCGACCCTTCAACGCTTCAGGTCCGGACCTGGTCCAATTCGACACGTTATCCCGACCCGGTCGGCGGCCTGTGGAATGTCTGGGGGCCATTTGGCAGCGCCCAGCGCGCGAACAAGAGCTGGATTGGCACAGAAAACCTCGCCCGTTTCAACGAGTTGGGGGCCATACTGCAAAGCACGGTTGATCTCGAAACGCGCCAGCAGGCGGCTTGGGAAATGCTCGAGCTGTGGAAGACCGATGCCCCCGGCACGATCCTTTATCAGCCGCTCGAGACCTATGGCGTCGCCAAGGACGTGAACTGGCAGCCGTACACGTTCTACTACATGGACCTGCGGCCCGAAAACCTCAGCTTCAATCGCGACTGATGGCCAGTTTGATCACACAGGGCAGAGGCGGCATTCGTGCCGCCTCTCAACGCTCCACCGAGCATTCCGGTGCCGAGCCCGTCCTTCAGATTTCCAACCTCACGGTCTCTTCGGGCAATCTCGAACTGGTCGAGCAGGTGAGCCTCGCCGTCATGCCGGGTGAAACTCTTTGCCTTGTTGGCGAGAGCGGTTGCGGCAAAAGCCTCACCTGCATGTCGGCCCTCGGTCTGCTCGACGAGGGCCTGACGGCCCGTGGCTCGGTGCGGCTGTTTGGAACGGAAACCCTTGGCGCACCCGAGCGCGTTCTCAACGCCATGCGCGGCCGTGATGTCACCATGATCTTCCAGAACCCCATGGCTGCACTCAACCCGGTCAAGCGGGTGGGCCTGCAGATCGCCGAAGCGATCCGGGAGCATACGGATCTGGTTGGCGGCGCGGTGGATCGCCGTGTGGTGGAACTGCTCGATCAGGTTGGTATTCCCAATGCCGCTCGCCACAAGACCTATTATCCACACCAGCTTTCCGGCGGCATGTGCCAGCGCGTGATGATCGCCATGGCACTGGCCTGTCGGCCCAGACTCCTGATCGCAGACGAGCCTACGACGGCGCTTGACGTGACCATTCAGGCGCAGATTTTACGCTTGCTGCGCGATCTTCAGGACGAGCTGGGACTGGCAATTGTCTTTGTCACGCACGACCTGGGCGTAGTTGCCGAGATCGCCGACCACGTCGCTGTCATGTACGCCGGACGCGTCGTCGAGGCAGGAACGGTTGACGCACTGTTTGAGGACCCACGCCACCCATACACCCGCGCCTTGATGGCTTGCCGCATCGGTTTTCAGCGCGAGCCCGGCACTCCGCTTGATGCCGTTGCGGGCACGGTGCCTGCACCATCCTCCCGCCCTGCCGGCTGCAATTTCGCACCGCGCTGTCCGCAGGTACAGGCACGGTGTCAGGTCGAGCCCCCACTCACCTCGACGAACGCGGGTACGATCGCCTGCCATCTGTTTCCCGCGCAGCCCATGGTGCCACAATGAAGCCCTCACCCGACCAGGGCGTCGTCGCATCCCATCTGGTGCAAACCTATCCGGTGGGTCGCACTATTTTCGGCCGTGGCGAACAGTTTCGTGCCGTCGATGGCGTCAGCTTCCATCTTGAGCAAGGCGAGACCCTTGGGATCGTCGGCGAAAGCGGCAGCGGCAAGTCGACACTGGGTCGGATGATTGCCGGCATTGAGGCACCAACCAGCGGTGACGTGACTTTCTGGGGCCAGCGCTACGCGCCTGTTGGCGCAGCACAATGGCGCCGACAGAGGCGGCTGGTGCAGATGGTGTTCCAGAACCCGGCCGCCGTTGTTGATCCGCGCTGGACCATACACGCCCAGGTTCGCGAAGCGCTGACCACCCATGAAACCCTGGCCCGCGCCGAGGCCGATCATCGTGCTCAGGAAATGCTTGCGCTTGTCGGGCTCGGGACCATGGGCAATCGTCTGCCGCACCAGCTTTCTGGTGGACAGCTACAACGTGCCGTGATCGCACGAGCGCTTGTGCTCCAGCCCAAATTGCTGGTTTGCGATGAAGCCGTCAGCGCGCTCGATGTTTCCGTGCAAGCCCAGATCATCAACTTGTTGCTTGAACTCCGCGACAGACTGCAACTCTCCCTGCTGTTCATCTCCCACGACCTCTCCGTTGTCCGCCATATCAGCCATCGTGTCGGCGTGATGTATCGCGGCCAGCTGCTCGAAATCGGTGACGCGCGTACGCTTTTTGAGGCACCGCAGCACAATTACACCCGTCGTCTGCTCGCTGCCATTCCCGCCGACACCCCTCGCCAGCGCCGCGAGCGCGACCTCAAAACCTTTGCCGCCCTGCCATGAGCAGACAGCGCCACACCAGAGTTTTTCCATGAGAATTATCGCCCATCGCGGTTTCAGCGCCGGATTTGCCGAGAACACCACCCAGAGCTGGGACGCTGCCTTGGCGGCCGGCGCCTTCGCCATTGAAACAGACATCCGTTTTTCCAGCGATGGCGTCGGTGTTTGCGCCCACGATGCCGATCTTGCCCGCCTGTTTCAGCGGCCCGAGCAAGTCAGCGCCCTGCCCTATGCAGAGCTGGCCAAACTTGAGAATGCAGACGGGGCCCGAATTGCACTTCTTTCGGATGTGCTGAGCTATGTTCGTGACGGCAATCGGGTTCTGCTCGATCTCAAGGAAGAAACGCCGCAAGCTCTGGATCGCCTATGGCAGACAATAAGTGCTGAGGTGCCGGCAACGCTGCGTCCGCTGCTTATCGCTGGATGCCACTCGCTCGAAGCCGTCCGGTTCTTCTGCGCGCAGGGCGAGACCAGTATTCTGGGTTTCATTCCCTCACCCGAACAGGCCGAAGCGTTCTGGCACGCCGGCGCAAGATCAATCCGGCTCTGGGAAAACGATGCATCACCCGCGCTGGTAAAGCGCCTGCGCAGCCTTGGAGCCGAAGTCTGGGTCACCAGTGGCGGCCATGGCACCGGCCTTGCGGGCGGCGATCACACGGGCACAGACATCGCGCAACTCGCCCAGTCAGGGGTCAGCGGCCTGTTGGTCAATGACGTGGCCATGGCCACCAGACGAGCGGAGGCGCTGGCATGAGCACCGGATCGACTCTGCTTGTAACCTTCGACGGCCTGCGCCGGGACCGCGCCACGGCCGACCTGATGCCCAATCTTGATCGTTTCATGCGCGAAGGCAGCAATTTCATCAATTCCCGCTCTGTCTTTCCCAGCGAAACGCGGGTCGCTGTCACATCAACCATGACTGGCTGTCCACCAGGCTCCCACGGCGTGGTAGCCAACCAGTTTATCCACCCGGTGCGCGCCGACGGCCTGTTCCGAACCGCTGAATGGGACGATCTCGAACTGGCCGCGCAGGCCGGACAGCTTCTTGACCGGCCCACCATGGGCCAGCACATGGCGAAGGCAGGCCGCACCATGGCGGTGGTCAGCACGGCCACCAAGGGCGCATCGCGGATGATGAATTCGAGCGCACATGCGCTCAGCCAACCGGTGTTTTCAATGCATGGCACACCCGTTTCCAGTCAGGATCTGCACCAGCAAGTCCTCACCCGGTTCGGCGAAATCCCCGCGGCGGAAGCGCCCAACACGGCCAGAATGACCTATGCCACTGACGTTTTGATCGGGCTTGTCTACGACACATATGATCCGGACTTCTGCGTCTACTGGATGAATGATCCCGATATGAGTTCTCACGCCTTTGGCGTGACGGCAGCCCAAACAGCGCAGGCCCAGAAAGGGTGCGACGACAATTTTGGTCGCATTCTTGACTGGTGGCGCGCCGGCAACGGACCCGAAAACATCATTGTCATGTCGGACCATGGCCAGATCACGGGTCAGCGCCAACTGGCCAATCTGGACATCATACCAGCCGAATTCGGTCGAGCCTCCATTGGCTCGTTCAGCGGCCTGTATCTGCACGATACGAGCGATCAGAACAAACAAGAGGTGGTTGACTGGCTGACCCGGCAGGATTTCTGCGGGCTGGTCTTCGCCACCGCAGCAAATGGCGCGCCCATTGCCGGCGCCCTCCCCTGGAGCGCCGTCCGTAACAATCATGCGCGGGGCGCAGATATCGGCTTTACGCTGCGCGCCACCGACTGTTCCAAGAACTATGGGCCGGACATCGACGCTTGCATTTTCGCCGCCTGGATTTCACCCGGCGGCGGCATGCATGGGGGGCTGAACAAGGGCGAGCTTTCAACCGTGCTTGCTGCGCAGGGTCCCGCTTATCGCAGCGGCTTTACCGCCGAAGCGCCGTGCTGGCTGCCCGACATTCTGCCAACAGTGCTGACGACAATGGGGCTGCCTCTGGATGGCACCGAAGGGCGCCCACTGGTCGAAGCACTCGCGGGAGCTGACCCGCGCTTTGGCCTCGTGCCACCCGTCGAAACGCGTCTCCTGCACGCCGAATGCAACGGGCACGAACAATATCTGCGCCAATGGATCGTCGATGGTCAGACCATCGTCGACTGCGGTTGGACAGCCGGCACCGGGGCGTGGTCGCAATGAAATTGACTTTTGTCCTTACCAAGCTGGCCCGCGGCGCGCTGACCCTGCTGCTGGCCGTCACCTTTGTCTTCATCGTGCTTCGCGCCTCGGGCGACCCTGCCCAGATCATGATGTCCGACGAAGCCTCCCCCGATGCCATCGCCAGGTTCCGCGAACGATGGGGTCTCGACCGATCCTATCTCGAACAATACCTGACCTATCTCTCGGCCATCGCGCAGGGTGACTTCGGCCTCTCCTTTCGCGACGGACGCCCCGCACTCGAGCTGGTGATGGAGCGGGTTCCTGTAACATTGTTGCTCGGCTCGGCAGCCTTCATGATCACACTGGTCCTGGGTATTCCTTCGGGCATCTTTGCTGCCTTGTCTCGGGGCAAGCTGGTTGACCAACTGACCATGTCCGCAACGATTTTCGGCCACAGCGTGCCGAATTTCTTCCTCGGCATCATCCTCATCCTGGTGTTCTCAATGACGCTGCGCTGGCTTCCCAGTTCGGGCACCGGGACCATCTGGCACCTGCTAATGCCCGCAATAACCCTGGGGACTGGTGCCGCCGCGACAATAGCGCGCTTTACGCGCTCGTCGGTGCTGGACGTCCTGCACCAACCCTTCATGCGCACCGCCAAGGCCAAGGGCATCCCTTACGACAGGCGGGTGCTGCGTCACGCCCTGCCCAATGCCGCTATTCCGGTCGTGACTGTGGTCGGCATGCGTATTGGCGGGCTGATTGGTGGTGCCGTCACCATCGAGACGGTATTCGCCTGGCCCGGGGTTGGCCTACTGCTCGTGAACTCGGTCAACCAACGCGACCTTGCCGTAGTGCAGGCGGTCGTCCTGCTCATCGCCTTGACCATGGTGGTGGTCAATCTGTGTGTCGACCTCGCCTATGGCTGGCTCGATCCGCGCATCGAACTCCATAACAAGCGGGCCGCCAAAGCATGACAACAATCCCTCTTTCTTCCGCCCCCATACCGCTCCGGCGCCTTGGTTGGCTGACTCGATTGTGGAAGACGCGTCCGCCCGTAGTGATTGGCCTGTCGATCATCTGGCTGGTTGTTGTCCTCATCGCCGCCCTGTTCGCCGAAGTGCTGGCACCCCATGGCTATGCCGATCAGAGCCTGCTCAAGCGGCTGCAGCCGCCGGCCTTTCTGGGTGGGCTCCCTGACTATCTGCTTGGAACGGATGGTCTGGGTCGCGACGTGCTCAGCCGGGTCATCTATGCCATGCGGACCAGCATTGTCATTGCTGTGATGGGCACGGTCATCAGCGCGTCCGTCGGCACCGCTCTGGGCATTATCGCCGCTCATTTCCGTGGCTGGGTCGATGACCTGATCATGATGCTGGTCGACTTTCAGGCAGCCATACCGTTCCTGATCGTGGCGCTGGCAGTTCTGGCGTTCTTCGGCAACAATTTCGTGCTGCTGGTGGTGCTGATCGGCCTGTTCGGCTGGGACGGCTATGCCCGTATCGCGCGCGGTCTGGTCCTTTCCACCAATGGCCAGGGTTACGCGTTCGCGATCCGCACATTGGGTGTCCACCCGGCGCGGGTGTATTTCCGCCATGTACTGCCCAATATGCTGAGCATCATCATGGTACAGATCACGTTGAATTTCCCCGAGATCATCCTGCTGGAAACCTCCCTGTCCTTCCTCGGTCTGGGGGTGCAGCCGCCTGGTACCAGCCTGGGCTTGTTGCTGGGCGAAGGGCGAAACTACCTTGCCACTGCTTGGTGGATCGGCATACCTGCCGGCGTCGTAATCTTCCTGACCACGCTCGCTATCAGTCTCGTTGGAGATTGGCTGCGTGACATGCTCGACCCAAACCTTAAAGGCGAGATCGCGTGACGCAGCCCCACAACCCTACGCGCCTCCAATCGCTTGACGAACTGAAGTTCTCCGCTGTCCTCTCGGACCTTGACGGCATTGTCTATCGGGGCGATGACGCTATCGCAGGTGCGGTCGCGCGGTTTAGAAGCTGGCACGACCAGGGCTTGCCCTACTGCTTCATCACCAACAATGCCGAAAAATCAGCGGACGACTTCGCCAGCAAGATCATCGGACTTGGCATACCCTGCACGCCCTATCAGGTCGTCTCCGCAGCAGAGGTGACCCTGGCCTATGTGAGCGCCCGCTATGCCCCCGGCACCCCGGTTTATGTTGTCGGCACGCCGTCATTCAAGAACAGGGTCGAAGCGGCTGGCTTCGTGCTCGCCAGCACCGCAGCGCAAGTGGTTCTCGTCGCACTCGACCGCCAGTTTGATTATTCGATGATGAAGGCCGCCCTGCGCAACGTGCTCGGCGGCGCCGAGCTCATTGGCACCAATCCAGATCTCATCCGCCCTGTCGATGACGGCTTCGAACCGGGCGCCGGCGCTATCGCACACTCTATCGCCACGGCGGCGGGTGTCTCGCCAAAGTTCATTGGCAAACCATCACCAGACATCATCCATCTGGCAATGGAACGGCTTGGCGTTCAGGCGCAATCCGCAATCATGCTGGGTGATCAACTCGATACCGATATCTTGGCCGCGCAGCGCGCCGGCGTAAGGGGCGTGTTCGTCGAAACCGGAGTGCCCATCAACCCCCGAAGCGCTGTGAAAACCGAGTATCTTCTGCAGCAGCTTTAGCCGCTTCGCGAAAAAGGCATGCTTGCCTCACACCGCCCCGTTTGAGGCTCGGCATTCTGACTCGACGCCTGATTTGTGTCCGCTTGGATTCCTGAAAACGGACTGTCCGCTCACCTCGCGACAATGGAAACAACCGGTGGCGTGCGGACCGGCGGCTTTTGTGAGAGCGGCGGTGTAAGCAGACATCCCGACAATGCCAAATGTCGTCGGTCATAGGATAATTCCTCTTCTCGTTCGCTGCCGACGGCGCCTCTGGAAAGACTGGTAAGTTTGCGCGATGGCATCGTGTCGACGGTTACCGCTTTGCACTACATAAAGATTCCAGTTTCCGCGAAACCTACCTCACTGACCTTATGCAGCGGGGTGGCGCCAAACCAGCGCGCCGGACGTGCACCAGTCAGGGCATGATCAAGCATCGCTTGATGCGGGATAATATCGTCTAGATCACAACGAGTGCATCGACGTTGATCCTTGATTTTGGCCGCACGAGGACACCCCGCATCGTCTACAATTGCACACGTAATGTGCTGGCGATCCAGTCTGTGATCTTTTGCAGCAGGGGCCTGCTCGCCCAATCCTTGGGCGCGACCTGCGATGAGCGCGCCAGATCTTGTTCAAAAATGGCTATTTGTTCGGTGGCAAATTCGTGGCTGTACACGTTGAGATTTGCCTCATCATTGAGCCGGAACGACCGTTCGTCGAAATTAGCAGATCCTATGGAGGTCCAGCTTTCGTCTATTACGATTATCTTGGCGTGATACATCGTGGGTTCATATTCGTAGAAATTGACGCCCGCTTCGAGCAGCTCCCCCCAGAAGTGTCTGGACGCAGAGCGAACAACATCCTTGTTATGGTGCTCGCCAGGAATAAGTATATCGATCATTACACCGCGACGCCGGGCGGCGATCAGCTGAGCGATGGCAATCTCGTCCGGCACAAAATAGGCCGTGCCAATTCGAATGTGGTCCTGAGCGCTAGCTAGTGCAGTCATGAGCATTGTGTGCATCACGTTGCGCGAGCCCGTTGTTGAATAGACCAGTTGCGCGAGTACATTTCCGGCAGGGGCAGTTTCAGGGAAATGCTCCTCTCCCTGCAACACCAGACCAGTGGCCTCCACCCAGTTGAATGCGAAAGCCCCCTGCATGCCCCTCACGATAGGGCCTTCAACACGGTAGTGAAGATCGCGGAATTCCTCTGGATTGCGAGCATCGCCAAGCCACTCGTCGGCAACTCCCACGCCTCCGATAAACCCAATGCGCCCATCGACGACCAGCAGTTTGCGGTGAGTTCGCGAATTCAGGCGATCCAATGTGAACCATTCGACGGGACGGAACCGCTCGACACTGGCGCCTGCCAACACCATCGACTGTATCAGACCGTATTCCATTGAGACGCTACCCTGCCAGTCAAGCAGCACGTTTACTTCAACTCCAGCAGCTGCGCGTTCGGCCAATGCTTTAGCAAAACGGGTCCCTATCGAGCCGCTCCAATATACGTAGGTTTCAAAGTTGATTGAGTGCTCAGCGCCCGCGATGGCTTGGAGCATTGCCGGAAAGATTTCGTCACCGTTTTGGAGCGTTTCGACGGCATTTCCGTCATCGCTACCGCCTCCGTGAAGCCCAAGCATGGCGCGCTCGAATTCTGCGGACCCAACAGCCATCTCAGTGTCGACGGGTCCTGATAACTCATGTGGTTCCGGGACCAGTATGATCGCCGCAAATGCGCCAATGATGCCAACGAGCACGAGTGCTAGCGCTCCAAGATAACGCTTTCGAAGAATGCGCATTCTAAACCTCAACCGAATTTTCCAGACGCTTTGTTCAAGCCCAAGAGTATGGGGCGACCTTTCAAGCGAGCACACTAATTTTGGAGAAAACGCCGGAAAACTGGGGGAATTGCCAGTTCAATTAGTCGTCATAATCACGCGTGTTGTTGGAACTGCGGTCTATCGTCGACATCGAGAAGGTGAATCGCGTTTCTGTCGCGTCTGACATGACATCGATACGCCCACAGTGCGCCTCAGCGATTTGATTGGCGATATAGAGCCCCAAGCCCAGACCTTTGGCATTCGATTTCACCGACCCACGGCGGAAGGGCTTAAATAGCTCTCCGATCATCTCCGCTGGAATGGGTTTGCCGCCGTTTGAAACGGATACTTCCAGTATCTCTTGATTACCCGCCGCTTGGATTCGAATTGGCAGATCTTGTGCGCCGTGCGTGACTGCGTTTCCAAGCAGGTTTGAAACGAGTTGCGCCAATCGGACATGATCGACTGGTGGGTTGTGGTCGATGCGAATGTCGACAGAAAACTCACGTTCCGGCCAAGCCGCCTGCTGTTCGTCAATGACCTGGGTTAGCGTCGGCTCAAGAGGCCGCCCGTGTTCAATATGCAGCACCATACCGTCGCCGTGCTGCGTCCGAGCAAGGTCCAGGATGTTTTCAATCAGTCCACTCATGCGTGACACGCTGCGCTGCATGAGTTGGAGTATCGTCGGCGTGCGCTCCGAAAAGCCGCGTTTTAGCAGCTGGCCCAGTCCCGCATCGACGGCCGCCAGTGGATTCCTCAGGTCATGACCCAGCACGGCAATAAACTGCTCCCGCAACTCGGCGTCGGCCTGGAGCGCAGCATTGGCCTTCTCGAGCTGCAATCTGGCGGCCCGCTCGGTTTCTTGAGCATTGACCAGCTCGCGTTCGTAACGCCGGCGCTCATGGGCTCGGAAAACTGTCACCCGCGTAAACAAAACGTCGCCGGCTTCGGTGCGCTTCTCTGCAGCGTTTGCCAGCACTGGCAAAAGCTCACCATCTGCCTTGATAATGTCGAGAGCAACCTCATCGAAAAAGCCCTGCATTCGCAGCAGCGGTGCGAAGTGGGTTTCATAGAATATGGCGCCGGACACATTCAGCAGATCCCGTAGCCGCTTCTCAAGCAGATCTTCGGGCCTCAGACCGGTCCATCGGCAAAAGGTGCCATTGAACTTGACGATACGGCCCTTTGGCGAAAGCGATAGATATCCGCAAGGCGCATTCTCATAAAGGTCTTCAAGGTCCTCGGGCACCAACTGATCAGACAAAGGCGTCCATCGCGTTGATGACCTCTTGGGGCGCACTCAAGTTGGGACAGTGACCACTCGCGTCGAGATAGACAATTTGGCTGCCGGCCACTTCACGGTGAACATATTCGCCGACCTCTTCAGCAGCAATGATATCGTCTCGGCATTGAAGAATCAGAGTGCGCGCCGTGACGTTTCGCAGGTCAGCGCGATTATCCGAAGTGAAAGTCGCCCGCGCGAACTGCTTGGCAATCTCTGGGTCGGTCCGACAAAAACTATTGGTCAACTCCTCGCTGAGCTCGGGCTTTTCGAGATTGCCCATGATCGCCGGTGCCATCGCCGCAGACCACCCCATGTGGTTGTCCGCAAGTGATGCAAGAAGTTCCTCGATCTGCGCCTCACTGAAGCCGCCGGTATAGTCCGCGTCGTCAATGTATCGCGGGGATGGCCCCACCATAACCAGGTCAGAGAACAATTCTGGGGCCTCAATTTGGGCGAGGGCGCCAATCATGGCGCTAACCGAATGGCCGACAAATACTGCATCCTTCAAACCCAGTTCGCGACCGATCTCGACCACATCGGCGGCATATCCACCGAGCGTGGCGTACTTCCTCGGATTATAGGCCGAATGGTCTGAACGCCCGGCGCCCACATGATCGAATAAAACGGTCCTAAACTGGCCGCGGAAAGACGGCTCAACAAAACGCCACATATTCTGATCACAACCGAACCCGTGCGCAAAGACAATCGTACGTTCGCCTGAACCGTCGATAGAAATGTTGTTTCGCTGGAGTATTGTCACTGGCACCTCGGTGTGAATCCGGTTGTCGCTGTTCTGAGCATGTTAAGCAATCCAGATAAGGATAGTGCGTGGATAGAACCGCCTAACAAATGCGGGACCTTGCGAAATTTTACTGTTCGATCAACTCCCGGACCTTCCTTCCGAGTTGGTCCATCTGAAATGGCTTGGTCAGGATTTGCATGCCAGTTTCAAGGTGGCCATGGTTCAGAACTGCTTTTTCCGCATAACCGGTGACGAATAGGACACGTAGTTCCGGGCGGCTCTCACGAGCTGCGTCTGCGATCTGGCGACCGTTCATGCCAATGCTTCCGTCGCCGTACCCTATACCGCGACTTGGCCTCTAGGCTCGCCCTGAAACGGAACAACGATTTTGGACCTTGAGATACGACCGTGGAGAACATCAGGATGGGTCGGATAATAGTCAGCAATTTCATCACTATCGATGGACTTTATAGCGGGCCAAATGACGACCTGGAGTCGCTATTCAAGTTCCGACATCCCAGTTATGCCGGCGACAACGCGTTTGACGACTACAACGTAAACATCTTGGAAAGCGCAGGCTTTTTGCTTTTGAGCCACACCGCCTTCCTTGGTAACAAGGCGTATTGGACAACTGTGCCGACGAGCGCCGAGCCCACCCCCGCGCGCCTTCGCTACGCCGAACTCATCGCCAACAAACCCAAACTGGTAGTGTCGGACCGGATAACGGTTGACGAACTCGAACCTTGGTCCAATACGCGCGTCATAAGCCGCCACGCGGCAAGCTCAGAACTGAAGATACTCAAGGAAACTCAGACAAGAGACATCCTCATCATCCTAAGCCGGCTGCTTTGGCAGGATCTGCTAGCACAAGGGCTGGTTGACGAGCTTCAGTTGACCACTTTCCCGCTGATCGGTGGTGAAGGCACCCCCATGTTCGAGACCCGTCCGACCGCAGCACTAAGGTTAGTCAGCTCACAGATATGGCCATCTTCAGGCAACGTACTGAATACTTATGAGCCGCTCGTCTTCTAAACATTGCGCAACGCTGGTCGCTTCGTTCGTCGTTCGCACGGCAATAACGGGATGAGCCATGGTTGGTGCAAAGCGAGGTGACCGGCCGTTTCGGGCCCCATCCCTGCCGGTCATACCGGTACGTGATGACGGTACAAATTCGATGAATGCACAGCCGTATCACCTCTCAAAGGCACCACTAAACCGCTTCACTAGCAGGTTAGCGCAAATAATAGGCTTGCACCGACATCGCTGAAAAAATAGGCTCGCTCCCGAAATGTCTGATATCAGATGTGTCGCCGATTTCCCCTAGGAAAAAATCATAAAGGATGCCGTCAATGAACAAGTTCCTCATTACCACCGCGGCGATCTCCGCAGCCGCCCTGCTGTCCGCCGCGCCAACAATGGCGCAGGACAAGACGCTGACGATTTCGTGGTGGGGTTTCAACGGCGAAAAGCTCGAAACGATCATCGTCGCGCCCTTCCGCGAGATGTGCGGCTGCGAGGTGGTGTTTGAAACCGGTAACAACGGCGAACGCCTGAACAAGATTCAAATTCGCAATGGCGGCGGCGTTGACGTGGCCTATTTCAGCGACAGCTACAGCCAGCAGGGCATTGAAGCCGGGCTGTTCCAGAAGATCGACGCATCCAAATTGCCAAATCTGGCCGGCAGCTATGAACTGGCCCAGGATCCACAGGGCGGCTATGGCCCGGCCTATTCGATCGGCCGCGTCGGCATTGTCTATGACAGCAGCAAGGTCTCGGCGCCCATCACCTCGTGGGACGATCTATGGCGCGAAGACCTGGCCTCATCGCTGTCACTGCCCGGCATCACAACCACGGCCGGCCCAATGGTGGTGATGAAGGCCGGCGATCACGTGGGCGTGGATGCCTTTGTTGACGCCGATGCCGCATTCGACAGCGTTGCTGCGCTCCGGCCCAATGTGGTCAAGAATTACAATACCGGCTCGGAGATGATCAATCTGTTCTCGACCGGAGAAGTCAGCGCCGCCATCGCGCAGGATTTCACCCTGGCCCAGATTCAGGCGGCTGTTCCCACCGTGGTCTGGGCTGATCTCGCCGAAGGCTCGATCGCAACCCTGAACACAGTCAACATTCCGGTCGGCGCCGCTGAACCCGAATTGGCCTATGAATTCATCAACTTCATCCTTTCTCCTGAAATCCAGCAGCAGCTGGCCGAGCAGGGTGTCGATGCGCCGGTGAACACTTCGGTAACCTTGACGCCGGAACAGGCTGCCCTGTGGACTTATGGTGCCGACGTTGTGGCCGGCCTGCAGCGCGTGGACTACGTCAAGATGAATGCTGCCAAGGGCGGCTGGGTTGATCGCTGGAACGAAATTTTCGGCATGTAAACCGCTTCCGCGGGGTGGTCAGGCCCACCCCGCCCCTACTCGCTTCGGCGCAAGGCTACCCCTTATGAAACGCTTCGCAGGCTGGACACTGGCCTCTCCCGCGACCGCGCTGGTCGTGGTTTTCCTTGTGCTGCCGGTCCTGGCGACCATCGCAACCACATTCACCACGCCCGCCGGTCCGTTCGCTACCTATGTGTCGTTTTTTGGCAGCGGGTTTCGCCGCACGGTGTTAGTACGCACGATCCAGATCTCGCTGATTACGACCGCCATTGCCCTGGTGATCGGCTTCGTGACCGCCTATGTGGTCTCGCGCGCGCCGGGCTGGCTGAAATCCATTCTGATTGTTGCGGCGGTGTTCCCGCTGCTGACCGGCGTTGTGGTCCGTTCCTTTGCCTGGCTTATCATTCTGGGCAAGAACGGAATTCTGAATTCGACCCTGCTCAATCTGGGCCTGATCAGCGAACCCTTCTCCATGCTCTACACGCAAGGCGCCGTTATCGTGGCCATGGTCTATCTGTTTGTGCCGCTGATGATCCTGACGCTGGTGGGTGTGCTGGAATCCATTCCTGAGGACCTGATTCAGGCATCATCCTCGCTCGGCGCCAAGCCGATAGCGACCTTCATGCAGGTGACGTTGCCGCTCGCCGTCCCAGGGTTGATCGTTGGCGCAGTGCTGGTGTTCACAGGTAGCTTTACCTCCTATGCGACACCGCAATTGTTGGGCGGCGAACAGGTCATGATGATGGGCACGCTGATGTATCAGCAGGCCATGGTCACCTTTGACTGGGTCGCGGCCTCTACCATTGCCGCGGTCATGGTGGTGATCACGATCGCCATCGTGCTGGTGATGACCCGGCTGGCCCGCCACCTCAACCCCATGGCTGTCTGATGACCCGGAACATTCATCCCCTGCTGATTGCGGCGACCACGCTGGTATTCATCTTTCTGGTTGGCCCACTGATCATCGTGTTTGGTGCGGCCCTCAGCGACACCAGCTATCTGACGTTTCCGCCGCAGGGCCTGACCCTGCACTGGTTCGAGAACATTTTCGCCATTAGCGCCTTTCGACGCACGATGGTAACCAGCCTGCAGACAGCTGTGCTGTCCACCGTGATCGCGTTGATCATTGGTATTCCGGCGGCCTATGCACTTAATCGACACCGCATACAATTGCCCGGCTGGTTGTCGACGCTGTTCGTTCTACCGGTGCTGGTACCGGAACTTGTGCTGGGCTTTTCGCTGCTCAAGAACCTGGCGGTGCAGCTTGATACACCGATCTATCTGGCCCTGCTGTTTGGCCATTCCCTGCTGGTTCTCCCCTATGTCGTGCGGGTGATCAGCGCGTCCCTGGCATCCTTCGATTTTTCGATAGAAGAAGCGGCGATCAGCCTTGGCTCCCCGCCGCTCAAGACCTTCTTCACAATCCTGCTGCCCAATGTCCGCTCGGGCGTCATCGCGGCGTTCATCCTCGCCTTCATTACCTCGATCAATGATGTGTCGATCTCGATCTTTCTGACCGGGCCAGGACTATCAACGCTGCCGATCCAGCTGCTGGCGCATATGGAGCAGTTTTTTGATCCCACTGTCGCCTCGGTTTCGGTGCTGCTGATGCTGCTTACCGTTGCCGTTATGGCCATTGTCGAGCGCACGCTCGGCCTCACATTCCTAGCCAAGTAGAATTCATGACCCAGGCACTCTCACTGCAGTCCATCTCCGCTCACTACGGCACCACCCAGGTGCTGGAGAACCTGTCGCTCGACGTTGCGGAAGGCGAACTGGTGTCACTGCTCGGCGCCAGCGGCTGCGGCAAGACCACCACGCTACGGCTCATCGCCGGCTTCTTGCAGCCCACATCGGGCAACATCACGCTGGGTGGCCGGGATCTGACCCGGCTGCCCTCGCATCAGCGCGATATTGGCCTGGTGTTCCAGAACTATGCGCTGTTCCCGCATCTGTCGGTTGCTGACAATGTCGGGTTCGGCCTGAAACAGCGCGGCATCTCGGGGACAGAAAGGACCCGGCGTGTCGACGCCATGCTGGATCGGGTCGGATTGGATCATCTGGCCGCGCGGCTGCCCGGAGCGCTTTCGGGCGGTCAAAAGCAGCGGGTTGCCCTGGCGCGCGCTCTCGTCATCGAGCCGCCCCTGCTGATGTTTGATGAGCCCCTGTCCAATCTCGATGCCAAATTGCGCGTTGATATGCGGGTGGAAATCCGCAAGCTACAGCGCGCCAATGGCACCACCTCGGTCTATGTCACGCATGATCAGGAGGAGGCATTCTCGATTTCCGATCGCGTGGCCATCATGCATCAGGGCCGGATTATGCAGCTCGATACGCCTGAGCAGCTCTACCAGAAACCAGCCAATGCCTTCGTCGCCCGTTTTGTGGGCTTCGAAAACCTCATCCCCATGCGCGTGCTGTCGCGCGACGGGGCCAAGATCACCGCTGAAACGGACGGCGGCGTGGCGCTCTCGCTGTCGCCTGAGCAGTTCGGTGTGATTCCTGACAGCTTCGTTCTGGCCTGCCGTGCCGATGGGCTGCTGGTGTCAGATGACCCGGCCATAGCAGGTATTCCCACGACACTGGGGCTGCGCACCTATCTGGGTCGAGCCTATCAATACCAGTGTGACACGCCGGCAGGCGCGCTGCTTGCCAATGGACCACTCACCCGGCCGCTGGAACCGGGCGCCGCGGCAAAGCTGGTGCCAGTACCCGAGCAATGCACCATTCTCGCGCCGGAATGAGCACGCTGTTCACCAATGCATGGGTGCTGACCATGGACCCGGCCATGGTCGAGCATGCCAATGGCTGGGTGCATGTTGAGGGCGACATGATCAAGGCCCTCGGCTCCGGCGCGGCACCCCAAATCGCAGGCGCAGAACTCGTCGATTGTGGCGGAGACATTGTCATGCCCGGCATGGTCAATACCCACTGCCACATGGGCATGTCGGTATTCCGCGGTCTGGCCGAAGATGTCGATGACCGGCTCTATCGCTATATCCTGCCGCTGGAGCGCAAGTTCGTTACCGCGGAAATGGTTCGGGTGGGCTCGGCGCTGTCTGCTCTGGAGATGATCGAGGCCGGCGTGACCAGCGTCGCTGACATGTATTATTTCGAAACCGAAGTGGGGCACATCGTCGCGCAATCGGGTTTGCGCGCCATTGTTGGTCAAACGCTCGCCGATTTTGACGCGCCCGATCACAAGGACTTTGACCGCGGCTTTGCGCTGACCGAGGAACTGGCCGAGACCTTCGCCGACCATCCGCTGGTGAGCGCGTCGATCGCGCCTCACGCTCCCTATTCCACCGGCCTGGACGCAATGTCCCGCATCGCGCAATGGTCCGCTGAGCATTCCACGGTGCCAGTGCAGATCCATCTGGCCGAAAGCCAGCTTGAAGTGGACTGGGCGCGGGAAAAGCACGGCTGCTCCTCCGTCGCGGTGGTGCATCAGGCCGGACTGCTCAAGCAGGGTCTGATTGCCGCCCACTGCCTGCATCTGAGCGATGAAGACATCGCGATGATGGTGCAGGCCGGGGTCGGCGCAGCCACCAACCCACGGTCCAATGGCAAGGCGGGCCGTGGTATCGCCCCGGTAGAAGCCATGCGCCGGGCCGGCATACCGGTTGGCATTGGCACCGATGGGCCGATGAGCGGCAATACGCTGGACCTGTTTGCCCAGTTCGCGCCGGTTTCCATGTTCGCCAAACTGCTGGCCGGCTCGCGCAAACCGCTTCCCGCCGGCGATGTCATTCGCATGGCGACAATTGAGGGAGCGCGCGTGCTGGGTCTGGATCGGCAGACCGGCTCTGTTGAGCCAGGCAAACAGGCAGATCTGATCCGCATCAGTCTGGCTTCCCCCCGCCTGCAGCCCATCTACGATCCATACGCCGTGCTGGTATTTGCCGCCGGCCCCAGCGATGTCCGCGACGTGATGGTCGCAGGTCGCTGGCTCAAGCGTGACGGCGCCGTGCAAACGCTCGAGCCCAAGAAGATCCTGCGTGATGCCATGCAGATTGCCCAAGCCTTCAAGGCCGAAATGACGCGCATAGATGGAGAACCGATGTGAGCCAGCTGGACGCCATTCTGAGCCATGTCGATGCGAGTCTGGACGCCAGTCTGGATCGCTTGTTTGAGCTGATTGCCATCCCCTCGATTTCAACCGAAGCGGCCTTTGCACCCGACTGCCGGCGCGCTGCCGACTGGTTGGCCGCCGAATTGAGCGCGCTGGGCATGGATGCCTCGGTGCGCGATACGACGGGGCACCCCATGGTGGTGGGTCATGGCCCCGGCATACCTGGGCCCCATGTGCTGTTTTATGGGCACTACGATGTGCAGCCGGTCGACCCGCTCGAGTTGTGGACCAACCCGCCCTTCGAACCCAAGCTGGTGCCTCAGCCGGATGGGGAAACCCACATTCTGGGTCGCGGCGCCTCGGACGACAAAGGCCAGTTACTGACCTTCATCGAAGCCTGTCGCGCTTGGAAAAACGTAACCGGCAGTTTGCCGATCCGGATATCGATGCTGTTCGAGGGCGAGGAGGAAGCCGGCAGTCCAAGCCTTGCGCCCTTCCTTGATGCGTATGGCGACGAATTGCGGGCCGACATCATGTTGGTGTGCGACACCGATATGTGGGACCACGATACCCCCGCCATCACCACCATGTGGCGCGGCTTTGTCAGTGAGGAGTTCGAGATCGTCTGCGGCGATCGCGATTTACACTCTGGCATGTTCGGCAGTGCCGCGCGCAATGCGGCACAGGTGATGGGCACAATCATCGGCAAGCTGCGTCTCGATGATGGCAGCGTTGGTATTCCCGGTTTTTATGACGACGTCACCGAATTGCCGGAGGTGATGCGCGAGCAATGGGCCTCGCTGCCCTTCGACGCCGAGAAATTTCTTGCCGATGTCGGCCTGACCACACCTGCCGGTGAGGCGGGCCGATCCGTGTTGGAGCAGGTGTGGGCGCGACCGACCTGCGAGATCAATGGGGTCTGGAGCGGCTATACCGGCGACGGGTTCAAGACGGTGATCCCCGCCCGGGCGAGCGCGAAGCTGAGCTTTCGGCTGGTTGACGGTCAGGACCCCGACCGCATCCGCGGCCTGTTCCGCGCCTTTGTTGAAAGCCTGTTGCCGCCAGATTGCAGCGTGACCTTCAAGGCCTATGCCGCGGCCGCAGCCCAGGCCATGCCGCTTGATGGCGCGCTGCTGAACAAGGCCAGGGACGCGCTCTCGATCGAATGGGAGCGGGAAGCCGCACTGGCCGGAACCGGCGGATCAATCCCCATTCTGGGCGAGTTCAAGCGGCGATTGGGCATGGATTCGCTGCTGGTCGGCTTTGCACGGTTCGACAACCGCATCCACAGCCCCAATGAAAAATACGACCTGTCGAGCTTTCACAAGGGCATCCGGTCCTGGGTCCGGATCCTGTCGGCTTTCTCGGAGACGCCAGCATGACCATCACCCGTTTCTCTGTTGCCCCCTTGCATGAGAGCACGATCCACCTGGCCGCCGTTGCCAGTGGGCGCGCACCGGCTGATCTCGTGATCACGGGCGCAAGAACGCTTTCGACCTATTCGGAGCGAATCGCGCCTGAGCGGGAAATCTGGGTGGCCAATGGCCGCATCGCAGCGGTGATGCCAGCAGGCGCTCACAAAAGCGGCCCTGCCCCCAAGCGTGTTTATGACGCCAAGGGCGGCACTATCGCGCCGGGCCTGGTCGATCCACACATTCACGTCGAGAGTTCGATGGTAACGGCCTGCGCCTATGCGGAAGCGGCCCTGCTCAACGGCACGACGACGATTTTCTGTGACAGTCATGAAATCGGCAATGTGATGGACGTCGCCGGCGTCGAGGCCATGCTCGAGGACGCCCGCATGGCGCCATTGTCGATCTTCTTGACGGTGCCATCGACTGTACCGGCAACCTCGCCGGAGCTGGAAACCGCCGGCGGTGATCTGACGCCTGCCAAGATTGGCGCCCTGTTCGACAAATGGCCCGAAGCGCTTGCTCTGGGCGAAAAGATGGATTTTGTGCCCGTGACCATGGGCGATCCGCGCAGCCATGCCATCATCGCGGAAGCCCTCAAGCGCAATCGGCCCGTTTCGGGACACATCTATGGTCGCGAACTGGTGCCGGCCTATGCTGCTGCTGGTGTCACCGACACGCATGAGGCGATTGACCGAGCCATCGCTGACGACCTGATCGACGCCGGGATCTGGGTCTTCCTGCGCGGTGGCAACCCGGCGACGCCGTGGAATTCGATCGTGGAGGCCATCAAGCCGATTACCGAACTGGGCGCCAGTCACAAGCGGTTTTGCCTCTGCACCGATGATCGCGATGCCGATGATCTGCTGAATTTCGGGCTGGACTGGGTGGTGCGCGAAGCCATTCGCTGCGGCATGAAACCGGAACAGGCCTGGGCCATGGGCTCCCTGCATGGTGCGACGCGGTTTGGGCTTGGCGATGAAATTGGCGGGCTTGGTGGTGGTCGCCGCGCCGATCTGGTCTTGCTCGATGACGAGATGAAACCGGTCAGCACCTGGTATGGCGGCGAACTGATGGTCGATGACCGCAAGGTTGCACCGGTGCTCGAAGAGACATTGAACCAGCGTTATCGCTATCCAGAGACTGCCTACAACACCGTGCATCTGCCCAAGACACGCAAGCTGGTACCCGACCTGCCAAGCGGCCCGGTCGTGGCCAATGCCATTGGTATCGAAATGCCCGGTATCGTGTTGCCGCACCGCAAGGTGGCCATCGCCCCGGCCAATGACTGGGCCTCAATTCTCGAGCGCGACAACCTGAGTTTTGTCACTGTCATCGAGCGCCATGGCAAGTCCGATGGTGGCATGGCCCATGGTCTGCTGCACGACTTCGGGATCAAGGATGGCGCCGTCGGCTCCAGCGTCGGTCACGACAGCCACAACATTATTGTTGCGGGCAGCAATGAGGCCGACATGGCCCTCGCGCTTGATACCATTGAGGCCGCCAAGGGCGGCATCGTGGTCGTGCAGCAGGGCAAGGTCATTGCCTTTGTCGGCCTGCCGGTTGCCGGTCTGCTTTCGGACAAGCGGGTGCACGAAGTTGCTGCCGAAAATCAGGCGCTTAAGACAGCTTGGTCAGCGGTGGGATGCACTATTCCCTATATGGGGTTCAACCTGATCCCCCTGTCGGTCATCCCCGAAATCCGCATCACCGACAAGGGTTTGGTCAAGGTGCCTGAAATGGTGATTGCTCCCCTCTATGACTAGACGCGTCATCATCGATACCGATCCAGGCCTGGACGATGCCGTGGCGATCCTGTTTGCACTGGCCAGCGGTCTGTTCGACGTCATCGGGGTCACCACCCTTGCCGGCAACATCGGTCTGGAACGGACAACGGCCAATGCCGGCGCGCTGCTGACGGCAATGGGGCGTAGCGACATCCCGGTCATCTCGGGTGCGGCCACTGCCATGCTGCGTGACAATATCGATGCCAGTGTCATTCACGGCGATGATGGACTACGCGGCGTCACGCTGCCCGAAGCCCTGATGAGCCCACAAAGCGGCGCAGTGGACTGGCTTGCCAGGACGCTGACGGACGCGCCGTCCGGGTCGATCGACATTCTGGCGCTCGGCCCGCTGACCAATATGGCGCAGTTGGTCACACATCATCCTGCAGCCGCCGAACGCATTGGCCATCTCATCGTCATGGGTGGCACGATCCATGAACCTGGCAATGCAGGTCCTATGGCGGAATTCAACTTTGCCTTCGACCCCGAAGCCGTTTCGACCGTATTGCGCTCGGGCATCAAGACAACCATCGTGCCACTTGATGTGACACGGCGTGTTCGGGCCGACCGCCCCTATGTCAAAGCGCTGCGCCAGACCCCGGCCGGCGATATTGCGGCCAATC
Organism: Devosia litorisediminis; assembly: GCF_018334155.1. Lineage (NCBI taxonomy): Bacteria > Pseudomonadati > Pseudomonadota > Alphaproteobacteria > Hyphomicrobiales > Devosiaceae > Devosia > Devosia litorisediminis. The sequence goes on along the minus strand of NZ_JAGXTP010000001.1, from coordinate 1,042,945 downwards.
TCATCACGGCCTACCTGCAGGACGACAGACAAAGCCGACCGCTGCATGATCCCTGCGTGATGCTGCTGGCAGTGGCACCGGGACTGTTCGAGGTCGAACGGTTCTGTCTGGGCGTTGATCTGGCCCTTGATGCCGATGCTGGCAGACTGCGCCTGAGCGAGACGGGCTCGCCCGTCAATGTCGCCATGCGGGTGGATGTCGAGGGCGCCCTGGCCCTACTCGCAAGCGCCTTCGACTAGCGCAATTCGGCTTCGACCAGCGCAGTCCAGTAACGGGCCCCGGTCAGGATAGCCGCATCGTTGAAATCATAGCGAGAATTGTGGTGCAGCGCGCCATCAACTGCCGGCCCGTTGCCAAGCCAGACATAGCAACCGGGCACCAGATTGCCGAACTCGGCAAAATCGTCGCCTGCCGTGGAGGGCGGAAAATCGGTAACCACCGGCTTGCCGGTCACCTGTCGGGCCGCTGCCAGGGCCGTCTCGGTCGCTTTGAGGTCGTTGATGACAGGCGCTATTCGGCGCTTGAAACTGTAACTCGCCGTGATGCCGAAACTGGTAGCAATGCCCGCGGCCAATTGGCCGATCTCAAGCTCAAGTTGCTCACGGACCTCGGCAGAATAGGCACGGGCCGTCCCCCCGATACGCACGTCATCGGGAATGACATTGAGCGCCCGGAAATCTCCGCCGCTGATGGCACAGGCGCTGACCACGGCAGGTTGCAGCGGGTCGACGCGGCGGGCCACGATGGTATGCAGCGCTGTCAGGAAGTGGGCCGCAGCCGTCATGCCATCACGACCGAGATGGGGTTTGGCGCCATGGGTTCCAATCCCGTGGAACGCTACCTCCCAGCTGTCGGAGGACGCCAGTTGAGGTCCCGCGACCACCGCCATCTCGTCGGTTGCCAGTCCGGGCATATTATGCAGGCCATAGACGGCATCAATCGGGAAACGATCAAGGAAACCATCAGCCAGCATTGCCCGGGCCCCTCCCCGACCCTCTTCGGCAGGCTGGAAAATGAAGTGCACTGTTCCCGAAAACTGTCTGGTTCGCGCCAGATGACGGGCGGCGGCAAGCAGCATCACAGTGTGCCCGTCATGGCCACAGGCATGCATGGTGTTGGCCACGGTGGATTTGTACTTGGGCTCGCCCAATTCGGGCATGGCCAGGGCATCCATATCGGCGCGCAACGCGATGGCGCGGCCACCATGGCCGACGCTGATCGTGCCGACAATGCCGGTCTTGCCCAGCCCCCGGTCCACCGCAATCCCCGCGTCAGCCAACAGGCGCGCGACGATATCACTGGTCCGGACTTCCTCGAACCCAAGCTCGGGATGGGCGTGCAGATCATGACGTAACGCGATCATCGCATCGAGTTCGAATGGATCACTGTCCTTGTGGGGCATGGATTGCTAAGCTCTTGAAAATCAACGTTGCTGCAGCATCCAACATTTGCCGCGCCCCAGCAAGGAAACCTCTCATGTCGCTCGCGCCCCATCAGTTCTGGCAAACAATTGATGCGCCAGGGACACATGTTGGGGGAGTCACGGATGGCTGGGTGGATGGCGTTCCGGCCGCCCTGCCCGATGGTCGGGAAATCCTGCTGCCCATCCGCATATTGCCCGGCGATGGAAGTTCTGCAGTTGCCTCGCTGATCGTCAATCAGGCCAGCTTTGCAGTCGAGGACGCGCTGTCGCAGGCCATGGCGGACATGCTCACGCGGATCGGAGTCGATGTTGTTGTCGGCGTGCCAACGCTGGGCCTGCCGCTGGCCAACAATATCGCACGGCGTCTGGGCCATTCGCGCATGGTTGCCTTGGGCACATCGCGCAAGTTCTGGTATCAGGACGCTCTGTCGGCGCCCATATCTTCCATCACCAGCCCGACACAGCAAAAGACCATCTTTCTCGACCCCCGCTCACTGCCCTTGCTGGAGGGACAGCGGATCGCAGTAGTGGACGATGTTATCAGCTCGGGCACCTCAATGGCGGCGGTCCTCACCCTGCTGGAGCGCGCAGACCTTGCGCCAGTGGCCATAACCGCTGCCATGTTGCAAGGCACGCGCTGGCAGGAGCCGTTGGCTGCATGGCGCGACCGGATCATGGCGCCGCTCCGCTCACCGCGGCTGCAACTGGTTGACACAAAGCGCTGGATACCCGCGGACTGATGCAGGTCAGCAAACCTGCTGGCCGTCGACCCAGACAGCGGCAATATTGGCGCGGCTGGCACAGTAGAGAATTTTCTCGAAGACGGCCTGAGGGTGCGTCTCGCCAAACAGGCGGATAGTACCCTCCTCTGCCATGGTGTCGACAGCAATCAGATCGAGACGATAGCCCGGCGCAAGGATGCCGATCGGCAGGTCCAGCGCAATTCCACCGCCCGCCGTCGCCAGGTGAAAGGCGGTTACCAGATCAATCCGCGACCCCGCCGTTCCCCGCTCTGCGGCCGATAGCGTGGGGTCCACGCCATCTTCGAGCAAGCGCGAGGATTGCACTGTGGTGCGACAGGCCTCGAACATAGAGGCGCTCGGACCACCTGAAATGTCGGTGCCCAGACCAACATGCAAATGCTTTTCGAGCGCCCGCCGCAAGGGGAATACAGCGTTCGCAAAGTAGACATTGGACAGCGCACAATGAGCAACAGCCGTGCCGCGCGCGGCAAGGCGATCCATGTCAGCATCGGTTAGAAAATTCGAATGAGCCAGAACCGTCTTGCGCGTCAGCAGACCAAAGCGGTCGAGGGCTTCGGCATCGGTATGGCCGAAGCGTTCAAGGACATGGCCATGAGCCCAGTCACTTTCGCTGCAATGCGACTGGATATGGCAGCCGCATTCGACTGCCAGTTTTCCCAGCCCGTCCAGGGCTGCATCGGTGCAGGACGGAATAAAACGTGGCGTGATGACCGGCAGGACACGTCCGTCGGCATTTGCGGGATGCGTGCGGATATGCTCGATCACTGCGCGCGTCTCGGCGATGGCGGTTTCAGCTGACTCGTCGCGATAATAGTCCGGACATCCGGCCGGATCATCCATCACGACCTTGCCCACCAGAGCGCGCTGACCCTTGGCCATGCAGATCTCGGCGAGGAGTTCAGTTGCGGCGCGGTCTTGCGTCGCAAAATACAGCGCCGTAGTGGTCCCGATTGCCAGCAAGTCTGCTACCAGCGCTTCATAGCGCGGGCGGGCGAACCCCAGGTCCGCGTAACTGGCCTCGAGTGGAAAGGTGTATTTTTGCAGCCAGATTTCCAGCGGCGCGTCCAGCGCCTGCCCAAGCTGGGAATATTGCGGCGCGTGGATGTGCAGATCGACAAAGCCCGGCAGGCCAAACTGCCCTTCGGGCAGCCACACAAGCGCCTCGCCAAGCGCAGCTATCGCCGTGGCCTGCGCCGGATCATCCTCGGCAAGGACAGCGCTGATCACACCGGCCTCATCGACCAGGATCAGTCTGTTTTCCAGCACTGCCAGTTCGCCGGCCGTGGGCGCATGAAAGAAGGTGCCGTAAATGCCCCGGCACCGATTGCGATCCAGTTCTTCAGGCACCGCAATAGGCCTCACCTGCCTGGTTGCTGTTGCAGATCTGCGCGTTCATGCGGATTTCACGCCTCTGAGCTTGAGGGCACGCTGGGCGCGGTAGCTGAACAGCATCAGTGCCAGAATGGTCACGACGAAGGGGATCATGCGGATCAGTTCGGCGGGTGCATCGGCGAACAGGCCAGGCATGACTACGGCAAGCCCTTCGAATGCTCCGAACAGCAGGGCCGCCAAAAGGGCACCGACCGGATGTCGAGCGCCCAGCAGCACGGCACCCAGGGCGATAAAGCCGCGACCAGCCGTCATGTCACGCGCGAAGCCGACATAATTGAACATGGCCAGTTGGGCGCCGCCAAGGCCGGCCAGTGCACCCGACACCACCAAGCTCCAGGCCCGCACGGCATTGACCGGTATACCGGCCGCTTCAGGCGCGGCGGGATATTCCCCCACCCCGCGCAGCCACAGCCCCCACGGCATGCGATAAAGAAAATACCAGATGGCGAAGACGAGGAAAGCGGCGATCCACGACAATACAGAGTGCCCCGACAATAGTGACACCAGCAATGGCCCGATACCGGGGATGACACCCAGGAACGACAGATCGACTGGCGGAATGGCCTTGGAGGCCAGATTGATAGATGTACCCTTGTCGCCGCCGGTCGCCATGGCTAGGGCAAAGACGGTGCCGCCCGCCGCCATGATGTTGATCGCGAACCCGACTAGAATGATGTCGGCTTTCAGCCGCAGCGCAAAGATTGCCATCACCAGGCCCAGCACTGCACCCGCCGCAAGCCCGGCCAGTACCGCAACATACCAGGGCGCATAGACCGATACGATCACGGCCGTCAGGCAGCCCACCAACATCTGGCCTTCCAGCGCCACGTTGAGCGCACCGGAAAGGTCGGCAATCAATCCACCCAATGTTGCCAGCAGGAGCGGCGTTGTCGTTCGAATGACGGTGACAAAGAAGGCTGACGACATGATTGTGGCGAAGAGTTCGATCATTTGGCCGCTCCATCGGCTGACAGGCCTGCCGGCTGCGCCCGGCGCCCAAACTGCGCTGACAGCCATTTCTTGCCTGGCATCGAGAAGGAGGAGGATACCAGCAGGATGATGATGGCGGTCACAACTCCGATCACTTCCGCCGGCACGTCGGTACGAATGTTCATCAGCTGCGCACCCTGGCGCAGATAGCCGTAAAAGATCGCCACAACAGGCACGGCCAGTGGCCGGCTGCGGGCGACGATGGCAACAAGGATGCCCTCAAAGGCCAGACCGCCCTCAAATAGCACGGTGATTTTGCCATAGGTCTGACCCTGCACGAACATTGCCCCTAGCATGCCTCCAAGAGCACCTGCAGCAGTCATGGCCGAAACCATGATCAGCGAAGACTTGATGCCGGCATATTCCGCAAAGCGGGCATTGTGACCGACAAGACGGAGCTTGAGACCCCAGCTCGTGCGATAAAGCGCAAACCAGACGAGAACCGTCGCAACAAGCGCCAGAATGAGGCCCAGATCGATGCGGGTGCCTGGAATTAGGGGTGGGAAAACGGCGGCGTCTGGAAATTTCAGCGATGTCAGGACGCCTGGCCTCTCGCGCAGTTGCACGCGGACCAGAAAATTGCACAGCTCAATCGCGATATAGTTCAGCATCAGCGACGAGACGATTTCATTGGCCCCCAATTTGGCCTTGGCAAGACCTGGGATGAACCCCCAGGCGGCACCTGCAAGCATCGCCGCAGCAATGCCCAGCGGAATGGCTGCAAAGGTGGGCCCAATGGGCGAGAGCGCCACATAGGACGAAGCGAGCGCACCGACATAGATCTGTCCTTGAACGCCCAAGGCAAATTGACGGGCCTGAAATACCAGGGAGAAGGCCAGCCCGGTCACTGTGAGCTTGGCCACATCATCGAACCACAGGCCGATAGTACGGGGCTTGGAAGCTGGAGCGGTCAGCAGCGTGTTAAGTGCCTCCAATGGTGCCTTGGAGGTGAGCAGAACCACGATGATGGTGACCAGCAGCGCCACCGCGATCGCGGTCACAGCGCGCAGCGTTTCCTTTCGGAAAGTGCTCCAGCGAGACTGCCGGGCAAGGATTGCTGTCGTGCTCATCGGAGAGCTCCCATCACTTCTTCCTGGGTCTGCACGGCAAGACCCAGCATGTAGCTGCCCAGGACCTCCGGGGTCAGCGTGTCATCGTTGTGGAAGGCGGCGACAAGCTTACCGCGATAGAACACCACCAGACGGTCGGACAGGGCGAGCAGTTCGGTCAGGTCAGCAGAACTGAGCAGTACCGCGGCGCCCGCGTCACGCGCATCGGTCAATGAGCGCCAGATAAACTGGGTTGCGCCCAGATCGACACCGCGTGTCGGCTGGCTGACCAGCAGCAGCTTGGGCTGCTCCGACAGTTCGCGGGCAACCACGACCTTTTGCATATTGCCCCCAGACAGCGTGGCAACGGCCTGGTCCGCGCCACCGACCCGCACTGAATATCGCGCAATCAGCGCCTCGGCGTTTGCCTTGATTGCCCTGAGATCGAGCAGTCCGCGCCGGACATATCGCCTGTCCCCTAGCTTGGTGGCCACTAGATTTTCGGCGACGCTGGCCCCGCCTGCAAGCCCTTGGGCAATTCGGTCTTCGGGGATGTTGGCTACCCCGATCGCGCGCCGTTCCAGCGTGCTGAGCGGCCCCAGACTGGTGCCGTTGAGATAGGCGACACCTGCGGACATTGGCCCGGCGCCCGATATGGCGTCGATCAGTGCGGCCTGCCCGTTCCCTTCTACGCCAACAAGTCCAACGATTTCGCCGGCATGAACACGCAGATTTAGGTCTTCCAGCGAGGGTTGGCCGCTCTCGCTCCTGACCCAGAGCGCCTTGATTTCGCAGGCCAGCGCACCAGCGGTCGCCGCACGATCAACGCGCAGCGCCACGTCGCGGCCGACCATCATGGTGGCCAGGCCTTGCTCGGTGATCTCGCTGCGCCCCACTTCGCCCACCGATCGTCCGGCACGCATTACGGTGATGCGGTCGGAGATTTCCAAAACCTCGGGCAGCTTGTGGGCTATGAAGATGACGGTCCGGCCCTGCGCGACCAGTTCACGCACAGCGACAAACAGTTCCTCGATCTCTTGGGGGGCAAGAACAGCTGTGGGCTCGTCGAGAATGAGAATGCGCGCGTCGCGGTATAGCGCCTTGAGGATTTCCACGCGTTGTTGTTGTCCTACGGGCAACGTCCCCACGGCAGGCAGGGGATCAACCTTGAGCCGGAAGCGCTTCGACAGGGCACGCACCTCTTCGATGGCGCGCTTGCGGTCAAACCTGGCGCCGGATCGGGGTTCGGACCCCAGCACGACGTTCTCATAGACCGAGAACGAGGGCACCAGAGAGAAATGCTGGAAAACCATGCCAATGCCCGCATCGATGGCGTCGCGGGGATTGGCAAAGCTCACCGGCTTGCCATCCAGGGTGAGTTCGCCGGCGTCCGGTCGCTCAATGCCGAACAGGATTTTCATCAGGGTCGATTTTCCGGCGCCGTTTTCACCCACGACAGCGTGAACCTCTCCAGCTGAAACCGTCAGATTGACTCCGTCATTGGCGACCACGCCACCCGGATACGTCTTGCCGATGCTGGTCGCTTGCAGTAGCGGCGCCATGATGATCCCTCCAGAAAACAGAATTGGCGCCGCCGTGACAGCGGCGCCAGGCGACTATTCCATGTCGCTATTGGGGACCAGCTCGCCCGAGACAATCTTGGCTTCAAGCGCCTCGACCTCGTCGCGAATTTCCGCGGAAACGAGCTTTTCGTAGTAGCTGTTCTTGGAGATCCCCACCGCACCATCCTTGAGCCCCAGCAGCTCGCGTTTGCCGTATTCCTGGGTGCCATCAATCGTGGCCTTGAGGGCCAGGAACAACGACTCGCCGATCTTCTTTTCCACCGAGGTGAAGATCACCTCGGCCTGCTCGGGATCCGAGGTGGCAAAGACCGTGGCCTGATCGCTGTCCACGCCAACGGCGAGCTTGCCGTTTTCCTTGGCGGCCTGCAGTGCGCCAATGCCGGTGGAGCCCGCGATTGGGAAAACCACATCGGCGCCCTGACCAAACTGCGCCAGCGCTATTTCCTTGCCCTTTGCAGGATCGGAGAACGTACCGGCCACGGTGCTGATGATATTGATGTCGGGATTGGCATCCGTGGCACCCTGATCAAACCCCACCTTGAAATCGGTGACGGTGGGGAATTCCATGCCCAGAATGGTTGCAATGGTGCCGGTCTCGGACACCTTGGCAGCGGCATAACCAGCCAGGTAGCCGGCAGTTGAGGTGCCGTACATGATCGAAAGCACGTTGGGATAGGCACCACCGCTGAAGTCCGGGCTATCGTCGAAGTCGATGAACTTGACCTCGGGATATTCGTCAGCGAGCTCGGTGATATAAGGCGTCATATCGTAGGTGCCTGCGATAACAACGTCATAGCCGCTATCTGCAGCATCGGCCAAGGCAGGCTGCCACTTGGTCTTGTCATAGCCCGCTTCAATGATCTTAATTTCGACAGGTAGCTCGGCCTGGGCCTTGGCCATGCCCGCAGCAGCACTGTCGAAGAAGCTCTTGTCACCAAGGGTACCGTGCAGCACCAACGCGACCTTGAGCGGGTTTTCGGCCGAATATTCCTGCGCCAGAACCGCGCCGGAGGAAACCGAGCCCATCAGGGCGACGGCAGACAGCAGGCCAAGGGCCGAACGGCGGGAGAGATTTTTTAACGTCATGGAAGTACTCCTGGGATGGTTGGATCAGGCGTGTTGTGGAACGAAGGCAATCGAGGCCGCGTAGAGGGCGATGAGCCGCTCCAGCTTGACCTCTTCGATCAGGCTCACCATGGGCGTACCCAGGCGACCTGAAGGGTCAACAATCGTCATGCCCCGGGCGATGCCAGGCGCGAGAGCGACATCGACCGATGCGCGGATGGACTTGGTGATGATATCGGGCTCGATCACTGCGGCGGCAGCGAGCGGATCGACAAAGCGGAAATTGTCGCCGCCGCCATAGCCGGCAATAGTCTGACGGGCATGGCGTGCCAAGGCGGTGGAGAACGCCTTTTGTGGACTCTCGGGCACAGCCTCAAACAGCTCATCGACATGCTCACCGGTCATGTTGTGCAGCACGCAAGGCTCCCAGGGCGCCACGAGAATGTCGATATCGGCGCCGAACACAATCGCGGCAGCCTCGGGGTCGGCATAGATGTTGAATTCAGCCGCAGGCGTCGTATTGCCCCGACCATAGACCGTGCCGCCCATAATGGTGAGTTGACCGATCCCGTTGATGATCGTCGGATCAAGCCGTAGCGCCAGTGCCAGATTGGTCAGTGGGCCAATCATCAGGATGTCGATCTTTTCTCCGCGCGTGCTAGCTGCGTGCAGCGTTTCGATCAGAAAGCCATTGGCGTCTTCGCTGGCGACATCAGCGACCACGTCAGGCCTTGGCGCGCCCCCCAGACCGTCATCGCCATGGATATACTTTGCGTCGATCACCGGCTGCGTCAGCGGGCGCCCTGCTCCCGCATGGACAGCAACATCCACCTTGGCGATCGCCAGCGTCGCGAGAATGTTCTGGGTTGCCACATCCAGCCCGACATTGCCGAAAACCGTGGTGATGGCGTCCGGTGTCCGACCATTGGCAATAAGCATCAACAGTGCCTGTGCGTCGTCCACACCACCATCGGTATCCAGGATCAGGCGATTTTTACTCGAGGACAAGTCAGTTACCTTTTTTGTTGATTTCGACCCGCGCCCAGAAATCGCGATAAGTGGCGGAATAGGCGGATCGGATATCCTGATAGGGTCGCCGAACGAGCTGCCGCTCAGCAACCAATTGTTCCCCAGCGACCCAGACGTTATCGACGTCGCGACCGCTGCCGGAATAGACCAGCAGCGTTTCATAGTCGGGGGTTTCCGAATAGCCGGATCCGCGCATATCAATGGCGATGATATCGGCTGATTTGCCTGGCTCCAGCGAGCCGATCTCGTGATCCAGCCCAAGAGCACGGGCGCCATCAATGGTGGCCATGCGGATGAGTTCGGCGCTCGAAATAGGCTGCGCAACGCCCTCACGATGTGAAGCAACCTGACCGGCCACGCGCATTTCAGACACCATGTCATAGGCATTGTTGGCCGCGACATTGTCAGTCCCCAGCGCAACGGTCACTCCGGCTGCCTTGAGCGCAACTGCGGGGCATGCCCCCGCCCGGCCAGACCGCAGACCGGCCGAGGCACAGTAAGCCACCGATGCAGCTGGCGCGGCAGCAAAAATGGCGATGTCGTCCGCTGACAGATCAAGACAATGCGCTGCGTGCACCCGCCCGGCAAAAAAGCCATCGCGCAAGAGCGCCTGGGTGGCGGTCAGACCATAGCGGGCCATGGTCAGCTCATTATCCTCAGGGCCAGCGGCCATATGCAGGTGCAGGCCCACACCGTAGTGGACCGCCATGGCGACCTCGGCCTGCAGCAGGTCTTCCGAATTATCCACATAGGGCGCATGGGGCCCAAACCACGGGACGATGCGGCCATCGGCGGTGCGTTGCTGCTCGATGAAGGCAGCCGCATTGGCCAGCTCCACCTCCCCGCGCGCCTTGTCGCCCAACTGCACGATGCCGTAGGCCACCACGGCGCGGATACCGCTCTCAGCGGCTGCCTGGGCAATCTCGGAGGCAAAAAAGTACTGGTCGCAAAATGTTGTCGTGCCCGAAAGCAGCATTTCGGCACAGGAGAGCGCGACTGCTGGCGCGATATCGTCGGCAATCAGGGAAAGCTCGGGTTCGCGAATGGAGTTGTACCAGCCTTCCATAGTGAGCAGGCTCTGCCCCTCGGAACGTCCACGAAACAGCACCATGGCGGAATGTGTATGCGCATTGACCAGACCAGGCATGACCAGATGACCGGCCATGTTGACCACCAGGTCAAACCGGCTCGGTTCGGGCTGTGCCTCTGACGGCCCCAGACCGGTAATCCGCCCATCCTCAAATGAAAGCCAGCCGCAGCTATGGACGCTGTTGCGTTCGTCCACCGTCAAAATGACGGCATCGGTGAGAAGAACCCGGCTCAATTGGCAACGACATTGTAAAGCGCTTTACGTGTCGGTCTCATGCCATTTCTCAAGGTCTTGTCAAATGCACAATTTGGGTTCATGCCTAAATCATATGCAGCTTGAAAAAATGCACAAGAGGGAAGCAACTACACATTGGTGGGTAGCGATCATGCGCTGTACGCAATGCTGCGGACCCCGGCGAGAAACGCTGCCGCATGGCCAATAGGGCGGTAGCTGCTCGGGCAGATACGTTTTGCCAGCTGCGGATTGCGGTGTCCGACCGCTAGTCTGAACGCGGATATGGAGAACAATGGAATGAGCGGCAGTCGAGATTTGGCGCAAGTGTCTTGGGTGGATGTCGCAGCGGCGGTAGATGAGGGCGTGCTGGCGGTACTGCCCGTTGGGGCCTGCGAGCAGCACGGCCACCACCTTCCGCTAAGCACCGATACCGATTTGGCAAGCAGTGTCGCCCGCCGCACCGCCGATGCACTTTCGGCGCTGCTCCTGCCCCCGATTGCCTATGGCGACGCCTGGAATAACGAGGCGTTCAGCGGGACCCTGTCACTTTCGCCAGCCACTCTGCGCGCCATGATCGAAGAGATCGGCAACGGCGTGCTGCGCATGGGTGTCCGGGGTCTGGTGGTGATCAACGGCCATTTCGGCAATCGCGAACCCATCGCGCTGGCAGCGCGGACACTGGCTCAGGCTGGCCTGCCGGTCATCCACCTAGATTACCCCGGCCTGGAAAAGCTGGCTTCCGAAATCTGCGATAGCCAACCGGCAGGCCCCGGATTCTACCACGCCGATGAAGTGGAGACCGCCATGATGCTGGCCATTCGCCCTGAAGCGGTCGACCTGTCTCGCGCCGTTCCCGAATATCCTTCATTCCCGCCAACTTTTGGTCTCGAACCGATGCAATTGCGAACCTTCAATGGGACCGGCGGCTTTGGTGACCCATGTCGCGCAACCGCCAAAAAGGGCGCGGCCCTGTTTGCCGGAATCGTGGCGGAAAATATCCGGCTGATTGGTGAGTGGAGGGCGCGCCATGCCATTTGAGACAGCTTCATGCCGACACTAAGCGACGTCGCGTCAGCGGCAGGCGTGTCCCCCACGACGGTGTCGCGCCACCTCAACAACAGTATCGTCCTGCCACAGGCCACGCGGGACCGCATCGACGCGGCCATTGCGAGGCTGGATTACCGACCAAACCTGCTTGCCAAGCGTCTGTCGACCGGTCGCGCCGAAGCCATTGGCCTGGTGACGCCAGAAATCGACAACCCCTTCTTCGCCCAGCTCGCGGCTACTGTTGAAGCAGAAGCCGAAAAACACGGTTATGCCGTTTACATGTCATCCACGCATGGCGATCGAGCCCGCGAGATCGAAGCCGTCCGTCGGATGCGCGACCGGCATGTTGACGGCATGGTCCTGATCACCAGCCAACCCGATGACGGATCACTGGCAAAGCTGCTCGGCAATCAGGACAAGGTAGTACTGCTCGACGAGGATGTTCGCGGCATCTGTCTTCCCAGTGTCTTTGTTGAGAATGAACGCGGTGCCTATCTGGCGACACGCCACCTGATTGACGCCGGCCATCGCCACATTGCGTATATCGGTGGCCCCCCAGGTCTGATGAGCGTCGGTGAACGTCTGGCCGGGTTCACGCGCGCCATGGCGCAGGACGGGCTGACATTTGCTGCCTCGGACGTGTTCCTGCGCGACTACAGCCGCTCCTTCGGCAGTGAGGCGGCGCAACAGATCATCGCACGGAAGCTCCGTCCTAGCGCGATATTCGCCAGTTCCGACAATCTGGCCATCGGTGTCCTGCAGGCATTTCGGCGCGCCGGGCTTTCGGTACCGCATGACATGTCCCTGGTGGGGTTCGACGACATGCCGTTCGCCGAGCTGGTGAACCCACCGCTGACCACGATCCGCCAGCCTGTGCCCGAAATGGGTCGTCTCGCCTTTGAGCTCTTGCTGGCTCTGCTGAACGGGGAGCCCGTGGAGCCGGTCACCCGGCTGCCGCTTGAGCTGATCGAGCGCAGATCTGTTGCCCTCTTCACCGGTGGCAGCTCCATGTGAGCATTTGAAGCCCACGGGTACCGCCCACCAGCGGTCTGAACTGGGCCTGGTGCACGGGATGATAATGACAGGTGCGAGTCGCGGATCGTGACCCGCCAATGGGAGAATTGGAATGATAAAGGTTCAGCAACCGGCCGATCCATGGCAGCGCACCACGACCGAGCATGGAATGGCAGCAGACGAGGTCATTTCGGCCCTGCAAAAGAGCCTGCGCCGGGGCATGACAGACAATGCCCTGTTGCTGGGCTGGGAAATGTACCAGACCAGTGCCGAGCTCGAGGAAGTGCTGTGGTCCCGGTTGTGCGTGATAGCGGTTGAAGACATCGGCATGGGCAATCCTCAGGCACCAGTGCTAATCGAGACACTGTATCAGCAACATCAGCGTCATGCCCGGCCCGGCGGGGACCGCTTCCTGTTTGCGGCCCATGCCATCAGGGTTCTGGCAGGTTCGGAGAAGGACCGCACCTCCGATGACATGGTGAACTGGGCCCGGCAAGCTGTGGCGCTGGGCGAGCAGATGCCTGAAATTCCCGACATTGCACTGGACATGCACACCCGGCGCGGCCAGGAGATGGGACGCGACTATCGCTTCTTTATGGAGGAAGCGTCACGGGTTTTGCCGGAAATCAGGAACAAGGATCAGCGCTATCGCGACTGGATCATCAAGAAGCTGGATGAAGGGCATCTGACATGACACCAAGCTTACCGACCGATCAGCTGATCAACGCCGCTGACGAAGTCCGCATCCGGCAGAACCTGGCGCTGGTCGCTCTGGGCAAACGCCCTGCTGACCGCATCGTGCGTGTTGGTCGGCTGCTCGATGTATATGGCCGCAACTGGCATGCGGACCAGGAGATTGTCATAGCCGGGCGCCGTATTGCCTGGGTGGGGCCCGCTGGCGCCTATAGCGGCGAAGTGGGTGAGCGGGTTGATGCTGGCAACCTGAGCGCCGTGCCGGGTTTTGGCGAAGTCCACAAACATATCGAATCCAGCCATTTGACGCCGGAATATGAGGCCGCACTTGTGCTGCCGCACGGCAATACTTGGACCTGCGAGGCCAGCCACGAATTTTCCAATGTTGATGGACCCCACAATCTCGAATTCTGGCTGACGGCGCGCCTGGCTGGTTCGCCCATGAAAATCTTCCCCCTGCCCGGCTCGGCCGTGCCGCCAACCGCCTATGAATGGGGGGGCGGTCATTTCGGCTATGCCGAGCAACAGAGTTTTCTCCAGCAGCAATTGATGGTCGCCGGACTCGACGAGGTGATGGACTGGCCCGCTGTCTGGAACCCCGAAAACCCTTCCTATGAGCGTCTGTGGGGCATGATCCGCGCCACTTTCGAGCAACGCGGTGTTGTCGAAGGCCATGCCGCCGGCATGCGCGCCATTGACGACATCAACGCCTTTGCCGCGGCGGGCATGGCCTCGGACCATGAAGCTTGGACCACCCAGGAAGTGCAGGACAAGCTGCGGCGCGGCCTGTTCATTGAACTGCGCCCGCACTCACTGGCCGAGATTGTCACCGGGCTGCGGGCTGCCGGACAAACCGACTGGTCCAATTTCGCCCTGTGCACCGATGACCGCTCCTGTTCCGACACACTGAAAATCGGCGCCACCGACCACAATGTCCGGCTGGCCATACAGGCAGGGCTGGCGCCGGAAATTGCCATTCAGATGGTGACCATCAACCCGGCACGCCATATGCGGCTGACCCCGTGGGTGGGCGCCATTGCGCCGGGTCGCTTTGCCGATATCGTGCTGCTTGATGATTTGCAGACCTTGGCAATCGATCAGGTCTGGGCCGATGGCGAGCAGGTCTCGGCCGGCACGAAATTCCTCAGGCCGGTGCCGTCAATTGCCTGGCCAGAATGGGCAACCCACACGATCAATATCGAGCGGGAGATGACCGCCGACGACTTCGCCATTCCTGCCGTCCCCGGACGCGACACCATGCATGCGGCGGTTTTGCGCCCATTCCACTGGGATGATGACTTCATCACCATGGACCTGCCGGTGCGCGATGGTGCGGTGCAACGCGACAGTGACCGCAACGTCACCAAATTCGCCATTGTCGACCGCTTCTCTGGCGCAGGGAAAACGTCAAAGATGTTCTGGCTGGGCACCGGGCCGAGTACAGCCGATGTGGCGCTGGCCTGTTCGATGGGCCACGACAAGCACAATATCTGGGTGGTTGGCTCGTCGGACAGCGCCATGGCGCAGGCAGTGAACGCCTTGCGTCAGACCCAGGGCGGCTGGGCGCTGGTACGCAATGGTGTGGTGCTGGCCACGGTACGCTATGAGGTTGGTGGCCTGATGACGCAACGCCCGCCAGCCGAGCTGGATGCCGAGATGCAGGAACTCTATCGCCAGGGAGAAACAATCGACTGGATGTATGAGCCCACCTTCTCGCCACGCTGGTGGCCGGGATTCCCCGAGCGGCTGGCATTTGCAACCCTCACCTGTGCGCCGTGGCGCTGGGTACTGGTTGCCCCGTCACCACTGGCGCCTGATGGCCTGGTAAATGTCGCCACAGGACAAACCCACCCCGTCGTCTGGTAAACCGCGGCATATGAAATCGGACTAACCCCGAAGGGGTCTACAGGCACGTCCTGAAGGCGCGAAGACATCACAGCAAGTGCATTGATTGGCGTCCATTCGGATCGTGCGACGCCTATCCTGCCCTTCAGCCTCTGTTCCCGGGACAGCCACCGCTCCCATTGGGCGGTAGCTCCCCAGATTGTCCCCTCTCGAAGAATTTCGCCGGTCTGGGTCGCCCTACGCTTCTCGCAAAATCGCTGATTTCACCGAGGCTCACCGTACTCCAAAATGTGAGTCTGGTGAGCGAACGTGGCTTACTCGGCGGCTTCGCCCGTCCATCTCGCAAATGTCTCCTGACAGACGACGTGGCAGATCTTCTGACCGTTTTGCAGCACGATTTTCGCCGTCAAATACCCATTCACGCGACTATCACACGGAAACGAGAGCATTTTCAGACTTTTAGGAAATTCGGCACATGAGATATTGGAGCGGGTAGCGGGAATCGAACCCGCATATTCAGCTTGGAAGGCTGCTGCTCTACCACTGAGCTATACCCGCCCGGTCAATGACCGATGCCAAGCCATTAGCCCGACAGCGGCGCGCCTGCAACCCCCGCATTGCAGCAAGCGGTCTGCTGGCGCAAGGATGGCGGTGTCGACAAGGAGGACGCGCATGCAATTGGGTATCAATCTGCTGTGCCTGAGCGGCTTTATCGAGGCTGAACATCTTGGCCGGCTGCGCCAGCTCAAGGATATGGGCTATGACGGCGCGGAAATCCCCGTGCTGCGCGGCGCGCCCGAACACTATGCCTGGCTGGGGCAGGAACTCGACCGCATCGGCCTGCGCCGCACCTCGACGTCCGTGGTGCCCTCCGTCCATGCCAATCCGCTGAGCGCTGATTCTGCCGAACGCGCCGCGGGCAAGGATCATCTCGACTGGGCCCTCGATTGCGCCATCGCCATGGGGTCGGAAAGCGTGGGCGGCCCGATTCACGCCCCCATCGGCCATTTTACCGGTCAGGGGGCAACGCTGGACGAATTGAAGCGGGGCGCTGAAATCCACCACGCCCTCGCCGAGCGGGCCGCCAGCAACGGGGTCTATCTCAGCCTTGAGCCGCTCAATCGCTTCGAGACCTATTTCCTCAACACCATGGCGCAGGCGCGCGCCTATGTGGAACTGGTGGACCACCCCGCCTGCCGCATCATGTACGACACCTTCCATGCCAATATCGAGGAGCAGGACCAGCCCCGGGCCATCGCCACGCTGGGCCAGCATATGGGGGTACTGCACGTGTCCGAAAATGACCGTGGCATTCCCGGCCGTGGCCAGATCGATTTTGCCGCAATTTTTAGCGCCGTGCGGGCCAATGGCTACGATGGCTGGGTAACGCTGGAGGCCTTTGGCGCCGGCCTGCCCGAACTGGCTGCCGCCACGCGGGTCTGGCGCCCGCTTTTCCCCGATTTCGACACGCTGAGCACCGAGTCGCTGGCCTTCATCCAGCAAAACTGGCGCGAGGCCGCCCCCTGACGGCTGTCACACCTTCTTGGTATTGCCGCGCCAGAATGCGCAGCGATCTGGCAACGAAGCGGTTTTTTACAGCCCATTGCGTGTGGGGAGTTGACACTGTCTCGCCAGACCACCATAAACCGCCCCGACGACGCGCCTCGGCGCAGCGTCATCCTACCCAAGCGACGTTGTTGTGGAGGGGTGGGAGAGTGGTTAAATCCATCAGACTGTAAATCTGACCGCTTAGCGTACACTGGTTCGAATCCAGTCCCCTCCACCATCGCCCTTCCCTCCAGAATGGCCAAAATCAGCTTCCTGGCGCATCTGCGCAGGCGAGCCGCTTGCTGGCATCGCGCAAAGGCGCTACGCAAAGCTCATGAGCTTCAATAAATTTCCGCCCAAGCCGCGCTACAATCCCGATGACGGTCCGGTCTATCTGTATGGCCTGCACACCGTGCGCGCCGCGCTGGACAATGCTGACCGCATCAAGAAGGTGCTGCTGGCAACGCCCAATGCGCTGAACCGTCTCAAGGAAACCGGCGAAATCGGCAAGGTGACCGTCAAGGAAACCACGCCCAAGGAACTGGACCGTCTGCTGGGCGAAGATGCGGTGCATCAGGGTGCCGCCCTTGAAGTTGACCCTGTCAGCCGCTTCAAGCTTGAGGACGTCAATCCGCTGCAACTGGTGGTGGTGCTCGATCAGATCACCGATCCCCACAATGTCGGTGCCATTCTGCGCACCGCTTGTGCCTTTGGCGCCGATGCCGTGATCACCACGGCCCGGCACTCGCCGCGCGAAACCGGCGTGATGGCCAAATCGGCCTCGGGCGCACTGGATCTGGTGCCGATGATTGAAGTGCGCAATCTGGGCGACGCGCTCGAAAAGCTCAAGGCACGCGGCATGTTAGTGCTCGGCTTTGATTCTGAATCAGAACTTCAGCTCAAGCCGCGCACCGACAATCAGCCCATGGCAATTGTCATGGGTGCCGAGGGCAAGGGCCTGCGTCAGCGCACCCGCGAACTCTGCGACGAGATGGTCAAGCTCGACATGCCCGGCCCGATCAAGTCGCTCAACGTTTCCAACGCCGCTGCCATTGCTCTGTTTGCGGCCACTGCCGGACGGTCCTGATGAGCACATTTGAGCCCTTTGCCATCGCCCTGCGCCTGTCGGGCGTTACACTGGCCCAGGCCGAGCTCGACACCGCGCTCAAACAGCTCACCAGCCGCTTTGAGCCCGAAGACGCCGAGGCCAGCCATTACGCGCAGGTGGATGTGCCGGTGAGCAACCCGGTGCGCGGCCTGCTCGAACTGGCCGAACGCTCGGGGCCGACCATCGCCGCCATGCTCCAAGACCGCCGCATCGGCAAGGCAGTTCTTGATATCGCCTTTGACTATCCCGAGCACGGCGAGGCCATGTCGGCCCGCCTGCCCGCCCATGCGGCAGCGGCAATTGCCGCGCATGGCATTGATATCGAAATCTCGGTCTATCTAACCGATGTTGAGGACGCCGAGGAAGACTAGAGCGCGCCGCGCAGTTCGGGCGCATCAGCCGTGATCACGTCACGCCCGAACACACCGGTATCCTTGGGCACCAGCCGCACCACCGAATAGCCGCCCTGCTCCAGCGCCGACAGAAAGTCGGGCAGCATGGCCACGGTGCGCGCATGAATGTCGTGGAACAGCACAATGCCGCTACCGCGCTTCTCGAGCCGCTCCAGCGTGCGCTGGGCCACCGTGGCGGCGCTATCCTTATAGTAGTCCTTGCTGTCGATATCCACATCCAGAACGATGGTACTGCCCTGCATCAGATTGGTGCGCAGGAAACCGGTCTGGGAAAGATAGGGAAACCGGAAGAAGGGCGACAGGCGTTGCCCTGCACCTGCCAGGGCCCGCGACACTGCGCGCTCCCCCTTGGCGATCTCGTCGAGCGCTTCCTGCCGGTCCAGACTGCCCAGATCAACATGGTTGAAGGTGTGGCTGCCCACCGTATGCCCATTAAGCGCAACCTGCTGCGCCAGCTTAGGATTGGACTGGGCGGCCGAGCCCAGCATCAGGAATGTCGCCTTGACCCCGAAATCGTCCAGCGTTGCCAGGATTTCATTGGTCTTGCCGGCGCGCGGGCCATCGTCAAAGGTCAGCACAACCTCGCCCGGGCGCAGGATGATATCGGCCGTGGACCCAACGGCCAGTGTCCGCCCACCCAGCCGGCTCGAGGCGAAAATCCGCTCGGGCATGGGCTGCGCGGTGATCGGCTGTGAGGCCTGGATAATCGAGCCGGTCACCTCGTTGGAAACCGCCCTGGCCGAATAGGCCATCAGGCTCTTGTCCGCCGGTGGCTTGGCACACCCGCCCAGCATCACGCCCAACACCACCAGCGACATAGCAAAACGGGAAAGGGACACGAACTGAACTCGGTGTAATTGAAATTACACTTAGTTCTTGCCCATTATGGTTAACATTCCCCTCGCGAAATCTTAAGGATTACTTACCTGTCAACGACTTAGCCCGTCGCCCCAGCGTGTCCAGAGCGCTCAGAAACGCTGAGCGATCAGCGGGCGTGAAGCCGGCATTATAGCCCTTGGACTCCCCCGTTTCGCGCAGATGCTGGTTCAGATCGCGCATCGCCAGCGCCATGCCGATCGAGGCTGGCGTGAAAGGTTTGCCGCTAAATCCCAGAACGTGACACCCCTTGTCGATTGACCGACTGGCCAGCGGAATATCGGCCGTGAGCACGATATCATTGGGCGCCGCCTGGTCCACGATCCAGTCATCAGCGGCGTCAGCCCCCGCAGGCACCACCACGACCTTGATCATGGGGTCCCGCGATGGCCGGATCCCGCCATTGCTGACCAGCGTGACGACCAGCCCCAGCCGCTCGGCCACCTTCATGGCCTCCCCCTTGACCGGGCAGGCATCAGCATCAACAAAAATGGTGGGGTCAGGCAAGGCGTTTCCAATCTGGTCTGAGCGGCTGGCTGGGTTGTCCGGCTCTTCCAAAACAACACCCGTCACGCTGCACTGGACAGCAACGTGACGGATCGGCGCCGAGCCTAGTACACCACGACGCTACGGATGCTTTCGCCCGAATGCATCATCTCAAAGCCCTTGTTGATGTCTTCCAGACGCAGCGTATGGGTGATCATCGGATCGATCTCGATCTTGCCGTCGAGATACCAGTCGACGATTTTTGGCACATCGGTGCGACCCTTGGCGCCGCCAAAGGCCGTACCCATCCAGGTGCGGCCGGTGACCAGCTGGAACGGTCGTGTGGCGATCTCCTTGCCCGCGCCGGCCACGCCGATCACCACCGACTTGCCCCAGCCGCGATGGCTGCATTCGAGCGCCTGGCGCATCACCGTGGTATTGCCGGTGCAATCGAAAGTGTAATCGGCCCCGCCGATCAGATCGCCGCGCCGCTTGGTCATGTTGACCAGATGAGGCACCACATCGCCCTCGATTTCCTTGGGATTGACGAAGTGGGTCATGCCGAAGCGCTCGCCCCAGCTCTTTTTGTCATTGTTGATGTCGACACCAATGATCATGTCCGCGCCCGCCAGACGCAGACCCTGGATCACGTTCAGACCAATGCCGCCCAATCCGAACACCACGGCGGTCGACCCGATCTCGACCTTGGCCGTGTTGATCACCGCCCCCACGCCTGTGGTCACACCGCAGCCGACATAACAGACCTTGTCGAACGCCGCCGACGCGTCGATCTTGGCAACCGCAATTTCGGGCAGCACCGTGAAATTCGAAAAGGTCGAGCAGCCCATATAGTGAAAGATCGGCTTGCCATTGAGCGAAAAGCGCGAGGTACCGTCGGGCATCAATCCCTGCCCCTGGGTCGCGCGGATGGCGGTGCACAGATTGGTCTTGCCCGACAGGCACGAATAGCACTCACGGCATTCCGGCGTGTAGAGAGGAATGACATGGTCACCCTTTTTCAGGCTGGTCACCCCCGGCCCGACATCGACCACCACGCCTGCGCCTTCATGGCCCAGAATGGCGGGAAACAGTCCCTCGGGGTCGGCGCCTGACAGGGTGAAGTCATCGGTGTGGCAAATACCGGTCGCCTTGATCTCGATCAGAACCTCGCCAGCCTTGGGGCCTTCAAGATCGACTTCGACGATTTCGAGCGGCTTGCCAGCTTCAAAGGCGACGGCGGCGCGGGTCTTCATGATGAGATTCTCCCTGGATCAATTGACCCAAGGTTTGGCACGCCCGCGGCCTTGGCGGCAACCGGCCAGTGTTCAATTCGCGCCGATGGAAACCACGACATTGACCGTCGCCGCCACGATCACCGTATTGAAAAAGAAAGAGAACACGCTGTGGATCAGTACAAGCCGCCGCATGCGGTTTGCAGTGATCGCAACGTCGGCCACCTGCGCCGTCATGCCGATGACATAGGCGAAATAGAGGAACGCCACACCATCGGGCTCACCACCACCGGGGAAATCCAGCCCGCCCGCGACAGCACCGTCCTGCCCGCCCTCGTAGTACTCAAACGCATAGTGATAGGTCGCCATGGTGTGCACCACGAACCAGCCCAGCACCACGGCGATCATGCTGAGCACCAGCTGCGCCGTGTCGTGCTCCTGCGGTGAATTGATCACCAGAAACAGTGACACCACGCAGACCCCCACGATCAATACGGTAATCAGGAAGATCGCGCCCATCGGCACATCGGCCTCGTCGGCGTGAGCCTTGAGATAACCGGCGCTCAACCCCGGCAGGCGCACCGCAGCCTGTGCCAGATAGCTGCCGAAAAACGCCACAGCCGATGCGGTGACGGCCCAGTTTGGAAACAGCCAGCCCGTCAATGTCGCCACCACAACACCCACCAGCATGGCGATGTAGAAGACGCGGTGGCGGTGGTGGAACATGCGACACTCCGGACAAGGACCTGGACTGACTTCAGCGCCAGTCTCAGGCCTTTGTCCAGCCCTGCCCTAGTCCTGCAAGGCCCCCGGCCCCGGCGTCGCGCCTGCGGGCACCTTGCCCAGAATGATCATGCCGAGCACTTCATCCTTGGTCACGTCGCTGGTCTTGGCGCTGCCTACGACCTGCCCGTTCTTCATCACCACCACGCGGTCGGCCAGATCGAACACGTCATGAATGTCGTGGCTGATCAGGAAGATGCCGATGCCGTCCGATTTCAGCTGCTTGATCAGATCACCCACCTGGGTGGTTTCCTGCGGGCCCAGCGCCGCCGTGGGCTCATCCATGATCAGGATGCGCGCATTGAACAGGATGGCCCGGGCAATCGCCACCGACTGGCGTTGACCGCCCGACAGCGCCTTTACCGGCTCCTTGAAGCGGCGGAAATTGGGGTTGAGCCGCCCCATGACTTCGCGCGCCTTGGATTCCATGGCCGCATCGTCAAGCGTGCCGATGGCTGTGGTGATCTCGCGACCCAGGAACAGATTGGCAGCGGCATCGACATTGTCGGCCACGGCCAGCTGCTGATAGATCGTTTCGATCCCATAGCCTTTGGCATCGCGCGGATTGTTGATCGTGGCGTCTTCGCCATTGATCCGGATCGAGCCGGCATCGCGCTTATAGGCGCCCGACAGGATCTTGATCAGTGTCGACTTGCCGGCGCCATTATGGCCCAGCAGCCCCACTACTTCGCCCGGAAACAGGTCGATGGAGGCGTGGTCCACGGCGCGGATGCCACCGAAGGAGATGGAAATGTCGTTCATTTCCACAAGCGGCGTTCTGGTGTCCAGCATCTCAAGGACTCCTAGTGTTTGTTACGGCGGTAGAGCGTATCGAGCCACACCGCAAAGACGAGAACCATGCCGACCACGATCGACTGCAACGGACTGTCGAGCCCCATCAGCACCATGCCGGACTGCAGCGACTGCATGACCAGCGCACCCAGCAGGGCGCCGGCAATCGTGCCCACGCCGCCTGCCAGTGAGGTGCCACCGATCACTGCCGCAGCGATGACATAGAGCTCATCAAGCGTGCCCATGGCATTGGTCGCCGCGTTCAGGCGGGCCGACGAGATCGCCGCTGCGATGGCGCACAGCGCCCCCATCAGCATGAAGATCTTGACCGTCACCCAGCGCGTATTGATGCCGGCCAGTTCGGCCGCCTCGGGATTGCCACCCATGGCGAACACATAACGGCCAAAGCGCGTCCGGGTCGAAATGAAGGTCATCACCACACCCACGCCCAGCGCGATCAGCACCGGGATGGCGATGCCATGCGCAATGAACAGCCCGCCCTCGGGCACGGCCATGCCATTGGCTTCAGCATAGTTCTCGGCAATCCGGATCGGCCAGGGATAGGAATTGGCCACCCACACCGCGCCGATGGCGAGGCTACAGCCCATAACGGCCAGTGACGCTTCGGCCCAGACCGGACGCAGCGGAAAATTGAACCGCAGGCGCTGCCGACGACCAAAATACAGCATGACCAGAATGGCAGCACAGGCCAGCACACCAACGACCCAGCTCCACAGCTCGCCCACCGAACCGGTCGGACCGCCGCCCATCAACTGGAAGATCGGATCCATAGGTGCCACGGTCCGCCCCATGGTCACCCACCAGGCCGCGCCGCGCCACACCAGATAGCCACCCAGTGTCACGATGAAGGCCGGCACGCGCAGATAGGCAATAATGCTGCCCTGCAAGGCGCCAATGGCCACGCCGGTGAGCAGGCCCATGCCCAGCGAGAGCACCCAGATCAGCGGATGCCCCAGCCCTAGCCCCAATTGATTGGGCAGAATATCGGTCTGCATCACGCCCATCACCATGGCCACCAGGCCAAGAATGGAGCCAACCGACAGGTCGATATTGCGAGTGACGATCACCAGCACCATGCCGGTGACCATCACGGCCACCGAGGCCGTTTGTACCGACAAATTCCAGAGATTGCGGGGTGTTAGAAACAACCCGCCGGAAAACACATGAAAGCCGATCCAGATGATGGCCAGCGCGCCGACCATGCCCAGCAGGCGCGTATCCAGCTCGGTCGCGAGCAGAAACCGCTGCAGCGGATTGCGCACATTGGAGCTGGGATGAACGGTATTTTGAATGGCAGACTGATCAGCCAAGAGAATTCTCCCCAAAGGCAAGGCGCCCGGCCCCGTTACGGGCGGCACCGACCCTGTATGACAGTGCCGCAGCGCGAACGCCGCGGCACTACCTTATTTGAGACTATTGCGCCTCGGGCTTAGTCGCAGGCAGCAACCGAACCGGCTGCTACACCCTGACACACGACATCCTTGGACACCCAACCAGCGTCGATAACGACGTTGAGGTTATCCTTGGTGACGGCAACAGGCGCGATGAAGAACGCATTCATCGCCACGCCCTTGGGCCCACCAGCGAACGGCACGACACCAGTCACGCCATCAAGCGCAGTACCGCCGGCCAGCTCGAGTGCCACTTCAGCGGCCTTCTTGCCCAGTTCGCGAGCGTCTTTCCAGACCGAAACCGTCTGGGTGCCCAATGCAATGCGGTTCAGAGCGGCGTGATCGCCATCCTGACCCGAAACCGGCACCGATCCGGCAAGACCCTGCGCGGCCAGCGCAGCAATGGCGCCGCCAGCAGTACCGTCATTGGACGCCACGACAGCATCGACTTCGTTGTTATTGGCGGTCAGGAACTGTTCCATGTTCGCCTGAGCGACTTCTGGGTTCCAGTTGTCGGTATAGGCTTCGCCGACATTCTTGATCGCGCCGGAATCGATACCGGCCTGCAGCACTTCCGTCTGACCGGCAAACAGGAAGTCCGCATTGGGATCTGCCGAATTGCCCTTGATGAAGACGTAATTGCCTTCAGGCTGGACAGCGGCGACGCCGGCAGCCTGCAGACGGCCCACTTCCTTATTGTCAAAGGTCAGGTAGAACGCATCTGGATTTTCGATCAGCCGGTCATAACCAACCACGGCAATACCTTCGGCGACAGCAGCAGCCACGGCGGGGCCAACGGCCTCACTGTCCTGCGCCAGCACGATGATGGCATTGGCACCCTGACTGATCAGGCTTTCGATGTCAGTCAGCTGCTTGGAAGCGGACGACTGGGCATCAGACGAAATGTACTTGGCGCCAGCAGCGTCGAGCACAGCCTTGATGGCACCCTCATCAGTTTTCCAGCGTTCTTCCTGAAAATTATTCCACGACACACCGACGACAACGTCGGCTGCGTGAGCCATGCCGGCAAAGCCGGAGATGACGGTCGTGCACAGCATTACCGTTAGAAACTTATTCATGTCAGTCCTCCCTCGTGGGCCAGTCCTCCTGCCCACATTCGTGCCGGTGGTTTGACCCCAGCGGGCCCCCTCCACCGGCGCCCTGAGCATTAATTTCACTGCTCGAAAAAAGAAGTCGCATAGGCACGGCATTTGAGTCAACATCAATTTCGCAACCTGAAATAAATACAGTTTGCGATATCGGACAAGGAATGGTGTGTTGCGACCTGAGGTGAGGAGACGATTGCTTGGCGCGAAACGTCAGCGATAGCGACAGCGTCCGGCGACAGAACCGGGGCTTGGTGCTGGGCGCCCTGCGCGTGCAGGGCCCGCTCTCGCGCACCGCTTTGGCGGCGGCAACCGGGCTCAGTCACGCCAGCATTACCGCGATCACCCACGACCTGATTGCCCAGTCCGTCATCACCGAACTGACGGCGGTCGAACGGACGGATGCGCGCGCACGTGGTCGTCCAGCTACCCTGGTGGGCTTCAATCGCACTATCGGCGCGGCCGCGCTGCTCGAACTCGACGTCAATCGCGTTCGTCTGTCGCTGGTCGATTACGGCGGGGTGCTGATCGACCGGATCGAAAACCCGATCACCCCCACCACCTTCCTGGAGACCTCGCCAACGGACTATCTCGCCGAACGCCTGGAGCACCTGAGAAGCCGCAATGCCGAAGAAGGCCCCGAAATTCGCCGGATCGCCATTTCCGTGCAGGGGATTCTCGACCGCTCGGCCCATGGTCTGAAGTGGTCACCCATCGCTCACCTTGCGGGCAAACCCTTCGGCGCCGAACTGGCCGACCGCCTCGCCCTGCCCGTTACGCTTTACAAGCGCGGACGGTTGCTGGCGGAAGGCGCGCGCTGGCTCGACCCTGCCCTGCACGATGCCAGCGTTGCCACCGTCTTTGTTGGCTCCACGGTCGCCATGGGCATGACCTTCCGCGGCCAGATCCTGGGCCGCAGCGATGAGGGTGCAACCGAATTCGGCCACATGAACCACATTCCCAATGGCGCCTTGTGCCGCTGCGGCATGCGGGGTTGCGTTGAGGCCTATGCCGCCGATTATGGCGTGCTGCGTGCCGCCTATTCGGTCCCCGAAACCGCCACCCCGGCCCCCGCTGTCCCGGCCCATGAATATGAAGGCCTGATCGCCCGCGCCCAGAGCGGTGATCGTAGTGCTACCCACGCATTTAATCAGGCCGGACGCGCTATCGGCTTTGGCCTGAGCCGCATGATGGCCGTCTTCGACCCCGCCCACATCTTGATTGTCGGACCCGGCGCGCGCGCCTTCCCGCTGATGCAGGCCGAGATCAGCGCCGCACTGAGCAGTGCCCTGATCTGCCGCGTCAACGGCATGCCCGAAATCGTCGCGCATCGCGACGAAAAGGAACCCATCTTTCAGGGCCTGATGATGAAGACCCTCAACGATATCGACCAGAGCGACTTTGCCGGCCTGGCCTAGACCTTCCCCGCGAGCCAGTCGTGGAGCTGGTCGGCCAGGATTGTGGGTTCGTGTTCGGCGCCGTGCAGGATCAGTTCGGGCTGGCTGGGTTCTTCGAACGGGCTGTCAATGCCGGTGAAGTTGGCGATCTCCCCGGCCCGGGCGCGCTTGTACAGTCCCTTGGGATCGCGCGCTTCGCACACCTCGATGGGCGTGTCGACATAGACCTCGACAAAGTCGATATCGCCGGCGATCTCGCGCGCCAGCCGCCGTTCATTGCGGAACGGCGAGATGAACGAGACCAGCACGATCAGGCCGGCATCGGCCATCAGCCGGGCCACTTCGGCCACGCGGCGGATGTTTTCCACGCGCGCCGCTTCGGTAAAGCCCAGATCCCGGTTCAGCCCGTGCCGCACATTGTCGCCATCCAGAATATAGGCGTGGCGGCCTTCGGCGGTCAGCCGCTTTTCCAGCAGATTGGCGATCGAGGACTTGCCCGAACCCGACAGTCCGGTAAACCAGACGATGCGGGCGGTCTGCCCCTTCATGGCAGCGCGCACATCGCGGTTCACATCGAACGACTGATAGGTCAGGTTCTGCGCCCGGCGCAGACCAAAATCGATGGTCCCGGCCCCCAGCGTTGCATTGGTCAGCCGGTCCACCAGAATGAACCCGCCGGTCAACCCATTGCTGGCATAGCTGTCAAAGGCGATGGGCTTGTCCGTGGCAATGGTCAGCGTGGCCACTTCATTGAGGTCGACCTTGGTCGCTGCGGTCTGCTCGAGCGTGTTCACATTGGTGCGGAATTTGAGATCGGTAATGGTGGCCGGCACCATCTGCGCGCCCACCTTGAGCAGATAGGAGCGCCCCACAAACGCCGATTCCTCGGCCATCCACACCACGCGGGCCTGGAACTGGTTGGAATATTCCGGCGTCTCGCCGGGACGCGACAGCACATCGCCGCGCGAGATATCGACCTCGCGATCAAGCACCAGCGTCACCGCCTGCCCCGCCTGGGCATGGTCCAGATCACCATCCATGGTAACGATGCGACTGACCACGGCCGGTTTGCGCGAGGAGGCAATCAGCACCTCATCGCCCACGGCAATGGCCCCTGACGCCACCGTTCCCGAAAAGCCCCGGAAATCCAGATTGGGCCGGTTGACCCATTGCACCGGAAAGCGGAACTGCTGGGCGCTGCGGTCTTCGCTGACATCAATGGCTTCAAGATAGGGCACCAGCGCTGCGCCATCATACCAGGGCGTGCGCGGGCTTTGGCTCAGCATGTTGTCGCCGCGCAGCGCCGAGACCGGAATGGCCTCCAGCGTCTTGAACCCCAGCGGCGCGGCAAAGGCGCGATATTCAGCAACAATACGGTCAAACACGCCCTGATCGTAATCGACCAGATCGATCTTGTTGACCACCAGCACCACATGCTTGACCCCGATCAGCGACAGGATGAAGCTGTGTCGGCGGGTCTGGGTCAGCACGCCCTTGCGCGCATCGATCAGCACCAGCGCCAGATCGGCATTGGACGCCCCGGTCGCCATATTGCGGGTATATTGCTCATGGCCCGGCGTATCGGCGACGATGAACTTGCGCTTGTCGGTGGAAAAGAACCGATAGGCCACGTCAATGGTGATGCCCTGCTCGCGCTCGGCGGTCAGCCCGTCCACCAGCAGCGAGAAGTCGATCCCCTCATCGCCCACATGGCGGTTATGGCTTTCCTTTTTCAGGCTCGCCAACTGGTCATCCAGGATCAGCTGGCTGTCATAGAGCAGCCGCCCGATCAGCGTGGACTTGCCATCGTCAACGCTGCCGCAGGTCAGAAAGCGCAGCATCGACTTGTCGGTCTGCTGGCGCAGCCACAGGGCGATATCGGTATCGGGGTTCACTGAGATATCCATCAGAAATACCCTTCCTGCTTCTTCTTTTCCATCGAACCCACGCTGTCGCTGTCGATCAGCCGCCCTTCGCGCTCCGAGGTCCGGCTGGCCTGCATCTCCATGATGATCGAGGCCAGATCGGCCGCATCGGAGCGGATCGCCCCGGTCAGCGGATAGCAGCCCAGCGTGCGGAACCGCACCATTTCCATGCGCGCAGTCTCGCCCGGCTCCAGCGGCATGCGCGCGTCATCGACCATAATCAGCGTGCCCGAGCGTTCCACCACAGGGCGGGGCTTGGCAAAATAAAGCGAGGGCAGTTCGATCCCCTCGGCATAGATGTAGGTCCACACGTCCAGCTCGGTCCAGTTGCTGATCGGGAACACCCGCATGCTCTCGCCGGGGTTCAGCCGCGTGTTGAACACCCGCCACAGCTCGGGCCGCTGGTTCTTGGGGTCCCAGGCATGGCTGGCATTGCGGTGCGAGAAGATGCGCTCCTTGGCCCGGCTCTTCTCCTCGTCGCGCCGCGCCCCGCCAATCGCGGCATCATACTGCCCGGCGTTGAGCGCCTGACGCAGCGCCTGGGTCTTCATGATGTCGGTATAGCGCGAGGAGCCATGCTCGAACGGATTGATATTGGCCGCCAGACCCTCGGGATTGGTATGGCTGATCAGCTCGAAGCCATGCTTGTCCGCCATCGCATCGCGAAACGCGATCATCTCGGCGAACTTCCAGGTGGTGTTCACATGCAGCAGCGGAAACGGGATCTTGGAGGGATAAAACGCCTTGCGCGCCAGATGCAGCAGGACGCTGGAATCCTTGCCGATCGAATACATCATCACCGGCCGCTCAAAGCTGGCGGCAACCTCCCGCAAAATCTCAATGCTCTCAGCCTCGAGAGACTGCAAATGGGTCATCCGCTCATGCGCCATGATAAAGCTCCGGAGATCAGTGTGGCCTAAGCCAGATTGGGATCGCCAAACGCGACGAAATGCGGATTGGCAAAGTCCGTGTCATGCCCCTGATTGCGCTTGCCGTAGCACAGCACATCGCCGGACACCGTCTGCACCCGACCACCGGCAGCCCGCAGGATCGCGTCCCCGGCGGCCGTATCCCACTCCATGGTGCGCCCAAGACGAGGGTACAGATCGGCCTCCCCCGAAGCGACAAGGCAGAATTTGAGCGAGGAGCCAGCCGGCACGAAATTGGCAACCTGAAAGCGCTGCAGCCACGCATCGGTGTCACTGGCGCCATGTGAACGGCTGCCCACCACGTCAATGCCGGCCTCGGCCGCTTCGCGCACGCTGATCTTGCGCTGCCCCTGCAACGCTCCATCCACCACCTGGGCGCAATGGGCACCCTCCTGGCGCTGGCCCCACCAGATACGACCCAGCGCTGGCGCATACACCACGCCCAGCACCGGCACGCCGTGCTCGATCAGCCCGATATTGACGGTGAACTCGCCATTCTTGGTAATGAATTCCTTGCTGCCATCAAGCGGGTCCACCAGAAAGAACCGCTCGGCAGTCGCCGGCACCTGCCCGGCCGCGGCCGCTTCTTCGGCCACGATCGGCACATCCGGCGCAATCAATTGCAGTTGCGCGACAATGATCTTCTCGGCCGCAATATCGGCCTCGGTCACCGGCGACTGGTCGCTTTTGTGCGAGACCGCAAAATCCGTCTCGTAAATCCGCAGAATTTCCGCCCCGGCGGCAATGGCCGCATCCAGCAACTTCACAACGTCAACCATACTCAACTCCAAGACTGTCGGCCCTCTGGCCAGGCCGGGCCACCGCAAAGCCGCCCGATCCCCTGCCATCTTCACATCGTCAATTCTGTCCACCAGCACCCGGGCGCACCACAAAACCGCGCCGCCAGCAGGTGCCGCGCCATCATGATGGGTTTGCGTAAACAGGGCATGATGCAATCTGGTCTTTGGGGCAACGGCCCCACGCAGCTGACATTAACGATTAGCTGCCTGTTCCCCCGAAAAACTCCTGCTGAATGGTCTTCACCAGAATGCGCAGATCCAGCATGAGCGAGAAGTTCTCAATATAGGCCAGGTCGTGGTCGATACGGGCCCGGGCCTGTACCGGATCGGACGCATCACCGCGCAGCCCATTGGCCTGGGCCCAGCCGGTAATCCCGGGCAGCATGCTCAGCCGATGATCATAATAGGGCACAAGGCTTCGATAGGGTTGCGGCCCCGCCAGCATGCCCGGCACGTGCGGCCGCGGTCCCACAATCGACATCTGCCCGATCAGCACATTGAGCAATTGCGGCAGTTCATCAATGCTGGTCTTGCGCAGAAATGCCCCCACCCGCGTAATGCGTGGATCGCCCTTGACGGTATGGGCAACCCCTGAGGCATCACACACTTCCAGACGCATGGAACGAAACTTGAAGGCCATAAAGGCATGACCGTGAAGCCCTTCGCGCTTCTGACGAAACAGCGCCGGCCCCCGGCTCTCAATGCGGATGGCAATGGCCACCATGAGCACGAGCGGCGCCAGCAACACCAGCGCAAGAGCCGAGGCCACAACATCGAAAATTCTCTTGATTGCCAGCGCGACCTGACGGCGCGGCTGCTCGGGTTGAGGGGCAGGATCATTGCCCATCATTGTCAGCGGCAAGCCGGACTGCAAGGTCACCTGACGGCGCGCGGGCTTTTCGGTGGTGTCCAGCTCGATGGCGGGCGCTGATGCACCGGCACCACTGTAACCAAATCGGTCACGACCACTAACGACCCGGTAATCCGCACGCTCGTATCTGTCCATCGGGATACTCACCTATACATTACAGTATGGTAGTCGCTCTACTAGTGCCGCCCCGCCATCATAACAAAACAGGCCGAAAGACCAATCACAAAAATTGCATAGCTGGCATTGCGGTTAATTGTAGAAATGCCGAACAACTAGTCACAAGGCCGAAATATAACGCAGATTGAAAAGCTGTCCGTTCACATCAAAAAAATACGCCGCCGCACTCTAGTGCAGGCAACGCATCAAAATGAACTAACGAATTTTCGAGACGCGAGCTTTACTCGCAAAATGGGATTCGCACCCAGCAAAAGCGCCAGCAATATTTGGCGCCAGCACTAACTGAGCTCGCCGCGCATCCAGTCCCGGAACCAGCAAGAAAGCACGTACTGTCCCACCTACTGGGCGTGGCCACGCTAATCGGCATCACGCATCAACGATGCGCCATACCACCAACCGGTCTTTCAACACCAAGCAAACTACGCCTCAGAAAACTCTGAGGCGCTCGCTTGGTCGCGTTGGACTAGAGTGGGCTGGCTGGATTGCCCAGAGCGCCAGAGCCTGGCAGCAAGAGTTCAAACAGCGCGTCGATTTCAGCCTGGAATCCTTCATCCGCAGCGTTTGCGGCAAAGACTTCGGAGCGAAGGGCGGTAAATGACGCGTTGGCCACTTCCAGATCAACAGCCGACGCCAGAGCGCCCGCATAGGCATTGATCGCTGTTTCACAGGTCGGCACGGTTCCCGTTGGAATGGTGCACGATGTAAACACTGCCGAGTAGAGGCCTTCATAGCCGGATACCGGAGCTGCATTCGAAGCGGAGATGGCTGCCATACCAAGCACACCAGCCGTTGCAATAGTCGTGATCAGCTTACGCATCTCAAATCCTCACATTGATCCCGCACTCGAATTACTAGTCCTGCCTAGTCGTGCGGTCAAGCGAACGTTTAGACTTCATTTACCTTTCTAGCAACAGCCATCCCAATCAATTGGTAAATGTGACAATCCAGTCCATCATCGCCAAGTCACCAAATTCATTCGACAATTTGCTGTTATCTTGACGCCCCAAGTAAACGCTCGATCGGCATGCATTCGCTGCATGGCCCGAATGCAATAAAGAACCCCCACGGCCGTGGCCCTGGGGGTTCTTGTTTTTTGTACGCTGAAACCGTGACTTAGCCAGCGATCCAGCGATTTGGGTTCGACGAAGACATCGAGCGGATCTTGTAGCCAGATGCGCGCAGGCTCTTGACCGTGTTGCTCAGATTATCCAGCACGTAATCGCCCTGGCTGGTCTTGACCACCAGTACGGCATGCGGCTCGCCGCGGCGGGTATGGGTATAGGCGATGCGCAGGGCCCCCGAAGAAACACCCTTGCTGATCAGCGCGCTGCGCTTGGACAGCACATAGTCTTCGCAATCGCCGGCCGTTGGGTTCAACTCCCAGACATCGGCAGTGTCGCGCTTTGGACGAATGCTGCGGTTCACATGGATATTGATGGTCTTGAGCACAGCCATCAGATTGGGCGACATCGTCACCTGGCTACGGCCGCTGCTGGCGCATTCGCTCTTGTTCTTGGCGCAGAAGAACTGCATCGCCAGTGGCGTTACCGCTGCGGTGCGGGTAACCAGCTCCGAGCTGACGACCGACCGGGAGCTGGCAAATGCGGCTGCATTGCCAACCGAGAAGAGAGTAGCGGCCAATGTCAGGCCAGTCACGACTGCTGCAAATTTGGTGTTCATGGACGTATCCCCTGATGAGTTGTTGTCATCAGGATGCACGCAGCCGATTGCTGTCGAATTCGAAAATTCGATACAATTTTATTCAATTGCCGAGATTTCTGCCGCGGCTATGAGCGGCTGATACCCCTATTGGAGCACCGCCCCGTTGCTGCGGGCTGTGCATTTTGACTCAAGCGCGCAGCAAATTTGCCTCAAATGCCGTCGATCCACAGCGCCGCGCCATGCGGCTGGCCCCTGCCCCCCACCCATGCTAGGCAAACGCGATTGTTTCCGGAGACGCCCGTGTCCAGCCAACCTGCTGACCGCATTTGCTTTGTGACCAATGACACGCCCGAGGCCGACGCCGCTGCGGCGCGCCTAAGGGCGCGTTATGGCGACTTCCCCATCGAAACAGCCGATGTCGTGGTTGCTTTGGGCGGCGATGGCCTGATGCTGCAGACCCTGCACCGGGTCATGGGACTGGGCGTGCCCGTCTATGGCATGAATTTCGGCTCGGTCGGCTTCATGATGAACACCTTCTCCGAGGACAATCTGCAGGAACGCCTGCAGGCGGTGCAGCGCACGCGGATCTATCCGCTCTCCATGCAGGTCCTCAGCACCACCGGCCAGACCCAGACAGCGCTGGCGCTCAATGAAGTCTCGCTGTTCCGCTCAACCTATCAGGCCGCCAAGCTGCAGATCGTCGTGGATGGAGAAACCCGCCTCGAAGAGCTGATCTGCGACGGCGCCCTGCTATCCACGCCCGCCGGCTCCACGGCCTATAATCTCTCAGCGCATGGCCCGATCCTGCCGATCGAAGCGCCGCTGCTCGCCCTGACCCCGATTTCGCCCTTCCGGCCGCGGCGCTGGCGCGGGGCAATTCTGTCCAACCGGGCCGTGGTCAAGTTCATCACGCGTGAATCCGACAAGCGCCCGGTCAGCGCTGTGGCCGACAATGTGGAATTCCAGAACGTTCTTGAAGTCACGGTGTTTGAGGACCGCTCCCATGGCGTCACGCTGCTGTTTGATCCAGGCACGAGCCTGGAAGAGCGCGTCCTGAGCGAGCAGTTCCGCTTCTAGGCCGCAGGCAAGGCCAGCCTTGGCTCGGGCGCATCAAGCGCCACCGCCATGGGCGCACGCGCCTCTACGGCAAAAGCCGCCATCACCCCACGCGCCGCCTTGCGCGCCAGCACGATGTTCTGCTCGCTGAGATAGGCGAACGCCTCCTCCAGCTCCTGGGGAATATCACCTTGATGCTCGGCGATGAGTTCTTCGGTCAGTGCCGTCACCACATAATGGCGCGCACCAGCATCATCTGCCAGATCGCTGGCTCGTGCGTGCATCACCAGCCGGGTCAGCAGATTGCGCACACCATGGCCCAGCCCACATCGCACCAGCAGCGCATTGAGCGCTGAGCGGCTGCCTCGTTCGAGCAGCGCAAAGACCTTGGAGCGCGGTGCCTGCGCCAGTTCAGCCAGACAGTCGGCAAAAAACATCACATGCCCGGTCACCACTGCGTGCATCAACACGCGGGTGTTGAGCCGGTCACTGACGATCAGATCGGCAACATAGTCGGGATTGGCCTTGCCCGCTTCGCGCTCGCCAATTGCCGACAGCGCGGTATCGCCGCTATCGCGCAGCACCCGTCCCAGCCTGTCGCTGGCCAGCGCGCCCTTGACGATCCGGGTACCCCGCAAGGCCTCGGTGACCTTTTGGACCAGCAGCAGGCGCGCCGATGCCGTCAGATCACGGCGCGCCAGCAGGGCCCCGCGCATCGCGGCATCGTCACCATGGGTTTGAGCCAGATGCGTTAGCAGATCGGCGCTCAGGGCGACGTCATGACGCCGCAGCAGCCGCAGGGTAAGTGGACCATCTTGCCGGGCGATCAGCGCGGCCGCCAGCCGAGGACTGATCTGCTTGCGCTGGCTGATCGAGGTCAGCATCGACACGTCCAGTGTCTTGATCAACCCGATCAGATCGGCGTCGATCAGCACCGGCGAATATTGCAGCACGGCGCGCGAGATCACCGCACTGTCGTGCAGCAGCGCCAGCATGATGGGACGCGGCGCCATGGAAGAATGTAACAGGCCATAGGCCAGTGCAGCCCGCACCTTGACCGACGGATCGTCGAGAAACCCGATCAGCGCGGCATACAGCGCGGCATGTTCATCGGCCGGGCCGGTATGGTTCAGATAGGCCAGCGCTGACAGATGAGCCGCGCTGCCGCGCTCCTCGCTGTCCATCGATCGGGACAGTGATACAAACTCCTGATACGCAACCATACTCTTCTCCGCACACCGGCAGAGATCACACTAAGTGCCAAGGTTTAAGGAACGGTTCACCATAAACCGGCACGCCATTTTCATGGCAGGGTTCGCGTACCGTCCAGCACAATATTGGCAAAATCGGCCGGGCGTTCGGTGGCCAGGTAGTCATCCTCGGCCTTCTGCCACGCCCGCCACAGCTCAAGCGCCTGCGCTCCGTCCCGCTCCAGTCCACGCGCCAGCCGCGTCGGCTGCGGTGTCTCAACAAATATCGTGTAGCTCAGCATGGGGCGGAAAACGGCGCGCGTCGCGCTCACCCCTTCAACAATCACAGTGCCCCCGACCGGCAGATCGTACCATTCGGCCAGACGGCGCGTGTGCCAGTCATAGCGCTGATAACGCCCCGCTATGTTGCGCGATAACGGTATGAGCACCTGCGCGAGCAGCCTATCATGCCAGTTCAGCGGATTATCCCAGCTGGCAAAATCGTCCGTATGAATGATCCGGGCATCAAGCGGGGTGGCCAATCGCTCGGCCAGTGTGGACTTGCCGGCACCGCCACAGCCATCAATTCCGATAATCCGGGTTGTCATTGGCGGCGGCACTTGAGCCGCAGCAATGTCGGCTACAAGCGCGTTCAGGTTCGAAATGCTCATCTCTCCACCTCACACGACAGACGCATGAGCGTCCAGCCCCGGCAGGCGCAAGAGAACGTCAGTGAAATGTGGAAGGGGTCGCTGTTGGACTGCTAGAGCGCGGAGGCGACAAAGCCGAAAAGCTGAGAAATGCCAACCCAGGCACCCGCCAGAACCAGCCAGCTTGCCAGCGCGAGGCCGACAATGGTCCAGCCGCGCGGCAGGCCCGCAACAGTGGAAGTCCGTGGTGTCATCGCTGTCGTACGCATAGCGGTCTCCTCGGGACGAGCCGAACCAACTTCAGATATGTTGATTACGCGTCCAGAGTGTTAAACGAGTGTAAACAAATGCCGTTGCAATCGCCCTGCCAATCATTTGCCGGTCGCGCAAAGCCCCGAATGGCCACCAATTGGTAAACCCCGGATCAGCAGAACCGCTCTATCGGGCGTAAAGCTGGGTGAAGAACGCCCCACCATCGCCTGCATCGGTCACCGTTGACGCAGGCGAGTCGGGCTCGTTCTTGAACAGGCCGGTAAACGACATATTGGCCGGCGAAAACCGCGAAGGCACTACCGGCGTCGGCTCGGCAGGGCTGCCGCCCACCATCTGCTGGGCCGCAAAGCTGGCATTGGTATCGCCGGCTTCATGCTTGGATACCAGCACCCGATAGACATCCCGGATCGTGCGGGGCTGGCCATTGGAATAAAAGATCGAGCGATTGGCCGAGGCCTGTTTCGGAAACAGATTGGCCGCAATCTGGTCAGGATCCTTCAACCCCGCCGTAAACATGCGCTCTGCCCCCTGCGCACCCAGAAAGTGCGCGATATAGAGCTCACCCGCGCTGGGCATGCGCCCAAACCGCGAATGCAGGTAATCGCCATTGCTCTTGGTGAAGGCTGCAGCCAGATCGGCTGCCATTTGCGGATCCTCGCGCATCTTGAGAATCTTGGCCTTCATCGCCGGGTCGCGGACAACGTAATCCCCGCCCCCACTACGTTCGATATTCTGGGCGATGTCGCCATAACCCAGCCGCGGCCCGTCCTCCTTGAGCACCTGCAGCCAGGTGCTTTCGAGAAACTGGAACAACCCCACGGCTGACGATGTCTGTGCCTTGGCCTGCGGATTAAGACTGCTCTCGCGCATGGCCGTTTGCAGCAGATAGTCGAAATCAACCCCGTTCCGGTCGCCGGCGGCGGTCAGAACATAGGCCAGACTTTGCGGGACTGATATCGGCTGTACGCCCATGTGCGGGCTCACCCCTGCAGGAATCGACTAGTTGGTGCCTACTAGCACACCTCAAGGTTAACCTTCCGTTAACCATACGCAGCCGCTAGGCGTCTTGCGGGTGCCACTGGCTAACAATGTCATCGAGCGCAGGGCGTGGCCGGTCCTCGATCACCGTGCTGGGCGTGCCGATGTGAATGAACCCCACAAACCGCTCACCATCCCGCGCGCCCAGCATGCGTGCCGCTTCGGCATCAAAGGCATACCAGCGCGTAATCCATGACGCCGCAAAACCCAGGGCATAGGCGGCGTGAACCAGATTGAACGCCACATTGCCCGCCGACAGCAATTGCTCGAACTCGGGCACCTTGGGATGCGCCTTGGGCGAGGAAATCACCCCGATTGTCAGCGGTGCTGGCAGAAATTGCTGGCGCTCAATCTCAAGCCCTGCCTCGTCCAGCTCCGGCTTGTTGCGTGCGGCAATCTCGGCCAGCGCAGCGCCGGCCTTGGCCCGGTTTTCACCCTCAATCACCACCAGCCGCCAGGGCGCGATCTTGCCGTGATCGGGCACCCGCGTGGCAATGGTCAGCATCTGCTCAAGCTCGGCCGCATCGGGACCGGGCGCCTGCAAAAAGGCCATGCCGACTGAACGGCGGGTCAGCAGATAGTCGCGCAGGGCGGGATTGGCAGGCATGGGCAAACTCCTATTGTCGGCGCAGCAATACCCAGTTTGACGGCACAGCACCAGAACCCGGGGTTGGGGAGGCGCAAAACTGGGCGCTCACGGCATTGTCCTGTTTTCATCGGGGCGGCTCTGTGACACAGCTTTTCCCCAATTGTCGGTTATTCCCGCGTAGTGATTCACCACACAGCCGGTACAGGAGACCAGATGCGTTTGCGACAGAGACTAGCCCTGCTGCTCGCTTTGGCCTTTGTGGGATTTGCTGTTCCGCTGCAGACGACATCGGTTCTGGCGCAGGCCAGCACGGCCGAAATGCCGCCAATGCCGCGCCCTCGCCCCATTGGCGTGCCTGCCGAGCCAGCCGCACAGCCCGCTGCCAGCGAAGCCGCAGCGGCCATCACGCAGGTCACCTCCGTGCCGCAGCCGGTAAGCCTGACCGCGCGCATCACCGCCGAAGGCGCCCCCATCCCGGATGGTCTGGTCTGGCGAATATTTGAGAGCAGCACTGACACCAATGGCGAAATGGCACTGGTGGCGAAATCCGATGAAGGCACTGCCCAGGTCGAATTGCCGCCAGGTGAATACGTGGTGCACGTAGCCTATGGACGGGCCCAGATCAGCGAGCCCATATCTGTTGTGCCCGGCAACAACACCGCTGACTTCGTGCTTGAGGCTGGCGCCTTGCGGCTCAATTCAGCGGTAACCGGGGACATTCCCATCCCGCCAAACATGCTCAAATTCGATATTTTTACCGGCGATGACGCCAGCCGTGTCATGCTGGCAGAGGGGCTACTGCCCAACGATATCATCACGCTTAATGCCGGCACCTACCACATCATCTCGCATTTCGGCACCATCAACGCCGTGGTCCGGGCCGACCTGCGGGTCGAACCAGGACAGTTGACCGACGCAACGCTCTACCATCATGCCGGTCAGATTTCCTTCAAGCTGGTGTCCGAAGAGCGCGGTGAGGCAATCGCTGACGTCGAGTGGACGGTAAAGACCGCCGACGGCGCCACAATCTTCACCGATCTGGGGGCGTTTCCCTCAACCGTGCTGGCCGAGGGCGATTATCTGGTCTTCGCCAAACAGGGCGATCAGGTGTTCAATCGCGAGTTCCAGGTCAGCCCCGGCTCCGCCCGCGAAATCGAAGTTCTGACCTCCATTTACTAGCCGCTGGCCGCCCCCTCCGGTTGCTTCGCACGCAATGTGGCCTGTTTGACCATTGAAGCGCGACCGCCAATGCCCCAGATTAGGGTTTGGATAAGGGGAGAGACGACCATGCCGACCAAGACATCAACCAAGCGCCGCCTTGGCGCCATTGCCACGGCCTGCCTGTTGAGTGTCGCGCTGCCGACAGCGCCTGCATGGGCCCAGAAAACCAAGACCAAGCCTGGGACCGTCGCGGAAGCAAGCACGTCCCAGCCTGCACCTTCTGTCAGCGTCGATGTTCCCACCATCAACGCCCTCAGCGCCAATGTCGATGAAGCGACGTTGCGCGACATTCTCTCGGGTAATCTGATAGCCAACGCCGATGCCCTGGCATCGCTGACCGCGACCAGCATCACCATCCCGACAATCCGTATCTCGATAACGGACAGTCTTGCAGACAGCACAATTGTGCTTGAGAACATCGTCCTTGAGGATGTGACAGATGGCGTCGCGACCACCGCATCGGTTGGCGGCATGACGGTGGGTAGCAGCACGGGCACCGATGGTCATTTCGGCGAGATGTCTGCCAAAACCTTCGATATCGGCGGCTTGTTGCGCTTTTATGGTGTAGTCGACGGCGGCGGTCAGACAGAGATGAAGACGATTTATTCCGACTTTGTCTTTGCCGGTGGCAGCTTTACCGCTCCCGATGTCACCTGCACCATTGGCGCCGCCACGGCGACGGAGTTCAAGGCGCGCCCGATCAGTATGTCATTTGCTGAAATCATGGCGCTTAGCACCGCCCTTGAGCAACAGGACGAAGCTCCTTCGCCCGAGATATTGGGTAAGCTGATGCGCACCTATGCCGATATGCTGACCGCCATCGAATCCTCCCCAGTCAAGTTTGACGGCTTTGATTGCGACGGCACCGACGATAAGGGCAATCCGGTCAATGTCTCGGTCGCTGGCATGACCATGGGCGGTATGAGCCCTGGCATTTATCCCTCCATTGATCTGACCGACATGGCCGTTGAGGTCACTGGCGACGGCTCGATCACCATTGGCAGTCTGAGCTTCAAGGAAATCGACCTTTCAGCACCAATCGCTGCCATTCAGAATGCGCCGGACGCGCTGGACGATGATTGGTTTGAGGCCAATCTCCGTGCGCTGATACCTGCGTTTGCAGGCTTTTCCATCGGCGACGTCGCTATCGACATTCCCGACCCAGAAACACCCGGCGGCCGGCTGGTGGCCAGCATCGGCGCCTTCGATCTGTCGCTGGGCGACTACCTGAACGGTATTCCGACAAACCTGCTCACCACGGCGAGCAACCTCAAGCTTGACCTGCCCGCCGACACATCCGACGAGCAGTTGCAGCTTCTGATGGCGCTGGGCATCTCCAGCATCGACGCCGGCTTCACCCTCGACGCCAACTGGAACGAGGCCGAAAACGCCATCGCCATCAACGAAGTCTCCGTCACCGGTGTTGATCTCGCGACCGTCACGCTGGCCGGCACGATTAACAACGCCACCGACGCGCTGTTCAGCAGCAATGAGAACATGATGATGGCCGCAGCAATGGGTCTGGCAGTTGGCGATCTCAAACTCGACGTCGACGATACCGGGCTGTCCGACATCATCATGACCATGGTCGCCGCCGACCAGGGCTCCGATGCAGCCACCATGCGGCCGATCTTTGCTGGTCTCGCGGAGGGCACCGTCGTTGGCATGCTCGCTGGTGCTGCCGAAGCACAGAAAGTGGCTGGTGCAGTCAGTGCCTTCGTCAGTGGCAAGGCAAAACGGCTCACCATTGATGTTGTGGCCAAACAGGCGCCAGGCCTGGGCATGATGGATTTCATGGCCGCCCAGGATGACCCGGTTGTGCTGCTCGGCAAGGTCAATATCGACGCGTCTAACTAACCTGATGGGGTCGCCTTCGGGCGGCCCCGCTTGTTTTAGCGCACGTTTTCTGCCGCGACCCCCATAGCCCAATCAAGCAGGGACCGGGCGATTTCCGATGTCCGCCCTTCTACATAACAGCGCAATTCCGGGGCGTTTCCCGATGCCCGGAAATGGACCATATCGCCTGACGCCGTGTGGAATTGCACGCCATCGGTAACGGACACGCTGGCAATGCCATGGGGTTCGAATACACCAGCAGCAAAGCCGTCCTCCTCAACGAGGCGCGTCAGGAAGTCCGCACTTTTACTTGCAGCAACGTCCTGTAGCCGGTCGGCCATGGCAATCTGCAGCGGCAGTTCTGCTACCAACTGGTCCACCGTAACACCGCGCAGCACCGCCAGTGCCGTCGTGCACAAAAGCGGCAGCACTGCATCGCGGGTGGGCAATGCCTTCAGGGGCTGTCCCTCCACTGATATGGCAGCACCAACAAACGTGCCGCCATTGGCCTCAAAGCCGACAACGCCGTCTGGCGCCTGCTCCATGGCTGCAACGACAAATGGCGATCCGACACGGGTGCGAATGACCTTCTTGAAATAGCCGGTGCGTTCAATGGCTGAATTTGACGTAACCGGTGTCACCACGGTCTGCGCGCCCAGATATTGCGCCGTGAGCAAACCCAGCACGTCACCGCGCACGAAGGCA
Organism: Devosia litorisediminis; assembly: GCF_018334155.1. NCBI lineage: Bacteria > Pseudomonadati > Pseudomonadota > Alphaproteobacteria > Hyphomicrobiales > Devosiaceae > Devosia > Devosia litorisediminis. The sequence continues at coordinate 1,001,652 of NZ_JAGXTP010000001.1, read as the reverse complement.
CTCCGAGCATCCATCATCAGGGGACGGTCCCCGTCCCCATCCGCCGAAACCAACAGATCAAGCTTCTTGTCACGCACCCAGTCTTTCAGCGGTGCTAGGACAGCGTCACTGAACGCCTCTGTGTCCACCGCGACAAACGCATCGCTGCGCCCCAGACTAACCACTTCCGCTCCCGCGTGCCTCAAAACGCGGCCCAACAGGTCTCGGGCAACACTGGAATGCTCGAATACCCCGATGCGCAACCCGGTCAGGGCGCCAGCAGCTACAATAGCTGCACATCGCGCGAAATAGCGTTCCGTCGCCTCATGGCTCTCATCGACAAGTACCGGCGCGGCGTCGGCAATGTCGGTAGCGCGCAGGGCCCCCAAGATGCCCGCCTCATCAGCCTTGCTGATCTCGCCACGTGGAGCGTAGAATTTCAGACCATTTCGGTCGGCCGGGATGTGGCTACCCGTCACCATGATCGCCGGGCACCCCGCCGCCATCGCATGCAGCGCCAGCGCAGGTGTGGGAATGGCGCCGCAATCGACAGGCTCGAGTCCAGACCGGGCAATGGCAACGGCACAATCGGTCAGAATTGTCGGACTGGATGCCCGGAAGTCGCGTCCGAGATAGACCTGCCCCGCCCCAGATTGCCCAATGTTTACAAGGTGCTGCAGGAAGGCGCTGGTATAGCGGCGCGCGGCCTGCCCTTCCAGCTCGACAGCCAGTCCTCTTAGACCACTGGTTCCAAATTTCAGGCTGTTCTGCGCCACAAGGAAGCTCCCCGAACCAACGTTTGCACTCACACGCGATAATACTGCCGGTACCATGCCACAAAACTGGCCACCCCAGCCTTGATCGGCGTCCGCGGCAGGTCACCCACCAATTCCCGCAGCAACGCGGTATCGGCTGCTGTTTCGCGCGGATCTCCGGCCTGCATGGGCTTGATCGTGTACGCAGCCTTGTGGCCCAACGCCGTCTCGATGGCAGCAACAAAATCCATCAGCAACTCCGGGTGCCCACCGGCCAGATTGACAACCCGGTAGGGCGCAACGGCCGACAACGAATCCCCCTGCAGCGGTTGCCCCAGCTCCGGCCTTAACGGCATGATCCGGATCATGGCCTCGATCAGATCGTCGACGAATGTAAAATCACGTCGCATCTTCCCCTCGCCAAATATCTCGATGGGCTGCCCTGCCAAAATTGCGGACACAAATTTGAACAACGCCATGTCGGGCCTGCCCCACGGACCATAGACCGTAAAGAACCGCAGCATGGTGGTGGGGATATCGAACAAATGGGCATAGGAATGGGCCATTACCTCATTGCTCTTCTTGGTCGCGGCATAGAGCGAGATAGGCGCGTCTGCTGCGTCCCGTTCACTAAATGGCAGCTTGGTATTACCGCCATAGACCGAACTGGTCGACGCCATCAGCAGGTGGCGCGGTTTGTGGGCGCGAACGGCTTCCAGCAGGTTCGCCGTCCCCACCAGATTGGCGCTGATATAGCTCTGAGGTTGCTCAATGCTGTAGCGAACGCCGGCCTGGGCAGCCAGATGAACCACGATTTCGGCTTGAGCCCGCTCCAGCGTTTCGCTGAGTAGACCAGCGTCTTCCAGTCGGCCCTCGATTGCGCTGAATTGCGGATATTGCTGCAAAGCCGCCAGTCGCGACCGCTTTAAAGACACATCGTAATAGTCGGTGACACCGTCAAAGCCGGTGACCACATGACCATCTTCGAGCAACCGCCTGGCCAGATGATACCCGATAAACCCAGCGGTTCCCGTGACAAAGACCTGCAATACGTCCTCTTTCTGGCGTTCGTGGTCGGCATCGCCGTCGTTATTCGGCGGCCGTCTCCACGGTCGGATCAGCGTCCTGCCCATCGGGTCGGCCCACACTGAAATAGGTGAAGCCATGCTTGGCCACCTCTTCGTAGCTGTAGACATTGCGGAGGTCTACCAGCACTGGCGACGCCATTGCCCGCCGCAACCGCGCCAGATCAAGCGAGCGAAACTCGTTCCATTCGGTGACAATCACCAGCGCGTCGGCATTCTCAGCAACCGCATAGGCGCTCGCCGCATATTCAACATTGTCCATCAGTTCGGCCGCAGCCCGCATGCCTTGCGGGTCGTAGGCAACAACCCGCGCGCCCTTGTCGAGGAGATCACCGATGATGTCGATTGAGGGGGCCTCGCGCATGTCGTCGGTATTGGGTTTGAAGGTAAGACCCAGCACACCTATGGTTTTGCGCCGCACCTCACCACCGCAAGCAGCAACGATCTTGCGCGACATCGCAGCTTTGCGCTGATCGTTTATCGAGATCGTGGTCTCGACCAGCCGCATTGGACTGCCAAAATCCTGAGCGATCTTGACCAACGCCAATGTGTCTTTCGGAAAGCACGACCCGCCAAAGCCGGGTCCTGCGTGTAGAAATTTCGGACCGATCCGATTGTCCAGCCCCATCCCCCGGGCGACCTGCTGAACATCGCCACCTGCCGCTTCGCAAAGATCAGCCATCTCGTTGATGAAGGTGATCTTCATTGCGAGAAATGCATTGGCAGCATATTTGGTCAGCTCGGCAGTGCGACGATCTGTGAACATCAGCGGCGCCTGATTGAGATAGAGCGGACGATACAGTTCCGCCATCGGCGTCCTGGCGCGCTCGTTCGCGATGCCAATGACTATGCGGTCTGGGCGTTTGAAGTCGTCAATGGCAGAGCCCTCGCGCAGGAATTCGGGGTTGGACACAACCTCCACATCCGCATCTGGATTGGCGCTATCCACAATGCGCGCGACTTCGTCACCGGTTCCTACTGGCACTGTGGACTTGGTAACAACCACCGTGAAGCCGGACAGATGGCCCGCCACAGCCTCTGCAGCAGCGTAAACATAGCTCAGATCCGCATGGCCGTCACCACGCCGCGAGGGCGTCCCCACTGAAATAAACACCATCTCGGCAGTGGGCACCGCCTCGCTCAGCGCCGAGGTGAACGACAGGCGTCCTGCTGCCAGATTGGATTTGATCAGTTCGCCCAGCCCGGGCTCGTGAATGGAGATCTCGCCGCGCGACAGCCTATCGACCTTTGTCTGGTCATTATCAACGCAGACGACCTCATGACCGAAGTCAGCCAGACATACGCCTGTGACAAGCCCAACATAGCCAGAACCGACAATTGCGACTTTCATGGTCGTGCATCCCCCGCCTCGGCCCACACTAGCGAGCGCGCGAGACAAAGTCGCGATGCTCACTTAGACCGTGAAGTCGCAGCCTAGTGACCGTCCGAGGGCGTGCCGCGCAACCGCTTGATGCCGGAGCGGATGGACTTGCCTTCAAGGCGTCGACGTTTTGACGCCAGGGTCGGGCGCGTTGCCACCCGGTATTTGGGCACATGCGATGCTTCAACCAGCAAGGCGACCAGCTTTTCCTGCGCATCGGCGCGGTTCATCGGCTGGTCGCGGTGCGAATTGGCGGTAATCACAATGACACCCGACTTGGTCAGCCGCTTGCCAGCCAGCGTCGCTGCGCGGCGCTTCATCGCTTCGGGAATTGATGGCGAGTTCTTGAGATCAAAGCGCAGTTGGACAGCGCTCGACACCTTATTGACGTTCTGCCCGCCCGGTCCGGCGGAGCGGACGAATGTCTCTTCGATCTCACCGGGATCGATGGAGACGGAGCGGGTAATGACGATGGGATCAGCCATGTCCCGCTCCTCTGGTTAGCTGCGCAAACGTCCGGCGTAGATGATTTCGCCTTCGTGGATGATCAGACCCTTCAGGGTCGCCTTGTACTTGCCCTCAATGGCGGTGGTCTCAATCCAGCCTTTTGCGAGCATGCGGGCAAAGACCTTTTCGCCCACATCCTTGAAGTCATCGGGGCCGAGCAGATTGTCCTCACCCATATGGGTGATGACCTTGATTTCACGGTTGGACGGCCGTTGCGGCATGGCTCAGGCTGCCTTTTCCTTGAGGTCCGGCGGGGTGGCCTCCGCCATCAGGGCTACCAAAGCGTCCATGAACGGCTCGACCTTTTGCCCTTCAGTGCCCAGGCGACGGACCGAAACAGTCCCCTCCTCAGCCTCGCGCTTGCCCACGACAAACATCAGCGGAACCTTGCCTACCGAGTGCTCACGCACCTTGTAGTTGATCTTCTGATTGCGCACGTCGAGCTCGGCACGAATACCGGCGGCCTTGAGCTGGCGCACCAGCTTTTCGGCATAATCGTCGGCTTCCGAAACAATGGTCGCCACCACAACCTGCGTTGGGGCCAGCCACATCGGCATCCTGCCGGCATAGTTCTCAATCAGCATGCCGATAAAGCGCTCAAGCGAGCCCAGGATCGCGCGGTGCAGCATCACGGCATACTGGCGTGAGCCATCCTCGGCGACATAGGTCGCATCGAGCCGTTCGGGCAGGACATAATCGAGCTGCAGCGTGCCCACCTGCCAGGACCGGCCAATGGCGTCCTTGAGGTGGAATTCCAGCTTGGGCGCGTAGAACGCGCCCTCGCCTTCTGCGATCTCGAAATCATAACCCGTCGCGCGCAGAGCATCGCCCAGCGCCTTTTCGGCCGCATCCCAGCGTTCAATCGTGCCACCGAACTTCTCGGGGCGCGTCGCCAGCTTGATGATCACATTGTCAAAGCCCATATGGCCGTAGACCGAGTAGAGCAGGTGCACGAAGTGCTCGGTCTCAGACTGAATCTGGTCTTCGCGACAGAAAATGTGCGCGTCGTCCTGGGTCATCTGACGCACACGCATCAGGCCGTGCAAGGCGCCATGCGCCTCGTTGCGGTGACAGCAGCCAAACTCCGCCATGCGCAGCGGCAGGTCGCGATAGCTCTTGATGCCCTGATTGAAGATCTGCACGTGCGCCGGGCAGTTCATCGGCTTGAGCGCCATCAGATCGCCCTTGCCGCTAAGCACGGGACCTTCATCCTCCGTGCCGGGCACTTCATCGGGCACCACGAACATGTTTTCGCGATACTTGCCCCAATGGCCCGACTGCTCCCAAAACTTGGAGCTCATCAGCTGCGGCGTCTTCACTTCCTGATAGCCAGCCGTATCCAGACGACGCCGGATATAGGCTTCCATCTGGTTAAACAGTACAAAACCCCTCGGGTGCCAGAAGACGCTGCCCATCGCCTCGGACTGGAAATGGTAGAGATCCATTTCCTGCCCGATCTTGCGGTGGTCGCGCTTTTCAGCCTCTTCGACCATGTGCAGATAGCCGTCCAGCTCATCCTTGGTGGCGAAGGCGGTACCGTAAATGCGGCTCAATACCGGGTTGTTGCTATCGCCACGCCAATAGGCGCCGGCTACCTTGGTCAGCTTGAAAGCAACACCAACGTCCTTGACCGAACGCATGTGCGGGCCACGGCAAAGGTCGATCCACTGCCCCTGCTTGTACATTTTCAGCGACTGGTCAGCCGGAATGGCATCGACCAGTTCGACCTTGAAGTTCTCGCCCCGCGCCGAAAAGAAGTCCTTGGCCTGATCGCGCGTCCACACTTCCTTGGTAAAGGCAGCGCCGCGCGCAATGATCTCAGCCATCTTCTTTTCGATGGCGGGGAAATCTTCTTCCGAAAACGGCTCGTCACGCTTGAAGTCGTAGTAGAAACCGTTCTCGATCACCGGGCCAATCGTCACCTGCGTATCGGGCCACAATTCCTGAACGGCTTCAGCCAGCACGTGAGCGGCATCGTGCCGGATCAGCTCCAGCACATCCTTGGAGCCGCTGTCACGGGTCACGAACTCGATCTTGCCGTCGGCCTCGAGTGCGTCGCTCAAATCGCTGAGCGTGCCATTCCACCGCATCGCGACGGTTTTCTTGGCCAGGCTCTTGGAGACACCCTCGACGATGGTGGTCCCAGTGGTGCCGCGCGGATAGTCGCGAGTTGCACCGTCGGGAAACGTCACCTTGATCGTCATTTTTGATCTCCAGAAATAGGAATAATGCCGCAATTATTGCAGCACGGGCGCCTGTCTAGCATGCCTGACAATTATTTCCAGCGCCCATACGTCCATGGTCGATACCAACATGCGCGTTCCGGCATCGCCTCTGGCACCGGATCATAGCCATCCGTCCCGCCAGGACGACACCGCACAAAGCGCGCCAGCCCCATCCAGCCGCCGGGCCAGAACCCGAATTTCCAGATCGCGTTGCCGGTGTATTCTGAGCAGCTGGGCAAATGCCGACAGGTTCGACCAACAAAGGCCGACAGCGTGTAGCGATATATGGTGATCAGCAGGACCGCCGCGAACTTGAACGGCAGATCAATCAAGCACCACACCGCTGCAATGAATCCATTCATCAGCGAACCATCTCAACCGATTCTGCGGATTGAGCTTTTTCGATTGCCGCAACTACCGCATCAAACACCAGCAGGGTCGACATGTGTCGTGCGCGATACTCCCGCACCGGCTCAAGATAGCCCAGATCGCTCCATTTGCCGGCTGGCGGCGCGCCATTGTCCTTGAGCATGGCATGCATCTGATCGCGCAACGCCCGGAATTGGTCCACCGGAGTACCGACAATCTCTCGCGCCACCACTGCTGCAGAAGTCTGGCCGAGCGCACAGGCGGAGACATCGTGACCATAGGAGACGATCACACCGTCTTCGATGTTGAGATCAACCTCAATCACTGAGCCGCAGACGCGGCTCACCTTGCGCGCACTGGCATGCGGCGCCGCCAGCCGCGGCGGCTGTTGGGCATTTCCCGCAAGATCGAGGATCTTCTGAGAATAGAGAGCGCTGAGTTCCATCAACCAAACAATTCTGTTTCTTGTCGCCTCTGGAGGCGCCCCTTATATAGGGGCTGAAATGCGGACTGTCAGGTCGTCGGGCCAACTGGTCCAAAATCGCGTCGACTGCGTAACAAGGGTCGTCGCGCAAAGGAGCCGCCACCATGGATGCCCACACCAAGCCAGTCGGCGCCGTTCTCGCTAGCACCACAGAAATTCGCCGCCCCAGCCGTGAAGAAGCAGAAGCCGCTGTGCGCACGCTGCTCGCCTGGGCCGGCGACGATCCCGGTCGTGAAGGTTTGCTGGAGACCCCCGGTCGCGTGACGCGTGCCTATGGCGAATTTTTTGCCGGCTATGATCAGGATGCGGGCACCGTGCTGTCCAAGACCTTCAAGGATGTCGGCGGCTATGACGACATCGTGCTGGTGCGCGACATTCCGTTCAATTCCCACTGTGAACACCACATGGTGCCGTTCGTGGGCAAAGCCCATATCGCCTACCTGCCCCATGATGGCGTGGTCGGCCTCTCCAAGTTGGCACGGCTGGTCGAGGTCTATGCGCGCCGCCTCCAGACTCAAGAAAATCTTACGGCCCAGATCGTCGACGCCATCAATGAGCACCTTAATCCCCGCGGTGCCGCCGTTATGCTTGAGGCAGAGCATATGTGCATGTCCATGCGCGGGGTTCGGGCACACGGCGCATCCACCATCACCCATCGCTTCACCGGCGTGTTCGCCGAAGACCGGGTCGAACAGGACCGTTTCCTGGCCATGATCGGCAAGCGCTAAGCAGCTGGATCAAACTGCCGGGTATCGCTAGAAGAATGCCATGAGTATTTCCTTCGCCGACCCCGCCACCCTGAACCATGACCAGCTTGAAGAAGGCACAAGCTTTGCCCCGCGCTTTGATGCGGCGGGCCTGGTGACTGTCGTGACCGTGGAAGCGGGCAGCAAAGATGTGCTCATGCTCGCCCACATGAACGCCGAGGCTCTGGCGCTGACGCTGGAAACCGGCATCGCCCACTATTGGTCACGCTCGCGCGCCAAAATGTGGAAGAAGGGCGAAACCTCAGGCGAAACCCAGCAGGTCGTCGAACTGCGCACCGATTGCGATCAGGACGCCATTGTTCTCGTGGTCAATCAGACCGGGCGCGGCGCAGCCTGCCACACGGGGCGAAAAACCTGCTTTTATCGGCGCGCGGCGGTCCATGACGGCGTGGCTACGCTTGAAGATACGGGCTTGCCCCGGTTGTTTGATCCCAAGCAGGTCTACGCCAGCAAGGCCTAGCTACGCCGCTCAAACAGTCCAACCATTGCGATACCTGCAATAAAGCCGCCCAAATGCGCCTGCCAAGCGACAGCAACTGAGGCGCCGGTAAACAGGGGCAGCAGCGGCACTGCCGCGTTGAGCACAACCCAGATTAACACGAAACTGCGCGTGCGCGTATCGCGCCACATGTCAGCAAAGCTCGCCAGCTTGCGCCCGACAATCACCCGCTGACCGGTTTCTGGATGTTGCGCCACGATCACCGGCTGGAAAATAAAGCGCACGGCCGCACCGGTCAGACCTGAAACCCCGCCGGACGCTCCAATCAGGTAGGCACCGGAGGTCAAGGTCGTTGCTGCAAAGAAAGCAGCGCCCGCCGCTGCCGACACAAAAAAGATGGCCAGCATCGGCCCTGCCCCATAGCGGCGGGTCACGGGTGTCGCAAAGATGGCGAACCACGCTACGTTGAATAGCAGATGCTCCCACCCGCCATGCATCAAGGCATGGGTGAAAGGCGTCCAGATCAGCGGTACAGCCAAGGCAATATCGCTGGCACCAGCCAGGATTCGCAGGGGCTGGAACGCAAACCAGAACACCATTTGCGCCATGCCGTCCGGGTTAAGCACGAAGGTTGACGCGAGGTGAATCGCCACCAGAACACCGATCATAGCTGTCACCGCGCCGGGCAACAGGAACACCGGCTCACGCCCGGCAGGCGGGGTGTTCTCTGGTGTGGAACCTTGTTCAGACATCAATTCACTCCGACTCGCTGGCGCCCTGCGGCTTCCAGCTCTCTTTTCCACATTGGCACACCCACGTTAACCTTAACCTTTCTTTAAGAGCGCTTTTGCCGTCAGGTTTTGCGAAAGTCTCCTCATCGCAGAAGCGTTCCATCAGGGGGGAACGTGGATGCTCGAATGGCGGGTCACAGAACATGCAGAAAACGAGCACCAAGACGCTCTATGATTATTGGAACTCCATCCGCGGCTCGCGTAGCGCGCCGGAACGGAAGGACATTGATCCCACGCAGATCCGTTCTGCACTGGCCAATACATTCATTCTTGAGCTCGACGAAAGCGACAAGTTTTCGTTCCGTCTGGCCGGCTCGCACTTGTGCACCAGCTATTGCCGTGAACTCAAGGGACGCTCTTTCTCAGCGCTCTGGCACGAACGCGACGGCGACGCCATGGACACCCTGATCCGTGCAGTAACCGAAGATCATGCTGTCGCGCTGGTTACCTTCCAGGGCACCACTGCCCTGCACACCAAGGTGAACTTCGAGACCATCCTGATGCCCCTGCGGCACAATGGCTCCACTCATACGCGCCTGCTCGGCGCCATGACTGCGCTCGATGAGCCTTACTGGCTTGGCGTTCAGCCCATCATGGAACAGCGCATCACTGGCCTGCGCCTGATCTGGCCTGATGATATTGCGCTCGAAGACAAGGTGCGCGAAGTCGCCACCAATGTCGGCAGCGATGTCACCTATGCCAGTCACACGGCGCCTAGCGCCATGCCAGCGACAGTCTTTGGCCGCACCGCACGGCGCTACGCCCATCTCGCCGTTATCGACGGCGGACGTCAGTAAGCAAGCCGCCAACAACACCAATTCAATTTGCGCGGCATTTGCCGCGCAAACTGCTGACATGCAAAACCATGCGTTAACCAAGAGCCGCTAGCTTAAGGTAGAAACACAATGGGTTTAGCGGTCAGAGAATGCTTAGCGACGATCTCCCCTCACCGCAGTTTGTTGCCCCAGTCCGCACCGCTGCGACGGCCGGAAAATTTCAGCGCGTCCAGGTCTCTGTACTTGGCCGCTACATGCTGGCCGATCGCCGGGAATTTCCCTGTCAGGTTCTCGAAATGTCACCGGGTGATGCGATCGTCATCGCGCCTGCCGCTGGTGGCGTGGGCGAAAAGGTCATCGCCTATCTTGACCTGATCGGCCGTATCGAAGGCACCATTCTCAGCCAGATCGAGGGCGGCTTCGTCATGGATCTGGCCGCCTCGCCGCGCAAGCGTGACAAGATGGCCGCCCAACTGACCTGGCTGGCCAACAAGGACGCGCTCAATCTGCCCGAAGATCGCCGGCACGAACGCGTGGTGCCTGATATTCGCCACTCTACCGTCGCCCTGGACGATGGCCGGCGCTATAATTGCAAGATCATCGATATTTCGCTCTCCGGCGCCGCCGTTGAACTCGATGTACGCCCAGCCATCGGCACAGCTGTCACCCTGGGTCGCATGCGGGCCCGCGTGGCGCGTCACTTCCAGAACGGTGTCGGCGTCGAATTCATTTCGGCCCAGGAAATGCTCACCGTCGTGCAGCAGAACCTCCGCATGAATTGATCGCCTTGCGATCCTGAGATTCGCAGCGATGCCATTGGCAGGATCGGTCATCGCCGGTTATCACACCGCCATGACAGCTATCCTGCGCCCCATCGCTATTGCCCTGGCCGTATGCCTATCGCTGACACTGGTTCAATCAGCCAGCGCCGACGGCCGCGCAGACTGGCGCAACTATGCATGGCAGAGCATCGATATCAGCTCATGCAATCCGGGGGGCTCTGCGCTCGCCTGCCCGCCATTTCACGAAAAATGGGACTGGAAGCGCGATCAATGGGTCGACATCGCCATTACGCTGAACCCTGCCAGCGGCAAGCTGGGTCTCAGCCAGCGTCTGACCAATAATGACGAGCATGATTACGACCATGTCTGCGTCACCGTGATCGTGGTCGATGCGGCCGGGCAGAACCTGATTGCGCATCATCAGAACTGGCTCGCGCGACGCAACGCCACCATGCAGGAAGACTTCACCTACCATTCTGAGCGTTTGGCGAGTGCCACGACCATTCATCTGGGCTCCAAACAGTGCCGCGAAGGCCGCGGCCAGGACGACGATGTCTATCAGTCTGTACTCGCCAGACTCACCTCCTGAACAGCGCAGGCTAAGCTGCTGGAATGCATGGTTAATCGATCCGAAATTCAATCGATAAAACACGCATAAAAACTACACGGCAGTTTTTCTATCGGGGCAAGTCGGCCTCTCTAACGTGGTCTCCATCAGGGAGATCACTCGATGAACACCAACAAAAAGGGACTGGGAACGGCACTGTTCGGCGCTTTGATCGCGCTGGCTCTTCTCGCCATCCCCGCCCAGGCACTGGACACCAACAACGCTGCATTTGTGCAGACGCTGTCCGGCACCACCAGCATTCCGGTTGGCCACGCCCAGTTCTGCCAGCAGCGGCCCAGCGAATGCCGCGCCAATGCGCAGCTCGTGCCAGCTGTCGCACTCAATGAAGCCCTCTGGCAGCAATTGCTGACAGTAAACGCTCATGTGAACGGCACAGTGGTGCCTGTGACCGATCAGGACCTCTATCGGGTCAACGAATTCTGGACCTATCCCAACGGCTATGGCGATTGTGAAGACTACGCACTGGCCAAACGCCGCGAGCTGATCAATGCCGGCTGGCCCGCCAGCACCTTGCTGATTGCTGTGGTCAAGCAGGCCAATGGCGAAGGCCACGCTGTGCTGATCGCCCGCACGGATCGCGGCGATCTGGTACTCGACAACCAGATCGGCTCCGTCGATCTGTGGAACGCCACCCCCTACAAATTCATCAAGCGTCAGTCTCAGGCCAATGCCGGCCAGTGGGTCGACATGATCGACAACCGCGAAGTGGTGTTTGCCACCGCCGGGATCAACTAGCGCAACAACCAGTTTCCGGACCCCGCCCCAAGCCTATCCCTGATAGGGGTCTGATGAATGAGGCCAGCTTCGTTTCGTGAAGCTGGCCTCATTGCGTCGGCGCATAAGCGCTGCCGGGTGACGTCCGGCAGCAAGCGCGCCTAATACCGAATGGCGACGTAGGCGCCCATGAACATCAAGCCCGTAACGAACGCCCAGCCAAAGGCCACAACCGCCGAGACGAGCATCGATGTCATCGACATCGTGCCATCATCTTCATGGCGCCAGCCCAGCTGCAGCATGATGTAGGGGCCGCAGACAAAGCTCATGGCCAGATTGCCCATGGCGCCAACAAAGCTGTTGCCGTCATAGCGCAGCGCAGCCTGCTGTTTCGACAACCACTGATAGGCATGGGTCCCCGCTCCCGCCAGGCAAAGCCCCACACAAATCAAGAACGCGGCCAGTATCAGTTCCTTGGTCATGACGTTCGACCCCTTAATGTGCGGCGCTAGACGCAACCCGCAAATCTTAACCCTTAATTAAGCATATTGACCGCCCAATCGTCTGTCACCTCTCCACACCGAATCTGGTTAACGCTGGTAATGAGTTCTCCACACGCCCCAGCGCCTCAAGCTCACGCCCCACACGGCTTGGCCTACAACATGGCTGGCATCGCCGTTCTGGTGCTGCTGATCGCCGTGGGCATGGCCTATCTGATCGATGAATTGAGCCGATCAACACGCCCCCACGTTCCAAGCCTTAGCGACGGCAACACCATCACCCAGACCATATCCGGTCGCGAACTGGCTATTCCCACAGCGTGGTTCCGCTTCGGGGAGCAGATCCGCAGCGGCTTCACCAATCAGATTGATTTGCGCGTCATGCTCACCGGCAACGATGGCGCGGCCATGCCCGTGGACGTGACCCTGCTGCCACGCAGCCGGGCGCGCACCAGCGCCAGCCTGCTCGACGGCGTGTATTTGCATCAATTTACCGATGAGACGCTGACTGGCGTGCCCGGACTGGTGGGCAAGCCCATGCAAGACAGCAATGGCTTTTCCGGCGAGAGCGTCTGGTATGACGCCATCTCACCCAACCCGTTCGTGGCAAAATGTCTTGAGGCTGTGGCGGCAGAGGGCACGCAGCAATGTGTGCGCACCGTCTATCTGCCCAGCGGCATGGCCGCCATTTACGCGTTTGACGCCACGGTTTTGCAATCGTGGCGCCAGTTTGATGCCGAGATCGAGCGCTGGCTCACAACCATCGGCGCATATTGATCGCTATTCGATATCGTCCAGATCAATATCCAGGATCGACATGTTGAAGATGTAGGACTTGTCCCCGTCTTCGTCGTCCAGGTGAATCAATCCCACCGATTCCTCGCCGATATAGACCTCAACCGAGTCGTTGAGCTTGGGGCGGGGCCGCACATCAATATTGGGATTGTTGAACTTCACCTGCAGGAACTTCTGCAGCTTGATGATCTCGGGTTGGTTCACTGTCGATGTCCTGCTGGTTTGGGTTGAGCCGGCAATCTAGTCACCAACGCCCTGCATACAACCCCTCATAAATGGCATTTTAGCGGTGACAACTGCCAGCGCCGCCTTGCAGCGCTAGCTGCCAGCGTCGTGCACGAGCACCATCTGGTCCATCACCAGCGCTGGCTGGGCGCATCCGGCGGTGCCGATAACCTTGGCAGGCACACCGGCGACAGTCACCCGTGGCGGCACTTCCTTGAGCACTACCGAACCAGCGCCTACCCGCGAGCAGTCCCCGATCTTGATATTACCCAGCACCTTGGCGCCCGCGCCAATCAGCACACCATTGCCGATCTTGGGGTGACGATCCTGATCGGACTTGCCCGTACCGCCCAGGGTAACGCCCTGAAGGATCGATACATTGTCGCCAACCACTGCGGTTTCGCCAATCACCAGACCGGTACCATGATCGAGCATGATCCCCTTGCCGATCACCACGGCCGGGTTGATGTCGACCTGGAAGACCTGGCTTGAACGGCTTTGTAGGTAGAGCGCGAAATCGCGTCGTCCGGCCTTGTACATCGCATGGGCAAAGCGATGTGTCTGAATGGCCTGATAACCCTTGAAGAACAACAAGGGCTCGATCGCACGATGGCAGGCCGGATCACGCTCCAGCGTTGCCGCCAGGTCTGCGCGCGCATTGGCGGCGATCTCAGGGAAATCCTGCAGGATCTCGGCAAAGGCCTGTCGGATCAGATCCGAGGAAACGTCTTCATGATCAAGGCGCGCCGCCAGACGGTGCGCCAGCGCCTGCTCAAAAGTCTCGTGGTTGAGCACAGCCGAAACCGCCAGACTAGCCAGTGACGGCTCGGCTTCAACAATCTGCCGCGCCCCTGCCCGCACAGCCTCCCACACCGGATCGACCGATTTGATCGCTGCTCGAGCTTTGGCTGCTGTCTTGGCGCTGGTTGTCATGGCGGGGCTCCGCTTTATCGTCTGGCACCGATATAGGCCAATTCGTCCTGCAAGACAAAGCCCGGGCACACCATTTGGTTCACGAATGGCTGTTCGAGGGGAACGTTCTGCTCAAAAATGCCAGTCCCGCTGCCTTGAACGCCTTGTCCCCGGTGGCGCGCATGTGATCGCGCTTGGGAATCACAAAGGCCTCGCCCTGAGGCATCAACTTTGCCAGTGGCTCTGGCGGCCCGGCCATGGCGTCCGTTTCGCCCACAGCCACCAGGGCCGGCACATTGATGCGCCGGACATCGGCACGCGCCATCGGTGCGCGGGAGGTTTCCATGCATGCAGCAAGGGCTTCACGGTCCGATTTGGTATGATCGGCGAAGATCCTGAACTGCCGCGCGGTCGGGTGTGTCAGCGCCTCCAGTGACGGCGCCCGCAGACCGGCAATGATGTCATTTCCGTCGCTGAGACCATTGATCAGGTTCATCCCCATGCCACCGAAGATGACACACGCGACGCGCTCCTCGTGCTCAAAGGCCATGAATGCCGCGATGCGGGCGCCCATTGAGTAGCCGAGCACTGCGGCCTGCTTGAGGTCGAGATGATCCAGCAGCGCCACCGCATCGCGGGCCATATCCTGCGGATGATAGCGCTCGGGATCATGCGGCTTGTCAGACTTGCCGTGGCCACGATTGTCCAGCGTGATGGCCGAATATCCCGCGCCAACGAGCGTCTCGACCCAGCCGACATCGACCCAGTTAACCTGCCCGCTCGAGGCAAATCCGTGAATGCACAGCACGGGCGGGCCCTCGCCGACAATCTCGTAATTCAGGGTCAGGCCGTCGGATTGGAAAGTGGGCATGTTTCTCACCAGATGCTGCGCGTGCGAACCGTTAGGGTCTGTTCGCGGGAATGAAGCACTAAATCAATAGCTGATTGGTTTGTCCGAGCCTTCCCTTGCCCCAAGGCTTGGACTAAGGTCCGGCCAAATCAAATCATCGCACCGGGTTCTTTTCGATGGCACACGGC
Source organism: Devosia litorisediminis (assembly GCF_018334155.1). Classification (NCBI taxonomy): domain Bacteria; kingdom Pseudomonadati; phylum Pseudomonadota; class Alphaproteobacteria; order Hyphomicrobiales; family Devosiaceae; genus Devosia; species Devosia litorisediminis. The sequence continues at coordinate 986,500 of NZ_JAGXTP010000001.1, read as the reverse complement.
ACAACGCCTCACTTCCACAATACCGAAGGTCTTCGTCAGATCGAGGTCGGGTCCAAGGAATTCCAGTGCATTGGCGCCCTGCCCCCGTTTGACCATCCTCATATCTATCTCGATATGGGCAAGGACAGCGAGATCGTCTGCCCATATTGCTCGACCCACTACGTGTTCAATTCGCGTCTGGACGAAGGTACCTCGAACCCGCTTTCGGCTGTCTATCAGGCCGACGCCGCCTAAGTCGGCGCGCAAATGCCGGGCACAGGCAGGACCTATTACATTGCTGGCGCCGGCATTAGCGGTCTGACGCTGGCCTTGGCCTTGGCCAAATTTGGCGCCACTGTTGTGGTACTCGAGCGCAATGCCGTTATCTCCGAGTTTGGCGCGGGGCTGCAGGTCAGCCCAAACGCCCGCAGGGTTCTCGACCAACTCGGCTTGGAAGCGGCCATAGCCAAACGCAGCCTCGAGCCTGCGGGCATCGACATCTACCCATATCGAAAAAACCGGCCCTTGGTCACGCTGGCGCTCGGTCAGACCATGCAGGAGCGTTTTGGCGCTCCCTATGTGATCATGCATCGCGCTGATCTGGCGGATGCGCTCTACAAGGCAACCCGACGCTTCGCCAATATCGATATCCTGTTCGGCGTGCGCAACTGGGACGTGGTTTCCCACGCGCGCGGCGTGACGGTTTCCATCGACGAAGCGGATGGGCAGACCCGCACCAGTCGCGGCAACGCTTTCATCGGCGCCGATGGTGTCCGCTCACAAACCCGCCTTGATCTGCTCGGCGGGCCTCACGCGCAGGACCGCAAGCGAGTCGCCTGGCGGACCCTGTTGCCTTTCGATTCGGTTGCCGATGAACTGGCGCTCGATCGCGTCTCGGTTCTGTTCGGCCCGGGTTACCACATGGTCTGCTACCCGTTGCCGCACCGCAGACAGGTCAATGTCGCCCTTTTTGCCAGAGTGCCACGCATACCAACCAAGGCGACACCACTGCCGCTGACAAATGTCGACAGCCGCCATATAGCCACCATCGTCAAAGCCGCTGGCGAGACTTGGACACCTTGGCCGCTCTACACTGTCGACGCTCCCCACTGGTATGAAGGCAATATCGGCCTGATCGGCGACGCCGCCCATGCCATGGTGCCTTTTCAGGCACAGGGCGCAGCAATGGGCATTGAAGACGCCGCAGTTCTGGCTCCCCTACTGATCAGCCAACCCAGCGCCGAAGAAGCCTTCGCGCGCTATCAAGCCATTCGCCAGCCGCGCGTATCTCGTGTCTCGGCCGCCAGCACGACCAATGGCCGGATTTTCCACATGCCTTGGCCATTGAGCATGGCACGCGATCTGGTGATTGCTGCGCAGGGCAGCCACGGCCATCTGCGCCGACTGGCTTGGCTGTATGGTCATGATGCCGATCCAAAAATCGAAGTGAATCACCTTGTCAACGCCGCACCGCAAGGGCCTGAAACGACTCAATAAGTGAGCGCCGCGCGCCCTCACAATCGATACCCTGCGCCCTTCGGCCTTGCTTTGGTCGCACCGGCTGTGTCAACTGCGCGACACACCCACTGGCCCTCCCGGATTTCACAAGTAAGCGCCCAAGTATGCAAGCTGCGACCCGCTCACGCCTGACTCTCGCCTGCATCCTGGTGACGATCCTGCTTGATATGATCGGTGTTGGCATCATTGTGCCGGTACTGCCTGAACTACTGGAAGAACTGACCGGCGGCAGCGTCGCCAATGCCGCGGTCATCGGCGGCTATCTCATCTTCGCCTATGCCTTCATGCAGTTCGTCTTTTCGCCAGTCTTGGGCAATCTGTCTGATCGCTTCGGGCGCCGCCCGGTCCTCTTGGCATCCCTGCTCGGCCTGACCTTTGACTATGCCATGATGTCGATCGCACCGGTCGTCTGGTATCTATTTGTGGGTCGGATTATCGCGGGTATCGCCGGCGCCGCCGTCGCCACGGCCACAGCCTATATGGCCGACATCACCCCACCCCATAAGCGGACCCATCGGTTTGGACTGATCGGCGCCGCTTTCGGCCTGGGGTTTATCATCGGCCCCGTGATTGGTGGCGAGCTGGGCGAAATCGGCCCACGCGTGCCGTTCATGGCCGCCGCCGGCCTTGCCTTCGCCAACTTCCTGTTTGGCCTGCTGGTCCTGCCCGAAAGCCTGCCCAAGCATTCGCGCCGCAAGTTCGATATCCGGCGCGCCAACCCATTCGGTGCCATCATCGCCCTGCGCCAGTATCCGCTGGTCGTCTGGCTGCTGGGCGTGCTGTTCGCCTTTTCGCTGGCCGCGCAGGCGCTGCCGACCGTGTTCAGCTATTTCACAGTTGAGGTGTTCCAGTTCACCTCATCCAATATTGGCCGCGCGCTGGGTGCCTTCGGTATCGGCTTTGCCATCAGCCAGGCTGTTCTGGTCGGGCCCATGGTCAAACGCATGGGCGAACCACCCGTGGCCATGCTGGGCCTGCTGGCTGCCGCCGTAGCCTTTGCAGGCGTCGCCTTCACGGACGAGGTCTTCTACCTCTACGTCTTCATCATGATCGGCGCGATCAGCGGTCTGGCTCCGCCTGCCATCAACGGCATTCTATCGCGTCAGGTCCCCGACAATGCGCAGGGGGAACTGCAGGGCGCGGTCAACGCCGCCAATTCGCTGGCCACCATTATTGGCCCGCTCGCCGCTACTCAGATTTTCTCCTATTTCACCAGTAGCCCGACCGCCGCCAACTACTATCCCGGCGCGCCTTTCCTTGCGGCAGCGATCTGCGTCGTTGTGGCTCTGGCGATCTTCGCATTTGCCGCATGGCGTTTCGAGCTGGGCCACCGCCCCTCGATCGCCAACAAACCGCTTGTTCCGGATATGGCACCGCCTGGTCAGATCCGGGTACCGCCAATCGATGAAGACGAAGATGATGACAACAATCCAGATTCGCCCCGCAACTGAGGACGACACCTATCCCATCCTCGATATCGTCGCGCCGACCCTGGCCGCTGGCGATACCTACGCTGTCCGCTCCGATCTCGATGACGCCGCCGTTCTCGCCTATTGGCTGGGCCCGACCCACGAGGTTTTCGTGGCCGAATGCGACGGCAATATCCTGGGCACCTATTATCTGATGGCCAATCAGCAGGGCGGCGGTGACCACGTTGCCAATTGCGGCTACATGACCGCTCACAATGCGCGCGGCAAAGGCATCGCCCGGGCCATGTGCGAACACTCTCTGGAACGCGCACGCGAGCGTGGCTTCCGCTCCATGCAGTTCAACCACGTGGTCTCAACCAATACCGGCGCCATCGCGCTCTGGCGCAAGCTGGGCTTTGAGATCGTCGGCACCCTGCCCGATGCGTTCCGTCACCCAGAGCATGGCTATGTCGACAGCTACGTGATGTTCCGTTCACTCTGAGACTTGCGCAGGATCTGATGCGCCAGGGCATGATAAATGCCCTCCTTGCACACGCTCTTGGACACAAATGACGCGATCACCGCGCACATCATGACCGGAAAGATCAACGCGTGATTGCCGGTCATTTCTGTCACAATCACGAAAGCGGTGATCGGTGCCTGCAACACCGCTGCCAGATAGGCCGCCATGCACATGATTGCCAGGGCGCCGATCGGAATGTGCAACATACCCTGCAAGAGGGTGGCAAACCCCGCGCCAATCGACAGCGATGGCGAAAAGATACCGCCCGGAATACCGCTGATGGCGGTAGCAATGGTAGCAATCAACTTGAGCGGTCCAAACAGACCCGTGATGTCTTCACCTGCCAGAATAGCCTTGGCTTCTTCCGCACTGGTGCCGAAAGCAGCCCCGCCTGTCAGCACACCCGCAACAGCGACGATCATGCCGCAAATGGCGGCAAACAGTACCGGATGCTTCTTGATCACACGGCCGGCGCGTCCGGGCAGGCCTACTGCAAACGCGATGACCACACGGCTGAAACCGCCGCCAGCCAGCCCGCACACCAGCCCGACCACGGGCACAGCAATCCACTGGGCCCCGATTTCCAGCGTCACGGCCGACCGGCCAAAATAGGTATAATCGCCCAGTATAGCCAGTGACGTCAGCCCGGCCACGATCACCGTGCCCAGAACCAGTCCACTGGTCCGCAGCTCAAACGAGCGGCTCATCTCTTCGATGCCGAACACAATCCCGGCCAATGGCGCATTGAACGCTGCCGCCACACCGCCAGCAGCACCCGCCAGAAGCAGGCCCGGTTGCCGGTGCGGCGCGAACCGGCCCAACCAGAACATCACGGATGCCCCAACCTGCACGGTGGGTCCCTCGCGGCCAGCCGAAGCCCCCAGCAGCAGCCCGGCGCTGAGCAGGAACATCTTGGCGACCGCCAGCTTGGGCGAAACCAGCTTTTGCTTGGCCTTCAGATCCGTCATCTGGCGCGCGGCTATTACCTGCGGAATTCCGCTGCCCTGCGCACCATTGAAATAGCGCTGTGTCACCCATGCGAGAAGGGCGAAACCGGCGGGCGTTATCAGCAACGGCAAATAGGGCCACTGGTGCTGCGCCATGCGGAACAGGTGTTGCGCCCCGTCAGCCATGAAGGCCATGGCGACTGCCGCCAGCCCGACGAACACGCCACCCACCACAAACAGCGCTCGACGACGCAAGCGCGGCAGCCAGATTCGACGCCAACGGAGATTGAGCGCCTGTTTGAAGCTGCGGGTCGCCATGGTCGTTCCAGTCAAAATGCAAAAGGCGCCGACCCGGAGATCAGCGCCTTTCGTTTAATCACCCTGAGGCTTACTTGCCCAGCGTTGATGGCCAGGTTCCGTGCAGATCGGAACCACGTCCAACGATTTCAAAGCCATGTGCGCCAAAGAAGTCGCGCTGCCCCTGAATCAGGTTCGCCGTACCCTGGGCCTGACGATAGCTGTCGAAATAGCTCAGCGCGGCCGACAGGCAGATCATCGGAAATTCGCCAACAGCAGCAGCTGCAACAACCTTGCGCAGCGATGGGTGGGCATCCTTCATCAGCGACACGAAGTCAGGCACCACCAGCAGATTGACATTACCACCCTTGGCATAGGCAGCAGACATCTGGTCAAGGAAGCGCGAGCGGATGATGCAGCCGGCGCGCCAGATCTTGGCAATGGTTGCCAGTGGCAAGGCCCAGCCGTTTTCTTCCGATGCCTTGGCGATAACGGCGAAGCCCTGTGCGTAGGAAACGATCTTGCCAGCCAGCAGAGCCTGTTCGAGATCGGCCAGCGTCACTTCGGTCTTGGCACGGTTCGGTTTGCCATAAATGGCTTCAGCCGCGACGCGTTCTTCCTTGCGCGAGGATATCGAACGGGCAGCGACGGCGCCTTCGATGGCTGTTGCCGGCACGCCCATCTGCTGCGCGGCAATTGCCGACCACACGCCAGTACCCTTCTGACCAGCCTTGTCGAGAATCAACTCAACCAGTGGCTTGCCCGTGTCGCCATCGACCGCCGCCAGCACATGACCAGTGATTTCAATCAGGTAGGAATTGAGCGGACCCTTGTTCCATTCCTTGAACACGTCGGCGCATTCGCTCGGGCTCATGCCCAGACCGTCACGCATCACGCCATAGACTTCAGCGATCATCTGCATATCGCCATATTCAATGCCGTTATGGATGGTCTTGACGAAGTGGCCCGCGCCGCCTTCGCCCAGATAGGCGCAACAGCTCTCGCCATTGAATTTGGCGGCAATTGCCGTCAACACCGCCTCGGCATTGTGCCACTGTTCCTTGGAGCCACCCACCATGATGGATGGGCCGTGACGGGCACCCTCTTCACCACCCGACACACCTGCGCCGAGATAGCCAATGCCCTTGGGCTTGAGATAGTCGAAGCGGCGCTGCGTATCGGTGAAGAGTGAATTGCCGCACTCGATGATCGCATCGCCCTTGTCCAGATGCGGCAGCAACTGCTCGATCATGTCGTCGACTGGCTTGCCGGCCTTGACCATGATGATGATCGAGCGTGGGCTCTTCACGGCCTGGACGAACTCCGCAAGATCGTATTTGGGGACAGTCTTGCCATCCAGTCCCTGCGCCTTGGCTTCTTCCACGAACTCGTCAATGCGCCCGGACGACCGGTTGTGGACAGCAATGGTGTAGCCTTTTTCGGCGATGTTGAGGGCCAGGTTTGAGCCCATCACAGCAAGGCCGATCAGGCCGATATCCGCTGTCGACATACTAGCAGTCCTTCCGAAGATTTTTCGCATAAGATGCGCGCAACGCCTGCCGCGCGGCGGCGAACCTGACCACAATCCGGCGTTCGAAGAAAGCCGTTTTCAAGCAATTTTTGGGCAAATTCACCTTCTTGTATGGTAGTTTTTCTTGTTAGTTGAAGCAAGCCCTCTCGCCTCGTCCTCTGTTCGGAGACATTTTTGATGCCCTCTCCCTTTGACCTGACCGGCAAACGCGCCCTTGTTACCGGCTCCAGTCGTGGCCTTGGCCTTGCCATGGCCAAGGCTCTGGCCGAGGCCGGCGCTACCGTGGTGCTCAACGCGCGCGACGCCGTTGCCTTGGGCGCCGCTGCGCAGGATCTGGCAGCAACCGGTGCCACTGTGCACGCCGTCGCCTTTGATGTGACCAATCGCGAAAGCATTAATGAAGCGATCAAACACATTGAGGATGAAATCGGGCCCATCGACATTCTGGTCAACAATGCGGGCATGCAGTTCCGCTCAAGCCTTGAGTCGTTCCCGCCCGAAAAGTTCGATCAGCTCATCGCTACCAATTTGACTTCCGTGTTCAATGTCAGCCAGCCAGTATCACGCCACATGATCTCGCGCGGCCAGGGCAAGATCATCAATACCTGCTCCCTGATGTCCGGCATGGCCCGTGCCGCCATCGCCCCATATGCGGCCAGCAAGGCGGCAGTGGCCAATATAACCCGCGGCATGGCAGTTGACTGGGCGCCGCACGGTCTGAACGTCAACGGCATTGCCCCCGGTTATTTCGCGACCGAGCTCAATGAGAGTCTGTCCAAGAACCCCAAATTCAACAGCTGGCTAGAAGCCCGCACGCCGATGGGACGCTGGGGCAGGCCCGAGGAACTGGGCGGCGCGGTTGTGTTCCTTGCATCGGGAGCCGCCAGCTTCATCAACGGCCACATCCTGTATGTGGATGGCGCCTTCTCGGCTACGGCCTGATCCATGAGCCAGCCCCCTGCCCGCATCATCATTGCCATGGGCGTCAGCTCCTCGGGCAAATCGACCGTTGGCCAGTCCATCGCCCGCCGCCTGCATGTGCCGTTTCTGGATGGTGACGGCTACCACCCCGAAGCCAATGTCGAAAAAATGCGGGCGGGCACGCCGCTAACCGATGAGGATCGGTGGCCGTGGCTCGAACGGCTTGCCCTCGCACTGCATGAAGCGGCCGACCGGAAGGATGCTGCTGTCGGCGCGTGCTCAGCCCTCAAACGCAGCTATCGCGATTTTCTGACCCAGAAAGCGGGCGAACCAATTCTGTTCGTCTATCTGGACGGCAGCCGCGACGTGATCGGTGAGCGCATGGCCAGACGCAGCCATGAGTACATGCCCACCAGCCTGCTCGACAGCCAATTCGCCACACTTGAGGTACCTGATCCGACTACTGAGAACGTGCTCATCGTGCCGGTCACCGACAGCGTCGAGAAGATCACCCAGACGGTGACCAAGTCCCTGACGCACCTGAAGAGCTTCAAACGCTGGCAGTAGAGGGGCGCCGGAAGGCGCCCTGGCCATAGGCCACGGTCAGGGCGGCTGACACGATCACGACAGCACCTGCGATCGTCCAGATATCCAGATGCACGCTGAGCAGCACCGCATCGAACATGAAAGCCCACAGGATGCCGGTATATTCATAGCCGGCCAGCAACGTGACCGGCGCCCGCGCGACGGCCTCCGTCATGAACACATGTCCAAGCCCTCCCAGGATACCAGCGCCGACCAGCAGCAACTGGATTTGGCCATGCAGCTCAGGCCAGCCGAATGGTAGCGTCGCCAGACCAAACAGCGTGCTGAGCACCCCAAAAGACAATGCAATACTGGCTGGCGGGTCGGTGCGCGTCAGGTCTTTGACCTGCACACGCGACAAGGCACTCGTTGCGGCCATGCCTACGCCGGCGGCTATGCCGATCAGTGTGCCGTCGCGCATCTCGGCACCCGTCAGCTCTGGAAAAAGCATCAACAGCACCCCGGCAAGCCCCATCGCAACACCCGCGACAACGATCAGACTGGGGCGCTCGCGCAGGATCACAATTGCAGCCAGCATCGACAGGATGGGCGTCAAATAGCTTAGAGCGGTCGCAACGCTGACCGAGAGATAGGCCAGTGCCGTAAAGTTGAGGCCCATCACGATGCAACCCAATACGCCGCGCAACAGATGCTTGCCAGGCCGCTTGGTCCGCAACGCCACCCCCAATTGGCCCCGCAGTGCCAGATAGATGACGATGGGCGGCAGAGCGACAGCACTGCGCCAGAAGATCAACTGTCCCAGCGTGGCCGACGAAGCCGCCGCATGGATGATCGTCGACATTGCGATCAGGCAGAACAGGCCACATGTGGCGAGCAACAGGGCAAGGCGGGAATTGGATGCGGGCATCTGGGCTCTATCGACGCCAACGCATTGCCATGCAACATAAAACTGATGCAACAGCGCTGATTTAACGTTTCCTGCGCGCGCAGAGTACCGCTCAGCTCAGGTCAGAAGGCGCCAAAACGTCCTCTTCACATGCTGGAACGCCGGGCGTACGTGACAGGCTGGCATTGGCATAGCGGTCATCGTGGCTGACTTCAGCGCCGACCCAGTCCGGTAGGGGAACAGGCTGATCGGGCGCTTCCAGTTCGACCTCGGCCATTACCAGGCCGCTATGGGCACCCTCGAACACGTCGACTTCCCAAACAAAGCCAGCATACGGCACCAGAAACCGACGCTTCTGGATCACATGGGGTCGCGCCATCTCCAGAAGCTCACGAGCCTCTTCGATCGGAATGACATATTCAAATTCTGATCTGGAGAGCCCTTCTGCCACTCCTTTCAGCGTCAGAATGCCATGCGCATCATCCTTGGTGCGTACCCGCACGGTCGCCTTGGCGTTCGAGGACAGATAGCCTTGCTGCAGTGCTGCACTACTGGTCACGCCGTCGCGCCAGCCATCCGAGCGCACCAGAAACTTTCGTTCAATCTCGATGCCCATCGCTAGAATCCAAACCCCATCTGCCCCACTGGCGCGCCTACCGATACGCCTTCAAGCGCCAGCATCCGTAGCTTGGACAAAGCACCACCCGGCGCTGAGTAGCCACCGGCCTTGCCATTGCTGGCGAGCACACGATGACACGGGATGATCAGTGGGATGGGATTGGCACCCATTGCCTGTCCCACGGCGCGTGACAGCGCCGCACCGCCCAGCGTCTTGGCGAGAGCGCCATATGTGGTGGTCTGACCCCATCCGCAGGCCAGCAGCGCCTGATAGGCCGCGCGGTGAAACGACGGCACAGCCGTCAGATCCAACCGTGTCTGCTCAAAGGACACTGCAGCGCCGTCGGCATAGTCTTCAATCTGGTTGATGAGCAATTGTACAGCCCGGCTCGGTACACCTGGAACGCCGCCATCGCGGTTGATCTGCACCGTCAGTTCATCAGGCCCAAGCCCCGGCAATTGCAGCCGGGCAATTCCGGTGTCGGTCCAGCCAATGCCAAACGCGCCCAAAGCCGTTTGAAAGATCGTAGTTTCCATCGGGCGATCCTATCGTGCCCGGCCAGGGCCACACCAGCGCCTTGCAACCACCAGGCACAAAAAAGCCGCCCACATGGGGCGGCTCATATGCGCATCTGCAGATACTTACTTCTTCAGCGCATCGCGCGCGTCGTCTTTGAGCTCGCCGGCCTTCTGCTGCAGCTTGCCTTCAGCCTTGTCGAGCTTGCCTTCGGCCTGGAGTTTCTCGTTGTCGGTCGCACCGCCAACGGCGTCCTTGACCGAACCCTTGACCTGCTTGCCAGCGCCTTCAACTTCATCTTTGTGCATGGGAGTCTCCTGTGTCTGTTGTTGCTTTCACAACGGGCCAGCACCCAAGACGTTCCAATTTGTGGTCACGCAAACCAACCAGCCTATTGGTCAAAACCCGGACGGTCTGCTACAGGGCCGCCATGTCCGGACCCATGCCCCCCCTGCTGAACTATACCCCGCCCATGGAGCCCTATCTCAACGTCCTGCATCAGGATGACGACATACTGGTGCTCGACAAGCAGAGCGGCTTGCTCAGTGTGCCGGGCAAGGATCCCTCGCTATGGGATTGCCTGGAATACCGGGCGAGAAAGACCTGGCCTACCGCGGGCATGTGTCACCGGCTGGACAAGGACACGTCGGGCGTTTTGGTGATGGCGCTCAACAAGCGCGCCCATGGCCGCATCGGCAGCCAGTTCGAACACCGCAAGACCACCAAATCCTATATTGCCCGGGTTGCCGGCATCATTGAGAGCGATAGCGGGGTGGTTGACCTGCCACTAGCGACCGATTGGGACAACAAGCCGCGTCAGCGCGTCGACCATGAGAACGGCAAGTCGTCCCAGACCGAATGGGTTGTTCTTGAGCGCGAGGCAAACGCTACCCGCGTTCGCCTCCACCCACTCACGGGGCGAACCCACCAGCTCAGGGTTCACATGAAGGCGATCGGCCATGTGATTCTGGGCGATGCATTTTATGCGGATGCGGAAACCCTGGCCGCCGCAGATCGACTGCAACTACACGCAGCCGAACTGGGCCTGACACATCCCACATCAGGCGAATTCTTGACCTTCGTGGCGCCCACGCCCTTTTAGGCTTCGCCAAGATAACCCACCTCAATGCGCTGGAACAAATGTCCCGGCTTCATCGTGTCGAGCCATCTGCGGAAATCGGCAACATCCTGAAACCCGGCGCGTCTGGCTTCTGCCTCGGTGACATCTTCGGGCGACATGTCGTCAATCGCCTTGATCGCCAACAGCCCCACCTTTGTCTTGAGCGTCCCACCGGCCTTCACCGTTGGACGGCTCCAGCGTCGAAAGATCAGATCGACCCTACCGGCCTTGATATCCTCGAGAAGCGCAGCCTTGAGTAGCATCAGTCCAGCACCGCAGTTGCCAGCATCTCGACCTTGAGCCCTTCCGCCAGCAATTCCTTGACCACGACCGTGGCACGCACGGGGAATGGCTGCTTGAAGAAATCGGCATAGACTGCGTTCATGCCCTTGGCATCGGCACTGTCGGTTAGAAAAACCTGCACCTGAACAATATTGGCCAGCGAGCCACCCGCCGCCTCAACGGCAATCTGCAGGTTCTGGATGGTGCGTCGCGTCTGTTCTGCAATGCCGCCGCTAACGATCTCACCGCTAGCAGGGTCCTCGGCAATGGCCACCAGCCAGACCTGTTTTCCAGCCTTGATGGCGTCGTTGACCGGCGCCGACGATGGCGCAATTCCCGTTTCAATCCGCTCAATCATCTGATCGCTATCCTGTTGCTGCATAACAATTCGATACAATTCTCGGGCTGATTTTAGCCCTTTGCTGCCTCTATGCCCATGCCGGAAGCGGGGGATTTTCCTGACTTGTTTCCAAGGGCTACTGGCGAGACCATCGAGACAGCCAATATCGCACCAGGAAAGGTGGATACGACATGACTGCACCAATCAGCGAAGACCTCTCGGAACTGATCTCCGACTTCCGTGACGAGGTCGCAAGCTATGCCATTCTGATGCGCGAGGGCACCAATGGTGCTGAAGCCGTTCGCAGCTCATACGGTCCGCTGCTCGAAGCCCTGCAGACCCCACCGCCAGCCCGTTCGCTGGACGATGTCGCCGCAGCGATGCTGTATCTTCTCGATTTTGGCAATCTGGGCCAGTCGGACGAGGCCATCCTGCGCGCCGCAATCGCCGGGCTTGCGCCCATTCTGGACATTCCAGATGACGCAGACGCCGATTTTGAGTGTGCCGAGATTCTTCCGTTCGACCGGCCATTGCAGGCCCACGCCCAATAGCGCTTCTTAATCCTTGGTGCGGGCGGCGGGACTTGAACCCGCACGGGGATACCCCCTCCGGATTTTAAGTCCGGTGTGTCTACCATTCCACCACGCCCGCCTCGGGTCCAGGGTCGGCTAGTCGGTCCCACCGCTGATCGGGGCGACGTAGGCAACGTCGAGATCCCATGGGAAGAAAATCCAGGTATCCTGGCTGACTTCGGTGATGAAGGTGTCAACCATCTCATTGCCCTTTGGCTTGGCATAGACCGTCGCGAAATGCGCGCCGGGCAGCATTTCGCGGACCACACGAGCGGTTGAGCCGGTGTCGACCAGATCATCCACGATCAGCACCTTGGCGCCGGTCTTGGCCAAATCCAGAACCGACTGGCTGATTTCCTTGAGCACCTTGATGCCACCCTGATTCTGGTGGTCATAGCTTTTGACGGCGACAGTCTCGACGGTGCGGATATTCAACTCGCGGGCCACGATGGCCGCGGGCACCAGACCACCACGTGCAATCGCCACAACGGCATCGAAGGGGCCCAGCGCCGCAAGGCGCCACGCCAGGGCGCGGCTGTCGCGATGGAACTGGTCCCATGTCACCGGGAACGACTTCTGGTTGGGATCGCTCAAATCATCTCTCCTGCACCGACGCCGTGCGCCCGGTTGAATTTGGAAGGGCGTTGTTTAGCAAAGCTGACGCCCCACGCCAATCAGTCTTCTGCGGGTGCGGCAATACCAGCCTTGGCATGTGCCTCAGCTACCATGGCCCGAACCTTGTTGGCGGCCTCTTCGAGCTGAGCGGCATCCGAGCAACGCAAGACCAGCTCGGTCATCACCCGATCATGCCCCATTTGCGGGTAGCTGCCCATCTTTACGTCGGGATACTGTTCCTGCAATGCCCCCAGCGGGCCACCTACTGTTCCCTCCCCGACCGCAGCCTTGATGGTGACAGAGAGTACCTTCTTGCCGCCTCGAAGCGTCGGCACCAATGCCTCAAGCATGGCGCGCATGATAACCGGCACACCGGCCATCACATGCACATTACCGATACGGAAGCCCGGCGCGGCACTAACAGAATTGACGATCAGGTCAGCGCCTTCGGGAATGCGGGCCATGCGCAGACGTGCTTCATTGACCTCGGTTCCGGTCTGCTTCCAGCGCGATTCCAGCATCTCACGCGCCTGCGCATTGATTGGCAGCGCTACACCGAACGCCTTGGCGACAGCATCGGCTGTGATGTCGTCATGAGTGGGGCCGATGCCACCGGTGGTGAACACATAGGTATAGCGTGCTCGCAGGGCGTTGACCGCGTCGACAATGTCGTCGGTTACGTCGCTGACAATCCGCACTTCCATCAGGTCGATACCCAGATCGGTGCAAAAGTCGGCTGTGGCGCCGATATTGACGTCCTTGGTACGACCGGAAAGAATTTCATCACCGATTACCAGAAGGCCGGCGGTTACGCTGTCTGCGCTGGACATGGAATTTCCCTGACTGTGGTGGGGGATCAGCAATGCCCCGCAGCGATTAGCACGTCAAGCGACGCTGTTGGCCTTCCAATCGCGCGCCGGTGCGACTATTTTCGTTGGCACCAACCGGAGTTCTTGATGATTACCTTTGTCGACGCCCCTGCCAAAGCTCGCCGCACACCCGGCGTCATTCCGCTGCATGGCGCGGAAGGGTTTGAGGGCATGCGCAAGGCTGGCGCACTCGCTGCCAGGGCACTCGATATCCTCAGTGAGTATGTTGAGCCCGGCGTCCCCACCGCCACTATCGACAAGGTGGCCTATGAGTTTGCGCGCGATAATGGCGCGGTCCCCGCGACCATATTCTACAAGGGCTTCCGCCACTCGCTGTGTACCTCGATCAACCATGTGGTCTGCCACGGTATCCCTGATGACCGGGCACTGCGCGAAGGCGATATCGTCAATGTTGATCTGACCCTTGTGGTCGATGGCTGGCATGGCGATTCCAGCCGCATGTATCCGGTCGGCGAAATATCCCGCAAGGCGGAACGCCTGATTGAGGTCACCTATGCCAGCCTCGCTGCTGGCATCGAAGCGGCCAAGCCGGGCAACACCACCGGCGACATTGGCCACGCGATCCAGACCTTGGCTGAGGGCGAACGCATGAGCGTGGTGCGTGACTTTGTCGGTCACGGTCTGGGCAAGCTGTTCCATGACGAGCCCAATATCCTGCACTTCGGCAAGCCCGGCACCGGCGTGCCGCTGAAGCCCGGGATGATTTTCACCATCGAGCCAATGATCAATCTGGGTCGACCCGACGTCAAAATTCTTTCCGATGGCTGGACGGCGGTCACCCGTGACCGAACCCTGTCAGCCCAGTGCGAGCACTCCATCGGCATCACTGAAACCGGCAATGAGGTATTCACCCTCTCCCCCGGTGGTCTGTTCAACCCGCTGGCCGTACGGGCCGCATGATGAGCGACCGGCCCGACGAATTCGCCGAGGCCGGTTTCCCAGCGCTCAACGCTGCTCCCGATGATCATGCTGGCCATCGCCAACGCGTTCGTGAGCGCTTTCTGAAAATCGGCGGCGACGCGCTCGAAGATTACGAACTGCTCGAGCTTGCCCTGCAATTGGCGATCCCCCGGCGTGACACCAAGGCGCTGGCCAAGACGTTATTGCGGGAGTTTGGCTCCTTTTCAGGCGTGTTCAACGCCAGCCACGCGCGCTTGGCCAAGATCAAGGGGCTGGGCGATACCACCATTGCCCATATCAAGGTTATCCAGGCAGTCGCGGCACGCTTTGGCCGTGACAGGATTGATGCCGAGCAGCCTATCCTGTCGTCCTGGTCGCAACTGATTGAATACTGCTCAAGCCAGATGGCTTACGAATCCATCGAGCAGTTCCGAATTCTGTTTCTGGACAAGAAAAACCGGCTGATTGCCGACGAAGTGCAGCAGACCGGCACGGTTGACCACACACCAGTTTACCCCCGCGAGGTGATCAGGCGGTCGCTGGAGTTGTCAGCCACGGCATTGATTCTGGTACATAACCACCCATCGGGCGACCCCGCGCCATCATCTGCCGATGTGCGGATGACCAAGGAAATCCACGACATCGCCAAGCCACTAGGCATTACGCTGCATGATCACATCATTATTGGCAAAACCGGGCACGCGTCGCTACGTGGGCTCAAATTAATCTGAGCTACCTGCCGAACCGGTCGGTCGGACTGCGCCGCTGAGCCGCTCAAAAAGCTGCCGACCGCTTCGGAAAGCCGACTTGAGGCGTTTGCTTGCCTTAATGCGAGCACGCGTCTTCTGGAAAATCTGATGCGCCTTGACGATCAGGGCACCTTGTCGGGTTAAGCCGATATAGTGCTGCTGCAATGGGATCTGCACATTGCACCAATGGCGCTTCTCGTCGGTAAAGCCGCTGCCCATATCAAATACAGCGGTACCATTGTCGAACACCGATTGCATCACCCGCAACAGGCACTGCTTGCCCGGGGAGCCATTCTGGATTGCCACGTCGTCACTCATCGAGGAAATCAGGCAGAACATACGCTCATTGTGCACCACATTGTAACGCACAGCGACGATCTGGTCGTCCAACCGGAGCACATGCAACCGCACATCGACGCCCGATCCGGCCGCTGCCAGATCGTGGTAAAAGCTGATCAGACCATCCTGCACGAAAGTATCGCGAATTCCCTGTGCCTTGAAACGCGCCGAGCGCTGCCGGAACATGGTCTCAATCGCGTCTTGGGTATCGTCGCCATTGTTGATCTCGGCGAAGCTGACCGCCCCCATCGCCGTGAGACGGTCGCCCTGCTGCCGGTCATGCTTGCGCCGCGACTTGTTGCGCTGCAGCTTGTCGCACTCTTCCCAGCTGCCATATTGGCTACGGTAAAGCGTTTCCACCGCCAGGGTGGCACCCAATTCATCAAACAGGCCCTGGTGCCCTCCCACCTCGGTGGGGATCGACCGCAGATAGACCACATCGGCACCATCCAGGGCGCTCGTCATCTCGGTCCACAGCGCGCAGCGACCCGCCGATCCTAAGGCCGCAAGCCTGTCGTAATCAGCCACCGGAGCGTAGCACCCCGCATTGGCGCCGGGAAACCAGGTCATGATTGGCAGGCCATGCACCCGCTTGCGATGCAGGGGCAACAGCGCTACCGCCGCCCCATCGACACGGCCCACGACGTAGCGCTGGTCGGCCGATGCTATCTTGCGATGCGCCACCCAGGCGCGAATGAAATCAAAACTTTGACCGGGCGACTCGATGGCCTTGTCGGTCAATTCGCGCCAGACCGCTTCGACTTCAGCCAGATCGTGGCTCACCACCACACTGATCGCGCCATGCGCGTCGGCGACAGGCACCGGTTGCGGCGCCATATCTGGTGCTACCGGTGTCGTATTTGCCAGCGCTGGCGTCAGGGTTCCACTCATGAGCCGCAGTGTGCCGTGGACCGGTAAACCAGTACTGAACTTGACCAGAACAATTCACGCTTCTGTGACCACGGTTAAGCAGGTCTTACGGCTTAACCAAAATTGGCCAGCACCGGGAATGTATCGAGGAACCAGTAGGATAGCCGAGTGAAATTGCCCGTCAGGAACAGCACGCCTGTCAGCACCAGCAGACCGCCCATCACCCGTTCAACAATGTGCAGATGTCGTTTGAAACCCTGGAAGAAAGCGAGGAACGGCCCCACCGCTATGCCCGCCAGAAAGAATGGCACACCCAGTCCCAGCGAATAAATGCCCAGCAGTCCCGCGCCCTCCCAAGCAGTTGACTTGCTCGCAGCAACGCTCAGCACCGCCGCCAGCACGGGCCCGATGCAGGGCGTCCAGCCAATGGCAAAGGCAAGACCAAGCAGAAACCCGCCCAGCGGCCCGCTCGCCACGCCAGGGCCTTGATGGCGCATCTGCCGATCAAGCAGTCCAATGCGATAAACACCTAGGAAATGCAGCCCCATTGCAATGATCAGCACACCCGCAATCGGTGTCAGGATGGGGAGTAACTGACGAAATGCCTGACCAAACGCCGTCGCTGTGGCACCCAACGCGACAAACACCACGGTGAAACCCAGAATGAAGAACAGCGATGTGAACGCCACGCGGCGCTGCAATGCCCCAGCACTGGTGCCTTCATCGCGCAACTGATCAAAGCTCGCGCCGCTCATATAGGTCAGATAGGGCGGCACCAGCGGCAGCACGCACGGCGACAGAAAGCTCAGCACGCCCGCGCCAAACACCAGAGGCAAAGAAAATTCCAACGCTCACGCTCCCGATTGCGCCGCAGTTCTACCGCGCCAGCCCGACAAAGCAATGCGCACCATTGTCGCCTCGCCGCGATGTGATGATCCCGCGAGCCTGCCAACGCCACCTTGCGGACTCGCTGAACTCGGCTACTCTGAGGTTAAAGAATTCTGGAGCGCTGAGAAAAGTCATGAGCAGCCACCGCATCTATGCCGTCAGCGTCGCCAGCGTCTATCCGCTCTACCGCGCCAAGGCGGAAAAGAAGGGTCGCAGCAAGGCGGAAGTCGATCAGATCATCTGCTGGCTGACCGGCCACAGCCAGACATCGCTCGACGAAGAGTTGGCGCGCGCAACCAGCTTTGAGGATTTTTTCGCCCAAGCGCCGCGGATGAACCCCGCCCGCACCCTGATTACCGGCGTGGTCTGCGGGGTACGCGTCGAAGAAGTCGCCGAGCCCACCATGCGCGAGATCCGCTATCTCGACAAACTGATAGACGAGCTGGCCAAGGGGAAGGCAATGGACAAAATTCTGCGCCAAAAGGCATCTTACCCCTAAAATCGACCTACGAGACGACTGCAAGGCGGGGGCACGTGACGCTCGCCAAAAAGTGTTTGGGCTGCAGATCGTCACATGTCTTTTTTTAACGCGCTATCGCAATGGATCAGCTATCCCTGCATGTGAACATAAAGGGAACGTCTATGGCTGCGCTCACCATGCGCCGAAAGTTGGCAATACTCTCTGACGCCGCGAAATATGACGCATCCTGTGCATCAAGCGGTACCGAGAAGCGCAGTAGCGCGGGCACGGGCGGCATTGGCTCAACTGAAGGCAGCGGTATTTGCCATTCCTATGCACCAGATGGTCGCTGCATCAGCCTGCTCAAGATATTGCTGACCAATTTTTGTGTTTATGACTGCATCTATTGCGTGAATCGTTCCTCGTCCAACGTCCCGCGTGCACGCTTCACTGTTGAAGAAGTTGTCCGACTGACGTTGGACTTTTACAAGCGAAACTACATCGAAGGCCTGTTCCTGTCCTCGGGCATAATCCGCTCGCCGGATTATACAATGGAAGAACTGGTACGCGTGGCGCGGAGCCTGCGGCAGGATCACCACTTCGCCGGCTACATCCACCTCAAGGTCATCCCCAACGCTACGCCCGAATTACTGGCGGAGGCAGGACTATGGGCGGATCGGCTCTCGACCAACATTGAAATGCCAACCGATCTGGGGCTCGAAGCTTTGGCACCTGAGAAACGGCCCGCCGAAATCCGTACGGCTATGGCACGTGTGCGTGGCAAGCTGGATGAGGCTGCGCCCGACAGCAAGGCCAAGGCGAAACCACGCAAATTCGCCCCGGCCGGACAATCAACACAGATGATTGTAGGCGCCGACGCCGCCGATGACGGGGCGATCCTGCATCGCGCTGCAGGTCTCTATTCCGGCTACAAATTGCGTCGCGTCTACTATTCGGCATTTTCACCAATCCCCGACGCCAGCGCTCGCCTGCCGCTCAAGGCGCCGCCCGTGATGCGAGAGCATCGCCTGTATCAGGCGGACTGGTTGATCCGCTTTTATGGGTTTGATGTCCCGGAGATCATTTCTGGCGGCCACGATGGCCTGCTCGATCTTGATATCGATCCCAAGCTTGCCTGGGCTCTGCGCAACCGCGCCCTGTTTCCCGTTGACGTGAACCGCGCCGACTGCGAGATGCTATTGCGCGTACCCGGACTGGGTACGCGCAGCGTCGATCGTATCCTTGTGACCCGCCGTCACCACCGCCTGCGGCTGGACGACGTGGCGCGCATCGCAGGTTCAATCGATAAGGTGCGCCCGTTTATCGAGGCGGCTGATTGGTCCCCCGGCCACTTGACCGATGACAGCAAACTGCGCGCGCGACTGGTGCCACCGCCACAGCAATTGAGCCTGTTCTGATGCAGTTGGTTCACCTGCATGCGCTCAACGACTTCGACGAGTGGCGTTTGGCGGCGCGGTGCCTATTGCGCGCCGGACTAGAGCCAGATGAAGTGGTATGGCGCGATCCTTATGCCGAACCGGAACTCTTCGAGACAGCGGATCCGCTTCCTGATGGCAATCGGCCAGTCAATGCAGTCCCGCCGGCTTTCCTCGCGTTGGCGCAGACTGTTGTCAGCCACTCAGACCCGCAGCGCTTTGCCCTGCTCTACAGCGTTCTATGGCGGCTGCAGCGCGATCGTCATGTTCTCGATCTGGCCACCGATGTCGATGTGGCACGGCTGAACAAAATGGCGAGCGCAGTGCGCCGCGACAGTCACAAGATGAAGGCCTTTGTTCGCTTCAAAACCGTTGCGGACGATAGCGGCATTGCGCGGTTCGCGGCTTGGTTCGAACCCGACCATTTCAGCCTTGAGATAACGGCCCCCTTCTTCGCTCGCCGATTTGACGGCATGAACTGGGCGATCGTCACGCCTTATCGGTCTGCCGCCTGGGACGGTAATCAGCTGACTTTCGGCGAGGGTGGCAGCAAGGCGGACGTGCCTAGCGAGGACGCCGTAGAGGATGACTGGAAGACCTATTTCAGTTCGATCTTCAACCCCGCCCGGCTCAAGGTTGCCATGATGAAATCGGAGATGCCCGTCAAATACTGGCGCAATCTGCCCGAAGCCGAACTCATTGCCCCACTGATACGGGGCGCCAGAGAGTCGGTGCAGCAGATGATCGAACGAAACGCCAGCCAGCCACCGTCTCGCCATCTCCGGAAACTGGAAAGGTTACCTGAGCCAGGCGCCCCGTTTGCGCCGCTCACCACCCTCGCCGACGCCCGGGCCGCGGTGCAGAACTGCCAGCGCTGCCCGCTCCACGAGCACGCGACACAAGCCGTGTTTGGCCATGGCCCCGAACGGGGCCAGTTGATGTTTGTAGGCGAACAGCCAGGCGACCACGAGGATCTGGCCGGCCAACCGTTTGTGGGACCAGCGGGCAAGGTGCTCGACGCTGCGCTCATCAAGGTCGGTATTGACCGTGACCGCGTCTACCTCACCAATGCCGTCAAACACTTCAAGTTTATCCCACGCGGCAAGCGGCGTATCCATCAGCGTCCCGACGGCGGGGAAGTTCAGGCGTGCAAGTTCTGGCTCGATCTGGAGATCGCACAAGTCAGACCCAGAATCATCGTCGCCCTGGGCGCAACGGCCGCACAGAGTTTGCTTGGCAAGCCGGTGACGATCTCGGCATTGCGCGGCGCGCCTATCCCCATGACAGACGGAACCATCCTTTTTGTGACCAACCACCCATCCTATCTGCTGCGCATTGCCGACCAGGCGGCTCGCGAGACCGAGCGTCTCAAGTTCGAAACCGATCTCGACATGGTTCGCAGCGCCGCCGAACATTTGTCCCCTGCGCTCGACACTGCCTAGTTCGGCTGGATCGGTATCGATCCAAGCCGCTGCCTCCGCAGCGGAGGGTGCCCTCTTCCTTCTTCAAATTCCGCGATGGTACCGCTCAGGGCGACACCGCGCCCTTGCCCTCGCCCCCCGCCCGCTATATTCCAGCCCCATCCCTGCTCGGCTGAGGTATAATCTCCATGACCACGCGCCCGATCCGTATCGCCCCCTCAATCCTGTCAGCTGATTTCAGCCGCCTGGGTGAGGAAGTGGCGGCCATTGATGCGGCGGGAGCTGACTACATCCATGTCGATGTGATGGATGGTCACTTTGTCCCCAATATCAGCTTTGGCCCACTGGTCATGGCCGCGGTGCGCAAGGTGACGACCAAACCTTTTGACGTACACCTGATGATCGCGCCGGTGGACCTATATATCCCGGCCTTCGCCAAAGCTGGCGCCGACATCATCACCGTCCATGCCGAAGCCGGCCCGCATCTGCATCGCACGCTCCAGGCCATCAAGGCCGAGGGCAAGAAGGCCGGTGTGGCGATCAACCCGGCAACGCCTGTTTCAGCGCTTGATCATGTGCTCGAAGACATCGATCTGCTGCTGGTGATGTCGGTCAATCCTGGCTTTGGTGGGCAGAGCTTTATTCCCGAGACGCTCAACAAGCTGCGCCAGGCCCGCGCCTTGATCGGTGCGCGCCCCATTGATCTTGAAGTCGATGGCGGCATCACCGCCGACAATGCCCGCGCCGCAGCCGAAGCAGGCGCCAACGTCTTTGTCGCAGGCTCCTCCGTCTATGGCGGCAATGATGCTGCCACCTACGCTCCCCGCATTTCCGCCATTCGCGCGGCGGCCTCTACCCGCCTCGCCTGATCTTATTCTTCGAACCTGAAAGCCAAAAGCCATGATCCCGCGCTATTCTCGCCCCGAAATGGTGTCCATCTGGTCCGCTGAGACCCGCTTCGCCATCTGGTTCGAGATCGAAGCGCACGCCACTTCCAAGCTGGCAGAACTGGGTGTGGTGCCCAAGGAGTCGGCGGAAAACATCTGGAAGGTGATGAACGCCCGCAAGGCCGAGCACGGCGATTACGGCTTTGATGTCGCCCGCATCGACGAGATCGAGCGCACCACAAAGCACGACGTCATCGCCTTTCTGACCCATCTTAGCGAACTGGTCGGCCCAGACGCTCGCTTTGTGCACCAGGGCATGACCTCTTCGGACATTCTGGACACCACGCTGTCTGTGCAGATGGCCCGCGCTGCCGATCTGCTGATCGCTGATATCGATGCACTGCTCGCCGCGCTTAAGCGTCGTGCCTATGAGCACAAGGACACCATCACCATTGGCCGCAGCCACGGCATCCATGCTGAGCCAACTACGTTTGGCGTCAAGCTGGCCGAAGCCTACGCCGAATTCTCGCGCAACCGCGCCCGTCTGGTCGCTGCCCGCGCCGAAATCGCCACCTGCGCCATTTCCGGTGCCATTGGCAGCTTTGCCAATATCGACCCGCAGGTCGAAGAATATGTTGCCGAAAAGCTGGGCCTGAGCATTGAGCCGGTCTCCACGCAAGTGATCCCGCGCGACCGCCACGCCATGTTTTTCGCCACGCTGGGCGTTGTCGCCAGCTCGGTCGAGCGCGTTGCCGTTGAAATCCGCCACCTCCAGCGCACCGAAGTGCTCGAAGCCGAGGAGTTTTTCTCCCCCGGCCAAAAGGGTTCTTCGGCCATGCCGCACAAACGCAACCCGGTACTGACCGAAAACCTGACCGGTCTCGCCCGCCTGGTGCGCGGCATGGTCACCCCCGCGCTGGAAAACGTCGCTCTCTGGCATGAGCGTGATATCTCGCACTCCTCGGTTGAGCGCATGATTGGTCCCGATGCCACGGTGACGCTGGACTTTGCCTTGGGTCGCCTCACCGGTGTTATCGACAAACTGGTGGTCTATCCGGAAAACATGCGCAAGAACCTCGACCTGCTTGGCGGCCTGCACAATTCCCAGCGCATGCTGCTGGCCCTGACACAGGCCGGCTACTCACGCGAAGACAGCTATGCCGCCGTCCAGCGCAATGCCATGAAGGTTTGGGAAATGCGCGGCGATCGCGCTGGTCAGTTTGCCCAGAACCTCAAGGAAGACCCGCAAGTGACTCTGAGTGATGCGCAAATCGATGCCATGTTCGATGACGCCTATCACCTCAAGCACGTCGACACGATCTTCGCCCGGGTGTTCGGCACCGGCAAGGACTGATCAGTCCATGAAGCTCGCGGATTGCGATATCCTCATCCTGCCCGGTTTGGGCAATGTGGCAGACGGCCACTGGCAGTTGCGCTGGGCCGAACGCATGGGCACTGCCGCCATCGTGGAACAGGCCGACTGGGATGAGCCGGACCTGGATGACTGGGTCGCTACTATTGATCAGGCATGCCGCCTGACGGCGCGACCTGTCGTGCTGGTGGCACACTCTCTGGCGGTTATTGCTGTGGCTCAGGCTGGCACCCGCCTGCCCGACAACGTGCATGGGGCGTTTCTGGTGGCGCCACCCGATATTGAACTTAGTTCTGCCGCACCCGAGGCCATGCATGCCTTCCGCCCCATCCAGCGCGACCCGCTGCCCTTTCCCTCAATGTTGGTGACATCCAACAACGACCCCCTCTGCACAGTCGATCGCGCCGTTGAATTTGCCACCTGCTGGGGCTCCGATTTTCATCAGGCAGGCGACGCAGGACACATCAATCTGGACTCCGGTCATGGTCCCTGGCCTGAGGGTTTGCTGATGTTTACCCGTCTGATGCAGCGGCTGTGACGGCAGAGTCAGTCACTGCTGAGCGAAATCGTCGGCCTGAACCGGCAACCCAGCCAGGCGAATGATCGCAGCGAATGTCCAGTCGGGTTGTCCCACCGGTCGCGGCACAATGTGCGCATCCGCATTCAATGCGGATTTATTGGCCGCGCTCAGCTTTTTCTGCAGCGATTTCAGCAGGGTGTCCTTGGCGGGTGTCCACCCGGGCTCTATATTGAAATACGATAGCGGATCACCCTTGAGCAGCCCGGCAAATGTCGCCGCGACGATTATCGAACCCACTTTTCCCAGGCAATTCCCACCATCGAGTTCGGCCTCGCGCAGCACATAGTACCACAGAGCGTCCGGTTCGGTGTCCGACAGGGAAATCGGCGCCACATTAAGCGCCTTGGCAACTGCTGTGCCCGCCGGCAGTTCCATACGCACGCCGCGCACCAGATTGCGGGCTGCCAGTACGTTGAGTATCTTGGCACTGTCGCCTGGCCGCTCGGGGTCCTCCGGCAGATGGGTCAGGGCCTGAGCCAGCCGCGGGTCAAATTTCCGCGTCATTTGAGGAAATGGATTGCTGGAGCTGGTCATCGGCAGGAACCAGTCCCATTGCACCACCCGATCTGCTTCCAGTGCCCGGAAACCCATCAAGGTCGCGCCGTTCGGCGCGAAGATCGGTATGAAACTGCCAAATCCATGCAGCACGTTGGTCTGATAACGGTCTCTCACCAGCGAGTGTCCGAAGCGATAGGCCGCGACGGAAAATTCCAGCGGCATATATGGCGTATTACGCCAGTCAAAGACGTGCTTATAGCCTGCTTCCCACGCAGCCTCGCCAACCGCGTCTGGATGATGCCTTAGAGCGGTTTCATGCACCTCCGCCTGACAGATGCGGGCGATATAGTCGTTCCACACCACCCACTGGTAGAGCCATTTCAACGTGTTGCGTGCAGCCTGAAACCCGGCCATTCCCTGCAGACCCAGATCGAAAGCCGCGTCGGCCAGACTATTATGCGCCATGATGAACGCCAACTGCACCTGCGCGACCACAGCATTCTCGTCATTCCGGTGATCCCCGATTAGCGCTGTCTGACTTTCGCCCTCTGCACGTGAAAGGCGCGCTAGATCCCTGAATCTGTTGCCGATACTGCCGACGCGAAGTTTGATCCGCCCTGCCACGTTTTCATACAGATAAGGCTGAGCATCCGGCCCCAATCCATAAACATTGTCCAGATCGAGCCGCGGCGTCCTGAAGTTGTGCAACCTGTTTGGGTCGACCTCCGCATCACTGAGGGGCGTGACGTCCAGCGTGATGTCGTGATCAACAAACTGGCCGAAATAGGTGTAACCGGCCGGCAGGGTGGAGTCCGTGTCTTCATTATCTGCGGCTGTCATTTTCGCATTTGCGAAATCGAGCATGTGTTGCTCAAGAGCAGTCGCTGTCTCGGCCGCAAGTTCTGGCTTCCACGGCTTGAGATCGGGGAACATCCGCCCAAACCCGCCCTGATAAAACCGCGATCGCGGTGCGACGACTTCGAAATTTTTTACACCGTGCTGCATGACCATCCCCCTCAAGTCCGCCGGACTCAACGTTCGGCTGCTCTCTAGAGGGATTTAAGGCCATCCTCGCTGCACTTTGTAACTCGGAACACTACGGAGCGCCGTACGTAGAAGTGGAATCAAAAAGGGAGCCAATCTTGCGATCAGCTCCCTAAACAGTGCTTGCCGGCAATTGAACCGATCAGCCCTCGGCAGCGACCTGCTCGTTGGCGAGCTGGGCCAACTGCAGCATCTTGGCACGAATCACGTCGTCACCAACGGCAATGTTCTTGGCCTTGAGGTCGCCCGACACTTTGCGGAACACGTCTTCATCGCCGGCTTCTTCAAAATCAGCTGCGACAACTTCAGCGGCATAGCCGGTGGCAGCATCGCCGGTCAGGCCCAGCAGTTCTGCGGCCCAGATACCCAGCAGCTTGTTGCGGCGGGCTTCCGCCTTGAACTTGGTCTCGGCGTCAAAGGCATACTTGGCTTCCTGCCCCTTCGCCCGATCTTCAAACTGGCTCATGCGACTCTCCCGCTTGCCTTTGACATTGCCGCCCTACAGGCGCTCGCCATTGGACATAGGCGGTTCAGACGACCAAATCAACGGCCCCTCCAACGTTGCGACCTTATGCTCGACAACATGCGATGCAGCGCCGCCATCCAGTCAATGAATGCGAAAGAGCTTGCTTTTTTGCACCGTTCTGGCGCATGAAGCGGCCAAATTCCCCTCCTCCAAACGGTCCGGATTCCCAATGAACCGTCGACGCAAAATCTACGAGGGCAAGGCCAAGATCTTGTTCGAAGGTCCTGAGCCCGGCACTCTGGTTCAGTATTTCAAGGACGACACCACCGCAGGTGATGGCGCCCGTCATGAAGTCATCGACGGCAAGGGTGTTCTGAACAACCGAATCTCTGAGTTCGTGTTCACCAAGCTCAACGGCCTGGGCATCCCGACTCACTTCATCCGCCGTATCAACATGCGCGAGCAGCTGATCAAGGAAGTGGAAATCATTCCGCTCGAGATCATTGTGCGCAACTTTGCAGCTGGCTCGCTGGTCAAGCGCCTGGGTCTTGAGCCCGGCACCCAACTGCCCCGCTCCATCATCGAGTTTTGCTACAAGGACGATGCGCTGCATGACCCCATGGTCAGCGAAGAGCACATCACGGCCTTTGGCTGGGCCACCCCGGCCGAACTTGACGACATCATGAGCCTGGCCATTCGCGTCAACGACTTCCTGACTGGCCTGTTCATGGGCGTCGGCATTCAGCTGGTCGACTTCAAGATCGAATGCGGTCGCCTTTATGAAGGCGATCTGATGCGCATCGTGCTGGCTGACGAGATCAGCCCCGACAGTTGCCGCCTGTGGGACGTCAAGACCCGCGCCAAAATGGACAAGGATCGTTTCCGTGAAAACCTTGGCGGACTGATCGAAAGCTATCGCGACGTCGCTCAGCGACTTGGCATTCTTGTTGAAACCGAAAATGCGCTGACCACTGGTCCGCGTCTCGTTCAGTAGCCGGAGCAGATACGGATGAAAGCGCGCGTCACGGTCACCCTCAAGGCTGGCGTTCTGGACCCACAGGGCCAGGCGATTGAAGGCTCGCTAAGGGGTCTAGGTTTCCCCGATGTTGGCT
Source organism: Devosia litorisediminis (assembly GCF_018334155.1). Taxonomy (NCBI): domain Bacteria; kingdom Pseudomonadati; phylum Pseudomonadota; class Alphaproteobacteria; order Hyphomicrobiales; family Devosiaceae; genus Devosia; species Devosia litorisediminis. Next base: position 959,967 of record NZ_JAGXTP010000001.1, on the reverse strand, counting down.
CTGTCCGGCAAGGAAAGGTTTTTGATCTTGTCGTGGAAGGAACTGATGAGGCCGCCGCGCGTTCTCAGATCACCAGCATGTGTGAAAAACTGCTGGCCAACACCGTGATCGAAAACTACGCGATCGAAATCTCAAATTAACGCCTCACGGCGATAGATAGAGCGCGTCAAGCAGTGACGCCGGACCCTTTGCTATGCTCAAAACCATCTCCCTCTCGGTCATGTTCTTCGCCACTCTGGGCCTTCTCTTCGCGGCCTATGCTTCCGTCCCCGTCTAGCAAAACTGCGAGCGCAATCATCTGACACATCTGTCTATTTCGATTGCGCTGACCGTTTGTTAACCCACACTGGCTAGCCTTCCGACAACACTTATCAGCTGTTGTCGGCGGTTCTATTGGGCGCTTTTCCACGTTACTTGGTCTCTGCAGGCGCAGCGACGTGTGTCGACATTGCGCTTGTGCAATTTTTGCTGACGGCAGGGTTCGCTCGCGCGCCCACGCTGTATGCCGCGGCCATCGCATTGGGTGCGCTATGCGGCATGGGCGTGAACTTTGTCATTTCCCGGCGCTTTGTCTTTGCCCCGGACGATCGCGCCGCGCATGAGCAATTCACCAGCTTCCTTGTCATTTCGCTGACCACACTGCTGCTGCGACTGCTCGTTGCCTTTGCGTTGGTAACCCTGTTCACCCTGTCGATCTTTGACTGGCTCAACCAGCTCCCTGTGGCCGCACCACAGGAACGCATCGCCCATCTTGGCGCTGTGGGACTGGTCGTCCTGTACTCATTCCTCGCCCACAAGCATGTTTCGTTTGCCGGTGGCGTTCTGGCTTTTCTCGCAAACAAGGCGGCGGTGCGCCCATGAATGTCGAAACCCTGATCATTGGTGCCGGCCCTGCCGGTCTGACCACAGCTTACGAGCTGACCAAGGCCGGTCACAGCGTCGCCATCGTCGAGCGCGATCCCGTCTATGTCGGGGGCATTTCCCGCACGGTGAACTACAAGGGCTATCGCTTCGACATCGGCGGGCACCGCTTCTTTTCCAAAAGCGCTGAAGTCGAAGCCTGGTGGACCGAAATCATGGGCAACGAGATGCTGCAGCGTCCCCGCTCAAGCCGCATTTACTACAACGGCAAGCTCTTTGATTACCCGCTGCGAGCCGGCGACGCACTGGCCAAGCTTGGGCCGGTCGAAGCACTGCGCTGCGTAATATCCTATGGTTGGGCGCAGATCCGCCCCCACCGCAATGTGGTCAGTTTTGAACAATGGGTGGTCAACAATTTTGGCCGCCGTCTGTTTGAGATATTTTTCAAGACCTATACCGAAAAGGTCTGGGGCATGGATTGCGGGGACATTTCGGCCGACTGGGCCGCCCAGCGTATCAAGGGCCTCAATCTCTATCAGGCCATCATCCAGAGCTTCGGTCTCGGCAAGAAACCATCCGGCAGTGACGGGGTAATCAAAACCCTGATCAACAGTTTCCGCTACCCCCGCCTCGGCCCCGGTCAGATGTGGGAACGCGCCCGCGACAAGATTGTCGATCAAGGCGGCACCATGATGATGGGCTCAACCATCACGGCGATCAGCCAGCACGCCGAAACCGGCAAGTGGATCGCCATTGTTACCGATGCCCAGGGCAAGGAAACCAAGATCACAGCCGATCATCTGGTCTCGACCGCTGCGGTCAATGAACTGGTGCGCATGCTGGGCGCAGATGCAGACCCCGCTGTGGCCGCAGCCGCCAAGGGCCTGCGCTATCGCGACTTCCTGATCATCGGGCTGATCACGCGCGGCAAAGAAAGCTTTGATGATAACTGGATCTATATCCACGATCCCAGCGTCAAGGTCGGCCGCATTCAGAACTTCAAATCCTGGTCGCCGGATATGGTGCCGGACCCCAATACGGCCTGCTACGGCATGGAATACTTCTGCAATGCCGGCGACGACACCTGGGACATGAGCGACGCCGACCTTATCGCCCGCGCCAAGCAGGAAATCGGTCAACTCGGCCTGGCAGAGCCTCAGGACATCATCGATGGCTCGGTTGTTCGCCAGCCCAAGGCCTATCCAGTCTATGACGATACCTACAAGATCAATGTCGACACCATCACCGAAGGGCTCGAGGAGCAGTTCACTAATCTGCACCTGGCCGGGCGCAACGGCATGCACAAGTACAACAATCAGGACCATGCCATGATGACCGGCATCCTGACCGCCAAGAACATCATCGCTGGTAGCAGTGTTCACGACGTCTGGGGCGTCAACGAGGATGCCGAGTATCATGAGGGCGGCTCTGCCGGCGACGATAAGATCGAGGAACGCCTTGTCCCACGCCGCATCGCCTGACCTGACCGCTGGCTCAACCAGCCAGCCAATCAGCCGGGGCGACCGCATCGCGACGATCATTATCGTCCTGCTCTACATTGCGTTGCAGTGTGTTCTGGCCGTTGGCCATCAGCCTTGGCGCGACGAAGCCCAAGCCTGGCTATGGGCGCAAAACCTGTCGGGCCTGCGCGATTTCCTCATCATACCTGGCGAGGGGCACCCGCCGCTGTGGTATTGGATCCTGCGCGGTCTCTCGCTGTTCCTTGATTTTTCGCAGGCCCGCTATTTCACGCTAGTCGTCGCCATCGTGAACGCTGTTTTGTTGGCGCGCCTGCTGCGTGGCGATGTGCTGATCCTGGCGCTGCTGCTCTGTTCGCATGTTGTAATGCAGTACTGGGGCTATCATTTTCGCCCCTACAGCCTCGTCTTGACCGCGGTACTGGGCGCCCTGTTGCTGGAGCGAAACGGGCGCTCCACTGCCGCGAGCTGGGTCATGGCACTGGCTTGTGGTTTCCATTTCTACGCAGGCTTCCCGTTCGCCTTGTGGCTGCTTGTACAGTTGCAGCGCGGCGCCCGGTTGCCCACCCTGCTGGCGCCCGCAGCACTGGGCCTGTTCTTTGGCGCCTGCGCGCTGGTCTCTGGTCTGGGTAATCCCGAAAGTGCGCCATCCAGCGCGCACTTGGCGGACATGATCGCTTTCAACCTTGCCTGGCCGCTGACCTGGCCAGTCCTGCGTATCTGGCCGACTGCGATTCTCAGCCTTGCGCTGCTCTGCTATGGTTTGTGGCACCAGCGCGCCATCCTGCTCACCCTGCTGGCCCTGACAATCCTCTTTGCCGTGGGGGCCGCCGCCGTCTACGGCGAATCCCCCTGGCACTCGGCCTTTATGATGGTGATGACTGTCATGGCCTTCGTCCTCGCCGGTCCCCCCGGCGCAAAGCGCTGGGTCCTGATCGTCCTGCTGACACCACAGGCAGTCGCCGGTATTGCCATGGTCAAAAATCGCTTGGAAAATCCGGTCTGGGACCGCCCGGACCTCTACGCCGTAATCCAGTCCGATGCCGGCGCCAGCTTTGATCCATCGAGACAGTTAATCGGTTGGCAGGACTACAATCTCTCCCCGATCGCTGCTGCCTACGATATCTGCTATATCAGCGGCAATAACGGCGCACTGCTTGGGCCCGTTGACTGGCGTTATCGAAGCGAAGGTGCGGTGGATCCGGTGTTCGGCACGATCCCCACACCCTATTGGCTGATTTGCAATGAATGCGCGCCCGCCTTGGCCGCCATTGCTGAGGCGGGTCGCGCCACGACGGAACTGGCCCGCTCCAAAAACTTCGACGACGGCATGCAGATAGCCTACCGAGTGGACTGACCGGGCTTAGTCAAATGCTTACCAATCGCGCATCTATCTCAAACCCATCTGCGGCTGGTAACCTCGCTGAGAGGACACACGATTAGGCTGCGCCACACAATTCTCGGAGTGTGGACAATGGCAATCCTACAAAAGCGTCTCGATTGGGTGGATATGGCCAAGGGCCTGTCCATCTTTCTGGTGGTCATGATGTATGCGGCCGCCAGCGTGGGTGAAGACACTGGTGGCATCAGCCTTTTCCACTGGGCCATTGCCTTTGCCACCCCATTCCGCATGCCCGAATTCTTTCTGATTTCAGGCCTGTTTCTCTCTCAGGTCATCGATCGCCCCTGGCGTGGCTTTGCCGACCGTCGGGTGGTCCACTACCTGTATTTCTATGCCCTCTGGGCAATCATCCATATCGTCTTCAAAGTCGGGCTGTTGGCCACCAACCCCCTCGGCGCACTCGAACAGCTCGGCTGGGCGGTGGTGCAGCCATATGGCGTGCTCTGGTTCATCTATATGCTGGCCGTTGTTAGCGCGGTGACCAAGGTTTTGCATATGCTGCGAGCGCCGGTCTGGGGTGTCTTCGCCGTCGGTGCCATTCTGCAAATGGCCGCCATTCACACTGGCGCTTATGCCATCGATCAGCTCGCCGCCTATTTCGTGTTCTTCTATGCTGGCTTTGTACTCGCACCCCATTTGTTCCGTCTGACAGCCTGGGCAACCTCCAATAATGCCCTGGCTCTTGTGGGGTTGTTGATCTGGGCCATATTGAACACAGCGCTGGTCTTCTCGCCCGGCTTCGCAATGGACCCCATTCACCCCGTGATGGGTCTGGCTGGCCTGCCCGGTGTTCACCTGGTGCTGGCGCTTGCTGGCACAGCGGCGCTGTGCGTCATAGCCGCTCTTCTGACACGGCTGCCCGTCATGGACTGGCTGCGCTGGATGGGCAGCAAGTCGCTGATCATCTACGTTGCCTTCGTCCTCCCGATGGGCATTGCGCGTACGCTGCTGATCAAGTTCGGCGTCCTTGAACCCACCTTACTGACCTTCATCACCATGGCTGTCGCCATCACTTCACCGCTGGTTCTGTACTGGCTGGTGCAGCGCACGGGCTTGGGCAAGTTCCTGTTTGAGCGGCCCCGCTGGGCCCACCTGCCTGGCACGGCCAAGCCCCGCGACCAGCTGCAGGCCAACCCTGCCGAGTAGCGAGCGAAACGCAGTGGAATCGATAGGGCCGGGATATGCATGTCTCGGCCCTTGCGTTTTGCGCCAAGACTCACCAAAAGAGCCTCGCAACTCCTGACATAGCGAGGACTAGCCGATGAAATCCGCCGTCATCGTCTTCCCTGGTCTCAATCGTGATCGCGACATGATTGCGGCCTTGACCAAAATTTCGGGTACTGCCCCGGCCATAGTCTGGCACCAGGACACCGATCTGCCCGATGTCGATCTGGTCGTCATTCCGGGCGGCTTCTCCTATGGGGACTATCTCCGCTGCGGCGCCATCGCTGCGCGCTCTCCCATCATGGATCGCGTTCGCGAACGCGCCGCCAAGGGCACGAAGGTGCTCGGCGTCTGCAACGGCTTTCAGATCCTGATCGAAGCGGGCCTGCTGCCCGGCGCCCTGATGCGCAACCAGTCGCTCAAATTCGTCTGCCGTGAGGTCAAGCTCGAAGTCACCAATGCTGACACCGATTTTACCCGTGGCTATAGCCAGGGCCAGATCATTCGCTGTCCGGTGGCCCATCACGACGGCAATTACTTCGCCGATACCGAAACGCTCAACCGGCTTGAAGGCGAAAACCAGGTCGCCTTCCGCTATGCTGAGGGCACTAATCCAAATGGTTCGCTCAACGACATCGCGGGTATCCTGAACGACCAGAAGAACGTTCTCGGTCTGATGCCACACCCGGAGAACCTTATTGAAGCCGCACATGGCGGCGATGATGGCAGGGCGCTGTTTGCGGGCCTGCTTGGGCAGGCAGCCTGAGATGATCCAGCGCCGCACGCCCATCATTTCGGGTCTGCAGCGCCACACCTTCAACCTGTCCCACCTCTGGAGGGTTCGCCATGTCTGATGCCGCCCCCCGCGCCAGCATAGCCGTAGTGGTCTTTGATGGTGTTGAAGAGCTGGATTTCGTTGGTCCCTGGGAAGTGTTCTCTGTCGCCAAACAACTGGGCGCACCGCTTGAGGTCTTCACGGTCGGCTGGCCCGGCACGTCAATCAACTGCGCCAAGGGTCTCAAGATCATTGCTGACTATGACTTTGCCGGTAAACCACGCGCTGACGTCGTTCTTGTCCCTGGGGGCAAGGGCACGCGCCAACTGGCTGAAGACGATAGTTTCAACACCGAACTGCGCGCCTATCTGGCTCAGGCCAAATGGCAGACTTCGGTATGCACGGGGGCTGCCCTGCTGGCACGTGCAGGTTTCCTAGAAGGCCGGCGGGCAACCACCAATCGCGGCGCGCTCGACTTCCTGCGTGCCCATGCACCGCACACCTACATTCTCGACCAGCGCTATGTGCACGACGGCAATGTTGTGACCAGCGCGGGCGTTTCGGCCGGCATCGACATGGCCTTGTGGCTGGTCGGACATCTGTTCGGCGAAGACACCGCCCACTCCACCCAGAACCACATGGAATATTTTCCAGAGCCGCCCTACGGAACCCCAGCCTGATGAGCATTCCCAACGATATCGTCATTACCCCTGAACTCGTCGCCGACCACGGCCTCAAGCCCGACGAGTATCAGAAGATCCTCGATCTGATCGGGCGGACGCCGACCTATACCGAGCTGGGCATCTTCTCGGCGATGTGGAATGAGCACTGCTCCTACAAATCGTCCAAGAAGTGGCTCAAGACCCTGCCCACCACGGGTCCGCGCGTACTTCAGGGCCCTGGCGAAAACGCTGGTGTGGTCGATATCGGCGATGGTCAGGCTGTGGTCTTCAAGATGGAGTCTCACAACCATCCATCTTTCATCGAACCCTATCAGGGTGCCGGTACCGGCATGGGCGGTATTCTGCGAGACGTCTTCACCATGGGCGCACGCCCGGTCGCCGCAATGAATGCCCTGCGTTTTGGCGCTGTCGACCACGAAAAGACCCGCCATCTGGTATCGGGCGTCGTGGCTGGTATTGGCGGCTATGCCAACGCCTTTGGGGTCCCCACCGTTGGCGGCGAGGTCGAGTTCGACGCGCGCTATAATGGCAACATCTTGGTCAATGCCTTCGCCGCGGGCCTCGCAGATACCGACAAGATCTTCCTCTCCGAAGCCAAGGGCGTTGGCCTGCCCGTCGTCTATCTCGGCGCCAAGACCGGCCGCGATGGCGTCGGTGGCGCGACCATGGCCTCTGCCGAATTTGGCGATGACATCGAAGAGAAACGCCCTACCGTGCAGGTTGGCGACCCCTTTACTGAAAAGCGTCTGCTTGAAGCGTGCCTCGAACTGATGGCGACCGGCGCCGTCATTGCCATTCAGGACATGGGCGCGGCAGGGTTGACCTGTTCGGCAGTCGAAATGGGCGCCAAGGGCGATCTGGGCGTCGAGCTGGATCTCGACAAGGTACCCGTACGCGAAACCAACATGACCGCCTATGAGATGATGCTGTCGGAATCCCAGGAGCGCATGCTCATGGTCCTGCATCCCGAAAAGGAAGCGGTAGCCCGGGCCGTGTTCGTGAAATGGGAACTCGATTTCGCCACCGTGGGGAAGACTACAGACGATCTGCGCTTCCGCGTGCTCTGGCAGGGTGATGAAGTCGCCAATCTGCCGATCAAGGAACTCGGCGACGAAGCCCCGGAATACGACCGTGCCTGGACCCCGGCCGCGCCTGCAGCCGCGCTGGCATCTGATGATGTGCCACAGATGGACGTGGCTGAGGCACTGCTCAAGCTGGTGGGCGGTCACCAGATCGCCTCACGTCGCTGGGTCTATGAGCAGTACGACACCCTGATCCAGGGCAATTCCATGCAATTGCCCGGCGGTGACGCCGGCGTGATCCGGGTTGAGGGACACCCTACCAAGGGGCTGGCCTTTACCTCTGACGTCAATCCGCGTTATTGCGAAGCTGATCCCTATGAGGGTGGGAAGCAGGCGGTGGCCGAAGCTTGGCGCAATCTGACCGCGACGGGTGCTGAACCTCTAGCCGCAACCGACAATCTCAATTTCGGCAATCCCGAACGCCCCGAAATCATGAGCCAGTTGGTCCATGCTATCAAGGGCATTGGCGAAGCCTGCACCGCGCTCGACTTCCCGATCGTGTCGGGCAATGTCTCGCTCTACAACGAAACCAACGGACAGGGCATTCTGCCTACTCCAACCATTGGTGGCGTTGGCCTTCTTCCGGACTGGACCGGTATGGCGCGCATCGCTTTTGCTGCAGAAAACCAGCCTATCTTGCTGATCGGCTCCCCCGACAAGCGCGGCACCCATCTGGGTCAGTCGATTTATCTGCGCGATCTGTTCAACCGCCGCGATGGCGCCGCCCCGCCTGTCGATCTGGCCCATGAACGTCGCACTGGCGATTTCGTGCGTAAGCTGATCCGTTCCGGCGTGGTCACCGCCTGTCACGATCTCTCCGATGGTGGCCTGGGCGTGGGTCTGGCGGAAATGGCCGTCGCCTCAGGTATCGGCGCACAGATTGTTGATCTCGAAGGCCACGATCCCATCCTGCAATATTTCAGCGAGGATCAGGGTCGCTATCTGGTGACCGTCAATATCGATCCGCAAAGCGATGAGATGCTGGCGCTTTGGAACGAAGGCGAGAAACTGGGTGTATTCTGCCCGTGGATCGGCAGCACAGGCGGCACAGATCTGGTGCTTGGTGCAGCAAAACCGCTCCCGGTTGTCGATCTCAAATCAGCCTATGAAGGCTGGTTCCCCGATTTCATGGACGGCGCTGCAGCCTAATCGGTGTATCTGCCTTATGATCGCCGCTCTTTGGGGTGTTTTGGCACCTCGGGAGCGGCGCTGCTATTTTTGGAGACTACAATGATCATTCGACCCGCAATGGGCTGCCTGGCAGTCCTCTCGATGGTCCTGGCGCCGAGCGCCGCCTTCGCGCAGAACATCAACATCACGCGATCCGTGCTGCCCGATCAGCCCTATACGCTGAGCTATCCCGACACCATGGAAGCCTCGGGCGGCGTCGACAAACCGCTGACCATCAACCACACCAATGCCCCGCTGCAGTGCAATATGAGCTTTGTGCCGGTTGATGACAGCGGCTGGACACCCGAAGGCGCCCTCGCCTCGCTGGTAGATGCCGATCTCGAGGCGGGCTGGAGTGAGACATTCCCGGGCTTCGTCATGGGGGCCAAGGGCACCACCGCATATCAGAGTGATGCCGCCCTTATCTATGAGGGCACCAGCACCGACTCGCCAATGGGCATTCCCCTCACCATTGTGCACACCGAAACCGTTGCCAATGGCCTCGGCTACACGCTCGACTGTCTGTTCGACACAACAATGGCTGAGCAGGCCCGCCCGATCGTTGATTTTATCATTGCCAATTTCTCAACTGAAGCGGACGCTGAATGCTGCGTGGGAGTGACCACCGAACTCACCCCGGCTGCGACCCAATAGCCGGCAGCAACGCGCCGTATTGAAGCCGCCTCTGGCGTGGCCTATCTTTCACTGAATCGGCCGGACGGCCACCCACTCAAGGAGTTGCGCCATGGCGATGGAAGCCACCGAAATCGAACGTCGCATCAAGGCCGCCATTCCGGACGCCAATATCGAGATCCGCGATCTGGCCGGCGATGGCGATCATTGGGCCGCCACGGTTATCTCTGAACAGTTCCGCGGCAAGTCACGCGTGCAGCAACACCAGTTGGTCTATGCCGCGTTGCAGCCCGATATGGGCGGGGCGCTGCATGCGCTCGCGCTCCAAACCAGCGTGCCCGACTAGAGCCGGGCCAGCCCAGTGTCGCTCCGGGACTCGCTTGATCTGATAGCCATGGTCAAACCCGAGGCCGGCACCGCCGCCCTCGACAATGAGATCATGGCGGAGCGCGCCTCGTCGCTGGGCGCCGCAGAAGCTAAAGTCATCGCCGCGATGTCCGCGTTGGCGACAGCAGGCACCGACAACACCACAGCATTGGCCCACGGCCGTAGCGTGGTTTGGGCCTATTTTGTACATCGCGAGCTTATTGGCTTCCGTCAACACACCGAGGTGATTCAAAGCCTCAACATACCACCCGAAGTCATTGCCGGACTTGGCGCAATCGAGAAGCGCCAGTGACGCGGGCGGTATTTTTTGATGTCGATGGGGTGCTGGTTCACGGATACCACGCCCGACCAGAGGCACAGCAGCATCGCTGGAACGCCAACCTACAGGCAGTTCTGGGCATAGATCCGGAGCGCTTTCATCAAGAGTTCATCTACGACATCTTCATGAAGAAGGTGATCATCGGCCAGACCTCGTTGGTCGAGGCGCTGGAGCGACGCCTTCCCGCCCTGGGCTATAACGGCTCACCCATGACTATGCTGAACTATTGGCTGAGCCATGACAGCGCGATCAATCAGCCTGTTCTCGATGTTGTAAGACAGCTCGGCGCACGGTCTGATCTGCGGCTCTATATCGCCACCAATCAGGAGCATTTGCGCGCCAACTGGCTCTGGAGTCATCTGGGCTTTGCAGCGTTGTTCGAGGACATATTCTATTCGGCCCGCATAGGCGCGCTGAAGCCACATCAGGACTATTTCGACTTCATAGAAAAACGCATCGGTCCACAAACCGAACCACCCCTCCTTTTTGATGACACCCCCAAGGTCATCGACGGTGCCCGCCGTGCGGGCTGGGAGGCAATCCAGTTCGATACCGTTCAAGACCTCACCCGCCATCCCTGGATTGCCGCGAGGTTGGATTGAAGCACACAATCAAGCTTGATCGGCGATTGCCGATGCACCCCTCGACAGCGCCACACCAAGCTCCTATTTATGGGCCAACAATTTAGGGTCCGCCCCCTGGCTCCAGAAAGGCTTCTGCTATGACCGACATCAATGCTTTCATCGACGAAAAGGTGAAGAACAACGACGTGTTCCTTTTCATGAAAGGCTCGCCCGATTTTCCTCAGTGCGGCTTTTCCGGTCAGGTCGTCCAGATTCTGAACTATCTCGGCGTCCCGTATGACAGCGCCAATGTTCTCGAGAGCGATGAACTGCGCGACGGCATCAAGACCTATACCAATTGGCCAACCATTCCCCAGCTCTATGTAAAGGGTGAATTCGTTGGTGGTGCCGACATCATCCGCGAAATGTTCCAGGCAGGAGAACTGCAGACCCACATGGAATCGGCAGGCATAGCGGTCAAACAGACCGCCTGATCGATGAACTTCGGACTTGTTCAGCAACGCCGGGCCTCGTGTCCGGCGTTCTTGTATCTCCCAAGCTATCAATGATGCTGATCCATCCCATTCCGCATTATTGTTTTGCGTGATGAATTGGCGGGCGTACAAGATTCGCCCGAGCAATTGGATCGTGCGTCATGAACACCTCAGCCCTTCGCCCAGCCGTGCCGCTGCTCGTGCTGATCATCGCCGGTTGCGCCGTCGCCGCGATCGGTAACGGCGTCCGCACCAGCTTTGGCCTGTTCACACTGCCCATGACAGCCGATCTGGGTCTGTCTCGCGAAGGTTGGGGCATGGCAATGGCCATCCAGAACCTGGCCTGGGGCATAGCCCAGCCATTTGCTGGCGCCTATGCCGATCGCGTGGGCACGGGCCGCACAATCGCCATCGGCGCGGCGATCTACGCGTTGGGCGTAGTCCTGATGACCATCTCGCCCAATGCCAGCATCATGGCTGTGACCGCCGGCATCATTACCGGCGTGGGCATTGCCATTTCCTCTTTCAGCGTGGTCATGGCCGCTTTTGGCCGTGCTGTTCCACCCGAAAAGCGCTCACTGATCTTTGGTGTCGCCACCGCGGCGTCGTCTTTCGGACAATTTGCCTTTGCACCCATTAGTCAGGGCTTCATCAACGCCTTTGGCTGGCAGTCTGCCCTGCTCTATCTCGGTATGGCATTGCTGCTGATTATACCACTCAGCTACGCCTTGCGCGGTCGCACCGAAAACCCGATTGGCCAAGCCGATCTGCCATTCATGGAAACCCTGGCCAAGGCCTGGGGGCACGGCTCCTATCGTCTGCTGGTCATCGGCTTTTTCGTTTGCGGCTTCCACCTGGCATTCATCAACGTCCACATGCCCGCCTATCTGGTGCAGTGCGGCTTGTCGCCAGCGACGGGCAGTTGGACAATCGCAATTATTGGTCTGTTCAATATTGTCGGCTCGCTGCTGGCCGGCTATCTGGGCGGTCGCCTCCCCAAGCAGATCCTGCTGGCCACTATCTACTTTCTGCGTGCGTTGGCTATCGGTCTGTTTCTTCTCTTCCCAGTTAGCGAACTGACGGCTTACACCTTCGCGGCTGCTATGGGCGTACTCTGGCTCTCCACCGTGCCGCTAACAGCAGGACTTGTGGCTATGTTCTTCGGCGCCCGCTATCTCGGCATGCTCTATGGTATTGCCTTTCTCAGCCACCAGATCGGCTCCTTTGTTGGTGTCTGGCTCGGTGGTTATGTGTTTGACATGACTGGCTCCTATAGTCTGGTTTGGTATCTGGGCATCATGCTGGGCTTGGCTTCGGCGGCCATGCACCTGCCCATTAACGAGCGCGCTGCACCCAGCTTTGCATTGAAGCCCGCCTGAAAACCAGATCGCCAGGCAACCATCGTTTCCTGACGATCAAGCCTTGCCAAAGACCTTTTGCGGGTTCATGTTCCGACCACACTCACAGCGCCTGCGGCTCTGCGGCAGCTTTCCCGAGATCAATTCATGTCCAATCATTTCACGCGAGTCCTCTCGCGCCCCGAATTCATTGCCCTGATGGCGGCCTTGATGGCCCTCAATGCTTTGGCCATCGACGTGATGCTGCCAGCCTTGCCCTATATGGGTGAGGCGCTCGGCGTCGCGAGCGAGAACGAAAGACAGTTCGTCATTTCCGCGTTCATGATCGGCATGGGCATGGCCCAGCTGGTCTTTGGACCGCTCAGCGACCGTTTTGGCCGCCGTGCACCGCTGCTAGTCGGCATGGGCATCTATGTCATCGCTGCCTTCATCGCGGTGTTCGCACCGAACTTCACCACCCTGCTGGTCCTGCGCTTTATCCAGGGTCTGGGGGCTGCCAGCGTGCGCGTTATCGTCACTTCTGCTGTGCGTGACCGCTATTCAGGCCGCGAAATGGCCGAGGTCATGTCGCTCACCTTCATGGTGTTCATGGCTATCCCCATCATCGCGCCCGGCATTGGGCAGGTGCTGTTGATGACCGGGCCTTGGCAGACAATCTTCATCTTTATGGCGGTTCTGGCGTCGGGTTCCTGGCTTTGGACCTTTTTCCGCCTGCCCGAGACCCTGCCGCTCGACAAACGTCGTCCGCTCACCTTCAAGGGCATTGTCGGTGGCTTTCGCATCGTCTTTACAAACCGGATGGCCATCTCCTATGGCCTGGCGGGCACCTTCCTTTTCGGCGCCCTGTTCGGCTTCATCAGCTCGTCCCAGCAAATCTATGTCGATATCTTTGGGCTGGGTGAGTACTTCCCCGTGGCGTTCGCAGCCATGGCCGGACTGATGGCCGTGTCCTCCTTCACCAATTCACGCATCGTGCGCCGGTTTGGTATGCGACGCCTGTCACACGGCGCCATGCTGTCGTTCACGGGCTTCAGCATTATCTGGCTGGGCTTTGCTCTGACTGGCTTCATGCCGCTCTGGCTGTTCTTCCCGCTGCTGGCAGTGATCATGTTCAGCTTTGGCTGGGCCGCCCCCAACATGAACTCGCTATCCATGGAGCCTTTGGGCGCCGTTGCGGGCTCTGCTTCAGCAGTCTTTGGCTTCATCCAGACCGTCGGCGGCGCTGTAATCGGGGGCTATGTCGGCCAGATGTTCAACAACACAACGATACCAGTGGCCATCGGTTATGCCGGCATGGGTATCCTGTCGCTGATTTGCATTCTGATAGCCGAGAATGGCAGACTGTTCGGCGTTGGCGAGCAGTATGCCAATGCCGAAGCAGCCCCCGATATGGCTCACTAATCGGAGCAGTACTACTCGGCATCGGGGGGCGTCAGCACCTCGATCTCGCTGCGGTCGCGATAGACGTGGTCGATGATACCCCAGTCCCTGGCTTGTTCGGGGGTCATGAAATTGTCGCGCTCCAACGCGGCAACAACCTCCTCATAGCTATGCCCACAATGCTTGGCATAGAGCTCATTGGAACGGCGCTTCACCCGTTCACTCTCTCGTGCATGAAGCATGATGTCAGTCACCTGCCCCTGAAACCCGCCGCTGGGCTGATGCAGCATCACCGAGGCATTGGGCAGGCAGGCTCGCGCACCGGGCGCACCCGCCATCAACAGGAACGAACCCGCCGACATGGCCATTCCCATGCACAGCGTGCCAACCGGCGCGGTTATAAACTGCATGGTGTCGTACATGGCAAAGGCCGACGTCATCACGCCGCCGGGCGAGTTGATATAGAGATAGATCTCCTTTTTGGGATTGTCGGCTTCCAGAAACAGCAACTGCGCGCAGACCAGCGCTGCCATATTGTCCTCAATCTGGCCATTGACGAAAATGATCCGCTCGCGCAGTAGACGCGAATAGATATCAAAGCTCCGCTCCCCGCGGCTCGATTGCTCCACCACCATAGGGACGAGTTGCATCATGTCGCGCATTGGCGAACCTCCGTTCAGCATTGATTTGATTCAGGTTTAGGCGGCCATCAGCAGCGCATTGACGCAATTGCTATTGGCAGCAACCGGTACGGTCATCGGGGCATGGGTCAGCTTGAACCATGTGCCGCCATCGTCGTTCGGCGTCAGTTCGAACGTCACCAGACTGTCCTCGGCATCGGTCACTGCGCCCTGCCCGGCCTCGCGCCAGCGATAGGTCAGGCTCTTGTTCTCTTCTGCTGTCACCACCGCCAGTTCGATATCGTCAGCCGGCTTGAGCCAGCGCGACAAATACTCAGGAATGGTCAAGGCCCGCCACACCTTCTCCGGCGGCGCGTCCAGACTGCATTCAAACACCAACGCGTCTGTCTCCGACGTCATTGATCCATCTCCTTGAGCAGGTCTTTGAGATTGTCGATCCGGGTGGGCCAGAAGGCACGATAGCGCGCAATCCACGCATGCAGCGGCGCCAGCCCTTCGGGCGCCACGCGATAGTGGGCAAAGCGGCCTTCGCGGCGCTCGCTAATCAGTCCAGCCCCGCGCAGCACGGCCAGATGCTGGCTCATCGCCGGCTGCGAAATGGCAAAGCCTTCTCGCAACTGCGTAGCCGTCAGTTCATCACTGGCCAGACGCTCCAGCACGGCGCGGCGAGTCGGATCGGCCAGAACTTTGAAAATGTCTGTTTCGCTCATGTCATTACATAAGCACAGACTTATGTAATCCGCAAGACCCTTCGATCCTGATCGTTTGGGCCACCTAGTAGGTGAAGACCTCGCGGCGCAATTCGTCCCAGCTATCAAGATCAACTGCCACCAATAGTCCACCATCGACATGGTGAGGTAGATAGGGTTGACCATCCAGCCGCGCCGCAAAGGCCCCGGCCTCCTGACTGATCAACACACCAGCCAGATGATCCCATGGCATCAGCTTGTTGAAGCAAACGAACTGCGTGTGGCCCGAGGCGAAGGTGCGATATTCGTGCCCCGCCACCCGGTAATTGACGATCATGCGCACCTTGATCGCATTGCTGAGCACTTCCGCCCGTGACTCAGGCGGCATGAACCCGACCGAGGCCGTGCCTACCATTTCGGCCATTGGCAGTTTTTGCGCCACATTGATCCGCACTGCTTCGCCATTGGGTCGGCGCAGCCAGGCGCCACTGCCCTTTTCTGCCATCACCCAGTCATCGCCCATCGGGTCATAGATGATGCCGGCAATTGTCTCGCCCTTGGACACAACCGCCGCCATGGTCGCAAACAGTGGCAGACCAGCCGCGTAGTTGGCGGTGCCATCAATCGGGTCAACCACCACCGCCAGATCTGCGTCGGCCAATCGTCCGAGTAGCGCCGGATCAGCAGCCACCGATTCCTCTCCGACGAAGAGCGCTTCGGGCATCCATTGCGTGATGGCAGCCTTAATGGCCTCTTCAGTCGCCACGTCAGCCTCGGTGACCAGATCGATAGCCGATGTCTTGGTGGTCACCATTGACGCGTCCAGCCGCCGGAAGCGCGGCAGCGCTTCGGCGCGCGCAGCGTCACGCAGGATATTGGCGAGTTCCATCACGTCAAAGGTCAAGTCTCAGTCCTCTTGTCAAACAGGGCGTTGAAATCAAACAGTTTCGTATCGAGCATATGGCTGGCATTGATATTGCCCATCGCCCGGATCATCACATCCTTGCGGCCCGGCATGCGCTTTTCGATATCGGCCAGCATGGCCTTCATTGCATTGCGCTCAAGGCCATCCTGACTGCCGCACAAATCGCAGGGGATGATCGGAAACGCCATCGCATCGGAGAACCGCTGCAGGTCGTCCTCGCCACAAAAGATCAGTGGCCGCAACACTTCGATGTCGCCCTCGTCGTTGAGCAGGCGCGGCGGCATGGCCGCAACCTTGCCGCCATGGAACAGGTTCATGAAGAAGGTCTCGAGGCTATCGTCGCGATGATGGCCCAGCACCAGCGCGGTACAGCCCTCTTCACGCGCAATGCGATAGAGATTGCCGCGACGCAGCCGTGAGCAGAGTGAGCAATAGGTCGCCCCCACCGGCAGTTTGGAGGTGACGATCGAATAGGTGTCCCTGTATTCGATGCGATGCGGCACACCGATACCGCTGAGGTATTGGGGCAGGATATGCTTGGGGAAGTTGGGCTGCCCCTGATCGAGGTTGCAGACCAGCAATTCTACCGGCAGCAACCCACGCCATTTCAGGTCCAGTAGCAGCGCCAGCATGCCATAGCTATCCTTGCCGCCGCTCAGCGCTACCAGCCACTTCTCGCCAGCACGCACCATGGAGAACTTCTCCAATGCTTCACGCGTATGGCGGATCAGCCGCTTGCGCAGCTTGTTGAATCCCACAGACCGCGGTGCGTTGGCATAGATTGGATGCGCACCAGCCGCAGCATCATCAGTGTCAGCCGGCGCCGGGTCCATGACCGCGCTCATCACGCCTTCACTCATGCCAAACTCTCTTTCTGTCAGTTCCCTGCTGATAACCCTCCTGAGCAGAGAGGGAAAGGGGCAGCAACAGCGGCAAACCTTACCAAACATTAACTTCCTCGGCTTGCCTTAGTCGAAATGTGACGGCTAGATGAAGCTGTCTTTCCGACACCCAGGAGTTTCGCGGTGTTTCGCTCTTTTTTTCCCAATCCTCGTCTGTTTTTCTCGGCGGCCCTGTGCTGGATCGCCGTCGTCATGGTCGCCTGGTACACGATCGGAGGCCAACTGGAATCCGTTTTCAGCCTTGGTCCCTGGCTCGGTATCACGCCCAGCGAAGCCGATCCGGCACCGTTCTTTTCGCCCGACAAGGTATGGCTCTACCAATATGTCCTGTTCACCGGCTACCTGTTCTGCGTGCCTTGGTACTGGGTCGGCGGCAATCGCCGCTGGTACTGGTGGTCCGTGGTAGGCAGCGTCACTATCATCGAGGTGGTGTATTTCAACGTCCAGATCAGCGCCTGGCTCAACGACTGGTACGGATCGTTCTACAATCTCATTCAATCTGCCCTGACCACGCCGGGCACCGTGACGCTCGACCAGTTCCTCGGCGAAATCTGGACCGTCGCCTATGTGTTGATCCCCAACATCACTGTGCTGGTGCTCAACGCCTTCTTCATCGCCCACTTCCTGTTCCGCTGGCGCCGGGCTATGAGTTTTTTCTATCTCAGCCACTGGCAGCACCTGCGTCATATCGAAGGCGCCTCCCAGCGCGTGCAGGAAGATACCCAGCGCTTCGCCAACATTGTCGAAGGCCTGGCAGTGTCCCTGGTAGCCTCGGTGATGACCCTGATTGTCTTCCTCCCGTTGCTTTGGGAATTGTCCAACAACATTACCGAGCTGCCCTTCTTCGGCGCAGTCAATGGCAGCCTGGTCTGGGTCGCACTGGTGTCGTCGGCCTTCGGCACCGTCCTGTTGGCCGCTGTTGGCTGGAAACTGCCCGGACTGGAATTTGAAAACCAGAAGGTCGAGGCCGCCTTCCGCAAGGAGCTGGTCTATGGCGAAGACAGTGGGGAGCGCGCAGAGCCGGTGACCGTGCGGCAGTTGTTTATCAACATGCAGCACAACTACTTCCGGCTGTACCGGCACTACCTCTATTTCAACATTGCCCGCTACGCCTATCTACAGGGCTCCAATTTTGTCCCGCTGATCGCCATGGGGCCGTCCATTGTCGCCGGCACGCTAACGCTGGGCCTGTTTCAGCAGGTCAGCAACGCCTTCGGCCAGGTCGAGGATTCGTTCAAATTCCTCGCCAGTTCCTGGACCACCATCATCTCGCTGATTTCGGTGTTCAAGCGTCTGCGTGCCTTCGAGAGCAACATCCCGTCCAACGCGATTGCTGCCAACGATTATGACGACCCGATCTTCCTGCAAGGGCTGGCCGAAGCGCCGACCAGCGACGACGTCCCTCGTCAACCAGCCCAGTTCTAGGGCCAGCCGGTCCATCAAAGCAAAAGGGCCGCTCCCTGAGGAGCGGCCCTTTCTAATTTGGCAATTCGGTTTCGCTTAGCGCGAGTAGAATTCGACGACCAGGTTTGGTTCCATCTGAACCGGATAAGGCACATCCGACAGCGCGGGAACACGCACATAGGTTGCGGTCATCTTGTTGTGGTCGACGTCAACATAATCAGGAACGTCGCGCTCGGCCAACTGAGTGGCTTCGAGCAGCACGGTCAGCTGCTTGGAGCGATCACGCACTTCGATCTTGTCGCCGACCTTGACCTGGTAGGACGGAATGTTGACGCGCTGGCCGTTGACCATGATGTGGCCGTGGCTGACAAACTGGCGTGCAGCAAACACAGTGGCAACGAACTTCGCACGATACACGATCGCGTCCAGACGGCTCTCGAGCAGGCCGATCAGGTTTTCGCCGGTATCACCCTTGACGCGGGCAGCTTCGGTGTAGAGGCGCTTGAACGCCTTTTCCGTGACCGAACCGTAATAGCCCTTCAGCTTCTGCTTGGCGCGCAGCTGCAGACCGTAGTCCGAAAGCTTGCCCTTGCGGCGCTGACCGTGCTGGCCGGGGCCATAGGCACGGGCGTTCAGTGGGGACTTCGGACGACCCCAGATGTTTTCGCCAAGACGGCGGTCAATTTTGTATTTGGCTGAATGACGCTTCGACATCGCGTATCCTTTTCTTGATTGAATGGATCGCGCCCTCCTCTGCCACCCTTGCGAGTGACCGACAGACCCCAATTATTTTAGGAGATCCCGGGTGCGCCTACGGACCATAGGTCTCGATAGGTGCGCGGGTGATATCGCCGGTATGGCCCGGAGTCAAGCCAGACGGGGTTTCAGGCCATCTTCTTGTCGAGTGTCCGCTGCTCGCGCAGCCCCGGAAACACCCGGCTCCATATCACAGCAATGGCAATTGCCCCAAAGCCACCCATGGCAACGGCTGCCACCGGGCCAATAAAATGAGCCACCGTGCCCGCCCGGAACTCACCAAGCTCATTTGAGGCTCCGATAAACACCGAATTGACGGCGTTGACCCGGCCGCGAACCTCTTCCGGGGTCCAAAGCTGCATGATGGTCTCGCGAATTGTCACGCTGACCATGTCTGCAGCGCCCACCAGGGCCAGTGCGGGAATGGAGATCCACACGGTCGTAGACAGGCCAAACACCACCGTAAAAGCGCCAAACAGGCCGACGAACAGGAACAGCACCTTGCCGGCATGATCGCGGATCGGAAACCGCGTCAGGTACAATGCCATCACGATGGCGCCGATACCTGGCGCCGCGCGCAGCAGACCCAGCTCCTCTGGCCCTGCGTGCAGGATGTCCTTCACATAGACCGGCAGCAGTGCCACTGCCCCACCCATCAGCACAGCAAACATGTCCAGCGAGATGGCGCCCAGCACCACCTTGTTGGAGAAAATGTAGCGGAAACCGCCGAAGATGACTTCAAGACTGGTCGCCTGCTGCGACTCGCGCCGCGCCGGGCGGGGAATCAGCAGCACGCACACCATCGCCACCAGCAGCAGCACCGCGCCGGTGCCAAACGCAATTGTCGGGGATAGACCATACAGCAATCCACCCGCTGCCGGGCCCATGATCGAGGCGAACTGCCAGGCCGACGCATTGACCGTAATCGCGTTCGATAGCGCTTCGGGCGGCACCAGATTGGGCGCCAGCGACTGCGCAGCGGGGCCCCAGAAAGCCCGCGCCGTGCCCAGCACGATCAGAATGCCGAAAATCGGCCAGACTTCATGCGCCTCGGCATTGACCAGCGCCAGAAAGCCCAATGCGCACAACAGTTCCACGCCCAGACAAAACGCCATGATACCACGACGATTAAAACGGTCAGCGGTCAGTCCTGTGACAAGGATCAGCAGCAGCGCTGGCAGGAAAAGCGACAAGCCGACAAGACCGAGCAGGAAAACATTGCCTGTCACATCATAGATCTGCCAGGCGATCGACACAGACATGATTTGCACGGCAAAGCTGACCAGCAGCGTGGTCAGCCAGAAAAAGCGGAAACCCTTATAGCTAAAGGCAACGCGCGAGGGGTCAGTGGGCGTGGAGCTACTCATGGCGGCGAATGTGCACCGCGCCCGCGAACTGTCAAAGCCGAAAAACGCTTAAAGCGTTCGCCCCACCGAATTCTCAGTCGGTGCTGTCAGCGTCCTTCTTGGGCAGCGGCTTTTGTCGGTTGGGATTGGGCCGCTGATGTCGCCGGTCAATCGAGGAGATCACTCCGCGCAGCGTGCGTATCTCCTGCGAGGAGAAGTTGCCTCGAGTCAGCGCCGTACGCAAATTGTCGATCACCGTCGGTCGTTTCTCGGGCGAGGTAAAAAAGCCGCTCTCGTCTAGCACGCCTTCGAGGTGCTCGAACATGCCAACCAGTTCGCTTCGGGGCGCCACATCATGCAGCAGGCTGCCGAATGGTAGATTGTCTGCCTGCCCGGACTGACGCCGCCACTCATAAGCCAGGATGAGTACGGCTTGCGCGATATTGAGAGAGGCAAAGGCGGGTTCGACCGGCAGAGTCACGATCATGTCGGCCAACGCAACTTCCTCATTGAGCAGGCCCCACTTTTCGCGCCCGAACAGCAGACCGGCCTTCTGCCCCCCGCCAATGTGACTAACCATCCTCTTGGCCGCTTCGTCAGGGCCGATCACATCCTTCTGCATGCCACGCAGGCGCGCCGTGGTCGCGTAGACCAGCGTCAGATCCTCAACCGCCGCTTCGAGCGTCTCGAAGACGCGAACCCGGCTGATAACGTGATCGGCACGAGAGGCAGTGGCGATGGCCTTTTCGTTGGGCCAGCCATCACGAGGCCGCACCAGGCGCAGATCCCACAACCCAAAATTGGCCATGGCGCGCGCTGCCGTACCAATATTCTCACCCAGTTGCGGTTCGCACAGGATCACCACCGGGGTCGGCAGCAGTTTGATTTCGATGGAGGAGTCTGTTCCGGCCATGGTGCCCAATCTCTAGATCAGGCGCACATACCGTGTTTTCGATCCCGGACGCAAATCAGGCGACACGATGGCGCGGCAATTCCTTGACCTTGCTCGAACGCTGCCACTCGCGATCCAGAATTGCGAAATGCAGTTCTTCATCCCATTCGCCTTGAAACAGCGCATGTTCCCGATAATGCGCTTCGAGCCGCATACCGAGTCGCTGCAGCAGCTTTATGGAGTGGTGATTACGACCATCACAGCGGGCAAACAGCCGATGAATATGAAAGTGGTCGAACGCCATGTCGAACAATGCTGTCAGCGCCTCGCCTGCAAAGCCCTGTCCGGAATGTCGCGGATTGATCAAAAAGCGGACTTCGCCCTGCCCTGCCGTGGCATCGGACCAGTGCAGCGAGATATGCCCGATCAACTGAGCGGTTTGCTTGTCTTCCATCGCCAATGTCAGAGTGTCGCCAGGACGCTGCAGGCTGACATGTCCACACATCGTCTTGAGCGCACCGGCCACCTGCTCGCGATCGCGCGTGTGGCTAAAGGTATAGCGCTGCATGGATGGCAAGGTGTGATAGGCGCTCAAACCTTCTAAGTCGCCGCGTGCAAAACTGCGCAGCAACAAGCGATCTGTTTCAACGGGCAGGCACAGTGACGACATGGCGACGATCTCCTCCACCCTGATGTCTGGATGCTTAAGGACAACGTCAGCTCGTCTCACCAGTTCCGCGACCAGTGCGGAATAACGTTCCAATCTGCCGTACAAAAAAAATCTTTAAAATTCAGTTGCTTATACCCGAACGCCGCGCCTTCCACTCCTGCCAGAGGATGGCGTAGATAAATTCTTCATCCCAGGCGCTCTTGAAAATGGCGTGCTCGCGGAAATGTGCCTCCCGTCGCATACCCAGCCGCGCCATCAGCCGCCATGACGCCTCGTTACGAACATCACAGCGCGCCGAAATACGGTGCAGGTCACCGCGCCCGAACCCAAGATCAAGCATGGCATTGGCCGCCTCGGTAGCGTAGCCACGTCCCTGGTACGCCGGGTCAAATATCCAGCCAACCTCCCCTTGCCGCGCGTCGACGCTACGCCAGATGAGCGACACTTCGCCGACCAATGCAGCATTGCTGGCAAGTTCGACGGCCAGCACGATCCTGTCGCCCTCCGCCTCCAGCGCAACCTGGCCAATGCGCTGCTGGATCGCCAGGGCACATTCTTCCCGGCTCAGCGGAACATCGAACAGATAGCGTGCCACATCTTCACGGCGCCGATAGGCAAAAACCCCGTCGACATCGCCACGCGTGAACGGGCGTAGCCGCAGCCGCTCGGTTGATATGGGAAAGTTCGGGGTGAGCGTCATCAGGTCCCCTCTCGGACAGACAAGTTTTGCCAAGGTCAGTCTGAAAGGCAAGAACCTCGCGCTTGCCCGCTCTGGCACTGCGTGTCAGCCTCATGCCATGAGCAAACCCGAAAAACCAATCATACACGTCAATGCTGCCTGCGCCTGTGGTGCCACCGAGATGAGCATCAACGGCCCCTGTGTCTCGATGTTCATGTGCTCGTGCCTTGATTGCCAGCGCGCAACCGGCACGGGTCACTCCACTATTGCGCTTGTCCCAGCCGGCGCGCTTGGTCTGGCCGGGAAAGCAAAAGCATTCGATAGACCAAGCGACTCGGGCGCGACGTTCACGCGGCACTTCTGCCCTGATTGTGGCACGCCGCTCTATGGTCAGTCCTCACGTGCCCCTGATATTCGCATGATCCCCGTTGGCTTTTTTGCAGGTCAGAACGACTGGTATGCGCCCAACCAGCTGATCTTTTCTCGGAGCCAACAAGTCTGGGACCTCGTCGCGGACCATCTCCCGCGCCATGTCACCTATCGAGTAGGATCGGGTTCATGAGCATGGCCACCGAGGAACTTGCCGACCGCATCCGCCTGCAACTGGCCGGTGATCCCAATATCCGTGAGCAGCGCATGTTCGGTGGTATCGCCTTCATGTCGCACGGCAACATGTTGGTCGGCCCGATCAAGGATGGCGGCTTGCTGGTGCGCTGCGGCAAGCAGGCCTATGCGGCAACGCTTGAACGCCCCGGCGCTGGCCCGATGAATTTCACCGGCCGCACCATGAGCGGTTTTGTCGAGGTCGCGGGCGACGCCATTGAAGACGATGAACGTCTGGCCGAATGGATCAATATCGCCCGCGACTTTGTCAGAACCCTGCCGCCCAAATAGGCGGCATCGCCCTAGATCTTGCCGAACACCAGTGCGGCATTGACGCCACCAAAGCCGAACGAGTTGGACAATACATAATCCACATTCTTGGCCTTGGCCGTGTTCGGAACCAGATCAAACTTGTCAGCCGCTTCTTCAGGATCTTCCAGATTGATCGTTGGCGGCAGCAGCCCTTCGCGCAGCGCCATCACAGAGACCACCGCTTCAAAAGCGCCAGCGGCACCCAGCATGTGACCGGTGGCCGACTTGGTGGCCGACACGGCCAGATCCTTGCCACGCCCTGGAAACACAGCAGTTAGACCGGCGATCTCGGCCGCGTCGCCAACCGCAGTCGACGTAGCGTGTGCGTTGACATAGCCAATCTGGCTCTGATCGACGCCAGCCATTTCCAGCGCATTGCGCATCGCGACCTGGGCACCAGCGCCATCGGGCGACCCTGCCGTCAGGTGATACGCGTCAGCCGAGGTGCCGTAGCCGGCGAGAATGGCCAATGGGATCGCGCCGCGCGCCTTGGCGTGGCTGAGCTTTTCGATCACCAGAACTGCCGAGCCTTCGGACAGCACAAAGCCATCATGGCCCTTGTCGAATGGCCGCGACGCCTCCGATGGACGATCATTGAACGTCGTCGCCAGCGCCCGCGAGGCAGCAAAACCACCCACAGAGATCGGATCGACCGATCCCTCGGTACCGCCAACAACAGCCACTTCTGCCTCGCCCGTCATGATCAAACGCATACCGTCGCCAATGGCCTGTGCCGACGCAGCGCAAGCTGTCACTGGCGTGCCGATGGGGCCGCGGAAGCTGTGCAGAATCGACAGCCAGCCCGCCGACAGATTGGCGAGGAACGAAGGGATAGTGAACGGCGACAGGCGACGTGGGCCCTTGGTCTGGATGATTTCAAAGGCCCGTCCCATGACCGGTGAACCGCCAACGCCCGAACCGATGATGGTGGCAGTCGCCTGCTGGTCCTTGAGTTCAGTAGGATGCCAGTTGGCCTGATCGAGTGCTTCCTGCGCTGCCCCCAGCGAATACTGGATGAACAGATCCATCTTCTTGATCTCTTTGCTGTCGATAAAATCGGCAGCATCAAAGCCATGCTCATCAGTGTCCTTGCGCGGCACCAGTCCGGCAATGGTTGAACCAAACCCTTCGGTATCAAAGCGATCATTGGTGACCACGCCGCTTTTGCCTGCTGTTAGCCGGCTCCACATGGTCGGAACACCAACACCCAGCGGACTGACCACACCCATGCCTGTGACAACAATTGGATCCGACGGATCTGGCTTCAGCATGCACTTTCTCCTGTTCTAAGTCTCAACGCGTCCCGATCGTCAGGGATGCAATCAAAGGCGCGCCAACTGCCGCAGCGCGGCGATGACTGTGGAAAATTCTGGGTCGTCCAGCGCGGCGCGCAATTGCGATTGCTGCGCACGCCATGCTGGAATTGCGTCGCCAATCACCTGGCGCCCCGTTTCGCTCAGCGCACTGACTCGACCATTGCCGCGTTCTGCAGCACTGGTGGTCACAAGTCCATTGCGTTCTAGCAGGGCGAGATTGCGCGACAGCGTGCTACGATCCATGGCGATGGCGCTGGCCATCTGCGTCACAGAGCGCCCGGGATGGTCCCACAGCGAGGTCAGAATGCTGAACTGCGCAGCCGTGATGCCGTGCTGCCGTAACCGTCTATCAGCAAGTCGCGTCACGGCGCGCGACGCCATGCGGGCGTTTAGGACCAGACACAGATCGAACTCACTACTCATGACCCGAGAGGTATTCGTGTATATGCACGGTGTCAACTGGCATGCCCCCTTGCCCTATGGCACCTTTGCGCGTTTCCAAAGCCAATGCTATAGGGGCTGCGGAACCGGCCCATAGGCCAAAAATGCGGATTTCAGGGAGATATTTCCGATGAGCAAAATCAAAGTCGCCAACCCCGTCGTCGATCTCGACGGCGATGAGATGACCCGGATCATCTGGCAGGCGATCAAGGACAAACTCATCCATCCTTATCTCGATCTGCCGATTGAATATTATGACCTTTCGGTCGAGAGCCGCGACGCTACCGATGACCAGATCACGGTCGATGCTGCCAATGCCATCAAGAAGTTTGGCGTCGGCATCAAGTGCGCCACCATTACCCCTGATGAAGACCGCGTTGAAGAGTTCAAGCTCAAGAAGATGTGGCGTTCGCCAAACGGCACCATCCGCAACATTCTTGGCGGTGTCATCTTCCGCGAGCCGATCATCTGCAAGAACGTGCCACGTCTCGTTCCCGGTTGGACCCAGCCCATCATCGTTGGCCGTCACGCCTTCGGCGATCAGTACCGCGCCACCGACTTCCGCTTCCCTGGCAAGGGCACGCTGACAATCAAGTTCACTGGCGAAGACGGCAAGGTCATCGAGCACGAAGTGTTCCAGTCGCCCGGCGCTGGCGTGGCCATGGCCATGTACAACCTGGACGATTCGATCCGCGACTTTGCCTATGCCTCGCTCAACTACGCATATGACCGTGGCGTGCCTTGCTACATGTCGACCAAGAACACCATTCTCAAGGCGTATGACGGCCGCTTCAAGGACATCTTCCAGGAGATCTACGAAGCCGAGTTCAAGGAAAAGTTCGAAGCCAAGAAGATTTGGTATGAGCACCGCCTGATCGACGACATGGTGGCTTCGGCCCTTAAATGGTCCGGTGGCTATGTCTGGGCCTGCAAGAACTACGATGGTGACGTACAGTCCGATATCGTGGCGCAGGGCTTCGGCTCTCTCGGCCTGATGACATCGGTGCTGGCGACCCCCGATGGCAAGACCGTCGAAGCTGAAGCCGCCCACGGCACCGTGACCCGTCACTACCGCCAGCATCAGCAGGGCAAGGAAACCTCGACCAACTCGACCGCGTCGGTCTTCGCCTGGACCCGCGGTCTGGCCCACCGTGCCAAGCTCGACGACAATGCAGACTTGGCAAAGTTCGCGGCCACCCTCGAAAAGGTCGTCGTCGACACCATTGAAGAAGGCAAGATGACCAAGGATCTCTCCCTGCTCGTCGGCCCCGATCAGCCATGGCTGTCTACCATGGGCTTCCTCGATGCCATTGACACCAATCTGCAGAAGGCAATGTCGGCTTCGTAAGCCAGCAACCGCATCTGACTGCAAAGGCGCCTCTTCGGAGGCGCCTTTTTTTGTTGAGCGCACCCACAGGCGATCTGTGCACGGACCCGAGAACGTGGCCTGGGTGCAACAGTCGACCCTGCTATCCCCCACAGAAGCAGTCAGCGCATTGACGACGACCCCAAATCCACTACTAGTTGACGTAATGGTCAACTTCATCTCGCTTAGGAGGAATGACTGACTATTTGGTCAGATATTCCGCGAGGAAGGCGGCAGCATGCGAAACGGCGCAACTGCCTTGTGGCGCAATGGGTGGTTAGGAGGATCACATGCGACTAAATCAACGATTGATGAGTGTACTGGCCGGATTGGCCGTAAGCCTGCCGCTGGCTGGCGTGGCCTATGCTGGCGGGCTCGAGGCCAATGGCTATGACTGGGATCTGCTGTTTGATCCAGCGACCTACACTGCCAAAGGCAGCGCCACCTATGTCTACATCAATAAGGATGTGACCAATGCGGGCGTCATGGCAGGCACGGTATCCACGACCCCCTCTCGCGTGCACTACAATGCTGGCATCAAGGCCGACATTCTCGATATGGCGAGTTGCCTCGTATCGGTCCAGAACCCGTTCGGATCTGACACCTCACGCACCAATGCCTATGCCGCATCGACCTCCCAGGCGATGACCGAATCCATACGCTCAACCGATATCGGTCTCACCTGCGCAGTCAGTGCACAGGTTGGTCTGGGCGTCGTCAGCCTGATCGGTGGTGTATCGGCGCAGAACCTGGACTACCAGGCCGACATTCCCACCAGCTTGACCACCAACACGCCATTGTCCATCAATGGCTGGTCTACCGGCTGGCGCGCAGGTCTGGCCTATGAGATTCCCGAATACGCCCTGCGGATCAGCGCCATCTACAATGCGCCCGTCACCTACACCTTGACAGGTACCGCCTACGGCGGCGCAGCATCTGCCGATGTGACCGCACCACAGTCCTTTGAAGTACGCGGCCAGACCGGCATCGCGCCCGGATGGCTGGCGCTGGGTTCGGTCAAATGGATGAATTGGGCAGCGCTGCAGAAGCTCACGGTCAACACGATCGGTGCACCTCTGGTATCAACCTTCGATTATCGCGACGGCTGGACCGTCACCGCAGGCGTTGGTCACGCGCTCAGTGAGCAGTTGAGCCTTGTGGGCACGGCAAGCTGGGACCGCGGCACGTCCACACCCGGCACTGGCGGTGTACTGACCGCCGGCACCCAGACAGATCGCTACGGCGTTGCACTGGGCGGCATCTACAATGTTTCCCAGAGTGTACAACTGACCGGCGGCGTCTCCGTGAGCACGCTGGCCGCGGGCTCCAATGCCCGAGGTGAAAACTGGGACACCGGCTATGTGTTTGCAGTCAATGGGGGCCTCAAAGGCTCGTTCTAACCGCTTAGCTTGAACATAACGACCATTCAGGGCCACCCGGGACAACACCGGGTGGCCTTTTGCTGTTTAGCCGACCGGTACTAGGTTGATGCAGCATTATGGCCATCGACAGCCCCGCTGGCGCTCGATAGCTTGCCAGCATTTCCTACAGAGTCTGTTTTGGGTGTTTCATGCAGGTCGGCGTGATTTATGCGGTCGTCGCCTATTCGGTTTATGCGTGTGGCGACGCCATCATCAAGGGCTTCGGGCAAAGCCTGTCAGTATTTGAGATCGGCTTCTTCATCGCCGTTTTCTCCCTATTGCCGGCCCTCTTCGTCAAACCGAAGGGCGAGCACTGGCGCCAGAGCTTTCAGCTGGTTCATCCACGCCTTGTGCACTTGCGTGCCTTCACCGGCGTCGCATCCGCCGCTCTGGTTACCTACGCTTTCGTCAACATACCCTTCGCTGAGACTTATTCCCTCGTCTTCATGATGCCTCTGTTCATTACCATCATGAGCGTGTTGATCCTCAAGGAGCGCGTCGATCTTACGCGCTGGGCAATGCTGGCGTTGGGATTTATCGGCGTCATGCTGGTGGTTCGCCCCGGCTTCCGAGTACTTGAACCGGGCCATTTCGCGGCTCTTGGCTGTGCGTTCTTTGGCGGCGCAACCACAACCATCTTGCGGATTATTGCCAGCAAGGAAAAGCGCGTCAGCCTGATTGCCGTGCCTGCGCTTTACGTGGTGGTACTCAACGCGATCCTGATGATGCCAAGCTTCATCATGCCGACGCCAACCCAGTTCTTGCTGCTTGCTGTTAGCGGGAGCTTTATCGGCATGGGGCATCTGCTCATTATCGCTGCCACCCGCAACGCCCCCGCCAGCCAGGTCGCGCCGATCCAGTATGTGCAGATCGTGTGGGCAATCGCCCTTGGGGCGATCTTCTATTTCGAATACCCCGACCTGCTGGCCTATATAGGCTTGGCAGTTGTGGTACTTTCTGGCCTGGTCAATGTCTTCATTGATGGTGCCCGCACCCGCATCGCCGGCCGCTTCGCCGAATATCGCGCTCTGCGCACCGGCCCGGTGACCAACATCACGGAAGTTCAGGGTCCCGAGGTGTGAGGGCTGCCGACACCTCGGTGCCAACCATTCACTTTTTCCTTCTCCCTCAATAGAATAGAACCCTCACACCTAAAGCTGCGGACGTGTCATGTGGCAGTGGATCAGAATTGCTATGGCCGGGCTCGTCCTGTTCGCGATTAGCGTTGTTGTCCTGAACGGATCATGGCACGCGCCCGCGCCTGCCGATCCGCAGCGCCGGTTGCTTTCCCACCGCGGTGTTCACCAAACCTTCGACCGCACCAACATCGCCAACGACACCTGCACCGCTGAGCGCATCTTCCCACCCACTCACGACCTGATGGAAAACACCCTGCCCTCAATCAAGGCAGCTTTCGATGCAGGCGCCGATGTGGTTGAAATCGACATTGCAGCAACCACTGATGGCCAGATGGCCGTGTTCCATGACTGGTCACTGGGGTGCCGCACAGACGGCAAGGGCCCCATTCGCGATCACAGTATGGAGGAGTTGCGCGCGCTCGACCTTGGCTATGGCTACACGGCCGATAGAGGCAGCACCTTCCCGCTGCGCGGCAAAGGGATTGGATTGATGCCCACCCTCTCAGAGGTGTTCGCGGCCTTCCCCCAAGGGCGTTTCCTGATCAACTACAAGAGCCGCGACGCCTATGAGGGCATCCTACTCGCTGCGCTCATCGAGGCGAACCCCGATGTCCGCCGCGCCTTGTGGTCTGCCTATGGCGGCACCGAACCGACAGAACGCGCTAACGAATTGATACCTGGCCTCCGTGGTTTCACCTCTACAGGCACCAGATACTGCCTGATCGGCTACGTTCTGCTTGGCTGGAGCGGGCATATCCCCGTGGAATGTCGCAATACGCACGTCATGGTGCCGATCAACTACACCTGGGCAATGTGGGGCTGGCCAGACCTGTTCCACCAACGAATGGCAGCGGCCGGCAGCGATATCATCCTGATCGGCCCTGTCGAGGCAGGCGAAACCGGCACCTCGGGCATCGACACCCCCGAACTACTCAAGACGATCCCTGACACTTTCGACGGCTATATCTGGACCAACCGCATTGAGCTCATCGGCCCCTTGGTGACGTCAGAAGTCCTTTAGACGCTGCTGCCCGCGTGCCCGCTTATCGTCGTCCTTCTTGAGCAAAATGCGAGCGACCTTAGGCATCTGGTTCGCTCTCCAACGCGACAAAAAAAGGCCCCCGCCAGAGCGGGAGCCTTTGAATTTCGTTCGCGGCAGCGCCCTAGAGCAACGCGCGAATGGCAGCCAGAGCTTCTTCGGCCTTGCTTCCATTGGGGCCGCCGGCCTGCGCCATATCAGGTCGACCGCCGCCACCCTGACCGCCCAGTGCCGCCGAGCCCGCCCGCACCAGGTCGACCGCTGAGGCCTTGCCGATCAGGTCCTCGGTTACCCCTACAGCCAGCCCAGCCTTGCCATCATCCGTAACGCCGACAATGGCGATCACGGCAGAGCCGACCTGCTTCTTGGTCTGATCCATCAAGCCGCGCAGATCCTTAGGTTGAAGCCCTTCGACAACCCGACCAACAAACGCGATCCCATTGATGATCTCGGGACCTTCGGTCTTTTCCGACCCGCCACCCATGGCTAGCTTCTGCTTGGCGTCACTCAGGGCCTTTTCACTGCGTTTGAGTTGCTCCTGCAACGCCGCGATACGCTCGAGCACTTCATGACCGCCAGAGCGCAGCAGACCAGCCGCCGAGTTCACGATAGCCACATTGGTATTGCCGCGATGGCGCGCAGCCGTACCGGTCAGCGCTTCAATGCGGCGCACGCCAGCCCCCACGGCACTTTCCGCCACGATCGACACCAAACCGATGTCGCCAGTCCGACGCACATGCGTGCCGCCACACAGCTCCACCGACCAGCCCAGGCCATTGCCTGTCGGCTCACCCATGGCCACCACGCGCACTTCGTCGCCATACTTCTCGCCAAACAGGGCCCGCGCGCCGGATTCCTTGGCCTCATCAACGCCCATCAAGCGCGTTTCAACCGGGGTATTCTGCAGCACGATGGCGTTGGCGATGTCTTCGACCTCGGCCATCTCCTGCTCGGTCACCGGCTTGGTGTGCACAAAGTCAAAGCGCAGACGGTCAGGCGACACCATCGAACCCTTTTGCGCGACGTGGTCGCCCAGCACGATGCGAAGCGCTTCATGCAGCAAATGGGTCGCCGAATGGTTGGAGCGGATCGAGGACCGGCGCGTGTGATCAACCACCAGCGTGATCGGCTGACCAACCTTGAGCGTGCCTTCACTCACCTTCACCATATGGGCAAAGACGCCATGAAACTTCTGCGTGTCCTGCACATCAGCGGCAAGACCATCGCCATGCAATGCGCCGCTATCACCAACCTGGCCGCCACTCTCGCCGTAGAACGGCGTCTGGTTGACCACCACGATGCCCTCTTCGTCGGCGGCCAATGCAGCAACTTCAACGCCGTCCTTGAGCAGTGCCTTGATCTCAGCCTCGGCCGTCTCGGTCTCGTAGCCGAGAAATTCAGTCGGGCCCAGCTTGTCAGCCAGCCCGAACCAGACAGTATCGGTGGCAGCACCACCGGCACCGGACCAACTGGCGCGGGCCTCTGCCTTCTGTGCTGCCATAGCTGCGTCAAAGCCGGGCTGATCCACAGTAATGCCACGCAGACGAAGCGCGTCCTGCGTCAGATCGAGCGGAAATCCATAGGTGTCATAGAGCTTGAAGGCCGAACCGCCATCAAGCACTGCCCCTTCGTTCATATCCTTGGTTTCATCGGCCAGTATCTGCAAGCCGCGGCCCAACGTCTTAAGGAAACGTCCCTCTTCAAGCCGCACCGTTTCAGCGATCATGGCTTCACCGCTGCGCAGTTCGGGATAGGCCTGCCCCATTTCCCGCACCAGCGTCGACACCAGCTTGTGGATTACCGGCTCACTGGCACCCAACAACGTAGCGTGCCGCATTGCACGACGCATGATCCGGCGCAGCACATAGCCACGACCCTCGTTGGAAGGCAGCACGCCCTCGGCAATCAGGAAGCTCATCGAGCGCAAGTGGTCGGCGATCACGCGCAGGCTGCGATTGCCCTCGCCCTTTGGATCAACCCCGGTCGCCGAAGCGGCTGCCCCGATCAGCGACTTGAACAGGTCAATATCGTAATTGTCGTGCACGCCCTGCATCACCGCAGCGATACGCTCGATGCCCATGCCGGTATCGATCGAGGGGCGAGGCAGGCTGTCACGGCTACCGTCACCCTGCTGTTCATACTGCATGAACACCAAGTTCCAGATCTCGATCCAGCGATCGCCATCTTCCTCTGGTGAACCCGGAGGGCCACCCCAGACATGCTCGCCATGATCGTAAAAAATCTCTGAGCACGGACCACACGGACCGGTATCGCCCATCTGCCAGAAGTTCGACTTGGCGCCGAGCCGCACGATCCGGTCTTCGCCCAAGCCAGCAATCTTCTTCCACAGCGCCATGGCCTCGTCATCGTCCTGATAGACGGTGACCATCAGCTTTTCCTTGGGCAAATCCCACTCTTTGGTAAGCAGCGTCCAGGCCAGCTCGATCGCTTCTTCCTTGAAGTAATCGCCGAACGAGAAATTACCCAACATTTCAAAGAAGGTGTGGTGGCGGGCCGTGAAGCCGACATTGTCCAGATCATTATGCTTGCCGCCAGCCCGCACGCATTTCTGCGCCGAAGTCGCCCGCGAATATGGCCGCTTCTCGATACCGGTAAAGGTATTCTTGAACTGCACCATGCCCGCATTGGTGAACATCAGTGTCGGATCATTGCGCGGGACCAATGGGCTGGACGCCACCGCCTCATGACCATTGCGGGTAAAGTAGTTTGTAAAGCTCGAACGCAGGTCGTTTACGCTGGTCATGAGAGGACTTTCATTCGGAGACTGGTGCCCGCGCACCACAGCAAAGTTAGGCTGGCTTTCTATCGCGCAGCTTGGCGAAATGTCCAGCATTGCTGCGCCCGCCAGACCCTCCGGAGCCGATCTGGCGTCAATCACCATTCTTTAGAACACCTCCAGCGGGCCTGCCGCTGCATCTTTGCGCCCAGCCAACCGCTGCAAATTCTTGCTCTGCGACCTTCCAGCAGGACGCGCCAAAACAAAAAGGGCACCGCTATCGCGGTGCCCAGTCATCCCCGCATGGGAGGAAAAACCTATTCGTCTTCGGTCGTGCCCGATCCTTCGACCAGCAGTACTTCGCCCAACAGGCCCGAGCTTTCGCGCACACCCTGTTCGATGGTGCGGGCAGCTTCAGGATTATCCTTGAGATATTGCCGCGCGTTTTCACGGCCCTGCCCCAGACGCTGGCTATCCCATGAGAACCAGGCACCCGCCTTCTCAACAATCCCGGCTTTGACGCCCAGATCGAGCAGTTCGCCGGTCTTGGAAATGCCCTCGCCATACATGATATCGAATTCAACCTGACGGAATGGCGGCGCCAGCTTGTTCTTGACGACCTTGACCCGGGTCTGGTTGCCCACGATCTCTTCGCGATCCTTGAGTGCGCCGATACGACGGATATCAAGACGAACCGAAGCATAGAACTTCAGCGCATTGCCGCCGGTCGTGGTCTCGGGCGAACCGTACATCACGCCAATCTTCATGCGGATTTGGTTGATGAAGATCACCAGACATTTCGACTTCGAGATCGAGGAAGTCAGCTTGCGCATGGCCTGACTCATCAAACGGGCCTGCAGGCCCGGCAGCGAGTCGCCCATCTCGCCTTCCAACTCGGCGCGTGGCGTCAGTGCAGCGACAGAATCGACAACAAGGACGTCGATCGCACCCGACCGCACCAGCGTATCGGTAATTTCCAGCGCCTGTTCGCCGGCATCCGGCTGCGAGATCAGCAGATCGTCAACATTGACACCCAGCTTGCGAGCATAGATTGGGTCCAGCGCGTGTTCGGCATCAACGAAGGCGCAGATACCGCCGGCTTTCTGGGCCTCGGCAATCACATGCAGTGCCAGCGTGGTCTTACCCGAGCTTTCTGGTCCAAAAATCTCAACGATACGGCCTTTTGGCAGGCCGCCAATGCCCAGCGCGATATCCAGACCGAGCGAGCCAGTCGAGATCGACTCCACCTCGATCGAGCTGGCCTCGCCCAGACGCATGATCGAGCCCTTGCCGAAATTGCGCTCAATCTGACCGAGCGCTGCGGCGAGTGCCTTGTCCTTATCCATCGATCCACCTTCAACAACACGAAGCGACGCGTTAGCCATCAATTCTCTCCTTATTCCACGCTCTGGGAGACTGCGCAACGCGCGGCCACCTCGTTTGGGGGTGCATACAATGTGCTTTATTTGTTCTCATCTTGTTCCGTTTAAGTCAAGGGACAAAATGAGAACATCGTGCCGGATCCAATTTTGAGGTGTATAGAATCAAGGCCGTCGACAGCTAGCGCCTAATAAGTATGATTTTTGGACTTGCCACTGGCACCCATGTTGCGTTTTATGCCTGCAACCTTGCCCTTTGGGGCGTTTTTCGCGCAGGAGCCGCGCCATGAATCTCATCCAGTTCTTCGATCTCGACGGCAGTCGTGCCGTGGCCGCCATCCAGAACGACGTCGCCCGAACTGTTATCGGTGCCACCAGTGTTTATGATCTGACCATTGAGGCGCTGGCCGGTCTGGGTGGGCTGGCAGCCCTGATCGAGGCCAAAGGGCTGGGGGCCACTGTTGACCGCGGTGCGATTCTCGCCGAAGGCCGCATGCTCTCGCCTATCGATCATCCCGATCCCGCTCATCTATACGTGACCGGTACCGGATTGACCCATCTCGGTTCCGCCGCAACTCGCGATGCCATGCACAAGGCCAATGGCACCAAGACGGAAAATGACCTCACCGATTCCATGAAGATGTTCCAGATGGGCCTGGAAAACGGCAAGCCCGCTGATGGCGAGAAGGGTGTCCAGCCCGAATGGTTCTACAAGGGTAATGGCTATTCAGTGGTTCGCCCAGGCCACCCCATCCCTTCCCCAGGATTTGCGCTCGACGCCGGCGAGGAGCCCGAGATCGCTGGAATTTACGTGATCGATCACAATGGTCAGCCACGACGCCTTGGTTTTGCCTTGGCAAATGAATTCTCCGATCACGTCACCGAACGCGTCAACTATCTCTATCTGGCTCACTCCAAGCTGCGCGCCTGCTCCTTTGGTCCCGAACTGCGGGTCGGTGATTTGCCTGCCCATATCGAGGGCATGTCGCGCATCTACCGCGACGGCAAGGTGCTGTGGGAAAAGCCCTTCCTGTCGGGCGAAGACAATATGAGCCACACCATCGCCAATCTGGAATATCACCACTTCAAATACAACCTGTTCCGCAACCCAGGCGATGTCCACGTGCATTGCTTCGGCACTGCAACCCTGAGCTTTGCTGACGGTATTTCGACCCAGCCGGACGACATTTTCGAACTCGAAGAAGCGCAGTTCGGCGCAGCCCTCCGCAATCCAGTGCGCATGGAGACAGAACACCCCTTGATCGTGGGCAGCATCTATTAACTTGCTGCATAGCAACTAACATGTCAGTTTCCCCGCGTTTTGAATTGCCGGGGAAACAGCATGGCTCGCACACTTGAAAAACGCCGCATTGGCCAGTCCAGTCTCGAGATCACCACGCTGGGGCTGGGCTGCGCCAGCTTGGCTGGTATCTTCTCGGCTGTCCCCGCAGATCAGGCTCGCGCCACTATTCATCATGCGCTCGATGCCGGATTGAACCACGTCGATACTGCGCCGCAATATGGTCTGGGCCGCTCCGAACATCTGGTCGGCGATGTCGTGCGCACCCGCCGTGCAGAGACAATACTGTCCACCAAAGTGGGCCGTCTGCTCAAGCCGGTGAGCCCCGACGTTCAGGACAAGGGCGCCTGGGTCGATCCCCTGCCCTTCGATCAGGTCTACGATTACTCCTACGACGGCATCATGCGCTCGTTTGAGGACAGCCTGCAGCGGCTGGGCGTCAATAATGTCGACATTCTCTATGTCCACGACATCGGGGTCGCAACCCACGGCGTGGAAGCCAACAAACCGCTCTGGCAGCAACTGGCCAGCGGCGGCTATCGCGCTCTGCGCGAGCTGCGAGACACTGGCGTGGTCAGTGCCATCGGCCTGGGCGTCAACGAGTGGGAAGTGCTCATGGATGCCATGACGCTAGGCGATTGGGATGTGTTCCTGTTGGCAGGCCGCTACACCCTGCTCGAACAGACCGCGCTGGCCCCCTTCATGACTACGGCCGCCCAACGCGGCTCATCTGTCGTGGTCGGCGGCCCATTCAATTCCGGCATTCTGGTAGGCGGCACGACGTTCAACTACGCCAAGGCCCCTGAAGCCATCGTCGCCCGCGTCAAGGCCATCGAGACGGTGTGCACCCAGTTCAATGTGCCCCTGCCCGCAGCTGCGCTGCAATTTCCCCTGACCCATCCCGTGGTGTGCAACGTCTTGCCCGGCCCGCGTTCGCCGGCGGAACTCGACGGCATCCTCGATTGGTGGGATGTCGCCATACCCGCTGAACTGTGGACCACGCTGGCAGAAAAAGGTCTGCTGGCATCCGGAACACCCACTCCCGGTGGCACCGCCTAGGGCCGCGACGATACGGGCGCCAAGGCGCCCGTTTTCAATTCAGGTCCAGCGCGTAACTCTTGAGCAGGTTGAGGGGTACCAGCCCCAGCACGGCCTGATTTGTAGCGCGCAAATAGACACGCGGTGCCATACCGGCGACATGTGCCTGCATCCATCGCCCTGCCACCAGGCACCAGCGATTGCCCTCCACCAGTCCGGGAAAGGCGAATTGCGGCATGGGTGTCGTCAGATCGTTGCCGACCGATCTCGAATAAGCCAGAAACACGTCGCTGACGGCGATGCACACCAGATGCACGGCGGCATGATCAGGTCCAGCAGCACAAAATCCCGTGCGGAAGAAGCCAGTTAGTGGATCGTGTGAACAGGGCTGCAATGCCTCGCCGAGAACATTGAGTTCACTGGGACCAGGAAACCGCCCCTGCTCGTTCAATGCACCTCATCCTTGCCCAGCTTCTGCAGCACTTCCTTGACCTTGGAGTTGATCTGGTCGAGCGAATAGGGCTTGGGCAGGAACTCCACGCTCTGATCATCTTCGATGTCGCGGCGCACGCTTTCCTCAGCATAGCCGGACACAAAGATCACCTTCAGGTTCGGCATGGACTTGCGCACTTCCTTGAGCAGGCTGGGGCCGTCCATTTCAGGCATAACCACGTCCGAGATCATCAGATCGATCTTGAAGTCGATATCCTCGAGCACTTCCATGGCCTCTTCGCCGCCATCAGCCTCGAACACTTCATAGCCCGTCGCACGCAATGCCTGGGCCGAAAAGGCGCGCACGCTCTCCTCGTCTTCAACCAACAAAATGCGTTCGTGTCCCGTCAGGTCGCGCACTGGCGCTGCCGCTGCTGCAACCTTGGCCGCCACTTCGCTTTCGCTGGCCACATGGCGCGGTAGGAAGATCTTGAATGTGGTGCCAACGCCCACGGTCGACACGGGATAGATATAGCCCTCGGTCTGCTTGACGATCCCATAGACTGTCGACAGACCCAGACCAGTGCCCTTGCCCAATTCCTTGGTGGTAAAGAAGGGCTCGAAGATTTTTTCGATCACTTCGGCGCTCATGCCGGTGCCGGTATCCTGCACGTCAATCAGCACATAGTCCGCCGGCACCATGCCTTCAAAAGTAAACTTCTCGGCTTCGCCGCGATCAACATTGGAGGTCCGCAGCGTAATCGCGCCCCCCTTGGGCATGGCATCACGCGCATTGACCACCAGATTGATGATCACCTGCTCAAGCTGCACAACATCGGCGCGCACCGGCCAAATGTTGCGGCCATGCTCGACAGTCAGTGTGTTTTTCTCGCCGATCATGCGCTTGAGCAGCACCGTCAGATCGTCAACGATCAGCGGCAGTTCAAGCACCTGAGGGCGCAAGGTCTGGCGGCGCGAGAAGGCCAGCAACTGGCGAGTCAGGCCCGCGGCACGATTGGCGTTCTGCTTGATCTGCATCAGCTCGCTGAACGACGGATCGCCTGGCTTGTGCTTGAGCAGCAGCAAATCGGAAAAGCCGATAATGGCGGTCAGCAGATTGTTGAAATCGTGCGCCACACCACCCGCCAGCTGGCCCACGGCCTGCATCTTTTGGCTCTGGGCAAACTGCGCTTCCAGCTTGCGCTGGTCGGTCATGTCCAGCGCATAGACATTGATCTGCTCAGGCGAACCCGCGCTCATCTCCGATGCTGAAAGGTACAGCCGCACTGCGTGATCGCCCTCAATGCTCAGCAGCGCATCCACTGGCTCGATCTCGGAACGATGCGCCAGCGCTTCGCCCACAGCCTTGCCGAAACGCTCCCGGCTGGCTTCGCCGATCAGCCCGCTCAAAGGCTCCATTTCGATGCTTTTTTCTTCGCCCGCCCAATGGAAAATTCGCCCGAATGGCGCATTGGTGCGAATAATCCGCCCGTCTGCGTCCAGCGTCGCAATGGCGAATGGCGTGTCGTTGAAGAAGCGCGAGAACCGCACTTCAGCGGCGCGCAATTCTTCTTCGTTCTCAGGTGCGTTGGACTTGTCCAGAACCAGCGTGCGCGTCTCGCCCAGTTCGCCATCCGCTAGGCGCGCAGCGCGATGCAACAGGCGTACCGGCAGGCTGGTGCCGTTGCGGCGGACGAGATCGATGTCGATGATTTCGGTGCGGATCTCGCCGTCACCGCGCCCGCGCATCAGCAGGGTAGCACCATCGCCGCGCACGATATCGGACATGCCCAGCTGTCCAGAATTGAACTCGGCAAGATCATAGCCAAGCCAGTCGGTCAGCGTGGAGTTCAGATACTGAATGCGGCCATGCGCATCCGCGGAGAAGAAGCCTGCTGGTGAATGATCGAGATAGTCGATGGCCCGCTGCAGATCACGGAACGCGCTCTCATTGCTGTCGCGATCCCGGGTAATGTCTTCAACTGACCAGATCACCAATGGCTTCTTGGCCTCGTCAGACTCGGGCAGCGGACGAACGCCCACGCGATACCAGAACGCCTTGCTGCTGTCGGCTTGCGAACCGCCCAGGCCACCAACAATGCGGATATCCTCCACTGCGGCACGCCCATCCTTGGCAGCGCGCGACAGCCGGTAGATAGCCTCACTCGCGTCAGACTGGCCGGCAAACAGCCGCGGCACGCCCACGGGTAGACCATTGGTCAGCGCCCCGCTGAAGCTGCCATAGTGCGCGTTCACATAGGAAATCTTGCCGTCGCGATCGGCCACCACCGCGCCAAAAGGGAGGCTGTCGACTACGGCATTGGAGATTGTCCGGCGCTCTTCGCCATTGGCGAAACGGAACAGCCCGGCCGCCAGACCGAACAGGCAGAACACCCCAACCACCGCCAGCACGCCGACAAAGGTCATGATCAGGTCGGGGGAAATCTGCTCGCTGAACAGTGCAAAACCAACCGCAATCCCCACCAGGAACATGCCCAGCAGCAAAACCCGCCACAGGCCTGCACCGCTGCGCCCATTGGCAATCAGCGGGTCGGGATACGTGTCTTCGCCAAGCGGCGTCGATGCCATGGGTCAATCTGCTCCGTAGCCAGTGAGTCGAGCCGAATCAGGCGCTGTATTAACGTCTAGCAAATGCCCCCCTGCTTCGGGAGACTGAACGGCGTTTTCAACACCGTGCAGGCGAGCAAACCGACATTACGGTCCAAACAGCACCCGCACCAGCGCTATGGCAGCACTTCAACGCACCATTGCGCCTGCATGGCCACGATGGCTGATGGACGACGCGACTTGATTTTTGGTCATTCGCCACGATATGCCTGCGGCAAGTGAGGACGACCTCCCCCTATCCGGGCACCTAGATTGCGGGACGACCCGATTTGCATTGAGGTCTCCCATGCGCACACCACGCGATCGTATCCGTCATGCCATCAGTTTTGAAATTATCGGGCTTGCCCTGATAACCCCGCTGGGGGCTTTCGCCTTCGCCATGCCCATGCACGACATAGGGGTCATCGGTGTGGGCAGCGCCACGCTCGCCATGGTCTGGAACTACATCTATAATTATGGCTTTGATCGCCTGCTGCTGCGCCTGCGCGGTGACACGCAAAAATCGATGCCGATGCGTGTTCTGCATGCCGT
This sequence comes from Devosia litorisediminis, assembly GCF_018334155.1. Lineage (NCBI taxonomy): Bacteria > Pseudomonadati > Pseudomonadota > Alphaproteobacteria > Hyphomicrobiales > Devosiaceae > Devosia > Devosia litorisediminis. Next base: position 919,632 of record NZ_JAGXTP010000001.1, on the reverse strand, counting down.
GCTGTTCGAGCTGGGGCTGCTGATCGCCCTGATGCCGCTGATCGCCTGGTATCTGGACGTCAGCCTCTGGCAGGCGCTGGTGATGGATGTGTCGTTCGCCCTGTTCTACATGGGCTACGCCTTCGCCTTCAATCTTGCCTATGACCGCGTCTTTCCGCTGCAATCCAAAACAGCGAGTTAGCGCAGCCTCAGCCTCAGCCGCACCGGCGCATTAGCGTGACTTCCAGCCGGCACCCTGCTTGAGCCGCATCACGAAGCCGATTACCTCGGCGACAGCCTTGAAATGTTCGTTGGGAATGCTCTCGCCGATTTCGACACTGGCAAACAGGGCGCGCGCCAATGGTGGGTTTTCCACGATTGGGACATCGCTCTTCTTGGCCAACTCGCGGATGCGGAACGCCACCGCATCGGCACCTTTGGCAACGCATTGCGGCGCGCCCATCGCCTTGTCGTACTTCAACGCCACGGCAAAGTGGGTTGGGTTGGTGATCACCACGGTGGCGTCAGGGACCGAGGCCATCATGCGCTGACGCGACTTTTCGTGACGCAACTGACGCAGCCGACCCTTCACATGGGGATCGCCTTCCATCTGTTTGTACTCGTCCTTGGTCTCCTGCATCGTCATCATCTGCTTCTTCCACCATTTCTGGCGGACATAGAGATAGTCAGCGAAGGCGATCAGCGTCACCACAGCCAGCGTGGCCAGGAAGATCTTGATCCCGAGCTCCCAGAAGTCCGACAGAATGATTAGCGGGTCCGCGGTCATCATGGTGTCGAGCCGGTCGCGCTCAGGCCAGACGGCGGCAATCACCACAGCACCGACAATGCCGATCTTGAACAGCCCCTTGAGGAAGTTGACGATCGACTCGCTGGAGAACAGTCGCTTGGCCCCCGCCAGCGGCGAAATTTTGGAAAGCTTGGGCTTGAGCGACTCTGCCGACATCAGCGGCCGGTGCTGGATGAGATTGGCGATGATCGCAGAAAACGACAGCACCACCAGCGGGATAAGGACGGTGCCCAGCAGGGCCATCGCCAGATTGTTGAAGAAGCCGCCCAGACCATCGCCATCCAGCGAGATCCGGTCGGCATTCATCATGATTAGCTCGAGCGACCCCATCAACCCGGTCGCCGCACCCGGTGCCATGGTGGCAAAGATCGCAGCCGATCCGGCCAGCATGAACCAGGTGACGACCTCCTGGCTCTTGGCAACATCGCCCTTCTTGTGGGCGTCCTCGAGCTTTTTCTGGGAGGGGTCTTCTGTTTTGGAGGATTGTTCGGGGGCTTCGTCTGACACTGCTTAGCCCCTCCACATTGCCAGATGGCGCTCGAACCCTGCCAGATACCAGCCCATCATCATTGTCAGGAGCAATCCGAACAGAAAGATGCCCATGAAGATATTGGCAGGCATCAGCACGAAGAAGACCTGCATGGCCGGCATCAGGCGCGCCAAAATGCCGGCACCCAGGTTGAACACCAGACCAAACACGATGAACGGCGCCGACATCTGGATGCCGATCGTAAACGCACTGCCAACGGTTCTCAGCGCCAATTGCGCAGCATCATCAAACATCAGCGGCGTATCGAGCGGAAACACCATATAGCTGTCAAACGTCGCCGCGAGCGCCATGTGGTGCAGATCGGTAGCGAAGATCAGCACCATCCCCAGGAAACTCAAAAAACTGCCAAAGACCGCCCCTTGCACACCTGTTTGCGTCGGGTCGGCCGCCATGGCGCTTGAAAGCCCTGCCTGAAAAGCGATGATCGCCCCGGCAACCTGTGTAGCCATCACGGTGATCCGCGCAATGGCCCCCAGCATGATGCCGATCGCCAGTTCGTGAAAGATCAGCCCGATAATGTTCATCACATCGTCCGGCATGGCCGGCAGGTTCGGTGCCAGCAGCGGATAGACCACCAGCGTAAAGGCCAGCGCGAAGCTCAGCCGCATGCGCATTGGGATCATGTCTTCACCCAATGCCGGCATCAGCATCAGGATAGCGCCAATCCGCGTAAACAGCAGAATATAGACAAAGGCCGTATTGGGCAGCCAGTCGAGGCCGATCGTCACCCTCAGCCACCTACAATGATCATGTCGACGACACGGTTCATGTAGCCGCCCATGGTGGCGCCCAAAAACGGCAGCGTCAGCAGCATCGTCAGAAAGATCGCGATGATCTTGGGCACGAAAACCAGGGTCTGTTCCTGGATTTGCGTCAGCGCCTGGAACAGCGCGATGATCACGCCGACCACCAGCCCCACGACCATCATGGGTGATGCCACCATCAGCAAAACCCAGATACCATCGCTTGAAATGTCGAGGACTTCGGCGCCGGTCATGTTGGTTCCTGTGCTGGACGACCGAATCGTCGCCCTGCGCCCAGTCTACGCCTAGATCGGCATCCGCATGATCTCTTCATAGGCAGATATCACCCGGTCTCTGACGGTGACCATGCTTTCAATGGCAATTTCGGTCTCGCTGAGCGCTGTGACCATATCGACCACATTGGCTTTTCCGTTGACCATATCCATGGCCATCTTGTCGCTGGTCTTGCCGCTATCGACCACGCCCTGCACCTGGCTGGCGAGCATGTCGGCAAAGTTCTGACCGCCATTGCTTGGCGCCAACGCTGTAAGGTCGGTAGCCGGCTTGGCCGACTGGTTGATCAGCTTGCTGGCATTGCCATAGGCGGCCGCGGCAGCGTTGAAAGGGGTATTGATAGCCATGACGAATTCCTACCCGATCAACCGCGCAGGATGTCGAGCGTACGCCCGAGCATCTGTCGCGTGACAGTGACAACATTGAGGTTGGCCTCATACGTGCGCTGGGCCTCGCGCATATCCATGGTCTCGATCAACGTATTGACGTTGGGATACTGCACATAGCCCGTCGCATCGGCTGCCGGGTGGCCCGGCTCGTAGCGGCTGGTGAAATCACTCATGTCGTAGGCCATCTTGCCCACTTCCACGATTTTGCCACCGACGTCGGGATCAAAGCTCGTTTCGAAGGTTGGAATCCGCCGGCGATAGGGTTCATTGCCCGGCGCTTTGCCAGCCGAGTCGGCATTGGCCAGGTTTTCCGCGATGATACGCATACGAGCCGTCTGGGCGTGCAGCCCGGTGGCCGCGATGCGAAGCGAAGAATTGAAATCCATATTCGCTTACTTTCCTAGGAACGGCCGAGAGCGGTGCGCAGCACCTTGATCGACTTCTGGTACAGCCCGGTAGCGGCCTGATAATCCATCATATTGGTGGTCACCTTCATCATCTCGTCTTCGAGTGAGACACCATTGCCTTCCGGCGTAATTTCAAAATTGGCCATCTGCTGGGCGCCAAACGCGCTGTCGCCCTGCCCACCCACTGAAAAGTGCATTGGCTGCGTGGCGGAAGTGGTCACTGACGCAGACGAAAAGGCGCCATTGATCTCGGCATAATTGAACTGTTTGAGATCGCGACCGCGATATCCGGGCGTCTCCGCATTTGCGACGTTTTCTGCCAGTAAACCTTGACGGGTCTGGTGCCAGCGCATCTTGTCAGCAAGTGCCGTAAACACCGGCATGTTCATAAGGCCCATTGGCCGTGTCCCCGCGAGTCCAATCCTGCGATGGGCAATTCTTGCCGGGTTATAGTTAATCAAGTGTTAACCAGCGCAGGTTTTGCCGGGAGCAGGTCTCGCAATCTGCACATTTACGCGGCTTACTAGGCAAGATATGCCGTCCGGATTCGGATCAGAATAGACTTTGGAGCAGATATGCAGTTCATCACCAGCCTGTTTGGCGGTTCAGGTAATTACTTGCTGACCGGCCTGTTCGCCCTTGGCATCGTCATCATCCTGATCGTGCTAGGTGTGTGGCTGCTTAAATTGCTGTTCAATGCCACCAGCACTGCTGGTCGCGGCCGAAACCGCCGTCTGGCCATCATCGACACGCTTGCTCTTGATCAGAAACGTCAGTTGCTGATCATCCGGCGCGACAATGTCGAGCACCTGATCCTGACGGGCGGACCTCAGGACGTGGTGGTCGAAACCGGCATCCCTGTCGATGAACAGGCCGCGAGCCAAACCAGCCGCCGTCCCATCCCCATGGTCGCCGCACGCAAGCCCGCGCCTAACGCCGTCCCGGCAGCAGCGGCCTCAGCAACCACCGCCGCAGTGACCACCGCCCCAACGCCGGTAGCCACCGAGCCCTCCGGCGCCCCCGGAACTGTACTGGCCGAACTGCAGAAACAGGGTCGCGCCACCAACAAGAAGGCGCACCTTTCGCTGCGCCATACCGGCCTGCTGCGCCCCGTTAGCGACATGGAATTGCCGGTTTCCCCCGAAAACTCCAACGGGCCCGCTGAGCCAGCCCTCGACTCAGCTACACAGGACAGCGCACAAGCAGAGATCGAAGGCACTGACCTTGACGACGGCACCCGACATAACGACCGGAACTGATCGCGCGACCATCCGTCGCCGACCTTTGCTGCGCTATGTCGGATGGGCCACACTGGTCGCACTGTCCCTGACGCCATCCTTGGCGTTTGGTCAGGACATTTCGATCGATTTCGGTGATCAAACCACCATCACCGAACGCGCCGTCCAGATCATCGGGCTGATCACCCTGCTTTCTCTGGCACCATCCATCCTGGTGATGGTGACCAGCTTCACCCGCATCGTGGTGGTGCTCTCCCTTTTGCGCACCGCCATCGGCTTGCAGACCGCCCCGCCCAACTCAGTGATGGTCTCGCTGGCCTTGTTCCTCACCTTGTTCGTCATGCAGCCCACTCTGCAGGCTACCTATGATCAAGGCATCGCCCCCTTATTGTCGGGCGACATTGAAATCGCCCAGGCCTTCGAACAGGGCAGCGAGCCTTTGCATGCCTTTATGCGGGCCAATGTTCGCGAGCAGGATCTGACCCTGTTCTTTGACCTCACTGAAGCCGAAATCCCGCCCGAGCCCGAAGCCATTCCTCTGCAATTATTGATCCCGGCCTTTATGATCTCAGAACTGCGACGAGCATTCGAGATCGGCTTTCTGCTGTTCCTGCCCTTTGTCGTGATCGATATGGTCGTTGCCTCTGTGCTGATGAGCATGGGCATGATGATGCTGCCGCCAGTGGTGATCTCACTGCCCTTCAAGCTGATCTTTTTCGTGCTGGTCGATGGCTGGTATCTGGTCGCTGGCTCGCTGGTGCGCAGCTTTTCCAGCGGCTAGCCGGCGCTGCCCAGGCCAGTACTGGTTTCCGACGCCACCATGGGCGCCAATGCGCCATCCGCGCCATAGGTGTCGCGATAGGACGCCAGGAATGAGTTTATGCCGTCCACGCCCGATACCTGATTGGCCACGGTTTTGAACTCCAGGCTCGTGACCTCGATATTGCCGGTCACCAGATCAAACATCGGCCATTCTGGCGACGTCACCATGGCGTCACCGAATTTGGACCGCAGACGCGATAGCCCCAGCCTGTCATTGGCGAGCACGAAACCAACCGCCGCGCGGATCACGCCCATCCGGGCCGGCTGGCTTAGGGCCGCCTTGGTTTCTGGGTCAGAATATAGCGCCTCGATCATTTCGCTGGCTTCGGTATAGCGGCGTGCCTTCCAGTGCGCATCAATGCGCAGCAATGTCACATCGCGGCCATCCAGATCGCGCACCAGATCCAGGCCAAGCTGGTCACGGCCGCCATCAATCATCGCCCGCGCTTCCAGTATCCGACGCTGACGCGCCAGAGAATCGGGAATATTGGGCACCCGAGTGGCGTTAAGCACGCGCAGGGCATCCTGTGGCTTGCGATCAGCCAGATAGATAACGGCGAGATCTGCAGCAATCTGCGTCTTGGCGATGCCACGCAGACGATTGTCCAGCTGATATTCGAGCAGCTCAGCGGCCTGAGACAGCAGATCAACACGCACCAGGCGACGCGCCAGATTGCGGATCATCTCATCACCGCGCGCGCCCGGCGGGGTCAACTGGCGGAAGTCGTAATAGAGCCCCAGCGCATCCACGGGGCCTAGCGAATCTGCGACGCCATTGAGGAACAGCTCGCTGAACATGCTCTGGGCTTCATCGCGCAGGCCGTTGATCGGCGGGCTTTCCGGATAGTTCGCCACGGCCTGTTTGACCGTTTCAAAACCCAGGCGATAGTCGCCATTGCGGAAATACAGCTCTGCCAGCAGCTTTTGCATGTCCGCTTCGAGCGGATTACCGCGCCACAGCAGCGATTCAGCTGACAGAGTCTCGGTGGCCTTGGCCAGGTTCAGCTTGCCCGCATCATCGAGCAGGCGCAGCGTACGGTAGATGGCTTCTGCGCGTGTCGGCCGAATGTCGGCAGCAATCACCTGACCGTAGGTATCGATCGCCTCATTGATACGGCCTTCGGCCTCGTCAATGCGACCCGACAGCAGGTGAAACAGGCTGCTATCCTCGGAATCCAGCCCCGAGAAATCAATCTTGGCCATCAGGCGTTCGGCCATGTTGGCGTCGCCGACTTCGATGGCCGAGCGAATGGCGGAGAAATAGAAGCGGTTGCGCACCCAGGTCGGGTAGCCGTCGACCACAGACTGCGCTTCCAGCGCATCGCTCTTGGCACCCTTGAAGTCATAATTCTCGGCCCGCGCAATGGTGCGCCACACCAGTGCGTCGACCTCCTGCCCCATTGTGGGCGTGTTCAATATCCGCAAGGCATCGCGTGGACGGTTTGCAATCGTGTCTGCAATCGCCAGTGAGAGGCGCACCTTGCGCGTCAGATCGGTTGATTTGAGATCCTTTTCGAGAACCTCAAGCACACCGACCGCCTCCAGCGCAAAGCGGTTGGCGATGAAGTACTGCGCCAGATCAAGACGGGCCTGATCGCGTTCGGGGCCTTCGGCATTGGCGGCCGCAGACAGCAGGTTCTGCCGCTCCTCGGCGAACAGACCGAAATCGGGCTGTTCCATGCGCTCGAGATCAACAAAACCGCTGCGCATCGCTTCGGTAATGCCATTGCCGATCGAACGCGGACCATCAATCGCCGAGACCGTCAATCCACCCTGAACGGCAAGGACCGCAAGATCATTCTCGATCGTGACGTTCAGATCGTCGATCTCTGGCCTGACCACCAGGCCGTGCACACTGCGCAAGGCAGAAAATTCAACATAGTCCAGCGTGCGTGTCAGTCCCCGCGCGGGCGGGAACGCTGTCACGACCTTGAGCACATCGCCGACATTGGGGTCACGGAAGTCGTGCACGCGAGCAGGCCGGGCCACATTGGCGACCATCTCGAAATCGCCCTCGACATCGCGGCGACGGTTCAACTCGATCGGCTCGGTCGGCGTCAGCATGATATCGCCCAAAGACAGCACCCAGGCCATGCCTTCCGAGCCCAACGTTGCCAGACGGTCATCCGACAATTCCACTCGCACCACCTGCGTATCGCCGGAAGCGACAACAGCAAATTCACGGGCCAGCGTATCGAGCTCATCCGACTGCGCCGGTGGGGCAATGCCCGAGACGGTGTCGAACATCATCCAGACCGTATCACCCCGCCGGAACACGGCAGCCGGCGTGTCCTGCTCGAACGGAAAAACAACCCGCACAGTCGAGCCCAGCACATTGACGAAGGGCGTTACCGTTTTGGCAGCCGATTGCGGGTACAACATGCCAACCAGAGGGTCGCTGGAATCGCCGTGCTCAGCGCCATGATCCTGCTTTGCAATGCCGTCCGCCAGTGTGGCCGCGTCAAAGCTGGGCAGACCAACCCCGGCAATATCGATGTCCAGAATGTATTGTCGCGGCGAGTTCTCATAAAAGCGCGGCTTGATGCCTTCTGCCAACTGCAGCGTGACCGTCGAGCCATCGGGGTTAACGGCACTTTCGACGGCAAGCAGTTCAGGCGGTAAGTCGATGGCCAAATCGCGCAGATCGATCCCGACCGGCCATTCGAAGCCGATCATCCCCATATCCCCTTCCTGGACATAGGCACCCGTCGTGGGAACCGACCAGTCGAACTGCACCCGCAGGAATGTCGGATTACGCCCAATGCGCACACTGGCCTGTGGATTGAATTCAACCACACCGGCGGCCTTGCGGTCCTGCTCTGCACGAATGGCGGCCAGACGCGCCCGCTCGGCCAGCTCATCAATAACGTTTTGCGGCAAGGCGGGCGGTTGCCCCTGCCAGTTGGGTGGCAGCAGATCGATATAGAGCTTCTCGCCCGCTTCAATACGATTGAAACTGAAGCCGGACCGCAGCCCCATGCGCAGGCCACGCCCGTCCGGGTCTACGCGCGCCACCGACAGATAGTCAGGCATGGTGGTGCTGACATCGGGCAGAATGACGGAAATAGGCTCGACGAACTCAAGCGAGAGCACGCCGTTTTCGATGCGCATGGAATAGTCAGGCAGTGTATTGCGGCTCGGAAAGCTCAGGATAATGCGGCCATAGCCGTCTTCCTGCGTACCCAGCAACTGGCCCTGCTCGACAGCGAATACAGGCGCAACAAGGCCCAGCACTGACAGCGCAGCCAAAAGTGCCAAGGTCTTTTTGACCTTGAGCAAGCCTGCTTGGATAGCGGTCTTCACCGGCTTCTGCCCGCCCGACGCAAAGCGCGTACTCAAAGGCCAATTTCTAGGCCGGCAATACGCGCGGGTTACACAATACTCGTATCGTACACCCTAGCGGGATGGGCTTAACGGCCCCTTACTCTGTCAGGCAAAGCCTTATTGACCGACAATCTGCGGCAGGGCGGCCAAAGCATCCGGTGTCATCTCCGACGCAGGCCGGTCCGCAAGCGCCGCCATCTCCACCGTCAGTTCCTGCGCCCGGGCCGTATCCATCACAGCCAGAATGGGTGCCATCTTGCGCGGGCTCATGGTCTTGGCGACCCGCAGCAGCACGTTCATGTCCAGATTGTTGAAGATGTTGGCCGCGTCCTTGGGCTTCATCGTTTCATACATGGCCACGATGCCGGCAAACTGCCCAGCCTCCATCTCTTCGCGCTGATCGACCAGGCTAGAGATTTGCGCTTCAAGTGCAGACAGCGTGGCCGCACGCTCTTCGATGCGTTTTTCAGCGGCGTCGACGATTGAGGAGCGCAGGGAAAGATCGTCTTCGTATTTCTGCAGCTCATCGCGCCGCGCAGCCAGCCGCTGCAGCAGCAATTGCTCGGTTTCGGATGCCGCATCAGTCGACATCAGCGGCACCACGCCACCCTTGCCGTCAATCAGCAGCGGCACTGCATCACCTGATGGCAGGCAGTCAGCCATGGATTCAGCAAACACCGGCATTGGATCGCCACTGCGCGGGGCTATTTCAGGTTCTGCGCTTCCGCCATGCCCATCGCCCGCAGCCGCCGCAGCGTCCGAAGCTGGGTTGATGATCACATTGCCTTCAGCATCGATGGCAGCATCGGAATCCACGCAATACGTATCTTTGCTGCCGTCGACACCATGGCTCGCGTCATTGCTCAGATCGTGATCGGCAGCCAGTGTCTCGCTGGTTGCTTCGTGATCGTCAGCAGCCGCGTCGCCGTGATCGCCTTCGGCGGCTGGCTCTTCACCATGGCCGCCCGCTGGAGCAGCTGCCGCACCGTGACCGCCCGCTTCGCTCTGCTGACCCATGGTCGGCGAAGGATCCGCCATTGTCGGGCTGGTATCTTGCAGTGTGGGCTCCTGCGGCAGTGTCAGAGTGGCGTCGGATTCGGTAACATTGCCCCCTTCCCCGCCGCCACCGCCGCCGCCGCCCGCAGCCTGTACCGTGCGCACACCTGTCAGCACGTAGCCGCCATTGGTGACAAGACCGACGGTCTTGAGCACCAGAAGCGCCGCAATGGCGAAGACGACAACGGGTAACAGGCGGATATTTGTCACGCAGCGGCTCCTCGGGTGCGGACGCGAGATTGCAACTGCTCAAGCGCCGACTGCACCTTGTTGGGCTGCTCGACAGGCTCGATGGTCTGGCTGTGCCGCGCCACGCTGGTGATCTTGACGATCCGCTCCATCAATACCGTACCGGCATTGACGTGATTGGCCAGCTCGACACCAAAGCGCTCGGCTTCTTCCAGTCGTGAGTTCAGCGACAGATCCGCTTCCACCGCGGTCTGTTTGAGTTCCTTGATAGCCTGATTGGCCAGGTTGGTGGCCCCGACAAGGTCCGCCACCATCTGGCGCATCTCGTCCTTATCGGCGTGAAGCCGCTTCAGCCGCTGGTTGAGAACGACGCAATATCCGATTGTCAGTGCCAGCAAAACGGCGACTGCACTTTCCACGAACAGTCCTAGGGGCAAGCCGAACATCATCGTCCTTCCAGTTTTTCATCAATCGCCTCAAAGGCTTCCATAGTCACCTTTGGCGGATTCAAGGGGCGCGTAACCCGCACCGATACGTGGTTGCCGATATGGCCCATGATGGCTTCAGTCAGCTCGACGTCGCCGCAGCGCAGCCGAACCGGATCGCTGGGCGAGCGCTCGAACATCAGCGTGTCACCCGGCTGCATAGTCATCATCTTGGAAAGGGGCACATTCTGCTCGTGCAGTACGGCCTCGACGTCGACTTCCGCGGAATAGATTTCAGTTGCCAGATGGCCTTCCCAGATCGGGTCACGGCCAAATTTTTCACCCATGAACATCTGCAACAGCTGTTCACGGATCGGCTCGATGGTGGCGTAGGGCAGCAGGATTTCAATCTTGCCGCCGCGATCGTCCATTTCGATGCGCAGCTCGATCAGTATCGCGGCATTGCCCGGGCGCGAAATCGCTGCAAACCGCGGATTGGTTTCCATGCGTTCAAGCTTGAAATTCACATTGGTCACGGGCTCGAACGCCCGATGGGTGTCGTCCAGGATCACTTCGATCATCCGCCGCGCCAGCGCCAGCTCGATTGTCGTATAAGGACGACCCTCAACCCGGATATTGCCGCCAATACGGCGGCCGCCCAGCAGCACGTCGATCATCGAATAGATCAGACTGGAATCGACGGTCAGCAGCCCGTAATTCTCCCATTCCTCTGCCTTGATCACCGAGAGGATGGCGGGCAGCGGAATGGAGTTCAGATAATCGCCGAAGCGAACCGAAGAAATGGAATCCAGCGTCACTTCCACATTGTCGGAAGTGAAATTGCGCAGGCTTGTCGTCGTCAACCGCACAAGGCGGTCAAAGACGATTTCGAGCATGGGCAGGCGTTCATAGCTGACCAGCGCCGAGTTGATCAGCGCCTGAACGCCCGTCAGCTCAACATTACTGCCCACGCTGGCGTCAAAGCCCAGCAGACTGTCAATTTCATCCTGATTGAGGACGCGGTCAGGACCACCCTCCCCGTCGCCGGTATCGCCTTCGAGCATTGCCGCCCATTCAGCAGCGGCCTCGGCGGCCTTCTCTTCTTCGGTCTGCTCAGCGCCATCCACCGGGACAATGGTATCGTCCACGTTCCAGTCGTCGCTGAGTTTGTCCTGATCGCTGGGCTCTGCCATTACTGTACCAGGATTTCCTTGAACAGCACCGACTCCACCCGAGATGGGTAGATTGCCACGTTCACGCGACGCAAGAGCTCTTCCTTGAGGCGATACACACCGGCAGATCCCTCCAGATCGGACTTGCGCAGCTCGCGCAGGTAAACCTGAAACGCATCGACCACCTTGGCCATGCGCGGCTGGATTTCCAGCATCATCTCTTCATTGGCCACTTCGAGCGCCACGGTCAGCTTCATAAATGCTTCGCCATCAGCCTCATTGTTGAGGTTGATGATCATGGGCGGCAGGTTGAAGATAAAGGTATGGGCGGCTTCGATCGTGCCGCCATGACCGTCGTCGGCCTCACCGGCATGCTCGGCCTCCGCTGTCCCCTGGGACAGGAAGAAGAATGCCCCGGTGCCGCCCAACAGGACGACGATGGCAGCAGCACCTATGATGATAAAGAGCTTCGGGATCCCCTTCTTGGGGGCCGCGCCGTCTTCGATTTCCGCTTCAGCGGCCATTGCGCACCTGCCAAACTCAAGGTTTCCCGGGCGATTCCGGTTATTCACCAGCTAAGCGCCCGATGGTTAACGAAAGGTTACAAAAACACCCAAAGCGGCAGATATTGCCGGGTAAGTTTTGCCGCTCTCGGCAAGCATGCGCTGACAACGCCTATCCATCGATACAGCTATCTGTCTGATTTTATTAAAATTTCCGGCTTGGCATGGTTTCTGCAGTGTAAACGGCGAGACCGTCGGCTTGGGGAAGCAGGCGGTCTCGGGGAAGTTAACACCGGGGATCAGCAATGATCGAGAATGCGCAACTGATAGGCCTGAGCCGGCAAATCGCGCTGCAGCGTCAGATGGATGTTGTCGCCAACAACATGGCCAACATCAACACCACCGGCTTCAAGGCCGAAAACCTGCTGTTCGAAGAATACGAAATGCCTGTCGCCCGCGACAAGGATTTCAAGACCAGCGACCAGCCCCTCGCCTATGTGCAGGATTGGGCCACCATTCATGATCTGTCCGGCGGCCCCATGGTACAGACCGGCAATCAGTTTGACGTTGCACTCAACGGTGACGGCTTCTTTGCCATTCAGACTGCAGCGGGCGAACGCTGGAGCAAATCGGGCGCCTTCCAGCTCGATGCAGGCGGCACCCTGGTTGACCTCAACGGCAACCCGGTTCTCGGTCAGGGCGGACCCATCAAGTTCGGCCCCGAAGAAACCGGCATCATGATTGGCAAGGACGGCTCGATCAGTTCAAGCGCTGGCGCCAAGGGCAGCCTCCGCTTGGTCGAATTTGCCGATCCACAGTCTCTGACCCGCGAGGGAAACAACCTGTTTGCCGGTGGCACCCCGATTGCTGCGACCAACACCGGGGTCATGCAGGGCTTCATCGAAAAATCCAATGTCTCGGGCGTCACAGAAATGGCCGAAATGATCCGCGTGCAACGCGCTTACGAATCCGCCACCTCGCTGGCCCAGCGTCAGGACGACTTGCGTCGTTCGGCGATCCAGCGTCTCGGCGATGCAAACGCTTAACCCTGAGGACCGGCCATGAAAGCTCTCTATATCGCATCGACCGGCATGAGCGCCCAGGAACGCAATGTCGAAGTCATCTCCAACAACATCGCCAACATGCGCACCACCGGCTACAAGCGGGCCCGCGCCGAGTTCGAAGATCTGCTCTATCAGCAGGTGACACGCGCTGGCTCGCAAAGCTCGGCTCAGGGCAGTGTCGTGCCAGCCGGGCTTGAGATCGGTTCGGGTGTCCGCACCGTCTCCACCCCGCGTATTATGAGCCAGGGTACGGTCAACATGACCGAAGGCGAACTGGATCTGGCCATTCGTGGCGATGGCTTCTTCATGGTGCAAATGCCTGATGGCCGCACCGCCTACACCCGCGACGGCTCGTTCGAGCGCTCGCCTGACGGCGAAATGGTGACCTCCAATGGCTACACCATTGATCCCGGCATCACCATTCCCGGCGACGCTACCTCGGTTGCCATCTCACAAGATGGCATGGTTTCGGCATATGTCGGCACCGACTCCACCCCAACCCAGCTCGGCCAGCTCCAGCTCGCTCGCTTCGTCAACAAATCGGGTCTGGAATCGCTGGGCGACAATTTGTTCATCGACACCCCGGCCAGTGGCCCCGCCCAGGTTGGCGTTCCCAATGCCGAAGGCACGGGCAATCTGCTCCAGGGTTATCTGGAAATGTCCAACGTCAACTCGGTCACCGAGATTGCCGACCTCATCGCCGCCCAGCGTGCCTACGAGATGAACGCCCGTGTCATCTCCGGCGCTGACGAGATGATGCAGTCCACCACGCAGCTGCGTTAAGGGAGACGTTTCAGATGATCGCTCGTACCGCAATCGCCGCCATCACTACCCTGCTGCTCACAGCCAGTGCCCTTGCCGCTCCTGCTCTCAAAGGCGACATCACGGTCACCGCCGCTGTTGTCACCGTCGGCGACATGTTCGACGAAGCAGGTCTTGCCGCTGAAGATGCCCTGTTCCGGGCGCCAAAACCCGGCACCACCGGCACAGTCGACCTGCTCGACATCAAGGCCGCGGCCGCGCGCATCGGTATCGAAACCTTCGAAACCCGCGGTCTGGACCGCATCCGCGTCAGCCGCGCCGCAACGGTGATCGACCAGTCGGCCCTGACCCGGTTGATTGCAGACGATCTGAAAAACCGTGGCATCCTCACCGAGGGCATGAGCGCCAACACCATTTTCACCGACATGGTGCCCATGCTCAATGCCGAGGCCGTCGACACCCCGGCCAGCATCACCAGCCTGCGCTACCTGCCCGCCAATGGCGGCTTTCAGGCCCGCTTCGCAATCGCCGGTATTGACCAGCCGCTCGATCTGTCCGGCTCGATCGAACTGATGATCGACGCGCCGCATCTGGCCAGCAACTACCCTGGCGGCACCATTCTCGATGCCAGCGATATTGTCATGCGTCCGGTCCCACTGCGCTACGTCGAAAGCACCGGCGTCGCCCGGCTGCAGGACATCGTGGGCAAGGCCCTCACCCGTCAGAGCCGCGAAGGCATGATGGTCAAGCCAGCTGATGTCAGCCTGCCAATGACCGTCGCCAAGAACGATCTCGTCACCATCTATTTCCGGCATGGACCGATGACCCTGACCGTCAAGGGTCAGGCTGTCACCGGTGCCACCATCGGCGCCCCGCTCCAGGTTCTCAACCTGATGTCTCGCCGCGTCATCAGCGCCACCGCCATTGCCGCCGGCGCCGTCGAAGTGAGCTCTGAACCGCTCGCTCTGGCTGGCCTCTAAACGCTTTCAGGAAAACACAAAATGAACATCCTTAAACTCGCAACACTCCTGACGCTGACCCTGACACTGGCTGGCTGCAACTCCATGGACCGCCTGGCAGACGTCGGTCGTGCACCGGCCCTGAGCCCCATCGTGGACCCCACCACCACCGCCGGCTACCAGCCCGTCAACATGCCGATGCCCCAGGCCATCGCCGATACTTATCAGGCAAATTCGCTCTACCGCACCTCAGCCAAGGGCTTCTTCAAGGATGAGCGCGCGCACCGCATCGGCGATATCCTGACCGTCATCGTGACCGTCAACGACAGCGCCAAGATCGCCAACAACACCCAGTCCAGCCGCAACTCGACCAACTCGGCTGGTATGGGCGGCATTCTGGGCTCCATGGTCGACACCGCTTCGGGCGGCACCATCGACACTAATGACGCGGTGGATTTCAACTCCGGCATTGCCAATACCGGCAAGGGCTCGGTGAACCGCTCCGAAAGCCTGCAGACTTCGGTCGCAGCCGTGGTCACCCAGGTCCTGCCCAACGGGAACCTGGTCATTGAAGGCCATCAGGAAGTTCGCGTGAACTTTGAGGTCCGCGACCTGGTCGTGGCTGGCATTGTCCGCCCCTCCGACATTCAGGCCAACAACACCATTCCATCGTCCAAGATTGCCGAAGCGCGTATCGCCTACGGTGGCCGCGGTCAGATCACCGATGTGCAGCAGCCGCGATATGGCCAGCAGGTGATGGACGCGATCCTGCCCTTCTAGGACACACCCTTTCCTGGCTGCACGATCCCCCATGGTGCAACCAGTCTCCCCGGCGGTGAGCAGAAGGCACCGCCCGGCCAATTCCAGAACAGAACCGGCCCTCCCCAGAGGCGCAGTCCCCCGGCTGCGCCTCTTCCCCTTTTCAGGCCCAGAGCCTATTATCCCACTATGAAAAATCAGAAAAAATTGCAGCGCGGCACGGGTATGGCAGTCGGCGCAGGCATCGCATTGGGCGTGGCGATGGGCCTTGCCACCAACAACATCGCCTTGGGTGTTGCGATGGGCATGGTGTTTGCTGTGGCCTTCGGAAAGGCCGCCGCCTCCAAATCGGACACCGGCAAGACTGAATAACCGGTCACGCCGGCATCGAATTGCCCAGGCGATTGACCACGACCTTCGCCCTCACAGCTCCCATCCATCACGCCACCAACCCACCGCGCGCCACGCTCGGGCATGCCCCGACGGCTCTGTACTGTCACAACGCAGGTCAAATGCAGTTCGCTCGGGTGGAACCGGAGGGGGCTGAAACTCCGTCGAACATGGCCACCATGGACATACACCTCCCCCCTTATCCCCGCCCCCAAAACCCCATTTCATACTCACCCCGTATGTCCCACACGGGCGGCCTGTAGGCGACAGTAGCGGGAGAGCACGGGCGTGCGGCATTGCCAGTCATACGGGTCTAGGACTGGGCCGCCAGCCTGCGAGCGATGAAATTGGCCATAAGGTCTGGGCAAAAAAACCGGTGCCCCGCGCAGTGCTCACCCATGCTTGCCCAATGCCTCAGCCTGTGGAACATCTCAGCGCAGCAATTCTCGGAGTCTGCCAGTGTCTTTCCAAAAACTCGATGATCTCGGTCGCAAGCTTGAATCCCTGGAGCACGCGCTCTCCATCCTGGGCGCTGACGAGGCCACGCACATGGCCGTCGGTGGCGGTGAAAAGCGCGCCGAGGCCATGGCCAATCTGGCTGGCATGTACCACGCGCAGGCCACCGCACCGCAAATCGCCGACTGGATCGAGGCCGCAAGGCCTGAGACCGAGGACCAGACCCTGGCGCTGGCCGAGTTCAAGCGCCAGTACATCAACGCCACCTGCCTGCCCACCGATTTCGTCGAGCGCCGCACCGCCGCCACCATGCGCTCCGAGCAGCTCTGGCGCGACCTGCGGGCCAAGGGCGATTGGGACAGCTTCCTGCCCGCCCTCGAAGGCGTCATCGCTCTTGTGCGCGAAGAGGCCCAACTGCGCGCCAACGCAACAGGACTAGCTCCGTACGACGCCTTGATGGATCAATACGATCCCGGCAACCGCACTGCCGATCTCGATCCGGTCTTTGCCGATCTCAAGAGCTTCCTCAAGGGCTTCGTGCCCGAGGCCCTGGCGGCTCAGGAAGCCCGCCTGGCCAAGCGCCCGCGCAAGAGCCTCAACGCCCCCTACCCCATTGAAAAACAGCGCGAACTTGGCCTGGCCGCCATGCGCGCCGTGGGATTCGATTTCACCCACGGCTCGCTCGCCGTGTCGCACCACCCCTTCTGCGGCGGCGTACCCTCCGACGTGCGCATGACCACGCGCTACCGCACCGACGAATTCCTCTCCTCGCTCATGGGCGTGCTGCACGAAACCGGCCACGCCCTATACGAACAGGGCCTGCCCAAGGAATGGTCACACTGGCCACTCGGCAAGGCGCGCGGCATGGGCATTCACGAAAGCCAGAGCCTGTTCGTTGAAATGCAGCTGGCCCGCAGCCCCGAATTCTGGGACTTCGCCCTGCCGCTGGTGCACCAGCATCTCGGCCCCGACGCCATCCCCGGCTGGGAAACCGCCGACGTCCTCAACGAGGTCAATTTCGTCGAACGCGGCTATATCCGTGTCGATGCCGATGAGGTCACCTACCCGCTCCACGTCATCCTGCGCTATGAGCTGGAACAGGATCTGGTCAGCGGCAAGCTCGACGCCAGCCAGATCCCCGAAGCCTGGGACGCCAAGATGACCGAATATCTCGGCATTTCCACCATCAACGACCCCAAGGACGGCCCGATGCAGGACGTGCATTGGCCCGGCGGCGCCTTTGGCTATTTCCCCAGCTACACACTGGGCGCCATGATCGCCGCCCAGCAATGGGCCACGCTCGAAAAGGCCCAGCCCAACCTGCGCAGCGATATCGCCACGGGTGACTTCAACGGCGTCAATCAATGGCGCGCCGACAATATTTGGAGCCAGGGCTCGCGCTGGTCCACGCCCGAACTGATCACCCGCGCCACCGGTGAACCGCTCAACGCCGACATCTTCAAGGCCCACCTCAGGCAGCGCTATCTTGCATAGCAGCTCCCGCAGCCGGCACTCTCCCTTGCAGGGAAGACCACAATGAACACGGGCCATTGTGCTGGCGCCTCCCTCCCCTCGATGGGGAGGGACCGAGGGTGGGGTGACAGGCTGGCCACCGGCCGCCAATCTTGACATCTCCCCGCCCTCGCCTATCTTGCGCCCACACGCAGCAGTGACCGGACGGTACCCCATGGATTTCACTTTGAACGACTGCTTCACCCGCATCGCTCATCTGGAATCCGTCCATGCCCGCCTCCGTCACCCTGCACCAGCTCACCTACGCCACACCCGATAACCAGCCGCTCTTTACCGGTCTCGACCTCGCATTCGGCAACCACCGAACCGGCTTGATCGGTCGCAATGGCACGGGCAAATCCACCCTGCTGGCCATCATTGCCGGACTAATCCCCCCTGCTGCCGGATCGGTTACCATTGCCGGGTCGCTCGCCATGCTGGAGCAGTCCGTGCAGGTTTTGCCGTCCGATACCATTGCCGATCATCTCGGTATTTCCACTGCCCTTGAGCGCCTCGCCCGGCTTGAACGGGGTCAGGGTAGTCTTGAGGATGCCGAAAACGCCGACTGGACCCTGCCTGCGCGTATCTCCAGCGCGCTCGACGATGTGGGCCTGCCCGATTACCCCACCGACCGGACGCTGGGCAAGCTCAGTGGCGGCCAGCGCACCAGACTGGCACTAGCTCGTCTGATCCTGGCTGAACCCGACATCATCCTGCTCGATGAGCCCACCAACAACCTGGACACCGGAGGTCGTGACGCGGTCGCGAACCTGCTGCGCCACTGGCGCGGCGCCGCCATCGTCGTCAGCCATGACCGCACCCTGCTGCGGGAAATGGACGCCATCGTCGAGCTAACCACGCTGGGAGTCCACAGCTATGGCGGCAATTGGGAACACTATGCCGAGCGCAAGGCCCTCGAACACGATGCGGCTCAACACGAGCTATCAACCGCCGAACGCAAGGTCGCCGACATCGACCGCAAGATCCAGAATGTGGCCGAAAAGAAGGCCCGCAAGGACGGCGCTGGCAAGCGCAAGGCGGCGAAGGGCGGCATGCCCAAAATCCTGCTCGGCGGTATGAAGGAGAATGCCGAAAATTCCAGCGGCGAGAATGCCCGCATTGCCAGCCGCCAGCGCAGCGAGGCCGCCGAACTGGCCAGCGCCGCCCGCGCCAGGGTCGAAGTACTCACTCCCCTGACGGTTTCGCTCGCGCCCACCCGATTGCCCGCTGGCCGCACCGTGCTGCAGGCCACTGCGCTCTCGGGAGGGCCTGACACCGTCACCCTGCTGATCAGCAACTTGTCCTTCTCCATCACCGGGCCGCAGCGCGTCGCCATCTCAGGCCCCAATGGTTCAGGCAAGACCACCATGCTGCGTTTGTTGACGGGCGATCTTCCGGCCCAACACGGCACAGCGCATATTCATGTGCCCTACGCCATGCTCGATCAGACCGTCAGCCTGCTCGATCCGGCCCAGACCATTCGCGACAATTTTCGCGCCCTCAACCCGGACAGCGATGAGCGCACCTGCCGTGCCGCGCTCGCCCGCTTCATGTTCCGCGCTGATGCCGCACTGCAGCTGGCCGGCACGCTCAGTGGCGGTGAAATGCTGCGCGCTGGCCTGGCCTGCACCATTGGCGGCGATCACCCGCCCCAACTGCTTATCCTGGATGAACCCACCAACCATCTCGATATCGGCGCCGTTGAGGAGCTCGAGGCTGGCCTGCGCAGCTATGACGGGGCCTTGCTGGTGGTCAGCCATGATACCGATTTTCTCAATTCGATCAGAATCGAACGCCAAATCGAACTGCCCGCTGCCGAACCGCCGCCATGAGAATGAACCCAATCTGAACTCAGGGTTCAGTCCCGGTTCTGCCTGCCTCCCTTAATGCTTGGGTCATCGGCAAGAAGCGCTCCACAGGGAGTGCAGGCCAAGGCAGGAGACAACCATGAAGCGCACCATCATCACCACCGCAATTGCCGCCATGATCGCCGTGAGCGCGGCCCCAACCATGGCCAACGACGTCTTCATCAGCCAGTACGGCTATAGCAACAGTTCAGGCGGCAGCCAGACCGGCTGGTACAACCGCTTTGGTCTGCAGCAGCGCGGCAGCTGGAACACCGGTTTGAGCCGTCAGAACGGCAACCGCAATATCAGCGCGATCGGTCAGGAGGGCCGCAACAACCGCGCCGAAACCATCCAGCGCGGCAACCGCAACGCCGCCGGCATCGGCCAGTTCGGCACCAACCACAACGCGATCATCAGCCAGGACGGCAATGGCAACATCACGGCAGGCGTGCAGACGGGCAATGGCTGCAACGCCAATGTGGTTCAGGGCGGTTCGGGCAATGTCACCGCTTTCGTGCAGGTCTGCGAGTAGTCCCCGTCGCCGGAAGGGCTTTACCCTTCCGGTCATCCCGAACCGCAAGGAGGATCCGACAATGACTCAGCTTACCCGCACCCTGCCCCTGTTTTTTGGCGTCGGCATCGTCGCCATCGCCGCATCTGTGGGCATGGCCAGTTCCGATACCAATTCCCTGCGTTGCGACATCGCCGAGCAGAACCAGAATGGCATGCGGACAATCACGGGCTCTGTCTTCAGTCCACAGGACGTCAGCGGCGAGTATCGCTTTGCCATCAGGAGCGCCAGCAACGGCAATTCGTCCAACATCAGCCAGGGAGGCGCGTTCTCAGCCCTCGCCAATGAGGCCGTCTCCGTCGGCCAGATGATGATCAATGCCGACGCGCGCTACAGCGTCGACTTCTCAATCATCGTGGGCGGGCAGACTGTCGCCTGTACCCAGAACGGCGCGCGCTTCACCTGAGGCATAGCTGTCAGCTTTGGCTGAACCGTAAATGAACACCCCGCTCCGAACCGGTTCAGCCAGCCCCCACTACTCTTAGATCATCGGCCACATAGTCCAGCGTCAAACGGGAGAAACGCCATGACCACCAAGCTCTTCAAGACCCTCGCCATCGCCACTACAGCCCTCATCATCAGTGCAGCGAGCCTGTCGACCCCGGCTATGGCTGGTGGCCAGTTCAGTCTGAGCTTTGCCCCTCAGAATTCCGAGCACCAACAGGTACTAGGTCTGGGTCTGCTCATGCTCTCACTGGTCAACGGCGCCTCCGAGGGCGGCGCAAATGTCCGCCAGAACGGCAATCACAACACTGCTGGTGTCGATCAGCGCGGCCGCAACAACAACGGCCTGATCGTGCAGGACGGCAATGGCCATCACGGCACCATCGAGCAGCGCGGTAACAACAATAACTGCGCCCTGCTGCAGTTTGGCGAAAACACCCGTGGTCGCTGTGCCCAGTTTGGCAACAATCAGACGGGTATCACCACAGTCTTTGGCTTCTAGCTTGAGCTGCAACACGAAACCAACGGGGCCAGTGGCCCCGTTTTCCATTTGCCGGGTTTACAGCAACAACATATATCGATAAATCCAGATATATGGAATCAATTCAGGCAATCGATGTCTTCACGGCGCTCTCGCAGGCCACCCGCCTCGAGGCCTTCAAACTCATCATCACACACGAACCCTCAGGCATGCCCGCCGGTGAAATTGCCCGCCAGCTCGACGTGCCGCAAAACACCATGTCGACCCATTTGGCGATCCTGACCCGCGCCGGACTGATCGAAGCCGAGCGCCAGGGGCGCTCCATCGTCTATCGCGCCGTGCTCGAACGCGTGCGCGAGATCGCCAATTTCCTCGTGCAGGACTGCTGCGGCGGTCGCCCCGAGCTTTGCGAACCTCTCATCGCCGATATCACACCCTGCTGCAGCCCCAAGGAAGCGCACCATGTCTGATCGCGTCTACAATGTCCTGTTCCTGTGCACCGGGAATTCGGCCCGCTCCATCATCGGCGAAGCCTTGATGAACAACCTCCCCGACGGCCGATTCCGCGCTTACTCTGCGGGATCCACGCCCAAGGGTGAAGTGCACCCCATGACATTGGAAACCCTGTCTAGGGCGGGCATTGCCACCGATGGTCTGCGCTCGAAATCCTGGGACGAGTTTACGACCCCAGACGCGCCCGAGTTGGACTTCATCTTCACCGTTTGTGATAACGCCGCGGGCGAAGCCTGCCCGCTTTGGCCCGGCAAGCCCATGACCGCCCACTGGGGGATCAGCGATCCCGCGGCAGTTTCTGGCCCGGACTTTAAACAACGCGCCGCCTTTGAAGACACCCTTCGATTTCTGCGCAACCGCATCAACGCCTTTGCCAGCCTCCCGCTGTCCTCAATTGATCGCATGACGCTCAAATCCAGGCTCGCCGGCATCGGCGCCATGGAAGGCACAACCGATAACGAGGAAGTTGCCTAAACCATGTCAGTTTTTGAACGTTACCTCTCTCTCTGGGTTGGCTTGGCCATCATTGCCGGTATTGCACTGGGGCAGTTTATGCCGGGCGTTTTTTCCAGCCTCGCAGCCCTCGAAATCGCTCAGGTCAATCTACCCGTCGCTATCCTGATCTGGGCCATGGTCTACCCCATGATGATCGCCGTCGATGTCGGCAGCCTGCACCGCATTGCCGAACAACCCAGGGGCTTGGTGGTCACGCTGGTCGTCAACTGGCTGATCAAACCCTTCAGCATGGCCGTTCTGGGCGTATTCTTCTTCAAGGGCGTGTTTGCCGCTTGGATTCCAACTGCCGACGCCGAAGGCTATATCGCCGGGCTGATCCTGCTGGGGGCGGCTCCCTGTACGGCCATGGTCTTTGTCTGGTCCCAGCTCACCCGCGGCGATGCCAACTACACCCTCGCCCAGGTTAGCGTGAACGATCTCATCATGGTGTTTGCCTATGCACCGATTGTCGCGCTGTTGCTGGGTGTCACCGATATTCCGGTTCCTTGGGGCACCCTAATTCTGTCAGTCCTGCTCTATGTCGTCGTGCCGTTGGCAGCAGGCATATTGACCCGTCGTTACCTGCTTGCCGCAGACGGCTCATCCACCCGTCTCAATGGTTTTATCGCCAGGCTCAAGCCCGCCTCGATGGTCGGGCTGCTCGCCACCGTCGTGCTGTTGTTTGGCTTCCAGGGCAATGTCATTCTGGCGCAGCCGCTGGTGATCGCGCTGATCGCCGTACCCTTGCTGATCCAGTCGTACGGCATTTTTGCCATCGCTTATGGCGCGGCCTGGGCGCTGCGCATCCCGCACCGCATCGCTGCCCCTTGCGCCATGATCGGCACGTCCAACTTTTTTGAACTGGCTGTGGCCGTGGCTATCAGCCTTTACGGACTTTCCTCGACGGCCGCTCTGGCCACCGTAGTCGGAGTGCTTGTTGAAGTGCCGGTCATGCTCTCGCTGGTGGCCCTCGCCAACAGAACACGCACCGCCTTTGATGCCAATGCCGGCGAAGGTGAGAAAGAAAGGCCAGCACGATGACCGTCACCATCTATCACAACCCCGAATGCGGCACCTCGCGCAACACGTTGGCCATGATCCGGCAATCTGGCGTGGAGCCGGTCGTGATCGACTACCGCACCAATCCGCCCTCGCGCGACCGCCTGCAACAATTGATAGCGGACGCCGGCCTCACCGTGCGTCAGGCCATTCGGCAAAAGGGCACGCCCTATGTCGAACTGGGCCTGGAAGAACCCACCCTCTCGGACGACGCGTTAATCGACGCTATGCTGGCAGAGCCAATCCTGATCAATCGCCCCTTCGTCGAGACTCCCAGGGGCACACGCCTGTGCCGGCCCTCAGAAATCGTGTTTGATATTCTGGAGAACCCCGACATCGGGCCCTTCACCAAGGAGGATGGTGAAGTGATTATTGATGCCGAGGGCAAGCGCCTTGTCTGATCTCCCCAACATCATCGACGACGCCCTCGAAGTCCCCGATCCTGCCAACCTTGCCACGCTGATCACCAGCCACAAGCCGCGCATCCTCATGCTCTACGGATCGTTGCGCGAACGTTCCTATAGCCGGCTACTTACCTTCGAAGCGCAACGCCTGCTTGAGGCATTTGGTGCTGAAGTCAAAGTGTTCCACGCCAATGGCCTGCCGCTGCCCAATGACGCCCCTGACACCCATCCCAAGGTCCAGGAACTGCGCGAACTCATGTTGTGGTCCGAAGGTCAGGTCTGGACCAGCCCGGAGCGCCATGGCGCCATGAGCGCGGTGATGAAGGCCCAGATCGACTGGATCCCCCTGCCCGGCGGCGCCATTCGGCCCACTCAGGGACGAACCCTAGCACTGATGCAGGTGTCCGGCGGCTCGCAATCGTTCAACGCGGTCAATCAGATGCGGCTGCTGGGTCGTTGGATGCGCATGCTCACCATCCCCAACCAGTCCTCCGTCGCCAAGGCCTGGCAGGAATTCGAAGCCGATGACCGCATGAAGCCGTCTTCGTTCTACGATCGGGTCGTGGATGTGATGGAGGAACTGGTCAAATTCACCATCCTCAATCGTGGCAACGCCAACTATCTGACCTCGCGCTATAGCGAACGCAAGCAGGCCATTATCAAGCAGCGTGAGCAGGTCGACGCCGCCGCGGTGTAGTCGCCTTCCCACAACGAAACAGGCCCGCATCGCTGCGGGCCTGTTTCAATCTCGTTAAATGCTATTCGTCGCGATAGACTTTTTCGCGACGCTCATGCATTTCCTGGGCTTCAAGGCTCAGCGTGGCGATAGGCCGGGCATCAAGGCGAGCCAGGCCGATGGGATCACCGGTCTCCTCGCAATAGCCATAGCTACCATCGTCGATACGCTTGATCGCAGCATCAATCTTGGAAATCAGCTTGCGCTGACGATCACGCGTCCGCAATTCGAGAGACCGGTCACTTTCCGAACTGGCACGATCGGCCATGTCGGGGTGGTTCTGGCTCTCTTCCTGAAGGTTATCAAGCGTTTCACGGCTTTCGCGAAGGATATCATCCTTCCACGCGTTCAGCTTGGCCCGAAAGTAGTCCCGCTGGCGCGGGTTCATGAACGGCTCGTCGTCACTGGGCCGGTATTCAATTACTTCAGCAATCGAAGACATCAGCAGACTCAACTCCAATGCGCCCCCTATAGGCGGCCTGTATATGCGCGCAGGCGCACCCCCGCAAGCGCTCAAATCACGTGGTGCTTAACACGTGAATGCGCGTGCATGTCAGCCGAATAGCCCATTATCGACAACATTTTGATGAATTCGGCTCACGCAGAAGGGTATCGCCCGAACTTTGCCAGTTCGACCTGAACCCGCAGATCGATCTCATCGAGAACGCCATCAAGCGCCGGATCAGAACGTTCGCGAATTTCGCTCAGCATGGTCGCCAGATTGTCCAGACGCTCAGCGCTCACCTGCCCGATCAGCAAGTCAGCCTTGATGTCGTCCAACGCATCAAGCAGTGACCGACCGCGGCGCAGCGCCTTCTTCTTGCCCTCTAGCGGTCCACCTACCGCCTGCAGCGCCAGAATGGCATCAATGCCGGTCATGCCTGCCACCGGTGCTGAGCCGGCAGCGCGTGCGGGACCGTCAGCGCCTGTCGGAGCAAAGTCCGTGCGCGATCCCGAGCGGCCCGCTGAACCACTTTTACCGACGCCGGAGGTGCGATTACCTGTGTCTATGCGCAACGGATGGACTCAAATCATTTCGATCACGTACCGGCAAAATCTGCCGCCAGCCGTTAACAGGTCCTTAACGAACCCGGCAAGAATTACTCACCGCACCCTTCCAACGCCACACGCCGCACCGAACCGCCACAAAAACACCTTTTATTTCATAAGCTTACCGAACCAGACATAAACTGGCACAGTTTTCGCAATGAGTTTCCCGAATGTCGCGCCATGGGGATGGAGCGGCTCGGAACGGGGACGAGAATGACCAGAACACTGCTGCAAAAGCTGATTGCCACGGCACTATGTACCGTCTTGACCCTCTCGCCGATGGCCGACGCCTATGCCGCAGCCGCCCGCATCAAGGACATCGTCAATTTCGAGGGCGTTCGCGACAACCAGCTTGTCGGGTACGGCCTCGTGGTTGGCCTGAATGGCACTGGCGACAGCCTCAACAACTCCCCCTTCACCAAGCAGTCCCTGCAGTCCATGCTCGAGCGCCTCGGCGTCAACACCGCTGGCGAGAACGTCCGCACCGCCAATGTGGCCGCCGTCATGGTCACCGCAAACCTGCCCGCCTTTGGTACGCAGGGGTCACGCATGGATGTTTCGGTCGCGGCACTTGGCGACAGCAACAGCCTGCAGGGCGGCACACTTCTGGTTACCCCACTGCTGGCGGCTGACGGAGACGTCTATGCCATCGCCCAGGGTCCGGTCCTGATCAACGGCTTTAGCGCGGGCGGTGACGCGGCCAGCATCGTCTCGGGCGTCCCGACCACAGGTCGCATCGCCAATGGCGGCCTGATCGAGCGCGAAATCGACTTTCATCTTGGTTCGCAGACCTCGCTGCGCCTGGCGTTGCGCAATCCAGACCTGACCACCGCACGCCGCATCGCCCTGGCGGTCAACGACTTCATTGGTGCACCAACCGCCACCCCCGAAGATCCCGCTACGGTGCGCGTCACTCTGCCCCCGGGCTTTAACGGCAACATTGTCGACCTGCTGACCGATATCGAGCAGCTCATGGTCGAAACCGACCAGACCGCCAAGATCGTCATCGACGAGAACTCAGGCATCATCGTTATGGGCAAGGATGTGCGTGTCTCCAGCGTGGCCGTTGCTCAATCCAACCTGACAGTCACCATCGCCGAAAACCCCAACGTGGTGCAGCCCCTGCCTTTCGCCAATGGCCAGACCGCCGTGGAACCCAACACAACGCTGAACGCCAACATCTCCGACACCGCGCTCGCTGTGGTCAATGAATCGGTGACGCTGCAGCAATTGGTCGACGGCCTCAATGCGCTGGGCATCTCGCCGCGCGATCTCATCGCCATCCTGCAGGCCATCAAGGCCACCGGCGCCCTGCAGGCCGAAATTGAGGTGCTGTGATGCCAACAATCAACTCAATCGGCACATCCGACCACTCGACCCTGACACCAGCCCAGATTGCCCGCGTGCAGCAGCAGGCCCAGGAATTTGAAGGCGTTTTCCTCAACACGCTGACCAAACAACTCTTCACCAGCCTCAAAACTGACGAGAGCGCCATGGGCGGCGGCTTCGGCGAAGAGACCTGGCGGTCCATGCAGGCCGAACAGATGGCCGACACCCTGTCGCAGAATGGCGGCCTGGGCATTGCCGAACAACTCCTGCCCGACCTGCTCGCCATGCAGGAAGCATCCAACAATCAGAACAAGATCATGCCGACCACTGGAGTCTACAAATGACCGCTGCAGCCCGTCTCGCCGCCCTCGATAACATGCCGGCCAGAGAACTGTGCCAACTGGCCGAGTCAGCTCTTGCAGCCTTGGTCAATGTCATGAACCAGGAAACCACCCTGCTGCGGGCCGGACATTTGCGCGACGCCAGCAAACTCACGCCCGAAAAGGCCCGGATGGCACAGGACTATGTCAGCTTCGCTCGTTCCGTGCAGCGCCAGACCGCCCGCCTCCAGCAGGAAGCACCCGATTCAGTTGACCGCTTGCGCCATGGCCACGAGGCGCTGGCGACCCAGATGGCCGAGAACCTGCGCGTGCTCGCAACAGCCCGCAACGTCACCGAAGATATCCTGACTGATGTCGCCAAAGTGGTGGGCCAGCAGAACAAGGCCAAGGCTTATGGTCGCGCCGGCACCATCACAGCAGACCCGGCAAGTTCAGCACGCGGCATAGCAGTCAACCGCGCCCTTTAATTTCGACTTTATTTGAATCAATTTCAATCAACTAAAGTAATCGAAAGCAAGAAGGTTGGCCCCAAAGCTGTCCAATGGCATTTTGTTGATGCAAGGACAGCGTCATGATCACTCCAGTAATGCCCAGTGCGGCCTTATCGGGTACCATTAATGTAGCAGACATTCGCCAGCGCCCCATTTCCGCTGAACGCCCCATGCTGCCCAATAGTACGCCCGCCACGCCCGAAACACCCAGCGCCAGCAATAATGGTCAGTTCCCCAATCGCGACGCGCAGGCCCAGCCAAATCCCGAACCGCCCCCCAGCAAGGATCGTACATCGACCTTTGCTGCGGCCGTGATCGCAGGCGCCCTGTCGCCGACGCCGCAGACCATGGAACAGTTGATCATCCGGATTGGTGCCAGCACTATCCCTGAGGAGTCCCAGGCAAGGCTCAAGGATCTGATCGCCTAGCTCGGGCCACGCGGCTGCGCAGCCCATTGATTAGTCGCCAAGCCGCCCCAGATCCTTAATAGAATCTTACCAATCCGCCACATCACATTCTCTTCAAAGCCCCGATTTCCGGGGCTTTTTGGATTCCGGCGATATAAATTCTCCGTTGGAATTTGCCCAAATTTTCACCCCCCGCTTAACGCTTCTTTAGAGGCTGCCGGACGAATGTGATCACGCCTCAGGAAGAGGCATCGTTGTTTGAGTACTCCTAGAAAAGGACCAGTACAAATGTCTGATATTTCCCTGTCGAAAGCCGTTCGCGCTAACCTCAACTCGCTTTCGTCCACTGCCAACATGATGGCCGAAACGCAGAACCGCCTGTCGACCGGCAACAAGGTGAACTCGGCTCTCGACAACCCAAGCAACTGGTTCACTGCCAAGGGCCTCAACAACCGTGCTGGCGATCTGAACGCCCTGCTCGACGGCATGGCCAATGGTATCCAGACCCTGAAGGCTGCGGATAATGGTCTCTCGGCCATGACCAAGACCCTCGAATCGATGCAGTCGACCCTGCGCCAGGCCCGTCAGGACAAGTCGTTCCAGACCGCATCCTACACCCTGCCAGCTACAGGCCTGGACAACACTTCCGTCCTCTCGTTTGACGCTGGCGCCGTCGGTGACACTGCTGTCGAAATCAACCTGACTTCGCAGACCAACACCGCGACTCCTGTTTCCACTGCGACGACGGCTGTCGGGTACGATGGCACCGAGACCCTCGACACCTTGGGCTTCGCTGATGGCGACGAATTCACCGTAAGTGACGGCACTGAGACCCATACCTTTACTGTCGGCACAGCAACCTCTGACACCTTGGCTGACCTGATTGCAGGCATTAACGGCGAAACTGATCTTGATGTTACCGCGTCTCTTGATGCAGACACCGGTGCGTTCACGCTGACAGCAGACAACGCCGATGTCGAAATTGCCGTCGGCGGAGACGTTGCACTGGCTGGTCTCGCGGATCAGGCTGTTCCTACTGCAATCTACGCTGCCAAGACCCTTGACGCACTCGTCGCCGAGATCAATGGCAACACTGATCTTAAGGGCAATGTTCGTGCATCGAACGACAATGGCAAGCTGCGCATCGAGAACCAGTCCACTCAGGTCCTGAATGTTGACGGCGTCACCTCTTCGGGTGCCATCGACGGCTCGACAGCCGACTCCGCCACCATTGCCGGTAACACCGTCCGCGCCGGTCTGGCCGACCAGTTCAACGAACTGCGCGATCAGCTCGACAAGCTGGCAGATGATGCCTCCTTCAACGGTATCAACCTGCTGCGTGGCGACAACCTGGCCATCACCTTCAACGAAACTGGTACGTCTTCGATCGACATCCAGACCGAGAATGGTGAAACGGTCAACTCGGCAAACCTGGGTGTTGCAACCACCATCGAAGCTGCTGACCTCGACAGCGACACGAACATCGACACCGAACTGGGCAAGCTGAAATCGGCTCTCAATGAAGTGCGTTCGCAGGCTTCGACCTTTGGCTCGAACCTCTCGATCGTGCAGGGCCGTCAGGACTTCACCAAGTCCATGATCAGCACACTGCAGGATGGCGCTGGCAACCTGACCCTGGCTGACATGAACTCTGAAGCTGCCAACCTTCTGGCACTGCAGACCCGTCAGTCGCTGGCTTCCAACTCGCTCTCGCTGGCCAGCCAGCAGGACCAGTCGGTTCTCCAGCTGATCCGTTAAGTTCTACACGAACCTATCGAATCCGATTCGAAGGGGCGGGCCGCAAGGCCCGCCCCTTCCCTTTTGCGCAAACACAGCGAAAACCCAGCAAAACCGGCTGCTTTGCGCCCGTTAATTGAAGTTTATGCGACCTTAACAAGCACGATTAACACCCCATTAATAAAGTTGCTGTTAACCATATTGCCAACGGGGCCGCGACGGGCCCAGGGCAAGGATCGCATCAATGTCAGACATTTCACTCTCAAAGGCCGTCCGGTCGAATCTACTCGCACTTCAGGGCACGGCCGACATGATGGCAGTGGCGCAGACTCGTCTGTCCACCGGCAATAAGGTCAACTCTGCCCTGGACAACCCGAGCAACTGGTTTACCGCCAAGGGCCTCACCAACCGGTCCAGCGATCTGAATGCGCTCATGGACTCCATGGCCAACGGCATCCAGACCCTCAAGGCTGCGGATAACGGCCTCTCGGCAATGACCAAGACTTTGGAATCGATGCAGTCGACGCTGCGCCAGGCACGCCAGGACAAATCATTCCAGACGGCTTCACTTTCCGTCGATGCAACAGCTATCGGCACTTCGGCTGCAAAGGAACTGACCTTCAGCGGCGGCGCTTTCGCAGCTGACCAAACGACTTCTCTTACGAATACACTGAAGCCTGCCAACAATGGTTTTGTGGGCCCAGGCGCAACGCTTGGCCGAAATGGCAACGTGACGCTGCAGGCAACTTCGCTCAATGGCGGAAGCGCCATCACGGTCGCTCTGACCGATACCGACACCGCAAGCACGGCGGCTGAAAAGATCAACACCGCGCTGGGCGCGGCCTCTGGTGGCACTGGAGGGCTGACAGCCTCTGTCGTCAACGGTCAGTTGAGCCTTGAAAGCACCAAGGGTGAAACCGTTACAGTTGGTGGCACTGCCGCCCAACATGCGGGCCTGACTGCTGGCGCTGCTACCACCGCTGTAACCGCGTCTCTCGCACCCACTGGTGGAACGGACTTCACAGCCAACACCAACGACCCGGATCTCTCTGCACTCAGCGGCAAGACACTGACACTGTCGTCCGGCAGCACGACTGTGAGCTACACGTTCGATGCTACCACTACCGGTCAGCTCGCTGCGCTCAAGAGCGCTTTGGGCGGCGCCAGTGGCTTCACGATCGCCGAAAACGCTGCAGGCCTCACATTCTCGCGTGTCGACGGCAGCAATTTCGACGTCACTGCCAGCGACACGACCCTTGGTACTGCGGTAGGCATAGGTGCCAACACCACCGCACGCTCGACCAATGGTGCAATCGCCTCTGGTACCGTGACCACCATCACCGACACGTTTGCCGCAAAAACCGTTGATCAACTGGTCGCGAGCATCAACGCCGACACCAACCTGACCGGCAAGATTCGCGCTTCGAACGACAACGGCAAGCTACGCATCGAAAACCAGTCGACCCAGAAGCTCGATATCGAGGGTGCATCCAACGGCAAGATCGACGGCTCAACTTCCACAAGCCAAATTTCTGGCAACTCCGTCCGCGCTGGCCTTGCGTCCCAGTTCAACGAACTGCGCGATCAGCTCGACAAGCTCGCCGATGACGCCTCGTTCAACGGTATCAACCTGATGCGCGGCGACAAGCTGACCATCACCTTTAACGAGACGGGCACCTCCTCGATCGACATCCAGACCAAGAACGGCGGCACCATTAACTCCGCAAATCTGGGCGTGCCAACCTCACTCGAGGAAGAACAGCTCGACAGCGATACCACCATCGACTCGCTGCTCACCGACATGAAGGCTGCTCTGGATAGCGTTCGCTCGCAGGCATCGACCTTTGGTTCGAACCTCTCGATCGTGCAGAACCGTCAGGACTTTACCAAGGCCATGATTGACACGCTGGAAACCGGCGCCGGCAACCTGACCCTGGCCGACATGAACGAAGAAGCGGCCAACCTGCTGGCACTGCAGACCCGCCAGCAGCTGTCGTCCAACTCGCTTTCCCTGGCCAGCCAGGCTGACCAGTCGATCCTGCAGCTGCTGCGTTAATCCGCAGGCAAGGCTTACAACAGACAAAGGCGGGCCTCGGCCCGCCTTCATTGTTTTCGACGCCATGGCAGGGTAGAGGTCACGCAGATACAGAGTCTGGGAGACTGGTCACATGGCGCTCAAGGTGGAACTCAAGCCCGGCGAGAAACTGCTGGTGGGCAATTGCATCATCACCAATTCAGATCAACGCACCCGGCTCTTCATTGATGGCAAGTCTCCGATCCTGCGGGAAAAGGACATCCTGACCACCAAGACCGCAGATACCCCGGCCAAGCGCATCTACCTCTCGGTGCAGCTGATGTATATCGAGGGCGACATCAGCAATGGCCGCGAAACCTACTTTTCGCTGATCAACGACTTTCTCGCCGCAGTTCCTTCTGCCGCTGAAATAGTCAACGAAATCAATAACGAGATATTAACCGGGGCTCTCTACAAAGCTCTGAAGGCCGCCCATAGGCTGATCGAATATGAACAGGATCTCTTGAACCATGTATCAGCAAGGCGCCCAGGCTTACCAGCAGACGACCAAGGCAGTTGAGAACCCCCGCGAGCGTGAGTCAGCCCTGCTGATGAAGGCCGCTGCAGGTATCCAGCGTGTCAAGGACGAGTGGGAAACCGGGACGCGCGAAGAACTGAAGGTGGCACTGACCTTCAATCGCAAGCTGTGGACCATCTTCATGTCTTCGGTGACCAAGGAAGACAGCCCCCTGCCCCACGAAATTCGTCAGAATATTGCCAATCTGGGCCTCTTCATTCTGAACGAAACCCGCGAAATTCTGCTTGAGCCAGCCCCTGCGGCGCAGCGCCTCGACGTGCTGGTGCGCCTCAACCGCCAGATTGCGACCGGCCTGCGCGGCTCCTGAGCCCATCACATGCCTAAACAAAAAGCCCCGCATCACTGCGGGGCTTTTTGTTTAGCCGTTGGCTGTCGATTAGATGAAGTTGGCGAGGCTGAGCTGGCTCACCATCGAGGTCACCTGATAGCTCGCCTGCAGCCGGGTCTGCAGCGCCAGGATCTCCATGGCCACGTCTTCCTTGCTGACCGTCTCCACGTCGCTGAGCAGGTTGTCCAGCTGCGCCTTGTAATCGGTGTGACGCGACGTGGAGTTTTGCAGCGATTTGCGCGCGATCGCCAGTTCCATGGTCATGATTTCGACCGAACCGCGTTCGGAATTGTGCGATTCCGACAGTTCCAGCTGCTGCCGGCGGGCCATGGCGTCGTAGCGTTCCTTGGAGCTGGCATCGCTGTCCGGATAGGTCTCGACCGAAAGCGAGGCCAGCGAGCGCACGAGCCGCAGCAGGCCGGATTCGTTGGCCTCAACGCCATAGGCTACCCGCGTCGAGTCATCGATCTGCGAGGTGACGGTCTGGCGCGGATTGCCTTCCGCGGCAATGGCAGCTTCGGTAGCAACGATATTGAGCGCCTTGGAAAAATTCGTCGCCGTGGCATTGGCATCGGCGCCAATGGTGAACTGTCCCGGCCCCGCCTTGCCGGTCACGGCCGTCAGCGTAAGCGTGCGCGTATTGCCGCCCGGCTCGGTCAGCGTCACATTGACAGCCTCACCAGCAGCCGGAACCCCGGTGAACTGTACATTGACCGAACTGGGGTCGGCCGCCGTGTATGTTGTGTCGATATTGGCTGTGTCGGCCGAGACGCCCGTAATCTGGAAACCATAGCTCGCGGAGCTGGGCGCACGCTCTGAAAGGGTCACGGTGTCTGTTGCCGAGCTGATGTCCATGCGGCCCAGGCCCTCGGCCGCAACCGCTGGCGACTGGCCCTGATACCACATCACCGTGTCCGAAGAGTCGGCGACCCGCAGCGCTGTCGCCGTGGCAGGATTTCCCTGCACCCGCAGCACGGGCTCGCCTGGGCCGTTGAAGAAGTTCTTCGCCGCGACGAAATTGGAGGCGCCGGCGAGTTCCTTGGAACCGACATCGACCAGCTTGGCATCAAGCGTGGCCTTGAAGTTCACTGCAGTCGCTTCGGCGTCTGCCCCAATGACGAACTCGTCAATGGCGCCCGATGCCTCTGCAGCTGTAACAGCGCGCAGCGTGATCTGGGTATTGGTGCCGTCCGGCAACTCAAAGCCCATCGTAATAGTGTGACCGGAATCAATCTGGGGCGCCGGCGTCGCGGCAAAGGTAATTGATACCTCATCGCCCAATGGCAAGGTGCCCGGCGTCGGCTGTGTAACAGTAACGGCGCTGCTGGTGGTCGACACAGTCGACACCTTCATTCCGAACGGGTGCACGCCGTCTTCCGCCAGCGTCACCGCCGTGGTGCCCACCGTGTGCGCCGAGCCCAGACGGCCACGACCATCCATGCCTGCGTCCGCAGCCTTGCGTTCACTCACAACGGTCTTGAAGCCGGCCTTGCCGGATTGTCCATCCAGCAGCACATCGGTGGTTGGCAAAGGCGCGGTATCGGTGTTGGAACCACCAAACAGGTAGCGGCCATTGACGTCTGAATTAAGCAGCGTGACCGTCTCATCGAGCCGTGCCTTGGATAGGCTGGGCAAGGTGGCCATGTTGATATTGTTGGTGCCGTACTGACCCTGCACCGCAGAATTGCGTGCTTCACCTTCAATCGAGTCAAAGCGCGACATGGTTTTGTCGAGAAAGCTCAGGCGAAGGTCGACTGTAGCGATATTGGCGGAATAGCCTTCGATCTTGCCAAGGCGCGAGCGAACAGAGAGCGACAATGGCAGGTCGCGCCCCATATCAGCCAGCGTGGAGGCCTTCATGCCCGTACCAAGCTGCATCTGCAGGTCGGAGAAGCGTTCCTGCATCTTGGTGATCACACCAAAACCGGTCTGAAGCGGAAACATGGATTTGTTGACGATCATCTCACGCTACTCCGTTACACCGCGCCCAACAGGGCATCGAGCAGTTCCTTGACCACCGACACCACACGGGCGTTGGCCGCATAGGCGTTCTGCAATTCCATCAGGCGCGCCATTTCCTCATCCAGATTGACGCCGTATTCGGTCTGCATCTGGTCCGAAATCGTGTCCAGCGTCAGTTGCCGATCATCATATTTGGTCAGCGCGGCATTGATATTGCCGCCCTGAAAACCCAGCACCTGGCCAATCAGATTGCCCAGATTGCCCGTCAGCTGGAACTTGTCGGCATTGGCCGCCGGATTGCCGCCCGAGGTAAAGCTCATCGAGGCCAGTTGATCGATGATGTAATTGGCACGGTCAGCGTCACCCAGCGTCCCGCCGACCTCGTGCTGCACCATCAACTTGTTGTTGGCCACAATCGCTGTATTGACCGAGATGCGGGCCGCAAAGCCCTGCTTCTGTGGCGGATCGCTGTCCAGATTGTTGGTAAAAGCGGTATTGCCCTGATCGACGAACAGGTTGAAGGCCAATCCGGCGCCCTGCAGACCAGTCGATGTAGAGCGTGCCACTGCGGTCTTGACGTCCGTAGCGCCAATCGCGCCGTCATCCAGGATCCGCAGATTGCCGGCACCCGTGCTGGAGATCGCCAGCCCTGAGAACTTCGCATTCAGCGCAGCGGCAGCAGCGGTGGAATTGCCCGACAGGTCAATACCGATGACTCGCTGGCCCGAGGCATCCATATAGTCCACGGGATCGGTCGAATTGACCACCCGGACCTGCTTATTCACCCCATTTTCCGAGTAGGTGAACAGCACGTCATTGCCTGGCTTGAGCGTTGTCAGGTCAATGTCAAAACCATTAGCAACGCCATCAGTGGCCGCTACGCCGGGGTTCTTGACCGTTGAGAAGGCCTGCGCCAGCCCAGAGGCGATCTCGTCCAGCTGCTCCTGCGCCTCAACCAGTGTCTTGTCGCGCAGCGTCACCAGACCGCCCAGTTCGCCGCCCTGCAGCACGCCCTGGGTCACCAGATCGATCGTCAGACCGGACGGGGTTGTCAGCGACAGCTTGCCGACCTTGTTCTCGCTGGAATTGGGGTCAAACACCGAATTTGCCGACAGGCTGCCGGCGCTCTCGAACGAGAAGGTGGAAACACCATTATCCAGCAGACCAACACCCGAGCGCGTCATCAGCGCAACTGTACCGTCACCGCGATAGTCGGCGCGTACGTCAATCAGTTCGGCAACAGAGCCGACCAGGCGGTCCCGCTGATCAAGCAGCGCTGAGCGCGCGCTGTCGGTCATGCCAAGATCCAGCATGCGGTTATTGACCTCGGCGAGCGAGTTCAGCATGCCGTTCATGTTGTGAACGTTCGAGGCAATCTGCCCCTCGGTCTCCTGCCGCATCCCCTGGATGGTGTTGGACAACCGGTTGAGCGTCTCGGCCATGTTCTGGGCGGATGCAACCGCATTTGAACGTGTTGTATAATCGTCAGGGCTCGTCGCCACACTCTGCAGAGAGTTTTGCAGATCGCTGAACAGCGTATCGAGCGAACCAGCCGTACCCGGCTTGCCCAGAAAACCCTGCAGGCGATCCAGATAGGATGCCTGGATCGATGAGTTGGCGGTGTCCGACACCTGCCGGTTGTAATAGGTCTGCAGGCTGGCATTGAACGCGCGGTTGGCGCCAACACTGCGCGCATAAGAGCTGGTCTGCGTGTTGTAGTCGACAACGTTGAGCGACTGCTTGTGATAGCCAGGCGTTCCGGAGTTGGCGATGTTACGGCTGACGAGCCCAAGCGAATCCTGATTGACCCGCAGACCAGACACAGCGTTGGTAAGTGATGTCGTCAGACCCATAGACCGGGCTCCTCACGAAGGGACTAAGCCCGGAGCGCACGCCCCGGACCCTACTTTTGGTCGATCCGCCTAGCGGATCATGTTGAGTGCTTCTTGCAGCATCTTGTCCGCTGCGGTGACGATGCGGGTGCCAGCGGCATAGGCCTGCTGCGTCACGATCAGCTTGGTGAACTCGTCCGAAATGTCGGTATTGGATGCTTCGAGCGAGCCGCCGATGATGCCCGAACCGGACAGATCGAGGATCGCTTCACCCGATTCAGATGTGGTAGCGAACACGCCGCCGTCCAGACGCTTGAGCTGGTTGATGGCGTTGAATTCGGCCGTCACCACCTGCGCCATGTCGATACGCTCACCATTCGAATAGGTAGCGACCACACGACCGCTATCATTGATGGCCACCGAGACGAATTCACCGGCGCCGTAACCGTTCTGGTTCAGTGTCGACACATTCACCGTGCCGTTCACGTCAGCAAACTGGGAGACGCCGTTGGTGTCGTGCTTGAGTTCGACATTGCCAATGGCGACACCATTGATTGTCAGATTGTTCAGCGTGGTCGTGGAGACGCCAGGCGCCACCAGCGAGCCATCTGCACCAAAGGTGTAGGTCTGACCGGTATTGGTCCACATCGGCGAACTGCCGGTGGCAGCACTATCCGACATGTAGAACAGGTTCCACGTATCGGAACCGCCAGAAGCAGCACTGTCGATCTTGGCCCAGCGCATCTGCACGTTGGCTGGCGCACCGTTCGATGCATAGACCGTGATGGCGCCACCAGCGACGGAGTTCGACTTGAACAGCGTGTCATCGCTCGCTGCAATCGTGGTCACGGCAGGACGTGTAGGCACAGTGGATGCACTCGGATTTGTCAGGCCCAGGGCAGTCAACTGTGCGGCCGTGCCGCCGGTTACCGAGAACTTGGCGTGGTAATCGGTACCAAGGTTGATCCGTAGATTACCACCATTGATATCGACAATGGCACTGGAAGCTGCGGGACCACCTGCGGAGCGCAACGAGGCCTGCATAGTTGCCAGAACAGTCGCGACCTGCGCCGGAGCAGTCGTGATGTCGATGGCCTGATTGCCGGTGGCAGCGGCACCGCCATTGGTAAACTCAAACGTCACCGCCGTGCCATTCACGTTCAGACTGACTGTTTCGCCAACGTTGAAGACTGTAGCGGCACCGTCAGTGCCGGTCAGCGCACCACCAGCCATATTTGCGGCAGTCGATGCCCCGGCATAGCCGGCATACTTGTTCGGCTCCAGCAGTTCACTGTTATAGACGGTCGCGTTGTAGGCCGTCGTCTTGGGCAACTGCGGCAGGTTGGACTGATAATTGATCCGGTTGGTCTCCTGCGCAGGCAGGAAGGCGTTGGACAGCTTGATGACTTCAGGCACGGAACCCGAAATATTGCCGGTAGTGGTATCGATAGGCAGGCCCTTGAGGTAGTAGCCGGCGCCATTGACGAGCATACCGTCCTTGTCGATCTCAAAGTCGCCGCGACGGGTGTAAAAATTGGTACCCGCAAACACCGAATTGCCGTCTGACTGCCCGATCTTGGGCTCAACCACAAAGAAGCCGTTCGAATTGAGCGCCACGAAGGTCTCGTTCGACACGGTCTTGATGTCACCCTGCACTTCATTGGTGCCGCGCGATTGCGCCAGCACTGCACCCGGAACCTGGCGCTTGAGCGGCGCATCAGGGATCAGATCGAGGAAATCGGTCTCAATGCGCTTGTAACCCGTCGTCTGCGAGTTCGCGATGTTGCCCGAAATGTTTTCCAACGCGTGCGCCTGGGCCCGCAGACCCGTCACCGCACTGGAAAGAGCGCCATAAATGCCCATGAGATACTCCGTAAACCTCGTTTGCGCCCTGCGACGCGTTCCCCACTATCAATGCAAGCGCGATGCCAACTCCTTTGTCCGTTGAATCCATTGGGTAATTTTGGCAAACCTCGCGACGGCGCCTGCCATAACCGGCAATTGAGTCCGAGCATCCGGCAGAAATTGCCGCCCGCTTGTGAAGCGGGGGCGCTTGCATTATTGGGAAAGGCCTGAAGTCCGGGGCGTTTTATGCTGTTCAAGTCTGCCGATGAATTCATCAAGTCACCAAACCGCGCCGTGACGGTGTTTGGTATGGCCGGCGTCGGCAAGACGCGGCTTTCGGCTATGCTGCGCGCGTCGAACTGGTTTCACTACTCGGCCGATTACCGCATCGGTACGCGCTATATGGGCGAAGCCATCGTCGACAATTTCAAGCGCGAAGCAATGAAGGTCCCGTTTCTCGCGGACCTGCTGCGGTCGGATTCGATTTACATCTCCTCGAACCTGACGTTCGAGAACCTTGACCCGCTTTCAAGCTACCTGGGGACGCCCGGCGACCCAGACAAGCATGGCCTGCCGCTGGCCGAATATCAGCGCCGCCAGGAGCAGCACCGCGTTGCCGAGATTGCCGCGCTGCACGATGTGCCCCACTTCGTCGAGCGTGCCAAGGCGCTCTATGGCTATGACAATTTCATCGCCGACACGGGCGGCTCGCTGATCGAGGTTGTCGATCCGGCCGATCCCGAAGACCCCGTGATCAAGACGTTGGCCGGCGCGACCACCCTGCTCTACATCCGCGGCACTGGCTCGGACGCCGCCGAGTTGATCCGTCGGTTCAAGAAGAGCCCCAAGCCAATGTACTACCCGCCGCAGTTTCTCGTTGAGAAATGGGCCGAGTACAAATTGATCCACGGCATCCTGGAAGACAGTGACGTCGACCCCACTGGCTTCGGCGCCTGGGGATTTGAGGCGCTGTTGCATGACCGCCTGCCTCGCTACCAGATGCTGGCCGACAATTTCGGCTATGTGGTGGAAGCCTCCGATCTCGCTCTGGTGCGTGACGGCGACGAATTCATCGACCTGATGGCAGCGGCCATCGACAAGCGAATGCGCTAGCGCGTTCTCCATTTTTGGAGGCGCGCCCCGCTTGAATCGTATTGTGATGATCGCCAGCTAAGAGGCTGCCATGCCTATCCGAATTCCCGACGACCTGCCCGCCCGCAAAACCCTCGAAGACGAGGGCGTCAATGTCATGGATTCCAGCCGCGCCGCGCGGCAGGATATTCGCCCGCTCGAAATCGGCCTGCTCAATTTGATGCCCAATAAGGAGCGCACCGAGACCCAGTTCACCCGGTTAATCGGCTCCACCCCACTCCAGGTAGATTTAACTCTGGTGCGGGTCACCGAACACCAGTCCAAGAACACGCCCGAGGACTATCTCAACTCTTTCTACAGCACCTGGGAAGAGGTCCGGAACCGCAAGTTCGACGGCTTCATCGTAACCGGTGCACCCATTGCCAACATCCCTTTTGAGGAGGTGCGTTACTGGCCCGAAATGCTCGATATCATGGATTGGACACAGACCAATGTGCACCATACCATGTTCATCTGCTGGGGCGCTCAGGCAGCACTGCACCACTTCCACGGCACCAAGCGTTACCGCATGGCTGAGAAGGCATTTGGCGTGTTCCGGCACGAGGTCGTTAACACCCGCTCGCCCTATCTGCGCGGTTTTTCCGACAGCCCGATGATCCCGGTCTCGCGCTACAACGACATTGACCGCACCACGCTGGGGCCGGACCTCGAAGTGCTCATCGATAATCCCGATATCGGCATCTCGATGCTGGGCGATGAAAAACACCGGGCCGTGCATTTCCTGAACCATCTCGAATATGACAATCGATCCCTTGCCGACGAGTATGATCGGGACATTTCGGCAGGTCTGACAACCCCGCCACCGGCCAATCTGTTTCCCAATGGCGACACTACAGCCACGCCGGAAAACCGCTGGCGCAGCCACGCGCATCTCTTGTTCCAGAACTGGATCAATGAGATCTACCAGACCACGCCGTACGACATGGCCGAGATCGGCTACGAAACCAGCAAGACTGGCGCTTAGCCGACCTGCCACCCGAACAGCTGGATGGGCATCAGCCCGTCCAGCCAGCCCGGCTGCGACCAGTGTGGTGCAAGCCACCAGCTTGCCGCCGACCCCGCCAGCAGCAGCAGCAACACGAGCCAGTGCATCCAGGACCGGATACGCGTTGCAGCCAGCCAGCCCAAAGCGGCCGCCATAAGAGCGACTGCTGGCAGCCACGGCGACAGATTGAAGGCAAAAAGGCTGTTGCCAACCGCCAGATAGAGCGGCACCACCGCCACCATGGCGCTTGTGAAAACCTTGCGGCGACGATCCGGAATAACCGCATGCAACAAGACAGCGAACCCCACAGGCGCGCTGAGCGCCATTAGCGCAACTGGGCCCATGAGCGGCGACTGTTGCGCCTCAAAGGCCCGCATGAATGGCGCGATCAGGGCTCCGGGTCCGATACCGCTCCGCGCTGCAATAACGATCACCCCCAACACGATGATCAGCACCGGGACAATCCCCACCAGCAACATGGCCAGAAAGGCTCTGGGCCGGCGACGCGCTTCTGGATCGCTCAGCGGTACAGCCAGCAGTAAAAATGGAATGAGCGCTGCCAGCGACGGCCCCGCCATCAGCAAAAGCGGCAGGATAAGCCCGTAATTGATGACCGACTGCGCGTCGCCGACGGCCTCAAGTCCCCGTCGTCCGGGAATAAGCAGCGCCGTCGCGATGACTATCAGAAATTCAGGCCCCGCCGTCGTGACGGTTTGCAGGAGCATGGGATGCGACACCACCAGCAGGAGTGCCAGCACGGCGGGCACCAGAGGCCAGTCACTGGTACGCAGTTGGCGGAACAGCGCGGCTGCGCCGACCGCGGCCACGGTGATGTAGATCAGCGCCAGCGCGGTCCGTTGGTCAACAACGCCGATAAACCAGCCTGCCAGCCAGTCAATCAGTCCCTGCAGCAGGCTCCCCTGCTCCCATCGCAACAGCATGTCCTGGGCGGCAACCGAACGCTCGAGTGCCCCATTACCTGCCAGATTGCCACCCAGCAGCAACAGGACCATAGCGGTCAGCAGACCGATCGCAGCGGGACGGACCCATGTCTTCTTAGGCACGATACGCGGCAATGATGCTGACATCGCACTCATGTGGCACGCTTCTTCTGTGCGTCGTCCAGCTTGGCCTGCGTGAACGAGGATGTACCGTGCTCGGTTTTCTCCCAGTAATGGGGATTGGTGATCAGTTGCTTGAGCGCCTTGTAGCCGGCGACTGAGTGCAGCACCCAGTAAAAGGGTAGCGTCAGGCCCACCACGACCAGATCGTAATAGCGACGCTTGAGCGCCGCCACGACGCCGAAATAGACCAGAAACAGATTACCGACGACGAGATTGAACAGCGCCAGCGTGCCGAACGGCTCGACAAACAGCCAGCCAAACGGCTCAAGCTTGGCGCCATACATCAACAGTGTAATGGCCCATAGGATCGGATTGAGCAGCACAGTAAATGCCGGTGCGCCGATGAAAAAGTGGAAGCTGAAAAACCCCACCGGGCCGATCGAGCGATAGAGGTGAACCGGATCGCGCATATGCACCAGCCAGGTCTGCATATAGCCCTTGATCCAGCGGCTGCGCTGCTTGACCCAGCTCGACATCACCCCATTGGCCTCTTCATAGGTCGTGGAGTTGATCACGCCTACGGTGAACCCTTCCTGAGCCAGACGAATACCCAGATCGGCATCCTCGGTTACATTATAGGGGTCCCAGCCATTGACCTGACGCAGTGCTGCCAGCTTGAAGTGGTTGGATGTCCCGCCCAATGGAATCGGAACGTTGAGAGCGTCCAGCCCGGGCAGCAGGAAGTCGAACCACTGGGAATATTCCAGCGTGAACATTTTGGTCAGCCAGTTCTCACCGCGGTTGAAATAGTTCAAGCGCGCCTGCACGCAGACCAGACTGTCCTCGGCCGTCTGAAACGCAAGCACGGCCTTTTTCAGCTGATCCGGCTCCGGCTGATCCTCGGCATCATAGATCGTCAGATATTCACCACGGCAAAACTGCAGCGCGTAATTGCAGGCCTTCGGCTTGGTCTTGGGCTGGCTTGGCGGCACGCGAATGATTTCGAAATTGCCGGGCAGATCCAGCTCTTTGGCCGCGCTGATGGTTTCATCATCGTCCTCTTCCAGGACCAGCTTCACCTCGAGCTTGGAGGCAGGATAGTCTAACCCCTTGAGCGCCTGAGCGAGCAGCGGCAAGACCCGCGCTTCGCGATACATCGGCACCAGCACGGTGTAGACCGGCAAATCGCGGTCCACCAGACTGGCCACTGCCTCGTCGGAGATCGCGATATCCGCCCGTCGGCTCGCGCCCACCCAAGTCAAAATGAACTTGAAAACGAAGGTCAGCGTGTAAAGGGCCGTCGCCGCTGACATCAGCGCGATCGCGGTTGGCAGCAGCGCAATGACAAGCGCCAGAACCAACCCGACCAGGCAGATGAGCACTGTTACTTTCTGTGCCTTGGTAACGGTGAATTTGGCCGAATGCTGCGGCTTCCACTCATAGAGACCTTCACGCGCCTTGTGGCTGTCATGATCACGAAACAGTGTCTGTGTCTGCCACAGAATGTCGTAGGGCGAGGTGATCACAAAGTCATAGGCGTCGCCGTATCGCGACCAGGCCCAGGCGCGTACTTCATCAGTAATGCTAGTGGTCGCCACCAGCATCCGTCCCCCATTCATGCGCCAGGGCGTGACATTGCGCTCGGTGTAATCGAACCTGTCTGCGGCCTCGACCACGCTCGGATCGCTTGGCAGTTCGAGCAGGTTGACGAACGGTACACCGGACACGTCTGCCAGCGCCTGATAGTACTGTATGCGACGGACATGGCCGCCAGCTATCAGTACGTGGGATAGCCCGTGCCCCCATTCAGCGCTCTGTCTTGTCGCTTCTGCCAGATCCAAAACTGACAAACACCCCAACTGCACAAGATGCTCAGCAACAGCCAGTTGCAGAGCCGATGAGGAGTCATTGGAACGCGAACTTTGGGGATCTATCTGGGCAAGAGCAGAATTACGCATGACAACAACACTTTGGCGCCGCCACTGCTACGCTCTGGATACAAAAACAAGCCCGCAGAATACCGCAGGGGAATTTAACAATCTCACAAGATGCGCACGCACTCTGTGCCTATCCATCAGCGCTTGAACGTGCGCTACGAATCCCTATCTTTCCAGTGCATTGAAAGAGTAGCGCGTGCCCCAAACTCCAACGACCATCGTCGACGAACTGGGCATTGCCCTGTCCAATATGGCCGATGCCGCGACCGGGGCATTTACCCCCACATTGCGGCTTGGCGTTACAGGGCTGAGCCGCGCTGGCAAAACCATTTTCATCACGGCCCTTGTGCATAATCTGCTGACCGGCGGCCGTATGCCTGGCTTCACGCCGTTGGCTGAAGGCCGTTTCATCGGAGCGCGACTGGCCGAATACCCTGACGCTACAATTCCGCGCTTTACCTACGAGCAGCATCTGGACGCCCTGACCGGCAAGCACCCGGCCTGGCCCGAAGGGACCCGGCGAATATCCCAGCTGCGCATCGTGCTCAAATTTCAGTCCAGAAACTGGTACTCAAGCCTGCGTGGTCCCTCCACGCTCAATCTCGACATTGTCGATTACCCCGGCGAATGGCTGCTCGACCTGCCATTGCTCGGGCTCAGCTTCGCTGAGTGGAGCGCCGAGGCGCTTGAACGGGCCCGTCGCCCCGGTTCGGGCAAAGAGGCCACCCCGTTCCTCGATCAACTTGCCGCTATTGACCCGCTGGCAGAAGCCAATGACCCCGACGCAGAGCGACTGGCCACCGCCTTCACAGACTATCTGCGCCGCAGTCGCGAACATGGTGCCCTCTCCACCTTGCCCCCCGGACGCTTTCTGCTCCCCGGCGATCTTGAGGGATCACC
Source organism: Devosia litorisediminis (assembly GCF_018334155.1). Classification (NCBI taxonomy): domain Bacteria; kingdom Pseudomonadati; phylum Pseudomonadota; class Alphaproteobacteria; order Hyphomicrobiales; family Devosiaceae; genus Devosia; species Devosia litorisediminis. The sequence goes on along the minus strand of NZ_JAGXTP010000001.1, from coordinate 875,309 downwards.
CGCGCTGACCTTTGCGCCCCTGCCCGCTCCCAGCCACACCCCGCGCAGCACAAGCCTCTACGCTATGCTTGAGCATCGTTTCGAGGCCTATAAGGCGCAAGTGGTGCGCCCGTTCTTCCGCGACCACTTCGCGCGCCTTGATCGCCAGATCGTGCTGGTAGACACCCTGCGCGCGCTCAACGCCGGCCCAGCCGCCGTGGCAGATCTCGAAACGGCATTGACCTCCGTATTGTCCTGCTTCCGGCAAGGCGAAACCAATCCCCTGCTACGCCCCTTTGCCCGACGCATCGACCGCATCCTGTTTGCCGCGACCAAAGCCGACCATGTGCACCACACCAGCCATGACCGGCTGCAGGCCATTCTCAATCGCCTTGTGTCCAACGCGACTAAACGCGCGCGCTTTGCTGGTACGGACACCCGGTCCATGGCGCTCGCAGGTATCCGGGCCACCCATGAAGGATCGATCTCAGAGGGCGGCCAGACGCTCAACGCTATCGTTGGCACGCCCATTGAGGGCGAGAAACTGGACGGCATGACCTATGACGGAAAAACCGAAATCGCCCTGTTTCCCGGCGACTTACCAGAACGGCCTGACTCATTGTTCGAGGACGGCAACCCGGTCGCACTGAATTTCCTGCGCTTTACCCCGCCGCAAGAACTGGATCGCAATGCTAGTGGCGATGTGGTTCTGCCCCATATCCGGTTTGACCGCGCCCTCGACTATCTGGTGGGAGACTGGCTCGCATGAAACGCCCTATCGCACGCCCGACCGTAACGCCAGACAAGGCCGATGAAACCCCAATCGTCCGCGCGCCGCGTGCCTTTGCCCCCACAGCCGTGGACCGGACCGATACGCCTTTTGATAGTGAGCCCGAGGAAACGCTTGTCGCGCCACCACCCAAACGCATGAGCTGGTGGGGCCGCCTCGCCTGGGCCAGCAGTGGCATCCTGGTCTCGGCGGGTCTGGGTCTGGCGGCAGACCGTCTGATCCGGGATCTGTTTGCCGCCAACCCATGGCTGGGCTGGGTCGGCCTGAGCGTGCTCGCCGCCTTTGTTGTCGCAGTGATCGCCTTGGCTACCCGTGAAGTCTTTGCCCTTCGGCGACTGCATATGCTGGACGCGCTCAAGCGCGATGCGGCGCGGGCGACCGCCGATAACGACCAGCGCCGCGCCAAGCTTGTGGTGGACAAGCTGCTTGGCATTTACGCCGCTCGCCCTGATCAGGCCAGAGCGCGTCAGGATGTTGCCGACCATCTGCCGCACCTGTTCGATGGGCAAGAAATTGTGGCGCTGGCCGAGCGCAATCTGATGGCACCACTGGACGCGCGCGCCAAGACGCTGACTGCGGCGTCGGCACGACGAGTAGCGCTGGTCACCGCGGTCTCACCACGAGCCTTGGTCGACATTGCATTCGTGATCTATGAGAGCGTCCGGCTCGCAGGGGCTATTGCGGCGCTCTACGGCGCCCGTCCCGGCTTCTTTGGCTTCTGGAGGCTAACGGGCACCATTCTGACCCATCTGGCCGTCACAGGCGGGCTGGTGCTCACAGATGGGCTGGTCGAGCAATTGGTTGGGCAGGGTCTGGCGGCAAAGCTGTCAGCCCGCCTCGGCGAAGGGGTGGTCAATGGTTTGATGACGGTACGCGTTGGCATTGCCGCCATGCGCGTTGTCCGCCCCCTGCCCTTTGAGACCCAGCCGCAACCCATGGTGCGCGACTTTATCCCCGAACTGACCAAGCTTGCCAGCGACAACGCCAAGGCGCCCTAAGCTGCCAGCGCCATATCGGTCATGGTCTGGAAGGCCTCCACCTGTGGCCGGGCAAAATAGTATCCCTGAAACAGCTTGATGCCGGCGGCCCTGAGGATGGTCAGTTCCGCCTCTGTCTCGACGCCTTCGGCCAGCAGGGTGATGCCAAGCTCACCAGCCATGCCGACAAGTCCGCGAATAATGGTTTGCTTGACCGGGGAGGTATCGACGCCACGCAGCAGCTCCATATCGATCTTGATCAGATCGGTTTGGAACTTGGCCAGCAGTGACAGCCCGGCATAGCCGGCTCCAAAATCGTCCAGCGCGGTCGTGAAACCCATGCGGCGATACTCGGAAACGATGTGCCCGATATGGCCAACATCATCCATGCGTTCATTCTCTGTGAATTCGAACATCAGGCGCCGCGTATCAAACTGCATGCGCGATGCAGCTTCCAGCGTTGCGCGAATACAGGCCTTGGGCTCGTAAACCGCATTGGGCATGAAATTGATGCTCAGCTTGGCGTCAACATCGCCGATGCGTGTGCCGGCCAGCTCGATCGCCTTGACCCGGCAGGCCTGATCAAATGCGTAGCGGTTCTTCTCGGTTACCTGACCAAGCACGTCGAAAGCGCTCTCGCCCGCAAGGCCGCGCACGAGCGCCTCATAGCCCCAGACCCGATTGGCCGAGACGTCCACTATGGGCTGAAAAGCCATGGTGAAGGGAATTTCAAACGAGTTGGCGTCGGCATTGCGACACCCGGCACAACTATTCGCGGTCATATAATTACGCTCTAAAAAACCAGGGCGACGCTATGATCACACTAGCCGATAGAGGTTAAACTTCTCGAACCCGACGAACAGAAATTGAACGCTAGCTCAGTCCTTGGCCGCGCTCGGTGCGAGCGTGAGCTTGAGACCATCAAGTGCGTCACTCATCAGGATCTGACAGCTCAGGCGGGAATTCTCGCGGACGTCACCGACACTGTCGAGCATATCCTCTTCCTCGTCGCTGGGCGAACCGACAATCTCGGTCCAGTCCTTGTCGACAAAGACATGACAGGTGGCACAACTCAGCGCGCCACCGCACTCGGCCTTGATGTTTAGGCCCCAGTCACGAATGACTTCCATCACCCGCCAGCCCTCGAGCCCTTCGAGCTCGTGCTGCTCACCAGCCTGGTCAGTGACGTGGATTTTCATCAGGCAACGCCCAGCTTCTTCTGCAGCTTGGTCGAGCTGGTCGTGTACTGGAACACCACCCGCTCGCCCGGTGCGACGATTGCCTTGGCAGCCTGCGCCATCAGCGCCGCTTCATGGAAACCCGACAGGATCAGCTTGAGCTTGCCCGGATAGGAATTGATGTCGCCAATCGCAAAGACACCGGGAACCGAGGTTTCGAACTTCTCGGTGTCCACCACGATGGTGTTGTCGTTGAGTTCAAGGCCCCAATCGGCAACGGGACCAAGCTTCATGGTCAAGCCGAAGAAGGGCAGCAGGCGCGTGGCCGGCACCGAAAGATCGCCGGCTGCAGTGGTCAGATGCACATGGTTGATCTGCCCGTCCTCGCCATCGAGCTTGGCGATCTGGCCGAGCTGGAAGTTCACCTTACCTTCGGCAACCAGATCCTTCATCTTGTTGACCGAGGCGGGTGCTGCCTTGAAGGCATCGCGGCGGTGCACAAGCGTCAGCGACCGCACGATGGGCTGCAGGTTCAGCGTCCAGTCGAGCGCCGAGTCACCGCCGCCAACGATCACAACGTCTTGGCCGCGGAAGTCATCCATCTTGCGGACGGAATAGAATACGGACTTGTTTTCAAAAGCTTCAATGCCTTCGACAGGTGGGCGCTTGGGCTGGAACGAGCCACCGCCAGCAGCGATCACCACAACCTTGGTATTGAAGATCTCGTCAGCATCGGTTGCCAGCTTGAACGAGCCGTCTTCCTGCTTCTCGATGGAGTTGACCATCCGATTGAAGTGGAATTCCGGCGCGAACGGCGCGATCTGCGCCATCAGATTGTCGGTCAGTGCCTGGCCGGTCACCACGGGAAAGCCCGGAATATCGTAGATCGGTTTTTCCGGATACAGCTCCGCGCACTGCCCACCGGGGCGGTCCAGAATGTCGATAAAGTGGCATTTGAGGTCAAGCAGTCCGAGTTCGAACGCAGCAAACAGCCCGCAGGGGCCCGCGCCGATCACGACGACATCAGTGGTGATTTCAGTGCTCATTGATCTCAAGTCCATCTGGAGGGCCACCGCCCTCAAATTACAGGGAATTCGTCATGCCTGGTGGTAAACCCTGACCACCAAGCTCCGCTTATATCAGGAGACGCGGCGAAGGAAGGGGCGCGTACCGACTGGCACCTCTGCAGTGCCAACAGGTTGGTAGAAAATGCCAACTTCGGGAAGCCGGTTTTCCACCAGGGCGTCGCGTGTGGGTTCGTGTGTCACCACCAGCGCATTGACCCCGCAGCGGCGCATCAGCGGAATCTGGTCCTGCAACACGTCACCAACAGCCCGGATCTCGTTAGCGTACTGGTAGCGTTCAGTTAGCAGACGTGCTGTTGAATAGCCGCGACCGTCTGTGAAGGCAGGGAACGTGATGGCAATCGAGGCAAAGCGCCCCAGATCAGCTTCGACATCCTCGATCCGATCGCCAGGTGACACCTGCAGCCCAAGAGGGTGCGGGTTGGCCAGGAACGCATCACGATTGGCAACAAACACGGGCAGCGGCACATGGGTATAGCTGGCCGTTGCTGCATCGCTCTCTTCGCTCCAGGCACGGAACGGGTCAGCCATGAAGGCGCCGTCCTTCCAGAGGGTATGTCGCTTGGAAGCTGTCATGGGAGAGGCAATCGCTCCGTTGAAATCGAAATGGATACCGCACTCTTGCTTGTTGAGGCCGCGCCAGCGTCCGGCACGCGGATCCTCACCCTCGGCAACCACCGAGGTGCAGGGCGCGCAACCGATTGATTTGTAGCCCTTAGCGAACAGCGGGTGCTCGGGCAAGGCATGCTCGATCTTGTATTGATTGACGTCAGCATCGCTGAAATAGGCCAGCGGGTTGACCTTGATGCGGTCATCGCTTGTCAGCTCGAAATGCGGCAGCACACCGCGTTCCTTGGTCTGAAAGCGCTTCCGACCTGTCACCCAGCCGGCATATTGCTCGGTGATGGGCTCCAGCGGCTCGGTCTTGCGAATATGGCAGCAGCTGTCTGGATCGGTTTCCCACAGCGTGCCCGCCGGATCAAAGCGCTTAACATCCTCGGAATTGGGATGGATCGCGTGGACATTGATCAGTCCCAGATGCTTTTTCAGCGTCTCGACATAGTCCAGCGTTTCAACGAAATGCTTGCCGGTTTCCAGGAAATAGACCGGCAGGCTCGGATCGACCTGGGCCACCAGATGCAGCAGCACGGCCGAATCCGCGCCAAACGACGAAACAATCGCCAGATCACCGGGCAGCACATCGGTTGCGGCCTGGCGCAAAACGCCAACCGCATCCATTTCGTCGAACATCCCATTGAGCGCCAGAATGCCCAGTGCCCGCAGCTTGTCGTGGACAGCAGGCACGTGGGCGGCTTTAGGCTGCGCCATACAGAGCCTCCTTGAAGGGGGCCTCACCCAGGCGACGATACGCCTCGATAAAGCTCTCTTCAGTGCTTTGACGTTGAGCAATATAGGTATCGACCAGCTTCTCGATCGCGCCGGGAACCGCATCAGCTTCAAAGCCGGGCCCGATGATCTTGCCGACGGAAGCCTGTTCAGTTGCGTCGCCGCCAAGCGTGATCTGATAGAGTTCGCCGCCTTTCTTCTCCACGCCCAGAATGCCGATATGGCCAACATGGTGATGACCGCAGGCATTGATGCAGCCTGAAATCTTGATCTTGAGATCACCGATTTCCGCCTGACGCTCCGGCGCGGCAAACTTGTGCGAGATTTCCTGCGCGATGGGGATCGAACGGGCATTGGCCAAGGCGCAAAAATCCAGACCCGGGCAGCAGATCATGTCCGTGATCAGACCGGTATTGCCGTCAGCAAGCTTGGCTTGCACCAGCGCATCATAGACAGCGCGCAAGTCGGCGACGGCCACATGGGGCAGCACCAGGTTCTGTTCGTGGGTCACGCGCAACTCATCGAACGAATAGCGCTCGGCCAGATCGGCCACGACGTCCATCTGTGCATCGGTCGCATCGCCCGGGGCGCCACCAACGGGCTTGAGCGAAATGGTGACCGAGGCATAGCCGGGCTGGCTATGGGCGTTCAAATTGTTGTCGAGCCAGCGGCCATAGGCGGGATCAATGATCGACTGATAGGCCACGTTCACGGTATTGCCCGACTGGTCGGAGAACGCAGGCGGCGCGAAATAGGTGGTGATGCGATCAAGCTCGGCCTGCGGCAGGGTCAGGACACCACCACGCACCTCGGCAAATTCGGTCTCGACCTGCCCCTTGATCGTCTCAAGGCCCTCTTCGTGCACCAGGATCTTGATGCGCGCCTTGTACTTGTTGTCGCGCCGACCATAGCGGTTGTAGACGCGCATAATGCTCTCAAGATAGGCGAGCAGATGCTCATTTGGCACGAAGCTGTTGAGCAGCTTGCCGATCATTGGCGTCCGGCCCAGACCACCGCCAACCCATACTTCCCAGCCGATATCGCCTGCAGCGTTCACCGCAGCCTGCAGGCCGATATCGTGGAAACGGATCGCGGCCCGGTCATTGGGTGAGCCGGTCATGGCAATCTTGAACTTGCGCGGCAGATAGCTGAACTCGGGGTGCAGGCTCGACCACTGACGAATGATCTCGGCAACCGGACGCGGATCAATGATCTCGTCGGCGGCGGCGCCAGCAAACTGGTCCGTCGTCACATTGCGAATGCAATTGCCGGACGTCTGGATGGCGTGCATTTCCACGCTCGCCAACTCCTCAAGGATAACCGGCACATCCTTGAGCTTGGGCCAGTTATACTGGATGTTCTGGCGCGTGGTGAAATGGCCGTAGCCACGATCATAGGTGCGCGCAATATGGGCCAGCCTGCGCATCTGCTTGCTCGACAGCGTGCCGTAAGGCACCGCAACGCGCAGCATATAGGCGTGCAGTTGAAGATAGAGGCCATTCATCAGCCGCAGCGGGCGGAACTGGTCTTCGCTCAACTCGCCCGAAAGGCGACGGTGGACCTGATCGGAGAACTGCGCCGTACGACCCGCGACAAACGCGGCGTCAAATTCGTCATATCGATACATGACCGTCCTCACCCAGATGCTGGCGGTCGTAGATCTCGCCGTTCAAAGTCAAAGGCGCGGTGGGACCCGCTGCCCGGATGCGTTCGCGCAGACGCTTGGGAACAAGCACCACGCCATCAAGTGTTACGTCTTCAATTTCGACACTGACAATGCGGCCAGTGCCCTTGGTCGCGGCGATCGCAGCGTCACGTTCGGCGAGTTCTTCTGCCCCGAATACATGCGCCGCCTGCAGGTCTTCGACCCACCGGCCTGTGGCGTCGAGATAGACCGTCCCGCCCGAAGTCAGCTCATTGCCCGTCAGAATTTGCATTTTGTCACGCTACCTTGAAGTTCTGCGCGGCGATCTGCGCGGCATTGGACCAGTCACCTGCCGCCACGGCTTCACCAACGAAAATGATTGCAGGCCCGTCTGCCAGCACCACATCACTGTCGATGAGGGACCGCAGGGTGGCCGCATATGTTGTCATCTGGGGTCGCCCGGCATTGACCACTATGCCCACCGGCAATTCCGGATTGGCGCCATGTGCGACAAGCCGGCCGGCGACCTCGGCGGCAATGGACTTGCCCATGTAGAGCGCCAGCGTCAGGCCGGACTGCGCCAGGCCGGCCCAATGCGTGAGATCGCTATCCTCGGCGCCATGCGCCGTTGCCATGACAAAGCCGCTCGATACCTTGCGCAGCGTGACTGGCGTCGCCGTGTCGGCGGCTGCTGCCAAAGCAGCACTGACGCCGGGAACGATCTTGTACGTCAGCCCGGCCTTGCGCAGCGCAGCGATCTCTTCGCCGGCACGGCCGAATACCATCGGATCGCCCGACTTGAGCCGTGCGACCTTCTTGCCCTGACGGGCCAGCCGGACGATCAGCGTATTGATCTGAGCCTGGCTGAACGAATGATGCCCCTTGGCCTTACCGACTGAAATCTGTTCGGCATCGCGCCGTCCCATCTGCACCACGGCATCGGGCACCAACTGGTCATGAACGATAACGTCGGCTTCCTGCAGCAGGCGCTGGGCGCGCAGGGTGAGCAGATCTTCCGATCCCGGCCCTGCCCCGATCAACCAAACAATGCCGGTTGCTTCGCTATTGCTCTGATGCTGCTCAAGCAAGACTTCGGCCCGGAAACGACCGGCAATCGGGCTCTGGGCGACGGCAGCTTCGACCTGGGGCGAGGTGACCAGTGCTTCATAATAGCGGCGGCGCGCAGGGCCCGTGTGAATCAGAGATTCAACGCGCTGGCGTAACCCGCCGGCCAGGCTGGCGATTTTGCCAAAGCCCGGCGGCAGCATGGCCTCGATACGGGCCCGCACCAGTCGCGCCAGCACTGGCGCATCGCCTTCGGTCGAGATCGCGACCGTCAACGGCGCGCGATCAACAATCGAAGGGGTATAGAAATCACATTCAGCCGGCACATCGACCACGTTGAGCGGGATATTGCGGGCCCGCGCTTCATCCTTGGCCAAGGCAGCATCGGCGCTCTCTTCGGCGACAAACACCAGCGCCACGCCATCGAGGTCCGAGACCGCGAAGCCGCGCTCGATGCACTGCACCGCAAAGCCGCTGAAGTCGGCTTCGATCTGACGGGAGATGATCACAATCTGCGCACTGGTCTTGGCGACCAGGCGCACCTTGTTGAGCGCCTCTTCGCCACCGCCAATAATGGCGATACGCTTGTCGCGAACCTTGAAGCTCAACGGGAAGGTGTTGAGAAGTGCCATTGAAAACCCTGCTGCTACGGTGCGTGAAATTACGCGAATCCGGGGCTTTGCAGCAAGGCTTTGAAATTCAATCGCTTTTATATTTCCCTTAGCGGGCATGGCTTGGAACAGCGCATGTGGGAAAGCTGTCCCCCCGCTAAAAGAATCTGTGCGAGGGCCAGCACAAGCAAATTTTGCTTCGCCGGACCCTGCCCAGAAATGGGCGTTACACTAGCCCTGACGTCCCGGCACATGCACAACAAGGCCGTCGAACTCGTCCTTGACCTTGATCTGGCAGCTCAGGCGGCTGGCCTCTTTCACGTCAAATGCGAAATCAAGCATGTCCTCTTCCATCATCGATGGGCCGCCGACCTTTTCGGTCCAGTCATTATCGACATAAACGTGGCATGTCGCGCAGGTGCAAGCGCCGCCGCATTCGGCGACAATGCCGGGCACGCCATTCATGATGGCCGTTTCCATCACGGTGGAGCCATTTTCGGCTTCGGTATCGATGCGTACGCCGTCCTGCTGGACAAAAGTGATCTTGGTCATGGGTCTCACGGGGTCTTGCTGTTATCTGCCGATATAGTGTGTGGCGGCGTGTTAATGAACTGCGCCCATCGTCACAGGCCAAGCAGGCCTTCAAGATAGTGCTGCTCAATGCCGAACATGGTTTTGATCTCGGCGATCTGCTTGAGCACAGCGTCACGATCACGGCCAAGCCGGCCGTCCTTTTCGGCGACGATCAGATTGTTCTTGGGGGTATGGGCGTCAGACACGAACTCGAACACCTTGGTCTTGTAGCCATTGAGTTCGAGCAGCAGGGCGCGCAGTGTATCGGTGACCATCTCGGCCTGCCGCTCCAGGAAGATGCCGTGCCGCAGCATGACCTCGAGCCGGCCATCCGGCTGGCCCGCTTCCATCTGGCGGCGGATCTGCTTGTGGCAGCACGGCGCCACCGCAATCAGCGCTGCACCAGCATTGATACCCTTGAAGATCGCATCATCAGTCGCCGTATCGCAGGCATGCAGCGCGATCACCGCATCAGCACCACTGGCATCAAAATCCATGATTGTGCCGGCCTGGAAGCTCAGCCCGTCAAAGCCCGATTGCTGCGCCGTCGAATTACCATCGCTGACCAGTTGCTCGCGCATCTCAACGCCGACGATCCCGGCGGGGCGGTTCGCAACATTGGCGAGGTAGTCATAGAGCGCAAAATCCAGGTAACCCTTGCCCGCGCCCATGTCGACGATCAGCGGCCGCTCGGTCTTGATGGCGTGGATCAACGGAGCAAAAATCTCGACCATCTTGTTGATCTGGCGGAACTTATCCTGCGCATCATTGCGCACCACGCCATCTTTGCCGGCAATACCCAGGGCTTTGAGCCAGGGCTTGTCGGTGACGGTCAGCGGACGGTTCTTGGCCCGGTTGTGATCGGTTGATGGCGCTTCGCGACCGGACACCTCGGTCCGCTTGAGCCGCATCTTGGCCCCATTGCGCTCAAAACCCATGTCGAACTCGGTCGTGGCCAATTGCGCGCTGCGGAACTCATCCTTGAGCCCGCTGCGCAACAACGCCAGGGCTTCTGGCTGAATGAAGTTCTTGATGATGTCGCGCGTCTTGTATCGGTAGGTGAAGGAGAACTTGTCCCCGTCCTTGACCGTAATTTTCTTGACCTCGATGGACTTCAGGTCCGGCTCGCTACCGTGATAGCCGCCCAGTTTCAGGCGTACCAGCGCCCCGCTCATGAAGGCGGACTTCGTCGCGCTCAGCAGCTCTTCGATACGATCAGGAGTGCTCAATGCCGTTCCTTGGTGCTCAGGAAGCGCAGCTTGGGGAAGTCCTGCTTGGCACGATCGGCCCACCAGGCATTCTGCGCCAGAAATACCGGCGCCCCGTTACGGTCCTCGGCAATGTTCATCTTGTTGGCCGCAATGAAGCGCTTGAGCTCTTCGGGCTCATCGCTCTCGATCCAGCGGGCCACCTCGTAATTGAGGCTCTCAAAGGTGATGGGAACACCATATTCCTTGTCGACGCGCGAGCTGAGCACTTCAAGCTGCAGCTGGCCGACAACGCCTACGATCCAGTCTGCACCCACCATGCGGCGGAACACCTGGGTCACGCCCTCTTCGGACAGATCCGAAAGCGCCTTGGCCATCTGCTTGGTCTTCATGTGGTCGGTCAGGCGCACGCGGCGGATGATTTCCGGGGCGAAGTTGGGAATGCCCGTCACATTGATGCTGGCGCCTTCGGTCAGCGTATCGCCAACCGAGAGCGTCCCGTGATTGGGAATGCCCACAATGTCGCCCGCTACGGCCTGTTCGGCCAGCTCGCGATCATTGCCGAAAAAGAACATCGGATTGGAGACGGCCATGTCCTTGCCCGAGCGCACATTCTTCAGGCGCATGCCGCGCGTGAAGGTGCCCGAGCAGAGGCGGACGAAGGCGATCCGGTCGCGGTGATTGGCGTCCATGTTCGCCTGCACCTTGAACACAAAGCCGGTGACCTTCTTTTCATCGGGCGAAATCGGCTCGGGAATGGCGGGCTGCGGGCGCGGCTCGGGGCCCCACTCGCCCAGCGTACGCAACAGCTCCGCCACACCAATGCCCTTGAGCGCGGAGCCGAACAGCACGGGGCTGAGATGACCGGCATGGAAGGTTTCCAGATCGAAGGCCGGCAGCATGGCCGTAGCCATTTCCAGATTTTCCAGCGCCGTCATGAAGATCGGATCTTCCACCAGCGTCTCATTGTCCAGCAGGTCTTCAATGGCCTCATATTCGGCAATCGGCTTACCCTGCGGGTTCAGCACCCGCTTTTCGAGCAGATCGAGATAACCCCGGAAATCAACGCCCTGCCCGATGGGCCACAGCACCGGTGTCAGGTCGAGCGCCAGCTTGCCCTGGATCTCATCGATCAGATCGAGTGGTGACAGACCCTCGCGATCCACCTTGTTGATAAAGGTAATGATCGGGATATCGCGCAGGCGGCAGACTTCGAACAGCTTGAGCGTCTGCGCCTCGATGCCCTTGGCCGCGTCGATCACCATGATGGCCGCGTCAACCGCGGTCAGCGTGCGATAGGTGTCTTCAGAGAAGTCGGAGTGACCCGGGGTATCGAGCAGGTTCAGCGTCAGCCCGTCATAGTCGAACGTCATCACCGAGGAGGTGATGGAAATGCCGCGCTTTTGCTCCATTTCCATCCAGTCCGAACGGGTCGAACGGGCACCGGCCTTACCGCGGACTGCACCAGCGGACTGGATCGCGCCAGCCGCCGCCAGCAGGCGCTCGGTCAGCGTGGTCTTGCCGGCGTCGGGGTGCGAAATGATCGCAAACGTGCGGCGGGTACGAAACGGTTCAAGAGTAGCCCGGTCTTGCACCGGCGCCAGATTGGTCATGCTCATGGAAACTTTGGCCTGTGGGCGCACCCACAACCAGGCCGCGGAGCGCGTCAAATATTGGCCGCTCTATAGGGCAATCCAGTGCTTTTCGTCAAATGCCGAGACCGTGTCAGGCCGGCTCATTATCCAGCATGCGGGCAATAAAACCGCTGACTTCTTCAATTGCCATGCCCAGATCGTCGACCCGCTCGGTCGATAGCGGCCGCCCGGCCTGGAGTTCGACCTCGGCCGCCTTGGCCAGATCGGCCACCGAAAACGCGCCGACGCCGCCCGAAGCACCCTTGATCGAATGCAGGTTCATCGCCAGCTCGTCAAAGCTGGACGCCAGTTTCAGGCGCGAGAAATAGGTTTTGACCGTGGCGTCATACATGCGCAGGATTTCGCATTCGAGATGCGCATCACCCAGACACTGCTTGGCAAGATGGACCAGATCGATTGGGCGTCCTGCCCGATCAACGGGGACAAAACTGAGATGTTCGGCAGTGGCCGCGCGCTGAACCATTCTGGTCGCTCCATTCTACACGGCTACGCGTCCAACAAGGACAATGCCGTGGGGACAAGCCTAGGTGGCGCAGGTGAACATGTGATTAAGCCACACCTTTGCCTTTCTTTGCCGTTCCTGATAGCCCCGAGCTTCCCCAGAAAATTAACCTATGGGTAAGATTCCGTTCGGTTTGCATCAAATTGAATGTATTAATGGGGTTTAAGCCAGCGCGCGGCGGCGAGGGTTGGGGACGATGCGGGGCATTTGCATCGAATTGTTTCCTTTTGACCATGGGCCCGGAAACGGGTCTTTGGGCATGAATACTCCTAGAGTCCGCCTTGTCGCTGTAAAGTCGACGCGAGAGTTGTAAAGAGTATGGCGAAGAACCCGACCCCCACGAACGATCCCGCCGCGCTGGCATTCTCAGCCGTCGAAGATGCCCTCAAGGAATCGGTGTTCAATATGGACAACGCCCCTCAACAGGCACCTGAGCGCAAGCCGGCAGATCCCGGCCGCAGCGACCGTCTGCGTGCCGCAGACAAGATCGCCCAGCAGGCTGGCGCCGTCGCCAATGACGACCGCTACCCTTCCAAGATCCTCTATAGCCTGCAGAACCGTTCCTCCTCGACACCAACCTGGGTGGCGCTGGCGCTCTCGGTGGTGTGGCTGGCCGTAACCGCCGCCGGCGGCTGGATGCGCTTTGGCAACCAGATCAACAATTTCGGCAATTTTGTCGGCACCATCGACTTCATCGGTCTGGTCGCCATCATGTTCGTGCCTGTCCTTGCCTTCTTCGGCATTGCCACGCTGTTCCGCCGCGCCCAGGACCTGCGCAACGCTGCGTCCTCGATCACCCAGGCCGCCATGCGTCTGGCTGAGCCTGAAGTGACCGCCGCCGACAAGGTGGCCTCGGTCGGTCAGGCCGTGCGGCGCGAAGTCAACGCGCTCGGCGATGGCCTTGAACGCGCCCTGTCGCGTGCCGGCGAGCTCGAGGTGATGATCCACAATGAAGTCACCGCGCTCGAACGCACCTATTCCGACAATGAATCCCGGATGCGCGCCCTTATCGCCGAACTGGCGAGCCAGCGCGAAAGCGTGCTGACCAATACCGACCGCGTCCGCGAAGCGATCACTGAAAGCCATACCGGCCTGGTGTTCGATCTCGACATGATCAGCCAGCGCATTTCCGGCACCATTGTTGAAAGCGGCGGCAATCTGACCCGCGCACTTGAAACCGCGGGCAACACGCTGACCAATTCGTTTGGCGAGCGTACCGAGAGCTTCGTGTCGCTGGTCGACAACCGCACCACTGACTTTATCTCTTCGCTTGACGAAAGCGCTGGTCGCCTGTCGCTGACGTTTGAAGATCAGACCGCCAAGATGGCCAGCACGCTCGACGAGCGCGCCGACCATCTGACGACCGGCGTCGACAGCCGCATCAATGCACTGACCGAAGCACTGGACGGCCGCGCCGGCCAGATCGGCGACGCCATCGATCAGCGCACCCGCGCCATCGAAGAACGCACCAACACATTCAGCGCCGCTTTCGAAGATCGCAGCCAGACCATTGCCGGCTTGATTGAATCGGGTACCGACCGCTTCTCATCGGCCTTTGACGAGCGCACCGCGGCGCTCTCGAGCCTGCTTACCGATGGCGGCGCCTCCCTGCTCAACCAGTTGCAGGATCGTGGTCACGAAGTGACTGGCGGTCTCGACATGATCGGCCAGCGCATTGCCGAGGACATTTCGTCCCGCTCGCGTGAAGCCGAAGTCCTGCTCAGCGCCCTTACCCGCCAGCTCGATGAATCGGTTTCCATTCAGCTCAACGCCATGGACAGCCGCATGCAGTCGGCGGTCATCGAGATCAATGGCGCGCTCGACGATACCTCCGAACGCGCCCGCATTACCCTGTCGAGCGCGGGTCAGGACACGCTGAGCCAGTTCGATACCCGCCTGAGCGAAATCACCAGCATCCTCGACGCACGCCTGCATGCCCTTGATGGCGTGGTCGGCGACAAGGGCGACAATCTGATCGCCCGCCTCGAAGAACAGGGCACCAGCTTTGCCGCTCGTGCCAACGTGCTCGAAATGGCGCTCAACGAAGAATCCGGCCGATTCAATGACGTGGTCAGCGAACGCACCCGCGAAATGAGCGAAGTGCTCGGCGCCCGCACCAAGGCAATTACCGAAACCCTGAGCAATCGCAGCCGCGAGCTGACGGAATCGCTCGAAGGCCATGCTGGCGTCATTGCCGAGGCCCTTGATGACCGCACCAAGGCGCTGGATGATGTTCTGGCCAACCGGTCCACGGCATTGGGCACCACATTCGAGACCCATGTGCAGGAGCTCGACGAAAAGCTCGACGCCCGTGGTCGCGACATGAGCGAAGCCATTCGCGTCCGCAGCCAGGAACTTGGGGAAACCCTGACCAGCAGCACCAGCGCCTTTGATCAGGCCATTGCAGGCCGCACGCAGCGCCTGGCCGACACGCTGTCGGAAAAGACCACGGCAATGACGCTTGAGATCGACACGCGCACCACCGATCTGGCGCAGCAGCTCGATGAGCGCACCAACACCTTGGTCGACAAGCTGGGCACCAGCACGACAACCCTGGCCGAAGAACTCGACAGCCGCACAGCGACCATTGTCGAGCAAATTGGCACCGGCACCGCAACGCTGACCACCGAGCTGGACAGCCGTGGCACCGAGCTGCGTGCAGCCCTTGATGGCGGAACCCAGCAGCTGGCGCAGGCCCTTACAACCCGTACCCAGCAGCTGTCCGAAGCGCTCAACCAGCGCACCGAGGCGCTGGGCGACACGCTGGCAACGCACACCGCCTCGCTCAGCGAAACCATTGGCATGCGCACCACCGAACTGGCCGACACCATCACCCAGCAGGGCGATGAAGCCAGCCAGAAGATCGACAACACCCTGCGCAGCGCCACCGAGACCATGAGCGAGCACGTCAACTCGATGTCCTCGATGATCGTCTCCAAGGTGTCTGAAGTGAACACGCATCTGGGCGATGGCCTGGACAGCGCGATAGCCCGTATCACCGACGCCGAGCATGGTGTCAGCGCCCGCATTGAATCGGCATCCCTGACCGTTGGCGAAAGCGCCAGCAAGGCTGCCGACCTCATCGAAGCCGGTGTCGATTCCGCCCGCAAGGCGATCACCGATATGGTGGACTCGCGTCTGGGCACCCTGCCCGAGGCCATTACCGCTCGCGCCGATATCACGGCCGATCGCCTGGCTGCGCTCAACTCCTCGATCAATACCTCGATCACCCAGTCCATGGCCGATCTCGAAGCCGGTGCAGACCGGATCGAGGAAACCATTGCCACCCGCATCACCGCGGCGACGCAGAACATCGCCACCGATATCAGCAACACCGCCAACCACATGGATGGCGCGGTGCGGACGGCTCTCGAGCAGATCCGCATTGCTGCAACCGAGGTCGACCAGTTGTTGTCGGTCAAGGCTGTTGGCGCTGTGGACCAGATCGAAACTCGCCTCACCAGCATCAACCAGTCGGTCGAAGAGCACACCAATACCTTTGCCGCCCTGGTCACCGAGAAGTCGGCAGAGCTGCAGAATTCGCTCAACAGCCACGGCAATCTGCTGCGTGACGCCCTGGGCGAGAATGCCAAGGAAGCCGAAGCCATCATGGCGGTTTCCACCTCGCGCATTCTCACCGACGTCACCTCGGCACTGGGCAAACTCAACGACTCCAACCTGCTGCTGCAGCGGGTCTTGGACGCCTCGACCGCCAATCTGGCCAACCTCGAAACCAGTGTTGCCCAGCAAACCCAGTCCTATTCGGCCACCGTACGCGACGCCATCGGCCAGACCGAACAGGCCGGTTCCATGGTCAGCCAGCACGTGGGTGCCCTGCAGGCCACCATTCGTGGCATGGTCGACGAGTTCTCCTCGATCCTGGGCCGGCTCGACGCCGAGACTGCCAACATGTCCGAGGCCACCACGGCTCTGGCCACCACCAGCGACAATGCACTTGGCAATCTCGAAGAGCGCCGCAGCGCCATGGACTCGTTGGCCGAAAGCTTCGCTTCGCGCGCCGACGATATCGATGGCCGCATGCGCATGTTCGCCCAGTCGATTGCCGACACGGTCAATGACACTGAACGCCGCCTGATCGGCGCCCGCCGCGCCATGGATGAGGCGCTCAGCGCCACCACCGGCACCGTCGTCGAAACTCTCGAACAGACCACCGGTACCATCACGCAGGCAATCCAGTCCTCGACCAACAATGTCAACGATGCGCTTTACGCCACCAATGAGCGCTTTACCTCCTCGCTCAACCAGCAGACCAATCAGGTGCACGCTGCACTTGAGGAAAATGCCCATCGCATCAGCGACGTGCTGGCCTCGACGGCCGGCAATGTCACCGATGTGCTCAACTCGACCACCGGCACGCTGGCTGACACCATCAATGACAGCTCCGCCTCGGTGCGCAACGCCATTGCGGCCAATACGGGCCAGTTCCGTCAGGCGATGGATGAGACTGCCAGCCAGGTCAATGATCGTCTGGGTAGCTTCCGCGGTGTCGCCGACGCCGAAGGCCGCCGCGCCAATGCGGCGCTGCAGGAAGCCCAGCAGCAGATGGTTGTTGAAATGCAGCGCGCTATCGAGGAAGCTACCCAGCGCTTCAACGAGACAGCACACGCCATGCGCGAAACTGCCCGCGAAGTGGGCGGCGAGCTCGAGGCGACCCGCGCCGAGCTGGCGCGCGGTGTCAACGAGCTGCCTGAGGAAACCCGCGCCAGCGCCGCTGCCATGCGTCGCGTGGTGGCCGAGCAGATCGAAGCGCTCAGCGAGCTCAACGCCATCGTGCGCAGCCAGCCCGCAACCCACGACATCAATGATCGTCGTCAGACGCAGCGCCCTGCCCGTCCTGAACCCCGCAACGAGGCACCGGCTTATCAGGCACCACGCCAGCCCGAGCCAGCCCGCGAAACCTATCGCGCCGAACCGGCACGCCAGGCACTGGTTGACCCGATCCGCACGCTGGAACGCGCCCCTGAGCCTGTGCGTCAGCCAGAACTTGCACCCGCACCGCTGCGTCAGCCAGAGCCCGCTCAGGCCGCAGCAACCGTGGCCGAGCCAGAAGCCGCGTCCCAAGGCGAAGGTGGCTGGCTGCGCGACGTATTGCGCAATGCCACCGCCAAGCAGCAGAGCACGCAGCAGGGCCAGCCTGGCCTGTCCGGTTTGACCGAAGAGATCGCCCACGCCATTGATGATGCAGCCCTGGCCGATGCCTGGGCCCGCTATCAGGCCGGCGAATCCAATGTGTTTTCCCGCCGCATCTACACCCTGGCCGGCCAGGGCACATATGATGACGTGCGCAAGAAGATGCAGCGCGAGCCTGACTTTGCCCGCACGGCCAACGCCTATATGAGCGAGTTTGAACAGTTGCTGAAACGCGCCGCTGCGGGCGCCAATCCAGCTGCCGAAACACGCGATCAACTGCTCTCAGATCGCGGCAAGGTTTACACCACGCTGGCTCATGCCAGCGGCCGCCTCGCCTGAGACCAGCCAGATTGAAATGCAAAAAAGGCCCCGGGAAAACCGGGGCCTTTTTTCTTGAGGCATTTGGGGCCTTGGCGTGCTGCCTAGGCCTGAGCCCGGCCGACTTATCCACCAAGCCCAGGGTTATACAGGCCACGCATCGCAAGACGCTCGTACGGCATTACCCTGACTAGGCGTGTCCGCTGGCTGCTGCCCCTATTGGGCATCCTTGGGCGGTCGTATGCGCAGGGAGATCAGCACGCACGCCGTGGCCAGCACTGCCACCACTGATGAGGCAAAGAAGGCATAGCTGCCCAACCGCACCACCAGCCAGCCAAAGCCGGCCAATGCAAGCACAGCCATGCCCTGATTGAGCATATTGGCAAAGCCCTGCGCCTCGGCAGCATTGGATTCGTCGGTCCAGTTGGCGATGAAGTGCACAACGCCGAAATAGCCCACGCCAAAGCTGACCGCATGCAGCATTTGCACGACAAAAAGCAATTCTACGGGCGGATTGAACGCCATGACGGTGAAGCGAAGCAGGGAGGCAATGCAGGCGGCCAGGATCATGTTGCGGGCAGTGATCCGCCCGCCAAAGCGCCGCCATGCGAACATGATGACGGCTTCTGCCGCAGCCGCAATGGCGAGCAAGGGGCCAACGAAATAATTGGGGACACCGTTCTGGATCCATAGCAGCCCACCAAAACCGCCGATCAGGGCGTGGCTGGCATTGATCATCGCGAAGGCAATCAGCGGCAGCACGAACCACGGCTTAAGCGAGTCGCGCAGTTTGGTGGGCACCATGGTCGCCAACGTTTCGGCCTGTTCTGGCGCACGAAAGCGCGGCAGGAGCAGGCTCAGCCCGGCGCGCAATAGCGAGGTCGCCACAAAAAGCGGCGCGAAGGCATTGGCCCCAAACACTGCGAGCAGCACGCCGATGCCACCGGCCCCGACCACGTAACCCACCGTCGCCCAGGCGCGCACCACACCAAAATCGGTGCCATTGCGCCGGGTCATGCGCACCGACGCCGCATCAATGATAGGCGGGATGGAGCCGGTGAACATTGTCACCAGCGACCAGACCAGCATGACGCCCCAGAACTCGTTGACGAAGAACAGGCCAAAGGCCGCCGCCGCCGCAACAACGGACAGCATGACGATTACGCTGCGCCAATCCTTGGCACGGTCCGCCAGGCGCCCAATCAACATATTGACCGCCAGCAGGCACAGCATGGGAATGGAATTGATGATGCCGATCTGATCGGCGGGCAGCCCATGCTCGCTCAGCCAGATGCCCAGAAACACCGAACTGACCGCACCCGGCAGATAAACGGTGAACTGATAAAGCGAGGCGCGTGCTTCGGGGCTCGCAAAGCGCGAAAGGATCAGGGACATGCAATGAAAACTCCGGGCAAATCAGTGCCCGGAACCCTTGGTGCATCGACTGGCCAGACAACGCAAGCCCTCGATTGCAACGTTGCGACCATCCAGCCGCGCCAAAAGCGCAGCAGGATACCCAAGGCGGCGGATTGCCCCCGGCGCCAGCAGAAGCTGGCACAGGCAACTACGAGTGGTCGATCGGAGCTTAGGTGGCGGAGCGCCGCAGCCGGAATTTGCGGGGTTCGTCGGCGGCCATTTCGGTCCACTTGATCAGCTCGAACGCGCCTTCGGGCGTTTCCACGATCGCCGTGCAGCTTTCCACCCAGTCACCGGTATTGATGTAGTGGATGCCCAACCGTTCATGCATGTCGGCAAAATGGATGTGACCGCAGATCACCCCGTCCACGCCCGATTCCTTGGCCTCGTGCACCAGCGCTTCCTCGAAGCGGCCAATGATCGAAACGGCGTTCTTGACCTTCTGCTTGGCCCAGGCGCTCAACGACCAGTACTGCAGCCCCAGACGGCGCCGTACCCAGTTGATGGCGATATTGATGCGCAGCGCGGCGTTGTAGGCCCAATCCCCGACATGGGCGAGCCATTTGGCATTCATCACCACCACGTCGAACTGGTCACCATGAATGACCAGATAGGTCTTGCCGGTGGCCGTGGTGTGTACGGTGCGATCGACGAACTCGATCTCGCCGAAAAACGTGCCCAGATATTCACGCAGGAACTCGTCGTGATTGCCCGGCAGGTAGATCACCCGCGCGCCGGCATTGGCCTTGTCGAGCAGCAGCTGCACCAGCACATTGTACTCGGCAGGCCAGTGCCAGGCCTTGGCCAGCCGCCAGCCGTCAAGAATATCGCCGACCAGATAGATGGTCTCGGCATCATGGGCGCGCAAAAACTCGATGAGCTGCCCAACCCGGATCGGCTTCATGCCCAGGTGCACGTCCGATATGAACATGGCCCGAACTTTCCGGACTTCGCGGTCATCCGCCATCAAGCAACAACTCCTGCTTCGTGGGAGCGGACTTTATCCGCGGTTTGATCGCGTGGGAACCTTTGCAGTGCAGAAGGTGGGGAAACCAGCAGCGGGCGCCCGCTCACCGAATCCGGGCCTTCAGGGCCACGATGCGCTCATAGCTCTGTTCGATCCGGGCGGCAAACGCCGGATCGGCAGCAGCCTCGGCCAGCAGGATGTCCAGAATCTCCGGTCCCAGCCCCGCATGGTACTTTGCGGTATTGGAAAACAGCAGCACATCGAGCCCGGCGCGCACGGCCTGTGTCACGGTTTGGGCCGTGGTGAAATGATCGCGAATGGCGCCCATTTCCAGATCATCGCTGATCACCACGCCATCAAAGCCCAGCTCATCGCGCAGTACGCCTGTGATCCATTGCGGGGATAGCGATGACGGCGTCTGCGCGCCCGCATCGGCATATTTGGCGTGATAGAGATGGCCTGCCATGATCATGTCCACATCACCTGCGCCAATCAGGGCGCGATAGGGATCAAGTTCGGCAGGCTGCCAGCTTTGGGTAATGTCGACAAACCCCTCATGGCTGTCCGCGGTCGACGACCCATGACCAGGGAAATGCTTGAGCGCAGTCAGCACGCCAGCCGAATGGTGCCCGGCAATGAACGCGGCATCATAGGCGGCGACAATTGCAGGATCAGCGCTGAAGGCGCGACCAAACCGGGCAATCACCTGGTTCTTCGGATTGGTATTGAGATCGGCCACCGGGCCAAAATTGACAGTGAAACCCAGCTCGGCAATCGACGCGGCCATGCGCGCGTAGATAGTTTCGGCCTGGGCGGGGCTATTGCGGGCGGCAACGTCGCGGGCGCTGGGGATTTCACGGAAGCCGACATCCTTGGTCAGCCGTTCGACCGCCCCACCCTCCTGATCGAGCGTAATGAAGGGCGCCAGCGTCGGCGCAGCAGCGCGGAAGGCCGCGTTCATGCGCGCCACAGCGTCGAGACTTTTGATGTTGGTCTTGAGCAACATGACGCCGCCAAGACGACTCGCCGCTAGATCATCGCGCAGGGCGACCACCGCTGCGTCGTCCACATCGTCACCCTGAAAGCCGACGACAATCATCTGGCCAGCCATCTCTTCCAGCGTCGCGGCGGCCGCAAGGCTGGTCGACATTGCCATCAGGACGAATACGTAAAAAGCGCGAAAAACCACAGCAATCACAAGGCAATCCTGACTGGAATCATCAACCGACGATGCCCATGAAATCCAGTCAAAACAATGCCCTGACTAAAAACATCGTAGCTGGAGACACTTAGGGGGCTGATATTGCGCGAAAAAGGTGCAATTCTACCAAAGGCAACTTGGAGTGCGGGCCGTTTTTCAACCTTCCGGCCTGTGATGCCGTTGCCTTTGATCGGGCGGAGATCTTGGGATCTCCGCCCGTGACGTTTTCCGGCTAGCGGTTCTGCCGGTTTTCGATCAGATCATCCACAACGCCCGGATCGGCCAGCGTCGAGGTATCGCCCAATGCAGCGAAGTCGTTCTCGGCAACCTTGCGCAGAATGCGACGCATGATCTTGCCCGAACGCGTCTTGGGCAGACCTGGTGCCCACTGCAGCAGATCCGGCGTCGCAATCGGTCCGATTTCCTTGCGGACCCAGTTGCGCAGCTCGGCCCGCAGCTCGTCACTGGCGGTTTCACCAGCCATCAGGGTGACGTAGCAGTAGATACCCTGCCCCTTGACGTCATGGGGATAGCCGACAACGGCAGCCTCGGAGACCTTGGGATGCGCCACTAGCGCACTTTCAACTTCGGCAGTGCCCAGACGATGGCCGGATACGTTCAGCACGTCATCGACGCGCCCGGTGATCCAGTAATAGCCATCTTCGTCACGCCGGCAGCCATCGCCGGAGAAGTAGTAGCCTTTGTAGGTCTCGAAATAGGTCGAGACAAAACGGCCATGGTCACCCCAGATGGTGCGGGCCTGACTGGGCCAGCTGTCTGCGATGGCCAACACGCCTTCGGCCTTGGTCTGCTCCTGCAGCTTGCCTTCTGGAGACAGCACGATAGGCTGAATGCCGAAAAACGGCACTGTCGCCGAACCCGGCTTCTTTGCGGTTGCGCCGGGGAATGGTGCGATCATGTGACCGCCCGTCTCGGTCTGCCACCAGGCATCAACCACTTCGCAGCGACCCTTGCCGACCTGGTTGTAATACCACAGCCAGGCTTCGGGATTGATCGGCTCACCCACTGTGCCCAGCAGGCGCAAGGTCGGCATGTCGTGCTTTTCGACATATTGCGACCCCGCCCCCATCAAGGCGCGAATGGCCGTGGGCGCGGTGTGGAAGATATTGACCTTGTGCTTTTCGACCACCTGCCACATGCGGCTGGCATCGGGATAGGTCGGAATACCCTCAAACATCACCGTGGTCGCGCCATTGGCGAGCGGACCATAGACGATGTAGCTGTGCCCGGTGACCCAGCCCACATCGGCCGTGCACCAGAAAATCTCGCCGCGCTTGTAGTCAAAGCTCAGCTCATGAGTGAGCGAGGTGTAGAGCAGATAGCCGCCGGTGGTGTGCAGCACGCCCTTTGGCTTGCCGGTGGACCCCGAGGTATAGAGGATGAACAGCGGATCTTCGGCGTTCATCGGCTCTGGATCGTTGAATGGCTCCACGCCCGCAGCGGCCTCATGCCACCACACGTCGCGGCTGCCCTTCATGGCAACGTCGGCACCGGTATTGTGCACGACAAGCACCTTTGACACGCCGGGGCAGTCTTCGAGCGCCTTGTCGACATTGGCCTTGAGCGGCACGGTTTTGCCACCACGACGGCCTTCATCGGCCGTGATCACAACCGCAGAATCACAGTCATTGATGCGGCCCGCCAGCGCGTCAGGCGAAAACCCGCCAAACACCACCGAATGGACAGCCCCGATCCGCGCACAGGCCAACATGGCGTATGCGGCCTGGGGAATCATCGGCAGATAAATGGTGACGCGATCGCCCTTGCGGACGCCCAGCGACTTCAACACATTGGCGCAACGGCAGACCTTTTCGTGCAGCGTGCGATAGCTTATGTGCTCTGACGGCGCGTTTGGATCATCGGGTTCCCAGATGATCGCGATATCATCGCCGCGTTCGGCCAGATGACGGTCAATGCAATTGGCGGCAACGTTGAGAACGCCGTCTTCAAACCATTTGATCGACACATCCGGATATTCGAACGTGGTGTTCTTGATCTTTTTGGGAAACGTCACCCAATCCAGACGCTTGGCCTGTTCGCCCCAAAATCCATCCGGATCGGTGATCGAGCGCTGGTACATTTCATTGTACTGCTGCTCGGTCGTATGGGTGCGTGCGATCGCAGCCGCACTTGGCTGGAATACGAGCTGCTCGCTCATAGTATCCTCCCTTATCTCTCCCACCTCCGTTCTACTGACCCACCCCGTCAGGGGCAAGGGCTAGACGGTGCGACTTAGTGTGTAACAGGACCAATAGCTTGCCAGCACCGGCCATTAACCCCCTGTCGCTAAACTGGCGTGGTCATCAATTGCCGGTGACACAATCAAGAACCGCCACATGGGAGGTCGACGATGAGCGAACCCGCTGTCAGCCAGGAACAGGAATCAGCCCCAGCGCCACGCGCCCCGGTCTATCGCGCCGGCACCTATGCCGACATCCCGCTGATCCATGCCAAGTTGCACGAAGCCATCGAGACTTCACCCTTCTACAGCGACGAATTCAAGGCCTACGAGATGGCCCGGCTGACCAGAGAACATCTGGCGAGCCTGATCGATGCCGACCCCTTCCACATGCTGGTCATGCTGCGTGAGGGCAAGCCCGGCGGCTTCATGATCTCGGGGCCGGAACTGGGCACGCTGTGGCTCTACTGGTCCTATGTGTTCCCGGAAAACCGCCGCTCATCGCTGGGCATCTCGGCGATGCGCGCGTTCATCAAGCATTGGGATGACGGGCGTTTCCACAAGATCGCGACCTATACCAAGAATGGCAACGAAGCCGCCGCCGCCATTATGGGGCGGATGGGCTTTGAGCACATCGCCACGCTCAAGAACCACATTTTCGGCGAAGATTATCTGCTCTATGAACGCCCGCTCAACAAGACCGAGCCCGGCTATGACCACGGCACAGCCGGTGGCTTGCGCAACAAGCTGCGACGTCTCATCAAGCTGACAATGCAGCGCTAGGGCGCAAAGCCCCGTCGTTATTCGGCCGGCACCGTGGCGTTGCGACGATTGCGGAACCATTGCATTATCGACACGTCGAGCTTGGCTGTACGCAGCGCGATGAACCACAGCCCAACCGACCAGACTGTAATGGCGATAATGGCGCTGATTGCCGCGCCCATCAGCCCCCAGATGGGGACCAGCAACCAGTTGAACAGCACCAGCGATCCGATGCCCATGGCCACCGAAGGCAGACTGGCATAGGGCCGGTCATGAATTGACAGCACGATGGAGGCTGGCCCCATCACCGAGCGGACAACCAGCGCCAGCGACAGCACCGCCAGCGGCATGGCACCGACGGCAAAGCTGGGGCCGAACAGCATCAGCGCGAACGGGCCACCAATCGCCACCAGGACAAACAGTACGATTGCCAGACCACTGGCGACAAAGTTGGCATCACCGACCTTGCGGTTGAACGCTTCGCGATCGGAATTGGCTTCGCTCTCGAACATGTCTGGCAGCGTCACCGCGTAAACGGCGGCCACCCCAAATGACATCAGCGAGAAGATACGCGTGCACACACCGAAAATGGCCAGTTCTTCACGGCTCAAGCTATGGCTGAGCAGCAGCAGGTCGATATCGAAGAAGAAGTCCGTAGCCAACGAGATCAGCACCCATGGCAAGGCGAACCGCCACCAGCGCCGTGACTCCAGCATGCGCACAGGTGTGGTGTCGTCCAGCCGGGGCACCGAGGTGACCACGAAACCGAAATGCACCAGCGCGATCCCGACATAGCCAATGGCAATGGCCCACAGCATGGTCGCAAAGCCTTCGGGCGCCGAGGCAAAGCCCATGGTGGCCAGAAATGCTGCCATCACGATCATCGGGCGGAACATGGTATCGGCAAAAAATCCGGCCAGCGGGCGCTTCAATCCCACCAGCAGGGCGCCGTTGACGTAGACCATGGCCGTGCCGAAAGCGAGCAGGACCACAGGAATGAAATGGGTAGCCAGAACGGAGTCACCCTGCCCCAGCAGATCAAGCACCGGGCGGCCCGCAATCAGCAGCAGGATCAGCGCCACCACGACATGGGCATAGGAGCGTTTAAGGAACACCACGAACTGCTGGCGCTCGCCCCGCGCCCGGTATTCGGCGGCAAAATAGGTACCCACGGTGTGGAAACCCAGCGGCATCACCACGGCGATCAGATTGACCGTTGCGATAACGATCAGATATTCGCCCAGCAGCTCCGGCCCCCACATGCGGGCAATCAGCGCCTGGACCAGAAAGATCAGACCGGCACCGCCCAGACGGGCACCGAAGATGATCGTCGACTGCGACGCGAGCCGCCGGTGAATGCTCATTGCGCCGCCTCATTGCGGTCGGCGCGAACCTGGGTGGGCTTGGTCTTGGGATTGCGCCAGCCATCGACAACGCGGCGTATCTGATAGATGGCATCGCGTGCTGCAAAAGCGCCCGTACCCAGCAGATAGGCCAGCGGGTTGCTGGCGTAATTGGCCACCGGTGGAACCGGCTCAATGACCCCGGCGTCACCCACCATGCCTTTTTTGAACTGATGCAGCCCCTGAAAGCCGTCTGTGCCGCCCAGATCGTACCAGCGGGCCCGCGTATTATCGCGCAGCCAGCGAATGATGTGCCAGTGCATGAAGTAGCCCGCGCGCAGCGGCAGCGCCTGATCATTGGTGGCGCCGTAGAGATAGACCGCCCGATCTCCAGCCTTGAAGATCAGCGCGCCAGCAACGACGACGCCCTCATGGCGTACGAAGAACAGTTCGGGCCGCAGGGCCTCGTCGAGTTCCATCAGCGACGCGACGCTGTCATAGGCCGAATGATCAGAAAACTGCTTGCGATCGGTCATCGCGGTATAGAGCGCATCAAACTCAGCCAGCCGCTCCGGCCCGGCCCATTCAAAGGTCAGCCCGGCCTTTTCAGACTTGTTCAGATGATAGCGCCACTTCTGGTTCAGGCTTTTGCGCTGAGTGGCATCATCAAGCCGCAGATTGACGATATAGCGGCTCGGGTAGAGCAGTTGCGAGCCGCTCTTGAAGCCGCGCGCTTCGAGCCGCTGATAGGCTCCATTGACCGGGGTCGTGGATGCGCAGGCCAGCACCGAGATCATCTGACCGCGCTTGTCGGCGTAATCGGCGACCAGTGCCTCGATCATGCCCGCATGGATGGCATCGGCATCGGGCCGCGACAGATCCTTGAGCATGGGGCCCCATTTGGAAACCGCAATATGGCCCAGCCTCAATGGCAGCGGCTGCACCATCATCAGCGAGCCGCCAACAACCTCGCCATTGAGCAGGAACAGCACCGGCTCGTGCTCGACCGAAGGCCAGCGCGCCACAGCGAATGCATAAAGCTGTTCCTGACAGACCTCGTCGAAATCAGCGATCGCCTGATCCCACTCTTGCCCCGAGATCAGCTTCGTCTCGAGCACCAGAGCGGCCGAAGCGACGCGCGCCGTCTCGGGCGCGTCAGCTTGTGAATGACTCAATCGATCAGCGATCACGGACATATTGGGTTCCCACGCATGTATTTGCGCGGAAAATTAGGCCCCCAAGATGATCAAATCCCTATGACGACAGGGTAAATGCCGCAAAACTTGGTCCGTGGTTACCAAAGCCTAATGCGCAGCAGCCGCCGCCTCAACCGCGTGCGGTGTGTACAGCAGCGGAATTTCCGGCAGGGTGACGAACGCTCCAAGGCCCTCAAGAGCCATGCGGATGGCCACGAACAGGATGATCACCAGACCGACCCAGGCGATCCAGCGATAGCGATGCAGCAGGCCCGCAATGAAGGTTGCCGCCGCGCCCATCATCACCACCGACAGGGCCAGACCGATGATCAGCGCCTCGAAATGGTGCTGCGCCGCGCCGGCAACTGCCAGCACATTGTCCAGCGACATCGAAACGTCGGCAATGATGATCTGGATGATCGCCTGACGCAGTGTCTTGCGCGGCTTGCCCGAAACCGTGCCGTCAGCATTGGTGTCGGAGTCCGAAAGGGCTTCCTGTGCATTGTTCTCATCGGCATCGGAGGTCGCGAGTTCGCGATACATCTTCCAGCACACATAGAGCAGCAGCACACCACCAGCGATCAGCAGCCCGCCGCCAAGCGAGAGCAACTGCGTGGTGATCAGCGCAAAGAAGATGCGCAGCACAGTGGCCGCCAGAATACCGATCAGAATGGCCTTGCGGCGCACATCCGTGGCCAGACCTGCAGCAGCCAGACCAATGACCACTGCATTGTCACCAGCCAGAACCAGGTCGATCAGAATGACTTGAACTAGCGAGCTGAGAAAACTCGGATCAATACCGAACATGCGGAAGGCCTCGTTGCAGGGCTGAATACTGGTCAGGGCTATAGCCCCACCGTATCCCAGTTGAAAGGGTATCACGGCACCAATCAACCAAAGTCTGAGGATTTGTGCGTGTTTAGGTTGCCTGGGACCAGTCCGGCCAATCGGCCGCACCTGCCCCGGAGGGGAAAACACACGTCGATTTCGGATGAGGACTTTGGTGGGCGAGCACGGGTTCGAACCGTGGACCCGACGATTAAGAGTCGTCTGCTCTACCAGCTGAGCTACTCGCCCCTACTGGAGCTTCCAAAGTAGGCGCTCTCTAGCAAAGGGATTTCGCGCTGTCTAGCGCCCTTTGTCACTTTCCTTCAACTCAGGGCAGCCAGAATGTCGCAGGGGGGGTATTGCCGGCATCGGCCGCACAAGGCAGCGCCGGAAAAATGTGCCGGCAGCGCACGGGGCCGCCGACACATCAATGCGGGTTACTTCGACACGGCATGGAGATCACGATAGGTCGCGAAATCCAGCACATTGCTCGTTCTCTTGACCGGCAGCTCGGGCAGATCATCGATCAGGCTGATTGTCCGTTTGACGATATGGAGTAACTGGCGCGACTGACTATCGGCGCTCTGCAGTACTGCAGCCGCCCGCTGCAGATGCTCCCGCGCCACGGCATGGGTAGGCGACATTGCACTAAGCTCCTTCAAAGAATCGCTGTAAGGCCATCGCCCACTGGCGACGCGGCTGGGAATGTGGGCGCGTGTGCTTACGCGGACCTTGCCGGACCCAGTGGCAATTGAATAAAATTGGCATGAATCAAATACTTCCCAGAGACCGCCTTTGTGTGGCGCTTAGAGCACCATGAACTCGCTCAGTACCTGTGCAAAACTATGGGCAAGACCAATTGACACTAACGTCCATAAATTCATCACCGCGACCCAAAATTGCCTGCAGAACAAGCAAACAACAGTCTTTGGACTTCTAAATGATTGTTCTTCTGCGGCAATTAAACTGAATCCTGATCGGCTCCGCTTGGCCGATAATTCCAGATGGCCAGACCGTAATCTGCCGCTAACATGCCGCAGACCAATCCGAGAGTTGATCCATTGCCCCGCCCCCGCCTGGCGCCCATCGCCGCCGCCCTGCCCGATACCGTGCCCTTTACCGGTCCCGAAACCCTTGAACGCCGGATGGGGCAGCCATTTCTGGCGCGCCTGGGTGCCAATGAAAGCCCGTTTGGCGCCGCACCAGCCGCTCAGGCGGCCATGGCAGCAGCCCTGTCGGCGGGCTGGAAATATGGCGACCCCGAGAATCATGACCTTCGGCACGCGCTGGCTGGCCATCATGGCGTCGAGCCTGACCATATCATGGTGGGTGAAGGCATTGACGGCCTGCTTGGTCTCGCGGTCCGCCTATACGCCGCTCCCGGCGCGATTCTGGTCACCTCCTTGGGCGCCTATCCCACGCTGAACTATCATGCCGCCGGTTTCGGCGCGCGGGTGGTCAGCGTCCCTTATCGCGACAATGCCGAAGACCTCACCGCGCTGGCCGCCATGGCCCGCCAGCACGCCGCGGCCATTGTTTATCTGGCCAACCCCGACAACCCGATGGGCAGTTGGCATTCCGCGGAGGCCGTTGAGACCTTCATCGACGCTGTGCCGACCAACACGCTGATCCTGCTCGATGAGGCCTATGGCGAGTTCGCGCCGCAGGGCACCCTGCCCGCGCTCGACACAAGCCGCGCCAATGTGCTGCGCCTGCGCACCTTCTCCAAGGCTTATGGCATGGCGGGCCTGCGCTGCGGCTACGCCATTGGTGACCGCCAGACCATTGGCGCCTTCAACCGCGTGCGCAATCATTTTGGTGTCAACGCCGTTGCGCAGGCTGGCGCGCTGGCCGCTCTGGCTGCGCCCGACCATCTGGCCGACGTACTGGCACGCACCGGTGCTGCGCGCACCCGCATTGCGCAGATTGCAACCATAAACGGATTGCGCCCCCTGCCCTCAGCCACCAATTTCGTGACCATTGATTGCGGCCGTGATGCGGCCTTCGCGAGCGGACTGCTTGATGCCCTGGCCCGGCAGCGCATCTTTATTCGAAAACCCATGGCGCCTGGGCTCGATCACTGCATTCGCATCAGCGTGGGCAGCGATCTCGAGCTGGACCTGCTGACCCAGGTCATGCCCAATGCTATTGCGGCGGTGCCAGCAGATTGACCCGGGCCCACAGGGCCCGGTGGTTTGAGCCATAGCTGTCGGCCACGGCTGAAATCTCATCGATTACCACATCGCCCCGTGTGAACATGTTGTCGATCGGCACGCCCAGCGGTCCCAGGCGCACCGGCCAGGTCGCCGGATGCCACGGCGGCGGCACCAACCCTGTTCGCGCGCTGAAATCGGCCACCTGATCCGACCAGGCCGCAGCATTGTAGTCACCTGCCACAATCACCCGTCCCTCAACCGCATTGATCACCCGGGTGGCACGCTGCAGTTCAGACCATGAGGCCTCGTCGAAATAGGGCTTGGACAGGTGCATACCCGCCACGGTCACTGGCACATCATTGATGACGGTCTTGACCACCGCCAGCCGCTCCCGGGGGATGGGTGGCATCAGGAACATGCGCGCATCGGTGATTGGCGTCCGAGAGAAAATCGACAGATCGCAGCTTTTGCGATCATCACAGCCAAAGCGATAGGGCAAGACTTCGGCGATCTGATCGAGATAGCCCGCGATGCCCGGCGTTTCCATGATCACCGCAATGTCTGGCGCAGCCGAAATGATATAATCGGCTGCCGCCTTGCCATCGCGGCTCGCCAGCACGTTGTAGCTGAGCACGTTGATGGTGGTCAGGGTGTCGCCGGCAATTTCTGCGCGACGCTGATAGCCTTCAATGATCGGCAGACTGCCCTGCCAGAGACTGACCGCCATCATGGGGATCACCAGCAAGGCCCGCCAGCGCGCCCCCGCAAACAGCAGGACGCCAGCGAGCGGCAGGCCCAGTGCAACCAGATGAAACCGCAGTGTCTGCAGCAGCTCGATACCCGGCACGACGACTGGAAAGCTGATCATCAACAGGACCGCGGCGTACGCCATGAGCCCAGCGGTCGCCATTCCACGCAACTCGGCCTGCAATTTCATGAAATGCTCCGGGATCGGTCCAGACAGACTGGTGCCGCAAGCGGACCGTCAGTGCAAGAGGTCGCTTGGCGGGGCACCTTTGCACCCCAACCAAACAACTGACCGCTTAACCCGCCAGCGCACCCTGTGCCGAAGCGCCGCGTTCAATCAGCAGGTGATTATAGGCATTGAGATAGGCCCGCGCTGACGCCACCAGCGTATCAGGCTCGGCCGCATTGCCCGAAACGATCCGGCCGTTCAGTTCCAGACGGACATGCGCACTGGCCTGTGCGTCGGTGCCGCCGGTCACGCCGTCCACGGCGTAGAGCACCAGATGCGGCTCCTGCCCCACCGCCGCCTTGATGGCGTTGAAGATCGCATCGACCGACCCGGTACCCTCAAAGGTCACGGACGTTTCGGTTCCGTCAATGCTCAGCGTCAGATCGCAGCTGTGCACACCACCGGTCTTGGATACCACCTGCATATCGACCAGACGGATACGATCACCGACCGAGCCGACTTCGTCATCCACCAGCGCCACGATATCGGCGTCGTAGACATGCTTCTTGCGGTCCGCCAGATCCTTGAAGCGCTGAAAGGCCTCCTGGAACGCGTTGTCGCCCAACTCGTATCCCATCTCGCGCAGCTTGTCCTTGAATGCAGCGCGACCCGAATGCTTGCCCATGACCAAGGTGGTTTCCTTGATGCCAACGCTGGCGGGGGTCATGATTTCATAGGTCTCGGCGTTCTTGAGCATCCCGTCCTGATGGATGCCGCTCTCATGGGCAAACGCATTCTTGCCCACGATGGCCTTGTTGTACTGCACCGGGAAATTGGCAGCCGCCGAAACGATCCGGCTGGCGCGTGCCAGATGAGTGGTCTCGATTTCGGTATGATAGGGCATGGCGTCGCCGCGCGTGCGCAGGGCCATCACCACTTCTTCGAGTGCCGCATTGCCGGCGCGCTCGCCCAGACCATTGATCGTGCATTCGATCTGGCGTGCACCACCGGCAACACCCGCCAGCGAGTTGGCAACAGCCAGCCCCAGATCATTGTGGCAATGCACCGAGAAGATTGCCTTGTCGGCACCAGGCACGCTCTCGATGATCTGCTTGAACATCGCAAAATGCTCGTCGGGCACGGCATAGCCCACCGTGTCAGGCAGGTTGATGGTCGTCGCGCCAGCCTTGATGGCTGCATCGACACAGCGCTTGAGAAACTCCATCGGCGTGCGGGTTGCATCCATGGCCGACCATTCGACATCGTCGATCAGATTGCGCGCCTGCGCCACGGTACGCGAGATGATGTCGATCACCTCGTCCTCGGTCTTTTTCATCTGGTGAGCCAGATGGATCGGCGAGGTCGATACGAAGGTATGGATGCGCCCCTTCTGGGCGTGCCGCACGGCTTCGCCGGCCCGGTCAATATCGGCCGTGATGGCGCGGGCGAGGCCGGCAACCGTGGCGCGCTTGACCTGCTTGGCCACTGCAACCACGGCTTCAAAATCGCCGGTGGATGCTATCGGGAAGCCCGCTTCGATGATGTCCACGCCCATATCGTCGAGCGCTTCGGCGACCTGCAGCTTCTCTTCGAGAGTCATCGTCGCGCCGGGCGACTGCTCGCCGTCACGCAGTGTGGTGTCGAAGATGAAGACGCGGTCTTTGTTGGTGTCGGTGGAGGTCGTCATGGTCTAGTTCCCATCAGGTGGCCCAGAGCAAAGCTCTCACAGGGCCGGACATTTGCTGTGCGGCATGTGGCGTAATCCCCTGACGACCCGCTCGGAAAATCCGAGCTGCCGGTGATCAGGGGCTGATAAGAAGGAGTAGCAGTGCGGCGGGCAGCAGCAGCAAGCTGGCAGCAACGATCAGGCGCGCCCGAAGGGCGTCGCTCTGGCTGATTGCAATGGCTTGAGCGCGGTTGCGCGGCATGGATCAATTCCTGATTTATAGTAACAATGCGCGAAAGCTGGCCCCGGTGCAAGCCCAACGGCACAGACAAGGTGTCTTTTTGCTGAACCGGGTCAGTCGCCCAGGTCCAGCACCCCTTCCCCGACAATCACCGCATGGCCTCCAATGCCGCCATGCACCAGCTCGCCCTGCTCCTTGCGCAACTGGATGCTGATGCGGCATGGCCGCCCCATTTCATGCCCCTGGCGCAGCACAAAATCCGACTGTCCCGTTGCCAGATTGGCGTGCTCGGAGAGCAGGCCGATCAGCGAAGCGGCCGCTGAGCCGGTGCCCGGATCTTCGCCAACACCCATGCCGAACATGCGCGCCGCCAGATCATTATCGGGTTCATTTGGCGTCAGCGTGAACACATAGGCCGAGTGGTGCTCGTGCTTGAACACGGTGTTCCAGATGGCGTTGTTGACGGTGATGCGCTTGAGCGCATCGGCATTGCGCACCGGCACCAGATGGTAAGGCACACCTGCAGAAAACACGGCGGGACGATACTCGTCACAGCCGATATCCTCCACCTCAAGCCCGAGCGCCTGCGCAATGCCCAGCGTATTGTTGAGCTCGGCGACCCGACCGGGCAGCATTGGCAGCCCGAAACGCGCCTCGCCCGAACGCTTGTCCTTCTTTTCAAACAGCGCCGTCACAAGACCGATCTTCTCCTCGATCCGCACGGCGGTGACCTTCTTGTGCAGACCCAGCACTACCGCGCTACCAATGGTGGGGTGACCGGCAAACGGCAGTTCCTCATGAGGGGTGAAAATGCGGATCGCGGCTGTGTTGCGCTCGCCCTTGGGCTTGAGCACGAACACAGTCTCGCTAAGGTTGAACTCGCGGGCGATCGCCTGCATCTCGCCATCCAGCAGGCCGTCACCCTTGGTGACCACGGCCAGCTGATTGCCCTTGAGTGGGCTGTCGGTAAAGACATCCAGCAGCAGATAATCCAGCTTCATCACTGTCGTCCTATTCAGCAGCCAATCGGTAGGTGTCGCGGCTCTTGCCCAGATGGTCACACAGCATGTCCACGACCACGCCATGATCCTGCCGTCCAGGCAGCCCCGAAACTGTCACGCAACCGATGATGCCGGCATTGAGCGCCCGAATGGGAAAACCGCCGCCGGCGATGACGAAGTCTGCCGGATCGGCACCCGACTGAGGCGAGAACGGCACCTCGCCCCTTTCAAGCACCATGCGATAGCTGGCCTTGTGGAACCGCCGCACGGTATTGATCTTGCGCCGTACCCATTCGGCATTGTCAGCACTGGTGCCGGCCGTCGCTGCAAAGAACATCTGCCGGTCCCAGCTGCGCACATCGATCACGATGCCAAGGCTGTCCGCCAGCGCCCGCTCGCGCAGGGCGGACCCCAGCGCAAAGGCCACGTCCTCATCAAACTGGGGCAGAACCAGTTCCCGTTCCTGCTGTTTGACCAGCGCAATATCGTCTTGGACAGTCATGTTCAGTGATCCTTGCCAGTCAGTTCGGTCCAGGCTTTGTTGAGCGGTTCGCGGTCGCTGGGCTGCCCCGGCATATTGACCAGGTCCGGGTCAAGCTTGACCCATGCCGCCTTGCTGTCTGTCCAGATATTGCCCACCGGCTGGGCCCAGTCGAGATCGTCCAGAGAGCCGGCACGTAACACCATCATGCCCGGCGCGGATTGCGGCAAATTCCACAACCAGCCGTGGCAATGGGCGCAGAACTGCATTGAAATGATCCGACCGCTTTGCGATGGCTTTTCGTAAGTCGCAAGCGTGCCGCTGAGCTGCTCGACATTGTCGCGACTGGTGGTCACCGACATCGACCATGCCGCACCCGAAAAGCGCTGGCAGTCCTTGCAGTGGCAGTTATAGACCGACATCGGGCTGGCCTTGAGCCGATAGCGCACCGACCCACACTGGCAGCCACCCTCAACTGGAAATTCCGGCAAGCTCATCGCACCCTCCTCGACTCGACTATTTCTAGGTCCCGGGGGCTTTTAGCCCAGTTTGGCCACCATCAGAAGTCTGGGCTGCCGCACACTGCCCAATCTGTCAAAAAAACAGGGGCCCCGAAGGACCCCTGCAAAAACAGCCAGTTGATAACGACTTAGTTCTTTTCCTTGTCGACCAGGGCGCCGGCCTTGATCCAGGGCATCATGTCGCGCAGCTTGCTGCCGACTTCCTCAATCTGGTGCTCGTCGTGCAGGCGACGGGTCGCCTTGAAGCGCGAACCACCAGCCTTGATTTCCTGCATCCACTCGGAGGTGAACTTGCCCGACTGAATGTCGTGCAGCACGCGCTTCATCTCGGCCTTGGTCTCGGCAGTGATGATGCGCGGGCCGGTCACATACTCGCCCCACTCAGCGGTGTTGGAGATCGAGTAGTTCATGTTGGCGATGCCGCCCTGATAGATCAGGTCGACGATCAGCTTCACTTCATGCAGGCACTCGAAATAGGCCATTTCTGGCGCATAGCCGGCTTCCACCAGCGTTTCGAAGCCAGCACGGATCAGTTCAACCACGCCGCCGCACAGCACAGCCTGTTCACCGAACAGATCGGTTTCGCACTCTTCGCGGAAATTGGTTTCGATGACGCCCGAACGGCCGCCGCCAACACCCGAGGCATAGGCCAGTGCGATGTCATGGGCGTTGCCCGAAGCGTCCTGATGCACAGCGATCAGGCATGGCACGCCGCCACCCTTCTGGTATTCGCCGCGCACGGTGTGCCCTG
The DNA here is from genome assembly GCF_018334155.1 of Devosia litorisediminis. NCBI lineage: Bacteria > Pseudomonadati > Pseudomonadota > Alphaproteobacteria > Hyphomicrobiales > Devosiaceae > Devosia > Devosia litorisediminis. The sequence continues at coordinate 839,579 of NZ_JAGXTP010000001.1, read as the reverse complement.
GACCCTTTGGCGCGATCATGATCACGTCAACAGTGGCTTTTGGCTCGATCAGGTTGAAGTGCACGTTCAGACCGTGGGCGAATGCCAGCGCAGCGCCGTCGCGGATGTTTGGCTCGATGTGCTCTTTGTAGATGTCGGCCTGCAGCTCGTCCGGCACCAGCATCATGATCACGTCAGCCCACTTGGAAGCGTCGGCAACGCTCATCACCTTGAGGCCCTCGCCTTCGGCCTTCTTGGCCGAGGGGGAACCGGGACGCAGGGCGACGACCACATCGGTGATGCCCGAGTCACGCAGGTTCAGCACATGGGCATGGCCCTGGCTGCCATAGCCGACAATCGCGACTTTGCGGGATTTGATGATGTTGAGATCGGCATCACGATCGTAATAGACGCGCATGGGTTGCTCCCTTGAAAAGCGGTGTTATGCGTTATTGGCTTTTGCCCCGTACAGGGCAAAGAACTGGTCGGTCGCGGATTTTACATCCACGTCGATATTGGCTTCGACATTGGCCTGGGTCAGCGAGTTATCGCCAAGCAACAGGCGGATCTGCACATCGCGGACAACGAGGCCGAAAAATGTACGATAGGCGTCTTCGCTGCTGGTGAAGCGCAACAGGCGCGCATCGCGACCAGCCTCGAGAATGGGTTTGAGCCGGCGGCGAATAGCCATGGGCCCATTCTCCAGCACGATATTGCCCAGACGATCTTTTTCTTGTGCCGCATGGGTCACAGCCGTGCGGTTGAGCGTAATGGACACCTCACCGGTGATCACCGTCAACAGGTCACGGGCAAATTGCTCAATGCTGGCGCGCAGCACCTTGGCATTCAGACCCGTGCGGTCCACCTGCGGCATGCGCACTTTGGCGGCCTGCCATTGCACGGTTGCCGTGAGCAGCCCATCACGGTCCCCAAACCACTTGTAGAGCGTTTCCTTGGAGCATGAGGCGCGCCGCGCTACTGCGGTCATGGTCAGCCCGTCCCCGTTCTCCACGAGCAGATCCAGCGCCGCCGTCAGCACAGCCTGCTGTCGGGGGGTGAAAATCTCTTCGTTGACCTTGATGGTCACGGGCACAGCCAGTTCCTCGCATCACAGCCGAACGGTTTCGGCCAATTTCGTTCGATGCGTACCGTACGGTACGGTTCTATGCAAGTGAAATGTTCCGACGTCCGTGCATTCATCCCCAGGGCAGTGCCAAGGCCCTCAGGTTCCGGTGGGCACATCAATCGATGCCCCGTTGGCGCGGGCATAATGCGTCGGAGGCATGCCCACGAAGCGGGTAAAGGCGACACTGAATGCGCTGGCCGACGCATAGCCCACTCTCTCGGCAATCTCCTTGATTCCCCCTTCATGGCGCCGTAACAGGCTTTTCGCCAGCGCCATGCGCCAGGCAATCAGATACGCCATCGGCGACAGACCCACCGCTTTGCGGAACCGCGCGAAGAACACCGAGCGCGACAACGCCGCCTCGTTTGCCAGCTGCTCCACCGTCCAGTCCCGTTCGGTGCGTTCATGCATGCGGCGCAGCGCGACGGCCAGCCGCGCATCGGCCATCCCGCGCAGCAGGCCCGGCGAGGCCGCGGTGTCAGATGCCGAGCGCAAGGCCTCGATCAATAGCACCTGCAGCAACCGCTCCAGGATCATCTCGCGCGCTGGTCGATCATCCAGCGCTTCGCCCCGGATCAACTGGACAATGGTGGCCAGTCGCTTTTGCCCGCGGACATGGACCAACTCCGGCAGGAGCGCCATCAGCAACGCCGCATCGGGCGATCCGAACGCCAGACGTCCCACCAGCGCCCGCATGTTGGGCGCCCCATCGGGATCGCCGTGCCGCGTTTCGCCTGCCAGTTGCGTGACCGCAAACGCATCATTGTCTCCATCCTTCTCAAGGCTGGCCAGGGTAAACTGATGGGTGGCCGGGATCAGGAAGAAATCACTCTCGCCCAGATCGCGGTCATCTTGTCCCGGCAGGGACAACCGGGCGCCGCCTTCGAGGATGACGCAAAACAGCGGCTGCCCACCCCCACTACCATCCACCCGCCAGACGCCCGCGCCACTGGTCGCTTTGGAAAACGGCAGGCTGGGCTGCAGCAGCGCCACCACTTCGGCAAACGGATCGGTCATTTCGGACTATCTCTAACAGAACGCGGACTGAACATGATAGAAAGTCCAGCGGCGGTCGTCCACATCTCTGTCATCAGACAGTGAAAGGTACTTCCCATGCAGACCGTACTCATTACCGGTTGCTCGTCAGGCTTCGGGCTCGACATCGCCAGATATTTTCTGGAACGCAACTGGAACGTCATCGCCACCATGCGCACGCCTCAGTCAGATCTGCTGCCGGCATCGGATCACCTGCGCATTTTACCGCTTGATGTCACCAGTGATCAAAGCGTGCTCAAGGCACTGAGCGATGCCGGCCCCATCGACCTGCTCGTCAACAATGCGGGCATCGGCTTTCTCAATGCGCTTGAGGGCACCCCGATCGACACCGCGCGCGACATGTTCGAAACCAACACGCTGGGGACCATGCGCGTGACCCAGGCCGTATTACCGCAGTTCAGGGCGCGTCAGGCCGGAATGATCATCAACGTCACCTCCAGCGTCACCCTCAAGCCCTTACCCTTGCTCGCCGCCTACACCGCCAGCAAGGCCGCGGTGAACGCCTTCACCGAATGCTTGGCGCTGGAACTCGAACGGTTCAACATCAAGGTCCGGATCGTGCTGCCCGGTGCAGCCCCGGGCACCAATTTCGGCAAGACCGCGATGGCGCGCATGCAGGAGCAGGGCGGCTTCCCGCAAGCCTATGCCGGCTTTGCGCAAGCAATCATTGCCCAGATGCAGCAATCGGACGCGCCCAGGACGCAATCAGCCGACGTTGCCCAGGCGGTATGGCGTGCGGCTACTGATCCCGACTGCCCGATGCGCCTCGCTGCTGGCGCCGACGCCGTCGCGCTGATGGATTGAACCAGCCGTATGCCGCCTCCTGCCGTCGCCAGTACTGGCGGCGGCAGCTCCTGTCCCCCGCGGGAGCAATACCTTCTGATTTTTACAGTTGTATTGACGATCCGTTCTATCATCGGCACTTGCCGATGGAGGCGCGAATGTCCATCTTGTGGGAGCCATCCTCCCGGCCTCAAGCAATAGAGCCTTTCATGTCAGCACTTTTCTCCCCAGCCACACTGCGCGGCCTCACGCTGCGCAATCGTACCGTCGTCGCCCCCATGTGCCAGTATTCGGCCAAGGACGGCATGGCCAATGACTGGCATTTTGCCCATTTGGGCCGATTTGCCATGGGCGGCTTCGGACTGGTGATTCTCGAAGCTTCGGGCGTCACCGCACAGGGACGTATTTCCTATGGCGATCTGGGCATTTGGAAAGACGAACAGATCGCGCCCCTGGCCCGCATTGTCGACTTCCTGCACAGCCAGGGCGCTGCCGCCGGCATTCAGCTGGCCCATGCAGGGCGCAAGGCCTCCACCCCGATCGCCTGGCGACGCGGCTTTGATGAAACCGAGGCGGAAAAGGCCGAGTTCGGCTTTGAGCACTGGACCCCTGTTGCACCCAGCGCCCTCTCCCACGCCCCCGACAATCCTGAGTTCCAGACACCGACGGCGCTCGATGCCGATGGCATCAAGGAGTTGATCGCCGCCTTCGTCGCTGCTGCCAGGCGCGCCGACGCGGCTGGTTTCGACACCGTCGAAATCCATGCCGCCCATGGCTATCTGCTGGATCAGTTCCTCTCCCCGCTCGCCAATAAGCGTACCGACAACTATGGCGGCAGCCGCGAGAACCGCATGCGCCTGCTGCTGGAGGTCACCGAGGCCGTGCGCGCCATCTGGCCCGCTGAAAAACCCTTGCTGGTCCGCCTGTCAGTCAGCGACTGGCATCCTGATGGCTGGCAGGTCGAGGACAGTATTGTGCTGTCCCGCGAACTCAAGGCACGCGGCGTCGATGCCATCGACTGCTCCAGTGGAGGCTTTGACGGAGCCAAGATCCAGCTCGGCCCGAAATATCAGGTTCCCTTCGCCCAGGCTGTCCGAGATGGCGCCGACATTCCAACCATGGCTGTGGGCCTGCTCGGCGACTTCGACGAGGCCGAAGCCATCATTGCCAACGGCGAGGCTGACTATATCGCACTGGCCCGGGGCGCCCTGGATGACCCCAACTGGCCATTGCATGCCAACCATCATCTGGGTGCTGATGACTATGATCTGTGGCCCAAGCAAGCCAATCGGGTGCGCGACCGCGACCGCTCGCTAGGCCTGCGCAGCTTCGCCAAAGCCTGATCTGATCAGTCCTACCCATGCCCCATCGACCAATCGGCGGGGCATTTTTCCTAACCGCCCCGGCAAAACCGCCAAAGCGTCAAATCGGCAACGCAATCTTGCCGTTTTGCATCGCCACCCTTGTCGGGCACCCAACCAGTCACCAACTGGTTGAGGCATAAAGGGAGAATGCGCAATGGATACCAAGGCCGCAATCATAGCTCTGCTCAGCGTATGGGGCGTTGGCACCTGCGTAACCGTCCCCGCGATCGCGCAGGACGCGCAAGATACCGAGGATGCCGCCGACGACGACGGCGACCGGGGCAATCCTCTGCTCAACAAGGTATGGGTACGCTCGGACGCCGATCCTTCCCTGCCCGGCCCGATGCAGATATTTCTCGCTGATGGCACCTTGGTCAGCGATAGCTGCTGGGAAACCTATCGGCTGTCGACCTGGCAACAGGTCTCGGAAAGCGCCATCAGCTGGAACGAAGACGGCATGACCATCAATGCCGACATCGCCAGCCTGACCGAGTCCGAACTGGTGCTGAGCCTCAAGCTGGGTAACGACGTGACGGAGCAGCGCTTCATCACTGCAGACGTGCCCTATGTCTGCCCCGATATGGAGAAGTAGCCCGCAGGGGCTACAGCACCACCTGGGTACCGATCTCCACCACTCGCCCCGTCGGAATATGGAAATACTCCGTTGCGTCACTGGCATTGCGCGCCAGTCGGGTGAACAGTCGATCCTGCCAGAAGCGCAACGGGTTGCCGGGCTTCGGACCGGGCTTGAGCGAACGCCGTGACAGGAAGAACGATGTCGACATGATGTCGAACTTCCAGCCCAGCTTGCGGCCAAGCGCCAGTGCCGTCGGAATATTCGGCGTTTCCATATAGCCAAACGTCACCACCACGCGGCTGAACAGCTCGTTATAGGCGTCGATGGTGACCTTCTCGTCATCGGCAACGCGCGGCGAAGCGGAGGTGCGTACGGTCAGGATCACGTTCTGCTCATGCAGCACCTTGTAGTGCTTGAGGCTATGCAGCAGCGCCGTTGGTGCCCCTTCGATATCGCTGGTCAGGAACACAGCGGTACCGGGCACCAGAGTTGGCTGTTTCTTGGCGAGGTTTTCCACCAGGAACTCTAGCGGCACCTCATCGCGACGGGTCTTTTCAGCCAGACGATGGCGACCCACCATCCAGCTCCACATCACCAGTGCAACCACGGCTGCCACAGCGGCCGGAACCCAGCCCCCCTGGAACAGCTTGGCCGCATTGGCAGTAAAGAACGCACCATCCACGACGGCAAACACCAGACCAAAGGCGATGACAGCCGCGGGGTGCCACTTCCAGTTGCGCCACATCACCACCACTAGCAGCGCCAGGGTGACCATCATCACCCCCGACACGGCGATGCCATAGGCGTTCGACAGTGCTTCGGAGCTACCAAAGGCGACCACCAGGATCAGCACGCCAATCAGCAGCATGGTGTTGATCTGGGGCATATAGACCTGACCACTCTGGGTCTCGGATGTGTGCAGCACCTGCATGCGGGGCAACATGTTCAGCGCAATAGCCTGCTGCGCCAGGCTGAACGTGCCTGAAATCACCGCCTGGCTGGCAATGATGGTAGCCATCGTCGCCAGACCAACGAAGGGCAGCAATGCCCAGTCCGGCTGCATTTCAAAGAATGGACTCTCCACATTGTGGACGCCCACTTCGAGCACGAATGCCCCCTGCCCGAAATAGTTCAGCAACAGGCATGGGAAGACCAGACCGAACCAGGCCATGACAATCGGCTTGCGACCAAAATGGCCCAGATCAACATAGAGCGCTTCAGCGCCGGTCACCGCCAGGAAAATGGCGCCGAACACCACAAAGGCAATCGCATAGTGGGTGTAGATAAACTCCAGGCCCAGCAGCGGATTGATTGCCCACAGCACAGCCGGATAATCGATGATATGCACCAGGCCCGAAAAGCCCAGCACGAGGAACCAGACCGCCGTGATGGGGCCAAAGATGATCGATACCTTGGCCGTGCCAAATCTTTGCACGAAGAACACCCCCAGAATGATCACCAGCGTGATCGGCACCACCCAGCGCGCCATGCCCGGCTGCACCAGTTGCACGCCCTCGACAGCCGAGAGCACAGAGATGGCGGGCGTAATGATGGCGTCGCCAAAAAACATGGCTGCGCCCAGTACACCCAGCACCGTGATCCAGATTGGCGGATTGGTGAAGGTCTTGCGCGCCAGCGCCATTAGCGAAAGCGTGCCGCCTTCGCCGTTATTGTCAGCGCGCGTCACGAAGAACACGTACTTGACCGCGACCGTCAGGGTCAGAGCCCACACGATCAGAGACAGCAGCCCCAGAATTTCCGTGCTGGTCTCGGCCGCACCCGGCCGCACTGTCATCGCCTGGCGGAATGCATAGATCGGGCTTGTACCAATATCGCCATACACGACACCGATCGCGCCCAGCACGAGCAAGGGTAGGTCTTTGTCGGAATGTGAGTGGCTATTGTGGTCGCTCGCATCGACGCCGACATTGTCGTCGGCCGAATTCGTCTGCGTCATGAACCCTGTGCTCTCTTGATCAAAGGCGGGGCGGCTATACACCCGGCCACAGTCACACACAACACCCTGTCACAACAATGGTTCAAACCAACAAGGGCCGCTCCGTATGGAGCAGCCCTTGCAGGTAAACCAGACTTGGAGGTCCAGGTAAGCTTTATTCGGCGGCCTGCGCGGCAGCGGCGTCGGCTTCGCGAGCCGACTTGGTCGCATTGCCCCACCAAACGATCTGCTTGAGCATGTCGGCGGCAGCGCCACCGATCGAGCCCTCGATCTCGGAGATTTCCTTGTTCTGCTGGCCCAATGGGTGCACCGCAAAGAAGTCCGAACCACCGATATGAACGGCCGAACGGGTCGACACCATCTGCAACTCCACGCCAATACCGCGCAGGTGTTCAGCAGCACGAGTGCCACCGACCGAACCATAGGCAACCATGCCAAATGGCTTGTTGTTCCACTCGACATAAGCCTGATCGAGCGCATTCTTCAGAGCGCCGGTGATCGAGCGGTTATATTCAGCGACGACGAAGATATAGCCGTCAAATTCACCAATCTTGTTCTGCCAGGCAACGGCCTTCGGGTCGCTCGAAGGCATCCACAAATTGGAAGCCATTTCGTTGAAGAACGGCAGGTCAAAGGACTTCAGGTCGACCAGTTCGGCAGTGATGCCGTCAAATGCGTTGGCCTTGTCGAGGATCCACTGCGCTGGCTTTTCGCCAAACCGGCTATCGCGGGTGGAGGAAATGATAACGGCAATCTTGAGATCGGACATGGCGTCCTCCTTGGTAACAAATCGTAACTGAGGCGATATATGTGCCTATTACGATGACTCACAAGGAGGTACGGCACTGTCGCTCAGGGACAGCGAACTGCCCAGGGCACACACATGTAAGTATAAGAAAACATGGGTTTATTGCCCAGTGAGCCGCTGGAACGACCGGTCAGCGTGGCAATAGCGAGACTCTGGCGACGCACTGTTCGCCAAAGACCCTACAATCCTGTGCGCATCAGCCAGCAAAACCGCCGACTCAGTCGTCCAGTACGGCACAATAGGCTTTGACCGCAGGACCAAAGCCCATCAGCAAGGCATCGGCCGTCAGCCCATGCCCGATCGAAACTTCGTCCACACCATGCACCGCGGCCTGAAATGCCGGGAGGTTGTCCAGTGTCAGATCGTGGCCTGCATTGACGCCCATTCCTGCTGCATGGGCGGCCCGCGCCGTCTCCGAGAGTGCGGCCAGTTCGTACTCGGCCTTGTCAGGGTCAGCGTAACAGCCGCCATACGGGCCGGTGTAGAGCTCGATCCGATCAGCACCCGTGGCCTTGGCCGCTGTCACCCCGTCAATCCCCGCTTCGGGATCACAAAACAGCGAAACCCGCCGCCCCGGCGCCTTGATCTGCTGCACCATCGAGGTCAGGTAATTGCCCTTGCCATGAAAGTCCCAGCCATGATCCGAGGTCGCCTGCTCTGGACTGTCGGGCACCAGCGTGACCTGCTGCGGGTTGACCTGCTGGATCAGTGCGATGAAATCGGGGCTGGGATAGCCCTCGATGTTGAACTCGGCCTCGGGGTATTCCGCGCGCAACATGTCGGCCAGTTCGAACACATCGGTGCGCCGGATATGGCGCTCATCAGGGCGTGGATGAATGGTGATGCCGCTGGCACCCGCATCAAGCACCACGCGCGCAATCCCGACCACACTGGGCCAGGGCAGATCGCGACGATTGCGCAATTGCGCGACAGCGTTGAGATTGACGGAAAGCAGGGTCATGAGCGCACCAGAACTGAAGTCGGTGAATCACTACACCATTGGCGCCGACGCGCCCAACCGGCATTTGTGATGAGACCCATCAGGCATTCATATGGCGCCACCCTGCCCTACCGAAGATGTCAGGGCGTCGCGACAAGCACCGCACCACCGCTCGGCACAGCAACAGCGCAGGCAGATTTCGCCGCCTCGCGCTGAGTTTGAATCCGGCGCAGTCTTACATGCTCTGCGGCCCGCGCGAGATTGCAGCCAGGCCGGTGCGGACGACTTCGACCAGCCCCAGAGGCTGCATCAGTGCGATGAAGCTGTCGATCTTGGCCGGCTTGCCCGTCACTTCGAACACAAAGCTCTCCACCGAGGCATCAACGATCTGCGCGCGGAAGGCATCGGCCAGCCGCAACGTCTCGGCGCGGTGATCGCCCGAACCGGCAACCTTGATCAGCGCCAGCTCACGCTCCAGCGATGCGCCTTCAGCCGTCAGATCGTGCACCTTGTGGACCGGCACCAACCGCTCAAGCTGCAGCTTGATCTGGATCAGCGTCTTGGGCGTGGCGATGACAACAACGGTGATGCGACTAAGTCGCCGGCCGTGTTCGGTCTCACTGACGGTCAGGCTTTCGATATTGTAGCCACGCGCCGAAAACAGACCGACGACCCGGGCGAGAATACCCGGCTCATTGTCGACCAGCACGGAGAGCGTGTGGCGTTCGATTTCCTGGGTTTCGCTGGTCAGGAAATAGGCGGAGCCGGTGGGCTGCAAATGTGCGTTCATGATTGTTCTCCTCTGCAGCGCCCTAGACGAGCTGCCGTCCCTTCTCGTCGATGATGGACCCAATGTTGGCCGTATCGGGCAGGATGATCTCATTATGCGGCTTGCCCGAAGGGATCATGGGCAGGCAGTTCTCGTCCTTCTCCACGATCACGTCAAACAGCACCGGGCCGTCATAGTCGAACATTTCGGCAATCGCGGCGTCGAGCTCGGCAGGGTTCTCGCAGCGAATGCCCTTGCCGCCATAGGCCTCGGCAAGCTTGACGAAATCGGGCAGCGATTCCGAATAGGAGTGCGCATAGCGCGAACCATGCAGCAGGTCCTGCCACTGGCGAACCATGCCCATGCGCTCATTGTTGAGGATGAAGATCTTGATCGGCAGGCGATACTGCACCGCCGTCGAAATCTCCTGCATGGTCATCTGCACGCTGGCTTCGCCGGCAATGTCGATTACCAGTGCATCAGGATGCGCCACCTGCACGCCGACCGCGGCTGGCAGGCCATAGCCCATCGTGCCCAGACCACCTGAGGTCATCCAGTGGTTCGGCTTGTCGAAGTGGAAGTGCTGCGCTGCCCACATCTGGTGCTGCCCCACCTCGGTGGTGATGAACACCTCCTTGCCCTGCTTCTTGCTGGCCTCATAAAGGCGCTCAATGGCGTATTGCGGCTTGATCACCGTGTCGGAGTTCTTGTAGCCCAGCGAATTGACCGCACGCCACGCTTCGATCTGCTTCCACCATGGGGCAATCGCCTCGGTACGCGGCTGATTGGTCTTGCTGCGCCACACCCGCACCATCTCGGACAGAACGCGTTCGCAATCGCCGATGATCGGCACATCGACGCGCACCACCTTGTTGATTGATGAGGGGTCGATATCGACATGGATCTTGGCGCTATTGGGCGAGAACGCGTCAATGCGGCCGGTGATGCGGTCGTCAAACCGCGCGCCGATATTGATCATGACGTCGCAATCATGCATCGCCAGATTGGCCTCGTAGCTGCCGTGCATGCCCAGCATGCCCATCCATTGCGGATTGGAGGCAGGAAAGGCGCCCAGACCCATCAACGTCGAGGTCACCGGGAAGCCGGTCAACTCGGCCAGCTCGCGCAGATGCGCGGAGGCCTCTGGACCAGCATTGATCACGCCACCGCCAGTATAAAAGATCGGGCGTTCGGCCTTGAGCATCAGGTCCACAGCGGCTTCGATTGCGGCCGCGTCGCCATCCACCTGCGGGCGGTAGCTCTGATGGCGCAGTGTCTCGAGATCGGGCTTGTAGTAGTCGCCCATGGCAAACTGCACATCCTTGGGGATGTCGATCACCACCGGGCCAGGCCGGCCGGTCGAGGCGATCAGGAAAGCCTCGTGCATGATGCGCGGCAGGTCTTCGATGCGTTTGACCAGATAATTATACTTGGTGCAGCTGCGGGTGATGCCGACCGTGTCGCACTCCTGAAAGGCGTCGGTGCCGATCAGCGTGGTGGGCACCTGCGCCGTGATGCAGACCATGGGAATGGAATCCATCAGCGCATCGGTCAGCCCGGTCACCGCATTGGTTGCGCCGGGACCCGAGGTCACCAGCACGACGCCGGGCTTGCCGGTGGAACGCGCATAGCCTTCAGCCATGTGGGTAGCACCCTGCTCATGGCGCACCAGGATGTGCTGGATAGTGTCCTGCTGGAACATGGCATCATAGATCGGCAAAGCAGCGCCGCCCGGATAACCGAAGATATGTTCGACCCCCTGATCGCACAGCGCCTGGATTACCATTTCCGCGCCGGTCATTCTTTCGGCCATAATTCTTGTTCCTTCCTTCAGTCCATTGTCCTGACCCAGTCTCGTAGTTGGCGAAAACCGGGCAATAAAAAAGGCCCCGTTCGGGACCTGTTTTCGGCGCACCAGCTATCGCGCGGGATCTTATCCCACGTTGCCGATGCGCCTGCGTACTACGAGAATGAGTGCCCGCACGGGACCTCTCCATATAAAATTATGGTCGCATTGATAGGAGCATTGCCGCAAAGCTGTCAAGACCTCGAGGGTTCAGAGCGTCCAGCAGTGCGATTTTCTGTGACCGCGGCAGATATCGCGACCACCGGCGCAATCAACTGGGGTAGCGTGCAACAAGAGGGGTAGCCATTTGCGCTGACAATGGTATTGCCCACCAAACGCTTCATGTGACGGATATGTGACAATGGCAAAGCCCGCGCTGGACAAGGACCTCAAGCGGGTCTCCGGCCTCGAAGTCGCCACCCACGACCTTGCCCGCTCTTTGGCCGGTCCGGGCATCGCTCTGGTATTTCTGCTGGCGGCTGCCGTCTGGGCCAGCTTTGTGGTTGCCGACGGTCCCACCAGCTATCTGGTGGTCATCGCCGCGGTGATCGCCGGCTACATGGCGCTCAATGTCGGTGCCAATGACGTCGCCAACAATATGGGCCCCGCCGTTGGCTCCAAGGCGCTGACCATGCTGGGCGCCCTGATTATCGCCGGCACTTTCGAAGCCGCCGGCGCCCTGCTTGCTGGTGGCGACGTGGTCAACACCGTGGCCCGCGACCTGCTGATCGGCGAACAGCTCGACGGCGACACCTTCGTTCTGGTGATGATGGCGGCCCTGCTCGCCTCCGCTCTCTGGGTCAATCTGGCCACTATTATCGGCGCGCCCGTTTCCACCACTCATGCGGTAGTCGGCGGTGTGGTCGGCGCCGGCGTGGCATCGGCAGGCTTCGGTTTCATCGCCTGGCCCATCATTGGTACCATCGCGGCCAGCTGGGTGATCTCCCCCATGCTGGGCGGCATCTTCGCGGCCATCCTGCTGACCATTATCCGCGTCACCATCACCAATCGCATCGACATGATTTCGGCGGCGCGCGTCTGGGTGCCTATTCTTGTGGCCCTGATGACGGGTATCTTTGCCATGTATCTGGCCACCAAGGGTCTCAAGCGCATCTGGAAGCCCGACCTGCCACTGGTCATGTTGTTGGGTCTGTCCTTTGCGGCTTTGGGCTGGATCATCGCCATGCCGATGGTGCGCCGCCAGTCGCTGACCATCGAGAACCGCAAGAAGCACATCGCCAAGCTGTTCCGCGTACCTTTGATCGTGGCGGCTGCACTGCTCTCCTTTGCTCACGGCGCCAATGACGTCGCCAACGCAGTGGGGCCCTTCGCTGCCATCGTCACCACGATCCAGACCGGGCACATGGAGTCCGCCGGTCTGGCCCTGCCGCTATGGGTGCTGTTTATCGGCGCGGTGGGCATTGCGCTGGGGTTGGCCCTGTTCGGACCACGCCTTATCCGCAAGGTTGGCGAACAGATCACCAAGCTCAACGAGATCCGCGCTTATTGCGTGGCACTGTCAGCCGCCTGCACCGTGCTGGCTGCGTCGGCCCTGGGTCTACCGGTGTCGTCCACCCATATCGCCGTGGGCGCCATCTTCGGCGTCGGCTTCCTGCGCGAATACATCGCCCAGCGCGAAATGAAGGGCAATGCCGTCCCCGCTCAGGCTCGTTTCGTCGACCCAGCCATGCTCAATGCCACGCCCGAAGATGCGCTGGCCAAGGAGCGTCAGCAGGCCCGGCGGCGTCTGGTTCGACGCCAGCATGTGCTGAGCATCGCGGCAGCCTGGGTGATTACGGTTCCGGCGTCAGCCGTGCTGGCCGCGCTGGTATTTCTCGGCCTTAATCTGGTGATCGGCTAGGCTCAGCCCACCCGTTTGGCGAGCGACTTGGCGATGCGGCGCAGGGCCGGATCAACCAGCAGGCGCTGAGCCTCGGACATCACGGCCCAGTGCCGAAGCCGCTGATCCTGTTCTTTCCAGGTATCAAGCTGGGTCTCGACCAGCATGGGATAGATCTCGACATCCACCAGAGCCGATCCGTCGATATCCGATCCGGTGCGATAGCTACCGATCGGGGTATCCTCGATCTTGCCGACAACCCCAGCTTCTTCGAGTGCTTCCATGGCCGCACTTTCGCTGGGCGACATATTGGGTTCGATCGCCCCCTTTGGAAATATCCAGCGCCCATTACGGCGCGAGGTGATCAGCAAAACGCTCAGCCGTCCATCGATCAGGGCATAGGGCAAGGCGCCCGCCTGACGGTACTCGGCCGGCGTTTCAACCTTGGGGCTCCAATTGCGCAGGAAATTCTTGAACATCGACGTCCTTTTGGCTGAGCAGCCTTTTCCTGTCACATAACACATCGCTATCGCAGGCCAAGCTTTCTGCCACCAGGCGCCCACAAAAAAGGGCCCCGTGAAGGGCCCTTCCATAAATCACTGCAGCCGAAATTAGCTGAGCAGGGTCAGGTTAGTTGCCGACTCTTTGCCGTCACGGCCGGTCTCAAGCTCATAGGTGACCTTGTCACCTTCATACAGGCCCTGCAGGCCCGAACGCTGGACAGCCGAAATGTGGACAAATGCGTCTTTTTCGCCATTTTCAGGCGAAATGAAGCCGAAGCCCTTGGTTGTGTTGAAGAATTTTACGGTACCGGTGATGGCAGCCATGGAACTTAGTCCTTACAAGTGGTCGCCGCTGTGGGGCGGCTAAGGGTTGAAAACGGACCCAAAGTCAGGCCCGGCCTAACGATTCACAGATCAGGAGATAGCCAAGTTCCCGGCCGAAACCGGTCGATCAGATAGCGCGAGACAGTGTCGTAGACCCAAAATATGGCGGCTATCTGCAATAAATTCAAGGCGTTTCACTCTGATCAAAAAACACCCGGCCCCGGATTTACTCCAAGACCGGGTGCAAAGCGCCAGTGTGGCGCTCAGCAGCATGGGGCGATGCTGCCGTTAGATTTAGCCCTTGGGGCAGACGTCATAGTAGCGTGTACCATTGGCGCGTTCGTACACGCACTGGTTGTCGTAGCCCTGACGCTTGCCGAGCAGATTGCCTGCTGCAGCGCCGACCACGCCACCGATACCGGCACCAACGGCCGTACCAACAACATTGCCTGTCGTAACAGCACCCACAACGGCACCAGCACCGGCGCCGACAGCGGCACCCTGCTGCGTCGTCGTGCAAGCTGCGAGAGAAAGAACGGTAGCGGCTAGGATCAGAATTTTATGCATGGAACCCTCCAGAAGATCTCGAAGTCCATAATGCGCCGGTCAGCGGATGGTTCCAGTCCGATTTTATTTAGATGCCAACCGGATGCGCTGTGCACCGGCAAGGCTGATGCATATCCAGCCCAGGATCATTGCCATACCGCCCAAGGGCGCTGCGCCGGGGAACACGCCATGCCCAATCCATTCGCGCACGCCCAGATCCGCGGCAAACACCAGTGTACCGCCCGCCAGCAACCAGCCGGCACTCTGCAGAACACGACCCTGCCCCAGCAGACCTAGAGCCAAAAGCGCCGGACCATGCGACAGGCAGATCGCGGCGATAGCCGCCAGATTGCGCGACTCCCCGGCATGGGAGGCAGCAGCGGCCGCCATCACGCCACTTATCCCGATCAGTCCTGCCGCAATCAGCAACACACGCACACCAGTCTCGTTCTTCGCATCCATCGTTCGGCTCCCGTCTGGCGGTGGGCCCGCCTCTTCCGCCCACCCCGGCTTTGAGCTAGAGCAGGCATTGCGAGTAGGACATTTCTTTATGATTGAGCAAGTTACGGTTACGCCGATTGCACCACCCCCAGCCGTGCCACGGGCCTCGACCTGGGCGGCGGAACTGCGCGCAACCTTCACACTTGCCTGGCCACTGGTCATTGCCCAACTGGCCCAGAACGCCTTGACCACAACCGATGTCATCATGACCGGCTGGCTTGGCCCTGAATTCCTCGCCGCCGGCACGCTAGCCAGCACCTTCCTGATGCCCTTCCTTGTGGGGGGGATGGGCATTGTCGGCGCCGTTGCGCCGCTGGTCGCTCAGGCGCGTGGCGCGCGCGACATCAAGGCAGTTCGCCGTGTCGTGCGGCAGGGCATGTGGGCGTCCATCGTGATCGCCGCCCTGCTCGTGCCCATTCTCTGGCAGATCAAACCCATCTTTGCAGCATTGGGCCAGAACCCTGACACCACCCTGATGGCCGAACAATACATCCAGATCGGCGTGTGGATGCTGTTCCCGGCGCTGGCAATTATTGCACTGCGCTCGCTGCTTTCGGCCTTTGATTCCACACGCATCATCCTGTTGATCACCATCGGTGGCGTGCTGTTCAATGCCCTCGTCAATTATGCCCTGATCTTTGGCAATTTCGGCTTCCCGCGCCTCGAATTGCGGGGCTCTGCAGTGGCGACGGTTCTGACCAATCTGCTGATGTTTGGCCTGATGCTGACCTATGTGCTGCGCCATCGCCGTTTCAAGCGCTTCAACATCATGATCCGTTTCTGGAAGCCAGACTGGCCGCGCTTCCGCGAAATCTTCCGCATCGGCACCCCGATTGGTCTGACCGTATTGTCCGAAGTGGGCCTGTTCACCGCCGCCGCATTGCTGATGGGCCTGCTGGGAACCGATGAGATTGCCGCGCACGCCGTTGCGCTGCAATGCGCTTCCATGGCCTTCATGGTACCACTGGGGCTTGGCACTGCGGCTACAGTGCGGGTCGGCGTCGCCTATGGCCGCAAGGACGCCGAAGGCGTACGCAAGGCCGGCTGGACCGCCTTTGCGTTGGGGACAGGTTTCATGACTCTGACCTGCATCCTGTTTTTGACGGCAGGGCCGCTGATCGTGTCGTGGTTCCTTGATCCACGCTCGCCCGCCAACGCCAATGCGCTGGGGCTTGCCGCCACCTTTCTAGTGGTTGCCGGCTTCTTCCAGATCGTCGATGGCGCCCAGGTTGTTGCCGCCCATGCCCTGCGCGGGCTCAGCGATACCAAGGTGCCCATGATCATGGCCATTATCGGCTACTGGTTCATTGGCCTGCCCATCGCCTATGTGCTCGGGCTTGTGCTTGATTGGCGTGGCGTCGGCATCTGGCTGGGACTGGCTGCAGGACTGGGCATTGTTGCCGTGGTGCTGGTCGCCCGCTTCGCCATGCGTAAGCGGCTCGGTCTGATGGCCGGGCTGGGCTAGACCAGCGCCCGGCGGGGCCAGTCGCCGAACCGGTTACGGAACCAGGTCCGCTGACGCTTGGCATATTGGTGCGTTGCAATCGTCGCCAGCGTAATGGCGTCATCGGGTTCGCTGGCGCCGTCGAGCCAATCGCCGATCTCGCGCACGCCAATGGCCTTCATCACCGGCAGACCGGGGTCCAGATCAAGCGCCCGCAAGGCCTTGACCTCTTCTACGGCACCGCCGTTGAACATGGCAGCAAAGCGCCTGGCAATCCGCTGACGCAGCACATCGCGGTCGGGATCAAGCACCATGCGCTCGATATCGAACCCCTCCAGCACCCCCATCTGCTTGTCGTCCTGAAAACTCGACAATGTCCGGCCAGTGGCCCGTTTGACGGCCAGCGCACGGATCAGTCGCTGCGGATCAGCCACCTTGAGCCGTGCGGCCGCCTCGGGATCTTCCTGCCGCAACAAGGCGAGCCGCTGTGTACCGTCCAGCGCAGTCACCTCGTCCTGCACCTGCGCGGTAATCTCCGGCGCAACCTCGGGAATGTCCGCAAAACCATTGAGCAAGGCATCGAAATACAGCCCCGTGCCACCGACAAAAATCAGCGGGGCCTCGCCACTGTCGGCGATCACCGCACCCACCGCTGTCAGCCACTGGCCGGTCGAGAACCGCGTTGCCGCAGGTACCACGCCATAGAGCCGATGGTCGGCCTGCGCCTCATCATCGACGCTCGGCCGCGCCGTCACCACGCGCAGCGTGTCATAAACCTGCATGGAATCCGCATTGACGATCACCCCGCCCTGCGCCTGCGCCATGGCAAGCGCCAGCGCCGACTTGCCGCTGGCAGTCGGACCCGCTATCAGAACGGCGCGTCTGCGGCCCGTCACGCATTTCCTCCCAGAGTAAATTTCATGCCAGTATTATGCCTCATCGCCAATCCAACCGATTCAGAACTAGACCCGGCTCTGGCCGCCGCAGTGGTGCAGGAAATCGGCGGTGAACTCAACTGGCTCGACCACGCCATTGCCTGCGAAATCATCGACCCCAAGTCGCCTGACGCCCTGACCCTGGCCCGTCAGGTCATTGGTGACGCCAAGGTGGACGCCAATCTGGTGCCCAGCCAGGGGCGCCGCAAGCCGTTGCTCATCGCTGACATGGACTCCACCATGATCAACGAGGAATGCATCGATGAGCTGGCCGCCGCACTCGGGCTCAAGGAACAGGTCGCCGAAATCACCGATCGCGCCATGCGCGGCGAACTCGATTTCGCCGCCGCCCTGGACACCCGCGTGGCTCTGCTCAAGGGGCTCGAGCGCAAGGTGATCGAGGAAGTGCGCCGCGAACAGATCACTCTGGCCCCTGGCGGCCGTGCCCTGATCCAGACCATGAAGGCCTATGGTGCCTATACCGCTCTAGTGTCCGGAGGCTTCACTTTCTTTGCCGACTTCTTCGCCAAGCGTATCGGCTTTGATGAGGCCGTGGCCAACGTGCTCGAATTTGACGGCGACCGGCTGACCGGCACCGTCACCAAACCCATTGTCGATAAATCCACCAAGCGCGAACGTCTGATCGCCCTGTCCCAGGAGCGCAATGTGCCGCTCGACCGCACTATCGCTGTCGGTGATGGCGCCAACGATCTGGACATGATCAGGATCGCCGGCTTTGGCGTGGCCCTGCATGCCAAGCCCGCGGTTGCCGCTGAGGCAGGCATCCGCATTGATCACGGCGATCTGACCGCCCTGCTCTATTTGCAGGGCTATACCGACGAGGACATCGTCCGCTAGCAAAGGCTAGGGAAGCCCAAACAAAAACCCGGCACAGTCACCTGCGCCGGGTTTTTCTATGTCTGGTTGCAATCCGCGCTTACTGAGCGGGGGCTTCTTCAATCGCTGCCGGCACCTCGGTGCCAACGGTTGGCGAGAGTTCCGAGCCATCATCGAGCGTGATCGATGGGGCCACGGTCTCTTCAATGCCCAGACCATCAAGGGCTGGCTCATCCGGATTTGGCGCGGTGATCGGCGCCGCCAGCGGCTGGATTGGCCGTGCCGGATTGGTTGATGCAGCCGGAATTTCGCCGTCCGAACCAAAGTAGCGGAAGAACGCACTGTCAGGCGACAGCACCATTGTGGTGCCAGTGCCGGTCAGGGCAGTCCGATAGGATTCCATCGAACGGTAGAACTCGAAGAATTCCGCGTCCTGACCATACGCCGCCGCAAAGATGCGGTTGCGCTCGGCGTCACCCGTACCACGAATGATTTCCGCATCACGCGTGGCAGCTGCCACGATTTCCACGGCCTGACGATCCGCAATAGCCCGCAGGCTCTGTGCCTGCTCCTGACCACGCGCCCGCAGCAGAGCCGCTTCGGCAAGACGTTCAGCACGCATGCGCTCATAGGTACGCTCGCTGACTTCCTCGGCAAGATCGGTACGCAGAATACGCACATCAACGATCTCGATACCGAGCCCGGCCATTTCTGGTCGGATCAGGTCACGGGCCTCAGCCATCATCTGCGACCGCTGTTCAGATAGCGCCGCGTTGAATTCGCGCAGACCGTAGACCTGGCGAAGGGCAGCGTCGAACCGCGTTGCGATACGATCCTGAGCCACCGAAAGCTGGCCAAGGGCGCGCTGACGGAACAGAACCGGATCAGTGATCCGATAGGTCAGGAACGCGTCCACTTCGTAGAACGCACCACCGGAAACCTGCACGGTCATGTCGGCGATATCCTGGCGGAGCAGGCGATCTTCGATGACCTGAACACTATCCACGATGTCAGTCGGAATCTTGAAGTACAGACCCGGCTCACTGCGCACATCGGTGATCTGGCCAAAGCGCATGACGATGGCCTGCTCACGCTCGTTGACCACATAGACCGACGAGAACAGGACGTAGAGCGCAGCAACAAGAACCGCGCCAATAATGATTAGACGATTGCTCATGGCTTAGTTCCCCGTCGCGCTGGTGTTGGTAGCGCCCGAGCGCAGTTCGGGAAGCGGCAGGTAGGGCACGACGCCCGAACCATTGGCCCCGTTCTCGATCAGCACCTTTTCCGAACCGCCCAGAACCTGTTCCATGGTCTCAAGGAACAGACGCTTGCGCGTCACGTCCGGCGCGTTGACGTATTCAGCATAGACGGCATTGAAGCGCTGGGCTTCACCGGTTGCTTCCTGCACCACGCGGTTGGTGTAAGCGGCAGCATCTTCGCGAAGAGCGGCAGCACGACCACGTGCATCACCCAGCAGGGTGTTGGCGTAGGAACGGGCTTCTTCCTGCAGACGGTCTTCATCCTGCTCGGCACGCTGCACTTCATTGAAGGCGTCGGCCACTTCAGCAGGCGGCGCGGCGTTTTCGATCGAAATCTGACTGACGCTGACACCCATGCTGTATGAGTCCAGAATAGCCTGAGTGATGTCTTGCACCTCGATCGCAACACCGGCGCGGTCGTCACGGAAAATGTCCTGAGCCGGACGGCGACCAACGACCTCGCGCATCGCGCTTTCGGCGGCATTGCGCACCATCTCTTCGGGATCACGGACATTGATCAGATAGTCGATTGGATTACCGACAGACCACAGCACGGCAAAGCGGACGTCCACGATGTTCTGGTCACCAGAAAGCATCAGCCCGTCATCGGCATTGGCGCGGGCACCCGCACCAGTGGCTGATCCGATCGATGTCTGGTTCTGAGAGGTATTGACCTTCTCAACCGTCTCGACTGGCCAAAGGTGGAAATGCAACCCAGCGGTCGACAGCTCCTGCTTGGGTGCACCGAACCGGAATTCCACGCCGACCTCGGCTTCTTCGACCGTATAGATCGAATTCAGGCCCCAAAAGGCCACCAGCGCCAGCACGCCACCGACCAACGCCCAGCGACCACCCGGCACACCGCCCTTGAACTGGTCGCGGCCACGATTGAGAATGTCCTCGAGATTGGGCGTATTACCGCCGCCTGGCCGACGTGGACCACCGCCACCGCCACCACCAGGTGCCTGCCCCCAGGGGCCGCCAGTATTGCGGCCACCCCCGCCTCCGTTATTCTCCCACGGCATCGCGTCCCTTTCGGATATTGTGTCGTTTCATTGCAGCCTTATATAGGTAAGGCCTCGGCGCGATCAATGCGCAGCGGGTAAACGCCGCTCGTACACTTTGACGCGGTAGCTGGCTTCATCCTTGGGATTGGGCATTACTTCGGGCTCGTCCACCACAACCCACACTGCCGGATCTATCTCCGGAAACACCACGTTTCCGGCTGGTTCGAGCGCAATATGGGAAATATAGAGCCGGTCAGCCCGCTCCATCATCTGCCGATATATCTCGCCGCCCCCAATGATCATAATCTCGTCAACATCGTCGCGCTTGACGATTTGCCGCGCCAGATCGAGCGCTTCATCCAGGTTTGCGACCACTTCCACGCCATCAGGCTGGTACCCCTGCTGCCGCGTGACCACGATATTGGTCCGCCCCGGCAGCGGCTTGCCCACCGTTTCATATTGCTTGCGGCCCATGATCATCGGCTTGCCCAGCGTGGTGCGCTTGAACCAGGCAAAATCGGAGGGAATGCGCCAGGGAATGGTCTGGTCGCTGCCGATCACACCATTCTCCGCAACCGCTGCAATCATCGCGATACGCACGCTCATCTTGCACCCAGCTTTGCTAGTTCGGCACCTTCGACCCGCACCTTGGTCCACTCATCCTGCATCACACCACCCTGCGCTTTGTAGAACTCGATTGAAGGCGTGTTCCAGTTCAGTACCCACCACTCAAACCGTCCGAGACTCTCAGCGACGCAACGCTGTGCCAGATGCTGCAGCAATGCCTTGCCGACGCCGTTACCGCGCATTTCGGGATCGACATAGAGGTCCTCCAGCCAGATGCCGTGTCGCCCCTGGAATGTCGAATAGGTATAGAACCACAGCGCAAAGCCTACCGGCTTGCCACCCCATTCGGCGATCTCGCAGAACACCTTGGGATCCGCACCAAACAGGTCGCGGACGATATCGACCTCGCTCGCCTTGGCCTCGTGGCTGAGTTTTTCATAGGCCGCCAGTGCATCGATGAACGACACGATCTGAGCGGCGTCATCGGCTTTGGCCGTTCGTATCGTCAGGGTCATTGGCTGTCCGGCATGCGATTGAGAATGAGCACGTTAAGTTCCTGCTCTGGCCAGAAATTCTCCTTGACCATCTCGAAGGTGGTCGGCCCGATCTTGGTGACACCCTCTCCGCAAAAGGAAACAAGGTTGTTCGGATCACCCTTATCGATGACCAGCCGGAACCGCTCAATGCCGTTGCCGGCCCAATTGCTGCCGGTGGTCAGAATATAGGAAATCCAGCTTTCGGTGAATGGCGCCGACCAGGGATCATTGGGATCGCGCAGCGTCTTGCGCACCCCGCTGAGAAAACTCTCATCCGTGCAATAGCGCTCGGCATACTCCCGCGCCGGGTCATAATCATCATAGGCTTCACCCAGAAAGCTCACGCCCACAGTGCCGCCAACGCTGGGCGTATAGGTGTGGACGACTTCCACGGTCTCTCCTGCCGGAAACACGGCCTCCCACGTATAGGTTGCTTTGTAGGTCCAGGCTGGCCAGTAGTGCATTTTCATGCCCTCACCGACGTCATATTCATCGGGCATCAACAGTCCGAAATGCAGCAGCGTGGCCCGTGTTTCTTCACCCAGTGCATCGGTCGTCGCGCTGGCCGCTTCACTGATCGGCACCAGTGGCAAGCCGAGCTGACGCAATAGCTTGGTACGGTCCACACCATGCGCATAGGCATATTCGTGCAGTGTGGCCTCGACTGGCTGCCCGTCCAGCGTGGTGGAGAATTCAAACAGATTGTCATCGGGCCCGGTTGGGAACGCAACGGGCGAATAGACCGACGGCACAATATCGGGCATCGGGAACGCGACCAGCACGCTCTGGTCTTTGGCCCCATCATTGCGGAACTGATAGACCACCCGAATTTCGTCAGCCGAAATGAACAGCTCTTCACTGGCCATCACGATGTCAGGGTTGGTCACGAATTCCAGACCGCCGGTCGTCAGCACCGCCGACGTATCATTGCCCAATGCCGGAAGCACCGTCGCCAGCAGCAGCCCCACAACGCGCAATGATCGCATAACCGTCCTCCCAAACATCGATATGTATCAGACACTTGCACCAAGAACCGGACTCTAGGCCATGACCTTGGTCACGAGGCGTCTAGACGGAGATCGGCGCCTTGATGCTCGGGTGCGGATCATAGCCTTCAAAGGCGAAATCCTCGAACGCGAAGTCTTCCAGCCGCGTCACATTGGGATTGATCACCAGCGTCGGCAGCGGCCGTGGTTCGCGCGTCAGCTGCAATTGCGCCTGTTCGAAATGGTTGGAATACAGATGCGCATCGCCAAGGGTATGCACAAAATCGCCCACCTCTAGCCCGGCCACCTGCGCAACCATATGGGTCAGCAGCGCATAGGAGGCGATATTGAACGGGACCCCCAGAAACGTATCGGCCGAACGCTGATAGAGCTGGCAGCTCAATTTGCCGTTGGCGACATAAAACTGGAACAGGCAATGGCATGGCGGCAGCGCCATGTTGTCGACCTCTGCCGGGTTCCAGGCGGATACGATATGCCGACGCGAATTCGGATTGCTCCGGATCGATTCAACGACCTGGGCGAGCTGGTCGATCTTACGGCCGTCCGGTGCTGGCCAGCTGCGCCATTGCGAGCCATAGACTGGCCCGAGATCGCCATTTTCGTCAGCCCATTCGTCCCAGATCTTGACGCCACGCTCCTGCAGCCAGCGCACATTGGTCTCGCCACGAATGAACCACAGCAGCTCATAGATGATCGACTTCAGGTGCAGTTTCTTGGTGGTGAGCAGCGGAAACCCCTGCCCCAGATCAAACCGCATCTGATAGCCGAACACGCTGCGCGTACCGGTACCGGTCCGATCAGACTTGTCGGCCCCGTTTTCGAGAATGTGGGCGAGTAGCTTGAGATAGGGCTGCATGGCTCTTCTATTACGGCGATTCGGGCACCTGCGCGTCCCCCGCGCGCGCCTGAACCAGTCGCATCAACAGATCGATCTGTTCCTGCTGCTTGATCAGCAATTGCTTGAGATCGTCGTCGCGCATGCGGTCGACCTTTTCATGCAGTCCCATGATCTCGATTTCCGCTTTGAGGTTGCACTCATAATCATGGCTGGTCACCAACCGGTCCTTGGAGGCCTGTCGGTTCTGGCTCATCATGATCACCGGCGCCTGCACCGCGGCCAGCATGGACAGCAGCAGGTTGAGAAAGATAAACGGGTATGGGTCCGGGGCTACGCCCCGCAGCAGCAGATTGCCCAGTACCCAGCCAAGAATGGCCAGTCCGAAGCCGATCAGAAATGTCCAGGATCCGCCAAAGGCGGCAACCCCGTCGGCCAGTCTTTCGCCAAAACTGGAGCCTTCGTCGAATACCTCGCTGGTATCCTCCGACAGCGCACGGCGGCCGATAGCCGTTTGCAGGACGCGCCGCTCCCGCTCATCCAGCGCCGTCTCACCCTTGCCCAGAAACCGCTCCGCTGCCCGGGCCAGCCGGTCCGTACCCATATTCGCCATGTCCGCCTCACCAAGAATTGCGCCGGAGCACTCTATACCGAGTTTGGCCCGCGCATCAGACTGCGCTGCAACCGCGTCAACAATCAGTCATGCCAGTACGATAAGTCCGCTGGGCTGGCGCGAACGGCATGGCCGGTCTAGGGAGGACAGGATGAGAGTTTTGATCGTGGCACTGGTTTGGTGTGCCCTGGGTGGAGTTGTCATGGCACAGGCCAACCGCATCGATACGGTACTTCCCGATGCCCCCGAACTGGCCGTCCGCGGCCCCCACAGTGTCGGCGTGCGTACCTTGACCGTGACCAGCCTGGATCGCCTGGATGTGCTCAATGGCGCTGGCAGCGACGCGCCGCTCTACGACCGTCCCCTCGTGCTTGAAATCTGGTACCCCGCAGACCTGCAGGGCGAGCAACCGGGCACCACCTATACCGATGTGCCACTGGTGGACGGTGTTACCCGCATAGCGCTGGAAGGACAGGCGGTGCGCGATGCGGCCCCGCTGCAGGGCCGGCCTGCCGCACCATTGGTCATTGTCTCGCACGGCTATCCCGGTAACCGTTTCCTGCTCAGCCATTTCGGCGAGCATCTGGCCTCAAAAGGCTATGTTGTCGCGGCCATCGATCACTTCGAGAGCACCTATGACAACCAGTTGGGTTTTGCCAGTACGCTGATGCACCGCTCACCGGATCAGCTGTTTGTGCTCGATGCCATCGCCGACGAGGCGGCCGATCCTGCCAGCTTTCTAAACGCCATCGTCGATCCCGACCGCACGGCGATCATTGGCTATTCCATGGGGGGCTACGGCGCCCTGATCAGCGCCGGCGCAGGTGTCAGCGATACCAGCACCCAATTGGGCTTCGCCCCGGCTGGCGGCAATCTGGCGGCGCTGCAGGCGGGCACACCTGCCTATGATGCGCAACGCGATCCGCGCCTCAAGGCCATAATTGCCATTGGCCCATGGGGCTTCAATGCCGGCTTCTGGGACGCACGGGGGCTGAGCGGCATCACCATCCCGACCCTGTTCATGGCCGGCAGTCTGGATCAGGTGTCGGGTTATGATCCGGGCGTGCGCACTCTTTATCAGTCTGCCGTCAACGCCGAGCGTTATCTGCTCACCTTTGACAATGCCGGACACAATGCGGCCGCGCCAATGCCCGCACCGATCGAGAGCCAGACTGGCGCCGTCCCCGATAGCCCCTTCGGCCACTACGCCGATGCCGTTTGGTCGACGCAGCGCATGAACAATATCGCCCAGCATTTCGCCACGGCGTTTCTCGACACTCACCTCAGGGACGACCCGTCCCAGCGTCGCTATCTTGATGTCACCCAGAGCGCCGAGCCATTCGGCGAACAGGACTGGCCGGGCTTTGCGCCCAATACAACGCGCGGCTTGCGTCTGGAACACGCCTATCCGACAGAAAAGTGACCCAGCGCCATTTGCATCCGGTCGGCAGCAGGCCTATATAGGAACTGCTCGCAAGAGCTATGGCGATAAATTGTCATCGTAATAAACCATTCGGACCCGGGGGCAGTACCCGGCGCCTCCACCATCTACCCGTTCAGGCGGGCAGCCAATGGGGGCGAAACAGGATCGACGAGGGTGTAAAGGGTGTGCTTTTGCTCGGTTGGGTACCGCCGTTATCGGTCTAAAACTTATAGTTGCAAATGACAACAATAAGGCTCCAGTCGCTCTCGCTGCGTAAGCAGTGCTAGCATTGGGAAATTAAGTCCTCCACCCCTAGCCGGGTGACAGGCGGGGTTCGCAGGCACCTGGCAACAGAAGCCTGCACTTTCATTTTTCGATTGCTGGGCACCCAGTACCTTTAATCCTTGAAATCTCATGGAACGTAGGGCTGATATGGGCCGTTCGGGATTCTATCTCTCAGCACCGGAAGGGTGACCATGGCCGAAGACCACATGCGCTACGATATTCTCGCTCAGGAAGCCCTGCGCGGCGTCGTGCGCAAGGTACTGGCTGAAGTCGCCAAGACCGGCTTGCCAGGCGAGCATCATTTTTTCATCTCCTTCATGACCCGCGCACCGGGTGTGCGCCTGAGCGAAAAGCTGCTCGGTCAGTACGAAAAGGAGATGACCATCGTTATCCAGAACCAGTATTGGGACCTCAAGGTCACCGAGACCGGTTTTGAGGTCGGCCTGTCCTTTGATGGCATCCCAGAGACCCTGGTAATCCCGTTCTCGGCGGTCAAAGGCTTCTTTGACCCATCCGTGCAGTTCGGCCTGCAGTTCGATCCGCAGACCGCACCGGGCGCTGATGAAGTCGAAGGTGACGATGACAAGGCCGTCGAGACCGCAGCCGGCGACGGCGAAGAGACCACAGACGCCGATGGCGAGAAGTCCGGCGAAAAAGTCGTCAGCCTCGACGCATTCCGCAAAAAGCCCTGATTACCAGCGATGGACAAGCGTAGTCTGTCCATCTCCGGCCACCGCACCTCGATAGCGCTGGAACCCCAGTTCTGGGCCGCGCTGGAGCAGATGGCGGCGGAATCCGGGCAGACCATGACCGCGCTGATTTGCAGCATCGACGCCGACCGGCAGTCGGACAATCTGTCCTCGGCGGCGCGGCTGGCCGTGCTGCGCTGGTATCAGGCAAAAGTCGGCAATGCCACGTCCTGAGTCTTAGAACAGCGGCTCATTGACCCTGAAGTTATTACGCTGATTGACGGCCGGCGGCAGCTCCAGGCTGAGCGGCCCCTCAAATATCTGGGTCTCGCTCGGCGCCGGTTGCACCGGCTGCACCTGCTGCTGCTGCCGCAACGCTTCGGCCTCTATCGCCTGCTGCGCCGCTTCCTCCTCGGCCTGACGTGCTGCTTCTTCGGCTGCCACACGCGCCGCTTCCTCAGCAGCCCGCTGGCGCTGGGCTTCGATCAACGCATTGCGCGCTTCGGCTGCTTCGCGCTGGCGCGCAGCATCCGCTGCACGCAGGGCCTCGAGCCGGTCCACTTCCAGCTCATTGGCGCGCACCTGAATGGCCGCCACCATCTCATCGAGATCCAGCAGGGTCTCTGGTGCCAGCAGCGTGCCGCCCAGGCGGGTGAAAATCCGCGCCGTATCGGGCACAATCAGGCTGTCAGCGGCGTCAAAGCCTACCGGGGTCAGGGAAAAGTCGCCGCCCAGCCCCAACGTGCCGGTGTCCAGATTGAGGTCGCCCGCCAGACGCGCGCCATCGCCATCAACGATGAAATTGTTCAGCCGCATCACGCCGCCGGCAATGCTGAAAGCCCCTGCTGCCTTGGGAGCCACAAAGCGCCCCTGCCCCAGCGCGAGGCCCATAATGGCACGCAGCGCATCGCCATCCATGTTGAGCACGTCATCGAGCCCGGCCAGGGTCTCGAAGACGGCGGGCGACAATTGCGTCACAGCAAAATCGGCCAGCGTGAAATTGCCTTCACCCGCCAGGGTGCCGATCACCTCGGCAATGCTCGCGCCGGTGCCGTTGAACTGCACACCACCAGCAACACGCCCCGCCAGCGCCCGCGCCACGGCGGGCGGCGCCAGCGCTTCGATCGCGGCGTCGGTCAGGCTAAGGCGCCCACTCACGGTCTTTTCGGCCAGCGGTCCGGCGCAGCATACCGAAATATCCAGCTTGGCGGTGCCCGCCCCAATTGCCGCTTCGAACCGGGCCAGCCGCACCCGGGTTTCGTCCCACACCAGATCAAAACCCGTGGCACCCAACCGCTCGACACCACCTGCCGCCAGGCCATTGGCCGTCACCGCAATGGTGCCGCGCGTCGCCCGGGCCTGATCGCCAATACCGATCGGACCCTGTGGCCAGCCACCATTGGCACCGATCATGCCGGTCCGACCAAAAAGTGTCGCTGCCAGCCCTTCAACCGAAACAGTATCGATCGCCACCGCGCCTGTGACATTGGCAGCGTCTCGCGCCCGGTCGAACGACAGCACGCCGGAAAAAGCCACATCGCCCGAGCGGCCTTCGATCTCGGCCAGCCGCACCAATCGACCACCCTCAAAATGGAACGCTGCGCTGGCCTGTGCATGCGGCAAGCTCAGGCCCGGCGCGCCAATGATGCGCGCCAGACCGCCCGCATCAGCCAGCGTGACGTCAAGCGTGCCGGTGCCCTGCACTTCGCCACTATCGGTCGCCACAAGATAGCCCGCAAAACCGAGGGCTTCATCGCCTGAACTGAGATTGATGCGGCTGTCGAGACTATTGCTCGGCGACCCTTCCAGCCCAAGGCTGACCAGCATGTCGTCATTTTCAAATAGAGGCGCATCACCCAGCCCCAATTGAGCGCTCAGAGCGACAGAATCGTCGGTTTCCAACGTCGCCGTCAGCCGCAGTGGTGCAGTGCGCAGCCCGACAAGGCCACCCTCCAGTTCCGCGCGCAGGTCAAGATCGGCAGCCCCCAACGTTCCCCCCAGCGTCAGAATCTGGGCGCCGTCGCGATCCCCTTCCTCAAGATCAATCAGCACCTCCAAGGGCGCGGACGCCGCCAGAGCGGCGCGCCAGTCCGCAGGCACCGAGAAAAGATCATAAAGTCCAGCCAGACCCGGCGCATCGGCACGCGCAATGCTCAGCCGCCCCGAGCCGGAAACCGTCGGCTGGGCAAGACTACCCGCCGCAGTGGCGGTCACATCCAGCCCCAGCCCGCCCCAATCGTCCGCCGATAGCCGCGCAAAACTGATCGAGCGCGCGTCCCACTGGCCCTCGGCGACCATTGCCCTGCCGTCATAACCAAGCACCCGCGCCTTCTGCGCCGTCAGTGAAAAACTGCCCTCGGGAAAGCTGATGCCGAAGCCCGGCTCGGCCATTCCGTCCGGCAACAAAGCCCCCAGAACCGTGCTGCCCTGAACGCCCAATCCGGCAAAATGCCCCACCACATCGAGCCGCTTTTCTTCGCCAAAGCCAACCCGCAGCTCGACCGCGTGCGACACTGCATTGAGCGTCAACTGGCCTTCGCTGACCCGCAAGGCATCGCCCGTCAGCATCACATTGCCTGTCAGCACGCCCGCCTGATTGAACAGCGCATTATCTTCGCGCGGCTTGCGCCAGAGATGGGCCAGCCCATCAAGCCGCGCACTGCTTATGCTGAACTGCCCGCGAAACGCGGGATAGCTGGTTTCACGCCGCAACGCGCCACTGGCCCGCACGGCCGTATCGCCGGGAAGTTGCGCCACAAACTGCTCGACCGTCCACAATTCGCCATCCGTGCTCGCATCCAGACGCACATTGCGCAGCGCGAAGCCGCGCAATCCGACCTCCGCCAGGTCAAGGCCAATGCGTCCGGGCATCGGCGGAATGAGCGGCGCTGGCAGTTCGGCAAGCAGCCGCACAGCTTCATAGGGCTTGGTATCGGGGTCTTCCTTGGCATCGCGCGGCGGCAACGAAAACACCCCGCCTGAGACCACCGCATCAAAACTCTGCCGCGCGCCCAGTTGAATACTGGCCGCACCAGTCAGGCGCGTTCCGGCACGGTTTTCATCGGGCTGCAGCGTATAGCCGGTCAGCACGACCCGGTCCGTGGACGCCGTCATCTTGCTTTCGAGCACCAGATCGCCGCGAATATCGTCGGCGCGGTCGGCCAGCACCGGGGTTTCGCGATAGGTCATCGCCCCGTCAAACCGCGGTGCGATGCCCGGCGTCAGCAACCCTTCGCTGGCAAAGGAAAAGCGCCCGCTATCGGGCTGCACGAAGGCCGAAAGCCGCGAGTGTCCCGCTGCGTCGAGCTGCGATGAATTGAGCCGGAAGGTGTAGCGTTCGCTGCGAAACACCCCACTACCCTGGAACTGGAACGGCCCCGAAAAGCTCGACAGGCGCAGATCCCCGTCAACGTCATCGGCGACAAAGTTCTGATCGGCCCGGCGGTCCATCAGCCGGATCGTGCCATCGACAATGCTGGCTTGGCCAAGGGCAACACCGCCACCGGCCGTATTGACGTTGACGCCGCTGCCGAACAGCCCGTTTTCATCAATGCTGAAATCAATGACCGGGCCGCGCAGCACCAATCGCGTCAGATCGTAATTGTCGCGCAGAAAATCCATCAGCGAGAATTCGGCTTCGACGCTGTCGACTGTGGCTGCAGGCTCCTCGGGCGAACCCACCAGCACATCGGTAAAGCTCAGCCGGGGCTGCGGCAGCAGGGCAAAGGCGATATCACCGCGGATGGTCACGGGCGTACCCAGCACCCCGGTCGCCAGCTCTTCCATGCGGGTGCGATAATCTCCCCACTGGATCAGATATGGCGCGATGAACGCGCCACCGAGCACGATGATCGCCAGCATGCCAACAACGATGTAGATGCGGTTCAGCACAGCGCGTGGGTCATCCGAATTAATGCGCCAGAGTGTAGGCAAGACAAGCGCCCGCGCAACCCCGACACTGCGTTGAATACACGCCAGAATCCCCACTCTTGAATGCCAGGCCAACAATTATGGCCTGCATGCGCCGAAACGACGATCGGCCAGCCCCGCAGGACTGGCCGACCGCAACATATCCGCGATGCGTGCTAGAGCGCGCCGATGGACCAGAACATAGTCTCGCCGGAGCTGTCGTCCACGCCGTCATTATCGGTGATCACAAAGCCATTGCCGGCCGCGTCGATGGCAAAGCTCTCGACCTTGTCCAGCACGTAGCCGTTGCCTGCCTTCAGATCCGGCACGAAGTCACGCACCAACTCCTTGCTGACCACCGGCAATTCGCCGCCCAGTGGCGCCGCGACCATTTCGGCCAGTGATACGCGATACAATGCCTTGTGCTGGGCCTTGGCGCCGATCTGGTTGTCGCGCTCGACGATATAGACGAACTCGCCGTGCGCCACGATTTCCGACAGCCCGTTCCAGCTGCCATCAGCCGGGGTCTCCAGCGGATAGTGAACGGCACCCCATTCGCCCGAAGCCGGCTTGTAACTGACCAGCTTGACCATGCCTGGGGCATCATCCTGCCATTCGCGCTGCATGGCGATCCACAGGGTCATGTCATCGCCGCGACCAGTGCTGGTGATGCCTTCGGCGCCAAAGCGGATCTCCTGGGCCAGCAGTTCAGCGGGAAAGGCGACCTCCTCTTTGATCTCGCCATCGGCGTCGACATGATAAAGCGCGTGTGGGATCAAACGGTCCGTGCGCCCTTCCGAAGCCAGCCAAAATCCGCCCTCGCCGTCCAAGGCAATACCTTCAAGATCCAGCTTCTGGGCGGTCTCGCCACCACGCGTCACAAGGGTCTTGCCGGTAATGCGGGCCGGCATGGCGGTCGCATCGATGGCGTAGATCGCCGGCGCAGCACTGACAAAGCTGTCGCTGACGGCATAGAGCATGCCCGGTTTTTCGGCGTCGGCGACGGCGCCAGAAATAGCCGACCAGCCAATGGGCAGTCCCTCGGCGTCCAGATCGGCGATCAACTGCGGATACTGGGCTACGCCTTCGGCCAGTTCATACACCATCACATGAGAGCCTACGCCGCCCTCTTCGCGCAGATCAACCTCATTGGCGGTCGCCAGCAGATTGCGCTGCGGAATGGCCACCAGCCCCTCGGGTGAAATCCCCGATGGCAGCACCTGCACGAATTCAGGCGCGGCGCCCGTATCCCTATAAACAGCGATCAGCGAAGAGCGTTCTTCGGTAACGAAGATATAGGTGTTCTCGCCAAAGCGGCCGACCTCCAGTCCTTCTGGCTCAACGCCCTTCTTACCGGCGCGCTTGTCAGGGTAGTGGCCGACGCGCGCCGCATAGTGTTCAAGGTCAGCGCCGCTATCGAACAGTACCTCGCCGGCACGATTGAGGATGGAGAAGCCGCGGCTGCCGCCATTCCAGTCGCCTTCATTGGCAATCACGAACCGGTCGTTATCAAGCCACTGCACCGCGTCGGGCTCGCGCGGCAGGTCAGTCGCCGAGCCAGTGAAAGCGTATGCGCCGTCAGCCTTGGTATCGATGCGATCCAGGCTCACCGTGCCAGCGGAGAAATGCGCTGTGACCGCGCCCGTCTGGCCGTCGATGATGACGATGGCGTTGTTTTCCTGCATCGTCAGAACGATTTCGTCATTGTCGTTGAAGTCGACAAATTCTGGCTCGGGGTCTTCCCCGCCAATCTCGGCCAACCCCGTAACCTCTACCTTGGTCACGGTTTTGGCGGCGATATCGAACATCACGACAAAACCGGCGGGCATCTGCGGCAGACCGCCATCGCCGAGATCCTCGTCACGCTCATTCTCAATGGCCACGGCGATCAGCGTGCCGGCGGCGTTGTGCGCCACGGAATCCGGTTGTCCGCCCAGATCATATTCGGCCTCGACCGACTGGCTGGCGATATCAACCACCACGAGCTTGCCCGAAGGCATGGTGTAGCTTTCCGACGTATTGACGCCGACATAGGCCTTGTCGCCGACAATGGTCACTGAAGTGGGCTCGCCATCCAGCGCCATGAAGCCAGCAGGCTTGGGCGCCTTGGCGTCGGTGATATCGACAAAGCCAATGCCGCCAGCGGGGCTGTCCGAATAGATCAGCATCATGCCGTCATCGGTGGCCGCGATGATTTCCGAGGAGGTTACCGCAGCATCCGGCGCGTTCTGCGCCACGGCAAAGCTGGCAATGCGGTTAAAGGTTTCGGCAGCACCGGCATTGGCCGTCGTGGCAAGCAGCATGGCCGTCAGACCGACCAGTATTTTGGATCTAGACATCGATAATCCCCCGTTGAGTTCAACGGGTGCCTTAAGCAGGACACGCTACAGTCCCATGACGCTCGCATGACGGATCAGTGACGCCGCCGCGTTCTATACATTGTGGTCCCCCATCCCTATATTCGCAGGAGAACAAATCAAGATTCGTCAACGCCGCGCTGCTGCGCCCACAACGGCGCGCAGTGTTGGAAAGGCTATTAATGTCTGGTGCAGACCACCCCCTCGCCCGCCCCGCTGCCGGTGCTATTACCAGCCAGTTCAAGAGCCAGCAGCCGGTCGACTACCTGCAGGGCCTCAACGAGGAACAGCGTGACGCCGTCGAGAGCATTGACGGCCCGCTTCTGGTGCTGGCCGGTGCCGGTACGGGCAAGACCCGCGTACTGACCACCCGCATTGCCCACATCATCAATACCAACCGCGCCTGGCCCTCCCAGATCCTGTCGGTGACCTTTACCAACAAGGCCGCCCGGGAGATGAAGGAGCGCATCGAAAAGCTGGTCCCGCGTCTCGACGCCATGCCCTGGATGGGCACGTTCCACTCCATCGGTGCTCGTATCCTGCGAGGCCATGCCGGTCTGGTGGGCCTGACCAGTTCCTTCACCATCCTTGATACCGATGACCAGATCCGGCTGATCAAGCAATTGCTGGCTGTTGAGGGCATCGACGAGAAGCGTTGGCCTGCCAAGCTCTTCGCCTCGATGATGGATGGCTGGAAGAACAAGGGTCTGCTGCCCAAGGACGTATCCTCGGCCGATAGCGGCTCTTATGCCAATGGTATGGGCGGCAAGCTCTATTACGACTATCAGGCCCGACTGAAATCCCTCAACGCCGCCGATTTCGGCGACCTGCTGCTCGAATGCATTCGCCTGTTCCGGGAAAACCCGGACGTGCTGGCCGAATATCACCGCAAATTCAAATACATGCTGGTGGACGAATACCAGGACAGCAATGTCGCTCAATATCTCTGGCTGCGACTGCTGGCCCAGGGCAAGCCCGCCCCCGAAGCTAATATCTGCGTGGTCGGTGACGATGATCAGTCCATCTATGGCTGGCGCGGCGCCGAGGTCGACAACATATTGCGCTTCGAGAAGGACTTTCCGGGCGCCAAGGTGATCAAGCTCGAGCGCAATTACCGCTCCACCGCCAACATCCTCAAGGCCGCCTCCAGCATCATCGCCTTCAACGAAGGCCGTCTGGGCAAGACGCTGCAGACCGATGTGGCCGAAAAAGGCGAACCGGTCGCCATCACCCAGGTCTGGGATTCCGAAGAGGAAGCCCGCGCGATCGGTGAAGAGATCGAGCAATATCAGCGCGCCGGTGAGCCGCTCAACTCTGTGGCAATCCTGGTGCGCGCCAGCTTCCAGATGCGCGAGTTCGAAGAGCGCTTCATCACCCTCGGCCTCAATTATCGCGTGATTGGCGGACCGCGCTTTTACGAGCGCAAGGAAATCCGCGACGCCCTGGCCTATCTGCGCCTTGTGGCCCAGCCCGCCGACGATCTTGCCTTTGAGCGCATCATCAATGTGCCCAAGCGCGGCATTGGCGATGCCACCCTCAAAATGCTCATGGAGACGGCCAGACTGCAGGATCTGCCGCTGCTGTCCGCCACGCGGTCGCTGCTCGAAACCGAAGAGCTCAAGCCCAAGCAGCGCACCACCCTACGCAGCCTGATTGGCCAATTCGACGATTGGGCCTTCCGCGCCCAGACACTGAAGCCCTTCGAGATGATCGAGCAGATCCTTGAGGAAAGCGGCTATACCGACATGCTCAGCGCCGACAAATCGGTGGAGTCCGAAGGTCGCAAGGAAAACCTCAAGGAACTCAGCCGCGCCATGGAGGAGTTTGAAACCTTGGGCGGCTTCCTCGAACACATCTCGTTGGTCATGGACCGCGACAGTGCTGACGCGGCCGATGCCGTCACCATCATGACTCTGCATGGCGCCAAGGGATTGGAGTTCAACACGGTTTTCCTGCCCGGCTGGGAAGAAGGCACATTCCCCAGCCAGCGCACCATGGATGAATCCGGCCGTGCCGGGCTCGAAGAAGAACGCCGTCTGGCTTATGTCGGCATTACCCGCGGTCGCAAGCGCGTGCGCATTTCCGCCGCCCAGAACCGTCGCATCCATGGCCTCTGGCAGTCCGCCATTCCGTCCCGCTTTCTTGATGAACTGCCCGCCGACGCCGTGGAGGTCACCGATACCGGTTCCTCCTATGGCGGCTATGGCTATGGCGGTGGAGGCGGTGCCGCCAGCCGCTTCAACAAGACCGACCCGTTCGAGAGCGTCTATGAAACGCCCGGCTGGCAGCGCGCCCGCGCCCAGCAGTCCAGTCGCAAGAGCGCCGGGCCCATGACCATTGACGGCGATCTGGTCGCCCGCTCGGTCGATATCGGCAACGACAAATCCGCCTTCGCCTTTGGCGAGCGTGTCTTCCACCTCAAATTCGGCTACGGCGCCATCGCCGGCATCGAAGGCAACAAGCTGACCATCGACTTCGAAAAAGCCGGCCGCAAGAAGGTCTTGGAGAGTTTTGTTACCAAGGGGTGAGCCGCCCGCCTTGGGTTCACACTATATGCATTGGACGTTGTACGAGCCCTAAGGAGCCCCGCCATGATCATCTCCACTACACCCACTCTCGAAGGCCGCCCGATCCGCGACTATCTTGGCATTGTCACCGGCGAGGTCATTGTCGGCGCCAATATCTTCAAGGACCTGTTCGCCAATATCCGCGACATCGTCGGTGGCCGCGCTGGCGCCTATGAATCCACCCTGCGCGATGCGCGGCGGCAGGCCTTTGCCGAACTCGAAGCTGAAGCGCTTCGCCTGGGCGCTGATGCCGTGGTGGCCGTTGATATCGACTATGAAGTGGTCGGCCAGGGTGGCTCGATGCTGATGGTGTCGGTCTCGGGCACCGCCGTGCAGCTCTAGAGCCCGCTGCCACCCAATGGCTCGGTCTCGATAAATTCGGCGAAGCCGGCAATGATCGGCTTTGCCTTGGCAATGGTCGCCTGCACATGAGGCAATTGCAGCGAGTCGGTGTGCGCCTGCTTGCTGTCCCACACCTCGGTAATCCAGATGCCATCCTCGCTCTTGGGATCGCGGGCGATGACATAGCTGCGACAGCCGGGCATGGGCGCATGTCCCTCCAGCATGATTGCCAGCAGCGCCTCGCGTTCCCCCGGTGCGGCC
Organism: Devosia litorisediminis; assembly: GCF_018334155.1. NCBI lineage: Bacteria > Pseudomonadati > Pseudomonadota > Alphaproteobacteria > Hyphomicrobiales > Devosiaceae > Devosia > Devosia litorisediminis. The sequence goes on along the minus strand of NZ_JAGXTP010000001.1, from coordinate 803,784 downwards.
AGCATCCTGCCCATCAATCCATACATCGCCGACTCCCGTGTGCGTTCTGATTAAAACTAGCACGAGACATGCACATTGGGGACAACTCGGATTGACGCCCGTGGGCCGATGGCGCAACAAGGCACAAACCAAGGGAATATTGCCATGTCCGTCGATCAGCTCTCCGCCCCGCTCACCAAGGATCAGGCCTATGCACTGGTCGATGCGGTCATGGAACGGGATGATCTGGCACTGACGGCCTCGGCCCACGAGAATGAAGAGACCGGCGAATGGTTCTTCGAGGCCACCTGCGATAGCCCGCCCGACCTTGAATCATTTGTTGAACTGGCGCGCCAGACCCTTGGTGGCAAAGTTGATTTTTCTGTTTCGCCAATTGATCCGGATTTCAACTGGGTAGCCAAATCACTTGAGGGTCTGGCTCCGGTCAGCGCCGGCGGGTTCTATGTTTATGGCAGCCATGAAACCGGCCCGGTCCCCGGCGGCCTGACAGCGATGAAAATCGATGCGGCACAGGCCTTTGGTACCGGTCACCACGAAACCACAACCGGCTGCCTTGAAGCCATCAACATGCTGCTCAAGCGCAAGAAGCCGCGCCACATGATCGATGTTGGCACCGGCACGGGCGTGCTCGCCATCGCCTTGGCCAAGCGCACCAAGAGCCCGGTGATCGCCAGCGATATCGACCCCATTTCGGTGACCACCACCATCGCCAATGCCGAGCAGAACGGCGTGGGCAAGCTGATCATCGCGGTGGAAGCCACCGGCATGACCAACCCGACCATCGCCCAGAACGGCCCCTATGATCTGATCGTAGCCAATATTCTGGCCGGTCCGCTCATGGCGCTGGCACCCTCGGTTGGCCGGGCGGCCCAGAAGGGCGCAACCATTATCCTGTCGGGCATCTTGCAGCATCAGGCGCGCGGCGTGATCAACGCCTATGCCCGCCAGGGCATGACCCTGACCCAGAAATTGCAGCGCAAGGAATGGACCACGCTGATGCTGGAAATGAAGTAGCGGCGCCACCGCATCGGTGAGCGCAGTTGGCACGAACTGGTGCACACACTGCGCACATCGAGCGGCGCCGCATGCGCCAAAGTGCGACACTATCCAGACAAAGCAAAATCCCCGAAGCAGGCTCCGGGGATCGTCAGATCGTCAGCAGTAAACTGCAGCGGCCTTACGGGCGCTTGGTGAATGCGCCGATCAGCTGGTGCTGCATGCGATAGCTGACCTGGCGGCTCGTTTCGCGACCACGGGCATCGATAACCGAACCCAGTGTCTTGCGAAAATCGTTCTTGCTCTCAGTCATCGTCATCTCCATGCACTTTGACGCGGTCTTTTGCCGTCGTCGCAGTCTATCTAGGCCAACCCGAAGCGTTCAGTTAGGCCCAAATTGGCACAGCACCCCTGCAAGGCGTGCAGGCCTGATTAACGCTTGGTGAATTCGTCTTTGCCCAGGCCCAGATCACGCTGGTAGCGCGCAACATAACGCTGTGCGGAACGTTCGCGGCTGGCAACCATGGCTTCGACGGTGCGGACGAAGAAATTCTTCTCGTTGCTCATATTTGCTCTCCTGTGTTCTGACACTAAGTTAGGCTTTCCTGCGCGATTTGCTATGCCCTGATCGCTCAAGCCAGCCATGACCGGAGCGCACTCCGCTATTGGATACTCCCGCCCCAAGGACCTTCTTGATGACCGCCTCCAGCTTTCCGCCCGCCGTGTTTCAGAGCTTTGAGGAAAAGGTGGACCCCGCCAATGTCGCCCCCCGGCTGGATGCCCTGCGCGCCGCCATGACCAAGGCCGGGGTGGACGCCTTCCTGATTCCGCGTGCCGACGCCCATCGCGGCGAGTCGGTCCCCGCTGGCGACGCACGGCTGGCCTATGTCACCGGCTTCACCGGCTCGGCCGGCATGGCCATTGTCGGCCCCGACAAGGCGGGACTGTTCGTTGATAGCCGCTATACCCTGCAGGCCCCGGCCCAGACCGATACCGACAAGGTGGACATCCACGAATGGCTCGGCGCGGGCTATTCCCCGGATCTGTCCAGCTATGTGCCCAAGGGCGGGACGCTGGCCTATGACCCCTGGCTGCACACGCCCGGCGAGGTGCGCAGTCTGAGCGAACAGCTGGGCGAGCATTGCACCATCGTGCCTCACGCCAATCTGGTCGACGCGATCTGGAGCGACCGCCCCGGCGCGCCGGTCAGCCCGATCGAATTTCTCGGACACAACCGGGCCGGCCAAAGCGCTGGTGAAAAGATCATTGCCATTCAGGCCAGCCTTGGAACCGACAAGGCTGACGCCGGCGTGCTGACCCTGCCCGAGTCGATCTGCTGGCTGCTCAACATGCGCGGGCGCGATGTGCCGAACACGCCCTTCGTGCTCGGCTTTGCCATTGTGCCACGCAGCGGGCAGCCAACGCTTTATCTCGATGCCGCCAAGATCACCAATGACCTCAGAACGACGCTGAAGGGCGTGGCCCACATTGCCACGACCGACACGCTGACCCGTGATCTGGCCGGTTTGGGCAGTGCGGGCAAGACCGTATTGATCGACCCCAGCACCGCCCCGGCCGCTATTGCAACCACGCTGCGCGAGGCTGGCGCCAAGCTGCTCGAAAAGCGCGATCCGGTGTTGCTGCCCAAGGCGGTCAAGAACGATGCTGAACTGGCCGGCATGCGCGAAGCCCATACTCTGGACGGCGTGGCGCTGGCCAAGTTCCTGGCCTGGTTCGACGCCACCGCGCCCAAGGGCGGGCTGACCGAGATCAGCATTGTCACCGCGCTCGAAGCATTCCGGCGTGAAGAGGAAACCTGCGTCGATGCCAGCTTCGACACCATTTCGGGCGCCGGCCCCAATGGCGCCATCGTGCATTACCGGGTGACCACCAAGACCGACCGCACGCTCAAGCCCGGGGAGATCATGCTGGTCGATAGCGGGGCGCAATACCTCTCGGGCACCACAGACATCACCCGCACGCTCTCGACGGGACCCACCACGCCCGAACAGCGCGACCGCTTCACCCGCGTGCTCAAGGGCATGATCGCCATCACCCAGGCCCGCTTCCCCAAGGGCACCAGCGGCGCTCAGCTCGATATTCTGGCCCGCCAGTTTCTCTGGCAGGATGGCGTCACCTACAATCACGGCACCGGCCACGGCGTCGGCGCCTATCTGGGCGTGCATGAGGGACCCATCGGCATCGCCTCGCGCTACCCCACTCCACTGGCGGCCGGCAATGTGCTTTCCAACGAGCCCGGCTATTACAAGGCCGGTGAATATGGCATCCGCATCGAGAACCTGATCATCGTGCAGGACAGCAGCTTTGCCGGGTTTTACGACTTCGAGACCCTGACCCTGGCCCCCATCGACCGGCGCCTGATCGAGGTAACGCTGCTCAGCCCGGCCGAGCGCGACTGGCTCAACGCCTATCACCAGCGGGTGTTCGAAGAGATCGGCCCCAAGGTCGATGCGACGGTGCGCAACTGGCTGCAGACGGCGACCGCAGCGCTTTAGCGGCTGGGTGTCACCTCGCTATCAAAGAATGACAGTCACCCTCCCGGCCTTTCCCCTGATGGGGGAGGCCGGGAGGGGTGTCGCAACCGCAAAGAAAACTCCGCCCGCTCAGAACCCTAGCGGATCATAGGTCAGCGCCCAGCTGAGCAGCCAGTTCTCGTCGCTGCCCAGGGCCGCTACATCATCGACTTTCCAGCCGCCATCCTCGCGCACCGTGGCGATGCTGAGCAGTCGGGGGTGATCGAAATTGTGGTAGCTGACACTGACCACGGCGCGGTCGCCAATCATCAATGGCTCGCCAATGGTCAGATCAAACAGCAGCGCGCTGACATCAGGCAGAAAGGGATTGAACATCTCGGCCGGCTTGAACTCGGCGCCGGAAATCGCCGCATCATTGGCGAACATCCTGTTTTCCAGCGCCTGATCGAACACCGATTGCAGCCGGCGCGAATAATAGGCTGTCGGCTCGCTGGCCAGCGCGCCCGGCTGATACTCGGCGTAGATCGCCGCCACCAGCGCCTTGGGGTCGTCAAACCGGTCCGCGGCTGTCGCTGGCAGCACCATGGCCAGTCCCGCCGCAATCATCACCAATAGCCCTGTACGCATGCATGCTCTCCCTGTGTCCCGCCATATGGGTAGTGACGGCACACGGCACAACTGTGATCACGCCATGACCAAAAGGCGGCACAGCATTACCATTGGGCAATCTGGCCCCTATTGCGCGGCCCCGGCAAAGATGTCGCTAAGGCGGTAGGGATTATCGGCATTACTCGAGACCACGTCGTCGATCTTCCAGCCATCGGCTTCCTGCACCAGCTCGTAGCTCAGGCTGCGCCGCGCACCGAAATTGCTGAAGGTCACAACCACTGTGGCGTAGCCGCCCGAGATCGCAGGGGTATCGATATGAAGCGCGCTTAGCTCAAAATCCTGGGCATCGATATAGGGATCAAAGCCCAGCGCACCCATTTCACCTTCCGGGGTGTTCTCGGCGTCTGCATCATACAGCGCCTGAAGACCCGCCGAGCGGAACACGGCGTCATCAACCGAAAAGTCACCATCCAGATAAGGCTTGTAGAATGCCTCAAGCAGCGCTTCGGGCGTCTCGAAGGGCTGGGCGGCAGCAACACTGCTCAAGGCTAGAAACAGGCTGGCAGCAAGGACAGCAAGGCGCATATTCGTCTCCACAGGATCGGCACAGCCGCTGCGCGCTCGCGCTATGCGGGCGGCCAGAACGGTCAATGCGGTGTGTTACAAGCGCGCCGGCGGCCAGCCGACGCGAAGGCTCAATTGAACCAGAAAGCGTAGTTGAAGAAGGCATCACCAAAGGCCGTATTGGCCGCCGCAAAGCTGTCGGCGTCGGCGATGGGGCCGTCCTTGAGATAGGGCAAGGCGCCCTGCCCGGTCAGCAGCATCACCAGATCGGTGCGCTCGGCGGTTTCGAAATAGGCCTTGAGATCGAACCCCTGGGCAAAGCGCCAATGGGGCACCAGCAATTGCCCGTCAAACACCTGGTCGAGCACATCGAGCGTTTCGCGCCACGCTGCCACCATCTCCGCATTCACCTCGGCCGCGCCAAACAGCGAGCTCTGGGTCGGTCCGGGCAGCAATTCGCGATCATCGTCCGTTTCAGCCAGGATCAAATCCCAGTTCTGTCGTGACAGCGCTGTAACATGCTTGAGCTGAGCCGGAATGCTGGCCAGCAGCGGCTTGTCGATCACCGGAAAATTCAGCGTGTGGATGGCCGCAATGATATCGGCAATGCCTGCATCGCTGTCAGGGTCCATCAGCAGGAAGCCACCTTGGGAATAGTCCTGCATGGGCAGACCGGACAGCGGAAACACCCGATGCAGATAGGCATTGAAGAAATCCTCGAAGTCATGCGCCAGCACAAGATCGAGCTGCAACTTGATCACCTGGGTGTAGCCGGCCAGCCAGATGGCATCAGCGGTATCAAACCCCACTGTGCTATCCGGCGCCGCAGCGACACCCTTGGACTTGGATTTCTCGTCCAGCGCGGGCGCGGCAGGCATCTCCTCGAATTCACCCAGCAAGGGCGCCAGAAATGCGCCCAGCGTTTCGCCGTCGCTGGTTTGCCCGTCACCATTGAAATCAATGCGTGCCGCCAGCACGTCAACCGGCACCACATAAGTGGCATTGGCATCACCGCCGCATTCAAAACTGATCTGGGCCAGCGCGATGTCGTCGCGGAAATCACCGATAACGCTGCGCAGCGCGGCATAGCTGAGCGCTTCGGGATCGGGATTGGCGGGAACAGCATCCTCTACCATGCCCACGCCCAGCAGCATGGCGGCCGCCGGTGTGCCCGGCGTGGTCGCGCCATAGCGGTATAAGTCCTGTGCCAGCCCTTCGAACGAGGCGGCCAGTTGCAGCATCGACCAGCCAAAACAGGCCTCGGCCTCCCCGGCGTCCTTGCCAGCGACCAGAGCCGCCTGCCCTTCGCCGAGCGTGCCGGCATAGAGATGGCTGGTGAGAAGCTGGCCCGTCTCGCTGGCCGAAGCCGCAACAGGCAGCATCAGCGCTGCCGCCATTAGGCCCGAAATTCGCATCACGCTCTCCCCCGTGGCACCCGCGCTATTGTTGGACGCGTTCGAACCACTCATCTTCGCTGATTACCTCGACACCGAGTTCTTCAGCCTTTTTCAGCTTGGACCCTGCACCGGGGCCAGCCACCAGAATATCGGTCTGCGCCGAAATCGAGCCGGCCACCTTGGCGCCCAGCCGCTCGGCCATAGCCTTGGCTTCCGATCGTGTCATTTTTTCGAGCGAGCCGGTGAACACCACCGTCTTGCCCGCCACCACGCTATCGGCCGACACGGTGACGATGTAGTCCTGCGGCTTGACCTCGGCCAGCAGATCATCGAGTGCCTGAATGTTGCGATCATTGGCGAAGAACCCCATCACCGAGCTGCGCACCGTATCGCCAATGCCGTTGATTTCGGGGAACACGGCGTGCTTGTCGCCCTCGGCATGGGTGGCCTCGATCGCGACGCGGCGGAATTCATCCATGCTGGTGAAAGTCCTGGCCAGCAGCGCTGCGGTGGTTTCCCCGACATGGCGAATGCCCAGCGCATAGATGAAACGATCCAGCTCCGGCGCGCGCCGCGCATCGATGGCGTCGAACAGCTTCTTGACCGAGGTCGCGCCAAAACCGTCTACATCCTTGAGCTTTTTCATCGAGCGCTCGTCGCGCGCCTTGAGCGTGAAGATATCGGCCGGACGGGCAATGCGGCCCTCTTCGTAGAAGAGGGTCACCTGCCGGTCGCCCAGCCCATCAATATCAAGGGCATCGCGGGCCACGAAATGCTTGAGCTTTTCAATGGCTTGGGCGGGACACACCAGTTCCCCGGTACAGCGGCGCTTGGAATCCACCTTGCCGGTCTTTTCATTGACCTCGCGCACGGCGGGCGAACCGCACACCGGACAGGTCTCGGGAAAGACGAAGGGCACGGCGTCTTGCGGGCGCTTGTCGAGCACCACATCAACGATCTGCGGGATAACGTCACCGGCGCGCTGGACGATCACCGTATCGCCGACGCGCAGATCCACCCCATTGCGGATCGGCTCGCCATCATTGCCCAGACCCTTGATATAGTCCTCATTGTGCAGCGTGGCATTCTCGACCACCACACCGCCCACGGTGACCGGCGCCAGTCGCGCCACCGGCGTCAGCGCCCCGGTGCGGCCCACCTGAATGTCGATACCGGTCAGGATTGTGGTGGCCTGCTCAGCCGGGAACTTGTGGGCGATGGCCCAGCGTGGCGCGCGCGCAACAAAGCCCCAGCGCTGCTGCAGGTCGAGCCGGTCCAGCTTATAGACCACGCCATCAATGTCGTAGCCCAGCGTGGCGCGCTGTGCCTCGATCTCGCGGTAATGGGCCAGCAGTTCGTCCGTTGAATCGGTACGGATCATCAGCGGATTGGTGGCAAAGCCCCATTTCTTGAACTTGGCGACCGCTTCGCTCTGCGTCTCCGCAGGCGCCTGCGGCTGTCCGGCAGAATTTTCGGCGATGCCCCAGGCATAGGCAAAGAAATTGAGATTGCGGCTGGCGGTGATCTCTGGGTTCTTCTGGCGCAATGAGCCGGCAGCCGTGTTACGCGGATTGACGTAGTCCTGCCCACCAAACTTTGCCGAATGCGCCTTGAGCCGCTGGAACTCGGCATGAGTCATATAGACCTCGCCGCGGATTTCGATCACCGTCGGCCAGCCCGACCCCTTCAGCTTTTCGGGAATATCGCCAATGGTGCGCAGATTGGCAGTGATGTCTTCACCCTCGGTGCCGTCGCCCCGGGTTGCGCCGCGCACGAACACGCCATCTTCATAGCGCAGCGAGGCCGACAGGCCATCGATCTTGGGCTCGGCGGTGAAATAGAGCTTCATCGCGGGATCGCGCAGCAGGTCCTTCTGGAAGAAACCCTTGGCGCGACCGACGAAGTCGACCACATCATCGTCTTCAAAAGCATTGCCCAGACTGAGCATGGCAATGCCATGCCGCACCTTGGCAAACCCCTCGGCAACCGCAGCACCGACAGCAACCGACGGCCCGTTCTGCACCACGAGCGCTGGAAAACGCTGCTCGATAGCGTCATTGCGGCGGCGCAGCGCGTCGTAATCCCCGTCGCTGATTTCGGGCTTGTCGTTCTGGTGATAGGCGATATCGGCGGCCGCAATGGCCTCGGCCAGCCGCTGCAATTCAGCCTTGGCCTCGTCCTCGGACAGCGTTTCGACGTATTTTGCGGACAATTCGGTCATGGAAGTCTCAGAAAAACGCAAGGGACGCAGAGATGGCTGGATATTACCCCCACCTAACCTCCCCCTGATAGGGGGAGGGACAGAATTGAGATTGGGCACGAGCATTGAAGACCACCGGGCCCGTCCCTCCCCCTATCAGGGGGAGGTTAGGTGGGGGCACTTCACCCTACCCCACCGCGCTCAAGAGCTTACTGGCAGCAGCCCGCGCTTCATCGGTGATTTCCGCCCCCGCCAGCATGCGTGCCACTTCTTCCTGCCGGGCGGCAGTGTCGAGCGGTTTGACATGGGTGCGCATGAAGGCGCCTTCCTTGACCATCTGCTTTTCGATCAGCAGATGGCGCTGGGCGCGCGCGGCAACCTGGGGGGCATGGGTCACTGAAAGCACCTGCACCTTGCCCGCCAGCCGCGCCAGACGCCGGCCAATGGCGTCGGCAACCGCGCCACCCACACCGGTGTCGATTTCGTCAAAGATCAGCACGGGCGCAGAACCCCGGTCGGCCAGCACCACCTTGAGCGCCAGCAGGAACCGGCTGAGCTCGCCGCCCGAGGCCACCTTGAGCAAGGGGCCCGCCGCCGTGCCCGGATTGGTCTGCACATGAAAGGCGATCTGATCGAACCCGGAGGCGGCAATCCGGCTCTCCTCGATCTGATGATCAACGATGAACCTGGCCGAACCCAGTTTGAGATCGGGCAGCTCGGCGCCGACCGCCTTGCCCAGCGCCTTGGCGGCCTTGGCGCGGCCAGCGCTCAGCGTGCCCGCCAGCTTGCGATAGCTTTCGAGCGCCCTGGCTTCTGCCGCTTGCAGCGCCACCAGTCGGGTCTCCCCGCTCTGCAGCGTTTCCAGATCAGCGGTGTATTTCTCCAGCACCTCGATCAGCCCGTCGCAGCTGGTCTGGTGCTTGCGGGCCGCAGCGCGCAGCGCGAACAGCCGCTCTTCGACATCCTCCAGCTCGGCCGGATCATAGGCCATGGAGCGTTTGAGCTCTTCGAGCGCATCGCTGGTGTGGTCCAGACTGGTCAGCGAGGCGTCGATGCTGTCCACGATAGGCTGGAACAGGCTCGAACCACCGTCAATCTTGCGCATCAACCGACGCATCAGGCTGGCCAGCGCCGGTGCCGGTGCGTTCGGGCCATTGAGCATGTCGTCGATCTCGCCGACATCTGAGGCCGACCGCTCGACCTGCTGCAAATGCGTCCGCCGCGCTGCCAGCTCGTCCTCTTCGCCCACCTGCGGCTTGAGCTTGCCCAGTTCGTCAACGGTATGGCGGGCATATTCCTCAGCGGCCAGCGCCTCGGCCACCAAAGCCTTTTGTGCGGCCACAGCCTCTTGCGCGGCGCTCACGCCCTCCCAGGCGTCACGAACCTTGCCAGCGGCGCCTTCCAGTTCGCCGAAAGCATCGAGCGCCGCCCTGTGGGTCGCCACATCGACCAGCGCGCGGTCATCATGCTGACCATGGATTTCCACGATCTGGCTTCCCACACGCTGCAACAGCGCCGCCGAGACCGGCTGATCATTGATGAAGGCCCGCGTGCGCCCATCGGCAAACTGTACGCGACGCAGAATGATGTCTTCGTCATCGGGAATGGCATTGTCGCGCAAGGCGGTGCGCGCCGGATGGTCCGCCGCCAGTTGCAGCACAGCAACCACCTGCCCGCTCTCCTGACCGCTGCGCACCAGCGATGCGTCACCGCGGCCGCCCAGCGCCAGCGTCAGCGCGTCGAGCAGGATGGACTTGCCCGCACCGGTCTCGCCGGTCAGCACGGTCATGCCGGCGTCGAGAGCCAGATCAAGCTGGTCGATAAGGACGATGTTGCGAACCGAGAGCGCGTTCAGCATGCGCGGTGTTATCCCAGATTGCGTGGTCGGTGGCATCAGGCCAGCGCGTTACACCAGGCAGGTTATCATCCCGGCAGCGTTCCTGCGAAACCATCAATCCCGCTTTCGCACAGGAAGGCGGTCACGCCAGCGTTGCCGAAGCCCGCCTGTTACACAAACGAACCGGGGCGCATCATAGCGCCCCGGAACAAACTAGCAACAAAATCTTGTAGCGCCTAGTTGCGCAGGCCGGCCAGCCAGCTGCCATTATTGACGGCGGGTGCCAGACCCTGCTTTCCCAGCAGCGCAAAGGCTTCCTTGTACCAGCTGCTCGATGGGTAGTTGTGGCCCAGCACAGCGGCAGCAGTCATGGCTTCATTGGTCAGACCAAGCGACAGATAGGCTTCGGTCAAGCGATACAGCGCTTCCTCGATATGGGTCGAGGTCTGCCAGGTTTCCACCACAACGCGGAAGCGGTTGATTGCAGCCGTATACTGGCCATTGCCCAGATAATAGCGGCCAACCGACATTTCCTTGCCCGCCAGCTGATCATAGGCAATCAGCAGCTTTTCCTTGGCATCCTTGGCGTATTCGGACCGTGGATAGTTTGAAATCAACAGCTGGTAGGTTTCGATGGCGTCAGCAGAGAGCTGCTGGTCGCGCGTGATGTCCTTGATCTGGGCAAAATAGGAATTGCCCTTGAGGTACATCACGTAGGGCGCGTCCTTGCCATTGGGATAGACCGCCAGATAGCGGTCTGCTGCCAGAATGGCCTCATCGAGCTGGTTGGCGCGATAGTTCGCGAAAACCTGCATCAGCTTGGACTTTTCAGTCAGCGGATCGCGTGGATGCTGGCGATCAAGCTGTTCCAGCGACTTGATAGCCGTCTGGAAATACTGCCGGTCCATGTCGTCCAACGCCTTCTGATACAGCGTTGCGGCAGGAATGATTGGCTCTTCCTTGACCTTGGAAGGTCCGAACAGGGAGCAACCGGCCAGAACCGCCGTCACCAGAGCAATCGTCAGGAACCGGGCGGCCCGGCTGGTGAGACCACCAAAAGCTTCAACTGTCACGAATTGCCCCGTCTTTCATACGAAAACCGCACTGCATGCGGCCTATTCAGTAAATAGATCAAAACTGTGGCGCAGGCCACGCTGGCTGGAACAGCCTAGCGCACCGAGCGCAGATAATGATTGACCGTCAGACCCTCAGGCTGCTCATCGAACGCCTGGAACTCCAGCGGCAGATCATCGGCGCTGACTATCTCATAATTGGCTTCACTGGAAAAGAGACCGGTCAACACATGCGCGTTGAGCGCGTGCCCGCCCTTATAGGAACGGAAACGGCCCCAGATCGGCAGACCGCCCAGCGACAGATCGCCAATGGCATCAAGCAGCTTGTGGCGAACGAACTCGTCTTCGTAACGCAGCCCACCCGGGTTGAGGATACGATCCTCGTGCACGGTGATCGAATTATCCAGGCTCGAGCCCAGCGCATAGCCAGCTTGCCGGAGGATCTTGGCATCACGGGCAAAGCCGAATGTGCGGGCGCGCGAGACATCGTCGTAATAGCGACGCGGCGTCCAGTCGAAGATCATCCGCTGGCGACCAATGACCTTGCTATCAAAATCGATCTCGAGATCGAGCGAGCGGCCATTATAGGGCTCAAGCGCGGCAAAGGCGTCATTGTTGCGCACGGTAACGGCGCGCATGATCTTGAGAAACTTGCGGTGCGCGGGCTGGATTTCCAGACCTGTCGCCAAGATTGCCTCGGCGAACGGACGGGCACTGCCATCCAGGATCGGGCATTCACTGCCATCAATGGTAATGAGCGCATTGTCGACGCCCATTCCGCTGAGGGCAGAGGTCACATGTTCGATGGTGGCAACGCTGACGCTGTCACCCAGATCGAGCGTCGTGCACAGCGTGGTTCGGCTGACCCGCGAAAAATGCACCTGCACCGGCACGGTCGTGGTGCCGTTCTCAAGCGTGCGGCAGATCAGGAAGCCGCTATCGGCCGCTGCTGGACTGATTGTCAGGTTGACGGGTTGACCGCTGTGGACACCGTAGCCGGAGAAGTCGATCGCAGCCGCGAGGGTACGCTGGCGCGTGTTCAGTTTTTGCATACTGGAATTACTCCGACCCCAAGCCGCGTTTGCCCACGGCTTGTACTAGCCAAAAAAAACTCGGTGCGGAAGCCGCACCGAGCAATGTTTCAAGATTCCCGGGGGAACCAACTAACCGTGATTGCGCAGGAAAGCTGGAATTTCCAGGCTCTCTTTCTGGGGTGCCGCAGCAGGCTGGCGGGCATGATTGTCGAGATTGCCATGGGCACCCTCGGTTGGGGCAGCAACCCGCGAAGCCCTTGCGCCACCGGCCTCTATGGCGCTGCGAGCGGCATTGTCATCGGCGGCGGAATAGGCTGGTTCGCTCTTCTGGGGCGCCTCTGGCTGGCCCAGGTTAAGACCAACATTTGACGCCAGACGCTTGAACAGCGCACGCGCATTGCGAGGCTCTGCATCAGCACGTTCCGCTGGTTCCTGTGTCCGTCGCGCAACAACCGGAAGCTCCTCGGTACGCGGCATGCGGCGCTGACCTTCGGGGTGAACGGCATGCGAGGGCACATATGCGCTTGGTACAGGTGAGTCGGCGGCCATCACGGGCTCGTCGTCTTCCTGCGGCGCAACAGCGGCAGCGGGGATATAGGGTTCGACCATCACGCCATCATCTTCGGCTTCAGCCGGGGTGCTGGGGGTGATGTCGTTAAACGAGAAGGCTTCGGCCACAGCGGCTTCAACCTGATGCTCGACCTGCTCGGGCACAGTCACGGGCGAAGCGATGGCAGCGCGCTCAGTACCTGTGCGGCTTGGCTCGACCGGCACATGGCGGCGCACTTCAAGTGGGGTGCGCGAAGCATGTGGCTTGGCGGGCTCAAGAGCCTGCACCATGGTCGCATCCGTTCCCGTGGCCACAACCGACACGCGCAGCGTGCCCGTCAGGCTTGGGTCATAGGTCGCGCCCAGAATGATGTTGCAGTCCACATCGACTTCTTCGCGGATGCGGCTGGCAGCTTCATCGACTTCATACAGTGTCAGATCCGGACCACCGGTGATCGAGATCAGCAGGCCGCGAGCGCCGTGCATCGACACATCGTCGAGCAGTGGGTTGGCAATGGCAGCTTCGGCGGCGTGGCGGGCACGATCTTCGCCCGATGCTTCGCCGGTACCCATCATCGCCTTGCCCATGCCGCGCATTACGGCGCGCACGTCGGCGAAATCGAGGTTGATCAGGCCTTCCTTGACCATCAGATCGGTAATGCAGGCCACGCCCGAGAACAGCACCTGGTCGGCCATCGCAAACGCGTCGGCAAAGGTGGTCTTTTCATTGGCCACGCGGAACAGGTTCTGATTGGGAATGACGATCAGCGTATCGACATGGCGGTGCAGCTCGTCAATGCCATCTTCGGCCAGACGGGCACGTCGATTGCCTTCGAAATTGAATGGCTTGGTGACAACACCAACGGTCAGGATGCCCTGCTCGCGCGCTGCGCGGGCCACCACGGGAGCCGCACCGGTACCGGTACCGCCGCCCATGCCCGCGGTGATGAACACCATATGCGAGCCCGACAGGTGATCATTGATCTCGTCCCAGCTCTCTTCGGCTGCCGCGCGACCCACTTCTGGGTGCGAACCGGCGCCCAGGCCTTCGGTAACACCGACGCCCAGCTGGATGATGCGCTGCGCCTTGGACAAGGCCAGGGCCTGCGCATCGGTATTGGCAACAACGAAGTCCACGCCATCAAGACCGGACTCGATCATGTTGTTGACGGCGTTGCCGCCGGCACCACCACAACCAAAGACGGTGATACGGGGCTTCAACTCCTGGATATCCGGGATGGTGAGGTTGATGGTCATGAATGGCCTCATAGTGGCGGTGTTGGTAAACATTTACCCCGTCAAACGTTAACTCCCTCCTAACAATTGTCCCACCGGTGTTAACGTGATCGCAAAATGCGACTCCGATTGGTTACCGATTGAACCACTGTTAACCACGCTGGCTCCGGCATATCCTGCCCGCGTGACTCAGTGAGGCGATCCGACTGCCGCAAAAAAGAAATTTGGCAAATTCTCGCCCTGCCCCCGACGGGATCAAAGGAGACCACCATGACCGACATCATGACGTGCCTGTGGTTCGACAATCGCATCGATGACGCCATCGAATTTTATACCAGCACCTTCAAGAGCGCCAAAATCCTGCGGCGGGTACGCCGCGATGCGCATACCCCCACCGCGATTGCCGAGATCGAACTCGAAGGTCACCGCTTCATGCTGCTCAATGGCGGCCCGCAATTCACCTTCAGTGAGGCGGTCTCCTTCGTCATCGGCTGCCGCGATCAGGACGAAGTCGACTATTTTTGGGATACGCTGACCAGTGGGGGCGGCTCACCAGGCCAGTGTGGCTGGTGCAAGGACCGGTTCGGGTTGAGCTGGCAGGTCGTGCCCGACCAGCTTGCCGGCACAATTGGCGGCGCAGACCCCGCCGGGGCCCAGCGCGCCACCGAGGCGATGTTCAAGATGACCAAGCTGATCATCGCCGATCTTGAACAGGCATATGCCGGAAACTAGGCGCTAGAAGCTGGTGCGCAACCAGTTGCCGACGCGGGCGAAATAGCCGTCCGTGCCGGTCAGCTTGTGGCTGCCGCGCGGCTCGGAATACTCCTTGGCGCAGACCTGCGGATAGACCAGCATGCCGGTAACGGTCGCAAAGGCAGCGCCCTTGGCCATTTCGGGCAGGCCGGCAACGCCCATCGGGCGGCCGGTGCGCACATTGCGCGCCAGCGTGCGGCGCGCCACTTCGGGCAGGCCGGTCATTTCACTGGCCCCGCCCGTCAGCACAAAGCGACGCCCACACACATCCATCATGCCGGTAGCCTGCATGCGGTCGCGAATGGCCGTCAGAATTTCCTCGATGCGCGGGCGCATGATGCGCGTCAGCACCGAACGGGCCACCTGCCCCGGCGCCTCATCATGGCTGGCGCCCACCGGCTGGATCGGGATCATGTCGCGCTCATCAGCCTGACCGGGCAGCACCGAGCCGTAGAATGTCTTGAGCCGTTCGGCATCGGCCACGCTGACCGATAGCTGGCGGGCAATATCGAGCGTCAGATGGTGGCCACCAATGGCGATGGCATCGGCATAGACCAGATGGCCTTCATTAAAGACCGAAACCGTGGTGGTGGCGCCGCCAAAATCAATGCAGGCCACGCCCAGCTTGGCCTCGTCATCCACCAGCGTGGACAGACCCGATGCATAAGGCGTGGCGATCAGCGCTTCGATCTGCAGATGGCACCGATGCAGCACCAGTTCGAGATTGCGCATCGCCAGCGTCTCCGAGCTGACCACGGCAACATCGACGCCCAGCTTGTCACCCACCATCCCCTTGGGATCGCGAATGCCCTTCTGGCCGTCGATCGCGTAACCAATCGGTAGCGCGTGAATGATCGATCGCTCCGGGCGTACCGAGCGCTCATTGACCGCCCGCAGCACGCGGCGGATGTCGGCCTTTTCGACTTCCTGACCATCCAGCGACACCGCCGCCGAGAATGTTTCCGAACCCAGGCGGCCCGCGGTGACATTGACGATCACCGACTCCAGCGTCAGCCCCGCCGAGCGTTCAGCCATGCCCACCACCGAGCGGATGGTCTGCTCGGCCTTTTCGATATCGGTGACTACGCCGCTCTTGACGCCAGCCGAGGGGCCATAGCCGAAGCCGATCACCTGCGCCTGATGCGAGCGCCCCTTGAGCGCCTTGCCCTCGGCACGCGGGGTCAGACGCGCGATCACGCAGCACACCTTGGTCGAGCCGATGTCGAGCACCGCCACCAGCGTCGTCTTGCCGGGCTGCACGGGGCGCAACCGGGATGTCATGGCATCACTCATCATTGGTCGTCGGCTTCTTCGTCAGATTGGGTGGGACGCACAGCCACGAGCCCGGCGACCCGCAGGTCGATCACCGAGACGTCGCGGTCGAGCAATTGATAATCGGCCTGATAGCCGACCAGGTGGCGCAGCGCGCCGGCAACGCCCAGTTCGGGCAATTGCACGCGCAGGCCGGTGTCATAGATCATGTCCCAGCGGCGGTCCGCGATACGCGACAGCGCCACCAGACCATCCTTGAGGGTGGGATATTGATCGAGCGCCCGGATCATCACCATGGCATCATCATTGGCGCCATCGCCCACCACCAGCGGCAGATCGCCATAGGCGCCCCGATCCTCGCCGATCTGTTCGCCACTGGCATCAACCACAAAGGTGATGCCATCTACGCGCCAGCGCGCCACCGGGGTCTTTTCGGTCAGCGTGATGGACAGATCGCCAGGATAGATCTTGCGCACGCTCACGGTGGCAATGGCCGGCAGTTCGGCAATCCGCTGCCGCGCGGCTTCGACATCGAACGCCACCGTGGAGGTGTGCGGCTCAACGCCCAGCGCATCAAAGATCGCCTGTTCGCTGGTCAGTGCCTGACCGGTAATCGAGATTTCGCCAATCGCCAGACCGGCATCGGCGAAGCGGCCCTGCGCCACTTCCACCAGAACCAGGCCACCATGGGCGATGGGTTCGCGTAGTTGATAGAGGGCCAGCAGGCCAGCAAGAGCGGCCGCGACGGTCAGCCCACGCTTGATCAGGGCGCCATGCAGCACCCAGACACGGCCGAGATTGTTGATGAACTTGCGGCGGGAGGAGCGGACAGGCACGGGCAATGCACGGGGATCCACGATCCGCGCACCAGCGAGAAAGGTCTCGCTTTTTACCTGTTGCAACTCGCGTCCTCCACCATCCAGGCGACTAATTCTTCAAAGGAGTGTCCGGCATGCACAGCCTGCTCGGGCACCAGCGATGTCTCGGTCATGCCAGGCTGGGTATTGATCTCCAGACAGACCAGTTCCCCATCCTCGCCGGCCGCGTCATTGTAGCGGAAATCACACCGGGTCACGCCGCGGCAGCCGAGCGCCGCATGCGCGGCAAGGCTCAGTTTTTGCACTTTGTCGTAAATTTTCGGTTGCAGCTGAGCCGGAATAATATGGGTTGAGCCGCCTTTGGCGTATTTGGCTTCATAGTTGTAGAAGCCCTGCGGAATGACGATTTCGGTGACGCCAAGCGCCACATCGCCCATCACCGAACACGTCAGTTCGCGCCCCGGAATATAGCGCTCCACCATCAGCTCTTCGCCCGAATTCCAGTCTTCGCGCAGAATTTCCTGTGGCGGATGGCTGGTATCGCCCTTGACGATGAACACGCCAAAGCTCGAACCATCAGCGATCGGCTTGATCACATAGGGTGGCGGCATCACATGGGCGCGTCCGGCTTCGGCGCGTGACACGATAACGTGATCGGTCACCGGCACGCCGGCCGCCTTCATGGCGATCTTGGCCTGATGCTTGTCCATGGCCAGCGCCGACGCCAGCACGCCCGAATGGGTATAGGGAATGCCCAGCAGCTCCAGCACGCCTTGCATCATGCCGCTTTCGCCAAAGGGGCCATGCAGCGCATTGAACGCCACATCAGGCTTGAGTTCGCTCAGCACACTGGCAATGTCGCGCCCGACATCGACTTCGGTGACCTGATAGCCCGCCCGACGCAGTGCAGCGGCGCATTCCCGGCCCGAGGCAAGCGAAACAGGGCGTTCGTTGGACCAGCCCCCCATCAGCACGGCGACATGTTTGCTCATGGCTAGACCGCCCCCGTGAAGACATCGCCGTCGAGAAACTCGCGGACTTCCCTGCCGGGTTCGAAATGACCCATGCGGCGGATTTCCCATTTCAGCTCGATGCCGGAACTGGCGCGCACCTTGTTGCGCACCGTTTCACCCAGCGTTTCGATGTCATGGGCCGTTGCGTTATCGACATTGAGCAGGAAGTTGGCATGCAGTTCGCTCATCTGGGCGCCACCCACCCGCAGACCACGGCCACCAGCGGCATCTACCAGCTTCCAGCTTGAATGGCCTTCGGGGTTCTTGAAGGTCGAACCGCCTGTCTTGGCCTTGGTCGGCTGGCTGGATTCGCGCTTTTCGGTAATCTCGCGCATCCGGCTCAGGATCTCTTCGCGGTCGCCGCCAAAGCCCTGATAGACCGCCGAGACGAACACCGCCCCACGAGGGCCATTCGACTTGCGATAATGGTAGTCCATATCGGCATTGGTCAGCGTGATGATCTCGCCCTGCCGCGTCACGGCGCGCAGTTCGACCATGCGGTCGCGCGTCTCGGTGCCATAGCAGCCTGCATTCATGTAGAGCGCCCCGCCGATGCCGCCGGGAATGCCGCGATAAAAGGTCAACCCGTCAATGCCGGCTTCGGCCGCCGCTGTGGCCACCTTGACGTCCGGCAGCGAGGTACCGACGCGGATCTTGTGATCCTCCAGCACCTCGACCTGGCCAAAGGCCTTGCCCGAAAGCCGGATGACCACGCCATCAAGGCCGCCATCGCGGATCAGCAGGTTCGAGCCCAGCCCGATCACCGTCACCCGGATATCGGCGGGCAGGTTCTTCAAAAAGAACGCCAGGTCGGCTTCGTCAGCGGGCGTAAAAAACAGCTGCGCCGGCCCACCAACGCGGAACCAGGTGATTTCGCTGAGCAGTTGGTTGGGGATCAACCGGCCGCGGACTTCGGCAATCCAGGGCTGAAACGCGGGAATGAGATCGGGAAAGCTCACTTGACCTCCTCGCTCATCAGGGCCGCCAACTCGCCGGGCAGCGTGGCCGCCCATTGCGTGATATTGCCTGCGCCCAGACACACGACATAATCGCCATCTGCCACCCGGCTGGCCAGCAGCGGCGCCAACGCCTCAGGACGATCAATCACCCGCGCATCGCGGTGACCACGTGACAGGATGCGGTTGACCAGTTCTTCATGCGTCACGCCCTCGATAGGCTGCTCACCGGCGGCATAAACCGGCGCGACAATCACCGTATCGGCATCGTTGAAGCAGGCCGAGAAATCGTCGAACAGATCCTTGAGGCGGCTATAGCGGTGCGGTTGCACCACGGCGATCACATCGCGCCGTGTCGACTCCCGCGCAGCCTTGAGCGCGGCGGTTATCTCGACAGGGTGATGGCCATAATCGTCGATAATGGTGACGCCACCGACCACACCGGTGCGGGTGAAGCGGCGCTTGACGCCGGTAAAGCCCTTGAGGCCGGTGCGGATCGCCTCGGCCGGCACGTGCAACTGATCGGCCACGGCAATGGCGGCCGTGGCATTGAGCGCATTGTGCACGCCCGGCATAGGCAGTTCGAGCCCATCGATACGCAATTGCGTCATGCGGATGCGGTCGCGGATTTCGATCGAAAAATGGCTCACGCCATCAATGGTTTCGAGATCCACCAGCCGCACATCGGCCTGCGGGTTCTGGCCATAGGTGATGACCCGGCGATCCTTGATCTCGCCGACCAGGGCCTGCACTTCGGGATGATCCAGACACATCACCGCAAAGCCGTAGAACGGCACGTTCTCGACGAACTGGTGAAATGCCTTCTGCACACCCTCGAAGCTGCCATAATGGTCCAGATGTTCGGGGTCGATATTGGTAACCACGGCGACATCGGCGGGCAGCTTGACGAAGGTGCCGTCGCTTTCATCGGCTTCCACCACCATCCACTCGCCAGCGCCCAGGCGGGCATTGGTGCCATAGGCATTGATGATGCCGCCATTGATCACCGTCGGATCAAGATTGCCCGCATCGAGCAGCGCGGCCACCAGCGTTGTGGTGGTGGTCTTGCCATGGGTGCCACCAATGGCAATGGCAGTCTTGAAACGCATGATCTCGGCCAGCATCTCGGCCCGGCGCACGATCGGCAACTGGCGGGCACGTGCCGCCACCAGCTCGGGATTGTCCTTGCGGATGGCCGAAGACACCACGACCACTTCGGCGGCGCCCAGGTTGTCGCCGCTCTGACCAATCTCGACCTTGATGCCCATATCGCGCAGGCGCTGCACATTGGGATTGGCCGAGGCGTCCGAGCCCTGCACGGTATAGCCCTGGTTGTGCAGGATTTCGGCGATGCCACTCATGCCGATGCCGCCAATACCAATGAAATGGACGGGGCCGATATTGCGAGGCATTTTCATAGATTGTGTTCCAGTACGGTCTTGCCCGAGAGCATTTCGGCGACGTCCGCCAGCTTCTCGACAGCGCGCGGCTGACCCAGCGAACGGGCAGCGGCGGCGGCTTGTGTGAGTTTTGACGGCTCGGATAACAGGTCTGTGAGCCGAGTGCCAAGCGATTGCGGCGACAGCGTGGCCTGCTCGGCGATCCAGGCGCCACCAGCCGCTTCCATCACCATGGCATTGTTCTTCTGATCAGCATCGATGGCGCCGGGCAGCGGCACCAGAATGGCCGGACGGCCCAGCACGGTCAGCTCGGCGATCGTGGAAGCACCCGAACGTCCGATCACCAGATGGGCGCGCGCGATGCGCTCGGGCAGGTCGCTGATGAAGGCGGCCAGTTCGACATTGATCTTGGCCCTGCGATAGGCCTCAGCGACCCGGTCGAGATCCTCGGCCCGGCATTGCTGCACGATCTGAACCCGGTGCCGCAGCCCATCGGGCAAGGCCGCGATGGCAGAGGGCACGATATCGGAGAGCGCCTTGGCGCCCTGGCTGCCGCCGAACACCACGATATGGATCGGTCCCTTGGGGATCAGTTCGGGATAGGGCTCGCCGGCCACCGCCCGCACCCGGTCCCGCACCGGATTGCCGGTCAGCACCTGTTCGAGCGACTGCCCATCGGCGAATTTGGTCTTGGCAAAACTCATAGCCAGAATATCAGCGAACCGTACCAGGGCCCGGTTGGCCCGGCCCATCACGGCGTTCTGCTCGTGCAGGATGCCCGGAATGCCCAGAAAATTCGCTGCCAGAAAGGGCGGGAATGTCGGATAACCGCCAAAGCCGACCACGCAGTCGGGCTTGCTCTTGCGCAGCTTGCTCCAGGCCACGGCGATACCGCGCAGGATGACCAGCCCGCCAGTGACGAACTTGACCGGATTGCGCAGCGATGGTGTTGCCGATGGCACGATGTGAACCGCGCTGGCCGGGAAATCCCCACCATAGGAATCCACCCGGTGGTCGGTCATCAGTTCGACCACATGGCCGCGCCGTCCCAGCTCCTGCGCCAGCGCCATGGCGGGAAACAGGTGTCCACCCGTGCCGCCGGCCATCAAGACAAATTTCTTCATTCTGCAGGCGCCAGTGGCGCAATGGCGCTTTTGAAGCTTGGAATTCCGGTGGCCATGCGTTCCTCGGGCTTGATGCGTGTAAAGGCCAGCATCAGACCCATGCCGAACGCCACCGCGATCATCGACGTACCGCCATAGGAAACAAATGGCAGCGTCATGCCCTTGGGCGGGATCAGGTTCAGGTTCACAGCCAGATTGATGCCGGACTGCATGGCAAACTGGATGGCCAATGTGGACGCAGCAAGGCGGGAGAACAGGCTGCTCTGGCGCTGGGCGCCCATCATGGCCCGCAACACGATAAACGCGATCAGCGACACCAGCACCAGACAGAACAGAATGCCGAATTCACCGGCCGCTGCCGAGAACACATAGTCGGCATGGGCGTCGGGGATCAGCTTCTTGGCGATCGATTCACCGGGCCCGCGCCCGAACCAGCCGCCTTCAAGCAGCGACTGCAGCGCACGGTCGATCTGATAGGTATTGCCGCCCCCATCAGGGTTCAGGAAGGTATCGATGCGCTTGGAAAAATGCGGGAAGAACATGTAGGCGCCAAACAGCAGCACCCCGGCCACGCCCGCCAGTCCGAAAATGATGAACCAGGAAATGCCGCTGAGAAACAGCAGCACGGCCCAGGTCCCCAGCACCAGCGCGGTCTGCCCGATATCGGGCTGCAGCAGCAGGCCTACTACGATCACCAGCATGATGCCGGTGGCCAGCGCCTTTCCTGGCACGTTGCGGTGGATCATGGATTCCGAAAACAGCCAGGCGCTGAGCACGGCAAAGGCCGGCTTGACGAATTCGGACGGCTGGATCGACTGTCCGGCAAACGACATCCAGCGCCGCGCGCCCTTGACCTCGGTGCCAAACCGCAGCGTCGCCCACAGCAGCAGCACACTGACCACCAGCGTGGCCAGCGCGACGAAGCGTGCCTGACGATGATTGAGGAGCGAAGTCGCCAGCATGACTGGCAGCGCGATGGCGCAGAACATGGCGTGACGCAGCACGAAATGCCACTCCGACAGGCCAATGCGTTCGGCTACTGGCGGGCTCGCGGCAAAGCTGAGCACCATGCCGCAGGTGAGCAACAGGACCAGACCGCCCAGCAGCTCCCGGTCTATCGACCACCACCATTCCGCCAAAGGCGTCTTATCGGCACGGGAAAACATCATGGGAAAGCCGGACTACTCGATACAAACTATATCGAATTGTAGCAGGCCGATGGTTACCGATTTCCCAATCGTTCTTGCGTTTTGCGACTCTGTCGCACCACGCGAGCCTTTTAGCGCAGCTTGAGGGTGCTCAGGCCGATCAGGGCCAGCACGAAGCTGATGATCCAGAACCGGATTACCACCTGGCTTTCAGTCCAGCCCAGATGCTCGAAATGGTGATGGATCGGCGCCATGCGGAACACGCGCTTGCCGGTCAGCCGGAACGAGACCACCTGCACGATAACCGAGACTGTCTCGAGCACGAACAGACCGCCAATGATGGCCAGCACGATTTCATGCTTGGTCGCCACGGCAATCGAGCCCAGCGCACCGCCCAGGGCGAGCGAGCCGGTATCGCCCATGAAGATCTGCGCAGGTGGAGCGTTGAACCACAAAAAGCCCAGCCCCGCGCCAATCAGCGCCCCGCAGACCACCGAGAGTTCCCCTGTGCCGGGGACATAGTTGAGCAGCAGATAGTCCGAGAAATTGACGCTACCCACCAGATAGGCGATCAGCGCGAAACAGGCAGCAGCGACCATTACCGGGACAATGGCCAGACCATCCAGACCATCGGTCAGGTTCACCGAATTGCCGGCAGCCACGACCACGAAGCCGCCGAACAGGATATAGAAATAACCCAGATTGAAGGCCAGATCCTTGACGAAGGGAAACAGCAGCGCGGTGCCGTACACACCCGAATTGAGCTGCGAAATCGCAAAGGCGGCAATACAGGCAATCAGCGCTTCAAGCAGCAGGCGCTGCTTGCTGCCAAAGCCCTGATGGCTCATCCGCTTGACCTTGAGATAGTCGTCGTAAAAGCCGATGGCGCCAAAGCCCAGCGTCACGAACAGCACCACCCAGACATAGCCATTGCCCAGATTGGCCCATAGCAAGGTCGAGAACACCGCGCCCGACAGGATCATCAGCCCGCCCATGGTGGGCGTGCCCTTCTTGGTCAGCAGGTGCCCGGCGGGCCCGTCTTCACGGATCGGCTGGCCCTTGCCCTGCTTGAGCCGCAACAGGGCAATCATCCCCGGACCAAACATGAACACGAAGAACAGCGCGGTGATAACCGCCCCGGCCGTGCGGAAGGTGATGTAGCGAAAGACGTTGAAGGCCGTGAGTGAATCGCCCAACTGGCCGAGGAAGTACAACATGAAAGACAGCGTCCTGAATGGCTGGGGTCAGTGGCTTTCGAACTGCTGACCGATCTTGTCGACAATATCCGACAGCCCCACGCCGTTGGACCCTTTGACCATAACTGCGTCGCCATAGGCAAGGTCATTGCGCAGAATGGGTGCCATCTCCGCGGCACTGTGTGTGTGTGCAGTCACACGGCTCCGGCCCAGCGCGTCGGCCAGCGCGGCCACCTCCTGCCCCACCAGATAGATACGCTCGGCGCCAGAGGCGAGCACCGCATCGCGCAGCCCCGCATGCAGCGCTGCGGACTGCGCGCCCAGCTCAAGCATGTCGCCCAGCACCACCACCTTGCGTCCGCCGGGGGCCTGCTGGGCCGCGAACACATCAAGCGCCGCACGCATCGAGGCGGTATTGGCATTGTAGCTTTCGTCAATCAGCAGCACTGGCTTTTCGGCAGGGCCGAGCAGCCGCCGCTGCCCCCTGCCCGCCTGCAGGCCGAACCCGGCCAGCGCCCGCAGCGCCACATCGATTTCCACACCCGCCTGATAGGCCACGGCGAGTGCTGCAGTGGCATTGGCCACCATATGGCGGCCCGGCACGTTGAGCACCAGAGCATGGCGTTCATCGTTATGCACAATGGTGGCAAAGCTCTTGTCAGCGGCCGTCTCGATCTCCAGAATCTGCCAGTCCGTACCGCGCGCCTCACCATAGGTGACGATATTGCCGATGCCATCGGCCCGCGCCTGCTCGAGCAGCACATTCAACTGTGGATGATCGGCATTGAGCACCGCCGTGCCCCCCGGCTCAATGCCGGCAAAGATTTCGGCCTTGGCCCGGGCAATGCCATCCAGCGAGCCGAAAGCCTCCAGATGCGCCGCGGCCACCGTGGTGATCACCGCGATATGGGGCCGCACCAATTGCGACAGCGGCCGGATTTCATAGGGTCCGCTCATGCCCATTTCGAACACGCCGAACTGCGCGCTTTCGGGCAGGCGCGCCAGCATTAGCGGCACACCCCAGTGATTGTTGAAGCTCTTGATCGAGGCGTGGGTTTCCGCCGCGTCCTCGAACACCGTGCGGATCGCTTCCTTGGTGGTGGTCTTGCCCACACTGCCGGTCACACCCACGATGATCGCCCGGCTGCGCGCCCTTGCCGCCCGCGCCAGATCGCGCAGGCCCTCAAGCGCGTCATCGACCACGATGCGCCGGTCGCCACTGCCCCGGCTGACCAGCGCGGCAGCAGCGCCGTTGTTCAGCGCCTGATCGACAAAGTCATGCCCGTCAAAACGGTCGCCCTTGATGGCGACGAACAGGGCATCGGGGCCCAGTTCGCGGGAATCGATGGAGACCGCACCAAACGGGGTTCCGGTCAGCCCTTCGGCCTGCCCTTGCGTGGCGGCCAAAACCTCGTCGACCGTGAACAGTGTCGGCATTACAGCCCCTTGATTGCCTCCGCCACGACCTCATGGTCGGAGAAGTGATGTTTGGTGGTCCCGATGATCTGGTAATCCTCGTGGCCCTTGCCTGCAATGAGCAGCACATCACCTTTTTTGAGCGACTTGATGGCAGTGGTGATCGCTTCACGCCGATCGCCGATTTCCTTGGCACCCTTGGCCGCGGCCATGATCTCGGCCCGGATCTTCTTGGCGTCCTCGGTGCGCGGATTATCGTCGGTGACGATCAGATCGTCAGCAAGGCGATGCGCCACTTCGCCCATCATCGGGCGCTTGGCCTTGTCGCGGTCGCCACCAGCGCCGAACACCACGCGCAGCTTGCCCGTCGCATAGGGGCGCAGCACGTTCAGCGCCGTTTCGAGCGCCACCGGCTTGTGGGAATAATCGATAAAGATCGCCGCGCCATTATGCTCGGCCACCAATTCCAGTCGGCCCTTGGCGCCGACGAGTTCGCTCAGTGCCGGGAAGGCGTCGGATTTGTCCACGCCGCTCGACATGGCCAGCGCCGCCGCCACAATGGCGTTGGAGACCTGGAACTCGCCGGTCAGCGGCAGATGGAAGCTGAGCTTTTCGCCGACATGACGCACTTCAACGCGCTGGCCATAGCCCTCGGGCTCGATCGAGAGCACCTCGATATAGGCGCCTTCGCGACCCACGGTCAGCAGCGTCGCGCCGGCGCTGAGCGCGGCGAACATGAACGGCTCATATTCAGGATCATCAACATTGACCACGGCCGGACCACTATCGACCAGCAGGTCGGTGAAAAGGCGCAGCTTGGCGTTGCGGTATTCATCCATGTCGGCGTGATAGTCGAGATGGTCGTGGCTGAGATTGGTGAAGGCCACGGCTTCAAAATGCATGCCGTCCAGACGCCGCTGATCCAGCCCGTGGCTTGAGGCTTCCAGTGCCACATGATCAATGCCCTGCGCCTTGAGCGCGCGCATCGACTGGTGCAGCGTGCGCGAATCCGGCGTTGTCAGGCTGCCCTGGATCAGACGGTTGGCGGTCTCGACGCCCAGCGTTCCGACGCTCGCCGAAGGGATGCCGGCATAGGTCCAGATCTGGCGCACAAACGAAGCGACCGAGGTCTTGCCATTGGTGCCGGTGACCGCAACGGTGATTTCGGGCTGCGGCTCGAATACGCGGGAGGCCGCGCGGGCGTAGGAGGCCCGTACATCCTTGACCACGATCACCGGAACGCCCGGATCGCCGACCGGTGCGGTATCGGTGATCACGGCGAGCGCGCCGCGCTTGACCGCGTCATCGACAAACTGGTTGCCATGCACATTCAGGCCCGGCAGGGCAAAGAAGATGTCACCCGGCTCGATGCGCCGACTGTCTGAATTGAGCCCAAAGACTGCGCCCAGGCCCTTTTTGGGGCGGGCACCGGAGCCTTCGAGCAGTTGCGTTACGCTAAGTGACACTGGGACAAACCCTTCTGGATCGATCTATCG
The DNA here is from genome assembly GCF_018334155.1 of Devosia litorisediminis. Classification (NCBI taxonomy): domain Bacteria; kingdom Pseudomonadati; phylum Pseudomonadota; class Alphaproteobacteria; order Hyphomicrobiales; family Devosiaceae; genus Devosia; species Devosia litorisediminis. The sequence goes on along the minus strand of NZ_JAGXTP010000001.1, from coordinate 777,202 downwards.
GAGTATTTTTGGAACGAGATTCTCATCGAGAACCTCGGCGAAATCAGGTGCAATACCCAGCATCGGGGCAACGCGTTGTACAATACGGCCGGTGACCATGCCGGCGTTCCAGCCAGCGGTAGAGCCCGTCTGCGCATTTTCGGCCTTGGGCTCATCCACCATGATCACCATTGCATAGCGCGGGTTATCAAGAGGGAAAGCCGATCCAAAGAAATTGGTAACCTTGCTGGACGAGTACTTGCCGTCCACGACCTTTTCGGCCGTGCCGGTCTTGCCGCCCACGCGATAGCCCTGGGCTTCCTTGTTCATCTGGCTGCCCGAACCCTCCAGCGCATTGAGCCGCATCAGGTAACGGATCTGGGCGCTGGTCTCGGGCTTGAGCACGGGCCGATACAGCGCCTGCGCCTCGGCGGCATCACGCTTGTAAAGTGTTGGGGCGATGTAATTACCGCCGTTCACAAAGGCCGCGTAGGCGGTGACCATGTGCAGCGGCGACACCGACAGGCCATGGCCGAACGAGGCCGTGGCGGCCCCCACTTCGGAGAGTTCCTTGGGCACGCTGGGCAACCGCATCTCGGGCAGTTCGAACGGCACGCGCGTATCAAAGCCCATGCGGGTCAGGAAATCCCGGAAATTATCCTTGCCCATGGCCTGCATGATGCGGATCGTGCCGATATTGGAGGAGTATTTATACACCTCCGGCAGGCTGAGAACCCGGTGCTTGCCGTGGAAATCGTCGATCGTGTAACGGCCAAAGCGAATGCCGAAGCGCGCATCGAAATCATCGGTAATCTTGACCGAACCGCTGTCGAGCGCCCCCGCCATGGTGACCGTCTTGAAGATCGAGCCTGGCTCGAAAATGCCCGCCGTGATGCGGTTGAAGCTGTCCTTGACCAGTGCGGTCGCTGGCTCATTGGGGTTGAAATCAGGCACCGATGCCAGCGCGATGACCTCGCCGGTATAGATATCCACCATCACCCCGGCCGCCGCGATCGCCGAATAGCGCTCCATGGCATTGAGCAATTGCTCGTGCATGACATGCTGCACCCGCATGTCCACGCTCAGTTCCACCGGCGCCAGCGCATTGCCGCGCGCCAGACCCAGATCCTGCAACAGTGCGACGTCCTCGCCATCCATGTGGCGCTCAATGCCGGCAATGCCCTGATTGTCGATATTGGTCGAACCCAGAATGTGGGAGGCTTCGCTCATGCCCGGATAAAAGCGCTTGGACTCGGTGATGAAATCAATCCCGGGAATACCCAGCCGCATCACCCGGTCCTGAATGGCTGGCGACAGCTCGCGCTGCACCCAGACGAAACCCTGATCGCCGGTCAACCGGTCGCGCAACCAGTCCTCGCTCAGATCAGGCAGCACGGTACGCAGCTTGCGCACGGCTTCTTCGACATCGATGATCCGGCGCGGCTCGGCAAACAGCGACGGCACCCGGATATCGACCGCCATTTCCAGACCATTGCGATCCAGGATCGGTGGCCGCGTGGCAGTAATGACGTCGCGCGCCTGACCTTCAATGGTGGAGTCGGTTTCAACCAGCCCCAGCTGGATCAGCCGCCCGCCCACCAGACCAAAGCCCAGCACCAGCGCCAGGATCATCCAACGAATACGGGCCTGGGTGAGATTGCCGCGCACCTTGCGCGCGCCATCAAGGGCAATGGTTGGGCCGTGACCGTCTGCGGTGATCGCCATTATTCGATGCCCTCCAGTTCCAGGATCGCGTCGATCGGGTCGATACCGGCTTCAAGCGCGGTGAACAGGGAATCCATGGCGGCGCTGTTGGGCTTGACCGGACGCATGGGCAGATCGGCAAAAGCGCCGAACTGCTCCTGCTTGACCGGCTCCACGCCCAGTGCTGCAGCATGCCGCTGAATGATCGGCTCGATATGGCCGGGCTGGTTGAGCACCGCCTCATCGGCCTTGAGCAGCGACAGATCGCCCTCCTGCGCATCGATCTGGGCGATCAGCGCCGTGCGTTCGCTGGCCGTGTTCTCGATGGAGAATTTGAGCGCATAGACGCCTGCCAGCATGAACACGCTGGTAAAGATCAGGATGATGTTGAGGCTGCGGATCATGCTTCACGCACCTTGGGAACACCCAGACCATCAAACTTGACGGGACGACTGTCAGCATCCGAACGCGTCGCGGCCCGCAACACGGCCGAGCGCGCCCGTGGATTGCCGCTCAGTTCGGCTTCGCCGGCCTTGCGAGCCTTGGCCACCTCGACCCAGCGCCGTGCTTCGGTCTGCACCTGCGGCATGTGTCGCGATTGCGACGGACCGCCCTTTTCGGGATCAAAGAAGCGTTTGACGATGCGGTCTTCGAGCGAATGAAAGCTCACCACCACCAGCCGCCCACCCTCATCGAGCAGACGCTCGGCAGCAAACAGCGCTTCGACCAGCTGGTCGAACTCGGCATTGACGGCGATCCGCAGCGCCTGAAACGAGCGCGTCGCCGGATGCGCATCGCCCGGCTTGCGACCGATGGATTTTTCAATGATGCGGGCCAGCTCCAGCGTCGTTTCGATGGGCTTGGTTTCGCGCGCCGCCACGATGAACTGGGCGATGCGGCGCGATTTGCGCTCTTCACCAAAAGCATAGAGCAGATTAGCCAATTGCTCGGTTTCCAGCGCGTTGACCAGATCGGCTGCGCTCTCACCGCTACCGCTCATGCGCATGTCGAGTGGCCCATCGCGCATGAAGGAAAAGCCGCGCTCGGCCTGATCGAGCTGCATGGACGACACGCCGATATCGAGCACCACGCCGTCAATCGGGCCATGGTCGGCGGCAAGGCTGTCGAGCTGGGAGAAGGTTCCCGGCACAAAGAAGAACCGATCGTCAAATTCGACGCTCAGCGCATCGGCAAACGGCTGCACACTGGGATCGCGGTCAATGGCGATAACGGTGGCACCTGCCTCCAGCATGGCGCGCGAATAGCCGCCAGCGCCAAAGGTGCCGTCGACAATCCGCTTGCCTGCGATGGGGTCGAACGCCGCCAGAACCTCGTCCAGCAGGACGGGGACATGCGGGCCAGCCTGGGAACTGGTATCGGGCATGGAACGCTTGCCCATAAAGGCCACTACTCCGCGTGCCGGCGCAACATGCCGGTTGGTACACTAGAGCTTACTTTGACCCACGACGTTTAAGATTCTGTTTCCCATGCGCGCTCCGGCGCCAATTCACATCGTCACCAGAACATCACCGGCCTTGGTTTCGCTATCGACATAGCGATGCGCCTCGACAATCGCGGCCAGCGCGAAGCGGCGATCAATCACCGGCCGCACTGCGCCCGCTGCCAGAAGATCATTGAGTACTTCGAGATCCTTGAGCTTGTCAGCCTCAGGCCGCAGACCCGTAGTGGCCAGCTTGGCGCGCTTGGGCCCCTTGCGGGTGGCCAGCATGTCCCACAGAATGCCAAAGCTCATCACTGTGCTCAGATAGATCCCGTCAGCCTTGAGCGCATCGCGGCTTTTGGCAAAACTCGACTTGCCCACCGCGTCAAAGATCACGTCATAGGCCGCGCGCGCCGTGGTGAAATCACGCCGGGTCCGGTCAATCACGTGATCCGCCCCCAGCGCCTGCACCATCTCGGCGTTGCGCCCGCTGACGACGGCCGTCACTTCGGCTCCGAAATGCTTGGCAAGTTGCACCGCCACCGCGCCAATGCTGCCCGCAGCGCCGTTGATCAGCACCTTGCTGCCGGGTCTCACCTGCCCCTCATCGCGGATGAACGGCATGGCCGTCAGATAGCCCGAGGCCAGCCCGGCCAGCGGCGCGAGTTCGACGCCGTCAGGCGCAAGCACTATGGCACCGTCCTGCTTGACCCGGACGTATTCTGCCATGCCGCCAAGATTGGGCCCCACCGAGCCATAGACTGCATCGCCGATCTTGAACCGCGTTACCTTGCTGCCCACCGCATCGACCACGCCGGCAATCGCATCGCCCAGAATGGTCATTCTGGGCCGGAACAATCCGCCAAACAGCCGGATGATCACCGGATCGGCCTTGCGGAAGGCGCTGTCAGCGAGCGTCACCGTGGTGGCGACCACCCGCACCAGAATTTCATCCTCCTGCGGCACCGGCTTGGCGATGTCGCGCACTTCAATAACCTCGGGGCCGCCATAGCGGCTCTGCATTGCAGCTTTCATGGTTCTGACTCTTCTCAATATCTGTGTCGGTTCGGCCCTAGGCCGCAGGTCCATCTGGCGGCGCCCACTGAAACACCTGATCCAGCGGCACCGCGAAGGCTGCCGCGATCCGGAAGGCCACCTCCAGCGAGGGCGAATAGCGACCCTGCTCGATGGCCACGATGGTCTGGCGCGTCACCCCGACCTTTTCCGCCAGCGCTGCCTGGGTCATTTCCCCGGCATGAAAGCGCAGCGTGCGGATTGTGTTGGTGATGCTTGGCTGTCCCTTACCCATGGTGTCAGCCGATCCGGTAATAGACGAGCTCGGAAATGGCATTGACGGTGCCGCCCAGCAGCGGCGCAAAGAACAGCCCGTAAACCGCCAGCGTCACGTCAGCGCCCATGGCCAGCGGGATCAGCAGCAGCGCTGCCGCAATCGAGGTGGCAAAGCCGCTATTGCGCTGGCTGCGCGCCGAAATCGACGCATCGCGCTCGTCACTTGGCTCATCCCTGAATTCGCTGCGCTGGATGATCGAAATGACAATCGTCGCCAGGATCGCCCCGACAATATTGAAGACCACCAGCCCGCCAACGGCCCACAGCATCTTGACGGCCACGCTGGCCGCGCTGGCATCCACCAGCCCGCCATTGGCCGCATCCCAACCCAGCCAGCCCACGACCAGCGCCACTCCAGCCAATTGCACACCGGCCATCATCTCTTTGTACGACATCATCTTGCCCACCTTAGTGTCATGTAAGTTGGCCTCTATGTATGTCTAAACCGACACCATGTCAACTATTTCATATATTAAGTCGTAAAAAAACGCCTTAACGTCGGACAAAGACGACACGTCGGGCACTAAGTCCTTGTTTCAAAAGTAGATCCAGAAACAAAAAAACGGCCGGGGTTTCCCCCGGCCGCTTCATCATGCACTGAACCCTGCCCCGCCTCAGGCGCGGGACTTGGTCTTTTGCCGTTCGGTGCGGAACTCGGCCGGATCGAACGCGCGGTCGCCCTTGGCGTCGCGCAGGCGGGTGGGCAGGCCCATCTCACCGATCAGTTCGATGAAGGGCAGCGGTGGCAACTCTTCGATATTGGCCATGTGGTGGCAATCCCATACGCCCTTGGCGATCAGGATCGCGGCGGCCACCACCGGCACGCCGGCCGTATAGGAGATCGCCTGGCTATTGGTCTCGGCATAGGTCTCTTCGTGGTCACAGATATTGTAGACCAGCAGCTCCGCCGCTTCGCCGTCGCGCTCGCCAACGATCAGATCGCCGATAAAAGTCTTGCCGGCATAATCGGGCGCCAGCGACACCGGATCGGGCAGCACCGCCTTGACCACCTTGAGCGGCACAATCTCGACGCCCTCGGCAGTGGTCACCGGCTGCTCGGACAGCAGGCCAAGGTTCTTGAGCACCGTGAACACATTGATGTAGTGCTCGCCAAAACCCATCCAGAACCGGATATCGGGCACATCCAGATTGGCCGAGAGCGAGTGGATTTCGTCATGGCCGGTCAGATAGGTAGTGTGGTTGCCCACCACCGGCAGATCGTCGGTTCGGTTGACCTCGAACATCGCATTGGCGGTCCACTGGCTGTTCTGCCAGCTCCACACCGTGCCGGTGAATTCGCGGAAATTGATCTCGGGATCGAAATTGGTCGCGAAATAGCGTCCATGGCTGCCCGCATTGACGTCGATGATATCGATGCTGGCGATGGAGTCGAAATAGTGCCGGGCCGCCATCGCCGCATAGGCATTGACCACACCGGGATCAAAGCCGGCACCCAGAATGGCGGTGACGCCCTTGCGCTCGCAGCTGTCGCGGTGTTTCCACTCGTAATTGCCATACCAGGGTGGCGTTTCGCAGATCTTGCCGGGCTCTTCGTGAATGGCCGTGTCGATATAGGCAGCCCCGGTTTCCACGCAGGCCTGCAACACGCTCATGTTCAGAAAAGCCGAGCCGGCATTGATGACAATCTGGCTCTTGGTCTGGGCGATCAGTGCCTTGGTGGCCGCGACATCGAGCGCGTCCAGGGCGTGGGCGGCCAGAACGCCCGGGCGCTTGAGCGCCTTTTTGTCCAGAATGCCGGCGATGATCGCCTCGCATTTCGAGACGGTGCGGGAGGCAATATGGATGTCCCCCAGCACGTCGTTGTGCATTGCAGCTTTAAAGGCGGCGACCTGCGCCACACCTCCGGCACCGATGATCAAAACGTTCTTTTTCAATTGGCACGAAACACCTTTTCAAGGGGAATAGGATCAGCGCTTTCTCAGGAAAGGCTGGCGACGTAGTCGGCATAATCGAAGGCCCGTATGGTCTCGATATGGCCATTCTGGCGGCGAATGGCGATGGCCGGCATGCCCACCCCATTGAACCAGTTCTTCTTGACCATTGTATACCCCCCCGCATTGAGCAGGGAGATGCGGTCACCAATGGCCAGCGGCGCGGGGAAGCTGAACTCCCCGAACACATCACCGGCTAGACAGGATTTGCCCGCCACGAAATAGCTGTGCGGCCCCGCATTGGGTGCCACATTGGCGCTCTCGCGATAGACCAGCAGGTCGAGCATGTGCGCCTCCACGGCGCTGTCGACGATAGCAACGGGCTTGCCGTTCTCAATGATGTCGAGCACGCTGACTTCAAGCGTGGTGGTATCGGTCACCACGGTATCGCCGGGCTCAAGATACACCTGTACGCCAAACTTCTCGGCAAACGCCTTGAGCCGCCCGGCCAGCTGATCGATCGGGTAGCCCTCCTTGGTGAAGTGAATACCGCCCCCCAGGCTGACCCAGTCCAGCCGAGTCAGCAGAGCGCCAAGCCGCTCTTCGATCTGGTCAAGCAGCGCCGAAAACGCACTGACCGAGTCATTCTCGCAATTGCAGTGCAGCATGAAGCCGCTGACGCGATCCATCACGCTTTCAATGCGCGCCAGCTCGGTTTCGCCCAACCGGCTAAAGGGGCGCGCCGGGTCGGCCAGATCGAAATGGGAATGGCTGACGCCCGGATTGACCCGCAGCCCGATCGGCAGATGACTTGCCTTGGCTGCGAACCGCTCAAGCTGATTGGCCGAATTGAAGATGATCTTGTCGGCATGGCTGATCACATCGTCGATCTCGCCATCCGAATAGGCCACCGAATAGGCATGGGTTTCGCCGCCGAACTTTTCGCGGCCCAGCCGCACTTCATTCAGCGAGGACGAGGTCGTGCCATCCATGTGCGGGGAGATCTGCGCAAAGGTCGACCAGGTGGCAAAGCACTTCAGCGCCAGCAGGCATTTGGCGCCCGAGGCAGCGCGCAGCTGGTCGATCCGCGCCAGATTGCGCGCCAGTGCGGTTTCGTCGATCAGATAATAGGGGGTAGCCAGGGGCATCGCGCGTACCGAACTCTTTGAAGCGTGTGCCCGCCAGGAAGTACGGCGGAATGCGAAGGCGCTCATGTAGCCAGCCTGCCGCCAACACGCAAGAGGCGCGGCGGGAACCCTGACATGCGCAGGCCGCGTATTCCGATCAGAAGGTAAACGCCAGTTGACCTATAAGCCGGGTTCTGTAGGGCACGTGCCCGAAGGCGCGTACGTGGTGACCATTCATCTGCGACGCCTGTTACCAGACGCCTCGTGCAACCAACCCGGATGATCTGGCCTCAAAACCGGCTGGGGTCGAAACCCCGCGTCATCCCTATTTGGTCTTGCTCCCGGTGGGGTTTACCGTGCGGTCTCCATTGCTGGACACCCGGTGCGCTCTTACCGCACCCTTTCACCCTTACCGTGCCGAGGCACGGCGGTATACTTTCTGTGGCACTTTCCCTGAGGTCGCCCTCGCCGGCCATTAACCGGCACCGTGTTTCGATGGAGCCCGGACTTTCCTCCAGCAGCAGGTTACCCCACTGCCAGCGGCCACCCGGTCAACTGGCTGGCGTGGTGTAGAGAGGTATGGGCCACCCCGTCAAGTCAGCGGTCTAGGCCGAGGTCAGCAGCGGCTGCGCCACCGGCTTGGTCAGCGCCTGATAGGCCAGGTTGATCGACTTCATCCGGGCCGTGGCCACATCGATCAGTTCTTCGGGTACACCACGGGCAATCAGCCGGTCGGGATGATGCTCGGATACCAGCAGGCGATAGACCCGCTTGACCTCGTGATCGGGCGCATTGGGCGACAGCCCCAGCACGGCATAGGGGTCCACCCCCGCTTCAAGCCGGACATGCTGGCTGGCCATCTGCTCGAAGCGCACCTCGTCAAACCCGAAAATGTCGCTGACCGACTTCAGATAGTCCAGCTCGGCCGGATGCACCACGCCATCGGCAGTGGCGATGAAGAACAGGCTGTCGAGCACATGCTCCAGCGTTTCAGGACTATCGGCAAAAAAGCGCCGGACCTTGCGCGCATAGGTATCAAACCCCGCCACATCCTGCTTGGCCAGGTTGAACACCCGCTGCACGGCCTCTTCATTGCCCTCGGCGATTTCTGCGGTAGCGCGGAAGGCGCGCTCTTCGGAAGCCGTGACAATGCCATCCGAGACCGCCATCTTGGCCGCCAGCGCGATCAGGGCCAGCGTAAACGCCGCATCGCGCCCACCCGGCAACCAGGTATCGGGGTCGAGCGCATTGATCAGCGATCCGGCCAGACCGGTGCGCTGACTGAACGAACCGACAAAGTCCGACAGCCGCTGCCACATCTGGGATTTTACTTCGGCTTTGCGCAGGCACTGCAACACGGGGGCATCGCCTTTCGTGAATGTCACGGACGGACAGGGTCCGGCGCGACTAGGTTACTAACAATAACCGGTCCCGACCGCCGGGTCCACCGCCACACACGCATGGCCGATCTACGCTAGTTGGCAAACGGGAAATAGAATTCGTCTGCCGGTCCAATCAGGCGATCTCTTTGCCGTGCCCGGTTGGGGCCCTCATCAAGAAAGAACCCATCGGGATCATAGCCGGGGTCCACCTGACCGGCCGCCTGACGCTTTGCCAGAAATTCCGATAGCGGCCCGCTTTCCCAGTCTTCCAGATCGCGTGCCGTGACCGCTGCAGGCGGCGTCACGCTGGCTGGAATGACCACCTGCGGCGCGTTATTGGTATAGGTCACCGTGGCGGTGCTGCGCGGCTCTGGCCGCATCGAGAGCGGCATTGGCATCGGGGCAACCCGCGCTGGCGGCAGCGCCGCCACGTCAATCGGATCGATCTCGGCGTCAATCACCAGCGGTGCCTCGGCAGGTGCTTTCTCCTGCACGCGCGGCGCCGCGCTGTCCCCACCGGTAATATAGCTGGGCAGCGGCTTGCCGGTGCTCAGATAGCCATCGACCACATCGCCGCTCTTGGCTGTCGTGGCCACCACGGCAGGCGTAGCAGGCTTGGCTGGCGTAACCGGGGCCACAGGGGTCGGCTTTGCCGCAATTTCGGCCACCGGCCGTGTAGCAGGTTGCGGTGCCACAGGCGCCGGCACTGCGGGCTCGGGCGCCAATGCCGCAACCTGCGCGCCTGGCGTACGCTCTGCCATAAACTGGGCGCTGACCACGTCAGCCACCGGAATACCGATAACCAGAACCACCCCGGCCCAGGCCAGGCCATTGGTAATGCGACGATCGATCTGCATGCTGTTACGTCCCGTAATGCGGTTCGCCCCTAGCGGTGAAGGAGCGCGGTTTCGTGGCCATTTTATGAAGGCGCCACACTGTCTCAATGCAGCCCGTCATCTGAACCGGGTCTGAATGACGCTTTTCAGACCGTAAAACCGGCGGGCGGCGGCTTCATGCCACCGCCTTGCCGCCAAAGCAAGGGCACTCAGGCCACAGGACGACGTCCCAGAATACGCGCCAGCGCCAGAGCCAGTGGCGAGCGGTTATGGGTATAGATGTGGAACTCGGTCACGCCCTCATCCAGCAGCTCGGTAACCTGCTCTGCTGCAACGGCCGATGCCACCAGCGCATGGGTCTCGGGCTCGTCATCAAGCCCGTCAAACCGCTCAGCCAGCCACGCTGGAATTGAGGTCCCGCAGCGACCCGCAAAACTGGAAATCTGCTTGAAGCTGTGGATCGGCTGGATGCCTGGCACGATCGGCGCGGTAATACCCGCAGCCCGCGCCCGCTCGAGATAGCGCAGGTAGTCGCCATTGGAGAAGAACATCTGCGTGATGGCGCGGTCGGCACCACCATCCAGCTTGCGCTTGAGATTGTCGATCTCGACGTCCCAGCTTTCGCTTTGCGGGTGCTTTTCGGGATAGGCGGCGACCGAAATATCGAAATCTCCAATGCGCCGAATGCCTGCCACCAGATCGGCGGCATTCTGATAGCCTTCCGGATGAGGCGTGAACGGCTGGCCAACGCCCTCTGGTGGATCGCCACGCAGCGCGACAATGCGGTTGATGCCCGCCGCTTGATAGCCGCGCACCACCGCGTCCACTTCGTCGCGCGAGGCGCCGACGCAGGTCAAGTGCGCCGCCGCATCCACACCGGTATCTTTCTTGATCGAGCTGACCATGCGCAGTGTCCGCTCGCGGGTGGTACCGCCAGCGCCATAAGTCACCGAGACAAAGCGCGGCTTGAGTGGCGCCAGCTTGTGCACGCTGTCCCAGAAGCGCTCTTCCATTGCGTCATTCTTGGGCGGAAAAAACTCAAACGAGATCTGCAGTTCCGGGCGCTGATCCGCGGTCTGCCGACTGGCCCGCACATTATCGTCGATCATCAAACTTGCTCCGTTCAGGTCTTGTCGCTGAGGCGCCAGAGGCAGACCGTCAAGCCACGTTCAGTGTTCTCGCTGGGGAATTCCTGCGCGCTCTGCACGCTCAGCCCGGCCGCCATCGCCCAGCCGCGCATTTGTTCGTCCGACAGCCCCAGCCGCCGATGCGCATGCTCGCTGCGCAAAAACTCCAGATCATGCGGGGCGAAGTCCACGATGAGCATGTCGCCGCCCGGCTTGAGCAGGCGTCGCGCCTGCGCCAGCATGCGGCCCGGATCGTCGAAATAGTGCAGCACCTGGTGGATCACCACCACATCGGCCAGTCCCACCGACACATCCAGATCGCCAATATCGCCAAGCCGCACCTGCGCATGGCCAATGCCCGCACTGCCCAGCCGGGCGCGGGCAACGGCCAGCATCTCGCGGCTGGAATCGAGCCCCACGCCGCGCTTGTAGCGATCGGCGAGCACTTCAAGCATGCGCCCCGTGCCGGTACCCAGATCAATCAGGGTATCGACCTGTCGGCCATCGAGCGCCGCGACCACCGCCGACTCCACCGCCTCCTCAGGCACCTGCAGCGTCTTGAGCAGATCCCAGCTGCTGGCCACAGTGTCGAAATATTCGTTGGCCTGCGCCTGCTGACTGGCACGCACGGCTGCCTGCCGTTCGATATCGCGGCGACGATCCCCATCGGCATCATCGAGCCGGGCGATCAGCCAGCGGGCCAGATCGGCACCATCGCCATCCTGAGCCAGCCCGTAATAGGCCCAGGCGCCTTCAGCATTGCGCCGCACCAGTCCGGCATCCGCCAACAGCTTGAGGTGGCGCGACACGCGCGGCTGGCTCTGCTTGAGGATTTCGGTAAGGTCCTTGACCGAATGGTCGCCATCAGCCAGCAATGCCAATAGGCGCACCCGGGTCCCCTCACCCGCCGCCTTCAACACCCCAACCAGTTCCGACAACTCAGCCAACGCACCCTCGCAAAGATATAAAGATGTCTTTATATCCGGTTTGCGGGGCAGGTCCAGCGGGAATTGCGATCAACCGCTATCGTGTTGAAAACAAATCACCCCCAGGCAAGCCCGGGGGTGAAGTTATGTCCGTGCATGGGGACAGTGAAACTAGGCGCTGGCGGCCATACGCTCTTCGGTGGCGGCCCGCTTGCGGAACGAATGCGCGCGCCACAGCTCAAAGATATTGGCCGCTTCTTCGCGCTCAATGGCCTCGAACCGGCTCACCACCATCTTGGTGTCCTGCGTCGTGGGCAGATCGCGCCACGGCATGGTCGCAAAGATCGCCTCGAACAGGTCGGGCGCCAGACCCGCTGCCCGCAGGGCGATGGTCATGGCCACATAGTCCTGGCTGGCGAGCCATTTGACGAACACTTCGGGCTTCACCTGCAGGATCACGGTCAGCGCTGCGGCCGAGTGATGGCCGTAGCCAAACCGGGCAAACCGCGCCAGGGCACGCTCATTGAGTTGCTTGCGATCGCTCAGCGCCTTGACCTGATTATAGGCCACCTTCCACTCAGTCGACGAGAAGCCGGCGCGGTTGCGCATGCGGTTATAGACGACCGCATTGACCTTGCCGACCGTGACCGGATCGACGCCACGGTTCATCTCGCCCAGTGTTTCGAGCACCTTGGAGGCGACATCGTCAATTTCACCACGCAGCGAAGCCCAGTCGATATCGGTGCGACCACGCAGATCGGCAGCGATCTCGACATCCTTGGCCGCGCGCTCAACCAGCTTTTCCAGCGTCGCCTTGTGCAACTCGGCATTGGTATTGCGCACCAGACGCACCACCGAGCCGGTCTGGCCATGGTCGACAATGGCATCACCAACCCGCTCAGCTACCTTGTGGCGGCTGGCAATGGCTTCGCGATGCTGGTCGGATTGATGGGTGATGATGTCGATAAGATCATCATCGGAAAGTACCTTGGAGAACTGCAGCAGCGGCCTGGCGACTTCAATGTCGTCATTGGCCAGCTTGACCACCACCGTACCCGGCGCCCGGTCAAGCGGCGCCAGAAGGCTGGCGACATGGGCCCGCGCTTCAATCTCGACAAATTCGGCGAGCTGACACAGCACTTCGTCATACTGGGCGACCTGCTCATCATCGCACCGGTCCGAAACATAGCTGAACAGCTCAGCCATATTGCGGAACAGGTCTTCGCGCTCGGAGTGGTTGCCTTCGCCATTCAGAACCCGAAAGCTCGAAAACGCCCGCTGCCCTTGATCAAGCTCGCTCATCGTCAGTCTCCCGGCTTCTGCCGTCAATAACACTGCGACGATGGACTCTCATCTTTTGCAGGCACTGAAGTCCGAGCCCCGCTATTGATTCAAATTGTAACGGTCTGCACGGGGCGCGCAAAGAGCCCCGGCAGGTTTCCCGGCCGGGGCTGATTTGGTTGGGGTCGTGTCCAGACAGCCTGCGCTGCCCCCGAACGCCTAGTTCACGAACAGATCGGCGTTCATCACCTTGGTCCAGGCGGCGACGAAATCCTTGGCGAATTTTTCGCGCGCATCGAACTGGGCGTAGACTTCAGCCACGGCACGCAGTTGCGAGTGCGACCCAAAGATCAGATCGACACGCGTACCGGTCCACTTGGCTTCGCCCGACTTGCGGTCGAACCCTTCATAGATCCCGTCTTCATCGGCCTTTGGCTCCCACCGCGTGCCCATATCGAGCAGGTTGAGGAAGAAGTCATTGGTCAGCGTGCCCGGATTATTGGTGAACACGCCATGCTGGGCATTGTCGTAATTGGCACCCAGCACACGCAGACCACCCACCAGCACCGTCATCTCGGGTGCTGTCAAACGCAGCAACTGCGCCTTGTCGACCAGCGATTCTTCGGGCTCCATGAACTGGCGACCGCTCAGATAATTGCGGAAACCGTCCGCCCGTGGCTTGAGCGCCTCGAACGAATGCGCATCAGTCTGCTCCTGCGAAGCATCCATGCGGCCAACCGTGACCGGCACATCCGCTGCAATCCCGGCCGCCTTGGCTGCCTGTTCGACAGCGGCACTGCCGGCCAGCACGATCAGATCGGCCAGCGAAACCTTCTTGTTGCCAGTCTGCGCACCATTGAAGTCCTGCTGGATCGCCTCGAGCGCGGCCAGCACCTTGCCCAGCTGGGCAGGCTGGTTGACCTCCCAATCCTTCTGCGGCGCCAGCCGAACGCGGGCACCATTGGCACCACCGCGTTTGTCCGAACCCCGGAAAGTCGAGGCCGATGCCCAGGCGGTCGAGACCAGCTCGGCAATCGACAGACCGCTGGCCAGCACCTTGGATTTGAGCGCGGCAATATCGCTGTCATTGATCAACTCGTGATCAACGGCGGGGATCGGGTCCTGCCAGATCAGCTCTTCGGATGGCACTTCAGGGCCCAGATAGCGCACCTTGGGGCCCATATCGCGGTGGGTCAGCTTGAACCAGGCACGCGCGAACGCATCGGCGAACTCGTCCGGATTCTCGTAGAAGCGACGCGAGATCTTTTCGTAGGCAGGATCAACGCGCAGGGCCAGATCCGAGGTCAGCATGGTCGGCAGCTTCTTCTTGTTCGGATCAAACGCGTCGGGCACGGATGGCTCGGCGTTCTTGGCCACCCACTGCTTGGCGCCAGCGGGGCTCTCGGTCAGCTCCCACTCATAGCCGAACAGATTGTCAAAGAAGTGGTTGCTCCACTGCGTCGGCGTCTGCGACCAGGTCACTTCGGGACCACCTGTAATGGCGTCGGCGCCCATGCCGCTTCCATGCGTGCTGGTCCAGCCAAAACCCTGCTTGGACAGATCTTCGCCCTCGGGCTCGGGACCGATCAGCGACGGATCGCCCGCGCCATGGGTCTTGCCGAAGGTGTGACCGCCAGCGATCAGCGCCACGGTCTCTTCGTCATTCATTGCCATGCGGGCAAAGGTCTCGCGAATGTCGCGAGCCGATGCCAGCGCATCCGGATTGCCGTTCGGGCCTTCGGGATTGACGTAGATCAGACCCATCTGCACCGCGCCCAGTGGCTCGGACAGCTGGCGCTCGCCGCTATAGCGCTCGTCACCCAGCCAGGTTCCTTCAGGGCCCCAGTACAGCTCCTCTGGCTCCCACACATCGGCGCGACCGCCGGCAAAGCCGAAAGTCTTGAAGCCCATCGACTCCAGCGCGACATTGCCCGTGAGCACCATCAGATCGGCCCAGGACAGCTTGTTGCCGTACTTCTGCTTGATCGGCCAGATCAGCCGACGCGCCTTGTCCAGATTGGCATTGTCAGGCCAGCTATTGAGCGGCGCAAAGCGCTGCTGCCCAGCCCCGGCGCCGCCACGACCATCGGTGATGCGATAGGTGCCCGCGCTGTGCCAGGCCATGCGGATGAACAGGCCGCCATAATGGCCAAAGTCGGCTGGCCACCAATCCTGCGAGTCGGTCATCAGCGCATGCAGGTCTTTCTTGACCGCTTCGAGATCAAGCGTCTTGAACGCTTCGGCATAACTGAACTCGGGGCCGAGCGGGTCGGACAACGCAGAGTTGTTGTGCAGGACCTGGACGTCAAGCTGCTTGGGCCACCAGTCACGATTGCGGCGGGCGCCGCCGCCCTTGCGACCGCCGTCACCGGACTGGCCGTGTGCAACTGGGCATTCGCCCGCGCTGGAAGAAGTTGTTTCGGTCATGTGGCGCTCCCTGTAACCGTTCTAAACTTTGATCAGCTTTGTGACGCAGCCATGTCCATTAGGCAAATTGATTGATCCACTAACTATGATAAGCTGCACCTATCATGAACTTCACTCTCAAACAGATGCGCTATGTCGCTGCCGTCGCCGATACCGGCCATTTTGGCCGGGCGGCCGCCGCTTGCAATATCAGCCAGCCCGCCTTGAGCCAGCAAATCGCCGCCGTCGAGACGCTCTGCGGCACCCCCTTGTTTGATCGGCTCAAGGGCGGCGCGCGACTTACCCCGTTCGGCAGTGAATTTGTCGCGCGCGCCCGCACCCTGCTCGAAGGCGCCGACGCACTTGCCGGCTTTGCCATGGGCCATGCCGGGCGGCCCGAACGCGCCATCCGCTTCGGCCTGATCCCCACCGTGGCGCCCTATCTGCTGCCCGAAATCTTCCCGGCGCTGCAGGCCAGCCTGCCCAAGCTCGATTTCACCGTCAGCGAGAACCGCACCGATGCCCTGCTCGCCGGTCTGGTTGATGGCAGCATCGACATTGCCCTGATCGCCACCGACCCGCCCGACAGGGGCCCCCGCCTGATCAGTGCCCCCTTGTTCGAAGATCGCTTCGTGCTGGCCACCAGCCGCAGCGAGGTTACCGCCGAACCTGCCTCGCTCAATGGCCTGTCACCCGAGCGCATCCTGCTGCTCGATGAAGGCCATTGCTTTCGCGACCAGACCATTGCCGCCTGTCGGCTGGAGAGCGATACGGGCCCGCGCACCTTTGCGGCCACCTCGCTCTCCACCATCGTCGAATTCGTCGCCAATGGTCAGGGCGTTACGCTGCTGCCCCAGATCGCTGTGCGCAAGGAAGCAACCGATGCGCGCATCGCTATCCACCAATTGGGCACCCCCGGCGCCGAGCGCCTGCTCCGTCTGGTCTGGCGCGAAGCCACCCCGTTTGGGCCGACCTTTGAGCGCATCGCCAGCGTGATCCGCGATACCCGCCGCGCCAGCGCGGCATAAAAAAGCACTGTCGTTCAAACACTCGCCCGAATTGAGCCGCAGCATCACCCGATCCAAGTTTGTGCTCCCTGCCATCTTGCAAAGCCAGGTGCAGGGGCCGACCTTTGGTGTGCAGGCATCTCGATGCCTGCAGGCACATGCCAATCCGACGATCCACCAGCAGGAGTTCATCATGAAGAAAACTGTCACCTGGGTATTGATTGCAGACGGCGCGCAGGCCCGAGTTCTCGAGAACACCGGGCCGGGCAAGGGACTTCAGCAGGTTCAGGGACAGGATTGGGCCATGCCCAACATGCAGGCGCAGGACATTCAGGCCGACAAGCCTGGCCGCAGCTTCTCCTCGAGCGGTTCAGGCCGCAGCGCCATGGAGCCCCGCACCGATCCGGTGGAACATCGTGAGACCGAATTCGTCAAATCACTGGCCACCAATCTCGACCGCAAATTGCAGGACGGTGCCTTTGACCGGCTGATCATCGTTGCCGCTCCGATCGCCCTGGGCGACATCCGCAAGGCCATCTCGCCCAATGTCAAAAAGACCGTGATGGCCGAACTGGACAAGGATCTGACCAATCTGCCCACCGCGCAACTGACCCAGCATCTCAACGGCGTCATCGCCCTCTGATTGCCTCGATAAATCAACGCACTAAACAGAAAAGCCGATTCAACGCGCCACGCAGTTGAATCGGCTTCTCAATATGTTGAATCAGCGTGCGAGGAAGGGCTCCAACGGGAACCCATACCGCAGGCTAAATGTCTGACTCGTCGTCATCTTCTGCGCTGCCGCTGCCCTCGATCGCGTCAAGAAACTGCAGGATCATGGAATTGACCAGATCGGGCCGCTCCAGGCTCGGAATATGCGCCACATCCTCGAGCACGGCGGCAAAGGCGTTCGGCATTTCTTCGGACAGATATTCGTGCCGGTCGATCAGTGTGGTGAAATCCTGATCCCCCACCAGCAGCAGGCTGGGCGCGGCGACTTCACTCATTCGGTGCCAGGCGCTGGGTCGCTGTTCGTCCTGCGACAGGTCCGGTTTGCTCAGCGCCAGCGCGTTCATCTCGAGGAACAGCTTGCGCGCTTCTCCCCCGACCCGGCCGCTCTGCCCACGCGGCCCGTCGAGCCATTCATGGGCCTGAACCTTGTTGAGCATCTCCAGATCGCCGCGCTCGAACGCGTCCTCTTCGGCCGCCTCGATCATGGCTTCGGCTTCAGTCGAATTCCACGGCGCGCCGGTGACCGACGTGCCGATCAGCACCAGACCAATCACCCGACCGGGATGGCGCAGCGCGAAATCCAGCGCCAGACCACCGCCCAGCGAACAACCGACAAACACCGCGGCATGGATATCGAGCGCTTCGAGCAGCGCTTCAAGATCATCAACATGGTTGAAGGCTTCGTCGGGGCTGGTGGTCTCACCATAGCCGCGCCGGTCATAGGCAATCGCGTGCCAACCAATATCGGCAACCGCGACCATCTGCCGGGCCCACATCCGCTTGTCGCAGACCCCGGCATGCAGAAACACCACCGGCAAGCCTTCGCCGGTTTCCACCCCTGCCAGAGTGGCGCCGCCCACTTCAAGCGCGAACGGCTCGAAGGCCTCCGGCAGATCGGCGCTCATTATTGGGCGACCAGCGCACAGAACGAGAAATCGTCCTTGCCGCCTACCCAGCAACCCGGCGCATCCACCGCAGCCGTCATCAGACCGAGTTCGACCGGATAGGTGCCCGCCCCGGCATCTACCGGCGTCAGATAGCCCAGCCCTTCGCCCTCACCCACCAGGGCAAAGGCAAACACCTGACCATCGGGCAAGCCGAAGGTTAGCCCGCCGCCGTCGCGCGACAGTTCGCAATCATACGTCCCGAACCCAGTCACCGTGCATTGCGCCGGTTCGGCCACCGCAACACCAGCCAAAACGGCCCAAACCAGGCCGGCCACTACAAGTCTCATATTGCCCCCACAGCAAAGAGCGGGCGCTGTGCCCGCTCAAAGTCATCGTCTTAACGCGTCAGCGGCTTGTATGTCGCGCGCTTTGGGTTGACCGCATCCGCGCCCAGGCGACGGATCTTGTCAGCTTCATAGTCGGCAAAGTTGCCTTCGAACCATTCCACGTGGCTGTTGCCCTCAAACGCCAGCATGTGCGTGGCCAGACGGTCAAGGAACATGCGATCATGGCTGATGATGATGGCGCAGCCGGCGAATTCCTCGAGCGCCTCTTCCAGCGCGGCCAGGGTCTCGGTGTCCAGATCGTTGGTGGGCTCATCGAGCAGCAGCACGTTCGAGCCGCTCTTGAGCATCTTGGCCAGATGCACGCGATTGCGCTGACCACCCGAGAGATTGCCGACCTTCTGCTGCTGATCGCCACCCTTGAAGTTGAACGAGGACGTATAGGCACGCGAATTCACTTCGCGCTTGCCCAGCAACAGGATTTCATCGCCTTCCGAGATTTCTTCCCAGACGGTCTTGTTGGGATCAAGGCTGTCGCGGCTCTGGTCGACATAGCCCATCTTGACGGTCTCGGCGACGGTCACCGTGCCGGTGTCTGGCGTCTCCTGCCCGGTCATCATGCGGAACAGCGTGGTCTTGCCCGCGCCATTGGGACCGATGATCCCCACAATGCCGCCCGGTGGCACTTTGAAGCTGAGATTGTCGATCAGCAGGCGGTCGCCATAGGACTTGGACAGCCCTTCGATATCAATCACGTTATTGCCCAGCCGCTCGCCAGCCGGAATAACGATCTGCGCCGTCGAGGACTGCGTACGGGCCTCGTTGACCTTGACCAGTTCTTCGTAGGATTTCAGACGCGCCTTGGACTTGGACTGCCGCGCCTGTGGGCTCTGGCCCATCCATTCGCGTTCGCGTTCCAGCACCTTGGCGCGCGCTGCGTCTTCGCTCTTTTCCTGCGCAAAGCGCTTTGCCTTGGCTGTCAGATAGGCCGAGTAATTGCCTTCATACGGCACGCCACGACCGCGATCGAGCTCCAGGATCCAGCCCGTCACATTGTCGAGGAAGTAGCGGTCATGGGTGATGATCAGCACGGCACCCGCGAATTCACGCAGGTGGCGTTCCAGCCAGGCCGTGGTCTCGGCGTCCAGATGGTTGGTTGGCTCATCGAGCAGCAACAGGTCGGGCTTGCTCAGCAGCAGCGCGCACAGCGCCACGCGGCGGCGTTCGCCGCCTGACAGCTTGGTCACATCGGCATCGCCGGGAGGGCAGCCCAGCGCTTCCATGGCCACCTCGACCTGGCTTTCCAGATCCCACAGGTTTTCCGCGTCGATCTGGTCCTGCAGCTTGCTGGCCTCATCGGCGGTCTCGTCGGAATAGTCCATCATCAGTTCGTTGTAACGATCGACAATGGCCTTCTTCTCTTTGACGCCCGTCATCACATTGCCCAGCACGTTCAGCGCCGGATCAAGCTCGGGTTCCTGGCTCAGATAGCCGATCTTGGCGCCGTCAGCGACCCAGGCTTCGCCCTGGAATTCCTTGTCGATGCCGGCCATGATCTTGAGCAGGGTCGACTTGCCCGACCCGTTGGGGCCCAGCACACCGATCTTGGCATCGGGGTAGAAGGAGAGGCGGATATTGTCCAAAACCTTCTTGCCGCCGGCATAGGCTTTGGACATTCCGTCCATGTGATAGATGAATTGGCGTGCCATGTGGCGCTGTCCTCGGCAATGGGAGATTTTGTGCCGTATGTAGGGGATGGCGCGGCCGAGAGCAACATGCCGCCGCACTCTCGCCGCATCCATCCCATTACCTCACCGCGCCAACCAATATTGCGCCCCGCCCGGCGGTTTCCCGACCGCCCCCACGCGCCTACAACACCGGATGTGCCGATGACCATCAAACTCGCCCTGGCCTTTTGCGGCGCTGCGCTGCTGATTCCCTCAGCCTTCGCGCAGCAAACGCCCGCACAGCCGGCGACATCGCCCCAGAACGCCGTCGCCCATTTCAGCCTCGACAACGGGCTGGAGGTCGTGGTGATCCCCGATCATCGGGCACCGGTGGTCACCCATATGGTCTGGTACAAGGTGGGTAGTGCCGACGAGCCAGCAGGCAAGTCCGGCATCGCCCATTTCTTTGAGCATCTGATGTTCAAGGGCACCGAACGCCACCCCGCTGGCGAACTGGATGCCGCCGTCACCGAACTCGGCGGCAATCTGAACGCCTTCACCACGGCCGACGTCACCGCCTATTTCGAAACCGTGCCCCCCGAGGCACTGGCGGACATGATGGATTTCGAAGCCGACCGCATGCGCGGCCTGGTGCTTAGTGAAGAGGTGATTGGGTCCGAACGCGACGTGGTGCTTGAAGAACGTCGCCAGCGTGTCGAGAGCAGCGCTCAGTCGCTGCTGAGCGAAGAGTTCACCGCAACGCTGTACCAGAACCACCCCTATGGCATCCCCACCATTGGCTGGATGCACGAGATGGAACAGCTCAACCGGGCTGACGCCGCCCGCTTTTACGATCAGTATTATGCCCCCAACAATGCCGTGCTCGTTGTGGCCGGTGATGTGGAGCCCGAAACCGTACGCACCCTGGCCGAACAGACCTATGGCAAGGTTGAACGCGGTCCCGACCTGCCACCCCGCGTCCGCCCGTCCGAGCCCGAGCGCAACACCAGCGCCAGCGTCACACTGCACGATCCGCGCGTCGGCATCCCCAGCTTCCTGCGCGCCTGGGTGGTTCCCACCTATCGCACCGCCGAGCCCGGCGAAGCTGAAGCGCTCGACCTGCTCTCGGAAATTCTCGGTGGCAGCAGCCGCAGCCGGTTCTATCAGGAGGTCGTGGTCAAATCCGGCATCGCCGCGCAGGCGGGCGCGGGCTATGATGGCGGTGCCTATGACCCCAGCGGTTTCTCCATTTATGGCGCCCCGCAGGGCCAGCATACCCTAGCCGAGGTCGAGGCCGCCATGGATACGCAACTGACCCGGCTGATCACCGAGGGCATCAGCGATCAGGAGCTCGACCGGGCCAAGGCACGCTATCGGCGCGGCCTGATCTTTGCCCGCGATGCCCAGCAGAACATGGCCCAGATGTATGGCAATGCCCTGGCCAGCGGCGGCAGCGTGGAAGACATCGAGCAATGGCCCGAGCGCATTCGCGCCGTCACACCCGAACAGGTTCAGGCGGTCGCCAGCAAGTATCTCGATCCCTCAAAAGCCGTGACCAGCTATCTGCTGCCGCCCGCAACCGGAGCGCAATAACACCATGACCCTTCTGCCTCCGCTCCGCCGCACCCTTGCGGCCATCGCCACCAGTTGCGCCCTGCTGCTCGCCACCCTGCCCGCCCAAGCCGAAGTGGTGTTTCAGGACATCACCTCCCCCAAGGGCATCAAGGCCTGGCTGGTCGAAGACTACGCCGTGCCCATTGTCACCATCCGCTTTGCCTTTGAGGGCGGCACCACCCAGGACCCCATCGGCAAGGAAGGGCTGACGACCCTGCTCACCACCCTGTTCGACGAAGGCGCTGGTGATCTCGACAGCGAGGCCTTCCAGATCGCGCTTGATGACGCAGGGGCCGAGATGGGCTTTGCCGCCGACACTGACGCATTCTATGGCTCCATGCGCATGCTGGCCGACCAGCGCGACGAAGCCGTGGCCCTGCTCAAGCTGGCGATCGAAGAACCACGCTTTGACCAGAACCCGATCGATCGCATGCGCGCCCAACTGGTCACCGGCATCAACGCCGCAGCGCAGAACCCTGGCACCGCCGCGCAGCGCCAATGGGCCACCGCGCTTTATGGCGACCATCCCTATGCCCGCCGCAGCGAAGGCACGCTTGAAACGCTGGCAGGCCTGACCGCCCAGGATCTGCGCGCCATGCACACCAGGCTGTTCGCCCGACAGAACCTGCATGTCGGCATTGTCGGCGCCATCGACGCCGAGGCTGCCACGGCCATGCTCGACACCCTGTTCGGCACCCTGCCCGAGCAACCCGATCTGACCGATATCGCCGACATTGCGCCCAAGCTGGGCCAGGACCTGCGCGTCGACTACGATCTGCCACAGACCTCGATCTTCATGGCCTATCCCAGCCTTGAGCGCGATGATCCGGACTATCTAGCAGCCTATCTGATGACCCAGATTTTGGGCGGCGATACCTTCGGCTCGCGCCTGACCACCGAAGTGCGCGAAAAGCGTGGCCTGACCTATGGCATTAGTGCCGCACTCAACAATATGGCGCACAGTCAGGCGCTGGTGATTTCCACCGCCACCCGGGCTGATCGCGCCGGGGAAACACTCGACGTCATCAAGCAGGTCGTGGCCGACATGGCCGCCAGCGGCCCCACCGAAGACGAACTCGCCGCTGCCAAGAAATACCTGATCGGCTCCTACGCCATCAATGAGCTCAGCTCGTCCTCGGCCATCGCCAACACGCTGGTCGGTCTGCAATTGCGCGCTCTGGGCATCGACTACATCGCCCGCCGCGCCGAACTGATCAACGCGGTCAGTGTGGCGGACATCAAGACGGTCGCTCGGAAATTGCTGACAGCTCAGCCCGCCATCCTGCAGATGGGACCACAGCCCGCTTCCTGAGTGCGGGCTGCACGGGCCTTGCCAAGCCGGCACCGCCGCTCTAACAACGCCAGTGGATTATCGCTAATACAAATCGGCTTTGCGCCTTCTGGCTGCCTGGGAGATCACCTTGACCAATCCGAAATTCACCCGTCGCGGGCGTGCCCTGCAGCCCGGCCAGCGCGCCGAACTGACCATCATCAAGGCGGACGGCACCGACCGAACGGTGATCTTCACCGCCAATGAAGTGATCGAGGCGCCCAACTGGACGCCCGATGGCAACACGCTGGTGTTCAACGCCGGCGGCGAACTCTGGCGCATCGCCGCGACCGGCGGCACCCCGGAACGGATCGAAACCGGCGATCTGCGCGATCTCAACAATGATCACGTGCTCTCCCCCGATGGCCAGACCGTCTATGTAAGCTCTGATGATGGTCATCTCTACGCCGTGCCGATCACCGGCGGCACGCCGCGCCGCGTCTCCAACACGCACACCACCCCGCACCATTATTATCTGCACGGCATCAGCCCCGATGGCGACACACTGGCCTATGTCGCCGTCGAAGCGCCCAACGGCACGCGCCGGATCAACATCTTCACCATCCCCACCGCTGGCGGCCCCGACACACGCCTCACCGATCTCGACGCGCCCCATGATGGCCCCGAATATTCCCCGGACGGTCAGTGGATCTACTTCAACTCCGAGCGAACTTCGCCCGGCCACGCCCAGTGCTTCCGTATGGCGGCCGATGGCAGCAATGTCGAGCAATTGACCGATGACGAACGGGTCAACTGGTTCCCGCACCTGTCGCCCGATGGCGCCTCGGTCGTCTATATCAGCTACCCACCCGACACCCAGGGCCACCCTGCCGACAAGGATGTCATCCTGCGCTTCATGCGCCCCGATGGCGCCGACAAGCGCGACATCATCGCCTTCTTCGGCGGTCAGGGCACGATCAACGTCAACTCATGGGCGCCTGACAGTCAGCGCTTCGCCTATGTCGCCTATCCGCTGCAGGACTAAGGCTCAGGCGCCCGTCGCAACCTCGTCGAGCAGCCATTTGCCCACCGGCCAGGTGGCGGTGAAATGGCTCATGCAGATATCGGCGAAATCGGCTTCCAGCGCTGCGCTGGCGGGCAATGATGTGCCCGCCGTCAGCCCTTCATAGAGCAGGAATTCCGCACGCTCCTCGGGCGCCTCGAAACCGCGTGGCAGCCGCTTGCGCGTCTTTTCGCCAATCTCGTAATCACCATTGGCCCGTACCGCCTCGACCGCCGCCACCAGCGCCTTGCCGGAGCGCGGCAGCACGATCGAATGGCGGAATGATTCCAGCGTTTCCTTGCCCATGCCATGCAGGCCGCATCCCAGATGCACCCCATCCGGCGTCAGGCGAAACCAGAAGCCCGGACAGTCCCAGCTGCGCTTTTCGCCATGCCAGAACCACAGATCCAGATGTGTCTTGTAAGGCCGCTTGTCCTTTGAAAAGCGCACATCGCGATTGATCCGCGACTGCGAGCCATTGACCTTGGCCGCGAACTGTACGCTCGGCGACAACGCCTTGAGCCGTGGCCCCATTTCTTCGACAAAAGCGCGCCCTGCCGCGACATACCCGGCTTCATACAGCGCGCGATTCTCGTCAAACCAGGCCTTCTCGTTATGGGCGGCAATGCCGCTCAGAAAATCCAGTGTCGCCTGCGGAAAACCCGTCGCGCTCATGCGCTCGCCCCGTCCAGTTCCAGCCGCACGCTCACCGATTTGAACGCCGGTGTCTTGCTGCGCGGGTCGACTTCGGTCCCAACCAGTACATTGGCTTCAGGATAATAGGCCATGGCGCTGCCGCGCGGCAGATCGAACGCCCGTGCCACCGCCCGCATCCGGCCGGCATCGGAGGCAATCGTCACCACCTGCCCCTCGCGCACGCCGAACCCGGCCATGTCATCAGCATTCAGAAACACCGCATCGCGCCCCGCACCACCGCGATAGCTGTCCTTTTCCTCATAAATAATGGTGTTGAACTGCCCCTCGCTGCGCACTGTCGCCAGGCTCAGTTGCGCCGCGGTAGCTGCCGGCAGCGGCGTCACAACGAAATGCGCCTTGCCGTCCACCGTGCCGAATTCTGGCGTGTGCATCACCCGGCTCTTGATATGGAATTCGCGCTTGGCCACGTCGATATCGGCCAGCTCTTCCATGCCCGGCACAATGGTCGCGATTGCATCGCGGACCTTGGAGTGGCCGCTGAACGCCTTGAAATCGATCGGCGAATTGGGCAGCAGTTGCGCCCCCAGCGCCCCCAATATCCAGCTCTCGGGGCGCACATTCTCCAGCCGCCGAATCCCGCCATCGCTCAGCCGCACATAGTTGAACATCGACTCCTGCGTGGTCGGCTCCCACTCCTCGTCACGCGCGGTCACCGGCAGCACCAGCACCTCACCATCGCCCAGCCCATGTACATGCCCCCTATTGAGCGTGGTGGTCAGAAACAGTTTGAAGCCGATGGCTTCCATGGCTCGGCTGGCAAAGGCCGTATCGGGCGTCGCTGCCCACAGATTGCCACCCATGATCACCGCATTGTCGATGCTACCCGCCTCAGCCGCCTTGAGGCAGGCCATGGTGTCCATGCCGCGCTCATCGGGAAAGCCGACGCCGAAAGCCGCCTCCATCTTGGCCAGCACATCCCTGGCCAGCACCGGCTTGACGCCAATCGTGCCAATCCCCTGCACATTGGAGTGCCCGCGCAGCGGCAACAGCCCGGCAAAGCGTTTGCCCACCATGCCGCGCAGCATCGCCAGATTGGCGATGGCTTCCACATTCGCCACGCCATGAATGTGGTGGGTCATCCCCATGCCCCAGGCAAACACCGCGTGCTTGGAGCGCCCATATTGCCGCGCGATATGCCCGATCTCCTTGGCACTGATCCCGCACGCTGCACTGATCCCGTCCCAACTCAGACCATTGAGATCCGCTGCAAACGCCTCAAACCCGCTGGCATGGCTGGCGATAAAGTCGCGGTCCTCCAGCCCCAGCTCCAGCACCGCCTTGGCAATGCCCTTCATCAGCGCGATGTCCGAGCCGATCCGCGGCTGCACATAGTCCGATGCGATCTCGCTGCCGCCCTTGAGCATCGAACTGGGCGATTTGGGCACCGCGAACTTGACCAGCCCCGGCTCCTTGGCCGGGTTGATCACGATCACCTGCCCGCCCCGCTCGCGGCAGTTCTTGAGCATGTGGATGAAGCGCGGATGGTTCGATGACGGATTGGCCCCGATCACAAAGATCAGATCGGCGCCGGTCAGATCCTCCAGCTCGACGCTGGATGTGCCCTTGCCAATGGTTGTGGCCAGCCCCTCGCTGGTCGCCTGATGGCAATAATACGAGCAGTTGTTGACGTTATTGGTGCCATAGGCCCGCGCCAGCAATTGAAACAGAAAACCCGCCTCATTGGACGAACGCCCGGACGAGTAGAAAAAGCTGCGCTGCGGATCTGCCGCCGCCAGCTTCTGCGCCGCACGGGCAATGGCGAAATCCCAATCCACCGGCGTGAACCGGTCAGCCCCCTCGGCCTTGAACAGCGGCGTGCCCAACCGGCCCAGATGCTCCATTTCCTTGCCCGTCAGCTCCTGCAGATCGGCCAGGCTATGCGCAAAGATCGCGTCGGGAATGGCGGGCTGGATATCTGTCGATTGAGCCTGGACGGACTTGTTGCAAACCGAAGGAAACTCATCGAGTTCATTGGTCATGCCGCCACGCTGTCCGCCCATGCCATAGGCACAGGCTTTGCAGGCATTCTTGGCGGTCAACGCCTTGGCAGCCTTGCCCACCCCCATGCGGCCAATGGTGGCCAGGGTATAGAGGACCTTTTTGGGTCCACCACCAACGATAGGGCTGGTTTCACTCACGATGCGGCTCCGCTTGCTGAACTGCCATTGTCAGGTCGCGCCCGCGCCGGCGCAAGCCTTGCCGTCGTCAATCTGTCAGATCGACCAACACGCGTTTCATTGCCCGCTTGGTGCCACCCGGATCAACCGGCCATTATCTTCATCAGTGATCAGATAGATCGCGCCATCGGGACCCACCTTCACATCGCGCACCCGGCCCAGCTGCCCGGCAAACAGGCGTTCCTCGCCCACAATGGTGTCGCCCTCGACATCAAGCCGCACCAGCACCTGCCCGCTCAGTCCGCCAGTGAGCAGGTCGCCCTGCCAGCCCGCCAGCAGGTCGCCGTCATAGAAATCCAGCCCCGAGGGGGAAATGGACGGGTCCCAATAGAACAATGGCTGCTCCAGCCCTTCCTTTTCGGTCCCCACCCCGATGGGCAGGCCGGAATAATCCTCGCCATAGGTGATCACCGGCCAACCATAATTGGCGCCGGGCTGCGGGTTGTTGAGCTCATCACCGCCGCGTGCCCCGTGCTCGACCGTGAACAATTGACCATCCGCGCGTAGCGTCGCGCCCTGCGGATTGCGGTGTCCCTTGCTCCACAGCTCCGGCGCCCAGCCGTCCAGTTGGGGATTGTCCGTCGGCACTGAACCATCAGGACCAATGCGCGCTACGCCGCCGGCCAGATCGCCAAAGTCCTGCGCCCGGTCCTGCTCACCGCGTTCGCCCAGCGTCACGAACAGATTGCCGTCGTTGCCGACCACAACGCGCGAACCGAAATGCCTGTTGGTGGTGGTAAATTTGTTCATGCGGAAAATCACCTGCTGGTCCTCCAGCCGGCCGGCATCCCCCTCCAGCACCAGCCGGGCCACCATCACGGCGGTGCCCTGCCCGCGCTGCAGCCCCGCATCGCCGGCTTTTTCGGCAAATGTGAGATAGATCTTGCCACTCTCGGCGAAGTCTGGCGCCAGCGCCACATCGAGCAGGCCACCCTGCCCCTGGTTATAAACATCGGGCGTGCCGGCAATCGGGCCACTGATCACCCCATCGTCGATCACGAGCAATTGCCCGCTGCGCTCGGTCACCAACAAGCGCCCATCGGGCAGAAACGCCAGCGCCCACGGGTGATCCAGCCCTTCGCTGAGCACGGTGGCGCTCAGCACTCCGGCGCTCGATTGCACCTCCTGGGCTGCGCCAACCGGCACAATAAGCAGCGAAATGGCGAGGGCTGGAACGAGGGCTTGCATGATCTGGCCTTTCTGCGAGAAGAGATGGTGCTTGAAAGCGCGTGTGGACATAACCACGTTCATACGCACACCGGCTTGACCGCAACGCGGCAGCCGGGCAATTTGAGGTCTCTCTCCCCTAAAACTTATCGTGAAGCGCAGGCCGAACGGATTTTGGCTGGGGTGGAAGCTATTTACTGCCGTGCCGATGGAGGCGACGAGAATGGAAAAGATCCCGATGACGGTTGGTGGCCAGAAAGCCCTTGCCGCCGAATATGAGCACCGCACCGCCACTGAGCGCCGTCGCATTGTCGAGGCGATCTCGGAAGCGCGCGCTCATGGCGATCTGTCCGAAAACGCCGAATACCATGCGGCCAAGGAACAGCAGAGCCTCAACGAGGGCCGCATCAAGGAACTCGAGACCATTCTGGCGCTCGCCGATATCATCGATGTGTCCAAGGTTTCAGGCACCAGCGTCAAGTTCGGCGCCACCGTGACCTATATTGATGAGGACACCGAGGAAGAGAAAACCTATCAGGTCGTCGGCGACCCCGAAGCCGACGCTTCGGCGGGCCGCATCTCGATTTCCTCGCCCATCGCCCGCGCCATGATCGGCAAGTCGGAAGGCGATTCGTTTGAAGTCGCCGCTCCCGGTGGGGCACGCAGCTTTGAAATCCTCAAGATCAAGTATGTCTGACGCCCCATGACTGGGCATTTGCCCATTTGGGTGTGACATTTCGGTCGGTTCCACAGGCATGAGCCTGTTGGGAGAACGGTTTGCCTTGAAAGAGTACGACTTCGGCCTTTAACGTAACGGCCGAGGGAGAACCCCCAATTGTCGGAGAGCGTCACGATGCACGCCAAAGTCGTCATCATCGGGTCTGGCCCGGCTGGATACACCGCAGCAATCTATGCTGCGCGCGCCATGCTTGAGCCCGTCATGATCCAGGGCCTGCAGCCCGGTGGCCAACTGACCATCACCACCGATGTGGAAAACTATCCCGGCTTTGCCGACGTCATTCAGGGCCCCTGGTTGATGGACCAGATGAAGGCCCAGGCCGAGCATGTCGGCACGCGCTTTGTCAGCGACATCATCACCCATGTTGATTTCGACAAGCGCCCCTTCGTGCTGACCGGCCACGATGGCGAGATTTACACTGCCGACAGTGTCATCATCGCTACCGGCGCCCAGGCCAAATGGCTGGGCCTGCCCAGCGAAGAGAAATTCCAGGGCTTTGGCGTATCCGCCTGCGCCACCTGCGATGGCTTCTTTTATCGCAACAAGGAAGTGCTTGTGGTCGGCGGCGGCAATACCGCGGTCGAAGAAGCGCTGTTCCTGACCAATTTTGCCTCCAAGGTTATCGTCGTGCATCGCCGCGACGAGTTCCGTGCCGAGCGCATCCTGCAGGACCGCCTGTTCAAGAACCCCAAGATCGAAGTGCGCTGGAATACCGAGATCGCCGAAATCGGCGGTTCGGCCATGCCGCCATCGGTCAACACGGTCACTCTGCGCGATCGCACCAACAACACCACTTATGAACAGCCCATCGATGGCATTTTCATTGCCATCGGCCATGCCCCCGCGACCTCGATCTTTGCCGGCAAGCTGGACATGAAGCCCGGTGGCTATCTCCAGGTTAAGCCTGGCACCACCGAAACCAATATCCCCGGCGTCTTTGCCGCTGGCGATGTGACCGACGATGTCTATCGTCAGGCCGTCACCGCCGCAGGCATGGGCTGCATGGCCGCTCTTGAAGCGGAACGTTTTCTGGCCGAACACGAACTCGCCGAAGCGGCGGAGTAGCGCGACCGACGACCCAAATAGAAAGCGTCAACAGATATGCTCGACTGGGACAAACTCCGGATTTTCCACACCGCCGCCGAGTCGGGCAGTTTCACGCACGCCGCTGAAAAGCTGGGCATGAGCCAGTCGGCCGTCAGCCGACAGATCTCCGCCCTGGAAGACGATCTGGGCCTCAAGCTCTTCATCCGCCATGCGCGCGGGCTGGTGCTGACCGAAGTGGGCGAGCAGCTGTTCCGCACCGCCCATCGCATGCACTGGGAACTGCAGCAGGTCGAAACCCAGATGTCCGAAAGTCAGGACACGCCCACCGGCCCGCTGGTGGTCACCACAACGGTGGGTATTGGCTCGACCTGGCTCAGCTCCCGGCTCGATGAATTCCTCAAGCTCTATCCGCTGATCCAGCTCGAAATCCGCCTCAACGATTCCGAGCTCGATCTGGCCATGCGCGAGGCCGATGTGGCCATCCGCCTGCATCGCCCCAACCAGTCCGAGATGATCCAGCGCAAGCTGTTCACCGTGCACAACCACTTCTACGCCTCCAAGGGCTATATCGAAGAGTTCGGCATGCCCACCAGCGCCGAGCAGCTCGATGAACACCGCATTGTCAGCTTTGGCGAGCCTGTGCCCTCCTATCTGGGCGACATCAACTTCCTCGAGCGCATGGGGCGCACTGATTCCAGCCCGCGCCGCGCCTCGCTCAAGGTGAACGCCATCTACGGCATGATGCAGGCCTGCCGCGCCGGCATCGGTATCGCCATGCTGCCCGACTACGTCACCGAAGAGGAAGACGGACTGGTGCAGGTGCTGGCCGAGACCGAACTGCCAGCCTATGAGGCGTTCTTCGTCTATCCCCCGGCCCTGAAGAACTCCAAGCGCGTCGGCGTCTTCCGCGACTTCCTTGTCGCCAAGGCCCGCGAGTGGAGCTTCTAGCCAGCCTGCCATGGCGCGCATTACCACCATCGCGCTCGATGCCAACGATACGCTCTGGCAGAACGAGCAGTATTTTCGGCTGACCGAACAGCGCTTTGCCGATCTGCTGCGCGACTACACCGATGCGCCTGACCTCAACGACCGCCTGATCGCCTCGGTGAGCCGCGATCTGCAGCACTACGGCTTTGGCGCCAAGGGCTATACGCTGTCCATGATCGAGACGGCGCTGAAGGTGACCGATCATCGTGTGCCCGGTTCGGTCATCGCCGAAATTCTGGCCGCGGGTCGCGAACTACTCAGCTATCCCGTTCAAACCCTGCCCTATGTCGATGCCGCGCTTGAACAGGTCCACCGCACCCACCGGCTGATCCTGGTGACCAAGGGCGATCTGTTCGATCAGGAGCGCAAGCTGGCGGCTTCCGGTCTGGCCGACTATTTCGCTGCCATCGAAATCGTCTCGGACAAGAGCCCCAAGACCTATGCGCGAATTTTTGCCCAACACACCGAGGGGCCCGAGCACACGGTCATGGTCGGCAATTCGCTGCGCTCCGACATCCTGCCCGCTCTCGCTGCGGGTGCCTTTGCCATCTATGTGCCCCATGATCTGACCTGGTCCTACGAGCGCGCGGAAGAACCGCGCGACCAGCCGCGCTACGCCCGGATCGAGCATCTCGGCACGCTTGCCGAAACCATTGAGAACCTGCAAACGCCTTAAAAAGCGCGCCACTGCTTACAAAGCGCGCCCTAAGATCCGCCACAGGAAATCGGGCTTTCGCATTGATTCGGTTGGATTTTTCCAATTCAATATGCAGCCAATGCATAGCTAATATACGCTCTGCCTGATTGTTGAGCAGCCGCCATCCCCCTATATCGATCCCAGCACCGCGGGCGCTTCTCCTCCTCCCTTGCGCCCCGTGCGTTCCCTCCTTGCGGGAATTCGTTTCCGCAAACATGTGGCTCCGCTCTCCCCTCGAGCGGGGCCACATTTTTTTGCCCAGCCTGTGCAAAACTGCATGGCAGACATGACGCAGACTGGATTGCCGACCAATCCGGTAGAGTTCATAAGGAGGGCGTCGCTGAGGCGCGTTCCGTATCCTCCTCCCTCGGAACAAGTATCGCGACATCGGACCGAGATCGTATCCTCCTCCCTCGATCAAGGTTCACTGGCAGAGCGCATATCCTCCTCCCTTGCCTCTGCCCCACTTTCGATTTGGCTTCGGCCCTATCATCGACCCCGTCTTCGGACGGGGCTTTTTTTTGCCATGCGCCCGGCATTGCCCAATGCATGCAGCGCCCGGCACGGCCTCGCCATGCAACCAAAGCGTTCACAGCCACGTTACTGCTCGCGCACCAAGCGCTGCTTTGGAGATTATCGTGGGCACATCTGTTCTTGTCGGCATTCTGATCACCTTCCTGGTGATCGTTCTTATTCTCTGGCTCGTCCAGCGCCTGCCTATCGAGGCTCGCCTGCGGCAGATCCTGCAGATCGTGGTGATCGTGATCGGCATTATCTCGCTGCTCAAATATCTGGCCGTGTTCTAGGCCGCCCGGCGATTGACAACATGTCGCTGTGCAGAATGCATGGCAGACATGCTGACCTATGCATTGCTGACCAGTCGGTCAAAATCTATATGTGTACCTGTCGCTGGCGACGCCGCTCCGTATCCTCCTCCCTCGGACCCGCGTTTAGGCGACACGAACGAAAGCTGCATCCTCCTCCCGCAGCTTAGTTCACTGGTCCGGCGCATATCCTCCTCCCTTGCGCAGGGCCCTACTTCAGATTTGGCTTCGGCCCTATCATTGGCCCCAACTTCGGTTGGGGCCCTTTTTTTGTCCCGTGCACCCCCTTGCTCCGTCCGTCAATCTGCATGGCAGCACTTCCCATTGCGCGTTTGTGCGGCAAGGCCCGCTAGCCGATATTGAGCCCACAAGAATTGCGGCAATCGTGGTGGTGCCGCACCTCCAAGGTCAGACGCTTCGGCTGATGACCGTCGGGCCCTGCCCTCCCCTCGGGCGGGGCCTTTTCATTCCAGACATTATTGCCCGCCAACCGGCAGTTTCTGCCGCCCTGGCGCCGATGGCTGTCAAAAGGCAATTGATTCAATTGCCTTTTCTTCGGCACGTGGATTGCATGGTGTTCCGCATACCGATTGCAGGAGCCCAGAATGGTTGCCATCAGCGCCCCCTATCCCAGCACCAGCTATCTCAACCTGGCCACCAGCCAGTCCAATGCGGCCAGCAGCGCCTACGCGGCAGCCACCAGCGCGTCTGTAGTGCCCAGCGTTACCGAGCAGGCCGCCACCGCCATAACCCTCTCTAGCGCCGCCCAGGCCGCCCTGGCGACCAAGGACTTCGCCACCGTGCTGGCCGACACCCACGCCAGGCTGGCCAGTCTGCTTGAAGAGGCCGAACGCACCTCCCCCCTCGAAGACGGCAAGCTGGCCATCGACCTGTCGGGCCTAAACCAGCGCGAGCTGTTCGCCATGGCCAGCGATGACAGCTTCGATGCAGATGCCCAGGCCGCCGCCGGGCTTGAAATGCAGCGCCGCTTCGAAAACGCCATGTCTGGCCCGGCCGGCGTGGCACAGGTCACCGGCAATTTCACCGCGCTGTACAAAGCGGCTGCGCAATATCTCGATAGCCTTGGGTCCGAAGAGAAAGCTGGCGCAGACTGGATTGCCGGTCGCGCCGCCGTCACCGAGGGGCTCAAGCAGCTCCAGAGCGATCCCAAATCCCTGCCCGATACCGGCGATCAGGATCCGGTGCAGCTCTATCTGGCGCTGGTCAATACGGGCCAGGCCATGCAGCAGCAGGACATCGCCGATGTCGCCAGCAGCGCGCGGCAGTCACTCGACGCGCTCTATGCCGATGCCATCGCGGCGGGCAAGGCGCCCACCTTCAACAGCAAAACCACAATGGGCAGCTATATCGACATGTCCGGCTTTCCCAGCCGCACACTGTCCGCCATCGCCCTGAACACCGACAGCAAGTTCACCACAGCCGAAACCGACGAGGCTGCCTCCATTCTGCGCGACAAGAGCGGCGCGGCGCTGTTGGCCGGGTTCCAGAATGCCGCCAATTCCAGCGACCCAACCGCCTTCAGCCAGAACATCATCTCGATGTTCTCCTCAATGAGCGTCGAGGAGCGCCAGGCCGCCGGCTGGAGCGATGATTTCTATCAGGCCGCTGTCGCCAGCTACGAATCCACCTCCAAGCTGACCCAGATGTTCGCCGAAGCGGGTGGCTCAGCCACCAGCTTCCTCAGTTTCATGGGCTCCAAATAGGGGCTAGCCGGTTGGTCAGTGGATCCCCGCGCAGAACTGCTGGATGCGTTTGACCGCCTCTTCCAGTTCGGCATTGCTCGCGGCATAACTCAGCCGGAAATGCCCCGGCAAGCCAAAGGCGGTGCCATGCACAAGCGCCACGCCAGTCTCTTCGAGCAGGGCCATGACGAAATCCTCGTCCGTGACCAGCACCGCCCCACCCGCACTGGTCTTGCCCAAAAGGCGCTGACACGAGGGGAAGACATAGAAAGCGCCCGCCGGCGTCAGGCAGTCGAGCCCGGTATTGGCGTTAAGCCCGGCCACCACCAGATCGCGCCGTGCCTGAAACACGTCGCGCCATTCGGCCAGAAAACCCTGCGGTCCGTTCAGGGCTTCCACTGCTGCCCATTGCGAGATCGAACTCGGATTGGTGGTCGACTGGCTCTGCAGCTTGGTCATGGCCGCAAGCAATGGCTTGGGCCCCGTGCAATAGCCGATACGCCAGCCGGTCATGGCGTGTGATTTCGAGACCCCGTTCATGGTCAGTGTGCGCGGCTGCAGCTTGGGCTCCACCTGCGCAATGGTGGCGAAACTGCCGCCATCATAGACCAGCACTTCATAGATATCGTCAGTCAGAATATGCACATGCGGGTGCCGCAACAGCACCGCAGCCAAAGCCTTGAGTTCCGCCGCGCTATAGGCGGCCCCGGTGGGATTGGACGGCGTGTTCAGGATCAGCCATTTCGTCTGGGGCGTGATCGCCGCCTCCAGGGCCTCAGGCGACAGCTTGAACCCAGTCGAGGCATCCGCCACTGCAAACACTGGTTCGGCGCCGCATAGCCGCACGATTTCGGGATAGCTCACCCAATAGGGCACCGGCACCACGACCTCATCGCCCGGATTGAGCGTGGCCAGCATCGCATTGAAGATGATCTGCTTGCCGCCCGAGGACACGAAGCAATCCGCTGCGGTCACATCAAGCCCGTTATCGCGCCGGAACTTGGCCGCAACCGCTTCCTTGAGTTCAGGGATGCCATCGACATTGGTGTAGCGCGTCTTGCCTGCGTTCATCGCGGCCGTTGCGGCATCGCGCACATGCTGGGGCGTGTCGAAATCCGGCTCCCCGGCCGAGAGCGCGATGATGTCGCGCCCTTCCTGAGCCATGGTACGCGCCTTCTGGCTGATCGCCACCGTTGCCGATGGCGCCACGCGTGCCAGTGCGTCGGACAAGAAACCCATTTCTATCGCCTCCCGGAAAACCCGGACGCAGTGATAGGGGCTGCCCGCCGTGACGGCAAGCGGATGCGCTAGATTCCGATGCCCGGCTGTTTGCGCAGCGCGACACCAAGCACGCGCCAGCCCTCACCGGGCTCATTGCTCAGCTGATAGAGCGCCTCATAAAGCCCCTGATCGGGCCCGACCAGCAGCACCGCCTGCGCCACCACTGTCTCACTGACCCGGGTAAATTTGCCAAAGCTGTGCGAGCGCGACTGCACCACAGGCTGATACCCGCTGAGCACAATGGCGGCATAGAACGCCTCTGGTTGGCCTTCAAACTGCTCCCGAAAACCTTCACCCGCCAGCGCCAACGCGGCCGCACCGTCCTCGGCGCGAAACGCCTCGATCTGGCCGGTCACCGTGCTTTGCCAGGGCACCTGGTCATCTTGCGCCACGCTGGGCATCAGCGATGCCAGCACTAAAACCAAAGCCACGGAGATACGCATTAAAGCCTCCTCTTGTGGGGGTCGACAGCCTGCATTGCCACAGTTCTGCCTTCAAATGGTACGCGCCTGACCCCATTCGACACAAACTCGAACCGCATTCACATGGCCTATTAGGCCCACTGCGAAGACAAGGAACGACGTTGATCCCATGCAAAAAGCTACGTCTCCCAAGCTAAAAAGTTTCAGCCTCTACGCCATCGTCTCGGCGGCCATGATTGCCGGCGGCACACTTGCTGCGGTTCTGGCTGGCGTTTCACCGGCAAATGCGGCCTCACTGGCCACCCAGCCCGATACCCAGGTCATGGTTTTCATGATCCCGCTGACCTTGCTTGTCCTTGCCATGCTGTTTGAAGTCGCGCGATTTGCCTTGCGCGGCACCCTCCCGGCCCACGCCCCGGCGCGCAAGCCCGTGCGGCGCTACTGGTCCCCCGGCCACAACGAGGGCTGACCTCCAATTTCTCCCGACCTTGACGACTGGGCCAGCCTCGCGCTGGCCCTTTTCTTTTGTCAGGTGTTTAGACCAAGCGCCTATTGCCCCGCGCCGCGCACAGGTCCAGACTTTGATTACAGGAGGACCGAACGATGCTTGTCGACACTATCCTTCAAACCAAGGGTGCGCAGGTGCATACCCTTTCTGAGACCGGCACCCTGGCCGATGCCGTGGCTCTGCTCAACGCCAACAATATCGGCGCAGTGGTCATCACCGGCACGGCAGGCGCCATTGCCGGCATTCTCTCCGAACGCGATATCGTGCGTCGTCTGGGTGGCAATCCGGCCCACGCCATGGCGCTGCCGATCATGGACTGCATGACGCGCGGTGTGGTGACCTGCACGGCCGCCACACCGATCGCCGAAGTCATGGAGCGCATGACCCAGCGCCGCATCCGTCATATGCCGGTGATTGAAAACGACCAGTTGATCGGCATCATCTCGATTGGCGACGTTGTCAAACACAAGATCGAAGAGGCCGAGCGCGAGGCAGCCGAGTTGCGCGAGTACATCGCCAGCTAGCCCAGGGCCATTGGCAGCGCGCGACAAGGGCTTATATGTCACCCACCGACAGACAGGTCGGCGGATGTGACGGAGCCAATATGCGTATCACCATCCAGACCTTGGGCAGCCGCGGTGATGTCCAGCCCTATTGCGCCCTGGCGCTGGCGCTGCAGGGGCGTGGCCACCTTGTTCAACTGGTTGCGCCCGACCAGTTTTCCGCCATGGCGGCCGAACTGGGCATTCCCTTTGTTTCGTTGCCCGCCGAATTCCTCGCCCTGATTGATTCCAGGGCCGGCAAGCAGGCCTTGGGTGGCAAGGCCATTTCGGGCAGCATCAATCTGCTGCGCCAGGTTGGGCCATTGGTCAGGCAGGTGCTCGAAATTGAAGGTCAGGCGATTGCCGATTTCGGCCCCGATCTGATTATCCACCATCCCAAATCCATGGCCTCGCCGCACATGGCCGAAAAGCTCGGCGTGCTCTGCGTACTGGCCTGCCCCCTACCCGGTTTCACGCCCACAGCCGCCTGGCCCAGCCCGCTCATTCCGGTGGCCAATCTGGGGCCGCTCAACTGGGCCAGCCACCTGCTGGCCACCAAAAGTGCCAATGTGCTGTTCGGCAAGTTGCAGCGCCAATGGCGACAGGACGTTCTGGGCCTGCCCGCCAAGACCGCGCACAAAGGGCCCGATGCCACCCTTTATGCCTATAGCCCCCGCGTCGTGCCCAAGCCTGCCGATTGGGGCGATGACGTGCTGGTTTCGGGCTACTGGTTTCTCGATACGCCCGACTGGGTTATGCCCGATGCCCTGCAGCGTTTCCTCGCTGCTGGCGACGCGCCCGTCTATGTCGGCTTTGGCAGCATGCCCGGCATCGATCCCGAACGCTTTACCAAGGCGATTATCGACGGTCTGGCCCGCGCCGGCAAGCGAGGCCTGCTCGCCACCGGTGGCGGCGCGCTCAGCGCCTCAACGGCACCCGACCACATCCACATTCTCGATGCCGCCCCGCATGACCGGCTCTTTGCCCATGTCAGCGCCACCATGCACCACGGCGGCGCAGGCACCACGGCAGCGGCCCTGCGCGCCGGCAAGCCCACCACCATCTGCCCCTTTTTCGGCGATCAACCCTTCTGGGCCAGCCGCCTCCACAATCTCGGCGTCAGCCCGCCACCCCTCGACCGCAAACGTCTGACCGCCGAACATGTCGCATCGGCTCTTCAGGCCATGGACGCACCAGCCATGCGCCACAATGCGGCAGCCCTCGGCACCCGAATCCGCGCCGAAACCGGCATTGCCAACGCTATCGCGCGGCTCGAAACGCTGGCATCCGCCAAATAAAACGGGCCCCGCCAGAGCGGGACCCGAAACCGGCGCGACAGGTGAGATGCGGGCCTAGTGGCCCAGCACCTTTTCCATGGCGTTTGGCTCATCATGCTGGGCCAGATTGTCCATGATCGTGGCGCTGGCATCGTTCATGCCGACCAGTTCCACTTCCACGCCTTCACGGCGGAACTTGAGCACGGCAGTGTCAACGGCATTGACGCCTGTCAGATCCCAGATATGGGCCTTGGTGACATCGATCCGCACGCGGTCCAGATCTTCCTTGAAGTCCATCGCGTCGAGGAAATCCTCGGCCGAGGCGAAAAACACCTGGCCTTCGATCACATAGTCACGTTCGCGACCATCAGCGGTCAGTTGCGACGACACGCGGAAGATCTGTGAGACCTTCCAGGCAAAGAAGATGCCCGAGAGCAGCACGCCTACGCCAACGCCCAGCGCCAGATTATGGGTGCCCACGACGGTCACCACCGTGGCCACCATCACCAGGCTCGAACGCCGGGGATGCTTGCGCATATCATTCAGCGAGGTCCAGCTGAACGTGCCGATCGACACCATGATCATGATCGCCACCAGCGCCGGCATCGGAATGATCCCGACCCAGTCGCCCAGCACCATGAGCAGGAACAGCAGGAACGCACCGGCCGTGAAGGTCGACAACCGACCGCGGCCGCCTGAACGCACATTGATCACCGACTGGCCGATCATGGCGCAACCGGCCATGCCGCCAAGGAAGCCGGTGAAGAAGTTGGCAATGCCCTGACCAACCGACTCGCGGTTCTTGTCGCTCTTGGTGTCGGTCATCTGATCAACGATTGATGCGGTCAGCAGGCTTTCCAGCAGACCGACGGCGGCGACGCCGATCGAATAGGGCAGGATGATCATCAGCGTGTCGAGATTATACGGCACATCGGGGATCAGGAAGGTCGGCAGCGTCGAGGGCAGTTCACCCAGATCACCCACCGAGCGCACATCGATCTTGAGCAGCACCGCCAGAATGGTCAGCACGATGATGCACACCAGTGGCGAGGGGATGGTCTTGTTGATGCGCGGGAACAGATAGATGATCGCCAGACCCAGCGCAATCATCGCATAGGTCTCCCATGGCATCCCTACGATCTCGGGCAATTGCGCCATGAAGATCAGGATCGCCAGCGCGTTCACGAAGCCGGTCAGCACCGAGCGCGATACGAAGCGCATGATGTAGCCAACCCGCGCATAGCCGGCCAGCACCTGGATGACGCCAGCCAGAATGGTGGCGGCCAGCAGGTATTGCAGGCCGTGGTCACGCACCAGGCTGACCATCAGCACGGCAGTGGCGGCAGTAGCCGCCGAGATCATGCCAGGACGACCACCGGTGATCGAAATGATCATGGCAATCGAGAACGAGGCATACAGCCCCACCTTGGGGTCGACGCCGGCAATAAGAGAAAAGCCGATGGCTTCGGGGATCAGTGCCAGGGCAACGACGATGCCGGCCAGCACATCACCGCGGATGTTGGAAAGCCAGTCACGGCGAAACGATTCGATAAATGTCATATATACGGTCCAGACGTCTCTATACGGCAAAGCCCTGTTGCGGGCTCGCTGTCGGGGTGAGCGTAGTTACTGGTATGTCCGGCGGATTGGCGGCCGGAAGAGCCACCCGGAGTTGCACCGGGTCCAAATTGACTGCGGGCTTTTTGCACAGTCTCGCGCCGACTCGCAAGTCCGTGGCAACAATGTGGCAGCCTTTGCGGGCATGTGATGCATCGGCAACACGCTTCACCGCCTCTTGGAGCGCCATTATGCCCGCCAGTCACCTGCCAAGTCACCTGCCAAGTCTAGCCCGTCGCAGATCGCGCAGCACAAACCTGCCGCAATCATCCGGGATTCCGGCGAATTTCGCACCTTGCGGCAGTTTTGAGAATTCTTTTTCTTCCGCGCAATCCCCGTTCAGACCAAATACATCAGCAAGCACGACAAAATCACACCAACACAGACGTAAGACAGTGCAAATCAACAGACTGATTGCCGAATTTTCTTGGATATTACAGCAGCATACAAAGTAACTGCGAATTTGACACCCATCTACTGGGTCGTTATCGTTGGGCAACGCCTATAACATGGAGAATATCCACATGATGCTGAAAACCGGTGGCGCTGCCGCCGCGATTGCTGTTGCCCTCATGGCTGCCGCTTCTTCGCCTGCTTTTGCTCAGGATGCTGTCGCTTGCGACACGGATCGCACGATCGATATCGCCGAGATGACCTGGCCGTCCGCGGCTGCCTTGGCCCACAT
The DNA here is from genome assembly GCF_018334155.1 of Devosia litorisediminis. Lineage (NCBI taxonomy): Bacteria > Pseudomonadati > Pseudomonadota > Alphaproteobacteria > Hyphomicrobiales > Devosiaceae > Devosia > Devosia litorisediminis. Next base: position 736,777 of record NZ_JAGXTP010000001.1, on the reverse strand, counting down.
TCACGCCACCATTCTCGAAGAAGGCTTCGGCTGTAACGTCGAGATCGTCACTGGCGATACCGTCCCAACCTCTTCTTCCATGATGACTCGCGGCACCCCGGCTGTTGCGCCGGAGCTGTGGACCAGCGCCATGGAAGAGCCTTGGAACAAGGGCAAGGAAGACGGCGTCGTCGTTGAACTGTCCCTGGCCATCACCGACGGCACTGTCGAAGGCTGGTTCATCCCCGGCTACACGCAGGAAGCTCACCCCGAGCTCGTGACCGTGCAGGACGTGGTTGATCACCCGGAGATTTTCCAGGATCCAGAAGAGCCCAGCAAGGGCCGCCTCTATTCCTGCCCTCCAGGCTGGGCTTGCGAGATCTCGACCTCGGCCCTGTTTGAAGCCTACGAGATGGAAGACACCTGGAACCTGTTCTCGCCCGGTTCGGGCGGCGCACTGGATGCCTCGATCGCCCGTGCTTTCACGCGCGAAGAACCCATCCTGTTCTACTACTGGGGTCCAACATCGATCCTGGGCAAGTATGACGCTGTGATGCTCGACATGGGTCCCGCCGACAAGGACATCTATGCCTGCAACACCGACGCGGATTGCGACAAGCCAGCCGGCAAGACCGCTTATCCATCGTCGCCTGCTGTCATCGGCGCTGCCGCCTGGCTGCCTGAAGAAGCACCGGCCATTGCCGAGTACTTCTCCAAGACCGGCCTGACCAACGCCGAAATCAGCGAGCTGCTGGTGTATGGTGATGAGAACCAGGCTGACGCCGAGGCAACTGCCGAAAACTTCCTGCGCACCAAGCAGGACGTGTGGACCAAGTGGGTTCCGGCTGAAGTCGCCGAGAAGGTCAACGCAAGCCTCTAGTAGGTTTCGCTAAGATCACGTAATTTGACGGCTGGGTTACGACCCGGCCGTTTTCCGCGTGATGCCCGAACGCGTCCATTACGCCTTCCGGCATCCCGCGCCGTTCCTCCACACGAGAGAGAAAAGCCGTGTTCCCAGAAATCGTAAATACCAAGCCGCTCCGCCGCTCGATTGACGACGCCCTGAACTGGGTCGTGCGCAATTGGGGCGATGAATTCGAGGCCGCGGCCTACCCGCTGCTGATGTTGCTCAAGTCCATTGAAAACCTGCTGTTGGCCACTCCATGGTGGCTGATCACGGTGATCCTGGTGGGTATCGCCTGGCTCGCCACGCGCCGCTGGCAGCTGCCAACCGTGGTCTTCTTCGCCCTGATGTTCCTGGGCGTTATGGAGCTTTGGGAAGATGCCATGGCCACCATGGCCCTGATGATCGCGGCCACGCTGACCGCCATCGTCATTGCCATTCCCGTGGGTGTGTGGATGTCCCGCTCGCTCAACGTGCGCAAATCCATCACGCCGCTGCTCGATCTGATGCAGACGCTGCCCAGCTTCGTCTATCTCATCCCGACCGTGATGATCTTTGGCCCTGGCAAGATCCCGGCGCTGATCGCCACCATCGTCTATGCCTCCCCACCTCTGGTGCGCCTGACCGATCTGGGTCTGCGCTCGGTTGATCCGGCCGTCATGGAAGCCAGCCGCGCTTTTGGTACCAATCCAAGCCAGCGTCTGTTCGGCGTGCAGATCCCGCTCGCCTTGCCTACCATTCTGGCCGGCGTGAACCAGACCACGATGATGGCACTGTCCATGGTGGTGATCGCCTCCATGATTGGTGCCGGTGGCCTTGGCTATCAGGTGCTGCAGGGCATTGGTCGTCTCGAAGTCAGCCGCGGCCTGTTCGCTGGTCTGGGCATTGTGGCTCTGGCCATCATCTTTGACCGTGTCACCCAGGCATTCGGCAAACAATTGCAGGCCCGTATCGGCCTGGCGGAGGCGCGCTAGATGTCTGAAGCAACCAACACACCCGAACTCGCTATCGCCATGCGCGGCGTCACCAAGATCTTTGGTGACGATCCCCAAACGGCGCTCGCCCTGCTGCAGTCCGGCAAATCCAAGTCCGAAGTGCAGGCCGAGACCAACCACGTTGTCGGTCTCGACAATGTCTCGCTCGACGTCGCCAAGGGCCAGATCTTCGTGGTCATGGGCCTGTCGGGTTCCGGCAAGTCGACCCTTATCCGCCACGTCAACCGGCTGATCGACCCCACGGCGGGCGAGATCATCGTCAATGGCGTGGACGTGATGAAGATGAATCTGGACGAGCTGCGCACTTTCCGCCGCACCCAGATTGCCATGGTGTTCCAGAAGTTCGGCCTGCTGCCGCACCGCTCGGTCATCGACAATGTCGCCTATGGCCTTGAGGTCCGCGGCGTCGGCAAGGAAGAACGTCTCGCCACGGCTTCCAAGTGGATCGAAACCGTTGGTCTGGCCGGCTATGAGCAGAGCCAGCCGCGCCAGCTCTCGGGTGGCCAGCAGCAGCGTGTGGGCCTGGCCCGTGCGCTCGCCATGGATACCGACATCATCCTGATGGATGAGGCTTTCTCGGCGCTTGATCCGCTCATTCGTTCGGGCATGCAGGATCAGCTCATCGAGCTGCAGAAATCACTGGGCAAGACCATCCTGTTCATCACCCACGATTTCGACGAGGCCCTCAAGATCGGTGATCGTATCGCCGTTCTCAAGGACGGCGCCCTGCAGCAGGAAGGCAAGCCCGAAGACATCGTGCTGCGTCCCGCCAATGAACACATCGAAGAGTTCGTGCGCGAAGTGAACAAGGCGCGCGCCATCCATGTGCGCTCGATCATGACCAAGGGCCCCGGCGAGCCTTGCGACGTGCTGGTTCCCCGCGACGCCCGTTGCGAGGACGTGCTGCCGCTGTTCGCCGAACATGAATGGGTCGGCGTTCAGGACGAGAACGGCGTGCAGATCGGCTCAATCACCGCCAAGCAGGTTATCCGCGCCCTGGCGCGTCACACCCCTGCCCCGGTCGGCGAAGTCGCGGCCCAGTAGCGCCTTTCGACATCCAGGAGTTTTCAGGCAGCGCTTTCGAGCGCTGCCTTTTTTGTGCGTGGCCGCATCGCCACACTGGCCTTGACAGGCACACACAATATGTAACAAACAAAGTTACATGAAACCCGAAACCTCCCATAACGCCACCACAGCCTTTGGTGCAACACACGCGCAAACCTATGTCGAAGGCCCGCCGCGACAGGTGCCGGGCTTTGAGGGGCTGCACCGCATGACGTCCATGCTGCTGGCCGAGCGCGTTCCTGCCAAGGGGCGTGTGCTCGTCCTGGGCGCCGGCGGCGGCCTGGAGCTCAAGGCCCTGGGCGATGATCACGCCGGCTGGACTTTTGACGGCGTTGATCCTTCGGCCGATATGGTGCGGCTGGCGGAGCAGATCACCCAACCGCATGCCGCCCGCATCCAGCTGCACAAGGGCTATATCGACACAGCGCCGCCCGGCCCCTTCGACGGCGCGGTATGCCTGCTCACCCTGCACTTTGTGCCGCGCGATCAGCGCCTCGCCACGCTGCAGGCGATGCGCAGCCGGTTGGTGCCGGGCGCGCCCCTGATTGTCGCCCATATCAGCTTTGCCCAGACCGAGCCGGCGCGCTCGCAATGGATCGCCCGACACCTGGCCTTTGGCGGCAAGGCGCCGGCCAATCTGGAAGACGCCAAACAGACCTTCGCCAGCAAGCTTTCCATCCTCTCGCCTGAGGACGATGAGGCCATGCTGCGTCAGGCCGGCTTTTCCGATGTCACCCTGTTCTATGTCGGGCTGAGCTTTCGCGGCTGGGTCGCCTACGCCTGAGCCTTAGTGGTCGGTCAAACAATGGCTGTGATCGGCCAGCGCTTCGATGATCCGGCAATCGCATACCCGGCCATGCCCGCACTCATCGATCATCCGGCTCAGCTCGGCCTTGAGCTTGGTCAGGCTGGCGATGCGGCGATCAATTTCTGCCAGATGGTTATTGGCGATGCTGTCGACCTGATGGCACGACGATTGCGGTTGCGCGGCCATGCTGAGCAGTTCACGTATGTCCTCGATCTCAAAACCCAGTTCACGCGAATGCCGGATAAACCGCAGCCGCTCCACCTCTGCCTGCCCATAGAGCCGCCGATTGCCTTCGCTGCGCGGTGCTTCGGGCAGCAGTCCGATCTGCTCGTAATAGCGAATAGTGGGCACCTTCACAGCGGTCTGTCGCGAAAGCTCGCCAATGGGAAATGCCATGTCGCTACTCCTGTCATGCGGCCAATGGGGAACCTGTGCGCCGCCCACCGAGTTGGGTTCACCAAGGAGTACCCACATGAAACTGATTACTGCAACAGCACTTGCCGCCACGGCCCTGTTCTCGACAGCCGCCCACGCTCAGGAAAAGGTCGAGATCGGCCGTCTTGAATGCACCGTCGAAGGTGGCATTGGCCTGATCATCGGCTCCTCAAAGGATGCCGTCTGCAGCTTCTATGATTCCGAAGCCGCCGAACCGGTCGATGTTTATTACGGCAAGGTCAACAAGGTCGGCCTCGACGTCGGCTTTACCGAGGAATCAGTTATCCAGTGGCTGGTACTGGCGCCGAGCACCGACGCCTACTCATCCGGCTCGCTGGCGGGCCAGTATGTCGGCGCCAGCGCTGAGGTGTCGCTCGGGCTGGGCGCCGGTGCGAATGTGCTGGTTGGCGGCTCCAACGATGGCTTCATGCTGCAGCCCCTCAGCGTACAGGGCCAGACCGGCATTAATGTTGCTGTAGGCATTACCGGTTTCCAGCTGCGCACGCCGACCGAATAGCCTCCCGCATTGCCGCTGCAACCAATCCCAGCGCGCCGCTCCTCAAGGGGCGGCGCGCTCTCGCATTCAGACGCGAAATACCTGTTCTTTTGGCCTTGCTCCTCTAGTGGCTATAGAAGCTAGCTTGTCCCTATCAACAGACTGAAAGGACACGACATGACACAGGCAACCAGAACCAGATACCGCGTGGGCGGTATGGATTGCGGCGCCTGTGCCACCAAGATCGAAAACGCCGTCAGTCGCGTCCCCGGCGTTTCCGAAGTCGGTGCCAGCTATACCGCTGGCACGCTCAACGTCACCCATGACGACGTTCCCTTTGCCGCCATCCAGCGGGCCATCAAGCCGCTTGGCTATTCCCTGGCGCCCGATGGCGCGACCGCCGCCAGCGATGCATCTGGTGGTCACGACCACCCCCGCGGCCATGACCATTTCGAGCTCGGCGACGGCCCATGGTGGAAGACCCCCAAGGCCATTCTGGCCCTGACCTGCGGCATTGCCATGCTCGCCGCCTGGCTGGTGGGCATGGTCGTCCCCGATATTGGGCACGAGGCATTTCTGCTCGCACTGCTGGTCGGTCTGATCCCGGTCGGTCGGCGCGCCATTGCCGGCGCCATGACCGGCAGTCCCTTCTCCATTGAAACACTGATGACCATCGCCGCCATCGGGGCGGTGATTATCGGCGCCACCGAAGAAGCCGCCATGGTGGTGCTGCTCTTCCTGATTGGCGAAGTGCTCGAAGGCGTCGCCGCCAGCCGCGCCCGCGCCTCGATCAAGGGACTGGCTGATCTGGTCCCCAAGACGGCCCTGCTGGTCGATGGCGACAGCACCACCGAAGTGGCCGCCGCCAGTCTGGCGCTCAACGCCATCATCATGGTCCGCCCTGGCGATCGCATCCCCGCGGACGGCACCATCACCCAGGGCCAGAGCGCCATCGACGAGGCCCCTGTCACAGGCGAGAGCGTCCCCAAAACCAAGCAGCCCGGCGACGCGGTATTTGCCGGCACCATCAATACCGATGCCGTTCTGCACATCCGCGTCACCGCCACGGCCAGCGACAACACCATTGCCCGCGTTGTCCAGCTGGTCGAGGAGGCCCAGGAATCCAAAGCCCCCACCGCCCGCTTCATCGATGATTTCTCGCGCTATTACACCCCCGGCGTACTGGTCGTTGGCGCACTGGTCGCCACCCTCCCGCCATTGGTGCTGGGACAGTCCTGGAGCGAATGGGTCTATAAGGGTCTGGCCATCCTGCTTATCGGCTGCCCCTGCGCGCTGGTGATCTCGACCCCGGCAGCCATCGCCGCCGCGCTATCGGCCGGTGCCCGCCGTGGCCTGCTGCTCAAGGGCGGCGCCGTGCTCGAACGCCTGCACACCATCACCACCGTTGCCCTCGACAAGACGGGCACCCTGACCCAGGGCAAACCCCAGGTCACCGATATCCACCCCGTCGCCCGCCCACTGCCCAGAATCCTCTCGCTCGCCGCGGCGCTCGAAACCGGCTCCAGCCATCCTTTGGCGCTGGCCATCCTTGCGCGCGCCAAGGCTGACGGCGTTCCCGTGCCCCCCAGCGCTGCTGCCCACGCCATTCCCGGCAAGGGGCTATCCGCCCGTGTTGGCGGCGAGGAAATTTTCCTCGGCTCAGCCGTCGCGGCGGCCCAGCGCGTCGCTTTCACGCCCGAGCTGGACACGCTGATCAACCGCTATACCGACGCCGGGAAAACCGTCTCCGTCCTGCTGGCCGGTGATGAAATCGCTGGCGTCATCGCCATGCGCGACGAGCCACGCGCAGATGCCAGGGCGGGCTTGGACGCCCTCAAACAGATCAATGTTGACGTCATCATGTTGACCGGCGACAACGCCCGTACTGCCGCTGCCATCGGGGCTGATCTGGGCATCACCGTACGCGCCGATCTGATGCCGCAGGACAAGCAGACCATCGTCCGTGACCTTCAGGCCAGCGGTCAGATCGTCGCCAAGATTGGCGATGGCATCAACGATGCTCCGGCTCTGGCGGCTGCCGATATCGGCATTGCCATGGGCGGCGGCACCGACGTTGCGCTGGAAACCGCTGACGCCGCCATCCTGCATGGCCGGGTCACCGACATTGCCGACATGATCGGCCTGTCGCGCGCCACCATGACCAATATCTGGCAGAACATTTCGGTGGCGCTGGGGCTCAAGGTGGTCTTCCTCATCACCACAATTGCCGGCATTACCGGTCTGTGGCCCGCCATCCTGGCCGATACCGGCGCCACTGTCCTTGTGACCCTCAACGCCATGCGCCTGCTCGGCTGGCGCCCCCGCTGATCAATGCGGCCACCTTACCAAGGTGACCAACTGTTCATATGGCCGCAATCTACCGAAGAGGTGACAGAAGCTAGGTTCCTTTCACACCGGACAACGTTCCGGGTCCCATGCAAAGGAAAACCTCATTATGAAGAATCTCCAGACCACTGCCATCGTTGCCCTGATGACTGCCGCTGTTGGCCTCTCGGCCATCGCACCATCCTTCGCCCAGACTGCTGCTGCACCAGCAGCCCCTGCTGCGACCGAGCAGGCTCAGGGCAAGGGCGACATGGCCCAGTTGCGCCAGCGTGATGGTCAGCGCCAGGGTGGCCAGCGCGGTCCCGGCGGCATGATTGGCTTTGAGCACGGTGCCGAAGGCGTCGAGATCGCCCTGGTCCGTCTCAGCCACGCAATCGACATGACCCCCGAGCAGCAGGCGCTGTTTGATACCTTCAAGACCGAAGCGCTCGCTGCAGCTGCCAGCTTCTCGACAGCCGTCGAGGGCCTGCGCCCCGCAGCCCCTGCCACTGGCGAAAATGCCGAGCGTCCCGACATGTCCGAAATGATGCAGAACCGCATAGCCGCCCAGTCGGCTCAGCTGGCAGCGCTTGAATCTGTCCAGCCTTCCATGACCGCCTTCTTCGACAGCCTCACCGATGAGCAGAAGGCCGAACTGGCCCCACAGCGCGGCGAGCGTGGTGGCATGGGTAAAGGCCAGATGGGCAAGGGCGGCCAGCACGAACAGGGTCAGCGCCACGGCGGCGGTGATCGCGGCCAGCGCAACGGCGGCTAAGCCAAATCGGCTGCGCCCCACTTCGGGCGGGTGCAGCCGGCCTCGCGATGTCCAGCTGCCATGCAATCGGACACCGCACCTTTCCACCCTCGCGCCCCGAGCGGTGGACGAACCCCGGCTCTCAACAGCCGGGGTTTGCTTTTGTCAAACCTTGCTCTACCAATCGGGGACACTCCGACTGGATCAGCCTCATGACCTCCCTGCCTCTCGACCCGGCCCGCATTCGCGCGCAGTTCCCCGCTTTTTCCGAACCGTCCCTGCAGGGGCAGGCCTTTTTCGAGAACGCCGGCGGCTCCTATACCGCCCAGGCTGTGCTGACCAAGCTCGATCACTATTATCGCGCCACCAAGCTGCAGCCCTATGGCTTTTACCCGGCCTCCCAGGCCGCTGGCGCAGCCATGGATCTCAGCTTCGAGCGCATCGCCCAGGCGCTCAATGTCTCGAGCGACTGGATCCATTTCGGCCCATCTTCCTCGATCAACACCTATGTGCTGGGCAAGGCCTTCGGCGAGCATTTCCAGTCCGGCGACGCCATCATCGTCACCAATCAGGATCACGAGGCCAATACCGGCGCCTGGCGCAAACTGGCCAGCCTGGGCATTGAAGTGCGCGAATGGGCCGTCGACAGCCAGACCGGTCGCCTCTCGCTGGACGCACTTGATGCCCTGCTCGACGCCAAAGTCCGCTTCGTCGCCGCGCCGCACTGCTCCAATGTCGTCGGCGAAATCAACCCGGTGGCCGAGATCGCCGCCCGCGCCAAGGCCGTTGGCGCGCGCACCATCATTGATGGCGTTAGCTATGCCCCCCACGGTCTGCCCGATCTGGCCGCGCTCGGCGTCGATATCTATTTCTTCTCCGCCTACAAGGTTTTCGGCCCCCATCAGGGCATCATGGCCGTTCGGCCCGAACTGGCCATGGCGCTGCCCAATCAGGGCCACTTCTTCAATGACGCCAAGCCACGCTATCGCCTGACTCCGGCGGGTCCTGACCATGCCCAGATCGCCGCATCTTCGGGCATTGCCGATTACCTCGAAACCGTCGCCGAGATTGCCGGCAACAGCGTGCCCGGCGACAACGCCTTCCGCCGCGCCCATGCCGCCATGCGCGCCCAGGAAGTCGCCCTGTCTGCCCCGCTGCTCGATTACCTGCGCCAGAAAAACACGGTGCGCATCATCGGCCCCGCCGATCCGGAACTGCGCGCTCCCACCATCGCCCTGCTGCTTGATGAACCCGGCGCCGCCGTCGCGGCCCGCCTGGCCAATCACGGCGTCATGGCCGGTGGTGGTCACTTCTATGCCTGGCGTCTGATGCAGGCCCTGGGCATCGAACCCAATCACGGCGTGCTGCGTCTCTCCTTCACGCACTACACCACCCCCGCTGAAATCAATCAGCTCATCACCGCCCTTGACGCTGAGCTGAAATAGCAAAACCCATCTGCCATCACCGGCCTCCAAGCGGGCCGAAATGGGTTGGACCGCCTGCTCCCGCCAGACAGCACCTTCCCCTTGATGGGGGAAGGCCCGGAGGCGGTGAACCCCAGGCCCAAACCGATCCGTTCACTGCCGCCACTCGCTACAAGCGAGGGGCCACCTGACCTTCAAAAAACTCCAGACACAAAGCCAACCCATGTCCCGCCCCGTCGCCACCCTGTTCCTGCTCACCTGCACCATTTTGTGGGGTCTGGCATTCATCGCCCAGAAGTCAGCCATGGACTCCATGGGGCCGCTGACCTTTTCGGGTCTGCGCTACATCATTGGCGGCCTGGCTGTGCTGCCCGTGGCGCTGCTGTTTGAACGCGGTCGCAGCAAGCGCGTTGAACCGCTCAATGCACAACACTGGTGGCTGATCATCGGCGTCAGCCTGGTGTTCTTCCTGGGCTCGGCGCTCCAGCAGGTCGGGCTGATCTACACCACCGTCACCAATGCGGGCTTCCTCACCGGGCTCTATGTTTTCTTCGTGCCCTTTCTGGGCTTTGTGCTGTTCCGCACCCGCCCCCACGCCATCATCTATGTCTGCGTGCCCATGGCATTGCTGGGCATCTATTTCCTCAATGGCGGTGGCCTGGACAGCTTCAATGGCGGCGATGGCCTGATGGTGATTGGTGCAGTATTCTGGGCGCTGCATGTGATCCTGCTCGGGCTGACCGCCCGTGCGACCGGCCTGCCCATTTTCGTGTCCGCCATCAGTTTCCTGATCGCCGGATGCATTGGGGTGGCGTTGGCCTTTGTATTCGAGCAGCCCAATCTCGCCGACATCCAGGCCGGGTGGATGGAACTGGTCTATACCGGCATTCTCTCAACGGCTGTGGCCTTCACCTTCCAGGCCATCGGCCAGCAATATGTGCCACCCGCCAATGCCGCCATCATCCTGTCTGCCGAGAGCCTGTTTGCTGCACTGGGCGGTGCGCTGATCCTGGGCGAGCGCCTGCCGGTCATCGGTTATGCCGGTGCCGCGCTGATCTTTGCCGCCATTCTGGCAGTCGAGGCCCTGCCCCCGCTCTGGGAGCGCCGCCGCATGCACATCCCGCGCAATACCAACTAACCGGCGCTAATCGGCCATCCGGTACATCTGGTAGGTCTTGCAGATAATGCCGAACACGCAGCCACGCAGCGTGATCTGATCTTCGCTGACCTGGGTGATCGTCCCGGCTGCCGACTGCCCGTAAATATGCAGGTCGCCCTTCCATGTATTGGGGCCCGTCTGCGGCGCGTGGTCGATCATCAACGTATTGAGATAGGGCAGATTGTCCGGACTGTCGGCCCCATTCCCCAGCCAGATCAGCGTGCCGCACAGCGCAGTGCCCGCTGCCCCGCACAATTCCACGCTATAGCGGGAATCCCGCATCTCGATTTCCCAGATGCCCACTGGCGAGGCCGCCAGCGCCGTCGGGACACTGAGCAGACTGGCAACACCGATCGCCGCCAGGCAACGAAACCCCCGAGCTGTCATCATTCGCTGTACTTGAACATTTCATAGCTCTTGCAGACCACCAGGAATGCACAGCCCTGCAAGGTCATCTGCGTTTCGCTGCGCTGGGTGATCGTGCCCGTCATCTTGTAACCGAACAACTGCATGGCGCCCTTCCAGCGATTGGGACTTGTCTGCTTGATCCCATTGGCCACCGGGGCATTGAGAAACGGTTTGTACTGCTCGTTATAGTCGACATCAGACAACCAGACCAAGGTGCCACAGAGCTGCGTGCCGTCTCCACACAGCGCTAGCTGGATACGGGTATCGCGCGACTCCAGCTCCCACACGCCATTGGGCGATGCATGGGCCGCCCCCGCGCTACTGGCCAACATCATCAGGCTGGCCGCAACGCCGAACATGTTTCGCACCATAATTGATCTCCTCAATTCCATGGGTCCGTCCCCATAATGGTTTTGCCCGGCTGAACCCCAGCTGAACATGGCCGTCATACGCCCGTCATGCGTGCCCAATAGCCTGACAAGTGTCCCGGCTCTATCCCCATAGGCCCGGACGTGCCGCGCCCCACGTTCCCCAACGTCGCGCCCGGCCTTTTGGAGAGTGTGGCCGCCAACCCCAGCTCTCTGTGCCGATCAGATCGGTTTGGGCCGCCCCTGTGGCGGCCTTTTTTTTGCCTGGGGCCGCGCCATGTTAATGGTAACGACCGGAGTGCCCATCTCCGTTGCGTCCGCCCGATCGACCTCCTGCCAGCCACGCGCAGCATAAAACTGACGCGCGCGCGCGTTGAAAGCCCGCACCTCGAGCCGGCGGGCGCCGCCCTCCTCGGCTGCTGCCATCAGCACTCGGCCTACCCCGCTGCCGATCTGATCGGCAGCGACATGGATGGCGTGCAGATAATCGCCTTCGAGATGGTACATGCCAACGATGTCATGACCACGCACCGCCACCTGCATGTGCGACACGAACTCATCCACATAGTCATTCGCTGGCAGTTCGCGTTCGAACCGCTCTCTTGATGGGGCGCTGACATGGGGGCCCCAATGCGTACGCCAGGACCGGTGCAGCAGATCTTTGAGCGCCTCGGCGTCGCGCGCCTGCGCGGGGCGAATGGAGATTTCGGGCATTCTCGCCTCGCAATGAACTGTTGATGTTTGGCCTCGGCGCTTCTAGCGCACGCGGCCACAGTCTATTGCCTAGGCAGACAACGCCGCAACCTGCGAGAACCCTGCCCGCAATGGCCAAGCTGTATTTCTCCTATGCCGCAATGAATGCCGGCAAGTCCACCTTGCTGCTGCAGGCGGCGTACAACTACCGTGAGCGCGGCATGCGACCGCTGCTCTATACGTCCTCGCTCTACGTCGAGAACGGCATTGGTCTGATTTCCTCGCGCATCGGCATTTCCGAGCCAGCCGAACTCTATTCGGCAGAAGACGACCTTTATCAGGACATTCGCGAGCAGCTTGAGGTGGGCAAGGTCGATTGCGTCTTTGTCGATGAGGCCCAGTTCCTCACCGCCGATCAGGTCTGGCAACTCGCCCGCGTCAGCGACCGGCTGAAGATCCCCGTCATGTGCTTTGGCCTGCGCACCGATTTTCAGGGCAAGCTGTTCCCCGGCTCCCTGCAATTGCTTGCCATTGCCGACGTCTTGCGGGAAATTCGCACCATCTGCGAATGCGGCGCCAAGGCCACCATGGTCGCGCGTCAAAGCGCAGACGGCCGCGTTCTGGATCAGGGCGATCAGGTCTCCATCGAAAAATCGGTCTATATCTCGCTGTGCCGCAAGCATTGGGAAGAGGCCATCGGCCGTTGGCCAGCGAAAGGACCTGCGACGTGACCAGCCTGACCGCTTCGAATGAGGAGCCCCTTGGCGCCCTGACCATCCGCACCCTGGCCATGCCCGGCGATACCAATCCGGCCGGTGACATTTTCGGCGGTTGGGTGATGAGCCAGATGGATATTGCCGGTGCGATCGCAGCGGTCGAACGCTCCAAGGGCCGCGTTGTCACCGTTGCCGTCGAAGGCATGACCTTCATCGCACCGGTCAAGGTCGGCGACGTGCTGTGCGTCTACACCACCATCGAGCGTGTCGGCACTACCTCCATCACCGTGGGGATCGAAGCCTGGGCCCGCCGCAATCGCCTCGATGAGCGGGTCAAGGTCACCGATGGTCGCTTTGTCTATGTCTCGCTGGGCGAAGACGGCAGCAAGCGCCCGATCAACAGTTAAGTCTTACCAAGACGTAAATTCCGTTCAGCCAGCGTTCAGCTAGCCTGTGGTCATTAGGGTCCATCGGCCGGGTCGGGTCGTGCCTTGGCAACAGCGCTAAGTCCCGACACGGATTCGACGAATTCACCCGGCGGGGAACTTTTATCTTCCCCCCACCGTTTCTTAAGCAAATACTAATGTGGCGCCCGCCTGCGTTAACCCGATGACGGGAACCGGTGGGGCGCACTGCGGAGGCACCGAAATGAACCGACATACACGCAAGATGCTGCTCAATATTGCCACTGGTGTCGCCGTCGCGACGACAGCCCTTGTGGTCTTCCTGCCCGCCGCCAATGCCGCGCCCGGCACGGTGACCACCAATGTCAATGTCCGCTCCGGTCCTGGTACAAATTACAGCGTTGTCGATACCGCACGCCGCGGCGAGCGCGTCGATGTGCAGCAGTGCCGTGGCTCGTGGTGCTACATTGAAAAATCCGGCCCCGATGGCTGGGTTTCGGCCAACTACCTGACCACCGGCAGCGGCGGCACGGTCAATCCGACCCAGCCCGGCATTTCGTTCGGCTTCCAGATCGGCCCCGATGGCCCCACCGTCAATTTCGGTGTTGGCGGCAGCCAGACGCCACAGCGCCCTGAACGTCCCCCCGTAGTGGTCGAACCAACCTATGGCGAAGTCTGCTTTTTTGAATACAGCCGCTATCGCGGTCAGAGCTTCTGCCTCGAAGAAGGCCAGGGCAGCCGCAATCTGGGCAGCTGGGCCGACCGCATCTCCTCGATCGAGAACCCCGATGGTCTGAGTGTTCAGGTATGTTCTGACACCAGCTATCGCAACTGCCGCACCTATGCCACCAGCGCCTCCTCGCTGGGTGACTTCGATGATTACATCGTCTCGGTGCGTATCCGCTAAGCGCCTCCAACATCCCATGCAGCAAGGGCGTCCACTCCGGTGGGCGCCTTTTGTTTGGGCGGCAGTCTGAAAAGCCCCTTCAAACGCAAAACGCCGCCCCCAAGGGCGGCGTTTCTGCTTCCAGACAAACCAAAGGCTACCGTGTTTTCAACATCACGGTAGCCTTCGGGACTGTCTAGTAAGAACTAGAGCAGGGTCAGGTTCGTAGCCGAGACCTTGCCGTCGCGGCCGGTTTCGAGCTCGTAGGTCACCTTGTCGTTTTCATACAGGCCCTGCAGGCCCGAACGCTGAACAGCGGAAACGTGAACGAAGGCGTCCTTGCCGCCATCTTCAGGCGAAATAAAGCCGAAGCCCTTGGTTGCATTGAAGAACTTGACGGTACCGGTGATGGTGGACATAGATTTGTATCCTGATAGTAGGCTCGTGTCGCATGCGGACGAGCAGTTGTCCGGTGGCAGCATGCCGGCCGGATAGCACGTTCGCACGAGAGAGAGGGTAGCCACGACCGGCAGAACCGGTATCAGGGCAGCCGACTTAGGCTGAAAACGTATGGCTTTATCACAGGAAACTGTGGCCTTGGCAAGGCTCATTCATCTTGCGCCCTTGCAGACGGCACAGTATCGGCGCCAATCTGTTCGCCCATCGCCGCGATGGTTGCCAGCAGGAAGCGCTGCACCACCAGCAACTCGGCCTCGCTAAACCCGGACCAGGCCTGTGTCATCAGATTGCGGTATTGCGCACGCACCGCCACGATCTCGGGCCGCGCCACCGCCGGACCGGGCTGCAGGGTAATGCCGCGACGATCGGTGGGGTGTCGCGCCCGCTTGAGCAGCTTGCGCTTTTCCAGCCGGTCGATCAGCGCCGTTGTCGAGCCGGTGGAAATCCCCAGAAACCCCGACAGCGCCTTGGCTGAAACCGGCTGCTCGGCCCGCTCCACCCACACCAGACACAACAGGTCAGTGGCATTGATGCCGATTTCGTCCGCCGTCATGCGGTCGAATCGCTGCACTTCCAGCAGCAGCTTCTGCATCAGGTCACTGGTGCTCGTCTCGATCGCCCGTTGCTCGGTCACGCTGTCTCTCCAGCTCACGAATTTTTCACTCTAAAACCATATAGCTCTATTGTAGAGTTATATCAACAGCGCTATATGCGGCCGACCAATTCATTCTGCACAGGCGCCCCGATGACCGATATGACCGCCGAACCAACCGTTCCCGCCCTGCCCAAGCAAGCCCCGACCCCGGCCCAGCCGACCGCCAGAACCGGCAATCCTGCGGCCCGGGCCGGTCTGGTCGTGGTGGCGATTCTGGCAGGCCTGGCCATCTGGTATCCCATGGCCGACCGCAGCACTCCTTTTGCCAGCGGCGCCTCCATCACCGCGCTGGTCACCCAGATCTCGCCCCGCATTTCCGGCCCGGTCAGCGCCGTTCTGGTGCAGGACAATGCCCGTGTCGACGCCGGCCAGCCCCTCTTCACCATTGATGACACCACCTTCCAGATGGATCTGGCCCAGGCCCAGGCTCAGCATGATCAGGTGCTGCAGAGCCTTGGCGCCACCGATGCAGCGGTGGCCGCTGCCGAGGCCCAGCTTGAGCGCATCAAGGTGCAGGCCACCAGCGCCACCCAGGCCCGCGACCGCGCCATCGAGCTGTTCGCCAAGGGCACCATTGCCAGCGCCAAGTTCGATCAGGCCAATGCCGATTACGACAGCGCCCAGGCCGCCATCAATGCAGCCCAGGCCGATCTCGCCCGCGCCAAGGCGCAGGCCGGCCCATCCGGCGAAGCCAACCCGCAACTGCGCAGCGCCACCGCCGCCGTCGAAAAGGCCCGCTTCGCGCTCGACAACACCACCGTGCTGGCCCCCGTGGATGGCTACATCACCAATCTTTCGCTGGCCACCGGCCAGTTCGCTGCTGCCGGTCAGGCAGCCATGACCTTCATCGATCCCAGCACCCAGGCGCTGATCGGCGATTTCCGCGAGAACCAACTGGTCAATGTCGAACCCGGCGATCCCGTCCAGGTGATCTTCGAAGCGGCCCCCGGCCAGATCTTCGACGGCAGGGTCGAATCCATCGCCTGGGGCATCAGTGCCGGTCGCAACAGCGTCGGCGGGCTGGCCCAGTCCAGCAACGACACCCGCTGGTTCCCCCCTGCCCGCAAGATCCCCGTGCGCATCACCCTTGATGACGAAACCCTGCCCACCAATCTGCGCCTCGGCTCGGAAGCCAGCATCACCATCTATGCCGATGGCACCACGGGGCTGACCGCCACCATTGCCAAGGGCCTGATGCAGGTCAAATCCTGGCTTGCTGGCCTGAACTGAGGCACCGCCAATGGAACAGCTCACCAAAGTAGATCGCCGTCAGGATCCCAATTTCGCCGTGCGCACCGCGCTCGGCGTCGGCCTGGCCGTGGTGCTGGCCGAACCCATGGGTGTGTCCGTGCCCATGCTGCCCGCCGCCTTTGCCCTGGCCCTGCTCTCGGGTCAGCGCGGCGCCTTTGATCTCAAGCGCGCCGCCCTGCCATTGATCATTCCGGTCCTGGCCTGGATCATCAGCTGGCTGGCCGCCGCAACGGTGGGCGAGCCCTTGCTGTTCACCGCCATGTTCATCGCCTTCAGCGCGCTGGGTCTGGCCCTGATGGTGTTTCGCGGCAGTCTGGGCGGCGTCATCGTCATCCTGATCCCCGCCGTGCTGTCGATTGCCGCCGTCACCAGCGATCAGATGCTCATCGCCATGCGCGACAGCATGGCCATGTCCGGCGCCATGCTGGCAGTCATCATCATCGTGCTCAATCTGATCTTTCCGCCGCGCACCACCCATATCCATGTGCCGCTGACCGATCCGCACCAGACCGACAGGCCCCTGCTGGATCTGGCCTTGCGCACCGCCATCTTTGCCCCGGTCCTGCTCTATTGCTATGCCACCGCCGACACCAATCTGATCATCATGCCCGTCATGGTGGCCTATGTGCTCGGCCAGACCGACCACACCATGCGCCGTCGCGAAGCTGTCGCCCGCATTTCGGCCACGCTGATCGGCGCCGCCGTGGCCATCGTCGTTCTGCTTGCCTATCGCTTCATGCCGCACTGGCCCATGCTGGTCGCCGCCATGACGCTGATGACGCTCTACTTCACCGCCAGGATGTTCGATGGCGCGCGCTCGGCAGTCACCTATCAGTTCGCCTGCTCGGTCACCGCCATCATCGTGATGTCCAGCTTCACCAATCGCGACGCCTTCGAGGTGATTATTCAGCGCGTCGTGCTCAGCACCACCGCCGCAGTGATCGCCATCTGCCTGCTGGCCCTGCTCGAAACCCTGTTCCTGGCACCCCGTCGCAAGGCGGTTCCAGCCGCATGAGCAACCCGCTGGTCACAAGGGAAATTGAGGCATAATCTCGCCAACGCAACGGGCCAGCATCCGTGAGGGACACGGGCGCACCCGCAGCTTTGGGGGGACCAAATGCCACGCATATCCGAGTATTTTTTCCGCGCCGCGATCGTGTTTCTGATTGCCGGCATTGCACTGGGCCTGCACATGTCGATCAGCGGCAACCATGCCGTTGCCGGTGCCCATGCCCATATCAACCTGCTCGGCTGGGTTACCAGCGCCCTGTTCGGCGGCTATTTTGCCCTGAACCCGGCCAAGGCGGTCGGTCGCCTGCCTGTAATCCAGTTCTTCATCTACACTGCCGGCGTCATCGTCATGGGCATCTCGCTCTATCTGCTGCTCTCGGGCAATCCCGCGGTTGAACCCATCGTTGCCGCCAGCTCCATGGTCACCTTCCTGGGCGTACTGATCTTCGCCTGGATCGTCTGGATGCCCGCGCGTCACTGACGCCGCAATCGCGATGCGGGCACATCGCCCGCATCTTTTCGCCCTGTGCGCCTTGCTTGATTCAAGTCACATAACGCGCTTCACCACCATGCTAGTCTGCTCCGATAACGCCCGTCCGCGCCACAGGAGATGGACCCATTTCGCGTCTGACACATCTGCTCCGCCAGCATTATGACACCGTTCTGCTCGCCATCGCGCTGACGGGACTGAGCATCGGCACCGCGCTCTGGTTTACCGGCTTTGGCACCAATGCCGACCTTGCATGGACCCTGGGCACGACCCCTGTTCTGGCAGGTCTGCTCTGGCAGATCATCATCACGCTGCGCCGCGGCGATGTCGGCCTCGATGTCGTGGCGGCCCTGTCCATGTCTGCGGCCCTGGCCTTTGGCGAGCCGCTGGCCGGCAATGTGGTTGCGCTGATGTATTCGGGCGGCCAGTTGCTCGAAACCTTTGCTGCTGGCCGCGCCCGCCAGGAAATGACCGCCCTGCTCGGTCGCGTCGCCCGCACCGCCATGCGCTATGACGGCACCAGGCTGCATGAAATCGACATCACCGCCATCAGTCCCGGCGATCGGCTGCTGATCCGCCACGGCGAAGTCCTGCCGGTGGATGGTCATGTCGCCGCCGAACAGGCCGAACTCGACATGTCCGCGCTCACCGGCGAATCCATTCCCGTCCACTTGGCCGATGGCGCAGAAGCCCTCAGCGGCTCGACCCTGATCGGCGCGCCCTTTGATCTGGTTGCCAGCCGCCCCGCGGCCGAAAGCACCTATGCCGGTATTGTCCGCCTGGTTGAGGCAGCCCAGTCCAGCAAGGCGCCCATGGCCCGCATGGCCGACCGATACGCCATGGGCTTCCTGCTGCTCACCGTTATCTTGGCCGGCGCGGCCTGGGCCTTTAGCGGCGACCATCTCCGTGCCCTTGCCGTGCTGGTCGTTGCCACGCCCTGCCCGCTCATCTTGGCTGTACCCGTCGCCATCATTTCGGGCATGTCGCGCACCGCCCGCATCGGCGTTCTGGTCAAGAATGGCGGCATGCTCGAAGCGCTGGCCGATGTGCGTACCGCCGTGCTCGACAAGACCGGCACCCTCACCGGCGGGCAGGCCGAAGTCACCGAAATCCGCCCCATGCCCGGCATCACCCAAGACGATGTGCTGCGCCGCGCCGCCAGCCTCGATCAGGCCTCCGGCCACGTCGTCGCCGCCGCTCTGCTACAGGCTGCCGCCGCCCGCAAACTCACCCTCTCGCCGCCCACCAATGTCGTTGAAACCGCCGGCGAAGGTCTGCACGGTCAGATCGACGATCGCACCACAGCCGTGGGCAGCCGCAGCTATGTCATCGCCCAGTTGACCGGCGGTAGCTTTGACCCGCTGACCACCGATCTGCCCGTTGATGCGATGACGGTTGCCATTGCCGTAGATGGCCGACCCTTTGGCCTGATTGTCCTGCAGGACCGCATTCGCCCCGACGCGCGCCAATCCCTTGACGCCCTGCGCGCTGCCGGTCTCACCCGCATCATTCTGGCTTCGGGCGATCGCGACGACATCGCCCAGGCCGTCGGCACCGATCTTGGCGTTGATTTTTCCGTCGGCGGTCTGCACCCCGAAGACAAGGTCGCCATTCTGCGGCGCGAAAAAGCCAATAATGCCAAGGTTATGATGGTCGGTGACGGCATCAATGACGCGCCCGCTCTGGCCCTTGCCGATGTGGGCGTCGCCATGGGTGCCCGCGGCGCCGCCGCCTCTTCGGAAGCCGCTGGCATCGTCCTGCTGGTCGACGCCCTGGCCCCGCTGGCCAAGGCCGTCACCATCGCCAAACGCACCCGCCGCATCGCGCTTGAAAGCGTTGTTGTCGGCCTGGGCCTGTCCCTTGCAGCCATGATTGCCGCCGCCCTGGGCTATCTGCCACCCGTGCAAGGCGCGCTGCTGCAGGAGGTCATCGACGTCGCCGTCATCCTCAATGCGCTCAGGGCACTGCGTTAGATGAGCGCCCACCGGATCCGCCAGCTAGCAATCCACGTCGTCCAGCTTCAATACTATGGTCGTCAGACTGTCAGATAGGCTCATGTCAGGCAGCCCGCCAATGCCGAACGTAATATACATGCACTCGGCGATGCCCGGCTGCAGGATTGGCGTATTCAGGCTGGGATGCGGCGATGTCAGAAATTTGTGCAGATAGACCTTGGTGTATGTCGGTCCTCCCTGCTCACCCACCAGACTATCAATATCCCTGATCAGCTCGTTTATGCCGATCCGGGTGTTTGCCACCACGGGGATGTTCACTTGGGCAGAGCGTCGCCCATCAAGCACACCCAACACCGCATGCCACGAACCGACCCCGGGAAGGTCCGTCAGATCCGCTTCGCGCAAGTCGGAAACCTCGTCGAGCACCACTGCATCCCAAGATGACCGCAAGACGCTGAACTCACTCCCGTTCAGCTGGATGCCTGCCTCTGTCTGCTCTTCCCCATCGGTGACCCGAAGCCACTTATCTGAACGGTCGGCGCTGCTGGCGTTGCGCCGAACCTTCAGCTCGTGTCCACCACCATCTGTGCTCTTACTTGGAAATGTGCGCGTCACGGCGGCAGCAAAATAGGCTGGCCCGTCATGAGCAGTTGAATTTAACTCAAACCGCAAGCCGCTGAACCTGAACTTGGAGACGTCGAAACACCCGCCACCCTGCAATGACAACACACGATCCGAGTAATACCGGAGCGCAAGCGTACCAAACCCTGTTCGCAGGAACGCAGTTTCCCTTAGAACTTCGGCTTGCCTGTAGTCTTCGGGACCTGTGCACCGCGCAAAACTGGGCTGCAGGCTAGCCATTAAAGCGATCAGTATTGCCACCAACATCATCGACGGTTTCACGACCGCTCCTCCATCATGTAGGGCACCGCAAAACTCCACACGGTGCCCAGACCAGATACCAGGAACATCAGGTTGCTGACGTTGCCGACAGGTGCCTGAAACACCTCCAGAACCAGCCTTTCGGTATCGATGGCGACGACCCAGACGAGAAACGTCAGACAATAAAGTGTCCGGTTTCTCAGCGTGGCGAGTTTGATGAGGTGCCGCGCCAGGAAAAAGAAGAAAGCCGCGAGGATCAGCGCCAGAGAAAACAGGTAATATGCAGAGACACTCATCGTCTCCGCCAGCACGCGCAGCGGTAGATAGGTTGCCGTCAGCTCTGCAGGCAATATCTTGCCAATTCGATCCGCGTAATTGTCAGATTTCAGAGCGTCTCGTGTCGCCGTCACTGCCCCACCTCCAGCTTCTAAACAGGCCGGGAACAGTCAGTATGCTTTTGGCGGAAAAGGAAATCAGTAGGACTACATAGGCGATCTGGAGGCGGCCTCACCAACCCCAGAGTTACTTTGAGGCGCTATTTTGAGGCCCCGATTGCAGCCGCCAGATCCAGCGCGCTGAGCACCACATTCTCCACCCGGCTGCCTGTCGTCCAGTCCCCGCTGGCCGCCAGGCCGCGCGCGCGGTCGACAAAGGGCGGCTCACTATTGTCCTGGCGCAGCCGTGCCGATTTCCACCGGTGCGCGGTGCGGAAGCGCGCTGTCGCCGGGTCCAACCAGATTGCGGCGGCCACCGCTCGCTCCAGCGCCGTCTGGATATCGGCCGGATCATCCCCCAGATGGGCCGCTGCCCAGGCGCTGGTGGAATGCGCCACCAGCGTGCCCTTGCTGGCGTCACGGCCGGGCTTGCTCGAATTGAGCGCCACCAGCTCAATGGCGCTATCAGCAACACGCGCCAAGACCCATGGCCGCTCGATTGCCCGACCGAACCCCAGCATCAGCGCATAACATGGCAGCATGGTCGCACGGCGCAGTGGACCATCGGCGGGCGCATGATCGGCAAACAGCGCGACCGTCTGATGCGGCGTCGTGGTTGAAATCACCCAGTCAAATACGCCCAGCGCCACCCCATCAATATCGCTGAGCACCCAGCCTTCGCCCTGCCGCGCACCCAGCGGCGCCACGTCCACCCCGGTGCGCACGCTGACATTGGCCGCCAGCGCCTTGGCCAGACTGTTCATATTGGGCATGCCGACATAATGGATATCGTGCGGGTCCGCCGTGCTCATCATCCCATCGCCGGCAATGCGGGCGATCTTGCCCTCCCACGGCGCCACCGCACCGCTCGCAATCAAGGGCTGCACCAGTGCCGCAAAACGCGGATCGCGTACCGTAAAATACTGTGCACCGTGGTCAAAGGCGAAGCCATCAGCATAGCGCGTCGCCATGCGCCCGCCCACGCCGCGGCCCTTCTCGAACACCACCACATCATGCTGGCTGGCCAGCGCCTGCCCCAGCGTCAGCCCGCCAATACCGGCCCCGATAATCGCAATCCGGCTCATATGCTTATTCCCCAAACCAATAATCCCAGCCCTAGCCCGGCAGTCGCCATCCAGCGCAGACGCCAGAACCAGGGCGCAATCCCGCCGCGCTGCACCAGTCGCCAATCCAGCGCCAGCAATCCCGCCAGCACCAGGGCCAGCCCGACAAACCCGGTCGGCAGCGATACCTGTCCCAGCAGCAGCATGGCCCAGGCCGCCAGTGCCCCGACATTGCTGGTCACCAGCAGATTGAATGGCATCACCCGATAGCGGGCCATGAACAGGCCCCAATGCACGCCGCACACAAAGCTGGCGATCACCGCGCCATAACCCAGCGCCGCAAAGGCCAGCGTGTCGACAAAAACCAGCGGGCGCAGCGCCAGCAGAATCCAGATCGGCGTGATCCCCGCCAGGGTCAGCACAGTGGCAATACGTTGATTGTCGCGGCTCATCGGTCTTCTCGAAATTGCTGAGCGTTCAACCTGTTACGCAGCATGCCCCGCTTTGGGTCACCCGCTACTGCCACGCCCTGTCAGCAGCCCCTGTTTCTTCCGTGGTGGAGACGCGATAGTCTGCGGGGAACATTGCATCTGTGCGCATCGTTCCCCATGTTAATCGCCTCCCCTTGAGCGCGCCTGACAGGCGGAAGCCCCGGTTTCCGGCAGCGCGACAGAGCTAACGCACGGTGTTTTCTTCTATGGCCGATAAATCCGCCCGCCCCGGCAAAGCTGACTTCTCCATCGACGACTTCCTCGGCGAGATCGAGAAGGCCGAGGATATCGCGGCTTCCAAGCCGCTCTATGCCGAGCGCATGCGCAATAAGCGCGCGCTGGATCGGGCCGACCAGAAGGTCGCCGCCGATGCCGAGCAGGTGCGTCTGGATGCCGAAAAGGCGCTTAAGGACGCCGCCAAAAAGAAGACCGCGCTGGAAAAGCGCCGCACTACCAAATCCAGCCATGACACCGTCACCGGCATGGCCGCCAAATCGTCTAAAACCAAGATCAATTCCGTCGACCGCGTCGATTTCGAGGGCATGGGCGAGGCCCCCCAGGCCGGCTTTGGCCACGTTCCCTCCTCGGGCGTCTCGGCCAGTGGCGATCCCGAAATCGAGGGCAAGCTGCGCTCCGCCCTGTCTAGCGCCAAGTCCAAATCGGGGTCCTCCAGGACCGTCGAGGGCGCCGCCGTAGGCGTTACCGCCACCGTCAAGGCGCTTGAACAGATCATCCTGCATGGCCGCAAGGAAGTCGAAGGCAGCTCTCCCTGGGTGCCGCACAAGGCCGAGTCCAGGCTCAAGCGCGGCGGCCAGCCCTTCCGCATGGTCACCCCCTATGAGCCGCGCGGCGATCAGCCCACCGCCATTGCCGAACTGGTCGAGGGCGTTAACAATGGCGAGACCGATCAGGTGCTGCTCGGCGTCACCGGCTCGGGCAAGACCTTCACCGCCGCCCAGGTCATCGCCCGCACCAATCGCCCCGCCCTGATCCTGGCGCCCAACAAGACCCTGGCCGCCCAGCTCTATGGCGAGTTCAAATCCTTCTTTCCCGACAATGCGGTCGAGTATTTCGTATCCTATTACGACTACTACCAGCCCGAGGCCTACGTCCCGCGCACCGATACCTATATCGAGAAGGAATCCACCATTAACGAGCAGATCGACCGCATGCGCCACTCGGCCACGCGCGCGATCCTCGAGCGCAATGACGTCATCATCGTCTCCTCGGTCTCGTGCATTTACGGCATTGGCTCGGTCGAAGACTACACCGCCATGACCATCGACGTGCAGAAGGGCGAGAAGATCGACCAGCGCGAGTTGCTCGCCAAGCTGGTGGCCCTGCAATACAAGCGCGGCGATACCGGCTTCGTGCGCGGCACCTTCCGCGTGCGCGGCGATACCGTCGAAATCTTCCCGGCCCACTATGAAGCGGCGGCCTGGCGCGTGTCCCTGTTCGGCAACGAGATCGAGTCGATTACCGAATTCGATCCCCTGACCGGCAAGAAGAGCGCCGATCTCACCTTCATTCGCGTCTTCGCCAATTCCCACCACGTGACGCCGCGCACCACCATGAACCAGGCCATCAAGCTGATCCGCGCCGAGCTCAATGCCCGGCTGCAGGAGCTCAATGGCGGTGGCCGTTTCCTCGAGGCCCAGCGGCTTGAACAGCGCACACTGTTCGATCTCGAAATGATGGAAGCCACCGGCTCCTGCGCCGGCATCGAGAACTATTCGCGCTACTTCTCGGGCCGCAAGCCGGGCGAGCCACCACCAACCCTGTTTGAATACCTGCCCGACAATGCCCTGGTGTTCGTCGACGAAAGCCACGTCACCATCGGCCAGCTCGGCGCCATGTATCGCGGCGATCTGCGCCGCAAGGCCACCCTGGCCGAATATGGCTTCCGCCTGCCCAGCTGCATGGACAATCGCCCGCTGCGCTTTGAAGAGTGGAACGCCATGCGGCCGCAATCGGTCTATGTCTCGGCCACCCCCGGCAGCTGGGAAATGGAGCAGACCGGTGGCGTGTTTGCCGAACAGGTCATTCGCCCCACCGGGCTGATCGATCCCCCGGTCGAAATCCGCCCCGCCAAGGCCCAGGTCGATGACGTGGTCGATGAAATCCGCCAGGTCAACAAGGCCGGCTACCGCACCCTGCTCACCGTCCTGACCAAGAAGATGGCAGAGGATCTCACCGAATATCTGCACGAGCAGGGCATTCGCGTGCGCTACATGCACTCCGATGTCGACACCATCGAGCGCATCGAGATCATTCGCGATCTGCGTCTGGGCGCCTTCGACGTGCTGGTGGGCATCAACCTGCTGCGCGAAGGCCTCGACATTCCCGAATGCGGCTTCGTCGCCATTCTGGATGCTGACAAGGAAGGCTTCCTGCGCTCAGAAACCTCCCTCATCCAGACCATTGGCCGCGCCGCGCGTAACGTCGATGGCAAGGTCGTGCTCTATGCCGACAAGATCACCGGCTCGATGGAACGCGCTTTGGCCGAAACCAGCCGCCGCCGCGAAAAGCAGATCGCCTACAACACCGAACACGGCATCACGCCCCAGTCGGTGCGCTCCAATATTCACGACATTGTCGACAGCGTCGATGAGCGCGACCACGTCACCATCTCCATTGGCAAGGGCAAGGACGGCAAGGAAGTCACCCATGTCGGCGCCAACCTCGCCGCCGTCATCAAGGACATGGAAGCCCAGATGCGCGAAGCCGCGACCAATCTGGAATTCGAAAAGGCCGCGCGGCTCCGCGACGAAGTCAAACGGTTGCGGGAGATGGAGCTGGATACGCTGGAAGGCGAGGTGAACTAGATTGCTACTTTATGAATTCTAGGCAGCTTGGAGCAACAGTTCGGCCTCTGCGTCTGAAAGTTGATTAGCAGGTAAGGTTGGTGAGAATCCCGACACAAGGCGTTTCAATTCGTCTCTATATAGAACGACAGTAGGATAACTATTGTCATTTGCCGCCTCCAATATGAGGCCTGCCTGCTTAAGCTCGCCCAACTCAAATAAGCACCGCGCCCTTAGGAGCAACTCTAAGGTATCACCATTGTGCTGCAAGTGACGCGCTGCGACGGAAAAATCCTTTTCCCTCATCCTTGCTACAGCCCATGATCGATCAAACTGCTCCCGCCGACCAAACGGCGCCTGCTCTTTCCCCCACGCAAATATCCGAGTGGCCTCACCAATCTCATTCATCCGCAAATTGAGCATTCCACGAACGTGATACGCGAACCAATCATCGTCCGTAACTGGCTGTGTATTGGGCAGTAACTCAAACGCAGCAGAAAAATCCCCCGAAGCCGCGAGGATAGCCGCCTTAGCGTACCTAGCACGGAGATAATCGGGTCTCCGTTCAAGCAGCAGATCATAAGCGTCCACTGCGTCTGTATACCTGCCCAGCAAACGCAACAAGTTGGCTCGATTTGACATCGAAACCAAGTCAAATGGAAAGTCCCGAATGTTAAGATCGTAGGCGTTTATGGCATCTTGGTGGCGTCCCATAACCTTTAGGACATTTGCCCGACCACCTCTCGAAGTTAAGTCCAAAGGAAATCGAGATACAGCTTCTTCATATGCCACCAAAGACATCTCAAGGTCACCCTTATTCCTCAGGCATTCAGCGTATCCGCAGAAAATCACCGACTCATTTGGGAAATCACGCTTTGCCTCAGAATAGATTCTGAGGGCCTCTTCAACCTGACCCATCTTGATCAAGACCTCAGCCATACCGCTTCGGACAACGGCAGACTGCGGAAAGGAACTCCTAGCTACTTTGTATGTGTCCAGAGACTGATTGTATCGGCCCGCATCTCGATAGACCTCAGCTAGAATACACAACGGAGTGGGGTCTTGAGGAAAGGTGCGAACCGTTCGCGTCAGCCATTCTGCCGCGGCCTCGGTTTCACGCAAATCTCGCAACGCCGACCCCTTTCCATACCAAAGCTGCGCTTCTCCAGGAAATGCAACAAGTGCGTCCTCATAAAGCCGCAATGCCTCGACGGGCTCGCCGCGCTCTCTTGCTATCTCAGCCGCAATCATCCAGCCGTGAAATATACTGTCGCTGTCCTGAAATTCTGCCACAATTTCAAGGAGCTCATTGTAGGCTTCTTCTAGCTTTCCCGCCGCTCGCCAAGTCCGCGCCACACCTACACGACCGAACTCACGCTGCCCCAAAGCAATTGCATTTCGGAATGACTCTTCAGCTTCGCGGAGACGGAACAGGTCAAGATATGTATCAGCCAGCAACGACACCGCGATGGCGTCGACCGGGTTCAACTCTATTGCGCTTTTTGCCCACTCCAACTCCACCGATCTCTGCTTGAGACGTCGAGCCTCCGATGCAAGCTTTGACAAGGACATAGAGGCAAACGAACTGTCGGAGTTATGCAACTGCCATTGAACCAATTGGTCTGCGAAGTGGCGCGCTTGACCTACATCACCAGCACGAAGGTGCTCCAATATTGAATCTTGTCGTCCAAGCACTGCCGAATACATCTCATGAGGAGAGGCTACCCTGGCGGACCATTGCACGTGCTCAGGTCCGCGACGGATATCAGGCTCTGGAGTGTTGACCATAGCGGATCTATCAAGCGGAACGGTCAAGTCCCTGACCCACTCCTTCACGAAGCCCCTGCCGTTTGGAAACTTAGACAGAACTGTGTAGCAGTGAAAAACTGCTGCATTAATTTTGACAGCATCAATCCCTGCCAGAACAAGCTCTCTAAAGAGCCCTGCATATACGGCCGTCGCCCAAATCTGAGATTTTGTGTCTTTCTCCATATTCTTTGACGCGCGCTCAAAGGATGCCACAACCTTATGCGACAAAACTCTGGACTGCGTCAGATCAGTGAGAAGATCATTGAAACTGTGTATACTAGATAACGTATCGGCCCGGGCAGCGTCTATGTGATCTGAAGATATCGGGCGCGCATATAGAACGTTCTTAACAGCAACGAGAACGGTATTGTCCTCAGTGAGCTCAACAAATGTTTCAGCTGCTGCATGCCGCAACTCTTCGCTTAGCTCTCGATCCAACGCAACATCAACCATGTGCAACGCCCGGTCAATGTTGTATCGCTGAAGCAACGGTGTATAGGAATCTTCTTTCCGCCTTAATAAAACCCGCTCGACATCCGTTGCATCCGCAAAAACGTAAGCTAGCTGATGAGCCAATATCTTGACTTCATACTTGGGATTGTCCGCGTCAATGTAGCTAAATTCATCGCCTTGGACAAAGGCCACCCTAGCAGCTTGGCCTGAGATGTAAGCTTCAATCATATCGTTCGCGCTTCTATTCCGGCATTATTGAGACGCTGGACAACAGCGTCCCAAATAATACGATCAGCCCTAACCTTTGGCTTTGGTCCGACAACGCTTTCAATCGCGTTTCGATTGATGCTGCCGTAGATATGTGCCTCAATGAAATCGCCTTCGCCTGTGTCTCCGACATCCTTCTGAAGGATCCCAGGAAAGTCCTCTTCTGATGTATTCGGTGTTAGGTCGGGTTGCAACTTTGTTGCAGCTAGCCGCGATCTGCCTTCCCAATCAGCGCGATAACCCGCGCTGAGAGGCTCGTTTCCAAGCAGCCGGTGCTTGGAGATAAATTTATGAGGGTTCTCCTCAAACACGGTTGTTCTGCGTTTAATCATCTCAGTTCTCAAAACCATTGCATACGGGCCATATGGCGTGATGCCTCGACCGCTTAGCGTTAGAGAACCGAATATAATCTCTCCGGAGAAGTGCGGGTATAAGGCACTCTCATACTGCTGACGCACTTGGTCATATATGTTGTCGGCGGGACTGCGAAGTCCAGCACTAACCTGCTTTTGAAAGCTGACATAGCTCTGTCGCGTATCGTCGATCAAACCCTGAATAATACCTAGAGGGCGCGAAATGACGACTTTTGATGTGGCGACCGCCGCCTCAAACCTGAGCAATATGCTCTTAGCACCTCGCGCGTCCGCAGACACGAGTGCGGAAGCATACCTTGTTGCGAGTGCTGTAACTTCTGGTTGCAATTGACTAAGCCGGACGTTTGGAAATCCGTTGTCCTCTCCACAACTTGGACAATCCCGTCTATGCGACGGCACTTCGTTGCCGCAGTGAGTACAGATCATATTTTGTTCGACTTACCTAAAAATATTACGTCGTAGAGTTACAAATGTATTCCGGAATATCAACTGAGCACAAATTCAGCTGCATACAACAGCACTATTCCACGCTGGTACAGCCCGGTAATTGAGCCAATCGCCGCTAGACGAGGGCACCCTGGGCCGCGGCGGGTTCGCAGAGACTCGCCAGAGCAACAAAACGGAGTTTTCTTCCGCTGCACCCGCCCCCCAAACATATCCCCGCCCCGTCCACCGCTGCTATCCTTGCCGGTTTCATCCCCTTTTTGGAGAAACCAGCCATGTCCGATCCCCTGCCCCGACTGGGCCGCCGTGCCATTCATGCCCATTCCCGCCTGGCGCGCGAAGTCGCCGCGCTCAACTATCTGCTGCGGGTGGCCAAGCCCGCCGGTACGCTGGGCGAGAACGGGCGGCGCAGCCTCAATGACGTGATGCGCGCCGCCAACAAGCTCTATCGGCACGAGCCCGGCCTGCCCAGTTTCCGGCTGATCAACCCGATCAATCCCCTCACCAATGCCGATATTGCCCTGATGGTGACGCGGCTGATCGTGGCCTGTCAGGCCTTTGAGCAACGCTATGCGCATCTGACCGACGCGGCCCCGCCCCCCATGCACGCCTGAAACCCGCACAAAACCCCGGCACCGCGCCACGCGCCGGGGTTTTTGCGCCCAACTTATCCCCGCCCCCGGTCACCTGTGGCACGCTGTTGGGGTTCCCGCCAGTCACCAGTCCCCACGCAGGGCTGGGCGGGAGGGGCCGGGGGATGGGGCGCCATCCAGTGGGGCAAGTGGCAGTCGCGTCTGAAATACCGGCGCAGGCTGAACCACCCCTCGCACAAAACCGGTTCGTGACGGGCGGCCCTTTGGCTCCAGCCACACTATTTTCCAGGTCGAGTCATCGGCCGCCCGTAACCCGTGTCCCGCCAGCGCCCCCTTCGCGCGTGGCGTTATTGGTGCGTGCCGTCCTGGCGAGTGCCGTTCCTGGCGCGTGCCAGCGCGCCGCGGTCTTTGTCCCAAATCAAATCCCCCGCCGCCCCGCTCTGCTAGGCTGGTGCCAACACAACAGGAGAGCCGCCATGTTCAAGACCAATGAAAGCACTATCGATCGCGTGCTGCGCGTCGTCGTCGGACTGGCGCTGCTTGTCGCCTTCTTCGTCTTCCCCGATGCCGGCTGGCGCTGGTTGGCCCTGATTGGCCTGGTGCCGCTGATCACCGGCATTGTCGGCACCTGCCCGCTCTATATGCTGCTGGGCATCTCCACCTGCCCCGTCAAGCGCAGCTGACGCCCACACAAATGGCAGCCGCCCTCACCGCGCCCATAGCGGCCGGTTGAGGGGGCCTTGCCTTTGACCCTCATGGCAGTGCAAATGCCGCCATGCGCCTCGGCCCGATCACCCTCATCGCCACCCTGCTGCTGCTCGCCACTTCGGCGCATGCAGCCCGCACCGCCACGATCAGCGGCACCCCATCGGCCCATGCCAGCCCCGAGGCGAGCGCCGAGATCACCGGCCACCCGCCCACCGGCGCCACCGTCACCATTGAGCATTGCACCGGCGAAGCCGCTGGCTTCATTGCCCCCGCGCCCGGCGAGGACACATGGTGCCTCATCCGTGGCCTGGGCTGGATTGCCGCGGCGGGCCTGAGCAATCTGTCCGCCGATCCCCAGACCCTGCTGCCCGACAATGCCGGTTTCGATCCACTCAAGGAAGCCGCGCCCGCTTGGGACGATCTGCAATCGCCATTCGATTGAACCCGCGCCCGGCGCGCTGGATCACTCCAAACGCAAAAATATCGCGCGCAACCGCTGCCCGCCTCGACCGTTTGCCTCCCAACAGCAAAGGAGGCCACCACAATGGTCAAACCCCATCACGACAATGAAAAAACTCCCGCCGAGGTGCAGGACCGCATCTGGGAACTCGCCGACAAGATCGACATCTGCATGTTCACCACCTGGGATGGTGAGCGCCAGCGTAGCCGTCCCCTCTCGGCCCGCCCGCGTCGCGACGAACATGCCGTGCATTTCCTGGTCGATGAATCCGGCCACAAGAACGAACAGGTCGACAAATACCCCTTCGTCTCCATGACCTGGGTCGATAATGGTGGCCACAAATATGCAGTGGTGTCGGGCAAGGCCAAACTGAGCAATGACCGCGCCAAGATCACCGAACTATGGAGCGACTGGGACAAGGCCTGGTGGGACGATGCCACCGATCCATCCATCCGCCTGCTCACCGTCATCCCCGAAGATGGCGAACTCTGGGACAGCCCCAATCAGGCTGTCGCGCTGGCCAAGATGGCTTATGCCGCCGTCACCGGCGACGCCCCCGATATGGGCGAAAACGCCAAGGTCGACCTCTGATCAACCCGCGCAAGGCACTCCCCTGTCGCTCCCTCCCCCTTGTGGGGAGGGCCGGGCTGGGGGGCCTCAGCGAGAAAGGCGCGGGTGCTGTCCTACAGCGGCAGCACCCGCGACTGCTTGACCTGCCCCAGCGAAAAACTGCTCTCGATCGAGGCGACGCCGGCGATCTGGGTCAGCCGTTCGCGCAAAAACTGCTCATAGGCTTGGAGATCCGCGCACACCACGCGCAGCAGGAAATCGAACTGCCCGGTCATCAGATAGCACTCCATCACCTCGGGCCAGCGATCAATCGCCGCGCTGAACGCATCCAGCTCTGCCGCCCGCTGCCGTTCCAGCTTGATTGAAATGAACACCGACACCGGCAGGCCAACCGCTTTCTGGTCCACGCTGGCGCTGTATCCAGAAATAATCCCCGCCTGCTCCATCTGGCGTATCCTGCGCAGGCAGGGCGATGCCGACAGCCCCACCCGGTCGGCAATGGCCTGGATGGTCATCCGGCCATCTTCCTGCAGCGCACCCAGGATCTTGCGGTCCACGGCGCTCAATGGCGTTTTGGCAGTTTCCGCCAATTTTCTCTCCATATCTGCGCATAACATGCGCAACTTATCCCCATCGGGGCCAGAATAGACAAGAACCACCGCGCGGCAAGGTGCAATGTCAGACATATTCTGTGGAGGGAAATATGGACCGGACTCAAACCATTGCCGCGCTCACCAAAAAGGCGCTCTGGCTCTCCAACTGGATGATCCACCACGCCAACCACATCCGGCCCAATACCGATGGGGTCAAGGTCGGCGGCCACCAGGCCAGCTCCGCCAGCATGGCCGCCATCATGGCCGCCCTCTATTTCGGCGTGCTCAGACCCGAAGACCGCGTCGCCGTCAAACCCCACGCCTCCCCGGTCTTTCACGCCATCCAGTACCTGTTCGGCAAGCAGACCCTGGAAAAGCTCGAGAATTTCCGCGCCTTTGGCGGCGCCCAGTCCTATCCCAGCCGCACCAAGGACACCGACGACGTCGACATCTCCACCGGCTCGGTAGGCCTCGGCGTCGCCTTCACCGCATTCGCCTCGCTGATCCAGGATTATGTCCGCGCCAAGCCCTGGGCAGATACATCGCGCCCCGAAGGCCGCATGGTGGCCCTGGTTGGCGATGCCGAGCTCGACGAAGGCAATGTCTATGAATGCCTGCTCGAAGGCTGGAAGCACGGTCTGCGCAACACCTGGTGGGTCATCGACTACAACCGCCAGAGCCTGGACGGCGTCGTCCGCGAAGGCCTCTATGACCGCATCGAAGCCATCTTCCGCGCCTTCGACTGGAACATCGTCACCCTCAAATACGGCGCCCTGCAGCGCGCCGCATTCGCTGAAGCCGGCGGCGACAAGCTCAAGGCCTGGATCGACGCCGCCCCCAACGCCATCTACTCGGCGCTGATGTTCCGTGGCGGCGCTGCCTGGCGCGAGCGCCTCAATGACGAAATCGGCGATCAGGGCGACCTCTCGGCGCTCATCGCCCGCCGCAGCGATGCCGAACTGGCCGATCTGATGGGCAATCTGGGGGGCCATTGCACCGCCTCCCTGCTCGAACAGTTCGAGGCCGCCGGCAGCGACAAACCGACCGTGTTTATCGCCTATACCGTCAAGGGCTGGGCCACCCCGCTGGCCGGCCACAAGGACAACCACGCCGGCCAGATGACCGGCGCCCAGATCGATAGCCTGCGCCAGTCCATGAATGTCCGGGAGGGCCATGAATGGGACAAGTTCGAAGGCATGCACGATCCCGCCGCCATCGAAACCTTCCTCGCCGAGGTCCCTTTCAACACCACTCAGAGCCGCCGCCACACCTCGCCCGCCGTCGCCACCATCGGCCCGCAGTTTGTCGGCACTGGCGCCACTTCCACTCAAACTGCATTTGGCATGGTGCTCGACGCCATCGCCAAGACCGATAGCGATCTGGCCCGGCGCATCATCACCACCTCGCCCGACGTCACCGTCTCGACCAATCTGGGCACCTGGGTGAACCGTCGCAATCTCTACGCCAAGAGCGAAATGGTCGACATCTTCCAAAAGGAAGCCATTCCCAGCGCCCAGAAATGGCGCTTCACCCCCGAGGGCCAGCACCTCGAACTCGGCATTGCCGAGATGAACCTGTTCCTCGCCCTTGGCGCAGCCGGTCTCAGCCACTCCCTGTTCGGCGAACGCCTGCTGCCCATCGGCACGCTCTACGACCCCTTCATTTCCCGCGGCCTCGATGCACTGAACTATGCCTGCTACCAGGATGCCCGCTTCCTGCTGATCGGCACGCCGTCGGGCGTCTCGCTTGCTGGCGAAGGCGGTGCCCACCAGTCAATCGCCTCCCCGCTGATCGGCATGTCGCAGGACGGCCTCGCCAGCTTCGAGCCAGCCTTTGCCGACGAACTCTCGGTCATCATGGATTGGGCCTTCGACTACATGCAACGCGCGGGCGATGCCCGCCCCGATCTGGCCGACTGGCCGCGTGACGTCACCGGCGGCTCGGTCTATCTGCGCCTGTCCACCCGTACTATCGAGCAGCCCCCGCGCGATATGGCCAAGCCCCTGGCCGACGACATCATCCGTGGTGCCTACTGGCTCAAGGCCCCCACCCCCGAATGCGACACCGTCATCGCCTATCAGGGGGTGCTGGCCAACGAAGCCATCGCCGCCGCGGCCGCCATCGGTGGCGACCGCCGTAACGTCGCCGTACTCGCCGTGACCTCTGCCGACCGGCTCAACGCCGGCTGGCATGCCGCCCAGCGCGCGCGCCTGCATGGCGATGACGATGCCCGCAGCCACATCGAAAACCTGCTTGCCGACATCCCCCACACTGCTGGCCTGATTACCGCTATCGACGCCCACCCCGCCACACTGGGCTGGTTGGGTAGCGTTTTGGGCCACCGCACCGTCACCCTGGGTGTCGAGCACTTCGGCCAGACCGGCACGGTCAACGATCTCTACGCCCATTTTGGCATCGGCGCCCGAGCCATCGAAACCGCCGCCCGCAGCTTCAGCCGCGCGCGACACTGAACCTGATCCGGCCTGTTTCTGCGGCATTCCTAATGATTGCCGCAGAAATGGACCCGCTATCCACAGATCGACTTGCCAAGCCCGCCTTCATTTGTCAGACATATGTCATTGGGCAGATTTCGAGGGGAATTCGTATCTGTCGATCGCAGCCCGGCTGCGCAACGAAAAGACCGGCCGCGCCAACGCGACCGGCACCGAGGGAACGTCCGAAATCTGGCTCTGCAAGGAGGGAGTCTTGCTATGAAAACACTTTTGAAAATCGCCGGGGCACTGGCTGTTGCGACGGCTTTGACCGTACCGACCATGGCTCAAACCACTATCGTCGCGCCCGGTCAGTCCACCACCGGCACCTATATGGACTACATGAAGACGGTCTATGCCCGCGCCACTTTTGCCGAAGTGCTGCAGGTGCCGATCGCCACCTTTGACAAGGACTTCAAACTCACGCCCATGGCGGCTGAGAGCTGGAGCCAGTCCGAGGATGGTCTGACCTGGACCTTCAAGCTGCGCCCCGGTCTGGTCTGGTCCGATGGCGAGCCACTGACCGCCGAGGACTATGTCTTCGCCCTCACCCGCGCCGCGACCTCGGGCTACGATTTTGCCTGGTACTGGGACTTTGCTGGCGGCATCAAGAATTGGAAGGAAGTCACCGAGGGTACCGCTGACGTTTCCACCCTGGGTCTCAAGGCGGTTGATGACCTGACCATCGAAGTCACCACCAACGCGCCCAAGCCCTATCTGCCATCGGTCACCAGTCTCTGGTATCCCGTGCCCAAGCACGTGGTCGATGAACTTGGCGATGACTGGGCTCTCAATGTCGACACCGTCGTCACCTCGGGTCCCTTTGATCTCGAGAGCTGGGAAAAGTCCAACAACTCAGTCGTGCTGACGAAGTCCGACACCTACACCGGACCATGGCAGGCGCAGATCGATCGTCTCGAGATTGATCCAACTCTGGGCGCACCTGAAGTCGGCCTGCCCGCCTTCCTGGCCGGCGACGCCGATTACTCGTTCCTAAATACCGGTCAGGTGCCGGTCGCTGAGCAGCGCTATCCCGATGGCATCCGCAAGAACGCCGTCTTCGCCACGTCTTACATTTCGTTCGACATGGACTCAGAGCCCTTCAACAATGTTGATGTCCGCAAGGCCTTCTACTACGCCGTTGATCGCGCTGAACTGACCTCAACCGTACTCAAGGACATTGCCATCCCCGCCGGCTCTATCCTGCCGCCCGGCTATCCTGGCTACAATGAAGAGGTCGCCGCTGAGGCTGTCTTTGATCCCGAACAGGCAGCCGAACACATGGCAGCAGCTGGCTTCCCCGGCGGCGATGGCTTCCCTGAGATTGAAATCTGGTATCGCGAAGAAGGCGGCTATAACGGCGCCATCATCCCGGCCATGGCGCAGTATCTGCAGGCCGAGTTCAAGGAAGTTCTGGGCGTGACCATGAACATCCGCGTGCTCCCCGGTCAGGACTGGATGCAGGGTCTCCTCAACAAGGAGAACAACATCTTCATCGCGCCCTACGAGTACGACTATCTCGATCCGTCTAACTTCTACGGCATCTTCTACAATGGCGGCCGCCACAGCCACCATGTCGATGCCTATGACAAGCTGGTTGCCGAGGCCGACTCCAACCCGGTCTGGGAAGAGCGTCTTGATCTCTATGCACAGGCCGAACAGGTCCTGATCGACAATGCCTCGATCGTGCCGCTCGTGCACCCGATTACCATCGCCGTGATTTCCGATGAACTCGGCGGCGATGCAGCAACGCCGAACGAACTCGGCTTCACCCCATTGGATCGTCTGGCCCACTACTTCTTCACGCACCTGACAAAGCAGTAGTTCCGATCCAAAACTTCGCTCCCTGGTACTCCAAGGCCAGGGAGCGTTTTTCTCCCCAGCAAGGCCAGCCCATGCCCCTCGTCGAAATTGAAAACCTCAGGGTCAGCTTCAGCCAGTATGGCGGCCAAGTCGATGCCGTGCGCGGCGTCAGCTTTGTGGTCAACGAGGGCGAAAGCCTGGGCATTGTCGGGGAATCCGGCTCCGGCAAATCGGTCAGTTGCAGCGCACTGATGCGCCTGCTGCCGGCCACCGCCAGGGTCAGCGCTACCACCATCAAGCTTGACGGCGTCGACGTCCTCAAGGCCAACAAGGAAGATCTCGTTCGCCTGCGCGGTCGTTCCGCGGCAATGATCTTTCAGGATCCCATGACCGCCTTCGACCCGGTGTTCACCATAGGCCACCAGATTTGCGAGACCATCCAGGCGCATCGCACGCTCTCAAAGCGCGATGCGCTTGCTGAAGCCGAACATCTCCTGCTGCGCGTCGAGATCAAGAATGCGCGCGACGTCCTCAACTATTACCCGCACCAGCTTTCCGGCGGCATGCTGCAGCGTGCCATGATCGCCATGGCGCTCTCCTGCCGCCCCAAAGTGCTGATCGCCGACGAACCCACGACCGCGCTGGACGTCACCATCCAGGCGCAGATCCTGCAGTTGATCAAGAAAGTGCAGGCCGAATTCGGCATGGCCCTGATCATGATCACCCATGATCTCGGCGTCATCGCCGAAACCGTTGATCGCGTCTTGGTCATGTACAATGGCGAAGTCATGGAACAGGGCAGCGTCGCGCAGATCTTTGACGCCCCCCAGCACGCTTACACCAAAACCCTGCTTGCCAGCCTCAAGGCCAGTTTCGATCCATCGGGCGACGCCACCGAAGGCGCGGCACCAGCGTTGGAACTTCGCGGTTTGGCCAAGACCTACCGCGTCAGCCGCCGCGCCGGCCTGCGCACCAGCCAGTCCGATTTCCACGCGGTACGCCCGCTCGACATTGTGCTGCCGCGCAACCGCATC
Source organism: Devosia litorisediminis (assembly GCF_018334155.1). NCBI lineage: Bacteria > Pseudomonadati > Pseudomonadota > Alphaproteobacteria > Hyphomicrobiales > Devosiaceae > Devosia > Devosia litorisediminis. The sequence continues at coordinate 699,862 of NZ_JAGXTP010000001.1, read as the reverse complement.
GTCGGCCTGGTTGGCGAGTCAGGTTCGGGCAAAACCACCACCGGCATGATGGCCATGCGCCTGACCGAACCCAGCAGCGGCCAGATACTGGTCGATGGCGCCGACATCTCCACCATGGGTCCAGCTGAACTCAAGGCGTTTCGCCGTCGCATGCAGATCGTCTTTCAGGACAGCTATTCCGCGCTCGATCCGATGATGACACTCAGCCAGATCATCGCCGAGCCGCTCCATATCCACGGCATCGGCACAACCCGAGAACAGACCGAGAAGGCGTTGGACTGGCTCGAACGCGTGGGCCTGCCACGCAATTTCGGCTCCCGCTATTCGCACGAGCTGTCGGGCGGCCAGCGCCAGCGCGTGGCCATCGCCCGCGCCCTGATCCTTGGCCCCACCGTGCTGGTTGCCGACGAACCAACCTCGGCGCTCGACGTCACCGTCAAGGCCCAGATCATCGGCCTGCTCAAGGAACTGCAGGCCGAAATGGGCCTCTCAATGCTGTTCATCAGCCACGATCTGTCGACCGTCAAATCCCTGACCGATAGCGTCGTCGTCATGTATCGCGGCCGCATCGTCGAGGAGGCTCCGACCGAAGCCATCTTTGCCAACCCGCAGCACCCCTATACCCGCGCTCTACTCGACGCGATCCCGGTTGATAACCCACGTGACCGCCGCGAGCGCAGCTTTCTGAGCGCCGAACAACTGGCTGCTGCCACCCCGCGTTTCACCACAATCCAGACTGGCGCCACCCCGGCCGATACCCCGCAACTCGTCACCATCGCCCCCCACCACCGCGTCGAAGCGCTGGTGACGGCATGAGGGAGCCTGCAATGAGTTTTGCGAAGTCGCCCCCTGCCAGCCTCCCCCATCCTGGAGGAGGTGCCGTTAAGTGGATGCAGCCAGCTATTGCCCGTAGCGCGATCTGTACCTCCCCCTTGATGGGGGAGTTCGCCGCGCCCCGCAGGGGCAAACCGCTCCTGTGGAGCAATTTGAGCAAGAAGGCCACAAAGGCTGTGCCTGAGGGGCAAAGAAGGGGGTGGAGCAGCATGCGCGACGCAACGGCGGGAGCTCCCCAATGCTAACCTACATCCTCCGCCGCCTCGTCTCGGTCGCAGTCACCTTCATCGTCGTCTCGCTCATCATCTTTTTCATGATGCACGCCATTCCCGGCGGGCCCTTTGATGGCAATGACATGCCCGTCTCCCAGGCTGTGCGGGACAAGATGATGGCCCAGCTTGGCCTCGATCAGCCGCTTTATGTGCAGTACTTCCGCTATATGTGGGGTGTCTTGCATTTCGACTTTGGCGTACCCTATCAGAGCCCCGGCGAGACCGTCACCCAGTTGCTCTCCCGCGCCTGGGTCCCCAGCCTGGTGCTCGGCGGTCTCGGTGTGCTGATCGGCGCGCCGCTTGGTATCCTGCTAGGCATGGCCGCCGCGCTCAACCGCAATACCTGGATCGATTACTTCGCCTCGACCCTGGCCACGCTCGGCCTGACCATCCCGGTCTTCGTCACATCCATGCTGCTCATTCTGGTCTTCGCAGTCTGGCTCAACTGGCTCCCCGCCAGTGGCTGGGGCAAGCCCGAGCGCTGGATCCTGCCCATCATTGCCTATGCGGCCATCCCGCTGGCCACCTATGCGCGCTACACCCGCTCAGCCATGCTGGACACGCTCAACCGTCCCTTTGTCACCGTGCTGCGCGCCAAGGGTCTCACCGAGCGCCGCATCATCTTCCAGCACGTCCTGCGCAATTCGGCGATCCCGCTGGTCACCGTTTTCCTGCCCATGTTCATCGGCACCGCCACCGGCTCGATCTTTGTCGAAGCCATGTTCCGCGTGCCGGGCCTGGGCGCCTATTTCGTCTCGTCGATTGAAAACCGCGACTATCCGCTGGAGATGGCGCTGATGCTCATGATCACCTTCATGTACTGCATCGCCTATCTGATCTCTGACGTTGTCTACGCCCTGATCAATCCCCGCATCCGCGTGGGAGGCGGCCAATGACCACTGAGCCCATGACCGTCACGCCAACCCCAGCCTATCGCCAGCGCAGCCCCCTCTGGTTCGCCTGGCAACGTTTTTCTGGCAACAAGGCCGCTATCACCGCAGGCGTCATCCTCGCCATCCTGATCCTGATGGCGATCTTTGCCCCGCTGATCACCCCGGCGCCGCCCGAAGCCCAGCTCTTTCTCACCGAGGCGCTGGCCTTCCCCTCTGCTGAACACTGGTTCGGCGTCGATAGCCTGGGGCGTGATTTCTATACCCGCATCGTCTATGGCGCCCGCGTATCGCTGACCATCGGCTTTACCGCCGCCCTTTTCAGTGTCGTCATCGGCATCCCGCTGGGCGCGCTGGCCGGCTATTTTGGCGGCAAGACCGACTGGTTCATCATGCGCATCATCGAGCTGTTCTCGGTAGTCCCGCCGCTGCTGGCCGCCATGCTGCTCGGCGCGCTGACCCGCGGCGGCTATTTCACCATCGTGCTGATTGCTGCGCTGTTCGGCTGGGTGCAGGTCTGCCTGCTTGTCCGGGCCCAGATCAAGGCCTTCCGCGAAAAGGAATTCGTCCGCGCTGCGCAGGCCCTGGGCGCCTCGCCCTGGTACATCATCCGCCGCCATCTCATTCCCAATTCGATCTCCCCCATCATCGTTGGCTTCGTGCTGGCCATTCCTCTGGCCATGATGCTCGAAGCCAGCCTGAGCTTTCTGGGCATTGGTGTGCCACCGCCCACCCCCACCTGGGGCCAGATGATCAATGAGGGCATCGATTTCATGTTCTTCTATTGGCACCTCGCTTTGTTCCCCACCGCCGCACTCGCCATCACCGTGCTGGCGACCACCCTGTTTGGCGACGGACTGCGCGATGCGCTTGATCCGACTTTGAAAGGCCGTTGACGTGTCCGAAAATCTTGCGCGGCAATTCCTCCTCCGTGAGGATGTCGTTTTCCTCAATCACGGCTCCTTCGGCGCCTGCCCCCGCCCGGTCTTTGAGACCTATCAGCGCTGGCAGCGCGAGCTCGAAGCCCAGCCAGTGGAGTTCCTCGGTCGCGAGTTGACCGAGACCATGCGGGTGCCCCGCATCGCGCTGGCCGCCGAACTGGGCACCACCCAGGAAAATATCGTCGGGCTGACCAATGCCACGCTGGGGCTGAACATCGTTGCCCAGTCGCTTGATCTCAAACCCGGCGATCAGATCCTTACCACCGATCACGAGTACTCAGCCCTCGAAAAGACCTGGGCCTACGTCGCCCGCCGCACCGGTGCCGAGATCGTGGTGGTCGATATCCCGTTGCCGCTTACCTCTGAGAGCCAGTTTACCAAGGCCATCATCGGCGGCATGACCGAGCGCACCCGCGTGCTGTTCCTCAGCCACATCACCTCGCCCACCGCCCTGCTCTTTCCGATCGAGAACGCCATTGCCGAAGCGCGCAAGCGCGGGATCTGGAGCGTGATTGATGGCGCCCACACACCTGGGCACATTCCGCTGGCGCTCGATGAGCTTGGCGCCGACTTCTATGCCGGCAATTGTCACAAATGGATGATGACCCCCAAGGGCTCAGCCTTCCTGCACACCCGGCCCAGTGTACAGGGCATGATCAATCCGCTGGTCGTCAGCCACGGCTGGACCGAGCACTCCAAGGAGCCCGGCGCCAAGGGTGCATTTGGCAACTCGCCCTTTATCGACGAGCTTGAGATGCAGGGTACGCGCGATCCGTCCGCCTGGCTCACCGTGCCGGCCGCCATCGATTTCCGGCGCGCCAATGGCTGGAGCGACGTGCAGGCCCATTGCCAGGCCTTGGCGCAGGACACCGCCCACCGCCTCGCGCAGATGACCGGGCTCACCCCGCTCAGCAGCGCTGCCTTCTGCGCCCCGCAAATGGTCGCCATGCCCATCCCCGATTGTGACGTCGACCAGCTAAAGCTTGATCTGATTGAGCGCTACAACATTGAAATCCCGGTCTTTAGATGGAAGGACACCTGCATTTGTCGCCTGTCGGTGCAGGGCTACAATTCCAAACCGCAGATGGATTTGCTGATAGGCGCGCTGAGTGAATTGCTCGATCTCAAGGGCGCGGCTGCGCCACGAGCGGCATCACAAGGCTGACAAATCAGGAAAATTGTGATGTGTGGGGCTGTTGATTGCACACGCCGGGAGGATCAGGCGCCGTGAGACAGAGTGCCCTGAGCTATCTTGAGCCGCTGGAAACCCGGACGCGTGGCGTTGCTGTGCTGGACGCGCTTGCTGACATGGTCGAACGCTCCGGTCTCAAGATCGGCGATCGCCTGCCGCCCGAAGTCTCGCTGGCCGCAACGCTCGGCGTCGGTCGGTCCACCATTCGCGAGGCGCTCAATCGCTGGGAAGGCCTGGGCATCATCAGGCGCCGCCGTGGCGATGGCACCTATCTGTCCGCCCGCGTCCAGACATCGCGCGGTCTGGTGCCCACCATGGTCCGGCTGGAAGGCGAAGCCCTGCTGCGCCTGATGGAAATTCGCCGCACGCTGGAGAACGACGTGGTGCGCAAGGCGACCCTGGCCGCCACCCCAGCCCAGCGCCAGCAAATATCCGAGCTTTGCGACGCCCTGCTGCTTGAAGTCGATGCCGGGCGTCCCTGGCGCAAGGCCGATCACGCCTTCCACGGCGCCATCTATGATGCGTCTGGCAACCCCATGTATGGGCAGATCCTGGTCAACCTAGACCACGCGCTGGAGCGCGGCGGCGCCTCGCCGTTTGGTGCTGACGATTTCGGCCTGAGCTCATTCCCGATCCACCGCGATCTTGCTGATGCGGTCGTTGCCGGCGACGCCGACAAGGCGGTCGCCACCGTCAATCAGATGCTTGATATCGTCGAGAACGAGGTCAAGGCCATCATTGGCGAGAGCAAGGCCGCCGGCTAGAGCCAGCCGGCCAGTTCACGTCGCACCATGTCCTCGATCATGTCCATGCCGCCCGCGCTGTCATTCAGGCACGGGATATAGGCGAAGTTCTCGCCGCCGGCTTCGAGGAAGGTATCGCGCCCTTCCATGGAAATTTCCTCCAGCGTCTCGATGCAGTCAGCCGAGAACGCCGGGGCCAGAATGGCAACCTTCTTTACCCCCTTGCCCGGCAGCGCTTCGAGGGTTTTGTCGGTATAAGGTTCGAGCCACTTGGTGGGGCCAAAGCGCGACTGGAACGTTACCATCAGCTTGTCCTTGGGCCAGCCCAGATACTCCTGCACCAGACGTGTCGTCTTGTAGCACTGGCAATGATAGACATCGCCGCGTTCGAGATACGTCACCGGCATGCCGTGATAACTGGTGATCACGAGGTCGGGCTCGAAATCCAGCGCCGCGACGCCATCGCGGATCGAATTACCTAGCGTCTCAATATATTTGGGGTCTTCGAAATAGGCTGGCATGGTGCGCACCGCTGGCTGGCGGCGCATGGTCTTGAGCACGTCGAATGCCTTGTCATTGGCCGTCGCGGTAGTGGTCGCCGAATTCTGCGGGTAGAGCGGCACCAGCAGGATCTTGGTGCAGCCTTCAGCCTGCATCTTCTCCAGCACGCTCTTGGTCGATGGATTGCCATAGCGCATGGCAAAGTCCACCACGACATTATCGTGGCCCGCCATCCGCTCGGCCAGCGCAGCCGTCTGCTTTCTGGTAATCACCAATAGCGGGCTGGCGTTTTCTTCCTTGTCCCAGATCTGTGCATAGGCATGGCCGCTCTTTTGCGGTCGTACCGACAGGATCACCAGATTGAGCAGCGGCCACCACAGCCATTTCGGCGTCTCGATGACGCGCGGATCGCTGAGGAATTCCTTGAGATAACGTCGCACGCTCCAGTAATCGGTAGCGTCAGGTGTGCCCAGATTGAGCAGCAGGACACCGATTTTCTGTTCTTTGACGGGCGGATGGGCAGGCGGCAGGTGATCGGACATGAGCGCCAGTTTGGAAGGGTTCTAGGCTTTTGGTCACCATAGCGTCTCCGCCCAACTCCGCAAGGCGGCGATGGGTCGCGCCATCTGAGGTGATCCGGATGCGTCCAGCTAGAGACTGGCCAGCAGTAGAACCACGCCGAACGCCAGCACTGCCACAGCACCGAACAGTTCAAACCACCACATGATTGACGCCGTCAGCGGATTATCCGCACCGCCGATCCGCTGCGCCAACCCCTTGGCCGTTACCGCCAGCGTGGCCAGCACGGCGACCGTAATCGCCGTCCCCGCTCCCATCAGGAACACCGCCGCAATACCGGCGGCCAGCACGCCCTGCGACAGCGCAAACACAAGAACTACCAACGCTCCGGAACAGGGGCGCAAGCCGACAGCCAGCACCACGCCCAATTGCTCGCGCCAACTGCCACTGGTCGCGGCTGGTGTCACCACATGTACATGCCCCTCATGATCGTGATCGTGGCTGTGATTGCCATGCCCGTGCCCATTCGTATGGCAGTGGTCGTGGTCATGCAGATGCGCCCGCGCCTTGCGCGCCATGTCCGCACTGGAGGCCGCATGATGGTGGCCATGGTTATGCCCCCAGCCAAACAACTTGCGTGCAATCAGCCACACGCCCAGCAGAGCTACCATGGCGTAGGAGGCAATTCCGATCCAGTTGGCCGCATCGCTCATTGCCAGGCTGGTCATGCCCAGCAACCCAGCGGCGATCAGCACAAACACGACCGCGACCAGCGACTGCATCATCGCCGAGAGCACGCTGAGCGCTACGCCACGCCGCAACTGCGTCTCGTTGGCCAGCACATAGGATGAAATCACCACTTTGCCATGCCCCGGTCCGGCAGCATGCAGAATGCCATACACAAAGCTGAGGCCACCCAGCACCCAGAATGCAGTCCAGTCTGTGCGCAGCGCATCCAGCGAGGTCGTGATGGCCCCATAGAAATGGCGCTGCTGCGTCGATAACCAGCCAAAAAAGCCAGTGCGTGGCATGTTCAGTCCCACCTCGGCTGGCGGGCCGCCGAAAGGTGTCGTCGGCTTGGCCTGGGCGACGGCCTTGGTGGCTTCCACAGCCGTGGCCGGTGCTGCAATCTCGGCCCCGGTGCAGTCCACCACGATCAACCCCTGTGTGCCGCGGGTCGCTGCGGCAAGGTCGGGTGGCAATTCAGTAACTTCAGTGCCCAGCGCACTCAGCCGCTGCACCAGTTCATCTGACATTTCCTTTGGCGGCTCAACCACGACGGCACAGCCAGCGGGTGCATTGACCAGCGTCACGTCAGTGGCATCAGAGACGGTAATGGCCACATAATATTCCGGATCGTAAACGCCCAGCTCAAATCGCCCGCCTGCCGGATAGGGCGTGTCGGCGCTCAGTGAATAGCTCAGCGTGGTGCGCCCATCCGCATAGACCATGCGCTGGTCGCCCATCGGCGTGAACACCATCGGGTCAGCAATATCACCGGCATAGGTGTAGAAGCCAAAATCGGCCAGCCCCGCCAGATTCTCGTCGGCCAGTTCCTGCAGTTCCTCGGGGCTGGTTTCCCGATCGTCATTGGTATCGAGCCCCTGGATGACCCAGGCCGAAAATGCCGTATCAAAGGTCCAGTCATAGTGAAGCCCCGCCACCGCACCGCTATCGTCAAACGTGATCGCCACCTTGGCGTCGATCAAAATGTGTGGATGTGCCAGCGCCGGCAGGGACAGGGCTACAACGCCCAGAGCAGCGCCAGCAAGCGCGCGACCGAAAGTCTTGAGGTTCACGTGTCGTCCCTAATGGATGGGGTGGGTCTGGAACCACTCGACCAGATGGTCAATCAGGGCCCGCACCTTTCCCGCCAGATGTCGCCTGTGCGGATAAACTGCCTGCAGCGTCTGTCCGGTTGGCAGAAAATCCGCCAGTACCGGCACCAGTTCGCCCGAGGCTACCGCTGGTTCGGCCAGATAGGATGGCAATACGACAAATCCGAGGCCCAGTACGGCAGCCTTGCGCGCGGCCAATGGGGAATTGACCCGCAGCGGTCCATTCACCGGCACTGATATGGTCTTGCCCTCATCCACGAAGCGCCAGTTCGACTGACCCTGCAAATTCACATCGATAATGCAGGGCATATGCCGCAGGTCTTCAGGGTGCTTGGGTGTGCCATGAGCCTCAAGCAGACTAGGCGCACCGCCGACAATCACATGCATGTCGGAAATCTTGCGGGCAATCAGTGAGGAGTCCGCAAGTGTGGAGATGCGCAACGCGACATCAATCCCCTCATCCACCAGATCGACATAGCGGTCTTCCAGCCGCAGATCGAGCGTCACTTTGGGAAACTTGCGCAGATACTCAAAGATGGCTGGTGCCAATGAATCTTCGCCAAAATTGCGTGGGGCCGAGACCCGCAACAAGCCCCGCGGCTCGGCGGTCTGGTCAGTAATGGTGGCGTCCAGATCATCAAGCTGCTGCAGCAGCGCACTGGCTTCGCGGTAATATCCCTCGCCCGCTTCGGTCAAACTGAGCTTGCGCGTGGTCCGGTTCATCAGTCGGACCCCAAGATAGTCCTCCAGGTCCGTCACATATTTGCTGAGCAGCGCCTTTGACCGGCCGTGCTGCCGCGCCGCTGCAGAAAAACCACCTGAATCAAAGACTTGAACGAAAGCCCGGATGCGTGCGAGGTCCTGCGTCATGGCATTCCGTTCACCAGATCATTGCAATCAAGTCATAACTCACCTGCGTGAGGTGAACAATAACCGGCCTTGGTCCTTCCACGATTAACGATAGAGTGTAACCTCAATCGACGCGCACAAGGAGTTCGGACTATTTTCCCAACTATGTCCAAGCCCTCATCCCGTTCAACACTTTACCGGCTCATCCAGGCGGGCCAGCTCGCCCACCGCGCCTTGCTGCTGCCGCTCTCAGAGCGCGGCCTCGAGCCGGGCGACGACGCCATCCTGTTTGAACTGGGTCGGTCGGGGCGCACCGAAACCGAGCTGGCAGCCGAGCTGGGGCTGTCCGAGGCCGGTTTGACCGACCGTCTGGCGCGCCTGACTGAGCGGGGTCTGATCACCCGGCAGGCCGTTGGTCCAGAACTCGCTGCTGGCGTTGCGCTAAGCGAACGCGGCGTGCGCATCCGCAACGGACTGGCCGATCACTGGGCCCAGCTTGAAGAAGCCCTGATGGGCGAGCTCAAGACCAAGCAGCGCAAGAAGCTGGGCGACCGCCTCAAGCGCTTCGTCGATCTGCTAACGTTCTAGCTGCACACAACAAGCCATTCAGCTTGGGTTCAGGCGCACTGGTGTCTTCTGTCCTCACAGGCATTCAATGCCCAACAGGGATAAGGAGATCAACAATGGCTCTGAGCAACAAACTCATGGCAGGCGGCCTCGCGGTCCTGGCACTCGTGGCAACCACTGCCGCAGCGTCCGCGGCATCGGCCTACGCAACCAGCAACGTCAATGTCCGCTCGGGACCATCTACGCACTACCGGGTCGTCGACACCTTGCGTCGGGGCGAGCAGGTCGATGTGCAGCAGTGCCGCAGTGGCTGGTGCTTTGTCGAAAAGCGCGGCGCAGATGGCTGGGTATCGGCCAATTACCTCTCGCGCAGTGGCTATGACGGCTGGAACGACCGTGATTGGGGCCATGACCGGGATCGCGACCGCGGTCGGTGGGACCGCACCCCACGCTGGGATCCTCGCGACGAGCCACGCTGGACACCGCGCCCCGCCCCGACCTATCCACGCAGCAATAGCAGCGTCTGCGTCAATGGTCCCAACGGCTACTTCTGCATCGGCAACTGATCGAAACGACAACGCCGCCCCACGGGGCGGCGCTTTCTATTCGACTTTGATGCGGTCGACATCAATCCCGCGCTGCTCCAATGGCGCACGCAGTCGGCGCACCAGATATTCATTGAGCCCGTAGATCACCAGCGCGCCAACCACCATCGCAACGGCGAAGCCCCGCATCCCGTCCTGGTTGGCCGCAATGACCGCTGAAAACAGCGTTACCCCGCCAGCCCCCAGCAGCGCCCAGTTCTTCCGCTCCCCGGCCACGCGCATATTGTGCGCCCCCGAATGCAGCAGATCGCGCAATTCGGTATCGCTCATCGCCGCCAGTTCCTTGTTGCTGCGCTCGCGCCGGATCGTCTCGATATAGGCATCAACCCGGCGCATGGTCAGCGAATCCTTGTCGCTACCGCGCTTGCCGCGTGTCAGATAGGTCCAGCCACCACCCACCAGCAGCAACACCAACCCGATTTCCAGCAGCCAGATCATACTATTCCCTCCATGTGCACCCTGACATGCCCTCCCCCGGCGCAGACTTCAAGGGCAGGCCTGCCAATGACAGTGATCCTGCAACCACCACGCTGCGTAACAAGTCTAACCTGCTGCAAGGAGCCGCTCTCATGACCAAATACTTGATCCTGTACGGCGCCTGCGCGCTGATCTTCTTCCCGCTCGACTTCGTCTGGCTCTCCACCATGGGCAAGGGCTTCTATCAGCGCGAGATTGGCGACATCCTGCTGCCCAATCCCAATCTGATGATCGCAGGGCTATTCTACCTCGCCTATCTGGTCGGCGTTGTTGCCCTGGTCGCCGCACCCGCCGAAGGTGATGTGCTCAAGGCCCTCATGCTCGGTGCCCTGCTCGGCTTTGTTGCCTATGGCACCTACGACCTGACGAATTTGTCGACCATGAAGGGCTTCACCCCAACGGTTGCAGCGGTCGACATGGTCTGGGGCACTTTCCTCACAGGCGTCAGCGCCGCTGGTGGCGTCTGGATTTCCAAGATGTTCGCCTGATTACTCCCGCCCGGGCAGGATCGGGCCGTCAACAATTCTGACGCGCTTGATCCGCTCGCGGGCCATCACCACTAGGCCCGCCGCAACCACGATTCCCGCACCAAGCAGCGATATCGGGTCGATGTAGTGGCCGAACACCACCATGCTCAGCACGATCGCCCAGGGCAGTGCAAAATAGTTGAATGGCTGCACCGTGCTCGCCGGTGCCAGCGACAGCGCATAGATCATTACCCCATGGCCCAGACACGTTGTGATCATCATCGTGACCACCAGCGCAACATCCGGCCAGGCCATCGGCTGCCAGAAGAAAATACCCACGCCGCTCGACAGCACCAGCCCGATAATGCCGGTATAGGCCAGGCTGGTCGGCGCCTTGTCGTATTGGCTGACTTTGCGGGTCAGCACGATATAAAGCGAATAGAGCACCGCCGCGATCATTGCAAAGCCGACACCCCAGTCCAGCGGCAACCCTCCGGGTCGCACGATGATCAGCGCACCGGCAAATCCTACGCCCACCGCCACAAAGCGGAACACGCCAACCTTCTCACCCAGCAGCGGGATCGAGAACAGCGTCACCAGCAGCGGATAGACCAGCGAGATCGCCTGCAACTCGCCCAGCGGCACCGTCTGCAGCGCCAGCGCAAAGATACAGATCTCGATAATAAGCAGCGAGCCGCGCAGCAATTGCCAAAGCGGCACCTTGGACGACAGCGCCTGACGCAACCCAGCCTGTCGCGACACGATATAAAGTGCGAAGGCGGCAAAGCCCCAATAGCGCATCATCGTCACCTGAAACGGCGAATAGGTCTGCACCAGATGCTTGGAAATAGCGTCCTGTATCCCGAACACCGCAATGGTGAACAGTGTCAGAGCAATAGCCCGACCGACATTATCGGCCCTGTCGTCAATGGCGGAAAGGGACATGGTAAGATGTTACGCCTGCTTGAGAAACGTCCCGATTCACTTGCGAACCGGGACGCCAAAGCGCTATCGCAAAGTTCAGTCCTTGGCCATCTGCGACTTGACCAGACCCGCAATCGCCGTCAGCACGCCGCCGCCAACCAGACCGGTAACGCCCTGACCGGCCAGTGCGCCGAAATCAATTCCGCCAGCCATGTCCGCAGCGCCTGCCGCGTCACCAGCCATGCCCGCTGCCGCACCCACCAGGCCATCCAGCCCGGGGATCATTCCCGCCAGCCATGTGGCCGCCATGCCGCCAACTGCACCGACGACCGAATTGCCTGCCGTGCCCAGGCTCAGCGATTTGGCGAGTTGCCCCACCACATTGCCGCCTGCACCGCCGGCCACCAATTGCACCAGAATCGAGATGATCGCTTCCACTGTATGTTCCCCCAAGGATATCTGCGTCCGCCCCGCAGTGCCTCCTGCCCTGCAGCGACTCCAGCAGCCTATGCCCGAAGGTTGCGCAACAAAAGGACAGCGCTGCTGCCACACGCTGTCAGCACACCGGAGGCAGGCTGACGCGCCAATTGCCCCCAGCTCATCCCATCCAGCACGTTGAAGACTCCAGCCAAAGCGGCCTATGGTCCGCCCATCAGGTCCCAGTTCCCAGCATGATTAATCAGTCCACTTCACCCTCAGCTCTTTCCGTCGCGCTTGTCACCGGCGCTGGTGACCGCATCGGCGCCGCCATCGCCAAGGCGCTGTCGCGCGCCGGCCATGCCGTGATCATCCATTATAACCGCGATGCCGATGGCGCCGGTCAGGTGCAGGCAGACATCACGGCTGCCGGCGGCACCGCCGCCATTGTTCAGGCTGACCTGATGGACCGCCCCCACCGCGCCGGGCTGATCGCCAAAGCCGCCGCACCCTTTGGTCCCCTCTCGGTGCTGATCAACAATGCCTCGGTCTTTGACCCCGATAGCCTGTACGATCTTGACGAAGCGCTCTGGGATAGCCATTTCGCCATTCATGCCGAAGCGCCGGTTTTTCTGGCCCGCGACTTCGCCGCTCAGCACCCCGCTGGCAGCCTCGGCAATATCGTCAACATCATCGATGAGCGCGTTCTGCACACCTCGCCCGCCTATTTCAGCTACACCCTGTCCAAATCCGTACTCTGGGCTGCCACCCGGACCATGGCCCAGACCCTGGCCCCGACCATCCGCGTCAACGCCATCGGTCCCGGCCCGGTCCTGCCCCATTCGCGTCAAAGCCAGGCTCAGTTCGAATCCAGCGTTCAGGGTCTGCCTCTGCAACGCAATGCGGGGCCCGAGGATATCGCCGATGGTGTGCTGATGCTGCTCGCCGCCAAATCCATGACCGGCCAGATGCTGGCACTCGATGGTGGCGAACACCTCGAACACCCCGAACGCCGTGGCCCGACTCCCCGCTCATGACCGACGACAGCACGCCCCTGCCCAGCGGCCATGAGGTAATCCGGGCCTTTGTTCGAACCCTGCCCGCCGCCCCCGGCGTCTATCGCATGCTCGATGCGCAGGGCGCGGTGATGTATGTCGGCAAGGCCCGTAATCTCAAGGCTCGCGTCACCAATTACACCCGACCTGAGGCGCTAGAAGTGCGTCTGCAGCGCATGATCGCAGCCACGGTCAGCATGGAATTCGTGCGCACCGAGACCGAATCCGAGGCCCTGCTGCTCGAGGCCAATCTGATCAAGCGCCTCAAGCCGCGCTTCAATGTGCTGCTGCGCGACGACAAGAGCTTCCCCTATATCCTGATCACCGGTGACCACGAGGCCCCCGAGTTGACCAAGCATCGCGGTACCCGTCGTCGCAAGGGCAATTATTACGGCCCCTTTGCCTCAGCCACCGCCGTCGCGCGCACCATCGCCAGCCTGCAAAAGGCGTTTCTGCTCCGCAATTGTTCGGACAGCTTTTATGCTGCCCGCACCCGCCCGTGCCTGCAGCATCAGATCAAGCGCTGCGCCGCCCCCTGCACCCGCGAAATCTCGCTTGAGGGCTACGCCGAGCTGGTCGAAGATGCCCGCCAGTTCCTCTCCGGCAAATCGCAAAAGGTCCGCGACCATTTGCAGGCCGACATGGAACAGGCCGCCGAAAACCTCGATTTCGAGCGCGCCGCCCTGATCCGGGACCGCCTCGGCGCCCTGGCCCTGGTCCAGTCCCAGGGCGACGCCACCGCCAAATCCGTCGAAGAAGCCGACGTCTTCGCCATCCACCACGAAGGCGGCCAGTTCTGCGTGCAGGTCTTCTTCTTCCGCGCCTTCCAGAACTGGGGCAATTACCCCTATCGACCACGCGCCGATTCCAGTCTCAGCGACGCCGACGTGCTCGAAGCCTTCATCGCCCAGTTCTACGAAAACCGCACCCCGGCCCGCCTGGTGCTGATCAGTCACGAACTGGCCGAGCCCGAACTGATGGGCGAAGCACTCTCCAGCCGCGCCGGTCGCAAGGTCGCCATCGAAGTGCCCAAGCGGGGCGAAAAGCGCGACCTGCTCAACCACGCTCTCAACAATGCCCGCGAAGCCCTCGGCCGCCAGCTCGCCGAAGGCGCCACCAACCGCACCCTGCTCGAAGGCGTCGCCGAGACCTTTGGCCTCGATAGCGTGCCCCGCCGCATTGAAACCTACGACAACTCCCACATCTCGGGCACCAACATGGTCGGCGCCATGGTCGTGGCCGGCGAAGAAGGCTTTTCCAAAAGGCACTACCGCACCTTCAACATAAAATCCGACATCACCGCCGGCGACGATTTCGGCATGATGCGCGAAGTCCTGACGCGCCGCTTCACGCGCTTGACCAATGACAGCGACAGCGACGCCGAGGACGAGGCCACCGGCATGCCCGACTGGCCCGATGTCGTCTTTATCGACGGCGGCGCCGGCCAGATGAGCGCCGTGCGTGGCGTTATCGCTGAAATGAACCTGCCCAAGGAGGTGACTTTTATTGGCATCGCCAAGGGTGAGGAACGCGACGCCGGCCGTGAGAAATTCTTCATGGAGGGCCGCGAGGCCTTCATGCTGCCCCATCGCGATCCGGTGCTCTATTACGTCCAGCGCCTGCGCGACGAAGCCCATCGCTTCGCCATCGGCACCCACCGCGCCAAGCGCAAGAAAGAGCAGATTTCCAATCCGCTCGACGAGATCGAAGGCATCGGCCCCACCCGCAAACGCAGCCTTCTCAACCATTTCGGCTCCGCCAAGGCCGTCGGCCGCGCCAGCCTGACCGATCTCGAAGCCGTACCCGGCATTTCCAGCGCCATGGCGCAGCTGATCTACGATCACTTCAACCGCGCCAGCTGATACGCACGCTGCGCCGATGCCGATCCTGAGGGAACGGACCACCGCCTGCCTCATTGCCTCCTGTGAAAAACACGGAGCACCGGCATGGAAATTGTTATCGCCACCATTGGCGCCTTCGCGATCATGGCCGTTTCGGTACTGATCCACTACCAGTCCATGTTGGCGGCACGGAGCATCCTTGATGGGAGCGGGTTACCGCGACGCGCTGGCGTGCTGGTCGGCATGGCCAGTGTGACGGCAGCGCAGATGCTCTCGGTAGCGCTCTACGCTTTTGCATTCTATGCGATGGACAGCTGGCTCGGCATGGGCTCACTGGCTGGCGAGACACAGGGCAGCCCGCTGGACCATTTCTATTTCTCCATGATGAGCTACACCACGCTGGGCGTCGGCGATATCTACCCTCTAGGCGCAATGCGCATCGTTTCAGGCATTGAGGCGCTGAACGGCTTCGCACTGATCGGCTGGACAGCCTCGTTTGCCTATACTCTGATGCGCCAGGGATGGTCGGACTGATCACTTCCAAGGCGATGTCGTCAGACTATAGCGCCATGCCATCCGCGCCGTGCCCGCCCTTCCAAATATCCCTGCCGGGCCATAAGCTTCCACCAGCGCTGGGGAGGCGAAGGCATGCAGGGGATCGAACTATCACGGCGCTTCTACACCGATATTGTTCGCCCTTGGCTGGCCGAAACGGCACCCGATTTGCGTCACACCGCGGCGTTGATCGGCTCTGGCTCTGAACTGCTGGGGTTTGATGACGAAACCTCCAGGGACCATAATTGGGGCCCACGCGTTCAGATTATCCTGAGTCGCGACAACTTTGACGTCTATGCGCAGCGCCTGGTCCTGCGCAATTATCAGGGCGCGGGCGGCTAAAGTAGTAGTCGACAGTCAGCGGAACCCACGCTACAACTTCCCTCATGATCCGCACCGCAGCCACTTTTTCGTTTTGGTTTAGCTATCCGCTCTCGGCGGAGGCTACCGCGCGCTTGATCTGATCCTTCCAGGATACGACCGAACCCGAAGCCAGCCGCCCCCATACGAGGCGGCTTTTTTGTTGGCCGCCTCACCCGAAATTCCCGAGGAGACCACCAATGCTCAAGACCACCGATGACCTGCGTATCAGCGCCATCAAGGAACTCACCACCCCCATCGAGGTGATGCGCCAGCATCCGCGCACCGATGCAGCCACGCGCACCGTCATCAGCGCTCGTCACGCCTTCCACAACATTCTCACTGGCGCCGATGATCGCCTTGCGGTCGTGGTCGGGCCCTGCTCCATCCACGATCCCGCCGCGGCGCTGGATTACGCCAAGCGCCTCAGCGCGCTGCGTGACACCCTGGGCGACCGGCTTGAGATCATCATGCGTGTCTATTTCGAAAAGCCCCGCACCACTGTGGGCTGGAAGGGCTTGATCAACGACCCCAATCTCGATGGCAGCTTCGACATCGATAACGGCCTGCACACAGCCCGCGCTCTGCTCCTCGATATCGCCAATCTGGGCCTGCCCGCGGCCTGCGAATTCCTCGACATGACCACCCCGCAATACATCGCCGATCTGGTCAGTTGGGCCGCCATTGGTGCCCGCACCACCGAAAGCCAGATCCACCGCGAACTGGCCTCGGGCCTGTCCTGCCCGGTCGGCTTCAAGAATGGTACCGATGGCAATGTCAAGATTGCCCTGGACGCTGTAGCCTCGGCCAGTCAGCCCCACCATTTCCTGGCCGTCACCAAATCGGGGCGCTCCGCCATTGCCGCCACCACCGGCAATGCCGATTGCCACATCATCCTGCGCGGCGGCAAGACCACCAACTTCGATGCGGACAGTGTCGAGGCCGCAGCCCAGGCAGCCAACAAGGCCGGGCTGCCCGCTACCATCATGATTGATGCCAGCCACGCCAATTCATCCAAGAAGCCCGAAAACCAACCAGCCGTTCTGGCCGATATCGGCACCCAGATGGCCGCCGGTGATCGCCGCATTATTGGGGTCATGGTTGAATCCAACCTCGTGGCCGGCCGTCAGGATCTCGTTGACGGCCGTGAACTCGTCTACGGTCAGTCTATCACCGATGGCTGCATCGATTGGGACACTACCGTAACAGCGCTGGAAACCCTCGCCGAGGCGGTAGCGGCCCGGCGCGCCGCCACCAAGCAGCGTGTCGCATAAGGCAATATCGCCAATCGCCTAGCCGCACTAATCCTCCCCCCACGGGGGGAGGTTAAAATGGCCATCGCTACTGACGAACTCACTCTTGACCCCTTACCAGCAAAACTGTTCTGTCAATCCATGGCCAAAAACCCGCTGCTCCTCGTCCCTAACCTGATCACCATTGCGCGCATCCTGGCGATTATCCCCATTGCCATTCTGGTGATGGATGGTGATCTGATCCTGCGCCTGATTGCGCTGATCCTTTTCGTGCTGGCGGCAGCCAGCGACTGGCTCGATGGCTACCTCGCCCGCGCCTGGGACCAGTATTCGCCCTTGGGCCGTATGCTTGACCCCATCGCAGACAAACTGCTGGTGGGTATCATGATCGCCGTACTGGCTTGGGATGGCAGCCTGTCGGGCTGGGATATGATCCCGGTCTGCGCCATTCTGTTCCGGGAATTTTTCATCTCCGGCCTGCGTGAATTCCTTGGTAATACCAAGATCGTGCTGCCTGTCAGCCAACTGGCCAAATGGAAGACCACCGTTCAGTTGATAGCACTCTCCATTGTGCTGTTTGAACGCATTGTTCCCGGGTTTGGCCTGCTCAGCGATGTGCTGCTCTGGCTCGCCGGCGCCCTGACGCTCTGGACGGGTTGGGACTATCTTCGCGCCAGCTGGCCACACCTGTCAGGTGATGCGAGATGAAGATCCTCTACTTCGCCTGGCTCCGCGAGCGCCTCAATAGGGGCAGCGAAGAGGTCAGCCCGCCCGATAGCGTCGCCACGGTAGGCGATCTGATCGACTGGCTGGCTGAACGCGACGAAGCCTTTGCCCACGCCGTTGCCAAACGCAGCCTGATCAAATCTGCTGTTGATGCCAAACTGGTACCGCACGAAACGCCATTGGCTGGCGCCAGTACCGTCGCGTTTTTCCCGCCCATGACCGGCGGCTGATGATGAGCGTGCGCGTCACCACCCAAGCGTTCGATCCCGGCGCCGAAACCAACACGTTCCTGGCCGCTGGCGATGGTGCCGGGGCCGCTGTCAGCTTTACAGGCCTGGTTCGTTCGACACCCGACGCGCCCATCACAAGCCTGACACTTGAATGCTATCCCGAACTGGCCATCAATCAGCTCAGTGCCATTCTCGGTGAAGCAATGCAGCGGTTCGAATTGTGCGCCGCCAGCATCATTCACCGCTATGGCACGCTGCAACCAGGCGACCCCATCGTGCAGGTCATGACACTGTCGCCCCACCGCACAGCGGCCTTTGAGAGCGCCCAGTTTCTCATGGATTATCTGAAAACCGATGCCCCGTTCTGGAAACAGGAAACCGGCCCCGGTGGTACGCAGTGGGTTGCCCCCAGGGCCGACGACGACACGGCCCGGGCCCGCTGGGACTAGCGCCACTATACTCGGCGCACCCACTGCAACAGGGCATGCCAAATCCAGGCGGAACGTGTTAATAGTCCGCTCATAAGTTGTGGCACTGCAGGTCCGATGGGTCGGTATATCGAGTTAGACGAAACGCGCGGGGCGGATCCGACAATCCGTTGTTCGGGTGATTGGACGTCAGCAAATGCACGTGCCCTGGAGCTCGAAGTTGCTGGCCTCACGCCATCGATCCCCGGAAACACCAGTGTTGATATAGACATAGCACGTATCGGCATGCTCGACACAACGGGCGCCTGGTTGCTCACGCAGTTACGTCGTCATGGTGCTGCTGGCGCTGGCAGCTTTGTTGGCGCGTCCTCGAAGCACCAGACGCTGCTGGCGCGAATCGATGAATATGAACCTGCCGATTTGCCACCCCAGCATACCGACAATTTTCTGATCGCTCCCTTCATCGCCCTGGGCCGAACCGTTATCGACGCCAGCAAGGACGTTGTCAGTGTCAATGCCACCCAGGGTCATCTGATCGGGGCTTTCTGGCGCACCGCAACCTTTCAGTCCCCGCTGCGCCTCGCCAGTTTTGTTGAACAGTTTGAACAGATCATTCTGCGCGCCATTCCAATCGTGGCGCTGATCTCGCTGGTGGTGGGCGCCATCATCACACAGCAGACCATTCTGCAATTGCGCAATTTCGGTGCCGCCATTCTGGTGGTCGATCTCGCCGCCATTCTGATGTTCCGCGAGATCGGCGTGCTGCTTGCCGCTATCATGGTCGCTGGCCGTTCAGGCTCTGCCATCACAGCCGAAATCGGTTCGATGCGTATCCGCGAGGAATTTGATGCGCTGCGGGTCATGGGCGTTGATCCCTATCAGGCCTTGCTGCTGCCGCGCGCGCTTGCTCTGATCGTGGGCTTACCCCTTCTGGCCTTTGTCGGGTCAATGGCCGGTCTGGCAGGCGCCATTCTGGTTGCCAAGGCCTACGGCGGAATCCCGATCGAGGTCTTCGTCATTCGCCTTCAAGACGCCATGACCATCACCAGCGTTGCCGTTGGACTGCTCAAATCCCCCTTCATGGGCCTGCTGATCGGCCTGATCGCCTCAGTCGAGGGCATGAAAGTACAGGGCTCGTCGGAGTCGTTGGGGCGCCGCACCACCTCTTCGGTGGTCAAATCCATCTTTGTGGTGATCGTGGCCGACGGCTTGTTCGCCATCTTCTTTGCTGCGATCGGGTTCTAGCGATGGAAAACACCTCCACCCTCCCCGTCCCCGCCGCCATGCAGGTCAACGATCTCGTTGTGGGCTTTGGCAGCACAATCATCATCAATGGTCTGAACTTTGAGCTGCGCAGTGGCGAAATCCTCGGCCTGATCGGACCGTCCGGTTCGGGCAAGACCGTCACCATGCGCGCGATGGCTGGGCTCATCCCCCACCGCCGCGGTGACATCACAGTCTTCGGCCGTCCGTTCTCTGAACTGTCCGTGCGCGAACGAGAGACCATCCGCCGGGACTGGGGTGTTCTGTTCCAGCAGGGCGCATTGTTCTCCTCGCTCAACGTGCTGGAAAACATCGAATTCCCCATGCGCGAGCACCTTGATCTGTCGCCCAAGCTCCGCCGCGAGGTCGCGCGAATGAAGATCGATCTGGTCGGGCTGCCTGCCAGCGCCGCCTACACCTATCCAACCCAGTTATCGGGTGGCATGATCAAGCGCGCCGCATTGGCGCGCTCTCTGGCGCTTGATCCCAAAATTCTGTTTCTCGACGAGCCAACCGCCGGCCTCGATCCGATCGGCGCCGGAAAATTTGACGAGTTGATTGTCACATTGAGCAATACGCTGGGTCTGTCAGTGCTTATGGTGACCCACGATCTGGACAGCCTGGAAGTCGCCTGTGACCGCATTGTCGCGCTCGCAAACGGCAAGCTGCTCAAGGCTGGGACACTGAGCGAAATGCGTGCTGCCTCCGAGCCTTGGCTCAGGGATTATTTCCACGGCCCCCGCGCCCACAACCTCGAAGGCTAACCATGGAAAACAAAGCAAATTATGCCGTAGTCGGGGTCATAGCCACCGCCGTTCTGGTTGCCTTGTTTGGCTTTGTGTACTGGTTTGCCGGCCCCTCCAGCAATACCCAGACTGCGACCTATGAGGTGATCTTCACGGGCACTGTCTCGGGTCTGAGTGCGGGCACCGAGGTTCAGTTCAACGGCATCAAGGTGGGTCAGGTCAAAACCGTTACGCTAGACCCTGATGACATCAATCGCGTCATTGCCCGCATGGAAATCGATGCGGCGATCCCGATCAAGGCTGATACCAAGGCCTTGATGGGCTTTCAGGGCCTGACCGGCGTGGGCTCGCTGCAATTGTCGGGTGGCACGGCCAGTGCAGGCGACCCACCGACCGAGCCCGGCCGCAATGTCCCCACGCTGTACGCCAAGGTTTCCGACTTCCAGTCCATCCTCGACGGCCTCTCAACAACGATCAATGGCACGGCCACCGCCGTGGACCGCCTGAATGGCTTCCTCGACACCAATGACGAGAAGCTCAACGAAACCATCAGCAATGTCGCCACTTTCAGCGATGCGCTGGCGGCCAATGCCGATGGCGTCAAAGACGCGCTTGCGACCATAGCCGAGGCGGGCAAGCAAGTGGGTCCGATGGCTGAACAGATCGGTGCGCTCTCCAGCAAGCTCGGTGAGCTGACCGCCGCTATTCCGCCCGAAAAGGTTACGCAGGTTGTCGACAATGTCGCCGAGTTCAGCGAGACGCTCTCGCGCAATTCCGGCAAGGTGGATGAGTTCTTCGCCGCAGCATCGACCCTGTCTGACGACATCACGAAAATGAGTGCTACGCTGTCGACCAGTGTTGATCGCATCGACGCCGTAACTGCTGCCATTGATCCCGAAGCGGTCACCCGCATTGTTGCCAATGCCAATACCTTCTCCAGCGAGATCAGCACTGTGACCGCTGAACTCAAGGACATTCTGGCTGCGCTGCCACCTGAAAAGGTCGCCACTGTCGTGGATGACATCACCACATTTACCGACAGCCTCGCCCGCAATTCCGAGCAGATCGACAGCCTGTTCGCTGCGACCGGCACGCTGGCGGAAGGGATCACGACAATGGTGGCCAATCTCGATCCCGCTGTGGTCAAGATCAATCAGGTCGCCGCCGAGATTGACCCGGCAATGGTCAGCCGTGTTCTGGGCAATGTCGATGATTTCGCCACCAAGCTTGGCGACAACGCGACCAATGTCGACTCTATCGTCGCCAACCTGACCGAGATTTCCAATTCGCTCGTGGGTTCGGCCACCAAGGTTGATGAGATCCTCGAAAAGGTCGACGGCTCGGTCAACAATGCCGAAGGCGAAGGCCTGTTTGCTCAGATCGGCGATGCCGCGGTCTCGATCCGTCAACTGGCCGATCAGCTCAATACCAGCACCGCCAGCATTGCAGTCGGGTTGAACAATTTCACCTCCAGCGGGTTACCCGGTTATGCTGCCCTTGCCGAAGAGGCTCGGGCGACACTGGCGCGGCTTGACCGCGTGGTGCGCAACCTTGAAAGCAACCCACAGGGTCTTATTTTTGGCGGGGAAACCGTCCGCGACTACAACAAGAGGTAGGGCCGATGTCCACCACACGACGCACATTTATGGCCCTAGGCGCGTCCGCCATGGCGCTCACGCTGACCGGCTGTCTCGCAGGAGCGCCGCCGGTGACTTTTGATCTGAGCAGCGCGAGCCTGGTCCCCATGCGCAGGCGCTCGTCGCGAGTGGTGGTCATCACCCTGCCCAAGACGGTTCAGACCTATGACTCGCAGCGCGTGGTCGTGCGCGATGTCGGCAATGTGCTCAGCTATCTGCCTGATGCGCAATTGTCCGATACCCTGCCCCGGCTTGTGCAGACGCGTCTGCTGCAGACCTTTGAAGCATCGAACTTCCCCAATATTGGTCGCCCAGACGATCAGTTGCGGGTCGACGTCACACTGGCCACCGAACTGCAGGCCTTCGAAATCGACGCCGCCAATGGCAATCTGGCTACCGTCCGGATCAACGCCAAACTGGTGGATGAACGTCGCGGCATGATCTTCGCCAGCAAGAGCTTCTCGGCCACTCAGGCCGCTGCCATTGACCCTGCTGCTGCTGCCATTGGCGGCCTGGACGGGGCGCTCAAGCAGGTTATGGCCGAGATCCTGCAGTGGACCGCCCAAACCGCATAGGCCGAACCGCACCAACAACAAAAAGCCGGGCACAATGGCCCGGCTTTTTCCATACAGGTATCAAAAACCTATTCGGCGGCAGCGCGCTTGGGCTGCACGGCCTTTGCATAGGCATCAATCAGCGTACGGCAGCCTTCAGCAGGCTTGAAGCGGAACTGCCCGATCTCGCTGACCGGTGTCACCTCTGCAGCGGTACCGGTCAGGAAGCACTCGTCAAACTGATCGAGTTCCTCAGGCTTGATGTGACGCTCGGTGATAGAGTAGCCGTGCTGTTTGGCCAGCTCGATCAATGTGCGGCGGGTAATGCCGTCCAGGAAACAGTCAGGCGTGGGCGTCGTGATATCCTTGCCCTTGATGAAGAACACATTGGCGCCGGTCGCCTCGGCAACATAGCCGCGATAGTCCAGCATCAGCGCGTCGGCATAACCATTGGCCATGGCCGCGTCCTTGCTCAACGTACAGATCATGTACAGGCCTGCGGCCTTGGCCGACGACGGAATCGTCTCTGGTGACGGACGCTTCCACTTGCTCCACTCCAGGCGGATGCCTTTGAGCTTCTCCTCGACCGAGAAGTAGCTCGGCCAGACCCATGCTGCGATCGCAAAATGGATGGTGTTGTTACGCGCCGGTACGCTGAGCTCTTCCGAGCCGCGCCACACCACGGGGCGCACATAGGCATCAACCAGACCGTTCTTTTCCAGAACGGCCCGTTTGGCCTCCTCGATCTGATCGACGCTCCAGGGCATGTTCATGTCCAGCGTCGCAGCTGACCGGATCAACCGCTCCGAATGCTCCCGCGACTTGAAGATTTCGCCGCCATAGGCCCGCTCGCCCTCGAACACCGAGCTGGCATAATGCAGCCCATGTGTCAGCACGTGAATCTTCGCGTCTTTCCACGGTTTGAACTCGCCATCAAACCAGATCCAGCCTTCACGCTGGTCCATCGGCACGCCGGCCATCGTTGTCTCCCGAAAATTACTGTGCAGGCGCCGCTTCAGCTGCCTGATTGGCGCCAATCATGCCCGAGCTCCAAGGCCTTGGCAAACCACAAAGGCTGAGGGATAAGACAGAACGGCGTCCTGATGGGAAGACAATGGCAGCGTACCAAAAAAATGTCAACATGACTGACATAAATTACGCAGGTCCGGATGGGGAGCCCCTCCCGCTCGACATCATGGGGCTGTTCTTCTTTGCCTATCGCGACTTTACCGGCGATGCAGACGCCATGTTGGGCAATCAGGGCTTCGGTCGCGCACACCACCGCGTGCTGTATTTTGTATGCCTTCGGCCGGGCATGCCCGTGGCTGACCTGCTTGATATACTCAAGATCACCAAGCAGAGCCTGGCCCGCGTGCTGCGCCAGTTGATCGACAATGGCTACGTAGAACAGAAAACCGGCCGATCGGACCGCCGCCAGCGCCTGCTTTACGCCACCGAAAAGGGGCGTGAGCTGTTCTCAACCCTGTCCGCAACACAGGCCAGCCGGATCAACGACGCCATTGCCAGCCTGCCAGAAGAAGCACGCAAGACCGTGACGGATTTCCTGGTCAGCATGGTGGACCCGGCGGACCGCGGCACGCTCGAACGCCTCAACCTGACGGCCCCTCTTAGTTAGACATCGTCGAGCGATGGGCCCAGCCGGTCATGCGCCTTTCGATCCAGGCCATGAGAGCATACATTGCGATGCCCTCGACGGCGAGCATCATGAGTCCCGCGAACACCAGCGGCACATTGAACTGGCTCTGCGCCGAACTCATCATATTGCCCAGGCCCGAATTGGAGGCGACGGTTTCCGACACCACCGAACCGACAAACGCCAGTGTGATGGCGATCTTCAGCGAGCCGAAGAAATATGGCATCGAGCGCGGAATGCCGACCTTGAGCATGATGTCGAGTTTCTTGGCGCCAAGCGCGCGCAGCACGTCTTCTGTCTCCGGTTCGATTGTCGCCAGACCTGTGGCCACATTGACCACGATGGGAAAGAACGAAATCAGGAAGGCGGTCAGCACCGCCGGCACCGTCCCGATACCGAACCAGATTACCAGAATGGGCACCAATGCCACCTTGGGAATAGCATTGAAGCCGATCATGATCGGGTAGAGCCCGGCATAGATCGCCTTGGACCAGCCAATGAACAACCCAAGCCCCAGGCCGGCAATTACAGCAATCAGAAAACCAAGCACGGTCGTGTAGAGAGTCTGCAGTGAGTTCTTCCAGATCGGGGACCAATACTGCACGATCGCTTCGGCAATTCGGCTCGGCGCTGGCAGGATTGTTTGGGAGATACCCATCGATCTGACCACAATCTCCCAGACCACAAACAGGGCAATAGTGTAGAGCCACGGCGCCAGCACCAGCCAGTTGATGTTAAAGCTCTTGGGTGGCGGCAGGGTGGCGTTGGCAGTGGCGCTCTCGATATTGGTCATGCTGCGGCCCTCGCCGTGGCAATCTCACCGTGCAGCGCTTGCACCATGTCGTTGAACGCCTTGTCATAAAGAATATCGAGCTGACGCGGCCGCGTGAACGGCACTTCGTGTTCTGCAACCACGCGCCCCGGACGCGCGCTCATGACCAGTACCTTGTCGGCCAGGAATACTGATTCCCGCAGATCGTGGGTAACGAGCACAATCGTCACATCCTGGGCAGCGTGCAGGTCGCGAATGACGCACCACAACTCTTCGCGTGTAAAGGCATCGAGCGCGCCGAACGGCTCGTCCAGCATTAGCAATTCCGGCTCATGGATCAGCGCCCGACATAGATTGGCCCTTTGCTGCATTCCGCCAGACAACTGCCAGGGAAATTTCTCGCCAAACCCTTTGAGTCCCACAGTTTCAAGCAGGTGTTCTGCCTTTTCGACGTATTCCTTTTTGTGGGCGCGCAAGCGGTGCCTGTGCTTCTCGACGATCTCGAGTGGCAGAAGCACGTTTTCCAGCGTTGTCCGCCAGGGCAGCATGGTGGGGTTCTGGAAAGCCATACCGACAATGGAGACCGGCCTGGTCACCTGGTGGCCCGCAACAATTACCGTCCCCTCCTGGGGGACATGCAGCCCGGTTACCAATTTCATCAACGTGGACTTGCCGCAACCAGAAGGCCCGACCACCGCGACGAAATCGCCACGTTCAATCCGCATGGTCAACCCACTGACCGCCAGCGTCCCGCCTGGGCCGCCATAGCGCATGTCCACATTGTCGATACTGACCAGAGCCATCCTCGGCCTCCCCGAAAAAATTAACCCGGACGTCACCGCCCGGGCCGTTGCTTGAATTAGGGCTTAGGGCAGCATGCGCTCTGCAGCAGGTGGCAGGTACTGAGCGTCAAACACATCGTCTGCCGCGACTGCCCCAGTCAGCCCCATCGAGATTTTCAGCGTGTCGATAGATGCTGCAAGACGCGCCATGTCGACATCGCCAAAGCCGTTTTCGATCACATAGGGCGTCTTGATATTCATCGAATTGGCCATTTCAAGCCGCTCCAGTTCGATGTCGCTGTTGAGAATCTCATTGCGTGCCAGCACAGCCTCCACGCCGGCGGCAGGGTCTGCAACCGCGTCGGAAAAGCCCTTGATCAGAGCGCGTAGGAAACCCTTCACAGCCTCTGGGTTTTCTGCGGCGAAATCTTCGTTGACCAGCACGGCATTGCCATAAAGGTTCAGCCCATTGTCGGCGAACAGGATGGTCGCAATATCCTCGTCTGGAACACCATTGGCTTTCAGGTTGAGGATCACCGAGAAGGCGAAACCGAACACCGCATCCACATCACCCGACGCCAGCATGGGTTCGCGGACGGGGAAGCCGATGGACTCTATGGCGATCGTCGCCGTATCGATTCCGGCAGCTTCGACAAAGGCCGGCCACTGGGCGAACGCACCGTCCGGTGGCGGCGCACCCAGCTTCTTGCCTTCAAGAGACTTCGGATCCTCGGTAACACCAAGCGACTTGCGCCCGACCACGGCAAAGACCGGCTTTTCATAGACCATCATCACGGCCTTGACCGGCTGCGCAGGGTCCTCATCGAGAAACTTGATGACTGAATTGATGTCGCCGAAACCCATCTGATAGGCACCCGTAGCGACGCGCGGAATGGCATCGACAGAGCCATTCCCGCTATCAATGGTGACGTCGAGGCCTTCATCCTTGAAGTACCCCTTGTCCAGCGCCAGCAGGAAGCCGGCGGCTGGCCCCTCATACTTCCAGTCGAGTGTAAACTTGATCGCTGTCTGCGCCACCGCCGGCAGCGCCGACAATCCGGCAAAGGCAACGGCGAATGTGGAAATGAGAAGTCTGCGATTGAGCATGTGTACGTCCCCTGGGTGATGATGCCCGAACACAAGCGCAGTGTGTGCATGCGCGCAAGAAAAATCGCACATAAATTAGCCTAAAAGATATTGTGAGTATTTTATGTGCAATGCGCTGGGATTTTGGGCAGGCGCTACGCTTGAGCTGGGGCGCTGATCAGCCGCATGCACTTAGTCCGCCATTGTCAGGGACGCTCCACCCGAGGCCCATTTGTACAACGCAAAAAAGGGCACGAAACCGAAGTTTCGCGCCCCACCGAGGTCGCTGCAAAGGAGCGTCAGCCTCCACAGCGACCTACGGACCATCTGGTGCCTATTTGTGCCGACACCAAGATCGTCTCCCGCAGCAGATAGTGGCCGCGAGGGTTGTTCGAACAACGGGTGTTGGGCAGAAGCGTTCCGGCTAGAAAAATATGTGATCGATGTTTTTGGCGAGACCGGAAACGCGATCGCGGCGCAGTCTAGAGTTCAAACAGGGCCTGCAAGGCCTGAATTGCCTTGATCGCCGCCGAGGCCCGGTTCTCTACGCCCAGCTTGGTATAAACCTGCTCGAGGTGCTTGTTCACTGTGCGGGGGCTGAGCCCAAGGATATCGCCGATATCCCGGTTCGATTTACCGCGTGAGATCCACAGCAAGACATCACTCTCGCGCAGGGTCAAACCAAACTGCTGCCGCAGGACGTCCTCCTGACCTTCAGCCTGCGCACGGGCCAGACGGAACAGGTATTCGTCGCCACCAACAACCCCGAGAAACGCGTACTGAAGCTCTGGCGCACCTGCCAAAGCGAGTTCAAATCCGCTACCGGGAGCCAGATCATCGCCGCGCTGCAGAAGCCATGCCAGAAAACGGGCCGACATTTCATCAGACCCCCGCACGTCCACCCCCGATTGCTCCAGCAATCGCGTGCTTTGTGGCGTCGACCACAATACGACTCCATCACGACCGAACGCCACCAGATGCCGCCCCGCGGCGTCAAGCGCAATCCGCGCACTTTGCGCCCGCCGAGCATTGGCCAGATGCACCCTTATGCGAGCACGCAATTCGTCAACATTGATCGGCTTGGAGAGGTAATCAACGCCGCCGCTTTCGAGCGCATGTACGATATGCTCGGTCTCGGTCAGCCCGGTCATGAAAATCACCGGCACATGGGTAAGCGTTGCCATGGCCTTGAGCCGCCGACAGGTTTCAAACCCATCCAGGCCCGGCATCACAGCATCCATCAATACCACATCGGGCGCGACGCGCACGGCAATGTTCAACGCTGTTTCGCCACTGCGGGCCACCAGTACAGTGACCCCGGATTGCTCGAGCGCCTCAGTCAGGAAACCGAGCGACTCCGGGGAGTCGTCGACCAGCAGGACGATGTCCTGATCCTTTTCAATCCGGCTCATGGCTCACCCGCTCAATGAGTTCGGCATAACTTTCGAAATCGAAGGCGGCCAGGTGCGCCGACAATGCATCCACCAGCGGCCTGTTGGCCGCATCGCGCGCCAGCTCACTTAGCTTGGCCTCGATTCCACGCACATGCCCGATTTGCCCCAGACTGACCAGTTCGCGCAAGTGTTCAGCGCCCGGCGACAGCAGTTTCGAAGCACCATTCTCGGACGCTGCAACAGCCTGCTCGGCGTAATCCCACTCCAGCGCCAGATGCGCCGCCAGTTTTTCCAGCAACTGATTGAGCTCAAACGGCTTGGCCAGAGTATCTGTGTGGCCTGCATCTGAGTTGGTGGGCCCAGCACCATCGCCGATATTCGCCGATAGCATTATGATCGGCGCAACGACAGCACGATCCCGCAAGGCTTGCGCGAGCTCCCATCCATTCATGCCGGGCATGCGGATATCGAGAAAATAGACATCCGGTCTGTGCGCCTCAATGCCCTGCAGGCAACCGGACCCATCCTTGACTGACAGGACCACGAAGCCGAGAGGCGAGAGCATTTCTCGGACAAGATCTCGATGGTCTGCATTGTCGTCCACCACCATGACCGTTCGAGAAGGCCCCTTGTAGCCAACAACGCGCCGAATATCGGCATGTGCCGCCTGTGGTCGCTCCACCTTGCTCAGCATCAACCGCGCCTGAAACCGCGTTCCAACGTCAATGGTGCTGGTCAGTGATATTTCACCCCCCAGCGTCTCGGTAAGCAGCTTAGTAATGGTCAAACCCAGCCCGAGACCCGGCACGAACCGGTTTCGCTCGGCCTCACCGCGTACGAAGGGCTCAAAGACGTGCTCGATATCGCCAGCTGCAATGCCCGTACCGCTATCTTCGACGACGAAATTGGCCACCTGGTTGCGGTACTCCACTTTGAAGCTGACATGACCCTCATTGGTGAATTTGATGGCGTTCGAGAGAAGGTTCACCAGGATCTGCCGCAGACGTTTTTCGTCGGTGCGCACATGTGTGGGCAAGGCGCGCGCGCGCTCGTGGCGGAATTCCAAGCCTTTGGCCTTGGCTTGCAGACTGAACATGTCAACGATCTGATCGAGAAAGTCCTGGATGTTGATCTCGTTGGAGTAAACCTGCAGGCGTCCTGCCTCGATTTTGGAAATGTCGAGCAACCCATCGATCAAGCCCGATAGGTGTTCGGCGCTGCGCCGAATGATCTGTACCGAGCCACGCCGATTTTCCGGCAGGCCCGCATCCCTCTCAAGCACCTGCGCATAACCCATCACCGCGTTGAGCGGCGTCCGCAGTTCATGGCTCAAGCCCACAACATAGCGGCTCTTGGCCTGATTGGCGGCTTCTGCCTTTTCTTTGGCACGCTGCAAGGCAGCATCGGTGCGTGAATGCGCGTCGATCTCCTTGAGAAGCAGCGTATTCTGGCGTGAGCTTTCTTCTTCGGCCACGAGGCGACTGTCATGGGCCAGCACAAGAAACCAGGTGATAATGCCTGCGGTAACGGCGAACACAAAGAACACCACCGCCAGCGTGCCTCCCACAACATCGGCGGTATGTGGCGCAGCGCCAGCCGCGAAATAATAGATAAGCCAGAGCGCACCACCCAGCATTGCGACCGCAATGGCCATGGAAATGCTGTAGCGCCCAAGTCGGGTTTGCAGTTTGGCGATGGCCCACTCAGGCAGAATGCTGGCTGCCACGGCGTGGGTCTGGGCCCGAAAATGCGCGTGCGGTTTGCACATATCGTGGCAGCGCGCGTCCAGAGAGCAGCAAAGCGAGCAGATCGGCGCCGCATAGGCAGGACACCAAGCCATGTCCTCGGGCTCAAAAGGATGCTGGCAAATCGAACAGGTGACCGAATCCAGCGTCTGCCACTGCTTGCGGGGCTTCCGTGCCAGATAGTATTTGCCCTTGGTTGCCCATGCGATCGTCGGCGAGGCGACAAAGGCCACAACCAGCGCCACATAGGATGAAAGGGCTGCAGCAGTCTCTCCAAACAGTCCAAAATGGGCCATCAACGCAATAGTCGTGGCCAGCAGCATTGAGCCAACACCGACCGGGTTGATGTCGTAGAGATGCGCCCTTTTAAACTCGATGCCGGGCGGGGCAAGGCCAAGCGGTTTGTTCACGAACAGATCTGCCGAGATAGAGCACAGCCAGGCCATCGCGATGATGGAAAAGATACCCAGGGTTTCCTCGAGCAGCCGATAAATGCCCAATTCCATCAACAGAAGCGCAATTGCGACATTGAACAGCAGCCAGACAACCCGCCCCGGATGGCTGTGGGTCAAACGTGAAAAGAAGTTCGACCAAGCCAGCGAGCCGGCATAGGCATTCATCACGTTGATCTTGAGCTGGCTAATCACCACGAAAACGGCCATCAGCATCAGCGCCATGAACTCGTTGGGTACCATGTAGCCGAAAGCCACCGCATACATGTGACCGGGCTCGGACGCATGCTCGGGTGATACCCCGCTCGAAAGGGCTAGGTACGCGAGGAACGAGCCAGCCAGCAGTTTCGGCGCGCCGACAACTACCCAACCAGCGCCTGCAAGAAAGATTGCCACCTTGTGTCGCCACTTGCTGACGCCTTCTGCGGGCAGAAAACGCAGGAAGTCGACCTGTTCGCCAATCTGCGTCATCAGCGCCAGGATGACGGCTGAAGCCGCCCCAAACTTGGCCAGGTCGAACGGCGCGATGCTGCCAGCGACGCCCTCCGGCGCACCCAGACCCGCAAAGCTGCGCCACAGATCGAACTTGTCCCAGTCAAGAAAGGCTATGAAGAAGAACGGCAGGATGTTGAGCACGACCCAGACTGGCTGGGTTATCAGTTGAAACCGACTGATCATCTGAACACCGTGCGTCACCAAGGGTATGACGACCACGGCGCTGATTATGTATCCCAGCCACAGCGGGATTCCGAACGCCAGTTGCAGCGCGCTCGACATGATCGAGGCTTCAATGGCGAACAGGATGAAAGTAAAGCTGGCATAGATCAGGGAGGTGATCGTCGAACCGATGTAGCCAAAACTGGCGCCGCGCGTCAGCAGGTCGACATCAACACCGTGCCTTGTCGCATAGCGCGCGATTGGCAAGCCAATCAGCAGGATGGCAAGTGACGCCACCACAATGGCGATGATGGCGTTGGTGGTCCCGTAGCTCAGCGTAATGGCGCCACCAATTGCCTCCAGTGCCAGGAACGAGATGGCACCAATGGCCGTCTGCGAGATCCGATCGTTGGAAAATCGGCGCGCCGACTTGGCGGTGAAGCGCAGCGCATAGTCCTCGAGGGTCTGGTTTGCGACCCAACGGTTATACTCGCGGCGGATGGGAATGATGCGTTGACGCGCCATGAACCGTCTAGTTGTTAATCAGTTTCGTCGACCGCACAATAAATCGGCACATGCTTGTTAGCACGGTATTGCTTGGAAACACTAGGTTTTTGAGCCTTTTGCGAGACCAATGCGCAGACACCAGAGCCGCAGCTACGTCAATCGACGTATAGGGCCCCGTTAACAAACTGTCCCACAGTCCCCCCAACAAGCGCCTCCCTTGGTGGCTTGGGGCTCAATTTGCATAGAGGGACGATCACATGAAGAACTTCGGCGCCAAGAGCGCTCTGCTTGCTGCGGCCATGGCCGGCAGCCTTTCCATGACGGCCACGGTTCCCGCATTCGCACAGGACGAGACCATCAAGGTCGGCGTCCTGCATTCGCTTTCGGGCACGATGGCGATCTCCGAGACCACGCTCAAGGACACCATGCTGTTCTTGATCGACGAGCAGAACAAGAAGGGCGGCCTCCTGGGCAAGCAGCTTGAAGCCGTCGTCGTTGATCCTGCCTCAGACTGGCCGCTGTTTGCCGAAAAGGCGCGTGAACTGATCGAAGTGAACGGCGTTGCAGCCGTGTTCGGCTGCTGGACGTCATCATCGCGCAAATCGGTTCTGCCCGTCTTTGAAGAGCTGAACTCGATCTTGTTCTACCCCGTGCAGTACGAAGGCGAAGAGAGCCAGCGCAACGTATTCTACACCGGCGCCGCTCCCAACCAGCAGGCAATCCCTGCTGTCGACTACCTGATGGAAAGCG
The DNA here is from genome assembly GCF_018334155.1 of Devosia litorisediminis. NCBI lineage: Bacteria > Pseudomonadati > Pseudomonadota > Alphaproteobacteria > Hyphomicrobiales > Devosiaceae > Devosia > Devosia litorisediminis. The sequence continues at coordinate 667,379 of NZ_JAGXTP010000001.1, read as the reverse complement.
AAGGCGTGGAGCGCTGGGTGCTGGCCGGTACTGACTACGTCTATCCGCAGACCACCAACAAGATCCTTGAGCAGTACCTCATGGACAAGGGCGTGGCCAAAGAAGATATTATGATCAACTACACGCCATTCGGTCACTCCGATTGGCAGACCATCGTGTCCGACATCAAGACCTTCGGCTCGACCGGCAAGAAGACTGCCGTTGTCTCCACCATCAATGGTGACGCCAACGTGCCATTCTACAAGGAACTCGCCAATCAGGGCATCAAGGCCGAGGACATTCCGGTCGTGGCCTTCTCCGTTGGCGAAGAAGAACTCGCTGGATTCGACACCACCCCACTGGTGGGCCATCTGGCAGCTTGGAACTACTTCCAGTCCGTCGACACCCCTGAAAATGAAGAGTTCATCTCTGCCTGGCAGACCTTCATGAACGATGCCGACAAGGTCACCAACGACCCAATGGAAGCTACCGTCATCGGCTTTAACCTCTGGGTTCAGGCTGTCGAAAAGGCCGGAACCACCGATACCGATGCCGTTCTGGACTCCATCATTGGCCTGGAAACCCCGAACCTGACCGGTGGCATCGCTACCATGCTGCCCAATCATCACCTGACCAAGCCTGTTCTGATCGGTGAAATTCAGGCTGACGGCCAGTTCGAAGTCGTCTCGGAAAGCGAACTTGTCCCCGGCGATGCCTGGTCCGACTTCCTACCCGAATCCAAGATGATCGAAGCCGATTGGACTGCACCAATCTCGTGCGGCAACTACAACACCGAAACCGAGATGTGTGGCGCCACGGCGATGTAACCGCCAGTCCCACACCATTGGCGAGGGCGGCTTGACCGCCCTCGTCCACCCCCGAACGAGACGCCAGAGGCCAACGATGAACGCAATCAGATTACTCCGGACGATCGCGCTCTTCCTTGTTCTTTCCCTTGGAATTTCATCAGGTGCACAGGCGCAGATCGCTGACGCCGAGCTGACACCGCTGATCGATGCCTTGGCACCGGGCAGCTTCAAAGACCGCGCCACCGCAATCGATGCGCTTGTTGCCAGTGGTGATCCCCGAGCCGTCCCGGTCCTTCGGGTTCTGCTTGAAGGCGAACTTTATGTTGATGAAGCCACCGGCAAGACCGTCTTCACTGCGCAGTCTGGTGGCAAAGGTGTTCGCTCCGATCCGGTCACCGGCGAAGAACTGCCAACCCTGGCGGACGTCAAGCTCGACAAGGTAAAGGTCAACAACAGCCTGCGCCGCACATTGCGCACCGCCATCGGTCAGATGACCCTGCTCAGCCAGAAAAATGATGTCCGCCTCGCTGCTGCGCAGTCCATCCTGCGCGATGCGGATCCCGACAATCTCGAACTGCTCGATAGCGCGATCGCCGCCGAAACCAGCACAGACATCGAGCGTGTCATGCGACAGGCCCGGGCTGCCATCATTCTTAAATCGCCCAACGCAACGCTGGAGGACTGGCAAGCCGCGGTGCCGACAGTGCGCGCCATTGGCGGGCGTGACGCACTCAACATGCTGACCACCGCGCAAGCAGGCGCACCAGCCGAAGTGCAGCCCGCCATTGCCGCCGCCCTTGAAGGGTTGGCCCGCGATCAGGCTGCGTGGGATGTTGCCCAAAACGTCTGGTTTGGTGTCTCGCTGGGCTCGGTACTGCTGCTCGCGGCTATTGGACTGGCCATCACCTTCGGTGTGATGGGCGTTATCAACATGGCCCATGGCGAAATGGTCATGCTCGGCGCCTACACCACATTTGTGGTGCAGGAGATAATTCGCCAGAATTATCCTGGCCTTTTTGACTGGTCACTGGCCATTGCCCTTCCCCTGGCCTTTCTCGTCACCGGTCTGATCGGCATCATCATTGAACGCGGTGTCATTCGCTTTCTCTATGGCCGTCCACTTGAAACTCTGTTGGCCACCTGGGGCCTGTCGCTGATCATCCAGCAGGGCGTGCAGACCATTTTCAGCGCCAATATCCGCGAAGTCGGCAACCCGACCTGGATGTCAGGCTCCTTCGATCTGGGCGGCCTCGCCATCACCTGGAACCGCTTCTACATCGTGATTTTCGCCGCCATGGTCTTCGCCGCCCTCTTGCTGGTGCTCAAATACACAGCCATCGGCCTCCATATGCGGGCCGTCACCCAGAACCGGCGCATGGCTTCGGCCATGGGCATCCGCACGCCGCTGGTCGATGCACTGACCTTTGGTTTGGGCTCGGGCGTAGCGGGTCTGGCCGGCGTAGCCCTCAGCCAGATCGGCAATGTCTCGCCCAATCTGGGTCAGGGCTACATCATCGACAGCTTCATGGTTGTGGTCTTTGGCGGGGTGGGCAATCTGTGGGGCACCTTTGTCGGCGCGCTGACGCTGGGTATCGCCAACAAGTTCATTGAGCCCTATGCGGGCGCAGTGCTGGGCAAGATCATCATTCTTGTTCTCATCATCCTGTTCATTCAGCGCCGTCCCCGCGGGCTCTTCGCGCTCAAGGGAAGGTCTGTCGAAGCATGATTACCCAGGCTCTGTTCCGCGCTCTGGACAAGAAGGCCATTTGGCTGGTTGCCATTCTTCTGCTGGTAGCAATTCTGGTGCCCCTGTCAAATCTGGTGCTACCTGACGGGCATCCGCTGCATCTGCCCAATTATGCCATTCCCCTGCTCGGCAAGTACCTGACTTTTGCCATGCTGGCCCTCGCGCTGGATCTGGTCTGGGGCTATTGCGGCATTCTCTCGCTGGGCCACGGCGCCTTCTTTGCCATCGGCGGCTACGCCATGGGCATGTATCTGATGCGCCAGATCGGCACCCGCGGCGTCTATGCCAATCCGATCCTGCCTGACTTCATGGTCTTCCTGAACTGGAAGGAGCTGCCCTGGTATTGGTACGGCATGGACAATTTCTGGTTCGCCATGCTGATGGTTATCGTGGTCCCCGGCCTGCTCGCCTTTGTCTTCGGTTTTCTGGCCTTCCGCAGCCGCGTAACCGGCGTCTATCTTTCCATCATCACCCAGGCCATGACCTATGCCCTGCTGCTGGCCTTTTTCCGCAACGATATGGGCTTCGGCGGCAATAACGGCCTGACCGATTTCAAGGACATTCTGGGCGCCTCCGTGCAGGATACCGGCACCCGCTCAGCGCTGTTTGCGGCGTCCGCAATTGCGCTGGCCCTTGCCGTCCTGGTCTGTTCAATGATCGTCAATTCCAAGCTCGGCAAGGTCATGGTCGCCGTGCGTGACGCAGAAAGCCGCACCCGCTTCCTTGGCTATCGCGTCGAATACGTCAAACTCTTCGCCTTTGTCGTTTCGGCGATCATCGCCGGCATTGCCGGGGCACTTTACGTACCCCAGGTCGGCATCATCAACCCTTCCGAATTCGAGCCTGCCAATTCCATTGAAGTGGTCATCTGGACTGCCGTGGGCGGTCGCGGGACCATTGTCGGCCCCATCCTGGGCGGCATTCTGGTCAATGTCGGCAAATCCTATTTCACCGGTGCATTTCCCGAGTACTGGCTGTTTGCCCTGGGCGCACTGTTTGTCGTCACCACGCTGTTTCTACCAAAGGGTATTGTCGGCCTGATCGGCCAATATCGCGCGGCCACGACCAAGCGCGAACAGCACGACCGCGATGCACCCACCCCCATGCAGGTCGAAGCTGGCGTCGACCCCGAACCCAAGCCGGCGGAGTAAGTCATGGCTGGAACTGCCGAAAATTCTGACACCATGCTCTATCTCGACGGCGTCTCAGTGGCCTTTGATGGCTTCAAGGCCATCAACAATCTGTCCATCATCGTCCACCCCGCTGAAATGCTGGCGATAATCGGCCCTAATGGCGCGGGCAAGACCACTATGATGGACATCATCACCGGCAAGACCCGCCCCGATGATGGCCAGGTACTGTTTGACGGCCGCACCGATCTGACCAAGCTCGACGAGGCCGCCATTGCCAATCTGGGCATTGGTCGCAAGTTTCAGAAACCGACGGTATTCGAAAGCCAGACAGTCTGGGACAATATCGAGATGGCCTTGAAAAAGCCCCGCGGTGTCTTTGCTACACTGTTCTACAGCGCTGACGATCCCGATATTGCGCGCATCACGGAAATTCTCGAAACGGTCCGCCTGCTCCCACGTAAGGATGAACTGGCTGCCGACCTTAGCCATGGCCAGAAACAGTGGCTCGAAATTGGCATGCTGTTGGCTCAGGACCCCAAGCTGCTTCTGGTCGACGAACCGGTGGCGGGCATGACGGACGCCGAGACCGTCGAAACGGCTAAACTGCTGCGCGAAATTGCCAAAACCCGCTCGGTAGTAGTGGTCGAACACGATATGAGCTTTGTGCGTGAGCTTGGCTCGCGTGTCACATGCCTCGCCGAGGGCTCGGTTCTGGCGGAGGGCACACTTGATCAGGTCAGCGCCAATCCGGTTGTCATCGAGAGGTATCTGGGACGATGAGCACCGCGCTTTCCATCGACACGATCGACCTGCACTACGGCGCGGCGCAGGCGCTTAAATCTGTTTCCATTGAGTGCAAGCCGGGACGTATCACCGCTGTCCTGGGCCGCAATGGCGTGGGCAAGTCATCGACACTGCGCGCCGTCACCGGCGTGCACAATATCTCCGCTGGAGACATCCGCTTCGGCGATGCCGTCCTGCGCAAATCCCCGCCCTACAAACGGGCGCGTATGGGCATTGGTTATGTTCCTCAGGGACGCGAGATATTTCCCCTGCTCACGGTACGCGAGAACCTTGAAACTGGGTTTGCGGGTCTAAAACGCTCTGACCGTAACATCCCTGAATACATCTTCGAACTATTTCCGGTGCTCAAATCCATGCTGGGCCGGCGCGGTGGCGACCTCTCTGGAGGACAACAGCAGCAGTTGGCCATTGGCCGCGCACTCGTCACCCGCCCCAAGGTTCTGGTGCTCGACGAGCCGACTGAAGGCATTCAGCCGTCCATCATCAAGGACATCGGTCGGGCCCTTCAATTCCTGCGGGACGAGAAAGGCATGACCATTCTGTTGGTCGAGCAGTTCCTCGACTTCTGCCGGGAAATCGCCGACGATATCTATGTTATGGATCGCGGTGAAATCCAGCACGCCGGCCCCGCCAGCGATCTCGATCTGCCCGATGTCCGCCGCCATTTGATGGTCTAGAAACAGGAAACGCCCGGCCGAAGCCGGGCGCATACAATACCAATGGTATCGCTACTAGTTCGTCACTTCAATTTCTGGAACTTCGGTGTCTTCTGGCAGCAGGCCAGCGTCGATGCAGTCCTGAAGCGTGATATCATCGATGCCCTTGGCGTCGCTGTCGGTGGACGCGACATCGTTGGCAGTGTTCTCGCTGAGATCTTCGCCCACAGCATCGGCAGTAGCGCTGACCATCTGGTCACACATTGCCTGAACGCGAGGAAGATCAATGTCAGTAACAGTCACGTTGCCGACAAGTGTAGCCGCCGTAGCAGCGCCAGATACGCCAAGAGCAACAGCAAGAGTAGCAGCGGAAATAATATTGGTGAAACGCATATCTATCAGCCTTTAATTTATTATGGTCGTAGAGCGTTGGCTCGATGGGGAAATGCGCGGATATGAGTTTGGTTGCTGCACAATCCATTTCACCTGATCACGTTTTTCATCATACGATGCAACGTGCTCGTGGCGCCGGTCGCCTCAGCACAAAACAGGGTGACAACGTCACCCGTATCAATCGTCTCTATCAGGATGGCTGCGCCAAGATCCGCCTGCCTCACACCCATAGCAATGCACTCGAAGCAGTGTTGATCAACACCGCTGGAGGCCTGACCGGCGGCGATCAGATGGACTGGACCGCGGATATCGCTGACAATGGCAAAGCGGTGTTGACCACGCAGGCGTGCGAACGCATCTACCGATCGCTGGGCGGCCCCGCTACCGTCCGCACTACTCTCAATGTCGGCAAGAATGCCCATCTCGACTGGCTGCCACAGGAAACGATCTTGTTCGCTAGCAGCCAGCTCGACCGGCGCATCAATATCGATCTGGCCGCTGGCGCCAGCCTGACTGCCGTGGAAGCTATCCTTCTGGGTCGCGACGCAATGGGTGAACTAGCACTTGATGCCCAGCTGCGCGACAATTGGCGCGTCCGACGCAGTGGCAGACTGCTCCACGCTGAAGCCACCCGCTTGGACGGCACTGTTGCGGAACGCGCTGGACTGTCGCTACTGGCCGGTAAGCGGGCTTTTGCCACTGTGCTGCATGTCGCGCCCAATGCCGACGCCGGTGCGATCGCCTTGGCGCGCCTGCGCGAAGTCCTCCCTACGGATGGTCGTATTGCCGCCAGCGCGAATGGGGAACGCCTAGTTGTGCGCGCTTTGGCTCAAACAGGTCTTGCGCTACGGCGCCTGATCGTTCCAATTCTGGCTGAGCTCTCTGGCGCCGGCACATTGCCTCGCCTCTGGCATCTATAGGACCCGCCATGAACCTGACACCGCGTGAAAAAGACAAACTGCTGATCGCCATGGCTGCCATAGTGGCCCGCAAACGCCTCGAGCGTGGCGTCAAGCTCAACCATCCAGAAGCAATTGCGCTAATCACAGATTTCGTTGTCGAGGGCGCCCGCGATGGCCGTCCCGTCGCGGAATTGATGGAAGCAGGCGCTCACATCATCACGCGGGCACAGGTCATGGACGGCATAGCCGAGATGATCCACGACATTCAGGTCGAAGCGACCTTCCCAGACGGCACCAAGCTCGTCACCGTTCACGAACCCATCCGGTAGGCCATCATGATCCCAGGCGAAATCATCACCCAGCCGGGCGATATCGAACTTAATGTTGGTGCAGCCCAGATCACCTTGGAGGTTTCCAACACCGGAGACCGCCCAGTACAGATCGGCTCGCACTACCACTTCTTTGAAGCCAATGCGGGGCTGTCTTTTGATCGTGAAAAGGCCCGCGGCATGCGGCTCGACATCGCTGCAGGAACCGCTGTGCGTTTCGAGCCTGGTCAGGCCCGTGAAGTTCGCCTGATCCCCCTGAGCGGAGATCGCGCCGTTTTCGGCTTTCGACAGCAAATTATGGGGAAGCTCGACTAACTCTGTGCGGATGCCGCAAATGCCCATAAAAGGGCGCGCAACAGACCCATGGAGCCAATCATGACCACCGAAGCTGAAACCGAACTACTCGCCGAACTGACCGCCGTCGTTTCCGACCTGCACTCCGCTGGCATGGATGACGGCGAAGCCATGTTCCTGCTCGGCTCTGGTGCCGATCGTCTATGCACCATTCGAGATACCCAGAGCTGGGCCGGTTTTAAATCGACCCTGACCGATGCCGACATCATTGCCCTCCTCCAGCAGATTGACGCCGAAGGCAATAGCTCAGTCCACGCAGAAAAGGGGCGTCACGCATATGCGCTGCAGGCTCTTGCCCTGTCGCTGGCTTCCACCAATGCCCAGCAGGACACCACCAAGGCCGGCGCGGCCCTGCTCGATCAGGTAATCGAAGCCGCACTCAAGAATTATCGAACTCAAGCCAAGCCCAGCTAGGGCTGCATCTGAACGAGGACACCATGCCCGCTCGTATCTCGCGCGCCACCTATGCCGACATGTATGGCCCAACCACCGGCGACAAGGTTCGCCTGGCCGATACCGAGCTGTTCATTGAGGTGGAGAACGACTTCACCACCTATGGCGAAGAGGTGAAATTTGGTGGCGGCAAGGTCATACGCGACGGCATGGGCCAGAGTCAGCGCACCCGTGCAGAAGGTGCCGTTGATACGGTGATCACCAATGCCCTGATTGTCGACGCGACCGGCATCTACAAGGCAGACGTCGGACTCAAGGACGGCAAGATCGCGGCCATCGGCAAGGCAGGCAATCCCGATACCCAGCCCGGCGTCAACATCATCATCGGCCCCTCCACCGAGGCTATCGCCGGGGAAGGACGCATCCTGACCGCCGGGGGCATGGACGCCCATATTCATTTCATCGCCCCCCAGCAGATCGAAGAAGCGCTGATGAGCGGCGTCACTACCATGTTGGGCGGCGGCAGCGGCCCCGCTCACGGGACACTGGCGACCACTTGTACCGGCGCTTGGCACATCCAGCGCATGATCGAGAGTTTTGACGGCTTTCCGATGAACCTGGCTTTGGCCGGCAAGGGCAATGCATCCATGCCCGCGCCGCTTGCTGAAATGGTACTGGCTGGTGCTTCCTGCCTCAAATTGCACGAGGACTGGGGCACCACGCCCGCCGCGATCGACAATTGCCTTAGCGTAGCCGATGACTACGACGTGCAGGTGATGATCCACACCGACACGCTCAATGAGAGCGGTTTTGTCGAAGACACCATCGCCGCCTTCAAGGGCCGAACCATCCACGCCTTCCACACCGAAGGCGCCGGTGGCGGCCATGCGCCCGATATTTTGCGCGTTGCAGGGCTTCCCAACGTTATCCCCTCCTCGACCAATCCGACGCGCCCCTACACGGTCAATACCATTGCCGAGCATCTCGACATGCTCATGGTCTGCCACCACCTTGACCAGTCGATCCCTGAGGATGTGGCTTTTGCTGAAAGCCGCATTCGCAAGGAGACCATCGCCGCCGAGGACATCCTTCACGATATGGGGGCACTGTCGGTGATTTCTTCGGATAGCCAAGCCATGGGGCGGGTGGGCGAAGTGCTGATCCGTACCTGGCAGACGGCCGACAAGATGAAGCGCCAGCGCGGACGCCTGTCTGAGGAAAGCGGCGAGAACGACAATTTCCGCGTCAAACGCTACATTGCCAAATACACCATCAATCCAGCCATCGCGCACGGCATGAGCCAGCATATCGGCTCCATCGCCGTTGGCAAACGCGCCGACCTTGTATTGTGGCACCCGGCCTTTTTCGGGGTGAAGCCCGAGATGATCCTGCTGGGCGGCTCGATTGCTGCAGCGCCCATGGGTGATCCGAATGCGTCGATCCCCACGCCCCAGCCCATGCACTATCGCCCTATGTTCGCGTCGTTCGGCAAGCTTCTGACGCGCTCCTCTGTCACGTTTGTCTCCCAGGCCGCCTATGATGATGGCCTGCGCGACAAGCTGGGGATCGACAAGCAGCTGCTGCCTGTGAGCAACACGCGAAGCGGTATCGGCAAAGCTGCCATGGTCCACAATTCGGCGACGCCCGAGATAGCCGTCGACCCCGAAACCTATGAGGTGCGCGCTGATGGTGAATTGCTCACCTGCGAACCTGCCACCGAGTTGCCCATGGCGCAGCGCTATTTTCTGTTCTAGTCAGCGTTGCAAGCGAGCGACCAACCGAGCACGGGCCGCTGCGGAGACCTGACAATGTCGACAGAACAATCGGCCGAAAGCCTGCTCAGGCGCGGCGAAGCGTGTCTGAGCGACAATCAGCCTGCCGACGCCAAGGCGTTGTTTGAGCAGGCGCTGGGGCTGCGACCCAAGGAAAGTGCGGCCTGGCGCGGCCTTGGCAAGGCACAGCTGGATCTGGGCGAGACTGACCTGGCCAGACAAAGCTTCGCCACGGCCCTCGCCATCGTCCCTTATGATCGCTACGCCGCCCATATGCTCGCAGCCCTCTCCGGGCAGGCCGACAGGCGCGCGGCAGGCTACGTGGCGGACCTGTTCGACACCTATGCCGATCAGTTTGACGGCCATCTCACCGATACGCTGGGCTATCGCATTCCTCAGGTCATCGCAGACTTGCTGGCCGACCGCGGGCCCTTCAAAACCATGCTTGATCTAGGGTGCGGCACGGGTTTGGTCGGCGCGACGCTCGCGAACGTCGTAACGACTATGGACGGTATCGACATCGCCCCCAAAATGACCCGCAAGGCGCATGAAAGAGGCATCTATCGCCATTTGCGCACCGGCGACACGCGCGACATTCTGGCTACCGACAATGCACTGGCCGGCCCCTATGATTTGGTCACGGCAGCCGATGTCTTCGTCTATGTCGGGCCACTGGAAGCCACATTCGCCAGTGTTGCGAAGATTCTTGGGGCCAAAGGCCTCTTCGTTTTTTCGGTAGAGGACGAACCGGGCGAGGAAATCGTCTTGCGCTCAAGCGGTCGCTTTGCGCATCCCCAGCGTTACGTTGAACGACAGGCGGACAATCATGGCTTCGCCATTCGCGAGCGGCTCTCACATCCTATTCGCCAGGAGCGGGACAGACCCATCCCCGGCATGCTCTATCTCATGACGCGTGCCGGATAGTGTCAAACCATTTTGGCAGGCACGCCGCTTTTGTTATCCCCCTACCTAGTCTGGCGCCGCCGGCAGTGTCAGACTAACGCCTCAGGATCGCATTGGAGATCAGGCTTGATATACGTCGCCGCAACGTTCCGCATTCGGCCGGGAACCATCGAAGCCTTTGTTGCTGCGGCCTATATCGCTATTGATACAGCGCGGCGTGAACCTGGCTGCCTGCTCTACGATCTGCACGCCAGCGTCACAGACCCAGATCGGCTGGTTTGTCTTGAACAATGGGACAGCCGCGAAACATTTGACCGCCATCTGGCAGCGCCCCATATCGCCACCTTCAGCGAAGCGATCAAACCCTATGTTCTCTCCACACGTGTAGAGATCATCCATCCCGACCACGTCGACACCATCTGAACCTCGCTGCCGATACGCCTGCGCCCGAAATGGAGAACACGTCATGTCAGCTCGATTCATTACCGCCGCCGTCACCGCGTCCCTGCTACTGCCTGGCGCCGCTCTGGCAACCCAGACCAGTCTCGAACTGACCATCACCACGCAGTCCGGCGAATTTGAACAGCGCGTGGTGCGCTATGACTGCGCTACCGAAGCGTTCACCAGGGTTGTCTATCTCAATGCTGCACCGAACTTTTTGGCCATTGTGCCACTGGCCGATGAACCCGAGCCGATGGTCATGGCAGCGGTGATCTCGGGCTCTGGCGCGCGATATGCGGCCGGCAAATGGGTGTGGTGGACCAAGGGCGCCGAAGCTGCGCTCTACGACGCCACCATGCCGGAGGACGCCGAACCCGTTCTCACCTGCACCGAAGTCAACGATATCCCCTAATCCATGGAAGCCCCGTTCACCCCCGAACTATTCCCCCATATCCGAATCGTTATGGGCATGGTCATCGGCCTTGCGATAACCCGACTGCTGATGGGGGTAGCCGGGCTGGTACAGCATCCCAATCGCGCCAGCTTGTCGAGCATTCACCTGCTCTGGGTTGGCTCGATCCTGCTCGAACTGATCCACTTCTGGTGGTGGCAATTTGCGCTGTTTCAGCTCACCGATTGGCATTTCGGCATCTTCTTTTTTCTGATCGTCTACACCATCGTGCTGTTCCTGCTCGCCACCTTGCTGTTTCCAGACCCGATCTACGAGTATGATGGCTACGAAGATTTCTTCATGAAGCGACGCGGCTGGTTCTTTGGCCTGTTCGCTGCCACTTTCGTTTTTGACATCATCGACTCCTTGCTCAAGGGACCCACTAATTGGGAGCTTTTCGGGCTCCATTATTACGTTCAGGTGCCTGTTGGTTTAGTCCTGTGCGGCGTCGCCGTCTGGACAGCCGATCGCAAAATTCATCTCGGTATCGTGCTACTGCACCTCGCTTATCAGCTCTCTTGGATCACCAGGCTCTTCTATATCAACGCGTGACCCGCTAGGGTGCCAGCCAAGGTTGGGAAGCCTTTGAAAACCGGGTCCGTCCCGAGGAATACCCTATGCTCCGTGCCGTTTCGCACCTGCCCGCCAGTCACGACCGCGGCGCACCAATCGACAGCATAACTCTCGCCCATGACGAGCGACGTCTGCGCCGCAAATTGCTGACCTGTGCAGAAGGCACCGAGGTGATGGTCGATTTCCCTGCCACAGTCACCCTTGAACATAATGGGGCGCTTGAACTGGAAGATGGTCGCATCATCGCCATTTTGGCCGCGCCAGAGCTGCTTTACCAAATCCGCGCCAGCTCACCAGCCCATCTGGTCCGTCTGGCCTGGCATATCGGCAATCGCCATACCTCGGCCCAGCTCGAAGAGGCCCGCATCCTGATCAAGCGCGATCATGTGCTCAAGACCATGCTGGAGGGACTTGGCGCCGACATCACTGATGTCACCGAACCGTTTTTCGCCGAACACGGCGCCTATCACAGCCATGCCGATACCGGCCACGCGCTCCTCGCCCGATGACAGCCCATTCCGACCTGCAAAAACTGCTAACCTGGCTTTCACCGGCCTTTCCCGTGGGGGCCTTCGCCTGGTCTGCGGGTTTGGAAACCGCAATAGCCAACGGCGTTGTGCACGACCGTGGCACCACCGAGCAATGGGTAGAGGGCGTTCTCGCCCATGGCGGTTTGCGCACCGACGCCATTCTGCTGGCCCATGCCCATCGCGCGGCGTCCGATGCTGCCGAGTTGCAGGAATTGGCAGACCTCTGCCTGGCTTTAACCCCGGCACGTGAAAGGCACGAGGAAACCACCACTACCGGCGCCGCTTTCGCTGCCGCCGCAAAGGCATGGCCTACTCCAGTGCTCGACAACCTGCCACACCCCTGTCCATACCCTATAGCGGTGGGCGCTATCGCTGCAGGCCACGCCATAAATCTCGAGGCCACGCTGCTTGGCTATCTCACGGCCACCGTGCACAGCCAGATCTCAGTCGCCGTCCGGCTGGTGCCCATTGGACAGACCGATGGCCTCTCCATCATGGCCACCCTCGAGCCGATTATCGCCAGCATGGCCACGCTGTGCCAGCATGCCGCACGCGATGATATTGGCGCAGTGGCATACGCCGCTGATATTGCTCAAATGGCCCACGAAACGCAGACAACGAGGATTTTTCGTTCATGAGCATGCTGATCGCTGCCCTGATGTTCATCGCCCTGCTGGCCGTCTCGGTCGCCCATTTCATCTGGTCCGTTGGCCAAACCTGGCCTATCCGCAATGAGAAATTGTTGGCCCAGACCGTAGCCGGCTTTCGTGACATTGAGCGCATGCCGCCCAAAATGGCATCCCTAGCCGTGGCCATTGCCACACTGCTCGCCGGCATACTTGCGCTGGCCCTGGCCGACCACGACAGCGGCGGATTCCCCCTAACACTGCTCGGATTGCCATTGGCAGCAGTATTCCTCGTCCGCGGCGCCCTTGGTTATACGGCCTGGTGGGCAGACAAGACCCCTGAACCCAGCTTCCGGTTCAATGACCGTCGCGTTTACTCCCCGCTCTGCCTGATGCTCGGCGCAGGCTTTCTGACACTCGTCATCATGAGGCTGCTATGAAATCCCTGAACGGTCCCCTGCGCATTGGTATTGGCGGCCCCGTCGGTTCGGGTAAGACCACCCTGTGTGAGAACCTGCTCAAAGCCATGCGGGACCGCTACTCCATGGCGGTGGTCACCAACGATATCTACACCCGTGAAGACGCCCTGATCCTGTCACGTGCACAGGCCATCTCGGAAGATCGCATTGTCGGCGTGGAAACTGGTGGCTGTCCGCATACCGCCATCCGCGAGGATGCTTCGCTCAATCTGGCGGCTATCGACGATCTGAACAGCAAGTTCCCCGATCTCGACATCATCCTGATCGAAAGCGGTGGCGATAACCTCGCCGCAACATTTTCACCAGACCTGGCCGACATTACCCTCTATGTCATTTCGGTCGCTCAGGGCGAAAAAATCCCGCGCAAAGGTGGCCCCGCAATTTCGCGCTCTGACCTGCTGATCATCACGCACACCGATCTGGCGCCTTATGTCGGCGCCAGCCTTGGAGTTATGGAAGCAGATACCCAAAAGGTGCGCGAAGGACGTCCTTATGTCTTCACCGATTTACTGCGTCATGAAAGCCTCGACCAGATTATCGCCTTCATCGAAAAGGCAGGCGGACTGACCGACGTGCAAGCCGCCGAGTAGTACATAGCTGCGTCAACTGATGGGAGGCTGCATGGACAGCGTGTTACGCCTGAGAAAAGATCTCGCTCGGGCTCAGCAACCAGCTGTGTGGGCAGCGCCAACCCGTCAAATGTCACTGGCGCAGACCGATCCGGAGGTCCTGCACGCGATCCTGACTGAAGCCTATTCTGCTGGCATGGGCGAAATCGCCTCATTTGGAACGTGGTGGCCCCAGCTCAATGGCGACAGCGAGTTCGATCCGGAACTGGTATTTATCGCAGCCGACGATGGGGGTCAGCCTATCGGCATTGCTCAGTGTTGGACCAGCGGCTTCATCAAGGATCTCGCTGTCGTCCCAGCGTGGCGAGGCAGGGGGATTGGCGAGACGCTATTGCAGCAGACTTTCTGGAGCTTCTGGCAACGCGGCGTCTATAGCTGCGACCTCAAGGTGATGGCCGAGAATACGCATGCGATTGCCCTTTACCGCCGCATGGGCATGACGGTGGTATAGAATTGATTAGCTCACCATCACGACGTGGCTGACCAGAGCGTCTGCGTGCCAGTGGTGCAGCATCATTCCGGGCGGATCGCTGACCGCAGGTTCCCTGCCATCCAGCTTGAGCCGATTGGCCCGCGCCACTGAGGGAGACATCGTTGCAGGCAACCCTGCAAAGCGTGTGAACATCGGCCGGTGGACATGCCCGCAGGTCAGCCCAAGCACTTGGTCTTTGGCTTGGTTGATAACACCAGCCAACCTGTCCCCGTTCCTGCAGATATTGTGATCTTTGCCGTCAATGCCGCACAAGAAAGGGTGTTGATGCTGAAAAATCAGCGCCGGTGGACCACCGCTATTGAGTTCCTCCTCAAGCCAGTCGAGCACCGGCGCAGCGTCCCCATGGTGCGCGCCAGCAACCGTCACATCCAGGCCGATAACCCGGAGCCCGTTACCCACCAAACCGACACTGTTGAACGGCCGCGCGCCGCCCCAGCCCATTTGCTGACCAAACGTCTGATAAAGCGCATGATGATCATCAACATTGCCCGGCACCACGAAATAGGGGGACCCGGTCGCAGCCAACCGTGTGTGGATGGCGTGATAGCTGGCATCATGGTCATATTCGGCCAGATCACCGCTAACAATGATCGCATCAGGCGCTATGGTTTTTAGCCAGGCCAGCACCCGGTCAAGACGATCGAGCGCTGCGCTTGAGCCATCAGCGTGAATATCGCTGAGCTGGGCAACAATCATGTTTCTGCTGCGGGGCGTACCAAGGCCAGAACCGACCGCGGCGTCAGCGTTACCGTGCCATCGGCAAGAGCAGACTGCGCGGTATTGTCGGACTCAATGCCGACAGCCCATTCGCCTTCGGGCAATCGGGCCACCACGGGCTCCGAGCGACGATTGAACCACACAAGGACTTCGTCCTCTTTGTTGCGCAATTGCATCCCCAGCACCGAGCCACCAGAAGCTTGCCAGTCTTCTTCGCTCATTTCGCGGCCATCCGGGTGCAACCAGACCACATCTCGCACACCGCTCTTTTCCTGACCTGTCAGGAAGTGATCGTGAGTGAGCGCGGGATGTTCCTTGCGGAACTTGTTCATCGCTGCGACGAAGTCGACCAGTTCGCCGTCGCCATTTTCCCAGTCCAGCCACGTGATTTCATTGTCCTGCGCATAGGCGTTATTATTGCCCTGTTGCGTGCGATACATCTCATCGCCCTGCTGCAGCAATGGGACGCCACGTGACAGAAACAGCGTTGCGAGCAGGGCTCGCACATCACGCTTGCGCGCGATGTTGATCGCCTCGTCTTCAGTCTCGCCTTCAACGCCACAATTCCACGAGGCGTTATGGCTGTGGCCGTCGCGGTTTTCCTCGCCATTGGCTTCATTATGCTTGTCGGTGTAGCTCACCAGATCGCGCAGTGTGAACCCGTCGTGAACCGCCAGCATATTCACACCATGGCTGGGCTTGCGACCGGCAGAGTCAAATATCTCTGCGGAACCGGCAACCTTGCCAGCCAGCGCACCGATCTTGCCGTCTTCACCGCGCCAGAATTCGCGCACCTCGTCACGATAGGTGTCGTTGTGCTCCTTGAATTCCTTCCCGAACTGACCCAACGCATAGCCACCCGGACCTGGGTCCCACGGTTCTGCGACCAGAATGCACTGGCTAAGCACGGGGTCAGCCTTGATCTTCTCGAGCATTTCCGCATTGGGATTGAAGCCCGGATCGCGCGCCAGAACGGTCGCCAAATCAAAGCGGAAACCGGAAACGCCCATCTCTTCTACCCAGTAGCGCAGGCTGTCGATAATAAGACGCTGGGTGGCGGGATGATCGCACCGCAGCGTATTGCCGGTACCGGTATCATTGACCAGGTGCTGCTTCCCGTCGACTTCCACGAAACGATAATAGGTCTTGGCGTCCAGCCCCATCAGGCTGAGCATCGGTCCGTTGGCGTCGCTTTCGCCTGTGTGATTGTAGACTACATCAAGGATCACCGAGATGCCGTTCTTGCGATAGAGATCGGTCATGTGCCGCAATTCATGCGGCCCGCGTGGCGCCAACCGCGGATCAATTGCCGAGTACGCAACGGGGTTGTATCCCCAGGCATTGGTCAGGCCGAGCTCGGGCAGATGTCCTTCGTCGATCCACGCGGCCGTGGGCATCAATTGCAGCGTGTCGACGCCAATATACTTTAGGTGGTCGATAACGCGTTGTGTCGTCAGGCCAGCAATCGTGCCACGCAACGGGCCCTGAACACTGGGGTGGCGCATGGTAAAGCCACGCACATTCATCTCATAGAACATGCCAGGCGCCTTCTTGCGCGGCATGATGGCTTCCCCAGTATCACCCACCACGATTGCCTTGGGGATCAGCGGCCCGGTATCTACCGCCTCCGCTCGGTCCAGCCGCAACCGCGGCGACCGAACGAAAGTCCGATCCAGCCGCTTGGCATAGGGATCGACCAATAGCTTCATCGGATCAAAAAATAGACCTTGATCAGGATTGTATTCGCCATCGGCGCGTAGCCCGTAGCGGGTGCCCGCTGTCAGTCCTGAAACCAGTCCGGCGCGGATATTGTCCTGATGGACGTCCAGTTCGAAGCGATCTGTCTCCTGATCTTGTTCGTCGTAGATCGACACCCAGATATTGGTGGCAGTTTCCGAATAGACGGCAAAATTGATGCCCTGTTCAGTGATGGTGGCACCGAGATGGGCGATACTGCCCCCATTGGGGACAAGCATGGGTTTCATTGGATTTCCGATATTAAGTGATGACGCTTGGATCCTTGCGCCCGGTGCGCTGCTTGATCCCGGCGAGCTGTTCAGAGAGCCCGATAAGGGGTTCAAGGGCGGTTTGGGTCTCGAGATCGTGTCGTCCATCGGCTGCCTCATAGCGTTCCAGATAGAGCCGCAACGTGGCGCCGACCGTGCCGGTTCCAGAAAGTCTTAACACTATTCGAGAGCCATCGGTGAAACCTATACGAACGCCTTGTTTGGCGCTGGTCGATCCATCTACGGGGTCGAGATATTTAAAGTCGTCAGCATAGGCGACCTGTAGGTCTTCGCCGAAGTTCTTGCCGGGCAGGCTCGGCAATTGCGCGCGCAAATCATCCACCAATTTGCCCGCAATGGTCGCATCGACTTCTTCGTAGTCGTGGCGCGTATAATAGTTACGCCCGAAGGTCGCCCAGTGCTCGCGAACGATCTCGTCCACACCCTGCTTGCGCACCGCAACAATATTGAGCCACAGCAGTACTGCCCACAGGCCGTCCTTTTCGCGGACGTGATCCGACCCCGTACCAGCGCTCTCTTCACCACAGATGGTCACGCGACCCGCGTCCAGCAGATTGCCAAAGAACTTCCAGCCTGTCGGCGTTTCGTGCATCTCGATACCGAGCTTATCGGCAACCCGATCCGCTGCAGCACTGGTCGGCATGGACCGCGCGATACCGGCGATCCCAGACTTGTAACCAGGCGCCAGATGCGCGTTGGCAGCAAGCAGAGCCAATGAGTCCGACGGCGTCACAAACCGGTTCTTGCCGATAATCAGATTGCGGTCGCCGTCGCCATCCGAAGCGGCCCCGAAATCAGGACCATCGGGTGTCATCATCAGGTCAAACATGTCCTTGCAGTAGACCAGGTTAGGATCGGGATGCCCTTGCCCGAAGTCGGGCAGAGGGGTGCCGTTCTTAACCGTCCCCTTGGGCGCGCCCAGCTTGTCCTCAAGGATGGCATGGGCATAGGGGCCGGTGATGGCGTTCATGGCGTCAAACGTCATGCGGAACCCCGAAGCGAACAGCGCTCGGATTGCATCGAAGTCGAACAGGGTCTCCATCAACGCGGCGTAATCCGCCACCGGGTCGATTACCTCGACCACCATCTCGCCCGAATGCTGCGTGCCGATCTGATCCAGTGCCACATCGGGCGCGTCGATGGTCTTATAGGTATCGATGACCTTGGTGCGCTCATACGCCGCGTCAGTAATCCGCTCGGGCGCCGGACCGCCATTGCCAATATTGTACTTGATTCCAAAATCGCCATCAGGGCCGCCTGGATTGTGGCTCGCTGACAGCACCAGCCCGCCATACGCCTTGTGGTGGCGGATCACATGGCTGGCGGCCGGGGTCGACAGCAGACCACCCTGCCCCACCAGCACCCGACCAAAGCCGTTGGCGGCCGCCATGCGGATAGCCGTCTGGATAGCCACATCATTGTAGAACCGACCATCACCGCCGATGACAAGCGTCTGTCCATCAAAGCCCTCGAGGCTGTCGAAGATCGCCTGCAGGTAGTTTTCGACATAGTGGGGCTGCTGATACACGGTGACCCGCTTGCGCAGGCCCGATGTGCCAGGTTTCTGATCGCCATACGGCGTCGTCTTAATGGTCTGAATCATCATTGTTCTTGAGCCCGGTAATGCTGGCGTAAAGGTCGGCATAGCGCGCCGCGCTGGTTTCCCAGGAGACGTCCGCCTTCATGCCGCGACGCTGAATTTTCTTCCAGATCTTACTGTCGCCATACAACGACACCGTCTTGCGAATAGCGTCATACAGCGCCTGCGCACTGTTGGGGTCAAACACCACCCCGGTCGCAACTTCCGCAGCCAGGGCTGCAGGATTGGCGTCGATAACGGTATCGGCAAGGCCACCGATCCGGCTCACCACAGGCACGCAACCGTAGCGCAGACCGTATAGCTGCGTTAGACCGCAGGGTTCAAACCGCGATGGGATAACAATCGCATCCGCGCCGCCCTGCATTAGATGGCTCAGGTCTTCGTCGTAGCCATTAAAAATGCTGACCTTGCCCGGATGCAGTGCGCTCTGATGCCGGAAGCCGTCTTCAAGATAGCCTTCGCCTGAGCCCAGAACAGCCAGACGGCCGCCCAGATCGACCAGACCGTCCACCACCTGCAACAGCAGGTCCATGCCCTTCTGGTCGGTCAATCGACTGACCACACAGAATAGCGGCCCATCCACGCCATCAAGTCCGAATTTCTCGACGACGGCCTGCTTGTTCGCCTGCCTCAAATTGATCGTATTGGCAGAAAAGTTCTGCGCCAGCGCCTTGTCGGTCGTGGGGTCCCAAGCGGTCAGGTCGATGCCGTTCAGTATCCCGCTGACAGTTTCGGCGCGGCCATTGAGCAGCCCTTCAAGCCCCATGCCGAACTGCGGCGTGCGTATTTCATCGGCGTAGTTTGGGCTGACAGTGGTGACGTAATCAGCGCATTCCATTCCCGATTTGAGGAACGAAACGCCGCCATAATACTCCACGCCACCGACACCGAATGCCTCAGGCGGCAGGCGCAACTGCCCGAATATGTCGGCGCTGAAAAAACCCTTGAACGCGATGTTATGGATCGTCATCACGGTCTTGATGTCCGGACTGGCACTAAACTTGATATAGGCAGGTGCCAGTCCCGCCTGCCAGTCATGGCAGTGCAGGACCTGCGGTCGATAGCCCTCGACGAGCCCCATGGCCAACTCGGCCGCGACCCATCCCAGGGCTGCGAAACGTTTCCAGTTGTCCGGCCAGTCCCAGCCATCCGGGCTGACATAGGGATTGCCTGGTCGATCATAGAGCACCGGCGCGTCGATGACGATTACGTCGAGCCCTTCAACGCGCGCCGCGATCAGCTTGGCCGGCACGCCAAACAGGTCGTCCAGTTCCTTGACCACGCGGCCACCACTGAGCTTTTCCATCACCGATGGATAGCCCGGGATTAGCGTGCGCATGCTCACGCTATGGCTGGTAAGGGCGCCAGGCAGGGCGCCCGCCACATCGGCGAGCCCCCCGGTCTTGATCAGCGGATAAACCTCGGAAGCTACCGAGAGAACTTCAATCATCGTCCAGCCAGATATTTGTTGACCATAGCCTGGGTAATCAGTGTCACACCCTCATCGCTGCGGCGGAACCACTTGGCGTCGAATTCGGGATCTTCACCGACAACCAGCCCTTCGGGAATATTGACGCCGCGATCAACGACCACCTTGCGCAGCCGGACATTGCGGCCAATATCCACATGCGGCAACACCACCGCCTCTTCGAGCACTGAGTAGGAGTGCACGCGTGATCCGGTCGAAAGCAGCGTTCGGTTCAGGTGGCCGCCCGACACGATACAGTCGCCCGAGACAAGCGAGTTCACCGCCGACCCCCTTCGGCCATCAAAATCATGCACGAACTTGGCTGGCGGCGTGATCTCCGCATAGGTCCAGATCGGCCAGTCGCGGTCATAAAGATCGAGCTGCGGCTTGATGTCGGTCAGATCGATCGACGCTTTCCAATAGGCATCAATCGTGCCGACGTCGCGCCAGTAGCTGACTTCTTCATTGCTTGACCGCACGCAGGAGCGCGGGAACCGATGTGCCCAGGCGGTACCGTTCTTGACGATATAGGGAATGATATCCTTGCCAAAGTCGCGGTTGGAGCCTTCGGTAGCCGCATCGCGCCGCAACTGCTCCATCAGGAACCGGGTTTCGAACACATAGATACCCATCGATGCCAGCGCCATGTCCGGCTTGTCCGGAATGCCCGGTGGGTCTTTAGGTTTCTCGACGAAATCAACGACGCGATCTCGCCCGTCGACATGCATCACACCGAAGCCGACGGCTTCCATCCGTGGCACTTCCAGACAACCAATGGTCACGTCAGCGCCAGTATCGACGTGCTGCCGCAGCATGATTTCGTAGTCCATCTTGTAGATGTGGTCGCCCGCCAGAATGACGATATACCGCGCGCCCGAATCTTCGATGATATCCATGTTCTGGTACACGGCGTCTGCAGTGCCGGCATACCACATGTCTTCGCGTACCCGCTGGCTGGCTGGCAGCACGTCAAAGCTCTCGTTGCGCTCGGGTCGCAGGAAGTTCCAGCCGCGCGACATGTGGCGGATCAGGCTATGCGCCTGGTATTGCGTGGCAACGGAGATACGTCGAATACCCGAATTGATGGCATTACTTAGTGCGAAGTCGATGATGCGGGACTTGCCCCCGAAATACACCGCCGGCTTGGCGCGCCGATCGGTCAGTTCCATCAACCGCGTACCGCGTCCACCAGCCAGTACATAGGCCATGGCCTCGCGGGCCAGCGGCGATGGTGCCCTGTAGTCTGCCATTTTCTAACCCTCCACAAATGCCCGTTTTCCGGGACGTATTTAGACTTGGCCGACCTAGACCGACTCAAACTTCAAGAACAGCGTCGAAAGCGGCGGCAGATAGAGTTCGGCCTCAGCCGGCCAGTGCTGCCCTTCGACCGCCTTGGCTACGACAGCACCCTGGTTCCCGGTGTTGGAGCCAGCATACCAACCCGCATCCGTGTTGATCCGCTCAACCCACTTACCCGCCATCGGCATCGGAATCTTATATCCCGAGCGTGGCACTGGCGTGAAATTGGAGACCACCATGATCGGGTCACTGCCCGGTGCCTTGCGCAACCATGCCAATACCGAATTGCCGTGATCGTTCCCGATCACCCACTCAAAACCTTCTGGCTCGCAGTCGCGCTCATGCAACGCCGGCAATTCGCGATAGGCAAGATTAAGGTCCGAGATTAGCCGCCGAATGCCTTCATGCATCCCCGCATCAAGCAGATACCAGTCAAGTGACTTGGCTTCCGCCCACTCATCGCGCTGCGCAAACTCCTGGCCCATGAACAGCAGCTTCTTGCCGGGATGCCCCCACATGAAGGCAAAATAGGCGCGCAGATTGGCAAATTTTTGCCAGTCATCGCCTGGCATTTTTTCGAGCAGCGACCCCTTGCCATGCACCACTTCGTCATGGCTCAGCGGCAGCACAAAGTTCTCCGAGAACGCGTAGACCGTTCCGAAGGTCATGTCGCTGTGATGATATTTTCGATGGATCGTCTCGCGGCTCATGAAGCGCAGGGTGTCGTTCATGAAGCCCATATTCCACTTGAAGCCGAAGCCCAGCCCACCGGCATCGACCGGCTTGCTGACCCCTGGCCACGATGTGGATTCCTCGGCAATCATGAAGGTACCTGGATGCAGGCGATACGCTTCAGTATTGACCCGACGCAGGAATTCGACGGCCTCCAGATTTTCATTGCCGCCAAATTTATTCGGCACCCATTCGCCCTGTTGGCGCGAATAGTCGAGGTAAAGCATCGATGCCACCGCATCCACGCGCAGCCCGTCGATGTGGAACTTCTCCAGCCAATACAACGCATTGTTGAGCAGGAAGCTGACAACCTCCTTGCGGCCGAAATTGTAAATCGCCGTATTCCAGTCCGGGTGGAACCCCTGTCGAGGGTCGGCGTGCTCATAAAGAGCGGTACCGTCGAAGTTCGACAGGCCGTGTGCGTCGGTCGGGAAGTGCGCGGGCACCCAGTCCAGGATCACCCCCAGCCCGGCTTCATGGGCAGCGTCAACGAAACGTGCAAAACCCGCCGGATCGCCAAACCGCGCGGTCGGCGCATAGAGCCCGGTCGGCTGGTAGCCCCAGCTCGGATCATAGGGGTGCTCGCTGATCGGCAGCAGCTCGATATGGGTGTATCCCATGTCTGCAGCATAAGGCACCAACTGCTCAGCCAGCTGGTCGTAGCTCAGAAAGCCGCCATCAGGTCGACGGCGCCAACTGCCCAGATGAACCTCATAGATCGACATTGGCGTCCGCCGCCAATCGCGGGTGGCACGCTCTTCGAGATACTTCTCATCTGTCCAGGTAAAGGGTGTCGGATCAGGCACTATTGAGGCTGTTTTGGGCCGCATTTCAGACTGGCGCGCGAAAGGATCGGCCTTCAGTGGCTGCGTTACCCCGTCAGGTCCGACAATCTCGTACTTGTAGAGCGTGCCGGTTCCCAGAACGGGAATGAAGACTTCCCAGATGCCGTTTTCGAAGCGGTTGCGCATTGGATTGCGCCGGCCGTCCCATTCGTTGAAAGGTCCAACCACACTGACGCGCTGCGCGTTGGGCGCCCAAACTGCGAAATGCGTGCCGTGAATGCCCTCAAATTCCATCTCATGGGCGCCGAGCTTGTCGAACAGCCGCAAATGGTTGCCTTCGCCCATATAGTAGTCGTCCATGGGGCCCAGCACCGGCCCGAACGAATAGGCGTCATACACGTCCCACTCACCGCCAGCATTTTTGGCATGGTAGCGGATCGGTTGGCGTTTACTGATCGAAACCTTCGCTTCGAAAAATCCACCGGGGTGCCGCGGGATCATGTGACCCAGCGCCGTGTCATCCAGCGTGAATGCACTCAGCATCTCCGCGTGCGGAACGAATGCCCGGAGCACCCATTGGCCGTTGACTTCATGCAGGCCCAAAAACCCAAACGGGTTGGGATGCCGCCCACTGACGACAGCCTCCACTTCCCGTACATCGGCTTGCCAGTCTTCTTTGGTCACACGCACGCTCCCCCGACGGCGGCACCCGGAAATTCGGCTGCTCCGCCAAAACCAAAACACTCAGCAGGCCTGATCTTGCGTGTCAGTTTTCGCCCGCTGCAAATCGTCATTCTTCAGGCACCGCCACATCCCAGATATCATGGGCGTACTGCCGGATCGTCCGATCCGAAGAGAAAAAACCCACCCGCGCCGTATTTCGGATCGCCATAGCATTCCAGCGCGCCTTGTCCGCCCAGATGGCGTCTACTTCCGCTTGCGCCGTAGCATAGGCGTCGAAATCCCGCGCCACCATGAACCAGTCATGATCGTAAAGTCCGCCGATCAGATCGCGATAGCGGTTCGGATCATCCGGGGAGAAGACCCCGGTGGCGATCGATTCCAGCGCTTCCTGCAAGCGCGGCGACGCATCAATCGAGTCGCGCGGCACTTCGCCCTCGCCCCGCTTCACCTCAACCTCTTCAGTGGTTAGACCAAAAATAACGATGTTGTCGGCGCCGACTTCCTTGTGCATTTCCACATTGGCCCCGTCCATCGTGCCGATGGTAATGGCACCATTGGCCATGAATTTCATGTTGCCTGTGCCAGAGGCTTCCATGCCAGCTGTCGAAATCTGTTCGCTCAGATCGGCCGCCGGCACGATGACCTCCGCAAGGCTCACATTGTAATTGGGCAGGAACACTACCTTGAGCAATCCACGCACCGCAGGATCGTTGTTAATCACCTTGGCAACGTCGTTGATCAGCTTGATGATGAGCTTGGCGTTCCAGTAACCCGGCGCCGCCTTGCCAGCGAAGATCTTAACGCGTGGCACCCAGTCCCGTTCCGGATGTGCGCGAATTTCGTCATATAGCGCAACAGCTTGAATAATGTTGAGCAGCTGACGCTTATACTCGTGGATGCGCTTGATCTGCACATCGAACATGGCGTCTGGCGACACTTTGATGCCCAGACGATCCTTGATCAGCTTGGCCAGGCGTTCCTTGTTTTCCAGCTTCACAGCGGCAAACTGCGCCTGGAAAGTTGCGTCTTCGGCGTAGGCATCGAGATCTTTGAGCAGATCGATATCGTCCAGAAACGCTGGTCCGATCGTATCGCTGACCAATTGCGTCAGCCCGGGATTGCACTGCATAAGCCAGCGCCGGGGCGTAATACCGTTGGTCTTGTTGTTGATCCGGTCCGGGTAAAGCTTGTGCAGGTCCGAGAACACGGTCTGCTTCATCAACTCGGTGTGCAACGCCGACACACCGTTAATCGAGTGCGAGCCGACAAACGCCAACTGCCCCATCCGCACCCGTCGGCCGCCGGCCTCGTCGATCAGCGACACATTGGCGACCTGGGCATCGGTGAATTTGGCCCGGCCGCGCGCATCCGCCAGCACATCCGCATTGATCTGATACACAATCTGCATGTGACGCGGCAGCAGACGCTCCAGCAACGCTACCGGCCAGCTTTCGAGCGCTTCAGGCAAAAGCGTGTGATTGGTGTAGCCGAAGGTACCGCGGCACAACTTCCATGCCGGGGCCCATTCCATGCCGTTATCATCGACCAGAATGCGCATCAGTTCGGCAATGGAAATTGCCGGATGGGTGTCATTGAGCTGAATGGCGACCTTGTCGGCCAGCGAGCCCAGATCGCCATATTGCTGCAAGTGCCGCCGCACGATGTCCTGCAGGGATGCCGAGGAGAAGAAGAACTCCTGACGCAGTCGCAATTCCTGACCAGCTGCTGTCGAATCTGCCGGATAGAGCACACGGGTAATGGCTTCAGCCTTGGCGCTTTCTTCAAGCGCGCCGATATGGTCGCCAGAATTGAACTTGTCGAGCAGGATCGGATCGATAGGCTGCGCGCTCCACAGCCGCAGCGTATTCACCCGGGCGCCGCGCCAGCCCACAATCGGAGTGTCGAACGCCACTGCCAGCAAGTGATCATTGGGCCGCCATTCCTGGCGCACTGTGCCGTCAGGATCGGTCACGGGCTCCACATAGCCGCCGAACCCAACTTCATAAGCACTTTCGCGTCGCTCGAATTCCCACGGATTGCCGTGCGCCAGCCATTCCTCGGGCAGCTCGACCTGCCAGCCTTCGCTCATCTCCTGCCGGAACAGCCCGTGCACATAGCGAATGCCATAACCGTAGGCCGGGATTTTGACCGTCGACATCGACTCCAGAAAACACGCCGCCAGCCGACCAAGGCCGCCATTGCCCAGCGCTGCGTCAGGCTCCAGATCAATCAGATCGCCCAGATCGACGTTGAGGTTCCTGAGCGCGTCGCGCACAGGCTCCATCAACCCGACATTGCTCATCGCGTCCCGCATCAGGCGGCCGATCAGAAACTCGAGACTGAGATAGTAGACGCGCTTGTGTGAGGTCCGCCACGTCTCGCGAGAGGACTCCATCCAGCGATCCATCACGCGGTCACGCACCGTTAGAATCGTTGCGGCAAGCCAGTCATGTGGCCGGGCAACGATAGGATCCTTGCCGACTGAATAGATCAGTCTTTCAAGGATTTCCGATTGAATCGCTTCAACGGAAGTTGCACGTGGTTCCGGCGTAGGGGCGTCGTAAACGATCGGCTGTTGCGGCATGTCGCAATCCAGATTTCATAACGATGATATCCCCTCAGACAACTTAGTCTTGCACTTAAATTGAGCAGGCGAAACCCCCTTCGCGCTGCGGGGCATCTATGCTGGAGGCGCAGGATGGGTGATCTTGTTGACGGTGTCTTCCACCGCATTGGCGTCGACCTCGATCCCACCTTCACGCGCCTGTTCTGCGGCGTTGCGCAACAACAGGTCATGGGCTGCATCGACGGCACTGACATTGTCGAACAATTGCGCCTTGAACCGCAACGCGTCGCGCTCACGCACGCCCTGCACCACGGTTTCGATATCGGCCTCGCTCGCACCCAGCGCACGGATGGCCTGCGCGCCAAACACAACTGCAGATTCGAACAATTCGCGCAGCTGATAGTCGACACCGAGCTTCACCAGCTCGATGGCATGACCGCGGTCATAGGCACGTGCCATCACCTTGACCAAGGGGAACTCGTCTCGGAACATTGCGGCAATCTGGTTGGCGGCCGATTTGTCGTCGACACAGATCAGCACGAGGTCGACATTAGCCGCCCCGGAGGCACGCAGGATATCAAGGCGCGTGCCATCGCCATAATAGACTTTGAAGCCGAACTGGGCTGCGACCCGGATCATGTCTGTGTCGTTATCGATGATCGACAGATTGTGCCCCTGCCCAAGCAGGGTCTGACTGGCAATCTGGCCAAATCGACCGAAGCCGATCACCAGAATACGTTCCGCCAGACCATTGACGGTCTCAACCCCCTCCATCGATTGCTCCGGCTTGGGTAGCGCGTAGCGTAGCCCGATCATCAGACAGGGGGTCAGCACCATGGAAATGATAACCGTCGCTGTAAAAATCGCATTGGTCGGCCCATCAATCAGGCCGGCAGCCGCGGCGGTGGTATAGAGCACGAAAGCAAATTCACCGCCCTGCCCCATCAACACGGCACGCTCCAGCGCTTCGGCATGACTGGACTTCAATAGGCGTGCAATCGCGTAGATTGCCGCCCCCTTGATCACCATGTAGGCCACAACACTCAGGGCGATGATCTGCCAGCTGCTCATCACCACGGCCACATCCAGCGACATGCCCACCGCCAGAAAGAACAAGCCCAGTAAAATGCCTCGGAACGGCTCGACGTCAGCCTCCAGCTGATGCCGAAAACTCGATGTTGACAACAGAACACCCGCCAGAAATGCTCCCATTGCCATCGACAGGCCGACCGCCTGGAAAAGCAGGGCGGCGCCCAGAACCACCAGCAGGGCCGCAGCCGTCATCACTTCGCGCAATTTGCTCGATGCCATGACCCCAAAGAACGGGTTCATGATCCGACGGCCGACAAAAATGAGCAGCAGCACAGCACCAATGGGTGCAGCGACAGTGAGTAAGCGGCTGATCACACCCACCTCTTCCCCCGAGGTAGGGGCAAGCAAGGCAACCAGTGCGAGCAGCGGGACGATGGCAAGGTCTTCAAGCAGCAGAATCGAGACCATGCGCTGCCCACCGGGGCTGGCCAGTTCTCCACGCTCGCCCAATACCTGCATCACAATGGCCGTTGATGTGAGGACAAAACCCATGCCGAATACGAAGGCCACCATCGGCGCGAAGCCGAGCAATACCCCGGCCCCCGTGAGCAAAGCGCCACTGATTGCAACCTGCAAGACGCCGAGACCAAAGATCTGTTTTCGCAGGGCCCAGAGCTTGGCGGGCTCCATTTCCAGACCGATAATGAACAGGAACATGACCACGCCCAGTTCGGCGATGGTGAGCACTGATTCCGGATCGCTGATCAGCCCGAAGCCAGAGGGGCCCAGCATCAGACCCGCTGCCAAATAGCCCAGCACCGAGCCCAGACCCAGCCGCTTGAACAGCGGCACGGCAATCACCGCCGCGCCCAATAGCGCAACCACGGGGATCAGATCGACGCCATGAGCTGCCGCTGCGTGTCCAATCTCTTCAGCCGCCACGATAATCTCTCCCGCCCGTCCACTGCGGACTGTTCCGCCACAGCGCAGCGGTCACGTCAAGCATGGAGGGTGCAGGGCAGACTTACGCTGGCGTCTCTAAGCCACTGGGCGCTGTCCCTTCGGGTGGCTCGAAGCGTTCGTTCTTGCGCTTTTCGTTTTTCTCTTCTGCCTTTGCCTCGTCTGCCTGTTCGCGAATGGCTTGTGCCGTATTGGCCAACAAACGCTGCCGTTCCGACATATTGGCGGAACGCCCGATTGGTTTGCTCGGTACCATGGGTTTGCTGGGCAGCAAGTGATGGAGCATGGAGGTCGCGATCAACAGCGTAGGGACAGCGACCAGCCCGCCTACCGGTCCCCATGCCCACAACCAGAAAGTAATAGAAAGGAAAATGATGAACGGGTTCAGTGTCATCGTCCGACCAATAAAGTGCGGTGTAACAATCTGTCCTTCAACAAAGTTGATGGCAACATAACAGCCGACGGGCAGCAAAATGCCTTCAAGGCTCGTCTGGGTACCCAATCCCACGGAGAGCAGGACCAACACCATCACGCCCTGCCCGACATAGGGTATGTAGTTGAGCACTGCCGCCATCGCCCCCCAGAGAATGGGTGAGGGCATGCCAATGGCCCACATGGCCAGCGATACGGCACAACCGACGCAGAAGTTGATGAAGGTGATCGACAACAGGAAGCGGCTAACCTTGGCTTCCACATCACGGAACACATGAGCAGTCCGCCAGCGCATCCGCCGGCTCACGCACAATGAAAGTACCGAAATGCGCACATGGTCGCGGGTTGCTACAAAAAAGTAGAGGCTGGCTAGAAAGATCAGCACCTGAGCCAGAATGGCTGGCGCAATCAGCGCCATCCCGATCATCTCACCACCATCTTCAACAGTCACAGCCATGGCCTTGTCACTGGCGAAGACCGAGGAAATCTGCTCCTGGATATTGCCCAGCGTTTCAAGAGGCCCCTGCAGATTGTCGAGCTGCAATTGCAGCTTGTTCCAGATCATCGGCGCCCGCGCGACCCATTCCGACAACGGAACGGCAAACAGGAAAGTGCCGGCGGCGATCACGCTGAGCAGCATGAGTACGACGATGGCGGCAGAAATGGCGGGAGGGACGCCGAATTGCTCGACCCGGTCAGCCACTGGACCGAACATCAAGCCAACTACAATGGCGAGGGTGATGGGAGCAAGAAAAACTTGTCCCGCCTTGAGCGCAAATAGCAGCGCCAGAAAGCCAATGAGGACCAGCGAGACTCGGGCCGCATTGCCCATAATCCGCTCAAACTGGCTTTCGCTCATCTCGTCCGACGCCGGTCGCCGCGCACTGCGTGCCATTTTATGTCCGTGGTTCAAAGCCTCAACGCTCTTCAACGCCACGCTGCGACAAATGTTCCGTTGCCGCCAACATCAGCGCTGTCGACCGCACTGAGCCAAGTCGTTAGTGTCCCCCAAATTCAATCGACTCGCACGCGATCGACCGATCCCGCACTGCTTTAGGTTCTCCATGTCACGTAAAATCATCATCGACACCGATCCCGGCCAGGACGATGCCGTCGCCATCCTCCTGACGCTGGCATCTCCAGAGGAACTGGACGTTCTCGGTATTGTCGCCGTCGCGGGCAATGTGGGGCTGCACCACAATGCCAACAACGCGCGCAAGATTGTTGCGCTCGCCGGTCGCACCGATATTCCGGTCTACGCTGGCTGCTCCCGCCCAATTCGGCGCGCACTCGTGACCGCAGAGCATGTCCATGGAGTTACTGGCCTCGACGGCCCCGACTTGCCCGAACCCACCGTGCCGCTGCAGGAGCAGCACGGGGTGGACTACATAATCGACACCCTGATGGCTGCTGAACCGGGAACCATTACCCTGTGCACGCTTGGGCCACTCACCAATATTGCAATGGCCCTGATAAAGCAGCCCGCGATTGCCGAGCGCATCGCCGAGATCGTCATGATGGGTGGCGCCTACTTCGAGGTTGGCAACATCACCCCAGCCGCCGAATTCAACATCTATGTCGACCCGGAAGCCGCGGACATTGTGCTGCGTTGCGGCGCGCCCATTACCATGCTGCCCCTCGACGTCACTCACCAGATCCAGTCAACGCCAGATCGGCTGGCCGCTATGCTCGCCATCGGAAACGACAGCGCCAAGGCGGCCCACGCTATGCTCACTTTCTCGGAGACTTTCGATCTGGCCAAATATGGCTGGACGGGCGCGCCCTTGCATGACCCTACGGTCATTGCCTGGCTGCTTTGCCCGGAACTGTTTTCCGGCCGCCAATGCAATGTCGAGATCGAGGTCGCCAGCGAACTGACCATGGGTATGACCGTTGTCGACTATTGGCATGTCACCCACCGTGACAGGAATGTGAACTTTATCCGCAACGGCGACGCCGATGGCTTTTATGCGCTTCTGTTCGACCGGCTTGCACGGCTGCCTTGAGGCAGATTGCCCGGCTCTAGGCGAACCGCTAGTGTGCGCCACAAATTCACGGCGGACACCATGGAACCCTTCACCCTTCTGACCTTCACAATCGCCTATGCCATCGCGGTGCTGGTTCCAGGCCCGGGCGTCGCCGCTGTGGTGGCCCGCGCACTCGGTGGCGGGTTCAAGGGCGCATTCCCAATGGTGTTGGGCATCCTGGCAGGTGACCTGGTCTATTTCGTCTTTGCTGTCTTCGGTTTGGCAACCATCGCCACGCTGTTTGGCCCGGTCTTCGTGCTGATCCGCTGGGCCGGTGCGGCATACCTGCTCTATATTGCCTATAAATTCTGGACTGCTCGCCCCGGCGCCGAGCAGATGAAGCCCAAGAACGAGGCTTGGCTCAAGACCTTTCTGGCCGGCTTTTCGCTGACAATGGGTAACCCCAAGACCATTGTGTTCTACTTGGCAATCCTGCCCACAGTGATACCGCTTGACCAGATGAACCCTGTTGCGTTCGGGGAACTGACCGCCATTGTCGTGATTGTGCTGCTGTTGATCGGCTGTGGGTACGCCTGGCTCGCTTCGGCAGCGCGTGAGATGTTCCGCAGTGAGCGTGCCTTGGGCCGTCTCAACAAGACGGCCGGCGCGATGATGGCTACCGCAGCAGGACTGGTCGTCTTCCAGCACTAGCTGCTGGTGAACTTCAGGCGATGGCCCGTGCCACGTCCTCAATAGCATAAGGCTTGGACAAGAACTGCGCGCGCTCCGGCATCGCAGAGCTGTCTGGCAGCTTCTTGCCCGAAGTGACGACAACCTTCATCAATGGCCAGCGCGTATCGATCAGGGCGGTCAGTTGAAGGCCGTCCATTGAACCTGGCATATCAATGTCAGTGAAAACCGCGGCAATCTCGTCGTGCGCTTCC
This sequence comes from Devosia litorisediminis, assembly GCF_018334155.1. Lineage (NCBI taxonomy): Bacteria > Pseudomonadati > Pseudomonadota > Alphaproteobacteria > Hyphomicrobiales > Devosiaceae > Devosia > Devosia litorisediminis. Next base: position 635,770 of record NZ_JAGXTP010000001.1, on the reverse strand, counting down.
AGGCGCGACAGAGCCTCATCTGCATTACGTGCCTCAAGGACATCAAAACCCAGATCCCGTAACTCATCGGCAATCGAGAACAAGAGAAGGGCTTCGTCTTCTACAACGAGCACAACGCCGCCGGACATTTTTGTCATTGGTGCATTCCTGCCACTTGGCCGTTATCCAGGGGCGCTGTCAGTTCGCAAACTACCCCTGCGGGCAGGTAACCCAAGGTGGCCGTACCACCAAAGTCACCACCCAATACGCGTGTAACGAGGAAAGATCCGAATCCGTTCCGCGTTGGTTCTTCCACAGCTGGTCCACCGCTCTCGGCCCAACGCCATGTCAGCATTTTTTGGCCATTGAGGTTCTGAACGCTCCACTGGATATTCACCTGTCCATGAGGCACCGAAAGCGCCCCATATTTCAATGCATTTGTACCGAGTTCGTTAATGGCGAGCGCCAACGAGAGAGCCGCCTTGGGCTGCAACATGACCGACGGGCCGCTCGCTTGGATTTGCTCGCCCGGCAGAGGAACGATGGTGGCATTCACGACGTCACCAATCGACGCCGTCGTCCACTTGGTGCTTGTCAGAATGTCGTGTGCAGTGGCCAGCGCCTGCAGCCGCTCGGTAAATGACACACGCGCCGTCTCCAGGTCTGTATTGCGCAGTGTGCGTGATGCAATGGCAGACACCATTGCGAGAATATTCTTGATACGGTGCTCAAGCTCGTGCGTCAGCATCTGCTGGCGAGCCTGAGCCTCCTTTTCATCGGTGATGTCCTGCATGATGCCGTACATCTTGATCGGCTTGCCCATGCCGTCGTGGACAAACTCGATATGGCGCGACAACCAACGAATCTCGCCTGTATCGGGGCGTTTTATACGGTACTCGACATTGGGTTGGGCAGTGCCGGACTGACGCGTATCTTCCGTCGATCGAACATCGCTGTGCTCGGGAACCACGATAGCTTCAAGCGCACTGATATGGATGCTTTCACGACGTTCGAGCCCCCAGATCTCCCAGAAGCGATCCGAGCCCAGAACCATCCCGGTGGGTATGTCCAACTCCAAAGAGGCAATCCCTGCCGCCTGCTGCGAGAGGCGGAAGCGCCGCTCGCTGCGCATCAGCGCCTCCTCAACCGAGCGACGTTCGGTAATGTCGATGACCACCCCAACAATCCGCTTGTCGTCATCGGGCAGGCTCAGTTGAGCGCGGATCAACAGCCATTTTTCCGTACCGTCAGGCCAGAGGTGTCGCACCTCCACTTCCAGCTCGTTTTCGCCATTGTCCTTGGCGTCTGCCGCCGCCTGAGCCACGCGCTCGCGCTCACCCGGCGCATAGCGCGACAGGTATTCCTCGGTGCTCGGCATTGCGTCTTCGGCAAAGCCATAGAGCTGGTTCAATGCAGCTGAAGGTGTGATGACGCCGGATTCCGTATCAAGGTCCCAAACCGCCATCTGTCCAGCGTCAATCGCCAGTCGCAGCCGTGTCTCGCTTTCGGCCAGAGCTTGTGTCGAGGTCTTTTGAGCATTGATATCTGTATTGGTGCCAATCCAGCGCTCCACCTGCCCCTTGCTGTTGCGGAGCGGGACGGCGCGGACGAGATACCAGAGGTATCGGCCACTAGCCTCCCGAATACGGAACTCGGACTCATAGAGTACACCAGCGTCCAGCGCCTTCTGCCAGTTCCGGGCGACGCTGGGCAGATCGTCAGGGTGCACGATTTGCACCCAGCCACTACCCACCAGATCGTCATATTTTAAACCGCTAAAGCTGTAGATTCCCGAATTGAACCAGTCGAGCTCACCATTTGGCTTGGCCGTCCAGACATGGTTCGGCATTGCCTCAGCAACGCTTTGGAACTCCGCTTCGATTTCCAACTGCTGGCGGTCACGCTGCAGTAGTCGATACACCCAGAAGCCGGCGAACAGCAGCCCTAGCCCAGCGGGAATAGCGAGCGCCAAAAGTGAAAACGTCGCCCTGTTCAGCGCTGAGAATGCCGCGTCGCGGCTGATCGATGCCAGCGCTACCAGATTGGTGCTGCCAATGCGGCGATAGCCAACCACGCGGTGCTGGCCGTCTATGGCCGAAATGTTTTCGTAAGTGCCCGATGGCGCTTCTTCGAGATACTCCGTGAAAAGGACATGGGCGCGCAGATCAAGCGGCCCATCAGCCAGCGGATAACGCGATACCAACTGACCGTCATCGCGGAACAATGCCACCGTTGAACGATCATCAATATCGAGCGAGTCCCACACTGCCTGCATCAGGTCTGAGCTGAACGATAAAATGGCCGCGCCCGCGAACACGCCGTTGCGCTCGATGCGTTTGCTGACCGTAAATATCTGTTGTCCATTGAGGCGGCTGACCATCAGCGAGGAGGTGTGCCAAGGCGCCCCGTTTGCTACTGCCGAGAAATACTCGCGATCCCGCACATCGATCGGCTTGAAATCGGGATCGGTTGTCAGTGGCGTGGCGCCATCGACGTCAACCACATAGACCTTCACCTCACCCGGCAATGCGACGGTGGCTTCCGTAAGCTTGCTCGCGGCCTCCGGCAGCGGAACGCGAATGTCGTCTCCCAGCGAGTCGTCGACGCGGCGCAGCAATTGATGGGCCGTCTCCAGAGCCCAACCGATATTGGCAGCCACCACCTGCGCCCCAGACTCCGTCTGGCTGCGAATACGGGCTTCCGCGTCGCTATAGGTTTTCCAGAAAAGATACCCTGAGCCGATTGCAATGAATGCAACCAACGCCACAACCATGGCTGTTGCAGCGCGATGCAATCCAAGCCTGGAACCACTACGATCCAATGCAGTAATCAACTCGTCCCTCACACTGGCGGCGACCTAACCACATTTCGGGTCAGAGCCACAATCGTCCTTGAAGCGATCCGCCCCGCTTTCGCAGCACGAGGACCTGAGCTCGATACCCGCCGTTGACGCCAGCTTACCGGGCCAACAGCCGGTTCCCTGACGTCACCATCATCACGTCAGCACCGACCATTGCTTTTTGGATTGCCCCACAACCTCTAATTTCGAAACGCAGCAAAGGCGGATTGGGTTCCATCCGTTAACAATCTCTTCTGCCCCGGAAGTTACAGTGATCCGAACTACCGACGTCGGACTACCCCCTATGCCCGCCTCTGAATCCACGCTTACCGCCGGACAACACATTTGGGAGCACGCCCTCCACCGCGCGCGGCTGGGTGTGTGGGACTGGAATTTGGTGACAGGCGAGTGCACCTATTCCGACACCTGGTTCGAAATGCTCGGCTACGCACGGGGTGACCTCGAACAGGACAGCGAGTTGTGGCTGCGCATTACGCATCCCGATGACCGCGACCGGGCTCTGGAAAGCGGCAACCGTCATCTGGCCGGCGAAACCGACGCCATCGAGACCGAACTGCGCCTGAGGCACAAGCGGGGTCATTGGGTCTGGGTCCTCGACCGTGGCGGTATCATTGAGCGCAACGCCGCCGGTGAACCGACCCGCATGGTCGGTGTTCAGACCGATATCTCTTCTCTCAAAAATGTCGAACGCGCCCTTGAGCAGGTCAATCGCAGCTATGATCTGGTGCTCGAAGCCAGTGTCACTGGCATGTGGTCTTATGACTTGGCATCGGGCGTCAGCCATTGGGACGACCGCACACGCCAGATGTTCGGCATGCCTGCATTGCCAGCACCACTTGAGGCCAAAATCTGGCACTCATTTTTGCACCCTGAGGACAAGGAAAACGCCGAAGCAGCACATGCGCTCAAGCCTGAGGGTGATACCCCATCTGCCATCCGCTACCGCATCGTTCTCAAGGACGGCTCGATCCGGCACATGGAAACGCGCACCATCTTTGTGCCAGATCCCGGTACCCCAGGCTCGATCCTAGGCACAATTCGTGACGTATCCGAAGAAGTATGGGCCGCCGACGCGCTCAATATGGAAAAGGAAAAGCTGAGGGTCACCCTGAGTTCGATCAGCGACGCAGTCCTTAGCACTGACACCGGCGGCGTCATTACCTTCGTCAACCCGGCTGCCGCCAGGCTTATTGGCCGCCCACAGAGCCAGTTGATCGGCCTGAGCCTGTCGCAGGTACGTATTACCCAGACCCAGGTGCCGCTCTCCGCTGTCTTTGGCACCCAGACCGGCACGCAGACGGCCGATGTCGTCAGAGCGGATCTCGACGATTTCTCGGTGCGCTGGACGGCAAGCGCCATCCGCGCCGCCGATGGCACACATCTGGGTAGTGTCTATACCTTTCAGGACGTCACCGAGCAGCAAAAACAGCAGAAAGCGCTGTCCTTTGCAGCCAATCATGACGCCCTGACCGGGCTGCTCAATCGCTCCGCCTTCGACGCAAAGCTGCGCGAACACATCGCGCAGGCAGATGTCCAGCCCATCACCGTGATCTATATCGATCTGGACTACTTCAAGGGGCTCAATGACTTCGCCGGACACGCCGCCGGCGACATGGCACTCCAGACCATCGGCGCAGCACTGCGCGACGGCTTGCCCCAAGACACAATTGTCGCACGCCTCGGCGGTGACGAGTTCGCTATCATTCTCGACACCGGTGATTTCGACGCCGCTGACGCGATCGCTGCTAACCTGCTTCGCACGATCCAGAACGCCGATTTGGGCATATCAACCGCCCATCGTAATCTGGGCGCCAGCATTGGCGTCGCACTCATCCACGATAGCCAAACCGCACCCGCCGACGCCTTGGCATTTGCTGATGACGCCTGCTATCGGGCCAAATCGTCAGGGCGCAATCAATACGCCTTCTTCTCTCGCTTGGGGGAGACGGCGACCTCCGGCCTTACCGCTGCACGCATCGTCGCCGACATCGCCGACGCCCGCGCTGAAGGTCGTCTTCAGCTCTACGGCCAGGAACTCCGTTTCATTCGCGACCCATGGGTCTGCTCAGGGCATGTTGAAGTCCTCGCCCGCATGCGCACCAGATCTGGTCAGATGATCAGTCCCGCTGAATTCATTCCGGCCGCCGAGCGCTTCGGCATGGCTGCACCACTGGATCGCTGGATTATCCAGACCGCGCTCCAGCGCCACGGTCACACCATGCAATTCCGAGGCGGACTGTCGCTGGCCTTCAATCTGTCGGCTCAAACCCTGAGCGACCCTGCGTTGTGGGAAACCATTGATCAGGTGATTTCGGACCACGGCGTCTATCGCGGCAATGTCGTCTTCGAAATTACCGAAACGGCGGCTTTCACCAATTTTGAAGCTGCAGAGCGCTTTGTTCGCGCCGCTCGTGCCAGTGGCTGCCGCGTCAGTCTCGACGACTTCGGCACGGGCCTGAGTTCTTTCGAATATCTGCGCCGCTTTCCAGTCGATACCATCAAGATCGATGGTTCGTTCATCCAGAATCTGACAACCCAGCAATTTGACCGCGAGATCGTTGCGGCCATCAGCACGATTGCCCACAACATGGGCTACGATGTCGTCGCCGAGAAGATCGAGAGCCCCCAGGACCTGAACATTCTCAGCGAAATGGGCGTTCGCTTTGGACAGGGCTTTTTGATGCACCGGCCCGAGCCTCTCGAACAACTGATCGACCGCGAATTCGCCGGTCAGCTTCAAGGCATTGCCCAGACACGTTAGGCAGACGCGGTGTCATTAGCGAAACAAATTGACATAACCAGAAATACGGTTATGTTTTCTCTCATGTTGAAAGCTGATCCACGCACAGAAAACACCGCTCGCGCTTTGGCCGCGCTTGGCCACCCTGCCCGACTGGACGTCTTCCGCCTCTTGGTCCGGGCAGGCAATGACGGTTTGATCGTCGGCGACATTGCCCTTCACACCAGCCTGCCACTCTCTACCCTTGCGCACCATCTGCGTGCCTTGGTCACCGCCGGCCTGGTTAATCAGGAGCGCCGCGGTCGCGAGATCATCAATACTGTCAATTTCGACGCGATGACCCGCACGCTCGGGTTTCTGACCGATGAGTGCTGCCATGGCGTGGCGATCCGCAAAGTCGACGTCGCCTGACGGTCCCCAACCGCTTTTTTTGTCTAAATATAACCATTAAACTAGGTACATAATCATGACTGATATCCCTCTTGGCTCAGGCAGTAGCATGCTCGCCAATCTCTGGTCTCAGCAGCGCGTGTGGCTCGCCACGGCACTCATCCTTGCAATGACAGCGGTGCTTGACCCGACTCAGGGGCTGGAGAGCCTGCAGTTCACGGTCGACGCGCTTGTCCAAACAGCACCGTACTTGATCGCCTCCATTGCCTTGGCGGCGTATGCGGGCGCCAGCGGTGCCGATAATCTCATCGCACGAGCTTTCACCGGCTCACCTATTTTGATGATCGCAGTGGCAGCAGCCTTTGGTGGCCTGTCACCATTCTGCTCCTGTGGGGTCATTCCCCTGATTGCAGCCCTGCTGGCCATGGGCGTGCCGCTCTCCGCGGTTATGGCGTTCTGGCTCGCCTCACCTGTGATAGATCCCGCAATGTTCGCTTTGACCGCGGGCGTGCTCGGCTGGGAGTTCGCGATTGCCAAGACCCTCTCGGCAATTGGCATCGGCCTGCTCGGTGGCTACGCAACGCTGACGCTCACGCACAGCGGTGCTCTCGCCAACCCTTTGCGCGAGGGAGTGGGCAACGGTGGTTGCGGCGCATCTTCCGTGCGCACCCCTAAACCTGTGGCTTGGGCGTTCTGGCGCGACCCGGCGCGTCGCCAGAAATTTGGGCGTGAAGCACTTAAGACTGCCCTGTTCCTGTTCAAGTGGCTCGCACTGGCCTTCGTCCTTGAGAGCCTGATGGTCGCCTTCGTCCCCGCTGAGTGGATCATCACTACCGTTGGCAGCAATGGCATTGGATCGATTGCTATCGCGACCTTGGTCGGAGTGCCGGCCTACCTGAATGGGTATGCAGCCTTGCCGCTGGTGTCGGGCTTGATTGAGCAGGGCATGGCGCCCGGCGCCGGCTTGGCCTTTCTCGTCGCTGGCGGCATTACCTCGCTTCCCGCAGCCATAGCGGTCTGGGCCCTCGCCCGTCGTCCGGTATTTGCGCTCTACGTGGCCTTTGCCCTGTCCGGCTCATTGCTGTCGGGTTTGCTGTTCCAACTCTGGCTGAGCTGACAACAAGGGGGGTGGCAATAGTCTGCCATCAGGTTCCTTGAATTCGCTCGACGGCCCGCGCCCGGCGTGCGGGCCGCAGGCTTTGAGATCCGCAGTACAGACCGAAGTTCAGATCACGCCGTCATCCCAAGGCCGATTTAGCCGCCAGCACCTGCGCCCACATCCCCTGCTCTTCAAGAGGCAGTCTTGCAGCCGAAAGAGCCGCATCCGCACTGACCTGTCGGACCTCAAACCCGACTAGCGCGCGCGCCACCTGTTCGCCGATGCTGGGATGCAGCGTGAGTACGCCCCCGACCAGTGCGATCGGGCACTTCTGCGCGCGAGCAATCAGCGCATGTGCCAACTGCGCTAGCTCTGACCCGGCGTCACTCAAAATACTCAGCGCCGCGTCATCGCCCTGCTCGGCCGCTTTGCCAACGGCCACCGCCAGCGTGCCGATCACCCCCCGATCATTGCCATAAACAAACTGGCGCACCGCATGCCAGTCGTCTGAACCGATAATGGCAAAGACCGCATTGGCCAGTACCGACATATCGGCAAACGAGCCAGTGTGATCAAGACACCGATAGAGCTGGTCCAGGGCGCGGAGCGCAATCCAGCTGCCCGACCCCGCATCATCAATCAGTATGCCGCGTCCGCCCACGCGCACGTAACGCCCATCAGCACCGATATGAAGGCCAATCGAGCCGGTCCCTGCGGATACCAAATGCCCCTCACCGGGCGCGAATATCCCGGCATAGGTCAACGTCATGTCATCGGCGATGAGGCTATGCTGGCTACTAACGCCAAAGCTGTCAGTCACCAATTGGGTCATCTGCCCAAACACTGCCGCCCCGTACCCCGTCAGGCCAACAGTTACGAATTCAGCCGCGAGCCCCTGCGCAACGAGCGCCCCGGCAATCGTGGAAAAGGCACGAGTAAGTCGCTCCCGCTCCGTCGGACTGAACAAGTGCCCGGTAGCACCATTTGCCTGCCCCCGCGCAATGATCGCGCCGTCCTGGTCACAGGCCACCCAGCGGCTGGCAGTACCGCCAACGTCAATACCCAGATGCACCAATCGGCTCACGCCGGCACACCGGCGGCGACGAACTGGCGGGTTATTTCACGCGGATTGGTGATCATGGTCCCTACCACTACGGCGTGGGCTCCTGCTTCAAATGCGTGCCGCACCAGCGCTGGCGTGTTGTAGCGCCCCTCGGCAATAACCGGTATCGGCAAGCGGGTCGCAAGGGCTTCAACGAGGGCCAGATCAGGCTCCTGATTTGCTGATTGGGTTGCCGCAGTATAGCCCGACAGCGTGGTCGCAATATAGGTAGCGCCGCAATCGGTAGCCGCTCGCGCCTCTTCCAGATTGGACACGTCAGCGAACACTGGAACCGCCAGTTCTTGTCGGATGCGGCGGATCAGTGCCAGTGCCGGCACACCATCGCGCGGCCGTGTGGTGCAATCGAGCCCGACAATATCTGCGCCAGCAGCCACCACGGCCTCGGCAGCAGCAAAGCTGGGCGTGATGTAAACCGGGTATTCATCCGAGAAGATTTTGTGAATGCCGATTACGGGCAGGCCCGCCGCCTTGACCGCGGCGATGTCGTCCGGTCCGTTCGCGCGGATAGCCACGGCGCCGCCATCGCGCGCAGCCAGAGCCATCGCCCCCATGAAGGCAGGACCATGCAGGGGGTTGTCGGCCCGCGCCTGGCAGGAGACGATCAACCCGCGAGGCAGGCTGATTGTCATTTGATGGCGCCGGAAGTCATGCCAGAAATGAACTGCTTGGAAAGCACAATATAGATCAGGATGATCGGTGCTGCTGAGAGCGTCAGCCCAGCAAACAACACACCCCAGTCGGTGGTGTACTCGCCCATGAACGTCGTCAGACCCTGTGGCAACGTCTTGAGCGCATCGTTCTGGATAAACACCAGCGGGAAGAAAAAGTCGTTCCAGATCGGCACCACATTCTGGATGCCGGCAATCACCATCGCGGGCCGAACCAGCGGCAGCATGATCGACCACATGATACGCGCTTCGCTCGCCCCATCCATTCGCGCCGCATCTTCAAGTTCATTGGGCAGCGTGCGGATAAAGCCGGTCATGATGAACACGGTCGATGGCAGACCCATCGCCGTATAGACGAAGATCAGCGACAACTGGTTGTTCAGAATACCCAGATCGCGCATCAACATGAACAGCGGGATGATGGCCAGTTTGAGTGGTAATGTCAGCCCGGCAATAAAGAACATCAGTATGAAGCCAGCGCCCCAGAACCGGTAGCGAGCCAGCGCATAGGCGGCCATTGTGCCCAGCGTCAGGATCAACGCCATCGAGGCACCAGTCACCACGAATGAGTTGAACAGATAGCGCAGGAAATTGGTCTGCGTCCAAATCTTGATGAAATTCACCAGATTGCCGAAATCCGGCACGCTGAATGGTGACTTGAATATCTCCGGCGTCGATTTGAAGGCCGAGAACACCATGATCAGGATCGGCACCAGCATGATGAACGTGTTGGCCACAAGAATGATCTGGATCAGGCCGTCGCGGCCCAACATCCCCAGAATGCCCTTGCGGTCCTGATAATTGGTGGCTGCCACGCTCATAGCTGGATCTCCCGGGCACGCAGTCGGACGGTGACCACACTGGCAACAGCGGCGATGAAGATGAAGATCAGCACGGCAAGCGCACTACCCAGGCCGAAGTCCTGTTGGCCGGACGACACATTGCCGAACGCCGTGCGGTAGAAATACAGCCCCAGCACGTCAGTCGAGCCATAGGGCGAACCATCCAGCCCGGCCATGATGTAGGGGAGCTCGAACCAGTTGAAAGCGCCCACAAACAGCAGCACGAACACCACCGTGGCACTCGGCGCCACCAGCGGCCAGACGATCTTGGTGATCTTGACCCATTCGCTGCGCGTCTCCATGCGCACGGCATCGAGCATTTCGGTGGGAATGCGCTGCATGCCAGCCAGGAATACCAGCGTGGGAAAGCCGAGCATGTGCCAGGCATTGGCAATGATCAGTCCCCATAGCGCCGTGGATTCCTGACCCAGCCAGGGCTGCGCCAGTTCCGGCAGCCCGACCCCGCGCAGCGTAATGTTGAACACCCCGAAAAGCGGGTGCATGAACAGCTTGAACAGATAGCCGACGATGATGGTCGACAGCACTACCGGCAGGAAAACTGCGACGCGGTGAAAACGGGCGCCGGGCAGCTCGCGCCACAGCGCATAGGCGAGAAAGAATCCCAGCCCGTTCTGCAGCACCATCAGGGCAATAAACACCTGAATATTGTGCGCGAATGCGTTGCGGGTCCAGCTGGCATAAGGCTCGACGAACAGGACCTGGTGGAAATTGGCCAGCCCGACAAACTCGCCGCGCAACAGGCCCTGCCAGTCAAAAAAGGCAAAGGTGAAGGCCGACACAATTGGATAAACAACGAACAGCGCGACGAACGCCATTGGCGGGACGATCAACGCCGTGATCCACAGTCCACGTCCGGTCATGCGCAGTTTGGGCATATTCGCTGCAGCTCCAGTGAGGGCATATGCCCTCCCCCACGCGGGGAGAGGGCGAGTTGTGAAAAACCAGACTTACTTCTGGAACGGTTCGTACCAGGTCGCCAGACCTTCGGTCAGTGCAACGCCGATCTCTTCAGGCGTGACCTGATCAGCCATCAGCTTCTGCACTTCCGACTGCAGCAGCACGGAACCGGAAGGCTCACCGAAGCGGAAATGCACCAGCATGATGTAGGGGATCGACGACTTGTTGAGGTCGGCAACTTCCTGCAGCAGGGCATTGTCGAAGCTGACATTGGGGATAGGCGAAATGTTGTTGAGCGAATTGGCGAAAGCCTGCCCGAATTCCTGGCTCGCGAGGAAGTTCAGGAACTTCATCGAAGCTTCCTTGTTTTCGCCAGCAGCATTGGCAGCGTAGCCACCATCATAGAAGACGCCAACCAGCTTTTCATCGTCAGCCGACAGACCGGGCGCTGCGAACACGCCAAGATCCAGATCGGGGTTCTGACCCATGAAGTTGGCAAGCTCGAACGACCCACCGGCAAACATCGCCGCCATGCCCGAGCTGAACAGCTGCTGGCTTGATGCATAATCCAGACCGACAAAACCGTCCGGGAAGTACGCGCTGACTTCCTTGAGCTTGGTCAGTGCTTCGACATAGCGTGCATCGGTGAAGTCGGCATTGCCGGCAGCCAGGTCCTCATAGAAATCCTTGCCGATGATTGAAGACGTCAGCGCCGAAACGATGGTTTCATTCTGCCAGGCGGTTGCTGTGCCATTGGCAAAGGCGAACATGCCGGCGTCTTTGACGGCCTCAGCGGCGGCCATCATCTCGTCCCAGGTCTGAGGTTCAGACAAGCCAAGATCAGCGAAGATCTGCTTGTTGTACACAACCAGCATGGTCTGGGACGCAAATGGCACAGCGTAAAGCTTGCCATCGGCACGCACCGATTCCGCGGCCAGCGCTGCTTCAGGGAAATCGGCCAGCGCTGGAATGGCGTCGGTGGTCAGTGCCTCAAGGTAGCCCGACGTTGCAACGTTTTCCAAACCGCCATAGGCGCGAACCATCATCAGGTCGGGGCCAGTACCACCAGCCAGAGCTGTCGCCAGAATGGTGTTGTAATTGGTAGCTTCGAAGGTCTCGAAATTGACCGTGATACCTGGGTTGGCCGCTTCGAAAGTATCGATAAAGCTCTCGTACTGAGCCTTGTCCTCCTGCCGCCAGCTCCAGAACGTCAGATCCTGGGCCAGACTTGGGCTGGCGATAACCGCAGCTGCCAGAGCCAGGCCGATGCGCATGGTATTTGCTCGCATTGTGCTAGTCCTCTCCTGTTTCGTATTGGTTGTTCGGATGATCATGCCCGCGTCTTAGACGGGTAACCGTCGGCCATCCTCGGCGGAAAAGTAATGTATCGCGGCGCCCTCGCAGTTCAGACGAACGGCAACATCGGGCTCATAAATATCGTTGGGGGCAGTGCGCACACCGACCAGCGTGCCCTCGGGCAGCCGCACGTAAACAAAAGCGTTCTCACCCAGATATTCGGTATAGACCACGCTGGCCGACACGCCCGGGCTGCTCAGATCACGGCTCAATTGCCAGGCGTCGGGTCGCACCCCGATTTTGAGCGGACCATCGCCGCCTGCGGGCAGTTCGTCGACGCTCAGGCTCTCGCCGCCATCAATCACCAACTGATTGCCTGTGCGCTGCACATCGACCAGCGACATCTTTGGAGAACCAATAAAGCTGGCGACAAACACATTTGCCGGCGTCTCATAGAGCTCGCGTGGCGTGCCGACCTGTTCGATGCGGCCAAGATTCATCACCACGATCCGGTCGGCCAGCGTCATGGCCTCGACCTGATCATGGGTCACATAGATCATCGTGCCGCCAATCTGGCGGTGCAGCCGGGCAATTTCCAGACGCACTTCAGACCGCAGCGCGGCGTCAAGATTGCTCAGTGGTTCATCAAGCAAAAACACTTCCGGCTTGCGCACCAGGGCGCGGCCGATAGCAACGCGCTGTCGTTGCCCGCCGGAAAGCTCGCGCGGTTTACGCTTGAGCAGTTCGTTGAGCCGCAACATTCGCGCAGCCTCGGCAATCCGCGCCTCGACCTCGTCCTTGGTCAGTCCCATCAGGCGCGCGCCGAAGGCCATATTCTCATACACGTCCATATGCGGATAAAGCGCATAGGACTGGAACACCATGGCAATGCCCCGCTGGGACGGATGCACATCGTTCATCTGCCGGCCATTGAGCACGAACTCGCCGTCAGAAATCGGGTCGAGCCCGGCAATCAGACGCAACAGGGTCGACTTGCCACACCCCGAGGGCCCCACAAACACGACGAACTCGCGATCGCCGATCTCGAGATCAATGCCGTGCAACACATCCGTGTCATTGAAGCGCTTCTTGATGCCGCGGAGCGATAGTTGAGCCAAGATGCCTTCTCCGAATTATTGGGGGACGCGCAGCACGCCACCACACTGACCGCCCAAATGCGAGCCGCCAATTTTGGAATACTAAATTCCAATAATTTGCCATGTCAAGAATATATGATCACAATCGAACGTCAACGCCATAAGCGCAAACAGCCCACCTAAACCGTCGGGTCAGGCCTTGAGGACCGTCACGGCGGCTTCACTGCGATGGATGTAGTCGTGTGAGTCTTCCTGGCGTCGCAGCAACAGGATGAACAGCAGATCAATCAGCATCAATTGGGCATCACGCGATGTGATCGCCGACGAGCGAACCCGCTCCTCATCAGCCACGGTATAGAGATTGATATCTGCAATATCGAGCAAGGGGTTGGGCTGCAGTCCGGTAATGGAGATGACGGTCGCGCCCCGCGCCTTTGCCAATTCTGCGATCTTCACGATTTCCATGCTGGTGCCCGAATAGGACAACGCCACCAGCAGATCCGAAGTGTTGAGCGTCGAGACATTGGCGATCTGGATATGATTGTCGCTGTCCAGCAGCACCGTCCGTCCCAACTTGAGCAATTTGTACGAGAAATCGCGCGCCACCAGAGAGGACGCGCCGACACCTGCAAGCTGGATACGCCGGGCCTGAACCAGAATATCAAGGGCCTGGTCGATGGTTTGCTCCCAGTTGGCTGCCGAGGTCTCGCGCATCGACAGCAGCTTGCTGCCAATCAACTTTTGCATGATCGTCATATAGCTGTCGCTGGCGTCAATCGTGCCGTGAATGATACCAGCGGGCGCCTGCCACTCCTGCGCCTTGGCCTTGCTGACCGCCAGCTTGAGCTGCTGATAACCGCCATAACCCAGCTTCTGGCTGAACTTGACGACGCTGGACTGGCTACGCCCAGTCGCCTTGGCCAACTCTGCTGAAGAAAGTCCCAGCATGCGCTCGGGATTATCAATGATGAACTGCCCGATCTGCCGATCCGCCTGTGTCATGGCCTCGAGCTGGGCAGCAAGGATTTTCAGAATCGACATTTCTGGCTCCACGACTTCACAGCAGGCACAAACACAACGCTCAATCCCGACTTAGCGCACCTGGCTGCGTCCATCCATCAGCAACATCTTCATTTGCCGCCCGACAGGCCCAATGGGCGTAGCGCCCATCTAACAACCAGAATAATTTCGGAATATATTATTCCATGTTTCGTTGACATATGGAATACTCACTTCTAGCATCTGCGCGAATAGTGAGTGATGACAAATGGCAAAAAGCGCCCTCATTGCGGAACTGGGACACCTTGTCTCGGAATCGCGCAATTCCGACACCATGCAGATCGATCTGATGTCGAGCCGGCAGATTCTCGATGCCATGAACGCACAGGATCGGGGCGTACCCGCCGCGGTCGAAAAAGTCCTGCCCGAAACGGCCATAGCCGTTGATCGTATAGTCGAGGCGTTCAAGGCCGGCGGTCGTCTGATCTATATGGGGGCCGGCACCAGCGGACGGTTGGGTGTACTCGATGCATCGGAGTGCCCGCCCACTTTTGGCGTGCCGCAGGGCATGGTGGTAGGCTTGATCGCAGGTGGCGACCGCGCCCTGCGCTTCCCTATTGAAGGCGCCGAAGACAGCCCTGATGAAGGCCGCCAGGATTTGCAGCGCGTCAATCTTACCGACAAGGACGTCGTTGTCGGCATCGCCGTCAGCGGCCGCACGCCATACGTCATCGGCGGGCTGAACTATGCCAGTCAGGTAGGGGCCACTACGGTGGCGCTGTCCTGCAACCCCGACTCCGCCATTGCCCGGCTTGCTGACATTGCCATTTCCCCGGTCGTCGGCCCCGAGGCCGTCACCGGCTCGACGCGTCTCAAATCCGGAACGGCACAAAAGCTCATCCTCAACATGCTGACGACAGCAAGCATGATCCGCATGGGCAAGACCTACCAAAACCTGATGGTGGATCTTTCGGTCAGCAATCAGAAGCTGGCCGCGCGTGCTACCCGAATTCTCGTCGAGGCCACTGGCTGCACGCCCGACCAGGCAGAGCACTACCTGGAGCTCAGTGAGTACAATGTAAAATTGGCGATCCTGATGGCGTTGACTGGCATGGAGCGCCCCGCGGCCGAATCCGCACTGCTCGAAGCAGACGGATTTCTACGCCGCGCGGCCGGGGAAACCCATCCCAAATTGGCTGGCTGACCAGTCAACACGCCATGGCCACCAAACAGCCTCAACACTGCGACGGCGAACTGCAACAGCAGTTCGACAGCGCCTTCACCCTGCTCGAGAGCGCCGTCGATAACGGCCGGATCCCCGGCGGTGTGCTAGGCGTGACCGATCTCAAACTCGGTTGCACCGCGCGCGCAACCGGCATGGCGGCACTAAAGCCCGACAAGCGGGAGATGCAGCTTGATACCTGGTTCGACCTTGCCTCGCTGACCAAGGTACTCTTTACCACACCGCGCATTCTGGCCCTGCATCACGCGGGCCGGATCGATCTTGATGCCCCCCTCACATCTGTCATTCCGGATCTGCACCAACAGGTGCCCGATGCGTGGCAACGACAGATCACGTTCCGCCAGTGTCTCGGGCACCAGACGGCCTTTCCCGGTGTGTTTCCGCTCTACACCTATGGTCTGGAACCGCAGCTGCTTCGACATTTCGTCCTGCAGCGTGATTGGCCTGCTGGTGCTGCGGGATATTCAGATATCAATTTCATCCTGCTCGGCATCGCCCTTGAACGTCTAGAGGGCAAGCCGATACGCGCCCAGGACCCCGGTCCGGGCTTTGCCTTTGCGGCCGACCCGCAACACGCCGCCGCGACTGAATACTGCCCATGGCGACAGCGTATCCTGTGTGGTGAAGTTCACGACGAAAACTGCGCGGCTCTTGAGGGAGGCGGACATGCCGGTCTGTTCGGCCCCATCACCGCGGTCATGAACCAGGCCCAGGAATGGCTCCGTCGCGCTCAGACCGAGCATCCGATCGTGGGTCTAATGCGTCAGCCCCTTTCCGACACACGCACCCATGGCTGGGAGCGCGCGCATGTCGGCTGGTCCGGCGGCGACCGTACGTCCCCGGCAACCATCGGTCACACCGGCTTCACTGGCACGGGCCTATGGATCGATTTCGAGAACCAGCGCGCATGGTCTCTCCTCACCAATCGCGTTCACCCAAGCCGCCATGTCCACACCGGCATCGCTGAACTGCGCCGCGCCATTGGCGACGCTCTGAGCGCCGTTCGCTGACGAACACCGTAAAGTCATCGCCCCAAGCCTGCTCCGGTGGAACTTCAGCCCGCCTGCTGGATTAAGTCGTGGCTCACGCTGCTCAGGCCCACAGATGACAATCTCATCCACGTCGACCAATTTGCTGCCAAGACCGCATGATCATGCCGCCATCGCGTCACTGGCCTATACATCCGATGAGAGTGATGGCTTCTCTCGCCGTCGCCGTGGCAAGGGCTTTCAGTACCGCGATGCGGCTGGCGACAGCATCACAGATCCGGGCACTGTTGAGCGCATCCAGGCGTTAGGCATTCCGCCAGCATGGACCAATGTCTGGATTTGCCCGGAACCATCAGGGCACCTGCAGGCGACAGGTTACGATGCGCGTGGCCGCAAGCAATATCGCTACCACCCGCGCTGGACCGAGGTCCGAGATGAAGCCAAATTTGCCGGCCTGGCCGAGTTTGCCCGCGCCCTTCCTGACCTCAGAGCCAGGGTGGAAACCGATCTTCGCCGTCGCAACCTGTCACAGGAGCGCGTCGTCGCCTCAGTGGTCTGGCTACTCGATCACACCATGATCCGTATCGGAAATGCCGCCTACTCCCGCGACAATAAAAGTTTTGGGCTCACTACCCTCCGGGACCGTCACGTCAATATTGAGGGCGACAAGCTTCGCTTCGTCTTTCGCGGCAAGGCCGGCAAAAGCTGGAACATTGACCTGATCGATCGTCGCATGGCGCGGCTGGTTCGCAGGACACAGGACCTGCCAGGCCAGAACCTGTTTCAATACCTCGACCCGGACGGCGACCGACATACCGTGCAGTCTCAGGACGTCAATGCCTATATACGGGAGGTAATCGGCGGGGATTTCACCGCCAAATATTTCCGTACGTGGGGTGGCACCACCCGGGCTCTATCCCTTTTTGGCAAGGCGCCTTTGCCGCAAACGAAACGCGAGCAGACTATTACCGCCAACGCATTGATTGATCAGGTGGCCAATCATCTGGGCAACACGCGCACCATCTGCCGCAAGTGCTATATTCACCCGCAAATCCCCACATCATGGTCAGCGGACACGCTGAGGAGAGAATTGGGCAACCGACGCATAAAGCAGCCGCCAACCGGGCTCGACGAAGAGGAGACGCTGACCATGCACTGGCTCAAACGGCAAGCGAGTGGTTGAACCTCTGATGCCGCGTTTGGCATCTCGTTGTCCACGGCGCATGATCAGCCAGGCCGTATTCAAAGTCCGCCTCCTAGCCCTCAACATTTTTCCATAGGCGGTCTGCAATGATTGACCCAGCCCCGACCGCGACCTACCGCATCCAGATGCGCGGAGGCACGCGTTTTGCTGATATACAGAGCCAGCTCGATTACTTCTGCAAACTGGGTATTTCGCACCTTTACCTGTCGCCCATATTTGCGGCCAACGCTGGCTCCACTCACGGCTATGATGTCATCAACCCCACCGTGATCGAGGCAACTCTAGGTGGCCGTGACGGCTTCCAAGACCTAGCAAATGCCGCACACGCTAGTGGACTTGGCATCATTCTCGACATCGTACCCAATCACACCGCATTCAGCCTGGAAAATCCTTGGCTGCGCGACGTCTTGCAGAACGGGCAGGCCAGCCGCTACGCGTCGCATTTCGACATCAACTGGTCAGTGGGACCTTTGGCGCTGCCCTTCTTGCCCGAGCCCTTTGCAGCCATGCTTAATGCAGGTCGTTTCTCGGCCCAACATGGAAGCTGGGTGTTCGACGACGTCAAAATCCCCTTGGCCGCTGATGGGCCACAACAGGCCTCGTCGACCGAGGATCTCCTGGCCCTACACGCGCTCCAGCATTGGCGGCTCCGCCATTGGGAAACCGAGCGCGACAGCATCACCCATCGTCGCTTCTTCAACGTAACAGGCCTGATCGGCATGCGCGTAGAGGACGCTGAAGTCTTCCGCGACACCCACAGCCTGATTGTCGACTTGGTCAAGTCCGGCTACGTCGATGGTTTACGGGTCGACCATATCGACGGCCTGGTCGACCCCAAATCCTATCTCGACCGACTGGCCCGGAAACTGCCTGATACCCCAATTTGGGTCGAAAAAATCCTGGTCGGACAGGAGAGCCTCCCCGAGAACTGGCCGACCGCAGGAACCACCGGCTATGAAGCAGGCCGCCTGCTCGCGCGCCTGTTGACCCATCCAGATGCCATCGACACGCTGGATGATGCATGGCGCCAATCAACAGCCATCAGTGAGGATTTTTCGACGGCGCTATCGCAGGCCAAGACTGACATTTTGTTCAACGAACTTGCTGCCGAACTGCATCAGCTCATCGCACTAGGTACCGCAGCTTTGGCTGATGATCCCGACGTCGAAGCGGGCCCCGAGAGTCTACGAGAGGCAGTAATCGCCCTGCTCACCGGCATGTCGCGCTATCGCACCTATATCGACGATAAGGGCGCCAATCCGCAGGATCGCCAATTGCTTGGGGACATTGCCGATAAAGCCCGCCCCACCCTGCGCTCACCCCGCGTTCTCGATCACCTCATTCAGCACATGCTAACGCCAGCCAATGGGGAACACCGGGCGTTTGCTCTGCGCTTCCAACAGGTTTCAGGTGCCTTGCTGGCCAAGGCGCAGGAAGACACCGCAGGCTTCCGCTGGACGCGCTTTCTGGCGGGCAATGAGGTTGGTGCAGAGCCTGATGACATCACCGTCACTGACGCAGAAGCGAACATTTTCCTGGCTGCGCATCGTCCATCGGACATGAATCTCACGTCAAGTCACGACACAAAACGCTCCGAAGATGCCCGCACGCGACTGGTCGCGATCAGCCATCACCCGGCAGAGTTTGCGCATCTGGTTCAACAGGCGCGTCAGTTGGCCCCAGAGGACGCCGTCACACCGGCATGGCAGTGGTACATCGCCCAATCCACCCTTGCCATCTGGGGTGCTGAGCCGCACGCATTGCAGCAGCGGCTCGCCGAGCATATTCGCAAGGCGATGCGCGAAGCCAAGCAGACTACGTTTTGGACGCGACCGGTCGACGCCATAGAAAACCCGGCCATCGACTTCGCTGCTGCGCTTTGTGAACACTGGCGAGACACCCGGCCCGTTGAGCTTGATGTCCTGCTTGCGACGGGAGATGCCCTGAGCCTCACTCAACTCGCCTTGAAGTGCTTGATGCCGGGCTTTCCCGATATTTACCGGGGCTGCGAGGCGCCCTACTACACCTTGACCGACCCCGACAGCCGCTTGCCGGTCGACTGGTCAAAGCTTGAGAGCGTCGCCGAAACTACCGGCTTTGCCGGCGACAAGGCACGGCTGACCCGCACCCTGCTGAAGCTAAGAAATATCGAACACGGCTTTTTCGCCAACGCCCGAGCTGAAGTAGCCACTGACACCAATCGAATCCGGTTCACGCGGGCAACGCCGGATCGCACCTTGGTGCTCGAACAGTCCCCGACGCCGGCAACAATAAAACCGGATCAGATCTGGCGCAGCACCTATGCCGGGCACACCCTGACCATTGGCTGGCAAGCTCAGTAGAGGTGCGAGAATCCTGTTAGGCTGTGCCTGATCCATCGTCTTTTGTGAGTGAACGATGCGCCCGCCACTTCGCGATCCTGTGCCGGACCATATCGCCCAGGAGAACCCCGCGCCCCAGAAGTGATCCTGGAGCTATAAGCGTGCTCAGACGCACGGCCTGAGTAGCAAAACGCGACTTGAACGCCTCAGCACCGCATAGGAAATCCACTACATGGTATCCATTTTCAAACGCCCACATAATGTAGTCGTTCATCAACAGCGTGCCAGGCGAAAGGCGTTCGAACGCCGGATCATAGGTTGTGACAAAGGCCATTAGACTACGGTGTTGTACGAAATTGACCGAGATCGCGACGATCAATCCATCGAGTTCGAGAACGAAGATGCGCAACACACCAGCCTGCGCCATGGCGTCGACCAACGCAGAGAGCGTCTTGTCTCCGGCCTCAAACAAAGCAGAGCTGTGCCCACGAGCATCCATCCACTGTCGCTTCAGCGCTGACAGACGTTCCAGCACAGGTTCTACCGCTTCGTCCGCATCAAGCAGGCGAAAACGCAAATCCCCCAGCTCTGCCATGGACTTTTTGCCACGCCGGTAGTTCTGGCGAGGTTTCTTTGACTGGCTTTCAAACCAGGCGTTTCCTGTGGTCCACTCGCCGCTCACCCGGTGACTGATTTCGCTGCGATGGTTGGGGACGAGTCGGACCACCGCGCCACGCCCGGACATCGCCTGCATCTGGGCCGTAGGCAAAAGGCGATTGATCAGGGCAATGTCAAAGCCGCCCGATGCGGTCAGTTGGTCCCACAACACGTGTAGTGCTTCTGGCGCATATCCCGGCGCGACAAGGACATCTTCATAGTCGCTATAGCTGTTGGCCGCCCATTCAAGGAACCGAAGCCCGCGCCGTTTCTGCACACAGAGTGGCATGATGGCTTCAAGTCGGTCCCCATTCCAGACCATACCGATGCGCAACTCACAAAGATCAACATCCGAAAGATTGTGCCACCAGCCAGAAATCCATGCATGGCTCTGAAATATCAGCCCGTCGGCCCGAGACCACAAAGCATCCCAGGCAGGGCCGATCTCAGCCAGCCGCGCAGCCTCGGTCACGACCTCGATGGTTTCAGCGCGAACCAGCCCGTTCGGCGCATGCAAATTCACGGCTGACCGCCCTTGATCGGAGCTTCAGCGCGTGGGCGCCGGAAGCGACGGAAAATGACCCTGCCCATCTTTTTGAGCGGTAGGATGTAGAGACCGAATAACGACTGGTATTCATGAGCATCACGATCCATCAGCCCGAACTTGAATTCCTCGTCCGGCTCGGGGACGTACAGAGTGCCGAACATCCGGTCCCAGAATGAAAACAGCAGGCCGTAATTCTTGTCGTAGTGCCGCGGATCGACACTATGATGCAACTGGTGCCAGTGCGGGCACAACACGACATTGTTCAGCGGTCCAAACGATATCTTGAGATGGGTGTGACGAACAAAATCCATCATCAGAATGTTGCGGATCACATAGACATTAATGCCAAAAATGGTCACCTCGACCGGGTCCAGCGCGACCAGGGTCCAGATACCAAAGGCAATGCCGGGGATGACACCGTCCCACATACGGTTCATCAGATCGTCCAAGGGATGCACGCGGTCCTTGGTTATTCCCACCATGACTTCGGCTGAGTGGTGAACCTTGTGCAACTCCCAAAGCACCGGAAACCGGTGCTGGGCTGCGTGGTACAGATAGTAGGATATGTCATAGGCTAGCAGCATGGTGATCGTGAAGACGATGACCACGACAGGTCCGGGGGCATCGCCCAGTACCGGCGCATGAATGTCCAGCAGCGCGCCGAGTCCCTGATTGGTGGCGAACGCGACAGCGGAAACGAAGATCACACCCGATGGAATGAGCAGAAATGGCATCAGCAACCGCTTGGTGATCCAGAAAAGTGCGTCTGCGCGCGCCGATGGATGTAGGATTACCTCTTTGGGAAGGGCGAACTCGAAGAAGTCGGCAAAAGACTTCTTTTCGACCGTACGCCAATAGGCCCACAACGCACTCCCTAGTGCCGTGAGGAGCAACAAACCGGCAGTGGCCAAATTCTCGACGGTGAGCTTGTCCATCACCTTGGCAAGGAACTCATTGATCATTTCAACACCGTCTCCCGAATGGCTTTGCAGGACATCGACAGGCGGTGTTTGAACACCACTTGTGACCCGTTCTCAATGCCAGATCAGACGGTCCAAGACCCCTTAATTACTAAAGCTTAGTTAATGGTCGAGAACACGCAGAAAGGATTGAACACCGGCGCTATCGACCTCGCCACGCCAGCAAATTCGCGCTGCCGGCACCTTCACGCCGAAGCCCTGCGAAACCCAGCCACCCTGCCCCGGTGCATCCCCACCTGACTGGATAGTAATGGCATCATTGGGCAGCTCAATTCGCAGCAATGCCAGGCCACCACGGCTCACTGTCACTACCTTTCCAACCTGTTGGCTAACCAGCCCAGGCGCCAGCTGAAAAACAATCTCGGCCTGCTGCGGCGTACCGATCAGTCGGTCAGTAATGACTATCGCCTGACCATCTCGCAGCACCTCGCGGCGGTGTCGCGCGTCGAACCGGCGTTCATAGCCATTATGTTCGGCGATCAGTGACCAATCCGTACCGGTGTGGCTCTCGACAAGCCAAGCTCTGGCCTTGTGTGACCAATTGAACGCCCCGGACATGACACTCTGGCTCTGCTGACCAAGGTTGAGCGTATTGTGGGCAGGTGTCGACCGGAACCAGTCTCGCCACGCCCCGCCTGACCCATAGAGATACGTCCCCGGATCAACCAGTACCGGCTGCCCATCAACCTCCAGAGTAATGGCCAGAGCGTCAGCATGGCCATGCGCGGCGATCGACAAATAACCCAAAGGCCCATGATCGAAGCGCAACACTGCTGCGTGGTTCGCCATCTCTCCACGCCACACAGAGAGACCGCCAGCAGAAAAAACCCGCAACCCATCAAGTGGCGAGAATACATCCGCCGGACGGCCAAACACCAGAGCCCGGAAGTCGTCAGCGCGATACCAACCGCTTTTGCGATCCACAAAACTGGCAATGGCCGAGGCAACTGAGGCCGGATAACTGGCTTCCTCGCCAAGGCTCACAACGCGCCCTTCATCATTGTCGCCATATTCCCCATTGAGGCCGATCCAGCCGATAAAATCAGCAAACGCTCGCAGCCTCTCCAGCGCTCTGGCGGGCAGTTCTGTGCCCGCTTCCCGCTCAGCCATTGCAGCAGTCAGGACCAGTTCTGCAGTAAAGGCAGCATAGGTTGGCGTTTGCTCGGCACCTGCGCCATCAGGCAGAATCTGCTTTTCAAGTTCACCCAGCAGATGCGTCCTGGCCCGCCCAGTGCTTCTCCCCAATGCCCGCTCTATCAGAACTTCACCTGCCAGCTCCGCTACCAAATGATTGTTGGCCGAGGAGAAATGGGAGGGAAACCGCGGTAGCCAGAAAGCGCTAGCCGATAGGATGTCTCCCGCTTTCTCTCGCACACCAGAACTTAGTCGATCTCCGATCAAACTCAGCGTCAGAATGATGCTGATCGCGCGCAGTGCGACCTCAATCCCTGACGCCCAACCGACGCCGCCAAAAGGCGGGTTTGCCTCGTACCAGCTTGTGAGAACGGTCTCGATCGTGTCCAGACTCTGGGCATCCTCTTCCAGCACATGCTGCGCCGCCAGAACGGGCAGGAACTGCAGCCTGTTGATTTCCCAAACGTATTTGATATCGCCCCTGCCGCTGCGATGACGGTAATCGATCGCGAAAGCATACTGGTCGCTTTTGGGCCAATGGGTTTGCGTTATTGGATCAAGCCGCCATAGATCGGCAGAAAATCCTATGTCGGCTGGGCGTTGGGGCCAGTTGGCTCCCAGTGCCGAATAATGGCCCGCCAAAATGTCACTGGCAGCTTGCGTGATTGCCTGTCGCTGCGCTGGCGTGGCCGCAAGGACCCGCCCTTTCAACCTTGGCATTACCGGATGTAGGCGCGCGCCCTTGTATCGCGACCATCCCTGATGGAGGTGCCTTGAAGTGAACTTACGGCTCTTCTCGACCACCCGATGCAGTATCTCGGCGGCGTCCATGCTGCGCAGGCGATTGATGTACCAGGATAGCGTCATCGGATGTCCGGTGTTTCAACCGTCATACACCAAAAGCCCAGAAATCTGCGTCATCGGCGCTACGTTTTCGCAGTCATGGGTTAACATCACGCGAGGTCCACGGGAGTGCAGCCATGAAACGTGTTGGGTTGGTGTTGATCGCAAGTATTGCGCTGACGGGCTTCAGCCGGGCAGAGCCGCTTCAACTCGCCCGCGGCGTGGGCGTGCACGATTGGCTCAATTGGGCGCCCGTCACTGCAGATGGCACCTATCGCTGGCCCCCCTATCGCGACCAGGAGGAATGGCTGGCGGGGGCGCGCCCGCTCAGCGACTGGCCGCCGGGAGACCAGTTCGAACGCATCCACGCAATGGGTTTTGACTTCGTCCGTCTCACCGTCGACCCGGGTCCGCTCTTGGCCACTGAGGGGGCATTTCGAGAGGAAGCTCTGAGCATTCTGGCGTCAGCCGTTCGCACGGTCACCGCTTCAGGGCTCAAGGTCGTCTTCAACCTCCACGGCGTCAGCCAGATACCCCGATACGGAATGGAGATGATTTATGGCGGCTCCGGTAGTGAGGGCGTCGCTACCTATCGGGCAATGGTGACCGATGTGGCCGCGATGCTAGTTGATGTCGGCACGGAAAATGTCGCATTGGAGCCCTACAATGAGCCAGCCTACTATCCTTGCGACGACAGCGGGACCGGGGATTGGCAGCAGATCATGGCCGATACCGTGGCCGACATCCGGGCAATCAGTACCAGACTGACCGTGATAGCGACCGGCGCTTGTGGCGGCAGCATCACCGGGTTGACTGACCTTGACCCTTCGTTTGACGACCCGAACCTGCTCTACAGCTTCCACATGTACGAGCCTCACAGTTTCACGCATCAGCGTGCTGAAGCCCCCGAGGACTTTAGCGCCGGACTGCCATGGCCCTCTTCTGCCGGAAACCTCGATCTGGCAATGGAAACACTGCGCGCCCATATGGACGCGGCCGGCGTCGACCTCGCGCGGAAGGCCAGTAACATGATCATGTTTCAGGCCACTGCCGCCCAGTACTTTCTTGAAGGCTGGGGACAGACCCAGCTTGAAGCACGCATAGGTGAAGCGGTCGACTGGGCGCAGGACAACGACATCGCCGAATCGCGTTTGTTCATGGGCGAATTCGGCACCATTCTGATGACACCCGATGGTCGCATGGGGGCCTTCAACGCTGACCGGCTTCGCTACCTCGCAGCCGTCCGCCAGCAGGCCGAAACCTACGGATTTGCCTGGTCGGTGTGGGAGTATTCAAATCCCTATGGCATGTCTGTGATCTTGCCGATCGGACCCGCCATGCCAGATACCCAGATGCTACATTCGCTGGGCATGCCTCCCGCTCAATAGCGACCAATATCGAGCCGTTGGTCAATGAACGCGCGTTTCCCGCTACGACCCGATACTATCTGCGATACAGGCTGCGGTCTGAAACGCAATCGGTTCTGACTGGTACGCGTGAGGTCGGCCGCCATACGCGCCGCATCTTCCGGCCCGCCTTCTCCCGTTGTGACGTAGCGGATCACCACGTCCCCCGGTGTATCCTGATAAAACTGGAACTCTGATATCCCCGCAAAAAACCGCGGATCTTCCGGCGTTAGGTCGGTGGTGACCACGCGCGTCCCCTCATCAGTGACGAGATAATTGGGCTTTCGGCGCGGCGTCAGATCGCAAACCTGCATTCTCTGACCATTGCTGGCATTAGGCAGTTGGACAAGTCGCGCATAATCCCCCGTCTCATAGCGAATGAAGGGCATGCCTGTGGACAGAAAGCCGGTCCCAATCAGGCGTCCTTCCTTGCCGAACTCGGTTACAGGATCACCCGCTTCATCGACCAGCTCCGCAAGCCCATAGATCGGGTTGAATTCGTACACACCCGGCGCACCCGCAACTTCTGCCGCGAACAACACCTTCTCGCTCAGGCCATAAAAACAGGAGAACTGGGGATTGCCCAATGTCTGGATGATGAAGCTGCGCTGGTGGTCGAATATTGGTTCGGAGATAGGCATAATGCCCTTGATCGGTCGTTTGGGGGTGCGGCCAAGCACCCGCATCTGCCGACAAAACAGTTCAATCGCAGACGGATACCCATAAATATACTGCAGACCGCGAGCATCGATCAGATCGAGATATTGCGCAGCGTCTTGCTCGGTCAAAGGATAGACTGAAAGGCGCATCTCGCGCAGCGCGGGGTCCCAGTCATGGATTTTGCGACCATTGGGGTCCAGTGCAAAGCCCCGCAAACAGACCCGCGCATCGTTTTCGGAAAACCCGATGCGCGACCACACATCGTAGACATAGGCCATCTCACGAGTGCTGCGATCCTTGTCGAGATAAAAGCCGAACGGCGTTTCGGCATTTGACCCACTTGTTTCGCCCCAATCCACGTCACTCAGCGGCACCGCAAGTGCGTCCTTGCCGGCAGAACGCAGTGCCACCTTGTCAAAGATGGGCATCTTGCTCAGATCGGCCAGCTCAAGCACATCTGCATTAAACTCAGCGCCAAACGTGCGGGCAATGAGGTCTCGGTAGAAAGGGCTGCCGGCCTGCGCTTTGGCAAATAGCGCACGTAAGGCGGCCAATTGCGCCTCAGCCGCAAACTTCGGATCTGCTTCAGCCCGTGCAACCCTCTCACGCTCCCGCAGGTACGTTCGGCCGAATTTGAGCTTTGCCGGCACTAGCCCCATGAGCGGACGAAGGCCTTGCCGCAAAAATTTCGGACTGCGGACATATGCTCCGCGGGCGCGATCCAGCCAGCTCATTTCTCCCTCGCGATCTTCGTGCGCACCGCTGCAATCCAGACCTCGCAGATGGCCTGCGCAAATGGCGCCAGATCCAGTTGCTGTCGGTGAAACATCCGCGCATTCTTACCCAGTTCGGCGCGCAGTTCCGGATCGCTGACCAGCCGGCTCAAGGCCAGGGCCAAAGCCCCGACATCGCCCGGCGGCACCAGTAGCCCAGTCTTTTCGTCCACAATGATATCTGTCACTGCGCCCACCGGCGTGGCGACAACTGCTAGACCCGCCGCCATTCCCTCGATCACCGATACTGGAAGGTTCTCCGCAAACGAGGGAAGGACAAGAATATCAGCTGAAGCAATCAACTGTGCCACTTCTGTTGGGCCAACCCAGCCCGGAAAAGCAACGCGTTGCGATAGCCCCAACGAAGCGGCCTGATTGCGCGCAGCATCAACGGATCCGTCACCGGCAACCGTTGCTCGCCAGCGCTCATCTTCAGCCATCGCGCTCAGCGCGGCCAGCAGTTGCGGCACACCCTTGCGCTCTCCAATCCGGCCCAGAAACAGAATATGGACGCTCTCGCCACCGCCCCTCTGTGCAAGCGCCGGCACTCCCGTCGCATTGGCAATGATGGTGATTTTGTCGGCAACGCCAGGGGCACGGCCGGCGATGAATTGGCGCCACACGCTGCCAAGCACCACCACCTGGGCAGCACGCTCAAACATGTTCTCAATTGAGCGGCTCAACAGTCCGCCCGTACCTTCCCAGAACTCTTGGTACTCCGCACCATGAAGGTGCAGAACATATGGAATGGCCATTAGGCGCGCGCAGTTGGCAATCACCAGCTTGCGATAGGTGCTGCCGTCGCTAGCAAGATTGATGTGAACCACATCGACTCTTCCCCTCAGGCGCGCAGCAATCATCCGCAAACAAAAAAACAGCGCGTAGAACGGTGAGAGGAGGACCGACCCCGCCCCCCGGCTTGCCACAAACTGAGCGCGGACTTCGGGCCTGTCCTCGCGCGCCAATTGGGCCTTCAGAGTCGCCATGACGCGATCAACACCGCCCTGTCCGGTTGCGGCAGAGGGCGTGGCGACCATGACGTGAACGGTTGGTTTGACGGTGGGGCGTTGCAGCATGATGCTCTTGGTTAGCCCAGTCAGGCACAACACAAAAGCAAAGGATGTCGGGAAGGTTTACGCGCACAGCGTTTGATCAAATTGCCCGCGTTCACGCTATGTGGGTTTTATGCTGGTCCCTCCAGTAGCGGAGCGCTAAGCCTGAACAAACCGAACTTCCGGAAACGCGCTTTTGCTCCTACGTTCAACGCTCATCTATGCGCCTGCGATCTTGCTGACGCGAATGTCCGCATTGCTGCTGATTGCCGTAGCGACCCGCTTGATCGACCAGACGGAGTTTGGCCTCCTCACGCTGGTAGTAACGATCGGCGAAATGACCGACGTTGCCGTGACCAATTGGTTGCGGATCTCATTGCTCCGACTGGGTGGCAAGAAGGACGTTAGCCGAGGCAGCCTGTTTCTGGCCGCGCGTGTCATGGTCTTGACCACATTATTAGCGCTGGCTGTATCCGCAGCGGCATCAACACTGGTCGCGCCTGATCGCTGGATCGAGTTTGCCTTGGCTGTTGGCGGTTATCTGATCGCTGGCGCAATTGGCCGATTTGCGCTGACCATACTGCAAATGCAGCAACGCCATTCAACGTACAGTATGCTCGAATTTCTGCGGGCAGTTCTGCAATTGGCGTTGCCGCTCCTGGCCATCTACGTCTTGCCTGGCTCTTTCCTGTCGATCTCGCTCGGTTCCAGTCTGGGTGTCCTGATCGCCGGACTCATTGCGGGCACCATTGCCTGGAGCAAGGTTGTTGCGGGCCCTGCTCGCTTCAGCCAACGCGAGTTCTTCGCCTTTGGCGTGCCCCTCATTGTCATTGCTCTGGTGGGGTTCGGGCTGAACAATGCCGAGCGGCTCTTTCTGAACGCCTACTATAATGCAGGTTCCGTCGCGATCTTTGCTGCCGCCTATGCCTTGGCCCGCCAGCCAATCGATATGGTCGCCAATGCCATCAATATGGGCGCATTCCCCGAAATCGTTGGCAGGTTCGACTCTGAAGGACCCGCATCCGCGGCAGCGCTGCTATCCAATCTCATGGCGCTGATGATCCGGCTGTGTTTGCCGGTAGCGGCCCTTCTGGTGGCCCTGGGCCCCGAAATTACCAGCGTGGTATTGCCCGTGCAGTATCACGGCCATGTCGACCAACTGTTTCTAGTCATTGCTTTTTCCGTCTTGTGCGCCAACCTTACCAGCTTCGTCTACGGCGCGGTTGTGCACGCTCACAAGAAGCCGTGGCTGCTGGTTTGGGCAAATGGCGCCGGGTCAATTGGCACTATCGGACTGTCGCTACTACTGATCCCGACTATGGCAGAAGCCGGCGCCGCGCTGGCTCTGGCCGGCGGCACATTATCAAGCCTCGCGGTCTGCGCTGCCATCAGTCAGAAGCTGACAGCAATCCCCTTCCCGCTGCGCGACATCAGCTTCTCGATAGGGATCGCAGCCATAACGGGCGTGACAGCAAAACTGTCCAGCGTCGCTTTTGCGCAAGCCCCCGACCTCGTTCAGCTGGCAGTCGGGGCGGTGGTTGGTGGTCTCACGTTCCTGGCGCTTAATGGGCTGATCCACCCGACTGAAACCCGGGCCCTCGCCCAGCGTGCATGCAGGCGCCTCGGCATCGCCTAAAGCGCAGGCGGATTGCGCCGAGCCTGCTGAAATTCTCGCCAAAGCAGTGCTATGTAGGCCGTATTGGTCTCGTAGTACCGACGCCACAAGCGCCGCGGCTCCTGAGCAACCCGAAACAGCCATTCCAGGCCAGCACGTTGGATGAAAACGGGCGCGCGGGAAACCTTGCCCCCATAGACGTCAAAGCTTCCGCCCACCCCCATCACAAAGCTGGGCAGCAGCGCCTCACGATGTCGCTTGAGGAAACGCTCCTTTTGAGGCGTCGGCAGCGCGACAAACAGACAGTCAGCGCCTGAAGCATTGATAGTGGCAACAATGCCAGCTTCTTCACCCTGATCGAAATACCCGTTTTGTAAGCCGGCAATCTCCAGTGTGGGATAATCGCGCGCGAGGGTCGCCCGAACGGCATCCAGTACGTTTTGCTCTGCACCGAACAGGAAGGGTCGATAGGCCTTGCGGGCACACAGCGCAAACATCTCTGTCATCACGTCCACACCGGCCACGCGTTCATTCAGCGCAACGCCCAGTAGGCGCGCCCCCCACAGCACGCCTGCCCCGTCGACATTGATGACGTCGGCGGTGGAGACATCCTCACGCAGTTCAGCGTTCTTGCCCATGTTCACCAGCTTGGCGACATTGACCACGGTGTGCAGCAATGGACGGTGCGTCCGCATGGCTTCATCGGCTAGGTCCAGCGTCTCCGCCATGCTCAGATCGTGCATTGGCGCGCCCAGAAATCCCCGGCGCCGATCCGCCAGCAAGGGGTGGGTGGACCAGTCGTCAAACTCCATATTTAGGCTGCCTTGTCTGTGCTGCGGCGGCGAGGCCGCGTCATGCTGTTGCGCCCCTCAATGCGGGCATCGGTCCGGCGCGCTTTGCGCCAGGTCCAGAGCCCACGCGTATCCACCAGCTTCTTCTCAGTAAGCGCTGCGGGATCAATCAGGCTGAAATGACGATGATCGACCAGCAATACGACAATGTCGGCTTGGTCGATTGCCGTCAGGGCATCCGTGAATTCCACGCCGATACCCTGCAGTGGTTTGGGCAATTCCTTGGCATGTGGTTCAGCTGCAAGGATCCGTACATTGGGCAATTCCGTCAGCAGCCGGACCACATCGACGGCGGGGCTTTCGCGCATATCGTCGATATTGGGCTTGAAGCTCAACCCCAGGCAGGCAATGGTCTGCGCCTTGTGGGGGTCCAGAAGCATTTCCACGTCTCGAACGACGCTGTGTGGACGATCGGAATTGATCCGCCGGGCCGTCTGCATCATCGCCGTGCTGTCGGGGACCGCGTTGATGATGAAATAGGGGTCGACCGCAATACAGTGACCGCCCACACCTGGTCCAGGATTGAGGATGTTGACGCGAGGGTGCTTGTTGGCCAGCTCGATGACTTCCCAGACATTGAGCCCGAGCTGCTGGCAAACGCCTGAGAGCTCATTGGCGAAACCGATATTTACGTCGCGGAACGCGTTTTCCGTGAGTTTGACCAGTTCAGCGCTTTCCGCGCTGGTGATGTAGAGGTCGCCTGCAACAAAACTGGTATAAAGCCCGACCGCACGCTGTGCCGAAGCATTGGACAATCCGCCTATGGAGCGATCATTGTCCACAAGTTCGCTGAGCACCTTTCCAGGCAGAACGCGCTCTGGTGAATACGCGACCAGTACGTCGGCGTCTTCGCCAAACAGATGCGGAAACTTCAAATCCGGCCGCAGTTCGGCCAGCAGCATGGTCATATTACGGGTCGTGCCAACTGGTGACGTCGACTCCAGAATTATCAGATCGCCACGCTTGAGGACCGGCGCCAGGCTGCGCGCTGCAGCCATGACAAAGCTGAGATCAGGAGTGTGATCATCCGCGAACGGCGTAGGCACAGCGATAATATGTGCATCGGCTGGCTGCGGCTTCGAATACGCCTTGAGTTTGCCGGTTTCGACCATTTTCTGGATCAAGCCATCCAGCTCGGGCTCGACGATATGGATCTCGCCCCGATTGACCTTGGCAACCACGTCCTCGTTGACGTCGACACCGAGCACATCCAACCCGCTTTTGGCGAAGATGGCGCAAGTTGGAAGGCCGATATAGCCCATCCCGATGACCGAAACGGTACGAATGTCAGTCATAGCGCAAAAGCTCCTCAAGAATACGAGCGCTCGCTCGTCCATCCCCGTAGGGATTGTGTTGCTCTGACATCCCGCGATAGGCCGCCGGGTCATCAAGCAGACGGTTTGCATTGGAGAGGATCAGATCGACCTGCGTGCCGACCAGGCGTGCTGTGCCCGCCGCAACACCCTCGGGGCGTTCAGTATTGTCGCGCAGCACAAGCACGGGCTTGCCCAGTGAGGGGGCCTCTTCCTGCACACCGCCGCTATCGGTCAGCACCAGATAGCTCTGCTTCTGCAGATACAGAAACGGCAGATAGTCCTGCGGCTCAATGAGGAATACACTGGGAACACCGCCCAGTTGCGCTTCGACAACGCGGCGCACATTGGGATTGGGGTGGACCGGATAGACAATTTGCACGTCGCCGCGCGTCGCCAGGACCTTGAGCGCGGTACAGATCCGTTCAATGCCCCCCTCATGATTCTCGCGACGGTGGCCCGTCACCAGAATCAACTTTTTGCCAACTTCCAGAAACGGGAAACCTGCCGCGAGTCCGGCATTCATCGATTTGTCGGTGTCGACCTGATCTGAAAAATGCAGCAGCGTGTCGATCACCGTGTTTCCGGTCACAAAGATGCGGCCGGCGTCCTTGCCTTCCGCCAGCAGATTGGCGCGCGCCTCCGTTGTCGGCGCAAAGTGCCAGGTGGCGATGTCACCAGCGATCCGCCTGTTCAACTCTTCCGGAAATGGCGAGTCTATATTGTGGCTACGCAGCCCAGCCTCGACATGTGCAACGGGGATACGCTTGTAGAACGCTGCAAGCGCTGCAGCCATGGCTGTCGTGGTATCGCCCTGCACCATTACGATGTCAGGTTTGGATTGCTCCAGCACAGTCTCCATGCCGACCAGGACCTTGTTGGTCACATCGAACAGACTTTGCCCCGGCCGCATGGCATCCAAATCATAGTGGACCGGCATGCCCGTCAACTTGATGACCTGGTCGACCATTTCGCGATGTTGGGCGGTTACGCAAATTTCGGTGACCAAATCGGGACGGGCCAACGCCGCACGGGCCACGGGGAAGCACTTCAATGCTTCCGGCCGTGTCCCAAACACAATCAGAAGCTTCTTCTTTTCCAGAAATGGCTGCGATATGAAATTCATGGCCGTCCTCGCCGAAGTCGCGGCAAGAATCCTTTACCGCCAACCACCTATATCGTGATAGCCAGCAGTTGAATGTGAACTATTTACGCATGGTTAACTCGCTCGCCCGTTTACTTTGTTTCATCTAAATCATTGATTCAGAGGGAAATAACGAAGAAAAATCCGTTATGCGAGTGAATACTTCGAACAATTTGAATAAAATTGTAATTATATTGAGCCGCGAGGAAACGCGGCTCTGGCAGGTTAACCTGTTGGAACGCCTCACATCTGCAGGACATCTCATTGATATCCAACACGTCGACGTCCCTGGCAGATCGCGCCACACGCCTGACCCGATACTCGCCCTTGAGAGCCTGCGCTTCGGCAAATGTTTGGCAACAAAGGTGACCCCGCCCGCCCCATCACAAGATCCGACCGCCGCGAAACTGGTCATCGACCTATCAGGACGTCTCGGCGTCGCATCCGCCCCGGCGCTGCGCGTGACCTTTGAGGGGCAGCCTGATTTTGCCGATGGTCTGACCCAAATGCTGGCCAATAAAGTCCAGCCAGTCCTGACCACAACTCTGGATGGCCAGACTGTCGGGGTCGCCCGCCCAATGCTCTCAGATTGGCTTTGGTTGAGCCGCGCTAGCGATGACGTCCTATCGGGAGCCATTTCATTGCTTGAGCAAAGCGTGGCGCGTTTCTTTGCTGACGCGTTGACACCCTTGGAGCCGCCGGCGCCGTCATTCCCTGTTGTGGGATTTTGGCGCCACTACTTGCCGAGCCTCACTCGCGCTGCAGCCACTCGCGCCTTGGAAAGGCTCAGCACCAGGCGTCCGTTCTACTGGCAGGTAGCCTATCGGACCGTGCAACATGCTGGCATTGCCACAACCACATTGGTGGATGGGCCCGAATTCACCACCCTGGCCGACGATGGACAGCGCTTCTATGCCGACCCCTTCGTCGTCGAGCATAAGGGCGAGGAATTTCTGTTCGTCGAGGAGTACCCTTATGCGACCGGCAAGGGTGTAATTTCGGTTGCCAAGATTGCCCGCGACGGTCAGGCCAGCGTGCCGCGCTGCGTGCTCGAGGAGCCCTACCACCTCTCATATCCTCAGGTTTTCCGGCATGACGGCGAGACGTTCATGCTTCCCGAAAGCGGTGGTGCTCGACGGCTTGTTCTATATCGAGCCAGTTCATTCCCGGATCATTGGGTGCAGGACACCATCCTGATAGCAGACAGGGATATTAACGACGCAACCCTGCTTCACCGCGACGGCCAGTTTTGGCTGTTCGGCACCGAAAGGCGTGGCGCCGGGAGTCCGTCAGACACCATGGTTGTATTTTCCGCCCCGACATTGCGCGGTCCTTGGAGCCCGCACAAACTCAACCCGATTGCCATCGATAGCGCCGCCGCGCGCCCTGGCGGCGCCTTTATCGATTGTGACGGCCGCACTTTCCTGCCGGTCCAGAATGGCCAGAAAACCTATGGCGGTGGCTTGGGCCTGATGGAACTGCTGCGGGTCGACGATGACGCCGTGTTGTTTGCAGAGCCTGTACCTGTCCAGCCCGGAAAGGCATGGCACCGCAAGGGAATTCACACCCTAAATCGGACTGGTTCGATTGAGGTAATCGATAGCGCGGGCTAGCTGGTTTCTACTTTTTGCCGCGGTATGCCGAAGGCGATCAATAGTATGAAGACGACCGTTAAAACCGGCTGCTTGGCGGACATGGTATTGTTCGACAACGCGGCGAGCAGGAACGTCCCTGTCGCGATCCAGGCGACCAGTGGCGCACCGCGCAACAACCTCAGCATGATCCAGCAGACGACCCAGGTGAACGCCAAGGCGAGCGGAATACCGAAGGTCAGACCGATCACCACCTGTGCGCTTTCAATAAACGGCAGATTGAGCTCGTTGTTGACCAGCGCCAGCAGGTCTGCTGGCGGCATGCCGAACACCAGCTCCTGCCAGCCGACCAACCAGAACGCCTGATATACGGTCAGCCGCGCGTAGAAATTCTCATCAAACAGCGTGTCGCTGAAACGACCCAGCAGCCCCCCACCCGCCAGCACGGCAAACATGAGTGCGCCGCCGATCAACGTCACGAGCAGCACACCGACCTTGGCACGCCGAGATTGCCGTGGCGAAAGACCCGGCCAGGGCACGAAGATCAGCAGCCCTAGAATTTCGGCAACAGTCAGCAACAGCGCAAAGCGCGCCCCCGCAGCTGCGCACCCAATAAGCAGCACAAGTATAAGGAGGACGCGGACCCAAACACGCCAGCGCGCCAGCACCACGAAGCCTACGGCGGTAGCACACAGGGCACCGAGCGCCAGCGGGTGTTCCGACAGCCCGAGAGGTCGGAAGCTGTCTTCCACGAGATCGGATGGCAGTAGCCGTACTTGGGTGATCGCTTCTCCGATCCCGATAACCGCACTCGCAATCAGCATCACCAGGACGATCTCACCCAGAAGACGCCTCGCACCCCCCCCAAGCGCCAGCGCGATTAGCCCGGCTGCACCCGCAACAAGATAGGTATCAATGATGAACACTGACGACCCCGGTCGTCCCGTGATGAATAGCAGGACAACAAATGCCAGCATGGCCAGACAATACCAGATCAGCACCTTGAAACGGTCGATCTCGTCGCCCCAGAGCCGGATGGGTTGGCTGAACAGGGTGATCGGCAGCATGAGCAGGATCATATAGGTGCCGAAGTGGAGCTTCTCGTAAAAGGCACCTCCCTCTTCGGTATAATCCATCACCTGGTTCATCATCATCGGTGAGATGTTGATCCGCACCGCCAGTGCCAGCGCGGTGCCCAGCACAAGCAGCAGGGTCAGGGCATTCTGCCGGCGTATCGCGGGCGGCATAGTCTGGTTGGCGCCAGCGGCCGTGTCGTTCACATGTTCACCTGACATTGGCATGTCTGGCCCCCGCTTAACCAAAAAAGGTCATTCCGGCAGCGACCTGACGGGCATGCTGTATAAGGTCTTAACACTATGTCACTCTGGAAAACGAGGCGTTAACGCCATGGCCGACATTGCCCCACCGTCCGATCGCCGCACCGGTGCTCGCGCTTACGCGCGGCTCGGGGGCGAACAGAATTGGCGCGCGCCGGCCCCCGCAAACACGGCGCAAGCCCCCAGCACACCAAATACAGTGACGCTCGACAAGATCGGTGATTTTCTCGAACTTGATTTCGGACGCCTCTTTGTATGGCTGCGTAATGGTCTGATACTGACAGCAATTCTGGCCATCATTGGCACTGTCCTGGGCGGCGCTTTTGCGGTGCTAAGCAAGCCACGCTACACCGTGACCACTGACATCATGATCGATCCCGCCAATCTTCAGGTAGTCGAAGGGGATGTATTTTCCCAGCCTGGTCAGGTTGATGGCCAACTGCTCATCGCTGGCAGCAAGCTGCGGGTACTGACCTCGCGCAACGTCCTGACACGTGTAGTCGCCGATCTGGACCTGGTTAATGACACCGAGTTTTACGACACCACGCCACCGCTGTTTTCCCTGCCAAACTTTTCTGGCGGCGGTACTGCCAGTGCCAGCACTGAAGATCCCTCGGTAATAGCAGTCCGCGCGCTGAGCGAACGCGTTGCCACCAAGTCGGACGAGAAATCCTTCGTGGCAAGTCTGATGGTATCCTCGGAATCCACCGACAAGGCCATCGCCATTTCGGCTGGCATCGTTCAGGCGTTCCGTGATGAACTCGCCGAAGCCGAGGCGGACGGGGCGTCTCGCGCCGCCACGTCACTTGATAACCGCCTTGATGAACTCAAGACCGATGTGCAGGCTGCCGAGGAGAGGGTCCAGACCTTCCGCCGCGAAAACAAACTTGCAATGTCGGGTGACGGGCAACTGGTCAGCACCCAGACCATGAACGCCCTCAATGCTCAGGTCGTCGCCGCACAGGCGCGTGTCATTGAAGCCCGCACCACCTATGATGCGCTCGCCGCCGCTGGCGCACAGGCCAACCCGTCGACGGGCACAGCCGCTACCAGCCTGCCCGCCCTGCGCGATCGCGCAGGCGCTCTGCAGCAACAGCTCCTGTCGCAGTCAATGCTGCTCGGCCCTCGCCACCCGACCATCGTGGGCCTGACTGCGGAACTGGACGCCGTGCAAACCCAGATCCGCACTGAAATCGATCGCGCTGTAGCATCGGCCAAGACCGCGCTGGATGACGCCGAGACTAACCTCGCTGCCCTGACCGCAGAGAGCGCTAACCTCACCAGCGCTGTCTTCACCGACAACGACCTGCAGGTTCAACTGCGCGAACTCGAGCGTGACGCAACATCCAAAACAGTAATCTACGAGAGCTTCCTGTCGCGGGCGCGGCAGATCACCGAGCGTGAACAGATTGATACGACCAACGTGCGCGTCATCTCCACTGCTGTGCCACCCAAAGGACGTTCGTGGCCGCCACGCACGGTCCTCGTGATGGGCATTGGTGGCTTCCTTGGACTCTTCTTGGGGATGGTGATCGCCGTTTGCGTCGGGATTTGGCGCGATATGCGCAACCCACCTGCCGCACAAACAGCACCGCAATAGCGGTGGGTAAACGCGTCGTCTTCCACACGGCCAGCCTGCGGGGCGGTGGCTCTGAACGCGTCTTTACGCTGATGGCGAACGCCCTTGCAGGGCGCGGTCATAAGGTGACGCTCTTCACCTGGAACGCTGACGGCCCTAATGCCACACTGCTCTCGCCCGCAGTCAGCCTGGTGTCGCTCGACCTGCCGATCCACGGTGAAGGCTATGGCAAGATCGGCACGATCCGGGGCATTTTTCAATCCGCGCTGTTCTTCCGCCGACACCGGCCAGACGCGGTTTTCTCTGCCCCCGAATTTGCCAATCTCGCCATTTCCATGGCGTTGAGACTGTCAGCCAGCAGGGCGAGGTTCTTCCCCAGTTTCCACGCGGCAGCCGGCCTGCCATCAACGACCTTTGGCGCCAACCTGGCCGTCACCTTGTCTGATCTGGTGCGTAGCCGGGCCAGCAAGGCCATCGCGGTCTCCCAAGGCATAGGCCAGGACCTGGAGGCCCGTGGTTTTGACAGGCAACGCATCGCCATCATCAACAATCCACTGCCCCCAAAACAGAGCAAGCCATCGGTCGATGATCGCTGGCAAACCGATCTTGCGGCGATGGGCAAAGCTACCGTCATTGCGACCGCAGGCCGATTGGTCCCGGTCAAAGATCACAAGACACTGATTGCGGCCTTCGCCCGATTGCGGCAAACGCACGAGGCTCGGCTGGTGATATTTGGGGAAGGCCCCTTGGCGGCGGACCTGCGCAATCAGGCCGACGCACTTGGCATCGGACAGAGCGTGCTGCTGCCCGGTTACGTCAATGATTTGACGGATTGCTACAAGGCAGCGGACATGTTCGTCCTGTCTTCAACCAGCGAAGGCTTTGGCAACGTGCTCATTGAAGCCATGGCTGAAGGCGTACCCGTTATATCCACCGACGCCCCTTATGGGCCACGCGAGATTCTGGGCGATGGACTCTATGGCGCGTTGGTGCCTGTGGGGGATACACAGGCGCTCGCCAAAGCCATGGCCAGCATGATGGATCGGCCAACAGATCGCCAGGCCCTGAGACAACGCGCCAAGGATTTCGATATCGATTTGATTGCGGACCGTTATGAAGCGCTTTTGAGCTAGGGGCGCTCCCGCACCCGCGAAAATTGACGCGACATTATCCAGGAAACTGCCTGAGCGGGCCGAACCCCTAGCCGCGCGCTGCTCGGTTTCGACCGCTCTCACCACCACGCTCAATGGCCGGTTCGCCGCGACAGGTTTTGGCTATGCGCAAGAAAGTCAGCGAGGCCGGGACAGTCGGGAAAGCACCCGACACGAAATTCACACTCAGTCGCGATGGCAGTCGTCAGGATCGAACTGAGCGCCGTGTTTGCCGACCCCATCACGTGCACGATCGCTCGTCACCCAAGCGTGCCTTTGCTGGCCGCGACGATGAACAAAGTACCAACAGACTTATCCACAGACGCAGGACCCAGCTTTCAAAGCGCCTGCTCAAGCGCAGACTAAACATCTGAAAACAGACAATTTCTCTAAAGTTCTCACGTTAACCTCGCCCACAGTCTGCAAGTGCCCACCCCTCGCCAGCCTGCTACGGTTAACGGGCTCTTAAGGGATGAGGCCGCCGATGTATCAAGACAGCGTCACAACCAGAAATGCTGAACTTCGGCGTCGGCGCCGTTTCAAGATCCCTAGTCGAGTTTATTTTGGCTATGCTCTGGCAGCCTTTGAAGGTGTCGTTGCCGCGGCAATCGCCCTCGCCATCTCATTGCTGATGACCGACCCACTAATATCTGAAGGTCGCGCCGCCGCGCTGGCACTGCCCCTGATGGCTGTGCTTTACGGTGCATTTTCCCATGCCTCTTCCGAGCGTGCGCTCGCCTCAAGCCAGTCTCGTCCCAACCTTCTGGCCGCCGCCACGCACTGGGCAATTGCGGTCGCAGTAGTTTGGCTTTGCAGCCTGCTGATCACGGGAGAGTTCATTAGCCCAACGCCTCAGACCTGGCAGTGGCTTCTGATCGGTGCCGCGCTTCTGATGATCGTGCGCTGGGCCCTCTACGCTCGCGTGCGTACCATGATGAGCGCCGGACAGTTCCAGATTGACCGCACTGCACTTGTTGGCAACGCCGACTCGATCCGCCGGTTCGAGCGAGACGCCCGCATTTGGCAACAAGGTGCCCAGGTGGTTGCGACCCGGGCTCTTGAACACGACAGTGAAAACACCTCAGCCGCCGGCTTTGATGACTTCGTCAAAATCTGTGTCGAGCGCCGCTGCGATCATGTCCTGTTTCTCGATGGTCCCGTCGGATCCCCGACCACTTCGGCTCTGATGCAGGCGTGCAGGCCCTTTGCCATAAACGTCGCATTCGCGCCCCAGCGTCAGGACGAGAGATACCTCGATGTTCTTTCGATCGGACCGGGCAACGCCGTTCGGGTGATGCGTAAGCCGCTCACTGACGGCGACCGTATGATCAAGCGCACCTTGGACATCGTCGCTGCGATCATTGCGTTGGTGTTGTTCGGACCCATAATTCTAGGCACTGCTCTGCTTGTCAGGATTACCAGCCCCGGACCGATCCTGTTCCGTCAGGAACGCCGCGGCTTCAACGGCAAGAGCTTCTACATTCTCAAGTTCCGCTCCATGACGGTAACCGAGGATGGCCGCGCAATGACCCCCGCCATAGCCGGTGACAGCCGCATCACGCGTTTGGGTCGCTTCCTGCGTCGCTCCAGTATTGATGAGCTGCCCCAATTGCTCAATGTGCTGCGCGGCGACATGAGCATGGTGGGCCCTCGCCCACACGCTATCTCGCATGATGCCGAACTCAGCCGCCGCTTTGCGCAGTACGCACAGCGCCAGCGCATCAAGCCGGGCATTACCGGGTGGGCTCAAGTCAACGGATTTCGTGGCGAGATCATCAGCCAGTCTCAGCTTGATGGCCGCATATCCCATGACATTGCCTATGCTGAAAACTGGTCACTCGGGCTGGATGTCAAAATCCTGATGCTGACCTTATCCTCTCCGCTGGCGCACGCCGCAGCGTACTGACCAGGGCCAATCACGCCCCGATCACACGTTCGCGCGTGTTAAGAGGGATGCATAGCGGCCGGCCATAGGCGGGGTCGGTGATGATCATGGCGTCGACATCGAATACGCGGGCGATCAGTTCCTGGGTCATCAGCTCTTCCGGCTTTCCGGTGGCCGCGACGGCACCGTCGCGCAGGAACACCAACTGGTCAGCATAGCGCGCGGCCAGATTGAGGTCGTGTAGCACCAGCACGATCGTGCGCCCGAATGCCGAGTTGAGCTGACGCACCAGGTCGAGACAATCAAGCTGGTGCGACATGTCCAGATGGTTCACTGGCTCATCCAGACAAACGATTTCGGTTTCCTGTGCCAGCACCATCGCGATCCACACACGCTGCAACTGCCCGCCCGAGAGCGATCCGAGATGGCGGTGTCGCAAATGAGCGACCCCAGTGCCCGCCATCGCCGCTTCAAACGCCCGCGTATCATCGGGGCTCCAGGGCTGCAGCATGGATTGGTGCGGATAGCGACCAAGCCGCACCAGTTCTTCGACTGTCATGTCGTCGGGGGCCGAAGGGCTTTGCGCCAACAGCCCGATCTGCCGCGCCAGCATGCGCTCGCCAAGCTTGGCGATGTCTGTCGTCTCGAGCAGGATACGACCGTCGCTGGGTTTATGCAGGCGCCGGATCGCGCGCAGCAATGTGGACTTGCCGCACCCATTGGGGCCGGCCAGCACGGTAATCTTGCCCCGCGGAATACTCAGCGAGAGCGTATCAAGCACGCTGGCGCTGCCATAGCCCAGGCTCAGGGCGTCGATGACAATGGCCGGGCTATCCGTCATGGCGTTGTCTACTCATCAAAAGAAAGAGAAAATAGGGGGCGCCGATAACCGCCGTCACGGTGCCTGCAGGCACTTCCACGGGACTGAACAGCACGCGCACGATCAGATCGGCGCCGACCAGCATGATTGCGCCGAGCAGGAAGCTGCCCAGCAGACCGGCATAGACATTGCGGCCTACCATCAGGCGCGCCAGATGCGGCGCCATCAGACCGATGAAGCCGACACCCCCGACAAACGCCACCGACACAGCCGTCAGTCCGGCGGCAAGGGCAAAGATCACGATACGAAACACCGGCAGATTGAGCCCGATGCTGCGCGCCGATACCTCATCTAGATCAGCGGGCGGCATTTTGCGCGCTGCCAATACTGCCATAACGAGCAAGGGCACCAGCATCACCAGCGTAATCTGGATTTCGCTCCAGTTGATCTCATTGACTGACCCGGCCAGCCAGCGCGATGCCTGGCTGGCGCGATAAATCGGGCCGATCAGGATCAGCACCATGACCATCGCCTTGAACACCGCCGCCATGGCGATACCGAACAACAACAGCCGCACCGCCGAACTCGACTGGCGACCGCTGAGCAAGAATACCAGGGTGATGCCCAGCACTGCCCCGGCCAGCGCCGCCAGCGGCTGGTAGCCAATCGGGATGATGAGGGTGTTGGACTCATTGGACAGCAGCGCCAGAAACAGCACCACGCCAAGTGCCGCCCCGTCGATTACGCCCAGCACGCTTGGCGATGCCAGTGCATTGCGGGTCACCTTCTGAAGCAGGTAGCCCGCAACAGCCATGCCACCGCCGGCCAGCGCTGCGATCACCACGCGCGGCAGACGCAATTGCAGCACGATGAGCCGTTGGGTCTTCTCGCCCGCCCCCAGAATGACCGATGCCACCTGGTCCATCGGGATCCAGCTGGAGCCAAACGCAACGCCGCTCAGGGCCAGTAGCGCGAAGGCACACACCATGATCGCCAGCGCGACAGGCGTGCGCGCTTTAAAGAGCGAGGTGTTCAGAGCGCTCATGCCGCCCTCCTGCGCAGCAGAATGACCAGCACAATGCCGCCAACAACTGCAGTAATGGCGCCAACGGGCGCTTCCACCGGAAAAATCACAAAGCGTGCCGCCACATCGGCCAGCGTCGCATAAATGGCGCCAAACAAACCCGCGGCAATGATCTGGCGACCATGGCGCAGCCCTACCAATCGGCGCGCCGCATGCGGCACGACCAGTCCCAC
Organism: Devosia litorisediminis; assembly: GCF_018334155.1. Classification (NCBI taxonomy): domain Bacteria; kingdom Pseudomonadati; phylum Pseudomonadota; class Alphaproteobacteria; order Hyphomicrobiales; family Devosiaceae; genus Devosia; species Devosia litorisediminis. Next base: position 593,406 of record NZ_JAGXTP010000001.1, on the reverse strand, counting down.
AAAGCTGACAGGCCCGGCCATGGCGACAGAGGCGCCGGTCAGCAGTGATACCGAGACAAAGCAGCCAATCCGCACCAGCGTCACCGGCACGCCCAACCCGCTTGCCGTTTCGTCATCGGCCTGCATGGCATCAAGCGGGCGCGCCAAAGCCAGGGCCATGGCGACGCCAATCACGATAAACGGGCCACCATTGATGGCCAGGCTCATCGGACGGTCAACGAACGATCCCGCCAGCCAGAACAGCAGGTTCTGCAACTGCGCCTCATTGGTGGTCAGGATGATCTGCACGATCGACTGCCCCAGCCCGGCAATGGTCACCCCGATCAGCACGATACGGATTGGCGACAGCCCGCCGGCACCGGCCGCTATGGCAAACACCACAAGGCTGGTGACCAGGGCGCCCAATGCCGCCGTCAGTGACAGCCCCATCAGGGAACCAACGCCAAAAACCGTGCTGGCGACCACGACGGCCAAAGATGCGCCGGCATTGAGCCCTAGCGTGTCGGGCGACGCGATGCGATTGCGCGAAAGGGTCTGCACCTGCACCCCGGCAATACCCAGCCCCGCGCCAACCAGAGGCGCGATCACCGCCCGCGGCAGGCGTAGTGTGCTGATCACCGTAGCCGCTTCTGAGCCGTCAAAAGCGAACAGGGCCTGCCATACCTGCAGCGGGCCATAGATGCGATAGCCCACCGTGATGCTCAGTGCCATGGCACCAAGCAACACCGCAATCAGACCGACGCAGACCCGTGCAAATGGCAGGGGCCGCTGCGACGGCACCGGGGTTGACGAAAAACTGGTCAGAGCGAGTCTCGTAAATATGATTTTCAAAGTCAGGTTGACTTCTGCTGCTTCCGAAGACCATTTTATGACACCGCATGTCAAGTTTGAGATGAATCATGAAGCTTTTTCGCCGTACCGTTCTGCGCAGCATCGCGCTGGCCAGCCTGGCTCTGGTCCAGCCCGCCTTTGCTCGCGAAATCACCCACGCCATGGGCACCACCGATGTCCCAGACAGTCCACAGCGCATCGTCGTTCTGACCAATGAGGGCACCGAAGCCCTGTTGGCGGTCGGGATCACACCCGTTGGCGCCGTCCGCTCCTGGTTGGGCGATCCCTGGTACGCCCACATTGCCGCCGACATGGCCGATGTGACCGTCGTAGGTGAAGAATCGGCGGTTAATCTGGAAACCATCGCCGCGCTCCAGCCAGACCTGATCGTGGGCAACAAGACCCGCCAGGAGAAGATCTACGATCAGTTATCCGCCATCGCCCCCACCGTCATGTCAGAACGTCTGCGTGGCGACTGGAAGATCAACATGGCGCTCTACACCGATGCCGTCAGCAAGGGTGACGAGGGCAAGGCTGCCCTCGATGCATTCGACGCACGCGTTCACAAGATTGCAGAAGCGGCGGGTCCCGCGCTCCAAGAAGAAGTCTCGCTCGGCCGCTTCATGCCATCGCTCACCCGCATCTACTACAAGGATACCTTTGCCGGTCTGATCCTTGGAGAAATCGGCTTTGCCCGCCCTGCCACCCAGGACAAGCCCGAGTTCGCCGACGCAATCGGCAAGGAACGCATCCCCGAGCTCGAAGGCGATCGCCTGTTCTACTACGTCTATGAAACCGGCGACGGTGAGGGCAACAGCCAGGCTGCTGATTGGACCAGCGACCCGCTTTGGCTGAACCTGGATGTGGTCAAGGCTGACAAGGCCTATGCCGTTGACGACGCTGTGTGGAACACCGCCGGTGGCTATTTGGCGGCCAATCTGCTGCTCGACGACGTCGAGCGCATCTACGAACTGCCCGCCACCCGCTAGCCAGCATGGGCCGCCCCGGCGGCCCATCAATCCTGTGAAAGCCAGTCATGACCAATCCTCTGCTCGCCGTAGCGCTTTTAGCGCTTACCCTGATCGTGCCGACACAGGCGCGTGAAATTACCCATGCCATGGGTGTTACCGAGGTGCCCGACGCACCGGTGCGCGTCGCCATCCTGACCAATGAGGGCACAGAAGCGCTGTTGCATCTTGGCGTGGTGCCTGTGGGTGCCGCCCAGTCATGGCAAGGCAACCCGTTCTATCCACATCTGGCTGACCAGCTGGCCGACACGGTTTCTCTGGGCACCGAAACCGCCATCAATCTTGAAGTACTGGCATCGCTTGAGCCCGACATCATCATCGGGACGGTGTTTCGCCACGAGAAGGTCTACGAACAGCTTTCCGCCATTGCGCCGACAATCCTGTCGGCAACCATCGGGCCTCAATGGCTCGAAAACTATGCGTTTTACGGGCAGGCCGTTGGCCTTGGCGACAAGGCCCAGGCAAATGTCGCCGCATTCAAGGACCGTGCTGCCGCGCTTGGCGAAGCGATTGGTGACGGAGTGAACGAGGAAGTCTCCCTCGTGCGCTTTGCACCCGGCCGCACCCGCATCTATTCCGACCACTCCTTTGCCGGAGTGGTGCTTGATCTGGTCGGTTTTCAGCGCCCCGCCTTGCAGCGCAGCGAGGATACTTTCGTGCAGATCGGCAAGGAGCGTATTCCCGAGATGGACGCAGACCGCATCTTCTACTTCGCGCCAGACGACGACAATGCGGAATCGATGGCCAATCTGGGCGAATGGCTGAACGACCCACTCTTCCTGCAGCTGGACGCCACAGAAGCGGGCAAGGCCACGCGCGTCCGCGAACTGAGCTGGAACCTCGGCGGTGGCATCTACAGCGCCTATATGATGCTCGACGAAATCGCCGACATCTACGATGTCACCCTGCCCGCGCAGGCTGACTAGGTTCAGATGCACCGCTTTTGCACCGATCACGCCATTGCCTGCGGCGAGCCTCTTGCGGGCACCGCAGCCTTGGCGGCGCGCCACTTGTTCATCCGCTGGCCCAAGGGCAAGTGGCGCCGCCCCCGCTTTGAAAGCGTTGACATCGAGGCGCCCCTGCGGCTGGCCATGACCGCCGCGTCGGCCCCCGACAGCTATATCGGCCTTGTCGATGCCGGCGACGGCACAGCGCTCGAACTGATATCTTTTCCAGATGCGACCAGCATTGTACCGCGCGACCAGAATCACGCTGCTGAACTCGTGGGCCGCTGGCATGCAGGCTTGCCAATGGGTGGCACTGCCCTGCCCCGTCGGGTCATCCTGTGTTGCACCGACGCCAAGACCGACGCCTGCTGCGCGCGCTTCGGTTTTCCGGTTTTCAAGGCGCTCTCTGCGGCCGCGCCCGCCTTCGGTCTGGACGTGCTGCAATGCACGCATATCGGCGGCTGCCATTTCGCCCCCTCGGTCATCGTCATGCCTGATCGCCAGCGCTATGGGCGACTAACCCCCGCTGCAGTCCCCGACTTCCTTGCCATGGTGGCGCGCAACGACATCTACCTGCCCGCCTACAAAGGCGATCCGGGATTGTCCGAACTTGAGCAATCCGCCGAAACGGCCGCACGTCACTGGGCGCAGGGGCGTTGTCAGGTCCATCAGGTGCAGATCTCTGGTATTGAGATGCTCGCCGAAGACATCGCCACCATTCGCGTGCTGCTGGGTAGTGTTCCCCTCACCATCAATGCGCAGCGGCAGACCTTTCACACCTATGGCAGTTGCAAGACCATGGGCAGCGCGCCCACGCCACGGCCGCGCTGGACCGCCTGGGTCACACAATAGCGCGCGAGCAGCACTGCCCCCGCAAATCTGTCGAAAACACCGACCCAGAACCACCTGAACGCGCCAATCTTAGGGCCTTGTTAACCATGACATCACTTCATGGACATCAGGGATCAGTTTCTGATTTGGAGAGACGAACATGGTGCAGACCGGCGCGCACATCATTGCGGTAGGCAATGAAAAGGGAGGGTCGGGCAAATCGACCACGGCGCTGCATCTGGCCGTCTATCTGTTGCATCAGGGTCATCGCGTCGCCACCATCGACGTCGATAGCCGCCAGCAGACCCTGACCCGCTATGTCCGTAATCGCCGCGCTACGGTCGAAGCGACCGGCCATCAGGTGCCAATGCCCAAGCATGTGCATCTCCCCACAGCCTGGGGTGACTCGATCCGCGAGAACCAGCGTACGGAACTCGAAATCTTCACCAAGGCGATCGCTGGCCTGCGCGATGAAGTCGACTACATCGTTATCGACACGCCCGGCTTCGATGGCAATCTGGCGCGTCTGGCCCACGGCTATGCCGATACCTTGGTGACCCCGATCAATGACAGCATGATCGATCTGGACGTACTGGTTCGGCTCGACAGCGTCACCGGCGAGCCGATCGAGACCAGCCCCTATTCGCGCAACGTGCAGCGCGCCCGGGCAGAACGTCTGGCCGATACCGGCTCGAGCACGGACTGGGTTTTGGTGCGCAATCGCATTTCCAATCTGGGCTCACGCAATGCCAGCCAAGTCCAGAGCGCTATCGAACGTGTGGCCGACCGCCTGGGTTGCCGCGTTGCCGATGGCATTGCCGAGCGGGTGATTTTCCGCTCGCTCTTTCCAATCGGCATGACGGTGTTTGATCCCCTCGACGCCGATCTGCTCGGCAGCGCGCCATCCATGTCCCACGTCAACGCCCGCCACGAATACCGCAACCTCGTGGCTGCCCTTCGCCTGCCCGCACCATCGGCCCAAAGCAAAGCCGACGCCCCTATGCGCCTATCCGCCTAGGGCCGTCGGCTCCAGGGGTCTCAATCATGCATGGATAAGTGGTGGGCCCACCAGGACTCGAACCTGGAACCAGACCGTTATGAGCGGTCGGCTCTAACCATTGAGCTATAGGCCCCATGGGCCTCATATCAGGGTGACAGCGACAGGCAAGAGGGAATTGGACTTTACGACTAGCGCCGCCGTCCGCGCGCCCTTCCCCGCGGCGCATGCAGCACACAATCACATTGCCCGGACCCGACCCAACGCCTAATGTGCGCCCTGCGCTACATGTTCGTCTTGCGCCCAACGCGGTGATGACGGCACTGGCCACGAACACAGTGAGCTAACCGGTCACGGGGCAACCATGCGCGACGGCGATATCATCAATGGTCTGGTTAATGGCTTGGCGGTCATTGAGTGTTTTGATGAGGAACATGCCAGCCTGTCCATCACCAATGTAGCGCATCGAACCGGCCTGGAACGCGCCACCGCCCGCCGCTGCCTGCTCACCCTGCACCACCTTGGCTACGCCAGCTATGACGGAAAGTTTTTCCGCCTGACGCCGCGCATTCTCAACCTCGGTCATTCCTATCTCGCTGCCACCCCGCTACCGCGGCTGATCCAGCCCTTTCTTGATGAACTCTCCGCGCAGATCCACGAATCCTCGTCCGCGGCGGTGCTCGACAATACCGAGATCCTCTATATTGCCCGTGCAGCCCATCGCCGCGTCATGTCGATCAATCTGGGCGCAGGCGCGCACCTGCCAGCCTATTGCACCTCCATGGGCCGCATTATGCTGGCTGCGCTGCCCGCCAATGTCGCCAGCGATATTCTCGATCGATCCGAATTGATCGCCTATACCGCCAAGACCAAGGCCGACCGCGCCGCCATTACCACTGAACTGGCGGTCATCGCAGCGCAGGGCTTCGCCGTGATTGATGAAGAACTCGAACTGGGCCTGTGTTCCATCGCCGTGCCGCTGTTCAATACCCAGGGCCAGACTGTCGCCGCCCTCAATATCGGCGCGCAAAGCGCCCGCGCCTCGACCTCGCACATGATCGCCAATTTCCTGCCTTTGATGCGCAAGGTACAGTCCGAAGTGCGCCCCCTGCTGCGCTGACGCCAGCGGGCATTGGCGCGCCTTTACGATGATCTGACTGTCACACAGCAGCGCTAGCATCTGCGCTCACACCTGCACCGCGCCCCCCACCGAGTCTGCGGCCGCGCCGGCATCGGTGTCACAATCCGCTCTTGTCGAGCAACGCGCTCAGCCACTTGTTCTGAGCATTTCTATTTGTTTTCAGCTACTTAGCCTGTCATAAACGCGTCACGTAAGCGCAATAAAACTGTCGCACGCGCTCAATATGGTCTGCCTCGTCAAAGGGCGGCACCGGGGAATAACCTTCCGGAGTGGCCAGCCAGGTTTGAACTGAATTCCGAAAGGGAACTCCCCATGAAGACCGCACTATTCGCCAGCGCTGCTGTTATCGCGCTTGCCGCATTCGGCACCCCCGTCGCTTTCGCCCAGTCGCGCGACACTATCCAGATCGCCGGTTCGTCCACCGTACTGCCCTTCGCCTCGATCGTGGCTGAAGAGTTCGGCGCCGTCTTCCCAGAATTCAACACCCCTGTTGTTGGCTCGGGCGGCTCCAGTGGCGGCCTGAAGCAGTTCTGCGAAGGCGTTGGTGAGAACACGATCGACATCGCCAATGCATCGCGTCAGATCAAGGATTCCGAGAAGGAAGCCTGCGCCGCTGCCGGCGTTACCGACATCCGCGAAATCCAGTTCGGCTTTGACGGCATCGTGTTTGCCTCCTCCGCTGAAAAGGCTGACTTCGCCCTGACCCCGCTGTTTGTCTACAAGGCAATCGCCGCCCAGGTGCCTGTCGATGGCGAAATGGTCGATAATCCATACACCAACTGGAACCAGATCGACGCATCGCTCCCCGATCAGACGATCGCTCTGGCTATCCCGGGCTCCAATCACGGCACCCGCGAAGTGTTCCAGGAGAAGGTCGTCAATATCGGTTGTGAAGCAGCCGGTCTGCCAGAAGGTCACGCTGAAGACGCTTGCGAAACCCTGCGTCAGGACGTTGTCGTCGAAATCGCCGGCGACTACACCGAAACCCTGGCACGCCTGACCTCCAACCCCGACACGGTCGGCGTGTTTGGCCTGTCCTTCTACGAACAGAACCGCGACACCCTTAAGGTTGCGACCGTTGATGGCGTCACCCCATCGCTCGAAAGCGTTGCCGCTGGTGAGTATCCTGTGTCGCGTCCGCTGTTCTTCTACGTCAAGGGTCAGCACATCGGCGTCATCCCCGGCATCGAGGAATATGTTCAGTTCTTCCTCTCCGATGCGATCTCGGGCAATGGCGGCACCCTTGAAGCCGCTGGCCTGATCCCGCAGCCAGAAGAAAAGACCGCTGAAGTGCTGGCTGCTTTCGAAGCCGGTATGTAAGACCACCCGATCCGGGCCGCACCTTCTGGTGCGGCCCACCTCTTTCCAACGGCATGGAGAGCGCCAATGAATTCGCTGATTATCGCCGGCCTTCTCCTCGTCCTGCTTGGCCTTGCCTATCAGACCGGCTGGTCCAAAAGCCGCGCTCTGGCGACAGCGCCCATCAACGGCGTCAAGGTTCACTCCCGTCCGCAATATCATGGCGCTCTGGTCGCGATCTGGACCCTTGTCCCCGCGCTGATAATTCTGGGCCTGTGGGCCTGGCTGGGACAGGGCATCACCCGCGCCTACATCATCTCCCAGCTCCCCACCGACATTCTGGCCGGCTTTGATCAGAGTGGCCTGAACGCCGCCGTTCAGCGCATTGGTGCACTCGCCTCCGACTATGGCGTGGCTGGCGACATTGCGCCCTACGAACAAAGCGCTGCCGACGCACTGCGCTCTTTCCAGTTCATCACCTTCCTGGCCATAGTCGCTGCCGCTGCGGGTACCGCCATTGTCGCCCTGCTGGTCGCCCGCGCCCGCATCAATGCCCGCCTGCGCGCCCGCAATACTGTGGAAGTGGTGGTCACCGGCCTGCTGATGTTCTGCTCGGCCGTGGCCATCATGACCACTGTGGGCATCGTGGTCTCCCTGCTCACCGAGGCGATCCGGTTTTTCTCCTTCATCAATCCGGTCGACTACTTCTTCGGTACGGTCTGGAATCCTAAATTCTCGACCACCGAGACGCTCGATTATGGCTCCTATGGCCTGCTGCCCCTGCTCACCGGCACGCTGTGGGTCGCCACCATCGCCTCATTGGTGGCTGTTCCCATCGGGCTGATGACGGCAATCTATCTCTCGCAATATGCACCGCGCCGCATGCGCGCCATCATCAAGCCGGTCATCGAAATTCTCGCCGGCATCCCCACCATCGTCTATGGCTTCTTCGCTCTGGTCACGGTTGGCCCGTTTCTGGCCGGCCTTGGTGATATGGTGGGGCTGGATATCTCGGCCACCAGTGCCCTGACCGCCGGTCTGGTCATGGGGATCATGATTATTCCCTTCATTTCCTCGCTCAGCGACGACATCCTCAACCAGGTGCCGCTGGCCATGCGCGATGGCTCCTATGGTCTGGGGGCTACCCAGTCCGAAACCATTCGCAACGTGCTGTTGCCCGCTGCCCTGCCCGGCATTGTCGGCGCCTTCCTGCTGGCAGTCAGCCGCGCCATTGGCGAAACCATGATCGTGGTACTTGCCGCTGGCAACAGCCCGGTCCTGCGCGGCACCCCGCTTGAGCCGATCTCGACCATCACCGTGTCCATCGTCAACCAGCTCACCGGCGACACCGATTTTGCCGGCCCGCAATCGCTGGTCGCCTTCGCACTGGGTCTGACCCTTTTCGTCATGACCCTTCTTCTCAATATCGTGGCGCTCTACATCGTCCGCCGCTTCCGGGAGCAGTACGAATAATGACCGATCAACAGGCTCCCGGCCGCAAGCAGGCCAGCGAACGCACCAAGCTGATCCGCGCCGGTCTGCGCCGTCGTCATCTCAACGAACAGATCTTCCGGGTCCTGGGCATTGTCGCCATTTGCGCGGCGCTGGGCTTTGTGGCCCTGCTGTTCACCGATGTGATGCGCAAGGGCATTCCCGCCTTCCATCAGGCATCGCTGCATCTCACGGTCACGTTTGATCCCGCCATCATCAAGGTCGATCCAGAACCCGTTCAGGAAGCCGGCCAGTCCGATGCCGACTACAATGCTGTCCTGCTCAAATGGCAGCGCAATGTCGCCATGCTGAACTGGAACAAGGTCATTGCAGCCGCCATGACCGAAGCCGCGCCGGCGGGCTTTGAGATATCCAGCAAGGACATCCTGACCATCCCCGAAACCAATGCGCGCCACGTCGTGCGCGAGGCATTCGTGGCTGATCCGAGCCTGCTGGGTCAGTCAAAGGATTTCAGTCTGCTCGCCTCGGCCAATGTCGATAACTGGGTCAAGGGCAATATCGATCGCGACCTGCCCGATGCGCGCCAGCAGCTTTCTGCACCGGTCCGCGATCTCGTCGACATTCTGGTCGACAATGGCGCCATCACCCAGGATTTTGCCTGGGGCCTGTTCACCAATGTCGACAGCCGCGCTGCGCCCGCCTCAGCCGGTCTGGCGGGTGCCTTTATGGGCTCGCTCTACATGATGTTGGTGGTGATCTGCCTGGCTGTGCCCATCGGTGTCGCCAGCGCCATCTATCTCGAAGAGTTCGCGCCCAAGTCGCGGCTCACCGATCTCATCGAGGTCAATATCAACAATCTGGCCGCGGTGCCTTCCATTGTCTTCGGTCTGCTCGGCGCCGCAGTGTTCATCAACTACTTCCACCTGCCCCTGTCAGCGCCGCTTGTGGGTGGCCTGGTGCTCACCCTGATGACCCTGCCCACGATCATCATTGCTACCCGCGCAGCCTTGCAGGCGGTCTCGCCAGCCTTGCGTCAGGCCGCGCTCGGTCTTGGGGCCTCCAGAACCCAGATGGTGTTCCATCACGTGCTGCCGGTCACCTTCCCCTCCATCCTGACCGCCACCATCATTGGCGTGGCGCAGGCGCTCGGCGAAACCGCGCCCCTGCTGCTGATCGGAATGAACGCCTTCGTCGCCTCTATTCCCGGCTCACCGATGGATCAGGCCACCGCACTGCCGGTGCAGATCTTCCTCTGGCAGGGCAATGAAAACCGGAACTTCTTTGAAGCGCGCACCTCTGCTGCCATTATGGTGCTGCTCGGCATGATGATCCTTCTCAACGCAGTCGCAATCTTCCTGCGCACGCGCCTCGAGCGTCGCGCATGACCGAACTGGAGAACGCACAAATGGATATGGTCGCCGGCAAGGTTAAGATGACTCAGCAATCAGTGAACAGCACCATGAACCCCACCGATGCCCTCGAGCGCCCCATCCGTCTCACCGCCCGCGATGTGACGGTCCACTACGGCGCCAAACAGGCCCTGCACGGTATCTCGATCGATATCCCCGATCGTGCCGTCACCTCCTTCATCGGCCCATCGGGCTGCGGCAAGTCGACCTTTCTGCGCTGCATCAACCGCATGAACGACACCATTGAGGGGGCCCGCGTCGGCGGCACCATCAAGCTTGATGGCGACGATATTTACGATCCCAATCTGGACGTCGTGGAACTGCGCGCCCGCGTCGGCATGGTTTTCCAGAAGCCCAACCCGTTCCCCAAATCGATTTATGAGAACGTCGCCTACGGTCCCAAGATCCACGGCATCGCCAAATCCAAGACCGACCTTGATGAAATCGTGGTGTCGTCCCTGCGCAAGGCGGGCCTGTTCGAAGAGGTCAAGGATCGCCTCAATGAGCCAGGCACCGGCCTGTCCGGTGGTCAGCAGCAGCGCCTGTGCATCGCCCGCGCCATTGCGGTTGGCCCTGAAGTGATCCTGATGGACGAGCCCTGCTCGGCACTTGATCCCATCGCCACCGCCATCATCGAAGAGCTGATCGATGAATTGCGTGAAAACTACACCATTGTGATCGTCACCCACTCCATGCAGCAGGCCGCCCGCGTCAGCCAGCGCACGGCTTTCTTCCACCTGGGCAACCTGATTGAGGAAGGCGTCACCGAAGACATCTTCACCAACCCGGTCCACAAACAGACCCAGGACTACATCATGGGCCGCATCGGCTAGTCCGGCGCCCCACCCGCTCTGGCGTCCGGTTTTTGCGGGCCGGTCGCGCCACGTCACAGGTCCAGAGGAACACCATGGCCCCCGAACATATCGTCTCTTCCTACAATGACGAACTTGTCGCCCTCGCCCAGACCATCGCCGAGATGGGTGGCCAGGTCGAAGTCGCCATCGAAAACGGCACCAAGGCCCTGCTCAAGCTCGATCGCGAACTGGCCGATCTGACCATCATCGCCGATCAGCGCATTGACGACATGCAGCGCAAGATCGACGATATGGCCGTTTCCATGATCGCCCGCCGCCAGCCCATGGCGTCCGATCTGCGCTCCATCATCACGGCCATTCACGTTGCTTCCGATCTTGAACGCGTCGGCGACATGGCCAAGCAGCTTGCCCGCCGCTCGCTCAAGATCGAGGGGCTGAACCTGCAGCCCACCTTCTACAATGGCGTGCGCAACATGACCGCACTGGTGCTGCGCCAGATCAAGGAATCGCTGGACGCCTACTCCAGCCGCGATGCCGAAGGCGCCATTCAGGTGTGCAACCGCGATGACGAGGTGGACGCCATGTACACCTCGCTGTTCCGCGAACTGCTCACCTACATGATGGAAGATCCACGCAACATCACGCCCTGCACCCATCTGCTGTTCTGCGCCAAGAGCCTGGAACGCATCGGCGACCACGCCACCAATATTGCTGAACGTGCCTATTACCTGCAGACCGGCAAGCAGCTCTCGAGCGATGTCGAGGAACTGCAGCGCACCCAGATCAAGGCCTGATCCAGATATATCCACCGCACTGCACCTCCCCTTGATGGGGGAGGCTGAAGGGTGGAGCCACTCGCACCCAGGCGTGGTGCAAGAACGACCGGAGCAAGCAATGCCCGCCACCATCCTCGTAGTCGAAGACGAAGGCGATATCGCCATCCTGCTGCGCTACAATCTTGAGGCCGAAGGCTTTCGCGTCGTCACCGCTGAAACCGGTGACGAAGCCACCCACGCCATTCAGGACAAGCTGCCCGATTTGATCCTGCTCGATTGGATGCTGCCCGAAATCTCAGGCATCGAGCTGTGCCGCCGCCTGCGCGCCCGTGAGGAAACCGCCCGCGTCCCGATCATCATGCTCACCGCCCGCGGTGAGGAAGAAGAGCGCGTCCGCGGTCTGGCCACCGGCGCCGATGACTACGTGGTCAAACCCTTCTCGGTCCCCGAACTGGTCGCCCGCATCCATGCCCTGCTGCGCCGCGCCAACCCTAATCTGGTCACGGCCGCCCTCAAGGTTGGCGATCTCGAACTCGACCGCACCACCCATCGTGTCCGCCGCGCCGCGCGCGACGTGCATCTGGGGCCCACCGAATACCGCCTGCTTGAATATCTGATGCGCCATCCCGGCCGGGTCTATTCACGCGAGCAATTGCTCGACGGCGTCTGGGGCAACGACGTCTATGTCGATGAACGCACCGTGGACGTCCATATCGGCCGCCTCCGCCGCGCCATCAATCGTGGCCGCGAAACCGACCCCATCCGCACCGTGCGCGGGGCCGGCTACGCCTTCGACGAACGCTTCGCCCAGGTCGCTTGAAGCAGGCAGCCAGCCACTGCGCGTCGCCCTCGGGCCTGACCCGAGGGCTCTACACTATCCCTTTGCCCGCAAGCACGATCCCCTCAGGTCAAACCCGAGGGGTGTCGATTTGTTGCCTAGATTCCTAGACTTCCGGCGTGCCCCGCAACGGCGTCTCGTCATCCAGTGGCACCGTCTGCCGCTCGATCATCCGGTGCACGCGCGGCGGCGCATCGCCCTGATGCAAAGTCCGCAGTGCTTGAAAGTTCTCCGCATCCGCCTTGGTGCGCCGCAGATTGTGCCGCACATAATCTACCCAGGTCGGCACGTGGTAACTCTCGACCCAAAGATCGGGCAACTCGAGATCACGCAGTAGCGCCCATTGCCGCGCCCCGTCCCGCAACCGCACCTTGCGCCGCTCGGTCATCAGCGCCAGAAACTGCGGGATGTCCTCTTGGGCTATACGATAATCCACCATCACCATGATTGGCCCGCTGCGTGGCGTCAGATCCAGCCGCAGCACCGGCTCGTTAAAGGTGTTGAGCGGATTGAGGTCGCGCGATTCAAACTGTGGCAGCGGCAGCCTGAACCCCACCAGCGCGCAGACCAGTAGAACCAGCGCCGCCGTCGCCAGTGACCAGTCCAACCCCACCGCATCAGCGTTGATGCCCCACAGCCAGCTGCCCATTGCCATGCCGCCAAATGTTGCCGTCTGATACAGCGACAGGGCACGCCCAACCACCCAGCGCGGCGATGACAGCTGTATCGATACATTGAACAGGCTCATCGTCAGCACCCAGCAGGCACCCGCTGGCAGCAGCACGATATGGCTGAGAAATACATCACGGCTGAACCCAAGCCCCACGCAACTCAACGCGAAGCCGACACAGGCAAACCGCACGATCCACTCATTGCTATAGCGCTCGCGCACCCGGCCATTGATGAACGCCCCCCCAATCGCCCCTACCCCGAAACTGCCCAGCAGCGTGCCATAGACCAGCGCACCGCCGCCGACATATTCGTCCGCCACTGATGGCAGCAGCGCCAGCACGACGATGGCAGACAGACCAAACAAAAAGCTGCGAAACAGCACTGTGGTTAAGTTGGGCGACAGCGACACGTAACGAATGCCTGCCAGAATGGCGCTACCGAAATCCTCGCGCGGCAACCGGTTCGGCGGCCGCTCCGGCTTCCAGCGCAGCAACGAGAAGATCAGCGGCACATAGGTCACGGCATTGAGTGCGAACGCCGCCGCCGCCCCCGCCAGCGCCACGATCAGCCCGCCCACCGCCGGGCCGATGCTGCGCATCATATTGAAACCCATGGCATTCAGCGTTACCGCGCCCGCCAGATCGCTGCGCGGCACGATATCGCCCATCGAGGCCTGCCAGGAGGGATTGAACAACGCTGTCCCAGCCCCGATCAGAAAGGTCAGCCCCAGCAGCAGCCATGGGCTCATCAGCCCCATAAAGGCGAGAACTGCCAGCAGCAGCGAGACCACTGCCATCCCACTCTGGGCAATGATCATCACGATGCGCCGGTCAAAATTGTCCGCCAGTGCCCCCGCAGCGATCGAAAAGATCATGATCGGCAGTGTCGTTGAGGCCTGCACCAGCGCCACCATATTGTGGCTGTCCGTCAGCGTGGTCATCATCCAGCCGGCACCCACCGACTGCACCAGCCCACCCAGATTGCTCATCAGCGTGGCAATCCACAGCAGGCGGAACGTCTCATGCCGAAACGGCGCCAGCATGGACGGTCTATCGGGCATTTTGGCTCCTCAGCAGCAGAACGAAGACCCCCTGTCTTGAGCCAGCCACGCTTGTTTGACAAGCACATCACGTCACCAGGCGTGGGTGTCTGACTCACTCCAATACAACCCTAGAGGCGCTGCCCGACGAACAGATCGGCAAGCGCTCGTGCCGCCGGTCTGGGTTGGCGCCCGGGAGGAAACACCGCATGCAGCGCGACATTGCCCACGTGCCATCCCGCCAGCACCTGCACCAGTTGTCCGCTCGCGATCTCGGCCTCAACACCCCAGATAGAGGATACGGTTATCCCCAGCCCGGCTCGTGCCGCGGCAGTCGCGCCTTCATTGGCGATGCAGGTCGTACGGCCCGAAGCACGGATGGTTATTCTCTCGCCACCGCACTGAAAGTTCAGCTCCTGCGGCACGACGCCCGGCCCCACGATCAATTCATGCGCTGCCAGATCATGCGGCGTGACAATCGTCGGACGGGACGCAAGATAGTCCGGCGAGGCCGCCAGAATGCGCGGCGTCTCGCCCAGTTTGCGAACCAGCGTAGTGCTGTCGACCAGCGCGCCCAGGCGAAACGCAATGTCGATCCCCTCGCTGACCAGGTCCTGATGGCTGTCCGAAACAGCCAGATCTACTGTCAGTGTTTCATGGCGCGCCATGAATTCAGCCAGTCTCGGCACCACCTTGCGCAGACCAAAGCTGCTCGACAGTCCGATACGCAGCCGCCCGGTCAGCCGCCCATCGCCCCGCACAGCATGGTCGGCCTCCTCCATCGCATCCAGGATGCGCTCTGCCCGTTCCAGATAGTCGGCACCCGCTTCAGTCAACGCAACCGCCCGCGTCGTGCGCGTTAGTAGCGTCACGCCCAGCTCACGCTCCAGTTCCGACACGATCCGCGATGTCGATGACTGCGACAGATTCAAAGCACGACCCGCCTGCGAAAAGCTTCCCAGACGGGCGACGCGGCAGAACACGCGCAACGCCAGCAGTCGGTCATTCATCTGAAAACCAGATAAGTCATAGCAGAAATACCCACCTACAGCTTGTCAGCGGAATAATCCATCAATGTGACCTACCTTGCAAGGAGGTTCACATGCTCAAGCTATTTTATCACAACACACCAAACCCGACGAAAGTCGCCCTGCTCCTCGAAGAACTCGCACACCCCTATGAGGTGGTCGCCACCGACATCTGGGATGGCGCCCAGCACACACCCGAGTTTCGCCGCATCAACCCCAATGGCAAAGTCCCGGCCATTATTGAGGGTGACGTGGTCATCTTTGATTCAACGGCCATACTGCTCTGGCTGGCTGACCGGGCGGAGCAGTTCAACGGCGACGCCAGGTCACGCCCCCAAATGCTCTCCTGGCTGATGTTTGTCGCGTCGGGCCTGGGCCCGTTTTGTGGTCAGGCATTTCATTTCCTCAACATTCACACCGACAGCGCTTACGCCACCAACCGCTACGCGCGCGAACTGGAACGCCATTTCTCCGTGCTGGACAAGCACCTGACACTGACCCCGTGGCTAGCCGGGTCTGACTACACAATCGCTGACATGGCGGCCTGGGGTTGGGTCGATTTTGCCGTGCGTAATGGCTTGGTATATGGGGAAGATGGCGGGCATCGTTGGCCCGCCTTGACCCGCTGGTGCGCAACCATCAACGCGCGCCCAGCCGCCGACAGAGCTCGGCACGCTGGTGATCATCTCAGTGTCAAACAGGCTTTCGATGAGGACACCATGCGCGCCTTGTTCCCGCAGAATTATGCGGAGGCACTTTGATGGCCAATATTGCTTTTCTTGGCCTTGGCGCCATGGGCACGCGCATGGCCGCGAACCTCCTCGACGCGGGGCACGCGGTCACGGTCTGGAACAGGACCGCTGCCCGTTGCGCGCCTTTGGCCGAAAAGGGTGCCAATATTTCGGCCACCCCACACGACGCTGCTCGGGGCGCGGAATTTGTGCTCACCATGTTGCGCGACGACGCAGCCTCGGCGCAAGTGTGGACAGATCCTCAAACCGGCGTCTTTGCCGGCATGGACAAGTCTGCGCTGGCCATTGAGTGCTCTACGCTCAGCCTTGAGCACCTCCGCCATCTGGCAGATGTGGCAACCAGGCATGGTCTGCAGTTCATGGACGCCCCTGTGGCCGGTTCGCGCCCTCAGGCCGAAGCGGGCAGTCTCATTTTCTTTGCCGGCGGCACCGATGAAGCTCTGGCGCGGGCAAAGCCAATTCTGTCCGCCATGGGCGGCACCATTCACCCCGCCGGTCCCGACGGCGCTGCTATGGCCATAAAGCTTGCCGTCAATACGCTCTACGCCACCCAGACTGCTGTCATGGCCGAACTGGTCAGCATGCTGCCCCGCCAGGGCCTCGATGCGGCTAGTTGTCTTGCCATCATAGGCGCCACCCCCGCCTGCTCTCCTGCAGCCCGCGTCGCTGGCGAACTCATGCTCAAGGGCGATACACCACCGCTCTTTCCAGTCGAACTGGTCGAAAAGGACCTCGGCTATGCCGTCAGCGCGGCCGGTGGACCTGCTCACGCCCCGGTATCCGAACAGGTCCGCGCCCGCTTCGCTGCCGCTATCCAGCAGGGCCTCGCCCACGAACAACTGACCGCCGTCATCAAGACCCTGCCCGACGGCTGAGTACCCACACCAAGGCGCTCTTGCCAGGCGCCTTGGTGGCATCCAGACTGACTCAATCAGGAGATCTCCCATGCGCACAACTCAGCCCCTTGCCTGTCGCGGCGCCGTCGCAGTACTGGCGATGCTGACCCTGACAACAGGCATGGGAAGTGCGTCGGGGCATGAAGAGATCACCAATGCGCTCTTGACCGAGCGATCGGCCAATTGTCTGGGTTACGCCAATACCTATTCGGCACAGGCCACCGACATACAGAATAGACAGACCTTCGACGCTGCCATCGAGATCATGGCTAACGAAACCACCTGCACCATCGCCTCCAATGCCGTGCCCAACCACGATTTTAACGCTACGGGCCGCTTCGCCACACGTTTCAGCACGCAGAACCAGACCTACACCATCCCCGCCAATCCTGCTGCGGCCGCCAGTCCCACACCGCTCAGCCTGATGTACGACAACGCGGTCTTCCTCAACGGGGTCAAGCTCGACCTGCTCGCCGCCGGATGCTTTGGCGTCGGCGATGGCAATATCGGCTGCAACGACATCAAAGCGCCCTATCGCTACGATCCGATGGGCGGCTCCAGCAATTTCGGCGCCGACGAACACAATGCCCACACCCAACCCGATGGCACTTACCATTATCACGGCAACCCCATGGCCCTGTTCGAGCAGGACAACCCAACCCAGGCCTCGCCGGTAATCGGCTTTTCTGCCGACGGCTTTCCCATTTTCGGCAGCTACATCAGCGACAATGGCACCATCCGCGCTGCTACCACCAGCTACCGCCTCAAGACCGGAGAACGTAGCGGCGGCCCCGGCGGCACCCATGACGGCACCTTCATTGACGATTGGGAATATGTCGAAGGCCTTGGCGATCTGGATGCCTGCAACGGCATGGTTCAGGACGGTGTCTATGGCTATGTGGTCACCCAGACCTATCCGCATGTCCTCGGCTGCTTCACCGGCACCCCCGACGCCTCCTTCCGCAAACGCCGTCGCTGAGCCGCTAGGCGAACACGCCCTTGGCCACCATGTGATCAAGGAAAGTGCGCACCTTGGCCGGTAGATAGCTGCGATTGGGATAGACCGCATAAAGCGGCCCGGTCAGCCGGACCTGCTCGGGCAACACTCGCTCCAGCGAGCCCTGTTTCAGGTCCTGGTCGATCATCAGGTCCGGTGAGATGGCAAAGCCCATGCCCGCCCGCGCAGCCTCCAGCAGCATGGTCTCATTGGCACTGCGCATGACCGGTACAAACCGCACCTCGACCGTTTCTCCGTTCTGTTCGAACGGCACCAGACCCGAACCTGCCACCGGGCCGTAGGCCAATAACGGCATGCCCACCAAATCCTGCAGCTTTTCAGGCCGCCCGACGCGCTCGAGCAATTCCGAACTGGCGACGAGATGGAAGCCAATATCGGTCAGCTTGCGCGCAATCAGACCCTCATCCAGCATACGGGCACCGCGCAGGGCCAGATCGAACCCTTCTTCGACCATATTAACCATGCGCCCTTCCAGATCGAGGTCGAGCACGACCTCAGTATAGGTGCGCTGATATTCCGCCAGTGCAGCCACGAACCGCGCATTGGCCATCCACACCGGCAGGCTGATCTTCAAATCACCCCGCGGCACCACCGTCGCATCACCGATCCGCGCCTCCACATCATCCAGCCCATCCAGCATGACCCGCACGCTGGCCAGATAGGTGACCCCGGCTTCGGTCAGCCCCACATTGCGGCTGTTGCGATTGAGCAGTCGTGCGCCCACCCGGCGCTCCAGCGCTTGCACATGCTTGCTGGTCATCGCCGCGGACATCTCCAGGCGCGCCGAAGCTGCCGAAAAACTTCGTAAATCGGCGACAGCCACGAACACCCGCAGGCTGGTCAACGTGTCCATGATCATTTCCTTTCAGGAAAGATAGGATCAACAATTACCACGATGATCAATGAATGGGAAAGATGGATAGTGACCTCACCACTTAAGCCCATTCAGGGCGTATCCAGGAGACAGACAATGACTTTCGAAAACACTGTATCAGCCTCGAATGGCCGCGGTTGGACTATTGGCCTTTGGGTTGGCCAGATTGCCTTGGCAGGCATGTTTGGCATGTCGGGCTACATGCACGCCTTCACCCCCATCGAGGCCCTTGCCCAGATGGGCATGGGCTGGACCCTCGATGCCCCTCTCGCCCTCGTCCGCTTTATCGGCTTTGCCGAACTGGCTGGCGCCATCGGCGTCCTCCTGCCAGCGCTCACCCGCATATTGCCACTGCTGACACCGCTGGCAGCCCTTGGTTTCAGCGTCATTCAGGCACTCGCAATTGGCGTTCATCTGACCCGCGGCGAATTCTCGGTTGTGCCGATGAACCTGGTGCTGCTGGCCATTGCCCTGTTTGTTGCCTGGGGCCGCACCCGCAAGGCGCCAATCGCACCACGCGCCTGACAGCCGACCGTGGGCGGCGGGACCACGCCGCCGCACCCTTTATTGCACTGGACCATAATCATGCAGACCGCAGCGCTCGACCTCGCCCGCCAGACCCAAGGTGCTCCTGAGCTTTTCAGCTATGGCGCCATTGAACTACAGGTCACCAATCTGGACCGCGCCACGACCTTCTGGACCGACAATCTGGGTCTTGTAGTACGTGACCAGCATGACGGCGTCGCGCTGGGCACCCAGCAGCAAACCCTGGTCGTGCTGCGCGCGGGTGCCCAAATCCCGGCGCAAGGCGGCCATACCGGCCTCTATCATGTGGCCATCGGCGTCCCTGATCAGGGTGAGTTCTCGCGGCTCCTGACCCGCCTGCTCTACCGGCGCGTGCGCATATCGCTGGTCGACCACCTGATGTCCAAGGCCATCTATTTGCAGGATCCCGATGGGATCGGCATCGAAATCGCCTTTGAAACCCCCGAGCGCTTTGGCCGCTTTGGAACCTCGACCAATAAATTCGAGCTCTTTGATGCGTACGGCAATCCCCACTCGGCGCGTGAACCGCTCCATGCCGGGCACGAACTGAGCCTACGCAAAGGCGACATCGACCGACCCATTGCCGACGACGCTACCATTGCCCACCTGCATTTCACCGTGGCCGATCTTCAGGCCGCCATCGAGTTCTACGCCGGGCTGGGCTTTGCGCCCAATCTCCATCTGCCCCAGATGGGTCTCGCCGATCTGGGCGCGGGCGGCAGTTATACCCACCGCATCGCCCTCAATACCTGGCAGGGTACCGACATTCCCCCGGCGCCCACCAATTCGGCACGCCTGACTGGCTACACGCTACGCGCCGTCGAGCCGCGTCTGGTGGCGCAGGCCGCCACGCTCTCTGGTGCCGACATTCTTCCTGACGGCATCCAGATGATCGACCCGAGCGGCACTTCTTTTACGATCGTAACTGCCCCATAGTCGGCGCCCTCACACCAAAGGATCAGCTCAATGGTCAAGCACGTGTCGAACTACTCCAAGGCCCAGATTGCGCTCCACTGGGTCGTCGTTCTCGGCGTGATCTTCCAGATTGCTTTTCACGAATTCATCGTTGAGGCCATGCAGGCCTTCGAGCGCGGTGAAAGCGTCGGCACACTGGGTATGGTGATGGCCTATGCCCATGTGGCCTCGGGCAGCCTGATCTTTCTGGCTGTCGTCACGCGCATTGTACTGCGTATCCGCCGCGGCGTTCCTGATCATGCGCCCGGCACCCCCGCCCTGGCCGCCCGCCTGTCCAGTCTGATGCACAATGGCCTTTATGCCGTGCTGCTGGCCATGGCTGTCACTGGCGGCATGACTTTCAACGCCGTGGCTGATCTTGGCCGGGTGCACTGGGCGCTCAACATTGCTCTGGTCGTCATGATTGCTGGCCATGTGGCGGCAGCCCTGTGGAATCAGTATGTCCGCAAGGACGGCACCCTGGCCCGCATGATCCCGGCGCGGAACAAGTTCGGGTCCTGATCTGGCTGCCGATCAGCCCGCTCTGTGGGCCTGCCACAGCGCCACGATCTGATCTGACAGGGTCATCGGATCGAACGGCTTGACGATCACCCCTATTGCGCCCAGCGCGCGATAGGCCTCCTGCTCATGGGTCTGCGCCTTGGCCGTCATGAAGATCACCGGGATGTCCCTGGCAGCGGGCATCTGGCTGAACTGTTCGAGAGTTTCCGGCCCGCTCATCCGCGGCATCATTACATCCATCAGGATCAGTTGCGGTGCGTAGGCGACAACACTGTCGATCGCCTTGGCTCCGCTATCGCAGTGCTTGACCGTAAAGCCCCCGAGTTCCTCAAGCGTAATCACCACCACCTGAGCAATGCTGTCATCGTCTTCAACATAGAGCAGCTTTGTGAGCGTCTCGGACACGGTCAGGCTCTCATTTTTTGGGGCGGACAGGCCGGCAGCACGAAGGTGAACACTGTGCCCACCCCTTCTTCGGTCTGGTATTCGACGACCCCGTCAAAGGCCTCGATGATCTTTTTGGTGATGTTCAGACCCAAGCCGCTGCCTTCATTGACCCGGCTTGCCGAGCCATCGGCCTGCGCGAATTTGCCAAAGATCTTGCTGCGAAACGCTTCGGGTATCCCCGGCCCATAATCGCGCACTGAAATGATCACGTTTGCGGCGGCGTCCATGGCCACCCCGATCTCGACACTATCGCCTGGCGCCGAGAATTTGGCAGCGTTGGAAAGCAGATTGACCAGCGCCTGATCGAACCGATCCTGGTCCAGATTGACGAATACCTTGGGCACCGCGAAGTCCACCGCGAAGCTGACATCATGCTTCTCGGCGAATGATTGCTGCCGCTCCACGATATCGGCAACCAGCTGGCAAACCTCAACCACTTCGAGCTGATACTCCAACTTGCCAGCCGCGATCTTCTCCATATCCAGGATGTCGTTGACCAGCCGGGACAGTCGCTGGCAATTGTCATACGACAATTGCAGCAGCTTCCGGGTCCGTTCATCGGTGGCCTTGCCGGGCATGGCCATCAGCAGCCCCAGCGATCCCTGGATCGATGTCAGTGGCGTGCGCAGCTCGTGATTGACGGTGGAGATGAATTCATCCTTCATTCTCTCCATCTGCTTGCGCTCGGAAATGTCGCGCACGATACCGCTATAGATGGTGCGGTCACCAATATTGACTTGGCTCACCGAAAGATCGAGCGGGAAAATGCTGCCGTCCTTGCGCCGCCCTTCCACCTCGCGTCCGATACCGATCACCTTGCGCTCGCCAGTGCCGTGATAATTCTTGAGATAGCCGTCATGCTCGTCGTGATAGGGCGCCGGCATCAGCATCTTGACGTTGCGACCAATGACCTCCTCGGCCTCATAGCCGAAGATGTCCTCGCAGGCCCGATTGAAGGTTTCGACATGTCCACGCGCATCAATGGTGATCAGACCATCCACGGTATTGTCGACGATAGCCGTCAGCTTGGCTTCATTGGTCGCCAGATCGCGCGCCTTCTGGTCAAACGCCCGCGCCAGATCGCCAATCTCGTCGCCGCGATCCAGTGGCAGGTTCTCCAGCGTATGGTGTCCCGCCGAATGCTTGATCTCAGCCGTCATTCTTTTCAGTGGTTCGGTAAACCAGCGCGCCACCACCAGCGAAGCGACCAGGCACCCCAGGATCAGCAGAGCTCCTGACACCAGGCTCACCGTACGCGTATCGATCGCGGCCGCCATCAACTCGTCATATGGCACTCGCGACACAACCCCTAGAAACGCCTCGGGATTTTGCGGATCTATGTTCAACCGAACAAAATAGGAAACAGCGTTATCGGTGGTGAACAGCTTCTCATTCGCGTTGGTCTGCGAAATTTCGGTAATAAAGCTGGGCGGTGACACCGAATAGGCATCGTGGAACTCGAACTTGCCAATCGTGCCGTCCTTCTTGTGCTCGAGATAGTCACCCGCGCTATTGACCACGAAGGTATTGTCCTGCGGGGCGATCTCTAGCAGCGCAGGACGCAGCATTTCAGCGTAATTGGCATTGATCACGATCATCCCGAAGACCGCGCCTTCGGGTCCGAAGACCGGCAATACGGTCCTTACCGTCGGCACCAGCGACACATCCAGCGAGCCCCGCTCGCGGTTATAGCTGACCTCGGAAAAGTGCACCGTTTTGCTCGGAGTTTGCACCCCAGCAATGAAATAGGGTTCCATCGCCTTTTGCTGCAGGTCTGGTGCCTTTACATATTCCAATCCCGCCGGCAGGCGATTGACGCGTACGAGTTCGCGGCCGAAATCAGCAACACCGATATAGCGCAGTTGAACATAGTGCGGTCGCGCCGCCATCATCGACGCAAATATGCTTCCCAGACGGGCGCTCCACGCCTCTTGCGTCGAGCCATCCAGTGGATCCAGCCCGTCATTGTCGACGCTACGCAGAATACCCTTGATCGGTGGCGTCTGCGACAGGACCTGAGCGTCGCTCTTCATCTGGTCGTAAGAGAACTTGAACCGCTGCGCCATCAGCCGGGTTTCGCCCGCCAGCTTCTGCACCGCTGTATCGAGCACAATCTTCTCGATGCGATAATAGCCGACGCCCCCCACCACCACAGCGCTGAGCAAAGCCGTGACGCAGGTCAGTGCGATGATCTTGTTCTTGAGCGAGATGAACTTGGGTCCGATGGACCAGCGCGCCGGCCGAGCTCCCGTGGCTTTGTGCGTCGCGTTTTGCTGCATCGTCCGTGACCCCCGCGATCATGCCCCCGCGCGTTTATCACAGCATCGGGCATGAGCATCCGTCTCTGTCGCGTCCGAAGTCATGATCCTCCCAAACCATGAAGTCTTTGTTACATTCTACTGCGGAACGTTATCATTGGCGTTGCCGGACCCCATGAGGCTGTCACGTGGGGTCGCAGCAGGTAAGCATCGGTGGCGATCTAGTTCCTGATATGGTCGCGATACAGTCCGAGCAGTGCCTGTCGAGAACTGGCCAACCATATGCTGACTGTCTCAAGCATTCCTGGCGGGTCGCGGTAATCCGCCAGCAGGCGCTCCGCGAGACGATAGCCTTCACGCACGATGCGACGTTCATCAAGTGGTTGGCCGGCAGATGGAACGCGCATGGCACCCTCGCAGATATGGTTGACGAAACCTTAACGCGTGTTGGCAGCGGAGTCTGAGCAAGCTCCAGTTATGGTTTACGCGGGCAGGCTGCCGCGGCGGCTGGACAGTATCTGGCCGCAAAAAGCCGCCGCAGTGACGCGGCGGCTTTTGTTTTTTCATTGGTCTCAGCGATACAACAGCGTGGGTAGCCACATGGTGATCTCGGGCACGAAGGTCAGCAGCAACAGCACAGTGACCAGCGGGATCAGAAATGGCGCCGTCGCCGTCACGCAGCGCTCAAACGGCACGTTGGCCACTTTTGAGAGCACATAGAGCACCATGCCCACCGGGGGCGTCAAAAGGCCGATCATCAGGTTCAGGATCATGATAATGCCGAAATGTACCGGATCGATGCCCAGGCTGACCGCCACCGGCAGCAGCACCGGGGTGAGAATGGTGATGGCGGCGATGGTCTCCATAAAGCAGCCAATGACCAGCACGATCAACGTGATCAACAGCAGCAGCAAGACCTTGTTGTCAGTCACCGCCAGCAGCCCCTGCGAAAAGTTCAGGGCCACCTGATTGGCGGTCAGTATCCAGGCAAAAATGGTCGATGCCGCCACGATCAGCATGATGGCCGCGGTGGTTTCCACCGTATCCATGGACACCCGCATGATCGTTTTGAAATCCAGCGTTCGATACACCACCACGCCCAGGAACATGGCATAGGCCACGGCCCCGATAGCGGCTTCGGTCGGGGTGAACAGACCACCAATAATACCGCCGATAATGATCACGGGCGTCATCAACGGCATGATGGCATGCAGCAGGCTATTGCCGAAGCGGCCCAGGTTGAAGCGCGCATCGCGCGGATAATTCCGGCGGCGGGCGAACCAGGCCACCATCAGCATCAGCGAAATGGCCATCAGCAGACCCGGCACCAGTCCGGCAGCAAACAGCTGGCCGATTGAGGTATCCGCCATCACGCCATAGATCACCAGGGGCAGCGAGGGCGGGATGATCGGGCCGATGGTCGATGAGGCCGCAGTGATACCCACGGCAAAATCGGTGTCATAGCCGGCGTCGCGCATGGCCTTGATTTCGATATTGCCCAGCCCGCCGGCATCGGCCACAGCCGCCCCAGACATGCCCGCAAAAATCACGCTGGCGCCGACATTGACGTGGCCCAGACCGCCATGCATCCAGCCCACGGTCGCGCGGGCAAAGGCAAAGATGCGCGAGGTGATCCCCGCGCTGTTCATCAGATTGCCCGCCAGAATAAAGAACGGCACCGCGATCAGCGGAAACGAGTTGATACCATTGACCATATTGGCCAGCACGATCATCGGCGGCAGGCCGTTAAAGGTCACAAATACCAGCGACGACAGGGCCAGCGAAACAGCCACCGGCACACCCACCAGCATCAGCACGAACAGCATCAGGATCATCATCAGGATGGTCATTGCAAATGTTCCAGATCAGTCGGTGTTCAGGGAAGCATCAAAATTGGCGATGATCTGCGCAGGCGTGCTGTGCCATTTGCGCCAGAGCCAGATCGCCGAATAGACCGTCATCAGGCCCAGCGCGACCACGCAGACGGTGTAGATCCAGGCCTTGGGAATGGGCACCGTAACCATTTTCTGCTTGGTCTTGAGGATCAGCTCATAGCCGATCCAGGTCATGCTGGCGAAAAAGCCCAGTGTAATCGCCTCGGCGGTCACGGCCATGGCTTTGGAAATGCGGGGCGGCATCTTTCGGATCACGAACTCAAGCATGATGTGCGAGCCGCGCCGGACGACACTTATGGAGCCCAAAAAACACAGCAGCACCAACAGATAGCGTGCGGCTTCTTCGGTCCAGGCCAGCGAGTCATTGAGCACATAGCGGGTGAAGAATTGTAGAAACACCACGATGGCCAGGACCCAAAAGACCAGGATGCCGGGGGCATCGATCCAGCGCAGATCGGCGATGGAGACTTCCTGGTCTTCAAACAGGATCGGCTCGGGCGCGCCATCAGCGCGCCCAGCCTCGGTTTGTTGTTTGTCCTCGTTCAAATTGGCCTCCCCCTCACCAATTGCGCAGTATTACTGAGCCAGCGCCTGCATGCGCTCGAACTGTTCCATGGTGTAAGGCACCTTGGATGGATCGGTGATGATGGGCATCAGCGCGTCCTGGAACGCCTGCTTGTCCACCTCATTGATGGTGATGCCTTCGTCGACAAACCACTGCACCAGATCAACCTCGGACTGACGGATTTCTTCGGAGCTCTTGGCTGTCGCTTCCTGCAGCACAGCACGGACAGTCTCGGCGTCGTCGCCGATCTGATCCATGGCCGAAGCGGCGATCACGATGATCAGCGAATTGCCGATATGGCCGGTCAGATTGATGTTGGACTGCACTTCATAGAACTTCTTGAACTGGATGGTCGGCAGGGGGTTTTCCTGCGCATCCACCACGCCCTGCTGCAGTGCCAGATAGACTTCTGCGAAGGCGATTGGCGTCGGATTGGCGCCAACGGCATTGGGGAACATCAGCATGAGTGGCGAATCCGGCACGCGGATTTTTAGACCCTTCATGTCTTCAGGCTTGGTGATCGGGAAGTTCGACGTCACGTGGCGATAGCCATACCAGGTGATGGCCATGACCGTATTGCCGGTGGCGTCGAGATAGCCAGCCGACAGATCCTTGAACAGATCGCTGTCGCGATAGGCTGCCCAGTGATCGTAATTCTTGAGCATGAAAGGATAGTCGGAGATGGCGATCGGGCCGTAATCGCGCTCGGCGAAGTTCGGGCCGGTATAAATCATGTCGACCGAGCCAATGCCCAGGCCTTCATTGATATCGGATTCATTGCCCAGCGAGGATGCGGGGAAAATAGTGATATTGACCCGGCCATCGGTCTTGGCCTTGATCTCGTCAGCGGCCCAGACAGCCCATTTGTGATAGGACGAGCCTTCTTCATAAACGTGCGCCCAGCGCAAATCAGCGGCCAGTGCACCGCTCATGGCGACGCCCATAATGCCTGCAGCCACAGCAATGCTGCGAATGGTCTTGCCAAACATAGTCTTCCTCCCTTTTGGACCAAGCCGGGTCGTTGCCCGCCGGCCACAATTCAATTACCTTGTATACAAGCTAATGTTGTTAAGGGTTATAGCACTTGCACCCGGCACGCAAGGCAGGGATGGCCGAACCGGCCAGGGGTGTGCGACATGCCACCGGCAAAACGTCCCGGGCAATGAAGGGGAACGGCACACCGCCGCAGTATGAAGAAGCCTCGCAAGCCGCGCGCGCCGAACACCGCTCCGCCAGTACTGGCCGAACGGCGTCCCCGCCCCCGCCAGAAAAACTCTGAAATCATCTATGCCGATCTGCGCGCTGCCATCAGTGGCCTGGATCTGCCCCCCGGCACCGCCCTGTCCGAGCAGGATCTGGCCCAGCGCTACGGTGTCAGCCGCACCCCGGTGCGCGAGGCCATTTTGCGGCTAAGCGAAGAGGGGCTGGTCGATGTCGTCCCCCAGTCGGGCACCTTCGTCTCGCGCATTCGGCTCTCTTTGGTACGCGAAGCGATGATGGCGCGGCGCGCCCTCGAAGCCGCCACTGTTCGGGCAGCGACCGCACAGGCGAACCCGCAATACTTCGCCCAGCTCGAGATCAATCTGACCGAGCAGCAGCGCCATGCCGACGCCGGTGACATCAAGGCTTTCCACCACGCCGATGAAGCCTTCCACGCCGCCTTTGCCCAGATCGGCAAATACCCCAGCCTGTGGACACTGATCCAGCAGGTCAAAGTCCATATCGATCGCTATCGCTGGCTCACCCTGCCTCAGCAAGGGCGCATGTTGCTCGTGGTGCAGGAGCACGGCGCCATTGTCGCGGCAATGTCCAGGGGCGACGCTGATACCGCCGTGGCACTGATGGACGAGCACCTCAGCAAGCTCAAACCCGACATGGAGGCATTCCGCACCCTGTGGCCGCACTATTTCATCGAAGACCTCGACGAAGCCGACCTGTCCTGAACCCTGCGGGCGTCCTCTGCATAGAGGGGGTTTTCTGACAGCCTAGGAAACGACCTTCTGGCCCCGGCCATACACCAGCAACATGCCGACGATCACCGAGCCATAGATCACCTGCCGGCCGGCCTCGGGCATCTGCATGATCGAGAGCACCGAGTTGAGCAGTACGATCAGCACAACGCCGATAATCGTGCCGGTATAACGCCCCTGCCCGCCCAGAATGCGGGTACCACCCAGCACCACCGCCGCGATTGACGGCAACAGAAACGCATTGCCCATTCCCTGATAGGCCTTGGCCGAATATCCGGCCAGCAACACCCCGGCCAGCGCCGCGCATACCCCCGAAATCACGAAGGCGCCGATGATCACCCATCGCGTATTGATGCCCGACAGATAGGCGGCGGCTTCACGATTGCCCGTGGCATAAACCGATCGCCCAAAGCTGGTACGCTTCAGAATAAAGGCGATCACGACCGAAACCAGCGCCCACACGAAGATCGCCACGGGAATGCCCAGAACCTTGTCGGCAGCCAGAAACCGCATCAGCGGCGTGGCCTGATCGGGCGGCGCAAAGCCGCCGGTATGGGCCACCATCAGGCCGCGCAGAACCGAGTCGATGCCCAGCGTGAAGATCATTGATGGAATGCGCAGATAGGCCACACCGATGCCATTGGCCAGCCCCACCGCAACGCCTACGCCGATCGCGGTTGGTATCGCCAGATCGCCACCGACAGTGGTCGCCATCATCGCCGCCGCGGTCAGTGTCCACGGTATGCTCAGATCGATATGGCCCAGCAGAATGACCATCATCATGCCGGCCGCCACAATACCGAGAAACGCACCGGTCTGCAGTTGTTGCAGCATGTAATTGGGCGATAGCAGCGGCGCCGTACCCTGAGTCATTAACGTGTAGACCGTGCCAACCAGCAGGATGACGACAATGAAACCAGAGGCAATGACCGATGGCCTGCTGTCTGGGCTTATGCGCGAGAAAAGAGACTGCAAGATATCACCTATCGAAAGAGGTCGAGGCGGTTTTTGACCCGCAGCGTTCTGATGGCGCCCAGACTGACAGCGGCGAGCAGAACGATACCCTCCACCAGCGGCTGCAGCAGCGGATCAATGGAAACGATGCGGAAGTAGAACGAAATCACGCGCAGGATGAGTGCGCCGACCAGTGAACCGATGGCGCTGCCCACGCCCCCCATCAGCGACGTGCCACCCAGCACCACCGCCGCAATCGAGTTCAGCGTATAGGTGCCCGCCTGAGTGATATCGGCATTGCCCGACGAGGTCTGAATGGCCAGATAAAGCCCGCCACAGGCTGCAAAGAACCCGCCCAGCGTGAACGCAGCGATCTTGGCGCGGTTGAGCGGCAGGCCCGACATGAAGGCAGCGCCTTCCGATGAGCCGATGGCATAGACCGTGCGCCCGGTCACCGAGCGACGAAACGGTATCCAGGTGGCCGCCGCGATACCGAACAGAAAGATGAAAGGCACCGGGATCCAGGCCAGCGGTTGAAACCAGCCCGCATCCGGATCAAACAGCTTATAGGTGTCGACAAAATCCCACAGCGAATTGGTCATCGCCCAGTTCAGGTCACTATCGACATTCCCACCCGGATTGGGCCGGATGAACAGCGCCAGCCCCATCGCGATCGCCCCGGTCGCCAGCGTGGCGATAATTGGCTGCAAACGCCCATAGACAATGATCAGCCCGTTCATCAGGCCGAAGGCAGCGCCTGACATCAGCGTGATGACCATCCCCAGCATGATCTGAGCCGGCGAACCATGCACCAGTTCGGAGGCAATGCACGCCGCCAGCGTCATCACGGCGCCGACCGACAGATCAAGCCCGCCCAGCAACACCGGCAATGTCTGCGCCATGGCCACAAACGCGATGGCCACAACTTCATTGGCATTTTGCACCAGCACCGCCGTGGAGAAGCCGCGCGGATGCATGAAATTATAGGTGATATAGAGAACCGACAGCAGGATCAGGGCGCCAAAGAAGCCTCGGTTCTGGCGGACATTGGCAGCCAGGGCGCGGGTGAAATCGCTCATGCTGCGGCTCCCGTATCAATGTTGAGGGCAGCGGCAACAATGGCCTCTTCGGTGATTGCCTCTCCGCGCAACTCCGTCAGAATGGCGCCGTCATACATCACCGCCACACGGTCACAGCACCCGATCAGTTCGGCATAGTCGGTTGAGTAGAACAGGATCGCCTTGCCCGCATCGGCGAGGTCACGCATCAACTTGTAGATTTCCTGCTTGGTCCCGACATCGATGCCCCGCGTCGGGTCATTGAGCAGGATGATGTCCGGATCGGTCATCAGCCACTTGGCGATCACCACCTTTTGCTGATTGCCGCCCGACAGCGTGGCCACCGCGTCTTTGGATTGGCCGATCTTGATCTGCAGCTTGGAGACGCCGTCAGCCACGGCCTGTCTCTCAAGCGCGGGATTGATGAACGGGCCGCTGGAGATCTTGTCATAGGAAGCCGCCAGCAGATTGTCGGCAATCGACATTGGCAGCATCAGCCCTTCGGTCTTGCGATCTTCGGGCACCAGCGCAATGCGGGCCTGCCCCGATTTCGATGCGGCGGGTGAGTTGGGAATATCGATACTCCCGCCAGCGTTCACCGTGCCCTGCACGCCGCGCAGCACACCGAACAGCGCCAGCAGCAATTCCTTTTGTCCCTGACCATCCAGCCCGCCAAGCCCAACGATCTCGCCAGCACCGACGCTCAGGTTCACCCCATTCAGCCGGTTTTCCCATTTGAGCTCTTCAATGCTCAGGCACGGCGCATGCTCTTTGGCGGCAGGCTTGGGCGGAAACTGCGCCTCGACATCGCGTCCGATCATCAAGCACACGATATCACGATCAGACTTCGCGCCTTTGGCAAAGGTCTCGACATGGCTGCCATTGCGGAACACCGAAAGCGTGTCACACAGCGCTTCCACCTCGTTCATGCGATGAGAGATAAACAGGCTCGCAACATTGTCTGCCTTGAGCTCCGCCAGCAGGTCATAGACCGTTTGAACATCGCGACTGGTCAGTGCCGATGTGGCCTCATCAAGGATCAGCACCTGGGGATTTTTGCCCAGCGCCTTGGCGATCTCCACCATCTGGCGCCGCGACAGGCTGAGATCGCGCACCAGCGCGTTGGGATCAACATCCTCACACTTGATGCGGGCCAGTAGCGCTTCGGCGCGACGCCGCTGCGCGCGAGCATCGATCATGCCGAAGCGCCGGGGAGGATCGGAGATCGAAATATTGTCGGCCACACTCAGATCAGGAACCAGCGACAATTCCTGGAAGATGCAGACCACCCCCGCTCTTGCCGCTTCGGACGGCGAAGCAAAATGAACTGCATTGCCGTTGACCAGCAAACGGCCGGTATCGGGCCGCAGCACGCCCGACATGATCTTGATCAGGGTCGATTTACCCGCACCATTCTCCCCCAGAATGGCGTGCGTACTGCCCCTGCGGCAGGCAAAATCGACACCTTCCAGCGCCCGCGCGCCCGAGAAGTATTTCGATACGCCACTCAATTGTACGATGGGCTGGTCAAACTGGTCACTGGACGTCAATGCGCGCTCCCATTTCCCGGCTGCGACAGGCGGCCGGAACGGTAGATGAGACTGGTCTCGGCTGGCGGCGACAATCGCTTGCCGCTCGTGAGGTGAAGGCAGCGCCAAACGCTGCCTTCACCCGGGATACCCGCGCGCCCTGTTTGGCTGACGGGAGCAACAACTAGGTCGCGTCTGCTTCGCTCTGCGCCATGATCGACGGGCCGGTAATGTTCACGCCACAGGCCGGGAACTCGTTCACCGTGAAGAAATTGTCGGGCAGATCCGACCAATAGTTCACGCCATCCTCGAGCTCATCATAGGTTGCCACAGGCAAGGGCACCGAAATCAGCTGTGGCATCACATTGCCTTCCAGCGCCGACACCGCTGCCTTCATCGCAATGGCAACAAGACCTGGCGACTGGCCAATCGAGATACCCTTAAGCCCTTCGGCCGAGTGCTCGGCCATCAGCTTGCGGAAGCCATTTTCGGACTCGCCAGCAACTGGCACCATCGGGTGCCCAGCATCCAGCATCGCCTGAACCACGCCCGTTGTCCCGCCTTGAGCCAGAATGGCGTCAAAGCTGCCGTGGACAGCGATGGCGTCGGCCACGACCTTCTGAGCGGTCCCATCGTCCCAGTTACCAACAACCGAGACGCGCTCCCAGTCACCACCGGACTCATCCAGAACGGCGTTGATGCCGATAGAACGGTCCCGGTCCACAGAATTGCCGGCCAGCCCGCGCACTTCAAGCACCTTGCCCGAAGTCTTGCCGTCCTCGGCGAGTTGATCGAGGACAAACTGCGCCCAGGTCCGGCCCATCGCCAGCTGGTCCTCATTGATCTGCATCACCGCGTCGGTATCGAGCACATTGTCGAACGGGACGATCACGACGTCCTGTCGGTCGGCAAGCTTGATTACCCGGTCAAAGCCCTCGGGAGACACCGCGATCGTCACGATGGCGTCAAAGCCCTGGTTGATGAAGTCCTCAATCGCGCCCAACTGGGTGGCCGCATCCGTCCCGGTCGAGACAACCTTGAATTCAGCCAGCTTGTCCTTCATCGACGGATCTTCTGCAAAGGCCTTGGCGGTCTTGATCATCTGGATGCGCCAGCCATTGCCGACAAAGCCATTCACGATGGCGACCTTGTAGGGGCCCTGCTTGGCTGGCCACTGGAAAAAGCTTGTCTCCGCGTCCCAGGGCGCAAAGCAGCCCGGATCAACGCCCGGACCGGCCACAACCGCTGGCGCCGCCACCGATGCGCTTGTCGACAGCATCAAGCTGGTCACACTCGCGGCGATAAATGTATTGAGTTTCATAGGTTCCTCCCTTGGTGCCTGAGTGCACCTTGTGTTGACGCCACCTGAGGTGGTCATCAAACCTGTCTTGCCGTGTTGCCTCCCCGCACCACGGCAGATTGCTCCGCGCCCCTAGGCGCTGAAATGCCTGAAGCCCGCTTCCAAATGCGTTTTCATCTTGTACTGGTAGGCAGTGCCGTCCCGCTTCTCGAGCGCATCCACGATCTCGTTGTGCTCTTCAAACGTCGCGGTCGAGAAGGTGTGCCGGGTCTTGCCGCGCAGCATGATGCGCAGGATCACTGGCTTCATGATTTTGTACACGTCCAGCATGGCCTTGTTGTCCATGATCTGGATCAGCCGCGTATGAAACCGGAAGTCAGCTTCGGACGCATCCAGCGCCAGTTCGGCCTTCTTCAGCTCTTCATTGGCAGCCCGCAATGCCGCGATATCGGCCGCATTGACCTTCTCGAACAGCAGATCGACCGAGGACACTTCGAGCAGACCGCGAAAGCCCTGAATATCGGCGAACGTGTCGCGCGACACTTCCAGCGTATTGAATGAGAACAGGTCGAGCGCGCGCTCCATCCGGTCATCAATGATCGTTGCACCCACTTTGGGGCGCACCGACACGATGCCGTAGGCTTTGAGAATGCGCATCGCCTCGCGCACCGTATTGCGGCTTGAGGAGAAACGCTCGCACAGCTCGCGCTCTGTTGGCAGATTGTCGCCAACACCCAGCCCCTCACTCGAAATCAGACCGCGAATATTGAGCACCATCTCGTCCACCGCGGAGTGGGACGAGGAGCGGATGACGGCATCGGACACGCCGCTGGCCGTGGCGTCCCTGTCGGCGGCATTGGCATTGCTCTTTGATGCACTCACGCACGTCGCTCCTATTTGTTGGACAAATAGATAAATTACTCCCGATTAAGAGTCAAATTCCTTCATATTCTCGCGAATTTCAGCGTTTTTGATATTCTTGGACCAACGAATAGAGGAAATTCGGCGCAATCTGCCATCTTGGCCCTGGAGGTGATTGATTGATCCGCGGTCCAGAAATTGAGCCGCATCTGTCTTTTGCGACGTTGGCGACAGGTGCCGCGCGCCTTCGCCCCGCGGACCCGGCTTTGCGGTAAAGGCCCCTTCGCTCTGAGGGCCAGCAGCGACAAATTCAGGGGTAACGGTTCAGAAAAATTTGAGACACCCACACCATCTCGCTACCGACCAGCCCGTCAAACCTGGCCTGGTTCATGTGGATTTCCTGCCTCTTTTCAACGAGTTAATCGACCAACACTTGGTCTAGCCCGACCTGGAAGCTACCCGCGGGCACTGGCCTCGATTCCATCTTTACATATAATAGTACTTTATATAGCGTCCTTTCATCGCCGCAGGTGAACACACCGCTGCGATCATTTTTGGGAGGACATCGTGAACATCATTTCCAAGCTTGCCATCGCGGCAAGCCTCGCTACCGCTTTGACATCTGTCGCCATCGCTCAGGACAATCTGAACGGCCTCACTGTCGGCTTCAGCCAGATCGGCTCGGAATCGGGTTGGCGCGCTGCCGAGACCTCGGTCACCAAGCAGCAGGCCGAAGAGCGCGGCATTGATCTCAAATTTGCCGACGCACAACAGAAGCAGGAAAACCAGATCAAGGCGATCCGCGGCTTCATTGCCCAGGGCGTTGATGCCATCATGGTTGCGCCGGTCGTGGCCACCGGCTGGGACGACGTGCTGACTGAAGCCAAGGAAGCCGAAATCCCCGTCATTCTGCTCGATCGCGGCGTGGACGCGCCTGAAGATCTCTATCTCACCTCGGTTGCATCAGATCAGATCAAGGAAGGTCGCGTTGCTGGCCAGTGGCTGGTCGATGCGGTGGGCGACGCCGACTGTAAGGTCGTCGAGTTGCAGGGAACCGTGGGCTCCACCCCGGCCATCAATCGCAAGCAGGGCTTTGAAGAAGCGCTCGCCGGTCATGACAATCTGACCATCGCCCGCAGCCAGACCGGCGACTTTACCCGTTCCAAGGGCAAGGAAGTCATGGAAGGCTTCATCAAGGCTGAAAACGGTGGCGCCGATATCTGCGCCGTCTATGCCCACAATGATGACATGGCTGTTGGCGCCATTCAGGCGATCAAGGACGCCGGCCTCAAGCCCGGCACCGATATCAAGGTCGTCTCGATTGACGCCGTTCCAGATATCTTCGCTGCCATGGTTGCTGGTGAAGCCAACGCCACTGTTGAGCTGACACCCAACATGGCCGGACCCGCTTTTGATGCCCTCTCTGCCTATCTTGCCGATGGCACGGCGCCCGAGAAGTTCATCATCACCGAGTCCAAGCTCTACACCCCTGCCGACAACCCACAGGGTGAATATGACACCCGCAAGGGTCTGGGCTACTAATCAGACCTGACACATCTGTCCCGCCGGCTCACGCTGGCGGGACTTGCTTCGCGACACAGCCGGAACGGCGGCGCGAGACCTGGGGGAGACCGGCATGACCGAGGGCCAATACGTGCTTCAAGCACGCGGCGTCACCAAGATTTTCGGCGGTCACACCGCGCTTGATTCCGTTGATTTCGGGGTTCGTCCCGGCCAGGTGCATGCCCTGCTGGGCGAGAACGGCGCCGGCAAATCCACCCTGATCAAGATCCTCACCGGCGCTTACCAGCCTGATGGTGGCCAGGTGCTGGTCGACGGTGTCCCGGCCGTACTCGAGAACCCCTTGCACGCCCAGACGCACGGCATCGGCACGGTCTATCAGGAGGTCAACCTGCTGCCCAACCGGTCGGTGGCCGAAAACCTCTATCTGGGGCACCAGCCAACCCGGTTTGGTCTGGTGGATCACCGCAAGATGGAGGCCGACGCCCGGCTGCTACTGGCCCGCTATGGACTTGATCTTGATCCCGGCAGCGAACTCGGCGGCCATTCCGTGGCCGTCCAGCAGATCGTGGCCATTGCCCGCGCGGTTGCCCTTTCGGGTAAGGTGCTGATCCTGGACGAACCCACAGCAAGCCTTGATCGCAACGAAGTCGAGCGCCTGTTCGAGGTCATTGCCGACCTCAAGCGCGACGGTCTGGCCATCGTCTTCATTACCCATTTTCTCGATCAGGTCTTTGCCATTGCCGATCAGGTGACCGTGTTGCGCAATGGCCAGCTGGTAGAAACCCGTCAGCTGGATTCGGTCAGCCGGACCGATGTTGTCCGCCTCATGCTGGGCAAGGACATTGCCTTTAGCGGCGCCACCGATGTCGAGCTCGTAAACCCTACCAATGAAGTCCTGCTCGAATTCAAGGGCTATGGTCGCAAGCGTGCCGTGCATCCTTTCGATCTTACCATCCATAAAGGCGAGGTCGTGGGTGTGGCGGGCCTGCTGGGCTCCGGCCGCACCGAAATGGCCCGCACCATGTTTGGCGCCGACCCGGCCGATCAGGGCAGCCTGCGCATCAACGGCGCGGCAGCCAGCATTCAGAATACGACCGACGCCATCGGCCAGAGCTTTGGCTTCTGCCCCGAAGATCGCAAGGCCGAGGGCATTTTTGGCGACCTGTCGGTCCGTGAAAACATCATCATCGCGCTTCAGGGCAAGCTGGGCTGGTTCCGCGCCCTCAACCGCGACGAACAGCTCGAAATTGCCGGCAAGTTCGGGGAATCTATGGATATCCGGGCGGCCTCGCTCGATATGCCGGTCAAACTGCTCTCGGGCGGCAATCAGCAAAAGGTCATCCTTTCGCGCTGGCTGGCCACCGACCCCGCCTTCCTCATTCTGGATGAGCCCACCCGCGGCATCGATGTCGGCGCGCACGCCGAAATCGTGCGCACCATTAACCGGCTGCGCGATGATGGCATGGCCATGCTCGTCATCTCCTCCGAGCTCGATGAGGTCGTGGCCTACTCCTCGCGCATCGTGGTGATGCGCGATCGCGAAGTAGTTGCCGAATTGCGCGGCAAGAACATCAATCCCGGCGTGATCGTGCAGGCCATCGCCAACAACCCCGATGAGGTGGTCTCATGAAGCGGCTCTCGCCCGGCCGTCTGGCCAATCCACAGGTCATGGCGCTGATCGGCGTATTGCTGATCAACTGGCTGCTGTTTCCCAATTTCTTCAATGTCACCTGGCAGGACGGCCGCTTCTTCGGCAGCATTGTCGACGTGCTCAATCGCGGCGCGCCGGTCGCCATTCTGGCCATCGGCATGACCGGGGTGATCGCCACCAAGGGCGTGGACCTCTCGGTCGGGGCCATCATGGCGGTGTGCGGTGCTGTCGCCGCCACCATGGTCGTAGCCGGTTACCCAACACCCATTGCCGTCATCGCAGCCCTCTCGGTCGGCATGCTGTGCGGCCTTTGGAACGGTTTTCTGGTCGCCGTGCTCGACATCCAGCCCATCGTTGCCACACTGGTATTGATGGTGGCCGGTCGCGGCATTGCCCAGCTGATCACCGAAGGCTCCATCGTCACCTTCAACGATCCGGCCTTGATCTTCCTGGGCACGGGGTCCCTGCTTGGTTTCCCCATGGCAGCGGTGATTGCGCTGGCCCTGATGGTGCTGGTCACCCTGCTCGTGCGCAAGACCGCCATCGGCCTGTTCATCCAGGCCATTGGCGTCAATCGCGCTGCCGCGTCTCTGGCGGGCATTCGCAGCCGCATGCTGCTCATGCTGGTCTATACCACTTCGGGCTTTTGTGCGGCGGTCGCGGGCATTGTGGTGGCCGCTGATATCCGGGGCGCAGACGCCAACAATTCCGGCCTCTGGCTCGAACTCGATGCCATTCTGGCAGTGGTCATTGGCGGCACCTCGCTACTTGGCGGACGCTTCTCCATACCGCTGGCCGTGATTGGCGCCTTGATTATTCAGGCCATGAATACGGGCATTCTGGTGTCCGGCTTCCCGCCCGAATTCAATCTGATCGTCAAGGCCGGCATGATCATCCTGATCCTGCTGATCCAGTCGCCCTATGTGACATTGCCCTTCCGGCGTCGTCGCCCCACCATCACCAAGGCGGCTTCACGATGAAACGCAGTCTGCGCCCCCTGGCGGCCACCGCCGTCATCTTCATCATTGCCTATGCGCTCAGCGTGGTGCAGTTCCCCAACATGCTCTCCACCCGAGTGCTGGGCAATTTTCTGACCGATAATGCCTTTCTGGGCATCGCGGCCGTGGGCATGACCTTTGTCATCATCTCGGGCGGCATTGACCTCTCGGTAGGGTCGGTCATCGGTTTTACCGGCGTGCTGATTGCGGTGCTGATCAACTGGTTGGGCTTTCATCCGCTGGCGGCCTTCGTCATCGCTCTGGGCGTCGCGGGTCTGTTTGGCGCCGCCATGGGCTTCATCATCCATTATCTGCAGGTGCCCGCGTTCATTGTCACCCTGGCCGGCATGTTCCTGGCCCGCGGTGGCGCATCGGTAATCACCCAGGATTCCGTGCCGATCCACCACGACTTCTACGACACGCTGGGCGATCTCATGATCCGCCTGCCCGGCGGCGGTCGCCTCAGCTTCATCGGCATGCTGATGATCGTGGTGTTCCTCGGCGGCGCCCTGCTTGCCCACCGCACCAAGTTCGGCTCCTACGTCTATGCCCTGGGTGGCAACCCGGTATCCGCATCGCTGATGGGCGTCCCGGTGGCGCAGACCACAGTGCTGATCTATATGCTCTCAAGCATGCTGGCTGCCTTGGCGGGAATCGTGTTTTCGCTCTACACCTCTGCAGGCTACCCACTAGCCGCCGTCGGCGTTGAACTCGACGCCATCAGCGCGGTGGTGATTGGCGGCACCTTGCTGACCGGGGGCTACGGCTTCGTGCTGGGCACCTTTGTCGGTGTGATGTTGCTGGGGCTGGTCCAGACCTACATCATCTTTGACGGCACGCTGTCGAGTTGGTGGACCAAAATTGTCATTGGTGTCCTGCTGTTCTTGTTCATCGTACTGCAGCGGATCATATTTGCGGCCTCCGCTCCCGGAGGGAAATCGTCCGAGAAAGCCTAGTATGATCGAAGCTGGCAGCCTTATTCGCTCACTGTCCGGGCGACCCGCTGCGCGCAACTTCCACACATTCGTCATCAACGAGATTGGCCATGGCATTGTCACTGGCCAATTTCCCGTTGGCTCGGTGCTGGCCAGCGATGCGGTGATGATGGAAACCTATGGCGTTTCCCGCACCGTGCTGCGTGAGGCTCTCAAGACGCTCGAAGCCAAGGGCATGGTTGAAGCCCGCCCCAAGGTAGGCACCCGTGTGACCCCCTCCAATCGCTGGAGCTTTTTTGATCCGCAGGTCCTGTCCTGGCACTTTTACGCCAAGCCCGATGCGCGCTTCTTTGAAAGCCTGTTCGATGTGCGCAGCGCGCTCGAAGCCCGCGCCGTGCGTCTGGCAGCAGAGCGCCGCACGGCGGAACATGTGCGGCTGATGAAATACTGGCTGCATCAGATGGAACTGGCCGACGGCAATCTTGAAGCACTCGGTCTTTCAAGTCTGGAGATCCATCGTGCCGTTGCCGAAAGCGCAGGCAATGCCCTGCTCCGTTCAGTAACCGGCATTGTGGAACTGACTTTGGCGCTCGCCCTGAAATCGCTCGATGACACCACCCGCAACGATTACGCCCGCGCCACCCTGGCCGCGCTGACCGAGCTGGTCGCCGCGATCGAAAAAGGCGCCCCCGATGCCGCTGCCGCCGCCATCGACACAGTGGTCGCACTCGACAACGCCCGCGCCACCACCCTGCTCTGAACCGCCGCCTATTCACTCAGCGCCAAGGCTATCCTTGTCGGCCTGCTCCAGCGCCGTGACTGCATCCGCCAGTTGGTCGCCGACAATCGGCTTGGCCAGCATCGCTACCCGCCCCGGATATTGCGCCTGGAAAGGAACCGTCTCTGGCAGCCGGGACGACATCAGGATAGCCAGCGAACCCGGGTGCAGCTCCAGCGTCTGCGCAATCAGCTCAACACCCGACTGCCCGTGATCCAGATTGAGGTCCGTCAGGATCAGCGCCAGATCAGGCGTATTCTCGATCAGGTCTCGCCCCTGACCAAACTGTGTCGCTGTCAGGGTATCAAACCCCAGTCCCGCAAGCGTCGCTGCCACCGAGACAGCAGCATTGGCGGTATCGTCCACCACAAGCGCGCGCCCGCTGAACCTGGGCAGTTCAGCGCTTGCTGACTGGTGGATCGGAAACCGCAGGATGATCTGGGTGCCGGCCCCAAGCTCGGATTCAATCTGCATGGACCCGCCCGACTGCGCCACAAAACCATAGACCATCGACAACCCAAGGCCGGTACCATCTCCGTTCGGGCGAGCTGAATAGAACGGCTCGGACGCCCGCCGCTTGGTCTCGGGCGTCATCCCCGCCCCGTCATCGCTGATCGACAGGATCACCTGCTGATCGCCCTCCCGATAGACCGCGATGGCGATATGGCCCGCGCCCGAAATGGCCTGACCGGCATTGACGCACAGATTCAGGATCGCGCTTTCCAACTGCCCCGGGTCCAGCCGCACCGATACCGGCGCCGGGCTCAGATCCAGCGTCAGGCTGATCTCTTCGGGCAAGGCGATGCTCAACAGATCGACCATTCCTTCGACCAGCGCGCCGATTTCGATCACCTCGGGCTCGAGATGTTGCTTGCGTGCAAACGCCACCAGCCGCTCGGTCAGCGACACACCCAGATCCACCGCCGTCCTGATCCGGTTCAGATGCGCCGGCGCTGCGCTCGCAGATGCCGTTTCAAGCAGATGCAGATTGCCCGAGATCGTCGACAGGATATTACCGAAATCATGGGCCACTTCGCCGGTCACCTTGCCCAGCGTTTCCACCCGTCTGATTTCCTCCAGCCGCTCGTCGATCCGCTTGCGTTCGGTGGTTTCCGATAGCAGCCACACTGACCGCCCATCGGGGAGTTGCGACTGGCGGATTTCGAGCACATGCCCCGCGGCATCGACATATTCGTCAAACCCGGCGCGGTCGACGCCGTCGGTCTGCCGAGAAAACGCCGACTGGGCAATGCGATCCTGCATCGACATGCCCTGTGTCGCTGCCGTGTCGGGCAGGCGCAGCAACTCGCGCACCTTGCCGTTCTCGGCCTCGATCGTGCCCGCTTGTGACAGAATGGCGACCCCGTCCTTGATGTTGCGAAACACATTGGCAAACAGCGTGTTCTGCCGCCTGATCTCTGCCGTCCGCCGCTCCAGCTTCTGGGCATTGTCGCGAAACACCCCGAAGGCATCAAACAGCTGGCCAATCTCGTCCTGCGATTGCGTATTGCGGATCAGGTCCGATTTGTGGTCGCCCGCTGCCAGCCGGTGCATCCCATTGGCAATCAGCCGCAGATTCACCGCGACATAGCGCGACACGAACAGCGCCGACAGGATTGCCACAACGGCACTGAACAGCGCCAGAATGGTCACCGCTTGCTGCGCAATGGCCAGGTTCTGTGTGGTCTGCGTCCGGGCAAGGCGCAGGCGCTCTTCGGCGTCTTCGACCTTCTGCGCGGCATAGGACGTGACCTGATCGGATAGCTGGCGAATGCGGAACAGTGCGTTTTCGGCATCCAGTGCCGCAGTCAGGGCCTGATGCTGGAGCACAAACAAATGTGCGGATCCACTGGCCAGAACGGCGTCGATCTCGGCCAGCCCCGCCGCAACCGTATCGGGCAGCGTCACCGCCTTGCGGCCATTGGTGAACTGGCGGCTGAATTCGCCCACCTCGATCAGCGCATTGGCGCGCGCCACGCTTTGCGCCGCGCTGGTCAGCTGCATCAGCTGGGCCCGGGCGAGCCGCTCCGCTAGGCTGCCATCACCCGAATTGGCCTGTCGCGTAAACCGGCTCTGCAGCCGCACCAGATCGCGGTCGATCCGGGTGATGTCGGCCTGCAGCGTGCTCTGCGGCGAGGACACCCGAACAAGATTGGAGATGGCTGCTCGCATGCGGGCCAGTGGCAATGCCAGACTGGCATCATTACCCGCCATTGCCTCAAGGTCAGCAATGGTCTGCACGATCTGATCGGCTTCCACCTGCAGCTGGAACGGCAGTTGAACCGTCAGCAGGAACGGCGCCGCTGTGGCGAGATTGGCCGCGCCGCGTGACAACTCCAGTGCGCTCGACACCTCCGCTAGCGTTTCGCGGTGGATGGTCTCGAGCCAGTTCTCTGCATTGCGCAGGGTCAGCAGGCTGATTGCCGAGATCACCAGCGCGACAACGCACAGAATGACAATCGCGGCTGACAGCCGAAACCTGACGCTGAGATTGTCCAACCGCCCAAACATGCCGCTAGGTCTCGTCCAGCTGAAAGAAATAGCCCTGCGAACGACGCGTCTGCAGATGCACGGGCTTGGATGGCGTCTTCTCGATCTTGCGGCGCAGACGCAGGATCAGCACGTCAATCGTGCGGTCGACATAGCGCTCCATGTCCGATCCCAGTTCGGACAGCAGCTCCGGTCGCGAGATCACCCGCGCCGGATTGCGCACGAAATACTCCAGCAGCCGGTATTCGCCATTGGTCAGCGGAATTTCATGTCCGGCACTATCGAGCAACAACCGGCCATGCAGATCAATCCGCTTGTCACCAAAGCCCACCGTGTGTTCCGGCGACAATGGCGCGCGGGTCAGCCCATGGCCGTAGCGCCTCAGAACAGCGCGAATGCGCGCCACCAGTTCGCGCGGATTGAA
This sequence comes from Devosia litorisediminis, assembly GCF_018334155.1. Lineage (NCBI taxonomy): Bacteria > Pseudomonadati > Pseudomonadota > Alphaproteobacteria > Hyphomicrobiales > Devosiaceae > Devosia > Devosia litorisediminis. The sequence continues at coordinate 551,104 of NZ_JAGXTP010000001.1, read as the reverse complement.
CGGCTTCATCAGATAGTCGTCGGCGCCGGTTTCCAGCCCAATGATCTTGTCGCTTTCGTCGCCAACCCCGGTCAGCATGACGATCGGCAGCGCATATAGCTTGCCGATATGAACCGCCAGGTTCAGCCCGGATTCACCGCGCAACCACAGATCGATCAGCGCCAGATCAACCGGCGGCGGATCACCAAGCGCGAGGAATTCGGCGCTGCTGGCGCAAACGATCGGCTCAAAACCACTCTCCTTGAGCAGTGCCGACAGCGTCTCGCTGACCTCGCGATCGTCATCCACAATCGCAATGACCGGCGGCTTCTCGCCACTCTTGAAAGCCTCAGCCAATGTCCAATCCCCTCCCAGAGACCTCATCCGGCACCACGATGCCGGACCGCCTCTATACGGCAAATTCGATCGGCGAAGGGGCGCCCGTAACACTGTTAACGCAAATCCGGCCTCTGTAATATTCCGTTAACACAGCCGTCCTCGCTATCGCTGCCCCGCTGCGCCAAGCTTGTCTCATTGCTGTCGCCGGGGTTGGAGGAAACTATCCTTCGGCGACAACATCCAAAGGGAGAGAGTTATGAAAGCGATGATGACGCGCGCCGCGATGGCCGCTGGTATTTTTGCCATGGGCAGTGTTTCGGCGATGGCCGCTGAAGACTGCGCACAACGGGGTGATCTCGACACACTCTATTGCGACGCCAATGGCGATCTGGTGGCCGATACCCCAACAGATCCTGCCGAATTGAATGACCCCAACACACTGGTGTTCGCCTATACGCCGGTTGAAGACCCCGCTGTTTATGCTGACATCTGGGAACCCTTCATCGAACATCTGGCGGCCACCACCGGCAAGGATGTGCAGTTCTTTGCCGTGCAGTCCAACTCGGCCGAAGTTGAAGCCATGCGCTCCGGCCGTCTGCATATTGCAGGCTTTTCGACCGGTCCGACCCCATTCGCCGTGAACCTTGCCGGCGCCGTGCCATTTGCCATCATGGGCGCTGAAGACGGCCAGTTTGGCTATCGTCTGCAGGTGTTCACCCAGGCCGATTCCGAGATCAAGACCGTTGCCGATCTTGCCGGCAAGCGCGTGGCGCACACCTCGCCAACCTCCAATTCGGGCAACCAGGCCCCACGCGCCCTGTTCCCCGCGCTTGGCGTGACCCCTGATGAAGACTACGAAGTGGTCTATTCTGGCTCGCATGACCAGTCGATGCTCGGCGTTGTTGCCGGCGATTACGACGCGGCGCCAGTTGCCTCCGAAGTGGTTGACCGTATGGCCGAGCGTGGCCTGTATGACACCGCTGACGTGCGCAAGATCTGGGAAAGCGACCCATTCCCCACAACCTCGTTCAACGTTGCCCATGACCTCGATCCGGCCCTTGTCGAAAAGATCAAGGAAGCCTTCTTCACCTTCGATTTCGAAGGCACCGTGCTGGGCGATGAATTTGACGGCGTGAGCAAGTTCATCCCGATCACCTATCAGGATCAGTGGGCTGTCATCCGTCAGATCCAGGCATCCAATGGCGTGGAATACACGCCTCAGGGTCTCGCAGCAGAATAACGAACTCCCCCCGTGCCGCTCCTGCTTTCGGGCAGGGGCGACATTGGGGTCTGAGAGGCAACATGCTTGAAATCAAGAATCTCGTGAAGCGCTACGGCAAGGGTTCGCCGGTCCTCAAGGACTTGAACCTGTCGGTGCAGGGCGAACAGATCATGTCGATCATCGGCTCGTCTGGCGCTGGCAAGAGCACACTGCTGCGCTGTGTGAACCGACTGGTTGAACCGACATCAGGATCGATTGTCCTGAACGGCACCGATTTCACCACGCTGAAAACGCGCGAATTGCGGGCAGCGCGGCGGCGCATTGGCATGGTGTTCCAGGGCTTCAACCTGGTCGATCGTCTCACCGTCATGGAAAATGTACAGTCCGGCCGGTTGGGCTATATCTCCACCTGGGCCGCCTTCACCCGCCGATATCCCAAGGCCGATATCGAGCGCGCCTTCGAGCTGATGGAGCGCGTCGGCATTGCCCAATACGCCAATAAGCGCGCCGATGAATTGTCCGGTGGCGAGCGTCAACGCGTCGGTGTTGTCCGCGCCCTGATGCAGCGCCCCGAAATCCTGCTGGCCGACGAGCCAACCGCGTCGCTGGACCCCAAGACCTCCGAGCAGATCATGTCCCTGCTGCGTGATCTCGCCCACGAACTCAACCTGCCGGTTATCATCAACATCCACAATGTGACCGAAGCCAAGGAATATAGCGACCGCATCGTCGGCATGCGCTATGGCCGGATCATCTTTGATGACGTTCCAGCGGCCCTGGACGCCGCCCAGATGGATGAAATCTACGCTGGCACGCCCTCTGAGGATCGTCAGGAAATCGGTGCAGTGGCATGACGGCAAAAGTCAGTCACTGGCGCAAACCGCCACTCATCAAGACGGCCGCATTGCGCTACGGCATCTACGCTGTCGCGCTGACCTATTTCGTGCTGACCCTTGCCACCCTGCCCATCGACTGGGAGCGCACAGCCAAGGGGATGGAGGCCGCTGGGCGCATCTTTAGCGGGGCATTCCCCCCCAGCTTTGAGCGTTCCGGCCTGTTGTTCAGCGGCTTCATGGAAAGCCTCAAGATCGCCATTCTCGCCACCGCGGGCGGCCTGATCACCTCCGTGCCGCTGGCCTTCATGGCGGCCCGCAACATTTCGCCCCGCCCGATCTATTATCTGGGGCGCGGCATCATCATTCTGGCCCGCAGTTTCCACCCCGTGATCGTCGCGATCATCTTCGTCAAAGCCGTGGGCTTCGGCCCTCTGGCCGGAGCCTTGACCCTGGTCGTCTATTCGATTGGTTTCGTCGCCAAACTGCTGGCAGAGCGGATCGAGGAAATTGACTTTGGTCAGGTCGAGGCCATGCGCGCCGTCGGCGCACCGTTCCTCTCAACCATGGTCTACGCCATCCTGCCGCAAATCATGCCACGTCTGGTGGGCCTGGGTATCTACCAGCTCGACAGCAATCTGCGGGCGTCCGCGGTGATCGGCATTGTCGGTGCCGGCGGCATTGGCGCCACCCTGGCCAATGCATTCGGCCGTTATGACTACGATTTCGCCCTCGCGATCACCATGGTGATTGTCGGCGCCATTCTGATTTCAGAAGCGTTCAGCGGCGTGATCAGAAAGCGTATGTCATGAATACTCAAAACACCATGGACAGCTGGGCCCGCTTTACCCCGATGCAGCGGTTCAAGCGCTACGCGGCCTTTCTCAGTGTCACCCTGATCGTCGTCTGGGCTTTTGGCAGCATTGATGTGATCTGGGAATGGGTCTGGGATGCCCCCATCCAGCTCATCGATCTGTTCGATCGCATGATCCCGCCTGATCCCACCAACCTGCCCTCAATCCTCGAGGCGATCTGGCAGACCATCAACACCGCCACCATCGCCACGTTCCTTGCCGTGTTCCTGTCCCTGCCCGTTGCCTATATTTCGGCGCAGAACACCACGCCCAACCGGTTTTTCCTCTGGGTGGGGCGGTTTATCGTGGTGTCATCACGGTCGGTGAACACCATCATCTGGGCGCTACTGTTCGTGGCCATCTTCGGACCGGGCATTGTTGCGGGTATCATCGCCATCATGTTCCGCTCGATCGGCTTCCTCGGCAAATTGCTCGGCGAGGCCATCGAGGAGATTGACCCAGCGCCCATCGAGGCCCTCCAGGCCTGCGGCGCCTCACCCTTCAAGGTGGTTCTCTATGGCGTTGTTCCTCAGGTCGCCCCTGCCTTCTTCGCCATCAGCATCCTGCGCTGGGACATCAATCTGCGCGAATCCACCGTGCTGGGACTGGTTGGCGCGGGCGGTATCGGCGTCATCCTGCAGGGGGCGATCGACACGTTCCAGTGGCAGGAAGTCTCAATGGTCCTGCTGACCATACTCGCTCTGGTGATCTTCGGGGAAGTGGTGTCCTCAACCCTGCGCAAAAAGCTCATCTAGCAAGCGCTGCCGCTCCACACCATTGGTCCCCGCGCCCCACTAGGCGCGGGGATTTTTCGTTGGCGGCGCAGCCCCCCAAACACAAAGGCCGCCGGCAGGGCGGATGCCCGTGCCAGCGGCCTGAAAAATAGCCGGTTGCTGTCTGGTCGCCGGTCAGAAGTCCAGGCGCTGGGACGTCTGCCGATCAAACACATGCACATGGTCCGGATCGACACTGAGGTGCACAGTGTCACCGACCTGCAGCGACGAGCGTTCCCGCAGCAGCAGCAGCAGATGGTCCTCGCCCGCGGCGACGCTGAGCATGACCTCCGAACCGGTTGGCTCGACAGCCATCACCTCGGCTGCAAAAGCCGCCGGATCATCGGCCTGCACCACCTTCAGATTTTCCGGGCGCACACCCAGCACCAGATCCGTGGTACCGAGCGTGTCGGCCCGTTCCTTTGGTATTGCCACCCGCATGCCGCCAGCCGTGCGCAGCGTCGGGGCGGCACTTGCTGCGTCCAGCGTGCAGTCCACCAAATTCATCGAGGGGGAACCGATAAAGCGCGCCACAAACAGATTGGCTGGCCGGTCAAACAGCTCGAGCGGGGTGCCATACTGCTCCACCCGTCCCTGGTTCATCACCACGATGCGGTCAGCCATGGTCATCGCTTCGATCTGGTCGTGCGTGACATAGACAATGGTGGTCTTGAGCCGGCGATGCAGGTCCTTGATCTCGGTGCGCATCTGCACGCGCAATTGCGCATCCAGATTGCTCAGCGGTTCGTCAAACAGGAACACTTTGGGGTCGCGCACGATCGCGCGGCCCATCGCCACGCGCTGCCGCTGCCCGCCCGACAGATGGGCCGGCCGCCGCTTGAGCAAGGGCTTGAGCCCCAGGATTTCCGCCGCCGCATTGACCTTCTGTTCAATCTCGGCTTTTGGCCGTTTGGCCAGCTTGAGTGAAAACGCCATGTTTTCGGCCACATCCATATGCGGGTACAGCGCATAGGACTGGAACACCATGGCGATGTCGCGCTGCTTGGGCGGCAGATCGTTGACCACCTTGTCATCGATCGCCACTTCGCCGCCGGTAATGCTTTCAAGCCCGGCCACCATGCGCAACAGGGTCGACTTGCCGCAACCTGAAGGGCCCACCAGAATGACGAACTCGCCGTCAGCAATATCGATGGAGACACCGTGCAGAACCTGCGCGGATCCATAGGATTTCTTGACGTCGCGGATTTCAATCGCAGCCATTTTCAGTTCCTTGTTCAACCGCCTCAACGGTTGCTTCGTCAGTCCATTGCCCAAAAAGGCGTCAGCTCTTTACCGAACCGGCGGTCAGCCCGCCGACCAGCCAGCGTTGCATCAACACAAATAGGATCAGCGCTGGAATTGTGGTCACCACACAGGCGGCCATGAACGCGTTCATGTACTGCACACCGCCGCCTTCAGAGGCAAAGTCGCCGATACCCACCTGAATGGTCTTGAGCGCACCATCGCTGAGCAGCAGGCTGGCCCACAAAAAGTCGTTCCAGGCATTGAGGAAGGTGAAGATGGCAACCGCGGCAATACCGGGCAGCGACACCGGAATGATCACGCGCCAGAATGCCGAGAAATGGCTGCACCCGTCGATCATGGCCGCTTCTTCCAGTTCTGGCGGCGCGCTGGTTTCAAAATAGCCGCGCAACAGCAACACGGCAAAGGGCACCGAGAAGCTGACATAGGCCAGAATGAGCCCGGCATAGGTGTTGATCAGCTTGAGATCCTGAATGAAGAAATAGATCGGAAACACGCGGGTGATCTGCGGGATCAGATTGGTCAGCAGGATCAGCACCAGAATGAGCGTAGCGCCGGGAAACCGGAACCGCGCCAGCACATAGGCCGCTGACGCTGCTATCGCCGTGGAGATCACCGCAGCGGTGACCGACACGAACAGCGAATTGGCCAGATAGCGCCAGACCGGGATCAGCTTGTTGGCTGTGACATAGGGGTCAAAGGACGGCGCGCTGGGCAACCATACGGGCGGCATGGCGCGGATTTCCGCCGTGGTCTGGAACGAGCTCTTGAGCATCCAGAACACGGGCATCAGCACATAGATCAGCACAGCGGTCGAGATGACCAGCACGACGAAGCGCGTGAGCAGATCCGATGGGGCCATATTGCTGATACGGCGGCGAAGGTCGACGATGGCAGCGGTCATTATTGAGCTCTCTTGACCTGTTCGCGGATGTAGAACACGCAGACAAACCCGGTCAGGATCAGGATCACCCCGCTCGCCGCCGACGCCAGGTCGAAGCGGAAGAACGAGAAGCCCTGCTGATAGGAATAGACCGCCATGATGTTGGTCAGGTTCTGCGGCCCGCCACCGGTCATGATGTAGTTGATTTCAAACGATCCCAGCCCACCGATCACCAGCAGCGTGATCAGGATCACGAGCACCGGACGCAACATGGGCAGCGTCACGAACCAGAAGCGTTGCAGCAGCGTGGCGCCATCCATTTCGGCGGCTTCATACAGGCTCTTGGGGATCGACTGCAGCGCGGCCAGCAGAAAGATGATCGCGAATGGCAGACCGTTCCAGATACGCACCGCTGAAATCGCCAGCATGGGAATGCTGAACGGCCCCCAGGTCGTTGGATCTGTCAGGAATTTGATGTTGCCCGTGGTCAGGCCCATGTCCTGAAGCAGGAAATTGATCGGGCTGCGTTCGGTATTGAGCAGCCACATCCAGATCGCCGACGCCACAGCGGGCGGCACAAACCAGGGCACGCAGAACAGCATGCGCAACGCGGTGCGCCCCCGGAACTCGGCATTGAGCACCTGCGATACCAGCAGGCCGATCACCACCACCCCGCCGGCGGCAATGCCGGTGAACAGCACGGTATTGACCACCGTCTGCACGAATTTGGGATCGGAAAACACATGAATGTAATTGTCGAGACCGACAAAGGGGGTCCCGAAGTCCTGGATGCGCAGCAGGTCGTATTCGACAAAGCCCATCCAGAGCGAGAAGACCATGGGATAGATGCCAAGGACCGCCGTCAGCAGCAGCGCCGGGGTCACCATGAGGTAGCAAAAGACGAGTTTCTGGCGATTCATCAGCGCGATCCGTCACTTCGTGTCAGTCAAATGGGCTGGCGCGGCATGACCGCGCCAGCCCTGGGAGGATCACTGTGGGCGATTGGCCCGATCGAGTTCTTCCTGCAGCCGAGCCTGAGCCTGTTCGACAGCAGCGTCGATATCTTCGCGCACGATCACGGTGGAATACACCAGATCATAGATCACAGCGCCGGGCTCTGGAGAGGCGAGCGCGCCCCACACCGAGGTCGCATGCTGGGAAGTGTGGCCATAGTCGAGCGTTTCGGCTGCAGCAACCTTCCACTGGCTGTCAGACCATGATGGCGATGACATCACCGCACGACGCGGGCTGGCTGCACCGCTGAATTCGCTCAGACGCTGCATGTTTTCTTCGCGCGATAGGAACTTGATCCAGTCCACGCAGGCGTCGACATTCTCGGTGCCACGCAGCACGCCCCAGTAACCGGCGCCACTATAGGAGTCGCGATTGACCGGACCCATGGCATTGATCGCCATCGCCCACTTGCCATCGAGCTCGGGATATTCCCGCTCCATCTGCGATGCCCAGGCGATCGGAGTGCTGCCAACCATGGCCACCGTGCCCGATGCAAAGCCGTCCAGAGGGTCGACGCCCTTCTCGAAGGATTCCGGCGACATCACTTCGTGTTCCCAGACCAGGTCCTGCAGGAACTTCAGCGCCGTGCGCATCGCTTCATTATCGATATTGGCCTGGGTGCCGTCTTCGCTCAGAATCGCGCCACCAGCCTGCCAGTAATAGGGAAGCAGGGTCTGGGCTGGATTGTTCGGACCAGCCGAGAAACCCCAGCGGGTTACATTGCCATTGTCGTCGCGCACCGTCAGTGCCTTGGCCATCTCGACGATTTCAGCCCAGGTGTCTGGCGCTGCGCTCAGACCAGCTTCGGCAAACATCTCGGTATTGTACATCTGGGGCCGGATATCGACGCGCCAGGGAATACCGTAGAAATCGCCGGCCCACTGCACATCCTGCAGGCTGCCCGGATAGAACTCATCTTCCAGATTTGGCCACTGATCGCGGTATTCATTGATCGGCATCGGACCGTACTTGTCGCCGCCGATACCCGAATAGGAATGCAGCCAGTACATATCGGCGCAGTCAGGTGCCGCGCCGCCCTGGGCAACGGTCAGCCAGGTATTGAAGGCCACGCCCCAGTTGATGACCTCGACCGAGACATCAACACCGGATTCAGCCTTGAACTCACTGGCGAATTCGCCAAACAGATCCTGGTAGCCGAGCAGTTCGCCCTGCGGCTGTGTCCAGAATGAGATATTCTGTGCCGTAGCGGCAGAACTTGCCGCCAGACCCAGCAGGGCCGACGACATCAAGGCAAGCTTGAGGCGCTGCAGACTGCGTCCCTTCGCAGGCTTGCCACTGGTAAAATCAAACATTGGTTTCCTCCCTCAGAATTGGCATTTTTGCCATGTGGCGGGCGGCGGGTCACAATCGACCCCACGCAGCCTCACAGGCCAACATGCCGCATTAATGCATTCATTATTGTGCGCGTCAAGACAGTTGTCATACAAACGTCTGGGACCGCAAATACAGATTAACCATTTGTAATTTAAGGACATTTTCTAGAGAGACACGCCCCACCAGCGTCAAAATCCTACAAAAATGTTCAGCTTGCACGCCCCTGCCTTTGTGTTTATGCATACGTTATTGAAACCGCAATTCAGGACTGATCGTGCTCACTGGCCGCCTCAATATAACCCGCACATACGGAACCGGCCTGGTCCGGCCTGAATGCGTGCTGAGCCACCAGTCAGGGCTACTGTTCTGTTCGGACTGGCAGGGTGCCGGTGGTGTGGCCATTGTCGATGCTGACGATAGCGTGCGTCGCGTGCAATTCGCCGATAGTCCAATCGAGCTGCGCCCCAACGGCATTGCGCTCGAACCCGGCGGCAGCTTTCTGGTCGCCCATTTGGGCGCCGAGACCGGCGGCATATTCCGCCTGTTCCCCGATGGCAGCAGCGAAGCGCTATGCACCCACATCGATGGCGTGCCCCTGCCCCCGGCCAATTTCGTCATCCGCGACGGCGCCGACCGCATCTGGTTCACTGTTTCCACGCGCAAGGTGCCGCGCGCCGATGACTATCGCCCCGACGCCAATACCGGCTTTATCGCGGTCATCGAGAATGGGGCTGCCCGCATTGTTGCCGATGGCCTGGGCTATACCAATGAGCTGGCTTTCTCGGCTGATGGCGCCTTTGCCTATGTAAATGAGACCTTCGCCCGCCGCGTCACCCGTTTTGCAGTAGGGGCCGATGCCACCCTCTCTGATCCGCAGACCATGGCGCAGCTGGGCCCCGGTGACTTCCCCGATGGTCTGGTCCTCGATCAAACCGGCGGGCTGTGGATCACCAGCATCGTCTCCAATCGCGTTATCCGGGTCGCACCAGAGGGCGTCGAGCGCATGCTCGAGGAGAGCGACCCCGACCACCTCGCCACGGTTGAGGACGCCTTCCAGAACCACCGCATGGCGCGTCCACACCTGGACGGCTCACCCGCCAGAACCCTGCGCAACATTTCCTCGCTCGCCTTTGGCGGCCCGGACATGCGCACCGCTTTCCTTGGTTGCCTTCTGGGCGACCGCATCATCGCGACAGACACGCCCGTCAGGGGACTGCCGCCGATTCATTACGGGGACGACATCGGCCCCCTTCTTTCAGCGTTGGACAGAACATGACGACCAAGACACATTTCGAGATTGCAGTTCTCCCCGGCGACGGGATTGGTGTCGAGGTTATCGCGCCGACCGTCCGGCTCCTTGAACAACTGGCATCGCGCTCGGACAGCTTCACGCTGGGCTTCAAACACTGCGATGCGGGTGCCCTGCACTATCAAAAGACCGGCGAAGCCCTGCCCGACGCCACCATGGACAGCTGCCGCAGCGCCGACGCTATCCTGCTGGGCGCCATGGGCTGGCCCGAACTGCGCTATCCCGACGGTACCGAAATCGCGCCCCAGCTTGACCTGCGCACCGAATTTCAGCTTTTTGCCGGTGTGCGGCCGATCCGCTCCATTCCCGGCATTCCCAGTGCACTCAGCGATGCACGCGGCGCCGATATCGATTTCGTGCTCATCCGCGAATCGGTTGAAGGCCTGTTCGCCCTGCGCAATGAAGGCGTCGTGATCGATGATCGCGAAGCCCGCGATACCATGGTGATTACCCGCGCCATCTGCGAGCAATTGTTCGACTTCGCCTTTGCCTATACCCGCGAGCGCAAGAAGGCCGGCACCCCCGGTCGCCTGACCTGCGTCGACAAGGCCAATGTGTTTGCCAGCCTCGCCTTCTTCCGCAAGATCTTCGATGAACGCCATGCCGGCTTCTCTGACATCGCGGTGGAACACGCCTATGTCGACGCCACCGCCCTCAACATGATCAAGAAGCCATGGGCCTTTGACGTCATGGTCACCGAGAACATGTTCGGCGACATCCTGTCCGATCTGGGAGCGGGCCTGATGGGCGGCATGGGCTTTGCACCCTCCGCCGATATCGGCATCAACAATGCCGTGTTCCAGCCTAGCCATGGCTCGGCTCCCGATATCGCCGGCAAGGGCATGGCCAACCCCACCGCGGCCATCCTGTCGGGCGCCATGATGCTCGAATGGCTGGGCACCCGCTACACCAACCCCGCCGCACTTGCTGCCGGCCGCCAATTGCGTGATGCCGTCGACCGCGCCTTCCAGGCTGGCCTTGCGCCCTATGAAATCGGCGGCAAGGATGGCACATCAGCCATTGCCGACGCAGTCGAAGCCGCATTGGAACAGGAACACGCATGACGCAAAAGCTGCGGGTCGCCACGCTGGGCAATGGCTATTTCAGCCAGTTTCACCACCGCGCCTGGCGGCGGATACCTCAAGTCACGCTGGTCGCAACCTGCGACCGCGATGCAGCGCTCGCCCAACAGACAGCCGGGCAGTTCGAGATCGAGCAGGCCTACGACCAGCTCGACGCCATGCTCGACAATGTGACAATCGACCTGCTCGATGTCATCGCGCCCCCGGCCGTGCATCTGCGGGCCATCAAGGCTGCCGCAGCACGCGGTATCAACGTCATCTGCCAAAAGCCCTTCTGCGGCGATCTGGCCACCGCTGAACAGGCCGTGGAGATCGCCCGCGCCGCCGACATCAAGCTGATCGTACACGAGAATTTCCGCTTCCAGCCCTGGTATCACGCCATCAGCATGCTGCTGGCCAGCGGCGAGCTCGGCGCCGTGTTCAGCGCCACCTTCCGGCTGCGCCCGGGCGATGGTGGCGGCCCCGATGCCTATCTCGCCCGCCAGCCCTATTTCCGCGATATGAAGCGCTTCATGGTCCACGAAACCGGCATTCACATTGTCGATGTGTTCCGCTTCCTGTTCGGTGAGGTCCGCACGGTCTCGGCCAAGCTGCGGCGCCTCAATCCGGTCATTGCCGGCGAGGATGCCGGGCTGGTCGTGCTCGAAATGGACAATGGCGTACTCGCCACCCTGGACGCCAACCGCCTGTCCGATCACCCTGCGGAAAACCGCCGGCTGACCATGGGCGAAATGCTGATCGAGGCCGAGCACGGCAGTATTGCTTTGAATGGCGACGGTGAAATCAGTATTCGCAGACTGGGCACCAACCAGTCCCAGCCGCTGCCTTACACTTGGCGCGACGAAGATTTTGGCGGTGACTGCGTGTTTCGGTTACAACGCGCAGTTGTAGATAGCCTGTTGAGCGATTTGCCTCCTGTAAACCTGGCCGCCGCATACTTGAACAATCTCCGGATAGAGGACGCCGTCTATGAGTCAGATCAGCAAGGCCGAACGATCGCCGTCTTTGCGGCCTGACGCCCCCGGTAAGCCGGCGGATCGCAGCAGTCAGGCTGATCAGGCCTATGTGCAGCTCAAGCAGCTCATTCTGGATGGCACCCTGCCTGCCGGCGCACAGATGCTTGAGCTCGAAGCAGCTGCCCGGCTGAACATGAGCCGCACCCCTGTGCGCGAGGCCATGGTGCGCCTGCGTCAGGAAGGCATTGTCGAAATCCGGCCGCGACACGGCATGCGCGTGCTGCCGATTTCCGCCGATGACATGCGCGACATCTATGAAATCATGACGGCCCTGGAAGGCGCCGCCGCCGAAGCCGTGGCGCAGCGGGGCCTCAGCAATCGCCAGATTTCGGCCCTGCAGGCTCCCGTCCGCGACATGGACAAGGCGCTTGAGCAGGAAGACCTGCAGGCCTGGGCTGCTGCCGATGAGCGGTTCCACCTCACCCTGGTCGAATTGAGCGGCAATCAGCGCCTGATCCAGATGGTCGCCCAGCTATGGGATCAGGCCCATCGCGCCCGTCTGCTCACCTTGCGCCTGCGGCCCACCCCCACCGACTCCAACCGTGAGCACGAGGCCATGGTGCAGGCCATAATCGATGGCAAACCGCAGGAAGCCCGCGCCATCCACGAAGAGCATCGGCGGCGTGCCGGCAAGATGCTGGTCGAATTGCTTGAACGGCTCGGACTGACCCAGATCTAGCCTAGCGCTTGAACCGCGCGTTCAGCGCCGCCACCTGCTCGGCCGTCAACTGACGTGATGCCAGACCACGCATCAGAAACACCAGCTTGGCCGTTTCCTCCAGCTCTTCGGCCGCATAGACCGCCGCTGTCAGATTGGCACCAGCCACCACGGGTCCATGATTGGCCAGCAGAACCGCTGCCGCCTGTCCATCGAGCCCGCGAATAAGATCGCCGGTCACCGGGTCACCCGGCATGGCGTAATCCACCATTCGCACCGTCCCCACGCGCATCACCACATAGGGTGTGATCGGCGGAATGCAGTTGGCCGGGTCGGTATCACTCAGACACGATAGCGCCGTGGCATAGGTCGAATGCAGATGCACCACCGCACCCGTACCGGGCCGGGATTCGTAAAAGGCGCGGTGCAGAAACACTTCCTTGGATGGCGCATCGCCTCCGATATGGTGCCAGTCCGCGTCGAGCAGCGAGATCGCGTCTGCATCAAGCCGACCCAGGCAGCTATTGGTTGGCGTCACCAGAAAGCCGCCCCCCTCAACTGCCACGCTGATATTGCCCGACGAGCCCACGGAATAGCCACGCTCAAACAGGGAGCGCGACAACTCGACAATCTGCGCTCGTAGCTCGGCTTGGCTCATCTCGGATCCTATTCTGGGTGCGCCATCAGATCGAGCGCTCGTGCGAAGAAATCGGCGGTGCCAAAATTGCCCGACTTGAGCGCCAGAGCAAGCGGCGTTTCACCCTGCGCCACCAGTACCGGTACGCCGGGCGCTATTTCGGGTCCAATCTCGACATCGGTGAGCACCAGACTGGACGCAACCGCCCCCGAGGTCTCACCACCCGCGACCACCAGCCGCCGCACGCCATTGGCCACCACAAGCCGCGCCGTATCGGCAAAGAAACGATCCAGCCGCTCGGCCAGCACTGCGCCGCCAAACTGTGTCTGCACCTGCTTGAGCAGATCGGGCGCTACTGAAGAATAGATGATCGGGGTCCGATCGCCCTGGGCCTTCACAAAGGCCAACGCATCTTCGGGCGTGATCCGCCCGCCCATCAGCGCGGCGGCCTCAACAAGCAATGCAGGATGGTCTGCGCTGAATTGCGCGACCTGTTCTCGTGTTGCGCGCGAGCAGCTGCCCGCCAGGACCACGGCAGGACCTTGGATGCCCACGCCCAGCGTGCCGCTCGGCTTGCCGCCACCGGCCCTGATATGCGCCCGCGCCAGACCCGCCGCGATTGCCGAACCGCCTGTGACCAGGGGCGCGTCAGCCACCGCCTGCGCCAGCACCTCCAGATCGCCATCATCAATGGCATCGGCGATGACCAGCACCTGCCCTTCCGCTGCGGCCTGACCCAGGGCCGCCGCAACTGCCGCCGCCCCCGCAACGATCTTGGAACGATCAATCAACCCCACCGGGCTTTGCGTCTGCTGCGCCAGCCAGCGCGGCAGATACGCATCGGTCATCGGGTTCAACGGATGGTTCTCAAGACCCGATTCATGCAGCAATTTTCCCTGCACGAACAGATGGCCCTGATAGACCGTGCGCCCGGTTTGCGGAAACGCCGGACAGGCCACAACACCCTTGACCTGCAGCGCTGCCGCCAGTGCCTCCCCCACCGGGCCGATATTGCCTGCCGGTGTGGAGTCAAAAGTCGAACAGTATTTGTAGATGATCTGGCTTGCGCCCTGCGCCTGCAGCCACTTCAGTGCAGACAGCGCCTGCGCGACCGCCTCTTGAGCCGGCAAGGAGCGGAACTTCAGCGAGACGACGCCAACATCGACGGCATCATCGGCAGGTTGCTGGGGCAGCGCGAAATATTGCGCCACCCGCAATGCCCGTCCATCCCCGCTGGTCCGGGCAATGACATTGGCAATGTCGCTGGCGCCGGTAAAATCGTCGGCAATGACCCCCAGCCTCATGCGCCTGCCGCCGATGTATCCGGCAACAGGTAGCTGCGCACGCTCTTGTGGGTCACCATGGCGGCACTATTCTGGTCAAAACTCTGGAAATGCGGGCTTTCCAGATGTGTCTGGAAAGCGGCGGCGCTGTCATAGACTTCGTAGAGCAGCACGCTATTGGCGTCCTGCACGGACACACAGACATCAAACTGCCGACAGCCGGGCTCATGGGCGAGCGAGGCTGCGGCATTGGCCAGCATCAGGGGCATGAAATCCCCCCGATGCTGGGGCGCAAGTGTCAGATCAACGACAACGACATAGGCCATGACAGATGCTTCAGCCTACTTGCCGGTGACCTGCTTGAGCAGGTTGAAGAACCCCTTCTTGCGGTCGGTCGAGATCGACCAGTCCACGGGCAGCGACTGATAGCCATATTCGTAGTTTTCGCGGCTCATGCGGTAGTCGAAATAGCCCCAGCCAGCATGCATCTCGATGGCTGCCAGCATGTTGTTGTCGCTCTTGTCGAAATCGAAATGGTCGTCTTCGTTGAACACCAGCGGCTGGCCGCGATAGGCCGGGTTCGCCCGGTAGCGCGACACCAGCAGGCGCACGCTGTCAGGGTGGTGCGTGGCATTGCCATGCAGCAACAGGAAGTCGGCGCAGGCCATGTGCGCATCAGTCGGCTGGTTGGGGAATGCCAGGCTGGTGCTGACCAGCAGGCGCTTGGCCGGCGTGTCAAACCGCCCTTCGGAATGCGACTGCGCCAGCTTGATCAGCTCATCGCCACGCGCCGCCTCAATGATCTCATGGGCGAACTTGAGGTCGACCTCATTGCCGATTTCCATGATCACATTGCGCGCGCCGCGCTCGGCCAGCCAGTCGACCGTATTGGTGACCGCTGCCTTGACCGCGTCCTCGTCTTTGAAGACGCGCGTCTGCTTCCAGTAGAACAGACCCAGCACCACAACCATGCCCAGTTCGTCACAGGCGGTGATGATCTGGTCCAGACGCTCCAGCCAGGCTGGCTTGATCGAACCATCGGCGTTGAACGCCGTGATTTCCCAGGGCTGCACCCAGCTATAACCCTGCGGGCTGCCGCCCTGCATGTTGATGCATACCGCATCGAGCCCGTGCCGATTGTATTCGGGCAGCTGGGCGATGAACTCGCTGACATTGCGCTCGGCCGAAAACGGACCAT
The DNA here is from genome assembly GCF_018334155.1 of Devosia litorisediminis. Taxonomy (NCBI): domain Bacteria; kingdom Pseudomonadati; phylum Pseudomonadota; class Alphaproteobacteria; order Hyphomicrobiales; family Devosiaceae; genus Devosia; species Devosia litorisediminis. The sequence goes on along the minus strand of NZ_JAGXTP010000001.1, from coordinate 535,426 downwards.
CGAGATAGGCCCACACGCCGCGCGTGCTGGGGTTCTCATCGTCCGACATGGCATTGGCCATGCGCGAATTGAACAACAGGCCCTCAATGCTGTGGCCCCTATAGCTCTGCCCCTGATGCAGCACCTTGCCATTGACCAAAAAGCTCTCGCCCTCGATCGATACAACTGTCTTCGTCATTCCCATTGCAATCACGCCCTCAAGGTCATCGACTTCATTAATGCATGCATTAAAGTGCACATAGAAACATGTCAATGTCGGATCGTGCCAGACAGCGCGCTACACACGGTTTTGTCAAAACCGCGCCGCGTTGGTCCCGGCTAAGGCCGCGCCGGCCCCTCGGCCATCTGCTTGCGCAGGGCCACCGGCTTGATCCTGTATTGCTGGTAAAACGCCCGGCTCATGGCTTCCGACGAGCCATAGCCATAGCGCAACGCCGTACTCGATACCCGGTCACCGCGCTCAATGTCCTGCTTGGCCAGCACCAGACGCCATTTGCGCAGATAGCTCAGCGGGCTCTGCCCGACGGCGGCCTTGAACAATTGCGCAAACCGGCTGACTGATAGCCCGGCAATCTCGGCCAGATCATCTACGCTCCACACCCGCTCGGGCCGCTCATGCATGGCCACGATAGCGCGGCTCAGCCGCTTGTCGGCCAGCCCGCCCAGCAATCCAACACGCAGGCTGCCCGCTTCCAGTTGGCGGCGCAGCAGGCGCACCACCAGCACCTCGCCCAGACGATTGATCACCGATTTGGAGCCGCAGCGCGCCCCCTTGTGCTCGTCCACCAGCAACCGGGTCAGCAGCTTGATTTCATCGTCGTCGCACAGTGCGTGTTCCAATGTCTCGGGCAAGGCGGTCAGCAGGGGATTATCGGTACCGCCCCAATCCACCCGGGCGCTCAGCAATACGCTCTGACCACCAGTATCGAACCCGGCCACGCTACCGCTCGCCCGCAGGATCAGTCGCATTGCGCAGCCCGATTGGGCATCTGCCAGCACCAGCAGATTGCCTTGGGCAATCTCGGTTGCCGTGACACTCAGTTCAAACCGCGCCATCAGGGCGGATAGACGATCCAGAGGCTGCATTCGGCGTTTCGATCTGTTTTTTCGGATTTTTCATATCATAACATCGGCTATCACCATGGCAAGCTATAACCCCTTCAAGGAGACTGCCCATGCTGATGCCCCGCCAGAAAACCCCTGACCTCTCCGTCCAGACCTTGGGCAACGGGGTTTTCAACCTCTCCGAGGCGCAGGGCGAACGCGGTACGGTCGTCTGCTTTTATCGCGGCCTGCACTGCCCCATCTGCGCCAACTACCTCAAGGATCTGGAATCCCGCATCGACGACTTCGCCGAGCGCGGCGTTTCGGTTATCGCCCTGAGCACCGATACCGAGGAACGCGCCCGCGCAATGGCCGACAAGATCGGCGCCAGCAAGCTGCAGATCGGCTACGGACTGTCATTGGAAAAGGCCCGCGAATGGGGCCTCTATATCTCGACCTCGCGCGGCAAGACCTCGATCGACATCGAAGAACCAGCCCTGTTTTCCGAACCCGGCCTGTTCCTGGTTTCGCCCGGCCAGACGCTGTATTATGGCTCGGTCCAGACCATGCCCTTCGTGCGCCCGCACTTCGCCGAGTTGGTCTCCGCACTCGATTTCGCCATCAAGACCGACTACCCGGCGCGCGGCGAGTATCAGGGCGCGCTCTAACAGCGTCTCATTAACAACGGGGAGGCCGTCATCCGGCCTCCCCGATTGCGTCTAGCCCAGCAGGCCCAGCAGCTTGCGTGCGGCTTCTTCTGATGAAGCCGGGTTCTGCCCGGTCACCAGCTTGCCGTCGGTCACCACGAACGAGGCCCAGTCAGCGCCCTTCTGGTACTCACCGCCATTGGCCTTGAGCATGTCTTCGACCAGAAATGGCACCACCTTGGTCAGGCCGGCCGCTTCTTCTTCCGTATTGGTGAAACCGGTCACCGTCTTGCCCGATACCAGAGGCTTTCCGTCCTGGCCTTGGGTATGCCGGAACACGGCGGGGGCATGGCACACAGCCCCCACGGGGCGGTCACTGCCGGCAAAGGCTTCAATCAGCGCCTTGCTATGGGCATTCTCGGCCAGATCCCACAGCGGACCATGGCCGCCCGGGTAAAAGATCGCGTCAAAACCATCGGCCGAAACATCCGCCAGCGTGGTGGTGTGGGCCAGATCCTGCTGCGCCGCAGTATCCCCCTTGAAGCGCTTGGTTGCTTCGGTCTGGGCGTCTTCCGCATCGCTGGATGGATCAATCGGCGGCTGCCCGCCCTTGGGCGACGCCAGCGTAACCTCGGCGCCCGCATCCTTGAACACGTAATAGGGCGCTGCAAATTCTTCGAGCCAGAAGCCGGTCTTCTTTCCCGTGTCGCCCAGCTGGTCGTGCGACGTCAGAACCATGAGAATTTTCATCGGCTTGTTACCTCTTGTCATCAGGGGAGTTCAGTCGCTTGGCGCAACGACGCGGGGCCGAATGCTGCAACCGTGAGCACACCAACGAACCGGGCCAATGCTCGTTCCATATCCGGCGTCGATTGATGCGCATACCAGGCAGAACCTCCCCGCCACAGCGCAGGCCGGCACACGTGTTCTTAACAACGCCGCCGCTATCGTGCACCATGGCGTCACCTGATGCCGCGCTCGGAGCATGTATGGCAAGATCAGCGCTAGGCCCCTCTTCGGCAGCCAGCAGCCACTATTCAACCCGAATGGTCGTTGCCTATCGCTATGGCTCGCTGGCCATGCGGCCATTGGTCTGGGCTGGGCCGTAGTCTTTGCGGTCATCGGCTGGTGGGGCGTGGTGGCGCTGGACATCGCCATCATTGCCACCGGGCTGGCCATCTATGGCTTGATCCGGCGTGGCCATCTCACCTTCGGCCTTCTGGCCGCTCAGGCCGCCCTGATGCTCATCGCCATCATCATGGGCCTGGTGCTCAATGTTCCCACTGCCGACGCTCCCCGCGTCAGCCATCTCTATCTGCTGTTGATCGCCGCTCTGGGCTATCTCAATTACCAGCGCGAGAATTCGCGCATCCAGCTCGCCCTGATCGGCCTGTGCCTTTTGGCCTTTGTCGTTCTCGCCAGCGCACCGCTGGCCTCCCCCTATGTCCTCACCATGCCCGACACGCTGCGCGTGGGCGGCACCTGGGCCAATGCAATCTTCGCCACCACGCTGCTGGCAGCCAGCGTCCATGCCATGCAGGCCGAGTTTGTCCGCAAGGACAGGTTCAGCCGCGATCTGATGGCCGCGCTGTGGAATGACGAGTTCCAGCTGGTTTTCCAGCCACAGGTCGATCTGGCCCGCGCCACCATTGGCGCCGAGGCGCTATTGCGCTGGAACAGCCCGCAACGCGGCACGGTATCGCCGATCGAGTTCATCCCGCAGGCCGAAAAGCTTGGCCTGATGATCGCCATTGGCGGCTGGGTGCTCGAAAAAGGCTGCTACACCCTGGCGCAATGGGGCAAAATTCCCCAGTTCCGGCACCTCACCCTGTCGGTCAATGTCAGCGCCAGCCAGCTCATGCATGCCGATTTCGAGAATTTTGTGCGCGACACGCTGGTCAAGACCCGCGCCAACCCGCGTCAGCTGATCCTTGAACTGACCGAGAGCATTCTGGTCACCGATATGGAGCTGGTGATCGCCCGCCTCCACCGCCTGCGCGCGCTGGGCATCACCATCTCGCTCGATGATTTCGGCACCGGCTTTTCGTCCCTGTCCTATCTGCGCCGGCTGCCCATCCAGCAAATCAAGATTGACCGCGGCTTTGTCCAGGATGCCGCCAGCACCAGCCAGAGCACCTCGCTGGTCAAGAACGTCATCCGCATCGGCCACGATCTCGATCACGACGTGCTGGCCGAAGGCGTCGAAACAATGGAACAGCATACCCTGCTCGCTCAGGCCGGCTGCACCCAGTTCCAGGGCTATCTTTACGGTCGACCCATGGCCCTGGCTGATTTCGAGCACCGCGTCGAAAACGAGCCAAGGCCCGCCGCGCAAGCCTGAACGGGCAGCCACCACCCGCCCATCTGGATCAGCCCGCTCCTACCAGGGTGTTTCCCCGTCTGGCGCCACAAAGCGCCCGGAGACCGCATCTGCACCCAACAAGGCATATTGCACCGGCAGCCTGGCGCCCTCTTCAGCGCTCATATATCCGGCATGCCCCGTCAGGTCGGTTTTGACATAGCCCGGCGCCACCGCATTGACCGCGATCCCGCTTCCCGCCAGCTCTGCGGCCAGTTGCACGCTCAGCATGTTCAGCGCCGCTTTCGAAGCGTTGTAGCCAATCAGCCGGGCCTCATAATAAGGCGAGCTGGGGTCGCCATTGATCGTCAGCGAACCCAATGTCGTGGACAGGTTGACGATCCGGGCGGCCGGCGCCCTGCGCAAGAGCGGCAGCATGGCCTGGGTCACGCTCAGCGCGCCGATGAAATTGGTCTCCATCAGCCGTCTCACCGCATCGATATCCGACACGCTGGGCGGGCCGTCTGCCGCGTCGACGATCCCGGCATTGTTGATCAGGATGTCCAGCCGGCCGTGCCGGACCTCGATCTCGGCGGCAGCGGCCCCAATGCTGGCGGCGTCCGTCACATCGATCTGGATGAACGCGACCTGCTCATCCGCGCTCGACAGCGCTGTAGCCGCCGTCTCGCCACGTTCACCATTGCGGGCGCCTACGATAATGGTGACACCCGCCGCCTTGAGCTGGCGGGCAATTTCAAACCCGATCCCCTTATTGGCGCCGGTCACAAGCGCAATGCGTTGCGTGTTGGTCATGCGTAATCTTTCACATTGTTCTGCTGATGCAGCCGATTATATGAAGGATCATTCATCTTGAGGATTCGCATATGGCCACCACCACTCCGGGCCATCTGGCTGCCCGCAAAAAGCCGCTTCAGGCGCGCTCGATGGTCACGCTCGACGCCATTTTCGAAGCCACTATTCAGGTTTTGCTGGCCCAGGGTCTCAACCGCCTGACCACCACCCGCGTCGCCGACCGTGCAGGTGTATCTGTGGGCACCATGTATCAGTACTTCCCCCACAAGCAGGCGCTGCTCTACGCCCTCAACGAGCGCTATCTCGACATGGTCGCTGACAGGATCGAGACAACCTGCAGCCGGCACGCAGGCGTCCCCATCGCTGAAATGGTCGATGCTCTGGTGAACACTTACTGGGCCGCCAAGACCGAGCGCAGCGACGTCACCCGCGCCCTTTATCGCGCCGCGGTTGAACTCGACAATGACGCCCTGATCGCCGCTTTCGCGCAGCGCGTCGATACCGCCACCATCGCCATGTTCTGCACGGCCCCCGATGTCCGCTTCGCCGATCTGTCGTTGGTCAACACCACGCTTTTGGCGGTGATTTTCGGCACCGTCCGCAACGTCTTCGAACGTCGCCTCCCGGCAGGCCTTGAAAATGATGTCCGCGATCAACTGGCCCAGATGTGCCGCAGTTACCTCAACCAGGCCGCATTGACTGATGCAGATGCCCCATCATGACCAGCTGCCAACCGGACGGGCGGCAGCACAGCCCCGCCAGTCAATACAGGGTGCGCTTGTAGTCCTCCTCTAGGTCATCATCGAGCTTGCGCTGCTCGGTTGCGTCGCTGGGCGCGCCGCTGGACTGGTCTAGGATCATTTTGATCAGCGACGGCATGTCCGAGCGGTTCTGGAAGTGCTCCGGGTTCCACAATTGCGCGCGCCGAAAGGCTTTGGCGCAATGCAGAAAGACCTCATCCACCTTGACCATGATCGCCAGTTTGGGCGGGCGGCCATTGACGGTCATGCCCTCCAGGACGTCGGGATCGGTCACCAGAACGCCGTGCCCGTTCACGCGCAAGGTATCGTCGAATCCCGGGATGATGAACAACAGGCCGACGCGCGGATTCTCGAGTATATTGACCAGGCTATCGAGCCGGTTATTGCCGGGCCGGTCTGGTATCGCGAGCGTGTGTTTATCGAGGATTTTGACAAAGCCAACCGGATCCCCGCGCGGGCTGACATCGGCCTGTCCCACCAGGTTCTGGGTGCCTATGCAAATGAACGGCGAACGCCGAATAAACGCTTGGGCGTGCGCGTCGAGCGCGCCCTGTTGCTTCTGAACAGCCAGCTCATGCGTCTCGGAAAACAGCTTCCGAAGCGACTGCTCGTCTGCAATGACGCTCTCAGGCTTGATCTCGAACGACGTCATCTTGATACCTCCCCCACCCCTCACGCCCTTCTGAGCCCGCCTGGGATTCTGGGGACACAACAAAAATGAGGTACGTACATCATACCTCAGACGGGAGATCGTATCAACCAATCCTGACGCGCAGAAACCGGCGCGGATTCCAGGGCTCCCTCAACCGCCAGCCCTCATCCGGGTAAGATCAACGACTACGGTCGCCCGGGTCGCGCCGACGCATCGCACGCCGCATCAGCGTCCTCACTAACGCAACCGGCTTCTGCCATCAGGCAGGCCAGAATAGCGTTCGAGCCTGCTTCGCCTGCATGATAGTGGTAAGACGCATTGTCAGCCTGATGACCGTTGCACGCGTCCAGATCGGCCGGATCGCTGCCATCACCCATCAGATGCGAAAATATCTGGTAGCCATCCATGGCCAGCCCGATCTGCATGCCGTGCTCCGCGGCGGCGTCGGCAGACACCGGCCCCGTGGTTGCCGGTGACGCATCCAGACAAGTCGTGACGGCATGATAGTGGTAGCCGACATGCAAATTGACATGGCCCCCACAATCGTCGAATGGCGCGATGGTGTGCGCATCCAGGATCGCGTCGACAGGCGCAGGCCCATCCAGACGAATGCCGTTATAGGCGATGCCGGAGCCTGACATGCCGGTCTGCGACGCCCGTGCCGCTGGCTGCGGATCGAGCGGAATGACATAGGTCACGCTCGCATCATCAGGCATGTATTCGGGCAGGCACTGCACGCAGTAATTATTATAGGCCGCATCGACATCGGGACGCGCAGCGGCCTCACACGATGCCAGTGTGCCGGTAAAATTGATGTCACCCGTCTGCGCATCGAACAACTGCCAGTCGGTATCGCCATAGAATTCGGCCAGATTGGCAATAAAGGCACCGTCGACGTCGTGCACTTCGCCATCTTCCAGCCAGATGCCGCCATGTGACGCGTCCTGGGAGATGTTGCTCGGGCACCACGGGCCGGGCGTGTAGGTCTGCGGATCGGTCGTCACGGTGAGCTGAAAGCAGGTGGTTTTGGTTCCGCCTGACAAGGTGCAGTCCACAACTGACGGCCCCGAGACGATATCGGCACCAGCAAAGAACTGGGCGATCTCCTCGAGACGATCAGCCTGGCTCTGAGTCTGGGCAAGGCCCGGCGCTGTCGCGGCGATCCAGCCAGCAATGGCGACAATGGCGATCTTCATATCCTGTGTCCTAACGTTCTGCTGATCGATGCTTTGTTCGACACCCCCACAACCGCATACACGGCTCAGCGGCCATCTACTGCATAGGCGGCGCTGGCAGGGCGGCACTCAGCTCGCCTTCGGTAATACCAAGAGTTGCTGCAGCTGCGGCCAGATCAGGGCGACCGCCCTGGGCGTCTCCCAGGGCATCCATCAGCGCCTCGGTGGTGATCCCCAGCGTTGCAGCTGCCGCGTCAAGGCCGGCAGGCGCCCCGCCCTGGCCACCATCGGTTGGACGTGGCGGCTCGTTGCGACCGCCCTCACCAGCCTGGGTCGCGCCGACCCCGGCACTTGCCGTAGTCGAGAAATTGTCCTGCGCCTGAACGCCAACCAGACAGGCCGGCAGGTTCGGAAATTCCTTGGAAGAATGGTAGTGATAGGTCTCGCCCAGCGCCGTCACCCCGACATGGCCATTGCAGTCATCGAGCGCTACCGGGGAAGATCCATCGGCCTCGGCGCTGCCATACATCGGGAAGCCATCAAAGGCATATCCGAACAGGGCGGCGCTGTCCTGTTCCAGGCCGCACTGGGCCGCCACGTCTTCGGCTTCAAAGACCGTGTCGATATCGGTCGAGGTGGCGTGCCAGTGATACCAGCCGCCGGGATCGATATGGCCGCCACAGGTGTCAAGCGCGGGCATATGGCCAGTCTGCTGGATGCTGGGTGCATCCGAGAAGATCGGCACGCCATCAAGCGCGACGCCGACCTTGCCAACCACGCCCAGAGCAGTTGGGGTTTCTGCCATGACCGGATCGACCGGAAGGCGCATGGTGATGGTGACAGTCTCGTCGGCCGAGACATTGATGCAGGCATGATCGACACTTGGTTGCTCGGTCGCGATATCCACCACATGGACGGTGCCGTCATCGTCAAAGAAGCGATAGCCCAGATCATCGAGCATATGCAGGAAAGCGGCGTCAACGCTGTACAGCCCGCCATTCTCGCCGGTCCATTCCCAGATGCCCCCGACGTCGTCCAGGGTCACAGGACAAAATGGTCCAATTTCGAGACCCTCAGGCAAATAGCGCACCGTGAACTCGTGACAACTCGCGGCAGCGCCACTGTCCAGCATGCACTCCACGGTGACCGGCTGCTCGACGAATATGGCGGCGTCGAAGCTGGCCATGTCGCTGTGCGCGGCGGCAATACCGGGCGTCGTGAACGCGCCAGCAAGCAGTAGAGTACGGATCGCTTGGTTGGTTTTTTGCATGATGTTCCAAATTCGCAGAGCAGTGGCCAGGAAGCTCACGAAAGTAAGCCGTCTCCTGTATATTGAAGGCCGGACACCGCGCGCCGATTGCACCCCGCGCCCCTCTTGCCGTTACGTGACAGTTAGCATACTAACTATACCCATGCAATCAGACAGCCTTCGCCTGCACTATCTGCTGCATTCCGCAGACCTCATCGAGGACCGCCTCCATCATCAGCTTGCTCCGCTTGGCATCAAGCCGCGACAGGCACGCATCCTCGATGCTCTCGCCAGAATGAGCCGCGCGTCGCAGGTCGAACTTGCCCGGGCCTTCGATGTCTCCCCGGCCAGCATGAGCACCATGACGGCACGGCTGGTGGCGGCCGGTTTCATCACGCGCGAAGTCGATCGCCACGACATTCGCAGCAACACGCTCAGACTGTCGAAAAAGGGCAGTGACCTGCTCGATCAGATTCGCGCGGCCTGGCGCGCCATTGACGATGTCATTGAGAACGCAATCGGTCCGGAAAAGGCACGCGAGCTTGCCGAAATCACTCTGGAATTGCGCGACGCTCTGGGCGGAAAAACGCCGGGAAGTGCGTCTGAACAACCGCCGGACGACGTTTAGGCACTCCGCTGCTCATTATCCGCACCTGACGGGCGCCGGTCCCTTCCAATGGACACCCACCCAAGAGCGGTTTTATGCCGCGTCGATTATCAGCGAAACAAAGCCAATGCTGTGCGCCGAATTGCGGTGGTCGCTGAAGCCAGCCACGCCGTGAACACTAGGTTGCAGCGCGGCTCCAGCCGCCGCACCCTTAAACCACCACATCCTCGTCACTGCCCAGTATACCGGCAATGATCTTGAGAGCCCGGGTCAGTGTGGCGCGGGCAGCGGGGGCCATGATGCAGAGCCGCACCCCGCTCACCGGCGCCTCGCCGACCTGGGTGGCCGAAGGCGGGGTGATGCGCACCCCGGCTTCGCTGGCGCGGCGGGCGAACTGCTCGGCCTTGAGAGGGTCCATGGCCAGCCACACATGCGGTGCGCCATCGGGCATCGGCACAGCACCCAGTCCCAGCAAATCCTGGGTCAGCGCCACGCGCGCGCGGGCCTCTTCGCGCAGGGCCGATGCGGCGTCGCCCGCCAGTCCCGTCTCGATCATCGCGGCGGCCAGTTCGCCAATATAGGGCGGTAACCCCCAGCATTCGGCCCGCAACCGCTTGCGCACGGCCGCCATCAGTTCGGGCGGCGGCGCGATCACCCCTTCGCGTACCAGCGGCGTCACGCTCTTGGACAGGCTGGTGACATAAAACACCCGCTCGGGCGCCAGCTCGCGATAGGTCAGTCGCCCCTTGGCCGCATAGACTCCGTAAATATCATCCTCGATGATCATCGCGTCATAGCGCCGGGCGATTGTCGCCAGTTCGCGCCGCCGCGCTGGCCCCGTTTCAAACCCCAGAGGGTTCTGGCACACCGGCGTTGTATAGATGATCCGCGCACCGCTGGTTTCCAGCGCCTGTGCCAGTGCGGTGGGCAACATGCCTTCATCATCAATGGCCACCGGCGCCATGCTCATCCCCAGATTGGCCGCCGCCGCCAGGGCGCCGGGGAATGTTGCCGTTTCTGTCAGGATGATGTTGGAGCGCGGCTGCAGCACGGCAAAGGCCAGATGTAGCCCCTGCTGGGCCCCGTTGCACAACAGGATATCATCGGCCTTCAGCGCGGTCCGGCTCTGGCTCAGCCAGTCAGCGATCACGGCGCGCTGCCGCTCGGTCCCACTGGGGTCGACATAGCCGCCATGAGCCAACCCCAGCGCCTGTCGATTGGCCATCAGGCTCGCTTCGTTCAACCGCGCCAGCGGCACCACGGGCGGCGGTGCGTTGACCGTCAGGTCCACCACACCACCATCATCGCTATCGCCCTGCTCGAGCACGAACGTGCCGCGCCCGATCTCGCCGCGTACCACGCCGCGGGCACTCAACGTATCAATCGCCCGCGTCACGCTGCCAATCGATACCGAAAACTGCTGTGCCAATTGCCGGTGGGTTGGCAGGCGTGACCCTGTCTGGAACTGCCCGGTCGCTATCGCCGCCTCGACGGCATTGGCCAGCCGCTCATGCAGCGGCAGGTTACTATCATCAAGCTGCATTGTATTGCTGTTTTCTGATATTGCATCACTCATTATGCTGATACTATCATACCCGCCACTGCCATTGTCCATGCGCCCCAAACCGCAGCACAATCGGCCCCGGGACGAGGCTCAGTGTGCACAGTCTGTCAACCAGTTGACCCGACCTGTCATACCGCCTCGACGGCACTCTCAAAGGCAAAACCCTCATCGGCCCAGCCTGTCAGTCCGCCAATCATCAGCTTGACCGGAAGTCCCAGCCGCGCCAGCTTTAACGCTGCCTGGTCAGCACCATTGCAGTGCGGCCCCGCGCAATACACCACAAACAGCGTGTCTGCAGGCCATTGCGCCATCCGTTCAGCACTGATCTGGCGATGCGGCAGATGCAGGGCACCCGGCACATGCCGGCGGGCAAAGGTTGCATCCGAGCCCACCACATGGAGCAGCACAAAATCCACATCGCCAGCCGCCAGGCACGCCTGCACATCAGCGCAGTCGGTCTCTAGCGCCAGCCGCTGGCCAAAATGCGCCACGGCAACTGCAGGCGCCGCCACTGCATATTCCGATACAAAACTCATCGCCGTCTCCCAATCCCCGCCCACACAGGCAGTGTTACAATGTTGAAAACCCCGCCCCGACATCGAAACCGCCAGCACAGCGGCGGATACAGCACCGTATCCGAGGGTGATTCCTACGGCCTCCTCGCAACAAGGTCAATACAGTTGACATAACAATAATGAAGTGATTGTATCAGTCATATCACTGACGGATGGTACAAATGACCCAGCCCGCTTTTCGCCTCGCCACACGCGCCCAGACCCTCAAGGCTTCCGAAATCCGCGAGCTGCTCAAGCTGGTCGGCAAGCCGTCGATGATTTCCTTTGCGGGCGGCATTCCGGACCCGGCGCTATTCAATCTCGCCGCTTTTCAGGCCGCCTGCCACGAAGCATTTGGCGGCCCCCAGGTGGCGCGCGAAGCGCTGCAATACTCCACCACCGAAGGCTACGCGCCGCTGCGCCAGTGGCTGGCCAGCCATATGCAGTCCCAGGGCGTACCGGCCACGGCAGACAACATCCTGATCACCACTGGCTCCCAGCAGGCGCTTGATCTGATTGGCAAATTACTGATCGATCCCGGCAGCGCCGTAGTCACCGCCCGCCCCACCTATCTGGGCGCCGTGCAGGCCTTTTCCGCCTACCAGCCCCGCTTTGCCGCACTCGACACCCCCCATCCGCTGGGCGACGACGCCCCGCGCCTGCTCTATCTGGTGCCCGATTTCGCCAATCCGACAGGCCTCACCATGAGCCGCAATGCCCGCCAGCAAGCGCTCGAACAGGCCAGCGCACTCAATGCCATCGTCGTCGAAGACGCCGCCTACTCGGCCCTGCGCTACGATGGCGAGGCCCTGCCCGCCATTGCCGCACTCGATGCCGCCAATGGCTCTATCGAGGCTACCCGCACGCTCTATTGCGGTACCTTTTCCAAGACACTGTCACCCGGCCTGCGCATTGGTTGGGTCTGCGGCCCCACAGCCCTGATCCGCAAACTTGCCATGCTCAAGCAGAGCGCGGATCTGCACACCTCAACCGTCAACCAGATGGTCATGCACCATGTCGCCACCAGCAGCTATGACGCGCAGGTAACCGCCATTCGCAGCGTCTATCGCGCACGGCGCGATGCCATGCTGGCCGCGCTGGAGCGCTATGCTCCCACCGCCGTGCGCTGGAAAAAGCCTGATGGCGGCATGTTCATCTGGCTCGAATTGCCCGAGCACATCGACGCCAGTGCCCTGCTCTCGCAGGCTATTCGCGAAGACATCGCCTTTGTGCCCGGCGGCGCCTTCTTCCCCGACGGCACGGGTCGAAACACCCTGCGGCTAAGCTTTTCGCTGGCCGACGAGGCCCAGATCGAGCTGGGCATTTTCAAGCTTTGCCAACTGCTCGGTCGTCAGGCCATGGCGCGGGCTGTCAACGTGCATTGAACCGGATCAGGCATGCTAGTTTTGGCCACGCCTCACCACGATTCGGACCTTGCATGACTACCACCACCCAGCGGCTCAATCCGCTTCATGTGCTGGCCGCCTTCCTCTCCGGCGGCCTGCTCACCTTGATGGTCCTGTTCAACGGCCAGCTGGCCCATTATGGCAACCCGCTATTTTCCTCCTGGGCCGCCCATGGCACCGGCACCGTGGCCGCCATCATCATGCTTGCCGTACTCTATCGCCGCCCCCGCGCACCAACCACGGCCGGCAAGGCGCCGCTCTGGGCCTATCTGGGCGGCATTTCCGGAGCGCTCACCGTCATCCTCACCTCCACCACCGTCAACTCTGCCCTGGCCCTGTCCGGCACCTTGGCGCTGGGTCTGGCCGGTCAGGTGGTATTCAGCTTGGCCGCCGATCGCTGGGGGCTGTTCGGCATGCCCCGCCGCCGCCCCACGGCCCGTGATATGGCGGCGCTGGCTTTGATTGTCGCCGGTAGCGCCCTGATCATCCTGTTCGGGAGGGGCGCATGATTCTGCCCATCTTCTTTGCCCTGACCGCCGGGGCACTGGTCAGCCTCAGCCGCCAGATCAACGGTCGACTTGCCCTGTCGACCGCCCCGCTTATTGCCTCGTTCTGGAACCATCTGGTGGGCTTTGTCGCCCTCAGCGTGCTGGGGCTCATCATTGGCGGGCTGGTCCCGCCCGGCGCCGCTGACGCGCCCTGGCATGCCTATGTGGGCGGCCCCATCGGCGTTGTCTTCGTGGCTGCCGGCAGCTGGCTGATCGCCCGCATCGGCGCAGCCAACACGGCCCTGTTGGTCATTAGCGGCCAGATGGTTTCCGGCGTCGCGCTCGATCTGCTGCGCAATGTCCCCACCACGCTCTGGGCCAGCAGCCTGGGTGTGGTGCTCATTCTGGCTGGCATGGCACTGACCCAGCGTCGATAGCCTAGCAAAAAGCCCCCACAGCGTGATGCTGCGAGGGCTGGTCGTTCTAAAACCGCAATGGCGATTAGCCGGCGGCGATATAGGCCGTCTTGACCACGGTGAAGAACTCGGCCGCGTACTTGCCCTGCTCGCGTGGGCCATAGCTAGAGCCCTTGCGACCACCAAATGGCACGTGGAAGTCCACGCCAGCGGTGGGCACATTGACCATCACCATGCCGGCTTCGGAATTGCGCTTGAAGTCGGTGGCGTATTTCAGCGAGGTGGTCACGATACCGGCCGACAGACCGAACTCGGTGTCATTGGCCATGGCCAGCGCTTCATCATAGTCCTTGGCGCGAATGACCGAGGCCACCGGCCCGAAGATCTCTTCGCGGCTGATGCGCATGTCGTTGGTGGCGTCGGTGAACAGCGCTGGCTGCAGGAAGTAGCCTTCCGTTGCCGCATTGACCCGATTGCCGCCCACGCGCAGCGTCGCGCCTTCGGACTGACCGATTTCGATGTAGTCCATGTCCTGCTTGAGCTGGCCCGGATCGACCACAGGGCCGATTTCGGTGTCCTTGGCCAGGGCATCGCCGACACGCAGGTTCTTGGTGCGCTCGCACAGGGCATCGACAAATGCGTCGTGGATGCCTTCGGTCACGATCACGCGCGATGACGCGGTGCAACGCTGACCAGTTGAGAAGAAGGCCGACTGCGCCACGGTTTCGACGGCCACCTTGAGGTCGGCGTCGTCGAGCACGATGGTCGGGTTCTTGCCGCCCATTTCGAGCTGGAACTTGCGGCCAACCTCGATCGAGGCTGCTGCAACGCGCTTGCCGGTACCAACCGAGCCGGTGAAAGTGATCGCGGTCACGTCCTTGCTGTCGAGCATGGTCTGGCCAACGACCGAACCCTTGCCCATCACAAGGTTGAGCACGCCATCAGGCAGGCCAGCGCGCTTGAGAATGTCGACAATCGCCCAGGTCGAGCCCGGCACCAGATCGGCAGGCTTGATCACCACGGTATTGCCGTAGGCAAGCGCTGGCGCCATTTTCCAGGTCGGAATGGCAATCGGGAAGTTCCAAGGGGTGATGATGCCGATCACGCCGATTGGCTCGCGGGTGATTTCCACACCAACGCCGGGACGCACGCTTGGCAGCACTTCGCCAGCAAGGCGCAGCACTTCACCAGCAAAGAAATCAAAGATCTGCGCTGCGCGCGTCACTTCGCCGATGGCTTCAGGCAAGGTCTTGCCTTCTTCGCGGCTGAGCAACTCGCCCAGCTCGGCCTTGCGCTCCAGGATTTCCTGGCTGGCTTTGCTCAGGATGGCGTGACGCTGCAGAATGCCCGAGCGCGACCATGCAGGGAAAGCCGCCTTGGCTGCAGCGATGGCCTGCTTGGTGTCTTCGGCGGTCGCGCGGGCATAGACGCCCACCACTTCCTTGATATTGGAGGGGTTGATGTTCTCGGCGCCATCCGCGCCAACCCATTCCCCGTTGATGAGGTTCTTGTGCAATTCAGCCATTATTGATGCCTTTCGGGTGGGGTCTAAAGGAGGTCTGCCTTGGCCAGGTCGCGCAGCAGATGGCTGCTGCCATAGGTCCAGGGCGGACATTTGGTTGACAGGTTCACCCTGTTAGACAGGGTTCCCAGGCTTTCTGTCGAGATCGAAACGACATCGCCGAGCTTGTGGGTGAACCCCTTGCCGGCGCCGTCGCGATCCTTCACTGGCGCGAACATGGTGCCCAGATACAGCACCAGCCCGTCCGGATATTGATGGTGCGTCCCCAGCGTCGCTGCAACCAGCGACTCCGGCGTCCGCGAAATCTGGTTCATCGAGGAGTGTCCTTCAAGCACGAAGCCATCCTCGCCTTCAACCCGCAGTGCTATTTCGCTGTTCTTGATGGTCTCGAGCGTGAACGTCCCGTCGAACAGGCGGACGAACGGCCCCAGCGACGCCGAAGCATTATTGTCCTTGGCCTTGCCCAGCAACAGCGCCGAGCGGCCTTCCACGTCGCGCAGATTGACGTCATTGCCCAGTGTCGCGCCGATGATGGCACCGGTGCTGGTCACCAGCAGCGCCACTTCTGGCTCGGGATTGTTCCAGCTCGAAGCAGGGTGAAGCCCCACTTCAGCGCCATATCCCACCGAACTCATCGGCTGACCCTTGGTGAAGATTTCCGCATCCGGGCCGATACCAACTTCCAGATACTGGCTCCACACGCCCTTTTCGATCAGCGCCGCCTTCACCTTCATCGCCGCTTCCGAACCGGGAACCAGTTCGCTGAGGTCCATGCCGATCAGATCGAGGATTTCGGTGCGCAGCGCATCGGCACGGGAGTTATCCCCGCGGGCCTGTTCTTCGATTACTCTTTCCAGCAGCGACACCACAAAGGTAACGCCCGAGGCCTTGATGGCCTGCAGATCAATCGGAGACAGCAGACTAGGAAATTTCGCATCGGTGGCAGCAGCCACACTATTGGCCAGCACGGCCTTGGCCTTGCCCAGCGACACGCCCGGCGCCGTGCGCACATGGTCTGCAGCGCGGCCGCTTTCGGCGATATCGCGTACCGTAGCCATCCCGGGTGCGGTGATGTCGAACAATTCCTCGCCACGCACTGTGACAATCCGCGGATGGGCATGTCCGGGCACATGAGCGCGCCCCACCAGAATGCCGTTCGGATAGTCCATGTTGCTCACCTTGCTGCCCCCTAAAATGTTAGGGCCGTGACTACTCCACCCGAGCCGGGCCGCGCAAGCGCTACCTTAGTAATAAGTCATACTTTTGGCGATGCCAGTTGTGAACACTCGTCCACAGAAGTGTTCAACTCCGGTTCATCCGTGCCGCAATACTGACGCAATGGCTGGGGAGTAGTCCCCCCGATCAGCTCATGGAGTTTTCATATGCGTCACCTTGCTGCCCTCGTTCCCTTCGCCCTGCTCGCCGGTCTGGCTCTGCCAGCCTATGCTGGCACGATCTCGATTGATGGCCGTGGCGAAGTCGCCGCAGCACCCGACATGGCGATGATCAGCTCCGGTGTCACCACGCAGGGCGCCACCGCGCGTGAGGCGCTCGACGCCAATACCGCTGCCATGACCGACCTGATTGCCACCCTCAAGGAATTCGGCATCGAAGCCCGCGACATCCAGACCTCGGGCTTTTCGGTCAACCCAAACTACGTCTATTCCGACGCCCGCGATGCCAATGGCTATTCGCTGCCCCCCAAGATCAATGGCTATCAGGTCAGCAATTCGGTGACGGTAGCGGTCCGTGATCTCGAAACGCTGGGCGAAATTCTCGACAAGTCCGTGACAGTGGGCGCCAACACAATCAATGGCGTCACCTTCTCGGTGGCCGATCCGGCTGATCTCTACAACGAAGCACGCAAGGCAGCCTTTGCCGATGCCCGCGCCAAGGCTGAACTCTATGCCGGTGCCGCTGGTGGCGCGCTTGAAGAGATTATCTCGATTTCCGAGACCAAGGGGTTCAATGAGCCCCAGCCCTACCCCATGTATGCCCGATCCGAGATGGCCGACGCCGCCAAAGTGCCAGTCGAAGGCGGCGAATTGAGCTTTGCCATCAATGTCAGCGTCCAGTGGGAACTCGCTGCACCAGCAAATAAACGTTCCAATACCCCTCTTTGAGGGGGCTTGGGCGGTGGGGACGGACCATCGTAGTCACCCGTCCCCACCAACCTTCTTCTAGCCGGCCAGCACCTTCCACAGCATGTTCAGGCCGACCAGCACCAGAAATCCGGCAAAGACATATTTCAGCGTCTGCTGATTGAGCTTGTGCGCCAATGCCGCGCCCATCGGCGCGAACACGGCCGCCAGCGCCGCCACCAGCAGCATCGCCACCAGGTTGATATAGCCCAGGCTCAGCGGTGGCAGCCCTTCGGCGCCCCAGCCTGAAATCGCAAAGCCCAGCGTGCCCGAAACCGCGATTGCCACGCCAATGGCCGCCGAGGTGCCCACCGCTGCATGCATGGTCGCGCCAAAGGCCACCAGTGTCGGCACGCTCAGCGAACCGCCACCGATTCCCATCAGCGCCGAAATGAACCCCACCACCGAGGCCGAGATGCGATGCGTCAGCGCCGAGCCCTTCAGATGTCCCATAAGCCTGGTTTGGAACGCAAAGATGATGTTGGCGGCAATCAGGAAGGCCATGAAGGCGAACACGATACGCAGCACATTGCCCGAAAAATAGCCCGCCACCAGCCCGCCAATGAACGTGCCGGCTACAATGAACGGCACCCATAGCTTGAGCGTGGCGATATCGAGTGCCCCACGCTTGTAGTGCGAGCGGGCACTGACAATGCCGGTCGGAATAATGATGGCCAGCGACGTTCCCACAGCCACATGCTGCACCACGTCGCCGTCATAGCCCATCAGCGACAGGGCCGTGGACAGTGCAGGCACGATGATCGCGCCGCCCCCAATGCCCAGCAATCCCGCGGCGATGCCCGAGCATACCCCGGTGATCATCAGACCGACCACGAACGGCCAGTATTGGGCCACCAAATCCATTACCTGTCTCCAATCATGTGCAGCACCACCTCGCGCCGATGCGACCGACGACGATGCTCGAATAAATAAATTCCCTGCCAGGTGCCGAACACAGGCACCCCATTGCTGATAGGCACACCGATCGAGGTCTGCGTCAGCGCCGCCTTGATATGGGCCGGCATGTCGTCAGGCCCTTCAGTGGTGTGCACCAGCCAGTCCATGCCCTCGGGCGCCAGCCGCGCAAAGAAGCCATCCAGATCGGTTTTGACGTCGTCGTCAGCATTCTCCTGGATCAGCAGCGAGCACGACGTATGCCGCACAAACACCGTCAGCAGTCCCGTCGCCACGTCGTTCTTGTGTACGAATTGCGCGACCGATTGCGTGAATTCATAGAGACCCGAGCCCTGTGTCGGAATGATCAGCGTATCAATGGCTTGTTGCATGCCCCCGCCCTAGCACGAAAATCGCCATGCCCAGTAGCACAGTCGCACATCAATCCGTCCAGTCCGCCGCAATCGCGCCATGATCGGCGCGCCTGTGATGGCACGAGCCAATGGGGGAACCATGCCAAAAGCCAGGCGTTGTGGGCCTGCGGGGAACAAATCAGCACGTGGCATCGCTCAAACGCCGTTCAGACTGCGTTCAGGCCGCTGCCACGATGCTTGGCTCAATCGCCTATCGTATTAAAGGAAAAACAATGCGCCTCAAAAACTGGCTCCTGACCGGCACCAGCATCGGCCTGATGGCCTTGCTGCCGCTCACCGTACGCGCACAGGATGGTGACCTTGTCGCCGCCTATCAGGCCTATGTGGCCGCCCAGCAATCTGGCGACGCCGATGCCCTCGCCGCCGCTGAAGGCTCCTTCACTGAAGCCTGTATCGTGGCAGGCTACACAAGCATTGAAGAATGCGTGGCCGAAGTTGAGGCCAGCATGTCCGCTGAGCCCGCTGCCGCTCCTGCGGTAGAACCAGCATCGGTAGAAGCTGCCCCGGCTGAGCAGGCCGCTCCTGCTGAGGAGGCTGAGCCTGCTGCTGATCCAGCACCTGAACCCGCCGCTGAACCGGCTCCAGAGCCCGCACCGGCTATGGAAGCTGAGCCAGCGCCAGCTGCTCAAGCTGAGCCGGCCCCTGCTGCAGAGCCTGCCCCAGCCGCGGAGCCTGCGCCCGCAGCTGAAGCTGAGCCTGCCATGGAACAGCCAGCGGCTGAACCGGCGTCCGCCGCTGCGCCTGCACCGGCTGAACAGCCCGCCCCCATCGAGGCCACTGTCGAT
Source organism: Devosia litorisediminis (assembly GCF_018334155.1). Taxonomy (NCBI): domain Bacteria; kingdom Pseudomonadati; phylum Pseudomonadota; class Alphaproteobacteria; order Hyphomicrobiales; family Devosiaceae; genus Devosia; species Devosia litorisediminis. The sequence goes on along the minus strand of NZ_JAGXTP010000001.1, from coordinate 515,975 downwards.
ATCGCTGCCCAGTTGCAGGCAGAAGTTGACGTCTACAACGCCGCTATCGCCGACATGATGTCGGGTGGCGACGAGGCCGCCGCACGTGCTCAGATGGACACTGCCAAGCAGAACATCACTGCGCTGTGTGCTGAAGCCGGCATGGACGACGTGACTGCTTGCCTGGCCAATTATGGCCTTGAACTGGCAGCAGTTCCCAAGATGGACGCGCCTGCTGAACCCGCTGCACAGGCCGAGCCTGCTGCGCCAGTGGAACAGCCCGCTGAAGTAATCGAAACCCTGCCCGAAGGCGTGACCCAGGAGCAGGTTGCTCCCGTGCTTGATAGCGCCAAGGACCCTGAGCAGCCCGTTGAAGGCGAAGCTTCGGCTGAACCCGCACCCGCTGCCGAACCTGCCCCAACCAGCGATGCCAGCGCCCAATCGCGCTTCCAGACCATGGAAGCCGTCCAGCCGGTCTCTGCTGAAGAAGGCCAGGCGGTCCAGGCCAATGCCGTTGAACAGCAGTCCACGCCGCAGAACGTGACGATCATCAACCAGACCACCGTTACCAACAACAACACGACCAACATCGACAATACTGGTGCCAATATCGGCCAGCAGCAGAACAACGTGTCGACCGAACAGTCTGCTGATGTGGCCACTGGCCAGTCTGCCAATACCCCCATTCAGCCGCTCGACCCCGGTCAGGCCATCACCCAGATGATCTTTCAGGTTGGCACCCAGCTGATCGTGAACTCGGTGGGTCAGGATACCGACCGCTTTTACAATCCGCAGCAGGACGAGATCTACTACGAAACCCTGAGCAATGGCCGGGTCCGCGAAACCATCACGCGTCCCGATGGCACCCAGATTGTCACCGTCCGTAACCGAAATGGCGACGTCCTGCGTCGCTCGCGCATTGATCCCGATGGCCGTGAATACATCCTGGCCTATTTCGATGAGCGCTACGACAACGATCTCATCGAATGGCGCGATCCAGGTCGCGATCTGCCTCCACTGCGTCTGAACATCCCGGTTCAGGACTACGTGCTTGATGCCGAATACGCCAACGAGCAGGAAGTCGAAGTCTTCTTTGGCCAGCCACCGGTCGAGCAGGTTGCCCGTCTTTATTCGATTGACGAGGTCAAGCGCTCCGCCCGCGTTCGTGACAGCGTGCGCAAGCTCGAAGTCGGCGGCCTGACCTTCGACACCGGCGCCGCTACCATCAGCCGCGATCAGGTTGGGGCACTCTCCAATGTGGCCAACGCCATGCTGCAGCTGCTCGACAACAATCCTAGCGAGACCTTCCTGATTGAAGGCCACACTGACGCGGTGGGTTCGGAAATCTCCAACCTGCAGCTGTCTGATCTGCGCGCCGCCACAGTCGCCCGTATCTTGACCGACTTCTATGGCGTCCCACCTGAAAACCTGGCGACACAGGGCTATGGCGAGCGCTACCTCAAGATCCGTACCGAAGCGGCTGAGCGCTCCAACCGTCGCGTCACGATCCGCCGCATCACGCCGCTGATTACCGTCGCCAACAGATAACGTTCAACGCCACACCGAACACGATCAGGGTCGGGCAATTTGCCTGGCCCTTTTTTTGTCACCCATCATCTCAAGCGTCATTCCGTCGCGCTTGCGATCACACCCATCATTCCCCATCTCGAACAAAACCAAGGGAGTAGCCATGTTCAACATCGACCAGATCGTCAAAGCCCTTCAGACCGACAGGAATGTGCAGAAAACTGCCATGACGGGCGCAGCCGGGCTGGCCGCAGGCATGTTGCTCAGCGGCGGAAAACTGGGAAAGCTGGCCGGCAACACGGCCAAGCTTGGCGCCATGGCTGCTCTGGGAGGGCTTGCTTATAGCGCCTGGCAGAACCATCAGAATTCCAGACCCGCCGCGCCAGCCCCATCCTCGCCCGATGCCTTCATCCCACCAGCCGCGGATGTTGATGCACAAGAACAACTCGGCAAGACGCTGGTGCGCGCCATGATCTCGGCCCCTAAAGCCGATGGCCGCATTGATGCCGATGAGAAGGAAGCCATCTTTACCCGACTCGAAGCGATGCCGCTCTCTTCGGAAGAAAAGGCCTGGGTGTTTGACGAGCTATCAACCCCGCTCGATATCAATGCGGTGGTTGCCCGTGCCGACACCCCCGAGCACGCCGCCGAGATCTATGCCGCATCGCTCGTGGCGATCACCGCCGATACCGCAGCCGAGCGGGCCTATCTTGATGCGCTGGCCACCAAGCTGGGTCTTGAGCCGGGCCTGGTCGAAGAAATTCACAAGGCTGCCGAAGCCCGACAGCCGCACTGATCGGCCTTTTCGGGACACCGCGCCCTCAAATATGTCCAAATACAGGCAAACAAAGTCAGTCTGGGCGCGGCACGCTGCGCCCAGGAAACCAATGGCGCTCACTATCCAGCTGAAATTTAACGCGAATTACGATTTTCAATAAACTTGAAATCCGTGATCACAGCCTCGGGAACGAAAGTAATTACCCCGCGTTTTTCTGCCATAGGTTCAAACAAGGATCGACATCATGGCTTATCCCGAACGCGACACAGTCTATACCAATGACGGCAACCGCACCGTCTATACCCGCGAAAGCAACGGCACCGGCTGGTTCGTCGGCATTATCGTTGCCTTGGCTCTGCTGGCCATCGGCTACCTGGTCTTCTCGGCCAATTCCGGTCCGGCAACCACGGTGGATGTGAACACTGCACCTGCCGTTGAAGCACCGGCTGATCCGGCAATGGCCCCTGCGCCAATGACCGAAACAGCTCCAGCCGTCGAGGCACCTGCTGCCCAGGCACCAGCCACCGAAGCCGCACCGGCTGATGGCGTTGCTGCTCCAGCAGCACCAGCCGAACCAGCAGCAACGACTGATCCAGTCGCCGCACCTGCTCAGTAAATAGTCTTCCTCCCTCGCTGGCGCAGTCGTCCCCCCGCTCGCCAGCACCCCTGGCCCCGGTTTCCACCGGGGCCTTTTTCGTGCCCGGCGCAGGGGTAGTTACACCGCTGTGCGTTCTTGATACGCCCAACCGTGGCGACCATGTCTGTCGCCAACGCAACAGGTGCATCATGGAACTTGGCCTTTATTCCTTTGCTGAAAATACACCCGATCCACTCAACGGCGGCGCGCTGCAAAGTCCGGCCGAACGGCTCGCAGATCTGCTTGAGGAAGTTGAACTGGCCGACCAGCTCGGCCTGTCATTTTACGGCCTTGGCGAACACCACCGCCCGGACTTCGTCGCATCGGCACCACTGACCATTCTGGCTGCCGCAGCCGCGCGCACCAAATCAATCCGGCTTTCCACTGCCGTCACGGTTCTGAGCTCCGAAGACCCGATCCGCGTCTATCAGCAGTTCGCCACGCTCGATCTTCTCAGCAATGGTCGGGCCGAGATCATGGCCGGGCGCGGCTCATTCATCGAGAGCTTTCCGCTCTTCGGGCTTGATTTGAACGATTATGACGCCCTGTTTGAAGAAAAGCTCGATCTGCTGCTCAAGCTACGACAGGGTGGTCCTGTCACCTGGGAGGGCACAGAACACACCAAGCCTATTCCTGGCATCGCGGTCTATCCGGTGCCCGTTCAACAACCCATTCCACTCTGGATCGCGGTTGGCGGCACACCCAATTCTGTGGCCCGGGCGGCCTATCACGGCCTGCCCCTGATGATCGCTATCATTGGTGGCCAGCCACGCCAGTTTGCGCCACTGGTCGATTTCTATCGTGAAACAGCCACCAAGGTGGGTCGCGACGTCACTGTGCTGCCCGTTGGCATCAGCTCACACGGCTTCATTGCCGCTGACAGCCAGGACGCACGTGATATGGCGTATCCAGCCCATAGCGAAGCAATGAACCGCATTGGCAAGGAACGCGGCTGGCCACCCACAACGCGCGCCCAGTTCGAGGCAGGTGCAGCTCCCGAAGGCGCCTATTTCATGGGGTCGCCGCAGCAGATCATCGACAAGATCCTCGCCCAGCACGAATGGTTCAAACACGACCGCTTCGGCCTGCAGCTCAGCGTCGGTACCCTGCCCCATGACAAGGTCATGAAAGCCATCGAGCTTTACGGCACCGTCGTCAAACCGGCCGTGGACAAGGCGTTGGGAACTACTTCCCCGAGCGCTTGAGCGACTTGATCTCAAGCGGCGGCATGCCCGACTTCTCGGAAATGGCGCGATCCTGCTCTTCGATCGCGGCCTTGGCGGGTTCATCCCCGTCCAGGCCACCCAGCAGGCTGGCATCAACCTTGCGGTTGGAGCGCTGGCTGCCGTCTTCATAGACGACGTCAAACATCACGAATTCGCTGCGCGCGGTGGGCTTTCTGGCCATGGTCTTTACTCCTGTGCGGGGCAGAGCCACCCGCGAACCTTGCGGTCCGCAGGACTGGGCATCTGCGCCAAAATTTCTGCGGTGGTCGGCTTAATTAAAGATCTGCTCGCCCTGCTCGTCGATGATCTGTTTGCCCTTGGACAGCGCCAGAGCGACAAGATCATCACGCGAGGTCATGCGATCGGCACGGACAAAACGATACGTCTTGAGTTCGCCATCGATCTCTTTCTCGATGGTCCCGGCCAGCTGCAATTCACTGCCGGCCTTCATTTCAATGGCCTTGATCAGAAAGCCCTTATGGCCTTCTTCGCCCAGCACCTTGTCGCCGGCAGGCTCGGCACTGGATGCACCACCGCCAAACAGATTTTTCCAGAACGACATGGTTTCGTCTCCTCTTGCAGCCAGATCAGCGCCTGTGGCGCACCGGCAGCGGCAATCGCAATTCGCCGCGTTTTTCCATTTCCTCGCGCAGCCAGTCTGGCGAGATATCGAAGTGGTTCGGCCAGGTTGGCACGCCATTGGCCAGTTCAACCGAACCGAAAAAGCGTCGGTCACGCAAGGGCTCGGTGCCTTCACCGCGTTCCCCGATCATCGGCGCCGCATCAAACGTCCCCGATGAGCCATCGGTAAAGCTTACCACTAGTTTGAACGGGACGATGGCCCTGATCGCACTGACTTTGAGGCGTTTGGCTGGTTCAGTACTGCCTTGCTGCATCAGCGCAAACTCTTCCCCGTTAGATTCGCGCAACCTATCCGACCATACCGCCAGCGGCAATTCGCACACCAAAGACAAGGGCCGCTTTCGCGGCCCTCACAGATTAGTTGTCCAGGAAGCTGCGAAGCTTGCGGCTCCTGCTGGGGTGCTTGAGCTTGCGCAATGCCTTGGCCTCAATCTGACGAATGCGCTCGCGGGTCACCGAGAACTGCTGGCCGACTTCTTCGAGCGTATGGTCAGTGTTCATACCGATGCCGAAGCGCATGCGCAGCACGCGCTCTTCGCGTGGTGTCAGCGAGGCCAGCACACGGGTCGTGGTTTCACGCAAATTGCTCTGGATCGCCGCGTCGATGGGCTGGGTCGCATTCACGTCCTGAATGAAATCGCCCAGATTCGAATCTTCCTCGTCGCCGATCGGCGTTTCGAGCGAGATTGGCTCCTTGGCAATCTTGAGCACCTTGCGAACCTTGTCCAAAGGCATCTGCAGCTTTTCGCTGAGCTCCTCAGGAGTCGGCTCGCGACCGATTTCATGCAGCATCTGACGCGATGTCCGCACGATCTTGTTGATCGTCTCGATCATGTGCACAGGAATACGAATAGTGCGCGCCTGATCGGCGATCGAACGGGTGATTGCCTGGCGGATCCACCAGGTCGCATAGGTCGAGAACTTGTAACCGCGACGATATTCGAACTTATCGACGGCCTTCATCAGGCCGATATTGCCTTCCTGAATCAGATCCAGGAACTGCAGACCGCGGTTCGTGTATTTCTTGGCAATCGAGATCACCAGACGAAGGTTGGCTTCCACCATTTCCTTCTTGGCGATTGCAGCTTCGCGCTCGCCCTTCTGAACCTTGTGCACAATGCGGCGATACTCGCCGATGTTCAGACCGGCTTCAGTCGCCAGCGTCGCCACATCACCACGGATTTCGCGGATGGTGTCGACTTCGCGCTTGGCAAACTCGCCCCAGCCCTTGCCATCGAAATCAGCAAGATTGGCTTCCCAGGCCGGGTTCACTTCCTGGCCATAATAGCTCTCGAGGAATTTCTCGCGCTTGACGCCATAGCTCTCTGCCAGGCGCAGCAGACGACCCTCAAGCTTCACCAGACGCTTGTTGATGTCGTAAAGCTGCTCGACCAGATTTTCGATACGGCCATTGTTGAGCGCCAGCGACTTCACATCGGCAATCACTTCGGCACGGAAACCGTCGATCTTCTTGCGGTCGGCATCGCTGACGACAGCACCCAGATCCTGCGCATTGCGGTCTTGGATTTCGCGCATCTTGCCATAAGCGGTAGCGATCCGATCAAACGTCTCAACGACCTGTGGCTTGAGCTCGGCTTCCATCGCCGACAGCGACAGCGCGTTTTCGAACTCATCGTCATCATCATCGGGTGCTGGATCTTCGGGAGCCTTGGGCTCTTCCGGCACATACTCGCCATTCTCGTTGGTCGAGCGGCGCGGTGTTGCGGCCTTGATCTTCTCGGCCGTCGCTTCAGCCGACTTCGGCGCAATCAGCGTTGCCATGTCCGGCACAGGCGCGGCCTGCTTGGCGTCCGGACCAGCATAGGTAGCTTCAAGATCGATAATGTCGCGCAGCAGAATTTCGCCTTCGGCGAGCTGGTCGCGCCAGATAATGATGGCCTGGAAGGTCAGCGGGCTCTCACACAGCCCTTCGATCATGGTCTCGCGACCAGCCTCGATGCGCTTGGCGATGGCAATTTCGCCCTCGCGGCTGAGCAGTTCGACCGAGCCCATTTCGCGCAGATACATGCGCACCGGATCGTCGGTACGGTCTGAACCGGACTTGGCGTTCGATGTGCTCGCGACAGCCGTCCCGGTGGCGGGAGCAACTTCCTGGCCCTGATCTTCTTCGTCTTTTTCGACTTCGGTCTCTTCGACCTCGTCTTCATCGACGACATTGATGCCCATGTCCGAGAACATCGACATGAAATCTTCGATCTGCTCGGAGCTGACCTCGTCTGAAGGCATCACTGCATTCAGCTCTTCATAGGTCACATAGCCGCGTTTCTTGGCGACTTTGATGAGCTTTTTGACCGCGGCATCGGAAAGATCGAGAAGCGGGCTATCGTTTGTCGTCGCCTCGGGGGCGCCGGATTCCGGCTTCTCATTGTCTTTGGTCGTTTTGGTAGCTGCCTTGGTGGCCATCTGGTACTCCGTCGGAACCCGTCAGCGCTCGGGTCCGAATAAGGCTTTAAGTGGTGACACCTCAAAGCAAGGTAAAGGTCAGTCACTCAGGCGTTACGCCTTTTGTGACCTGGTCCGCCTCGAAACTTCGCACAAATCATATGCGAAATCGCGCGTACGCGCCCGCTTTTAGAGAAAATCTCTAAAAACTGCGTGTCGCGCGCCCCGATAACGAACCAAATCCTTCGATCAATGCCTCTGTGCCATCGACAGTGGTAATCTGGTTCTTGATGTCTCGCAGCCTTTCAAAGGTTTCTTCGCTCGGGTCTTCGCCCAGCGCTGCTTCGGCTGCTTTAAGCTCTCTATTTAGCTGAACTTTCTTGTTATGCAAGGCCAAGGCATGACTCAATCCGGTCTGGGCATCAGCCAGAGCGATCTCTGAAGCAATCTGCCAGACCCCCTGTCGCGCCAGCACATCCGCCATACGGGCGATAGCGGGACCGTGTCCCCGAACCCCCAGCGCCGCCCGTAGATCATCGGCCGAGATATCATGGTGGCGCACCACAAGACTGAGAATCTCGCTCATCACCTTTTGGGCAGCCGGCGTCTCGAAGTCCAGATTGGCGAGCGGCTCAAAACTGTCTTCCACCAGTGCGGGGTGATTGACCAGGCTGAGGATGATCGCAGCCTCGCGGGGGGTCGCATCCGCCACCGAGCCTGGCTTGAGCAGGCGCGAATTGCGCAGCGTATCGGACACCACCAGCTTGGGCGTCCCCCGGCCAGGATAGCCATAGGCACCGCTTTGACCATAGCGCTGCTGACCATTGCGCGGTTCGAACCGGTTCTGACGCACCGGTGCCAGAAACGCCCGCAGCTTCTCGTCAAACGCCTGCGAATAGTGAAACCGCACCGACGAATCCTGAATCGAATTGGCGCGCTCCCGCAGTCGCGCCTGCAAGGCAGCCCGCGCCTCGGGCGTTTCGGGCACCAACCCGCCAGTTTCCATGCTCCAGATCACATCGGACAGGCTGCGCGCCCGGTCCAGCACATCGGCAAAGGCCCCACGCCCCTGCGACTTGATCAGATCATCGGGGTCCTGCCCCTCGGGCAGCGTCGCGATCCGCACCGTAAAGCCCGGCTTGAGATGCGGGATCACCATATCAGCGGAACGCTCGGCGGCCTTCTGCCCCGCTTTGTCACCGTCAAAACACAGCACGGGGTCCGGGCTCATCCGCCACAGCAATTGCAGATGCTCTTCAGTCAGCGCGGTACCCAGCGGCGCCACGGTGCCTTCAAAGCCCGCCGCCACCGCCGCGATCACATCGAGATAGCCTTCGACCACCACCACCGTGCCGCCATCGCGTGCTGCCTGCCGCGCGGTCTGGCCGTTATAGAGCGTCTGGCGCTTGTGAAACAGTTCAGTCTCGGGCGAGTTGAGATACTTGGCCGGCACATCGGCCGACAGTGCCCGCCCGCCAAAGGCGATCACCTTGCCGCGGAAATCGGTGATCGGGAACATCACCCGGTTGCGGAACCGATCATAGGGCATCGGGTCATTCTCACGCACCGCCACCAGCCCGGTGTCGATCATGTCCTGCGCCGACGCGCCATTGGCTGCCAGATGTTCCTTGAGCCCGTTGCGACTATCAGGCGCAAAACCGATCCGAAACCGCGACTGACTCTGAGCCGACACGCCACGCTCCAGCAGATAGCCGCGTGCCCGCGCCCCGATATTGTGGCTCAGCGCGGCCTCGAAATACTTGGTCGCCAGCTCCATCACATCGGTCAGCGACTTGCGCTCGGCGGCCCGCTTTTCCTGGCGCTCATCGCGCGCTGGCATCGGCACACCAGCCATCTCGGCCAGTCGTTCGACGGCCTCGGGAAAGCTCAAACCGGCCTTTTCGGTCAGGAACCGGAAATGATCGCCCGACACCCCACAGCCAAAGCAGTGATAGATTCCGCGCCGATCATCAGCATGGAAGCTGGGGCTTTTTTCGCCATGAAACGGGCAGCAGGCCCACATGTCGCCCTTGCCCGGCTGGCTTTTGCGCTTGTCCCACATGACATGTTCGCCCACCACCTGCGTTATCGGCAGGCGTTGACGGATCTCATCCAGAAACTGATCGGAAAAGCGCATGAGGTGTTAGATAAGCATTCCCAGGGTCCGAGTCACGGGCCATGATCTTATCCACAGCATGGACATTTTAGTGGCCATCACCAACAAGTTTCGATTTCGCCATCTGGTGCTGTTCACCACCCTGCCTGCGTTGCTGGTGGGTGCCCTGCTCTGGCTGACCGCCGGGTTTCTGCCCTCGTGCAGCACCATTGAAACCCTTCGACTGACGGCGCCAGACGGCGCTTTTGATCTGGTGGTCTTCTCGCGCACCTGCGGTCCCGATACCGGCCCCAACACCCAGGCAGCCCTGATCCCGGCGGGCGACAGCGTCCCCGAAGATGCGGCGAGCTTTGTCTCCATTGGCGCCGATGCCGATCTGGTGCCGCGCTGGGACGGTTTTGGCAATATTGAACTGAGCGTGCCCGGTACCGCAAAAATCTATCGGCAGGACGACAGCGTCGCCGGCATCGCCGTCGTCTATCGCTGATCAGTCTGGCTGGCCGCGCCCGGTGATCTGCCGCAGCAATGCGGTTTCCTCGGCACGGTAGGGCTTGCCATCCGTGTGGAACACATCGTGGAACCACGGGTCAGGCGGCGCATCCAGATAGGACCGGGTCCAGCTATCCCATGGATAGAGCGTCTGCGACCGTCCGGCTACGAGTCCCCAGCAATAGCTGGCGATTCGCTCCCGTTTGGCGATCGGCAGGATGCCCTCGAACGTGCTGCCCGGCGTGCGCGCCATGAACTCGGTCAGGAACAGAGGCCGGTCCCTGGGCAACTCCCGCAGCTTGGTCTCAAAACGCTCCGGCACCTGATAGTCGTGAAAACTCACGACGTCGGAATTCTCGATCTGGATGCGCGCATGAGGATCGTCATAGAGCGTTCGACCGGTCCAGACACCCGAGGTCAGCGGCTGGCTCGGCCCGGCATTGCGCGCCCAGTCAAAAACCTGCGGCAGCAATTGGCTGACGAGCTCTACTTTATTGTCCAGTTCGTCAAAGCGCCCGCCATTGAGATTGCTGGGCTCGTTCCATACGTCCCACACCAGCACCCGCTCATCATTGGCAAACGTGCCGACCACACCCTCAACATAGTCCTGAAGTCGACCATACTGGCTTGGGTCGGCCAGAGCACGTCCTGGCCCTTGTACCCATTGCGAATTGTGCACCGCCGGCACCGGCTCTGGTTGCGCCCCCAGCCTCACGTCAGGGTTCCAGACCGAGTCGAACAGTACCAGCATGGTGCTGATGCCCAGGCTGTCCGCGATATCGAGGTAGTGCCTGATCCGGTCGGTGAACGCGTCCTGATCGCACTGCCACAGCAGGTCATGCAGGAACACACGCATCGTGTTCATACCAATACCCGCTGCCCATTCGAGCTCGCGCTTGATCACTGCGGGGCTGAAAGTTTCCGCCTGCCACATCTCGAGGGGATTGGACGCTGTCGAGGGCACAAAATTGGCGCCCACCAGCCATGGCAATTGGTCATACCATGCGTTCGCCCGCGCCGCGGTCCACCGGCCAGGAGCCAACCCGTTCGCCATGGATCAACCAGCCTTGCTGCGCTGATACAGCCGCCAGGCCCAGCCAAACAGGCCAAACGAGAACATGATCAACAGCACACCGCCAAAGATCACCCCAATCGAGGCACTGAGCAGCGGAAAGAACAGAAACACCAGCCCCAGCAGCACATAGGAAACGCCCGACAACACCACCGGCCAGATCCGCGCATAATGTTCTCGTTCGCGCGTGATCACTACGATCTGCATGATCCCCACCACCAGCGCGGCAATACCCACCAGCGTTGCCATGAAAGTCACGGTGAAGATCGTTGCCAGCAGCGGGCTGATCAGGATCAAGATGCCCAGAACCAGCGAGAGCGCGTTCGACACCACGTCAAACCAGTAATTACCGCTCTTGCCACCACCGAATGTCAGGCTCCACAGTCCCAGCACGCCATCAATCAACAGCAGGATGCCGCCAGCCAGCACCAGAATGGTCAGTGCTTCCGTCGGCCATATCACCGCGTATAGCCCTGCCAGCAGCATGAAAATACCCCGCAGGGCAGTCGCCAGCGCAAAGCGCCTTCTCGTGTCATCCGATACCGTCATATGTGCCTCCCAAGCCGAAAAGCTGTTTGTCCCGCGCTCAACTGTAGCCGAGCCAGCGCCATTGCCAAGCATTGATCGTTGCAGCTTTTCTATAGGCGCACGAGCAATTTGTTGATTGCCGCATGTGCTGGCCTGTGGTTTGAGATGGCTTCAACCGAGGCCCGCCTTTTGGCGGTCATGCGCCATGTTCTTGCCCCTGATTGCCCTGTTTCTGGCCGCCTTCGCCTTTGGCACGGCTGAATTCGTTATTGCGGGCGTTTTGCCCGAAGTGGCCACCGGGCTTGGCGTCACTATTCCCGTCGCAGGATATTTGATTACTGGCTACGCCATCGGCATCGCCATCGGTGGTCCCTTGTTGGCCGTGGCGACCAAGAAGATCGCCCGCAAACCACTGATTCTGGCGCTCGGCATCGTGTTCACCCTGGGCCAGATCTTGTGTGCCCTGGCCCCAAGCTTTGAATTGTTGATGGCCGCGCGCGTCATCGTCTCATTCGCCCATGGCACCTATTTCGGCATCGCTGCCATTGTTGCGGTCAGCCTTGTTCCCAAGGACAAGCGCGGCTTTGCCGTCGCCCTGATCCTCTCAGGCCTGACCGTCTCCAACATTCTGGGCGTGCCGGGTGGCACGGCCATCGGCAATGCCCTGGGCTGGCGCGCAACGTTCTGGGCCGTCGGTGCCCTAGGGCTGGTGGCCACGCTCATCACTGCCGTCGCCCTGCCCCGCACTGCGGGTGCCTCGGCCACCACTGGCAGCTTTCGGCGCGAAGTCAAGGCGCTCTGGCGCCAGCAGATCGTCACATCGCTGATCATCGTCATTCTGGTGATGATCGGCCAGTACAGCCTGTTCACCTATATCGCCCCGCTGCTGCGTGAAGTCACAGGGCTGGACGTCAACACCGTGCCCTGGATCCTGCTATTGTATGGGGTGGGCTCGACAATCGGCGTGTTTATCGGTGGTCGGCTTGCCGACTGGAAGCTCATGCCCTCGCTCATCACCATTTTGGCCCTGCAGGTCGTGGCTTTTACCGCCCTGCATCTTGTCAGCCCCTATCCGCTAGCCATGGCCGTCACAGTGGTACTCTGGGGTGGCGTCAACTTTGCCTTTGGATCGCCGGTGCAGTCCCGTATTCTGGCGTGGGCAGGCGATGCACCAAATCTGGCATCCTCGCTCATTCCCACCGGCTTCAATATCGGTATCGCCATTGGTGCTGTCCTGGGCGCAGCGGCTCTGGAGAACGGCTATGGCTACCGGGCCCTGCCCTTGCTCGGCGCTGGCGCTCTCGTCTTGGCGACACTGGTGGCCATCACATCACATTGGCTCGAGCTGCGCTCCACCGTCCAGGCACCTCAACCTGCTGAGTGAATTCGTGCCAACTTACGGTCAATGCTAACGATTTAGTCATTTGCCCGTGTCTCTTTCGCTCCAATCACGCATTACGTGATGACTGGCGAGGCCTATGGCCACTAGAGGGACGCGCAGTGATAGACAACGCCACTTTGCTTATTGCCATTGCTTTCTCCAGCGCGGCCCTGATGATCGCCTTGCTGATCAGCTGGCTCAATGCGCGTGAGGACAACTATCTGATGAGCTGGGCCGCCGGCATGGCCTTTGTGGTGGTGGCCCTGGCCGTGCTGGGACTGCGCGATGGTCGTTATGACACTGCCCTCCAGATCGGCGCGTTCTCGCCGCTGCTCAGCGGCATGGCACTGATCCATCTGGGGTCGTTTCAGTTCGCCACGGCCAGTCAGCGCCGAACGCCAACCCTGCTGCTTTGGCTGGCTGCCATGTTCAGCACCAATCTCACCTTTGTGCTCGGCTGGTCCGGCCCGGCAACAGCTCTTCTGAACATTTGGTGCGCCGTCTTCATCGCCCTTTCGGGGCGCTATTTCTGGCAGGCCAGACGCGAATCCCCGCTTCAGATGATCGTGTCGGTCGTGCTCTTCGGCTTGACCAGCCTGTCGTTCTTAGCCTGCGCCATCGCGCTGGTTGTCGAAGGCAATCTCGTGCTGTCAGCCCCCCCGAACAACTGGGCAGAGCGTTTCAATTCCATCATGGCAATTATAGGCCTGACCGGTCTGGGCGCCCTTGGTCTCACACTGAACCAGTCACGCGTCACCCGGCGACACCGCGACGAGGCGCAGACCGATGCCATGACGGGTCTGCTCAACCGGCGCGCCCTGTTTGATCGCTTTAGTCTCGGAGAGCTGCCTGAACAGACTGCGGTGCTGATGTTCGACATCGACCATTTTAAGCAGATCAACGATCAGCAGGGACATGGTGCCGGTGATGCCGTCATCCAGCATTTCGGCAACATCATGCAGCGCGGCGTTCGCAAGAACGACGTGATTGCAAGGATCGGCGGCGAGGAGTTCTGCGCCGTCCTGCCCAAGATGAGTATCGAGGAAGCACGCGCCATCGCCGAGCGCATTCGCGAAGATTTCGATCAGCACCCGGCGCGGCTGCTGGCCGAGAGTTTCCCCGCCACCGTCAGCGCCGGGGTCGCCATTGCCATGGCGGGCGAAACCTTCTCGGTCGTACTCAACCGCGCCGATACCGCCCTCTACAAAGCCAAACGCCAGGGCCGAAACCGCGTCGCCGGCAGCCTCGCGCGCAGCGTCGCCTGATCACCCGGCCAGAGCCGCCCGTACCTTGCCGCTGGCCTTGCCGAAGTCGATCCGTCCAGGATAGTCAGCCTTGAGCTGACCGATGACCTTGCCCATGTCCTTTGGGCCCTCAGCACCGGTCGCGGCAATCGCTGCCACGATGGCAGCATCGACCTCTGCCTCGCTCAGTCCCTTGGGCAGAAACTCGTTGAGAATATCGATCTCTTCTTTTTCTACCGTCGCCAGATCAGCCCGGCCCGCCTGGGCGTAAATGGCGAAGCTCTCTTCGCGCTGCTTCACCATTTTCTGAACGATCGTCAGAATCTCGTCATTGGTGGCGGGGCCGCGATTCTCCTGCCGGATTGCGATATCCTTGTCCTTGATTGCAGACGTAATGGCCCGAAGCGTCGCGGTGCGGCGCTGATCGCGGGCTTTGAGCGCCGTCTTGAGACCTTCGCTGAACTCTTCGCGCATGGGGCCTGATCCTCTTGTTGTGACTGTTTCTGCTCCCATATAGGCACATTCAAACCGCGCCGCCACTTGCGCCACCGCGATCAGGCTTCTAATAGGAGGCCTCAATCGACATCGTCGGACGCGTGGTCAGGAAAGTCGGAAGCTTTTCCGGTTTGGCTGCGCGAGCACCTGAAAACAATTTTGGAGGCCCACCGTGACCGGCTGGCAGCAATCCCCCGCGACCGCAGTTCTGATCCTCGCAGACGGTACGCGCCTGGAAGGCCGCGGAATCGGGGCCATCGGCCACGCCGCTGGCGAAGTCTGCTTCAATACCGCCATGACCGGCTATCAGGAAGTGCTGACCGATCCGTCCTATGCCGGACAGATCATCACCTTCACTTTCCCTCATATCGGCAATGTCGGCTCCAATGACGAAGACATCGAGACGGTCAACATGGCCGCGCTGTCCGGCGTCCGCGGCGTTGTGCTCAAGGCCGATATTACCAACCCGTCCAACTATCGTGCCGCTGAGAAGCTCGATGCCTGGCTCAAGAAGCGCAACATTATCGGCATCACCGGCATCGACACCCGCGAGTTGACTGCCCGCATCCGCGAGCATGGCATGCCCAATGGCGTCATCGCCCATGCCGGCGACGGCCAGTTTGACGAGCCGTCCATTGCAGCCGAACTCAAGGCCTTTCCCGGTCTTGAAGGTCTCGATCTGGCCAAGGAAGTCACCACGGCCCAGACCTATCACTGGGACCAGACCAGCTGGGTGTGGGACAAGGGCTACGGCACGCTCGATGAACCTGAGTTCCACGTCGTGGCTATCGACTTCGGCGCCAAGCGCAACATCCTGCGCTGCCTGGCCGATCAGGGCGCCAAGGTAACCGTTGTCCCCGCGACTGCGACCGCTGAAGAAGTCATGGCGCACAATCCAGATGGGATTTTCCTGTCCAACGGCCCCGGCGATCCAGCCGCGACCGGCAAATATGCCGTGCCCACCATTCAGACGCTGATGGAAACCGGCAAGCCGGTCTTTGGTATCTGCCTGGGGCATCAGCTGCTGGGTCTGGCGCTGGGCGCCACCACATCAAAGATGCATCAGGGCCACCACGGCGCCAATCATCCGGTCAAGGACCTGACCACCGGCAAGGTGGAAATCACCTCGATGAACCATGGCTTTGCTGTGGACAAGGCCAGTCTGCCCAAGGGCATTAGCGAGACGCACATCTCGCTGTTCGACCAGTCCAATGCGGGCCTGAGCGTTGATGGCAAGCCGATCTTTTCGGTGCAGTATCACCCCGAGGCTAGCCCCGGCCCGCGTGACAGCCACTATCTGTTCACGCGCTTCCTCAATCACGTCCGCGCCCAGAAGGGTCTCGAGCCAAAGCCCGAGCACGCTGCGCCAGCGGCCTGATGGATCAATTCGAAAGGGCGCCGCGAGGCGCCTTTTCTTTTAGCGCTGCCGCACCACTTCGAGCTGCGGCAACCCCGCTACCTCAAACCCGAGGTCGCGCGCCCTGATGCCCAGCGCTTCCGCGCCCAGATGAAGCTTGTACGGCGTCTCGGCAAAGCCCACGCCCGCTTCCAGAGCATCGCGGCGCAGCAGCACAAAGCTCTCCCCCACCCCATCCAGCGGCAGCATGGTGAATACCTTCTGCTCATTGAGATAAGCGCGATGCTCCGGATCACGCCGCAGCGCTCCCTCAGCGCCACCATCCTTGTAGAGCACCTTGAAGCTGCCTCCATGGCGGTAGCGGAATAGCTGCGGATCGGCATTCTGCCCTTGGCCATCCACGCAACTCGCCGCTACCACAGGCTGCCGCGCGGCCAGCATGCGCAGCAGCGCGTCGGTCGGCACATCACGAACACCGCCGTCCACCAACAGCACAAATTCGGCCTCATCCGGTCGCGCCGCCAGCATAGCATTGAGCCCGCCGGCTTGTGCCTCCGTGAAATACCGCACCGACAACTTGTCTCGCGGATACTCCAGCGCCGCAATTGCCCGCTCCAGTTCGGGCGCCGGCGGCAACTCTCCCAGCCGAACCGCAATATGTATGTGAGGCCGCTCAGCTATCGGGACGAGCGACTGCTCAAAATAGGGTTCAATCGGATCAGGTATGACCGTGGCCGCCAGGGCACGGTGCTGCTGCTTCCGCAGCCACCATTTGATGGTCGTGGGTACCTGCAACACCTCAACCAGACGGTTGGCCCGCATATGCCACGGCACCCAGGTGGTCATCCACTTGTGCGACACCAGTCGCCCTGCTTCTGCGCCAATTACCGTACCCAGTTCGCCAACCATCTCGCGGACCAGCGCATCAGTCCGCGTCCGTTTGCCATTCGACAGCAGCGGCGACCACACCTCAGGCAACAGAAACACAGGGCGCTGCGAACGCTCCAGCCGCAGCAGCATCGCCGTTACCATTGAGGGCCCGGTGGCATAGAAAGTCTCCAGCCCCACCAGCTTGGGCAGTTCGGCAATGATTGTGCGCCACAGCGGGTGGTCGGGCACCGAGCCCATAAAGGCATTGGTGAACAGCAGCGGCACCCCTTGATGGATGCGATCAGGAAAGACATGTTCCAGCGGCTCGATCCCGACAAACGCCTCATGCTCAAGCAGGAGCGTTACTGCCTCAAACGGCTCCACATCGAGATCGGCATAGATCCCGCCCAGTTTTCCCAGCACCAGATAGCGAAACGCATCCGCCCGCTGGATCATTTTTGGATAGCTGTCATAGGTGGCCAGAAGCGCGGGATAGCTCTCCGCCACGAAGGCGCGCATGCTGTCATCAGTCCACAGCCGGATGTCCCAACCCGGATGCAACGCCTGCCATTTGGCATAATAGTCTGCCATTTCGCGGGGCAGCTCGGAGGTCTTCCAGGTGAAGTGCAGGAGACGCGGGATCATGAACACTCTGCTCGAACAGGAGGGATGACCGCAGCGCTATCGCTCGTCACGCCGCTCGTGTCCACCCGTTCGCTCAGTCTGGCAGCCCGATCTTTTCCAGCCGACAGGTGCCGATGGCGGGAATGGCATAGCCAGCGTCAAACCACGCCTTGTTGAACGCTGCGGGTGCTGGCGCGAAATCGCGGGGCAACGCCATCTCAGCACGCGAAGGCACCCGGGTGACATCACCACCGCCAGCAAGCCCCGACGCGATCGCGTTGGCGGTTGCCGCATCGTCGAGCAGCAGGTCGAGCCCAGCCCATTTGGTCGACGCTCCCGTATAGCAGGCGGCCTGTGCGCTCATACGCTGTTCGAGCACCACACGCGCCTCTGCCGAAAGGCCAGGCGCGCTAACAGTCTCGAACAGATCCTGGGCGTTCTGAACGTGGTGACCATAGGCCAGCCCGATCAGATAGATCTGCGCCAGATGTCCCTGCGCGGGATAAGCCGCGACCAGATCCGCATAGGCGGCCATATCGACGTAGATCGTGCTGTTCTGTGGGCAGTAGAACGTCCCGATGCTTGATCCCGACAAGCCGCAGCCCAGCTCGCGGCTGCTTTCAACCATGCTCAGCGACACCGGCGGATAGAAGGCTGCTGCGCTGCGAAAGCCACGCTCCCAGAAACCATTGGTCTCGCGCGATACGGCATCCACCAGATCTTCCGGCGTTGCTTTGCCTGTCTCAAGGTCCGCAAGGGCGCTGAGGGGCGTATAGGGCAAGGGCTCGGCAACTTGTCCGGTCAGTACGGTGATCGGGTTGATCCCGAACACCATCACCACCACCACGCCGACGGCAAACACCCCCGAAAAGCCAAAGCGCCGCACATGCGGCATTACGCTATCAGGTATTCCCAGCACTGTTCCGCCCGTCAGTTCGTATCGTTACACATTGCCCGAGAACGTATCACAATCTCCGGGATTGCCAGAACGATAGCCGCGCTCAAACCAGGTTTTTCGCTGCGCCGAAGTACCGTGATTGAACGTCTTGGGCACCGCATAGCCCTGCATGCGCTTTTGCAGCGTATCATCGCCAATCTGGTTAGCCGCGTTCAGCGCCTCTTCAATATCGCCATTGTCCAGCAGGTCTTCCTGGCCGGCGTAATTGGCCCAAACGCCCGCATAGCAATCCGCCTGCAGCTCGACCCGCACCGAATAGGCATTGGCTTCTTCCTGGCTCAGGCTGGCGCGGCGACGGTTGAACTCGGGCAGCACGCCCGTGATGTTCTGAATGTGGTGCCCCACTTCATGGGCCAGCACATAGGCCTGGGCAAAATCCCCCGGCGCTCCGAACTGGTCACGCAACTGGTCGTAAAAGCTCAGATCGATGTAAACTTTCTGATCGCCGGGGCAGTAAAATGGCCCGGTCCGCGAATCGGCCGCGCCGCAGGCGGTGTTCACCTGATCGGTAAAAAGCACCACGGTCGGCTCCGGGTAATCCTGATTTTGTGCAGCGAAAACCTCGCCCCACAAGTCTTCGGTTTCCTTGACCACGACGCCGACAAAGTCGCGCATTTCGGAAGGTTCGCCGCTCGCGGATGCCTGAGCCGATGAACTGGACGACGTGCTGGCGTTCCCCATCAACATGTCGACAGGGTTCTGCCCCGTCACCAGCCAGATGATACCCAACACGGCAATAATGCCGATCAGGCTGCCGATGCCGCCGCGACCACCCCGACCGCCACCGGTGGGCATACGGAACCCACCCCCACTGCTTCGTCCAAACGGGCTGCCACCAAATCCGCCGCCACCCTGGCCGCGACGGTCGTCAATATTGGAGCTCTGCTGCCGGCCGCGCCATTTCATGGTGGTCTCATCTCCCGTTGAGCATTCTTCCTAGCAACAAGGGGCCGCAATGCAAACAGTTCCACCTCCCCGCGAATTGCGCGTCCAATGCCGATCGCCCTCCCATGCCATCAGGGGTGGCTCAGCGGGCCGCACAACCCCGACGCCTGGCCGCTGTCACAAATTGACCGGGTGATCAAAAATCCATACCGTCACCCTCCAGCCGTCATTCAAGCGTCACCTCAGGGCGGCATGAGCATGCTCGCTCCTTCGGGAGCGCCACGCGCCGGACATTGCGCCGGTTTTCGGGAGCGCTACGCCCCCGAAATGTCCAGTTCATCACGTGAACGCTTCAGGGAGACGATCAATGAATTTCTTGCCCAAGATTTCGCGGCGCACATTCCTCGCTGGTTCGGCGAGCGTAGGAGCCCTCGCCGCCATGCACCCCTTCGCCGCTATGGCCCAGGCCAATCAGGCCCATTTGCGCATTCTTGAAACCACCGACCTGCACGTCGCGGTATTCGCCTATGACTATTATGCGGACGCCCCCAACAACACGATGGGCCTGACCCGCACCGCATCGATCATCGAGTCGATCCGTGCTGAGGCTGGCAACTCCATGCTCATCGACAATGGTGACATCATCCAGGGCAACCCGATGGGCGATTACATGGCCTATGAAAAGGGCCTCGACGGCAATGTGCACCCCGTCATCGCCGCCATGAACACGCTAGGTTATGAAGCCGCAACGCTCGGCAATCACGAGTTCAACTACGGTCTGGAATATCTCGACAAGGCCCTCCAAGGCGCGCAGTTCCCCTTCGTTTCAGCCAATCTCGTGCGCGGCGAGCTGGCCGCAGACCCGCTCAGCGACGATACCTACATCAAGCCCTATATGATCGTGGATAAGGAGCTGACCGACGGCTCTGGTGCCACCAAGACCATCAAGGTTGGCCTGATCGGCTTCCTGCCGCCCCAGATCATGACATGGGACGCCACCCATCTCAGCGGCAAGGTCAATACGCGCGACATCATTGAGACGGCTCAGGCCTACATCCCCAAAATGCGCGAAGAGGGTGCCGACATCATTGTCGCCCTGTCACATTCCGGTATTGATGCCGATCAGGGGCCCGGCGCCGAGAACGCCTCGCTGCAGCTGGCCGCCGTTGATGGCATCGACGTTGTGCTGACCGGCCATCATCATCGCGTCTTTCCCGGCCCCGATTATCAGGGCCTTGAAGGCGCCGACACAGAAGCGGGCACGCTCAATGGCAAGCCTGCCGTCATGGCCGGCTTCTGGGGCAGCCATATGGGCCTGATCGATCTGCTGCTTGAGCAGGATGCCGACGGCAAATGGGTCATTGTCTCGCACACCTCCGAGGCGCGTCCAATCTCCGAGCGTGTCGATGGCAAGGTCAATCCACTGGTCGAGGACGATGCCGAGGTCGTCGCCGCCGCGGAAGCTGAGCACACCGAAACCCTCGACTATATCCGCCGCGCCGTAGGCGAAACCGCCGCCCCGCTATTCTCCTACTTCGCGCTCGTTGCCGATGATCCGTCGGTACAGATTGTCAGCCAGGCCCAGACCTGGTACATCACCCAGATGATGAAGGGCACCGAGTGGGAAGGGCTGCCCATCCTCTCGGCCGCAGCCCCCTTCAAGGCTGGTGGTCGTGGTGGTCCGGACTACTACACCGACGTTCCGGTCGGCCCGGTGGCCATCAAGAATGTGGCCGATCTCTACCTGTACCCCAACACCATTCAGGCCGTGGTCATTACCGGTGCTGACGTCAAGAACTGGCTGGAGCGTTCGGCCGGCATCTTTAATCAGATCGAGCCCGGCGCGGTTGATGCCGAGCTGATCAACAACGACTTCCCGTCCTACAATTTCGATGTGATCGACGGCGTCACCTACAAGATCGATCTCAGCCAACCATCGCGCTTTTCGCCGGATGGGAAGGAAGAGCCCAATCCCGACGCCAGCCGCATTGTCGACCTGATGTTTGATGGAAAGCCCATCGATCCGGCCGCCAAGTTTGTCGTCGCGACCAATAATTATCGCGCCGGTGGCGGCGGCACATTCCCCGGCATCGGCCAGGATGTGATTGTCTTCAAGGGCCCAGACACCAATCGTGACATCATCGTCCGCTACATCGTCGAAAAAGGCACAATCAATCCAAAGGCCGACAGCAATTGGTCGCTCGCCCCGATGGACGGCACCACGGTGCTGTTTGCCACCGGACCCAAGGCGGCCGATCTGGTTGACGACGTCAGCGCTATCAAGATTGAGGCCACGGGCGAAACCAACCAGGACGGCTTCGGGCTGTACCGCATCACCCTTTAGGGCCTGACGCATGGCAATTTGGTGAGGGGGCCGCTATGGCTCCCTCATTGCTTTTGACGGAGACAACATATGGCCCGCTTGCTGCTGTTGGTATTGCTGACGCTGTTGGTGACACCTGCACGCGCCGAAGTGCCCCTGACCGGCACCTTCACTGCCAACCAGGCCTGCCTCGCGCTGCAGTCGATCCGCAAACAGACCAATCCGGGCAATATCCTCACCCACCCCGGCAACGCCTACGAACTACTCGCCGCCAATGCAGACCGCGCCACGCATTACTGGATCATCGTGCCCGACGCGCAGCCCAAGCAGCGCTGGGTCGCGATCGAGTGTGGCAGTCGCTCAGGCGCTGCGGGCAGTCAGGCAACCGGGCACACCGCTGGCACCACCGCCCCGGCCTATCGCGGTACGCAATATGTGCTGGCCATCAACTGGCAACCTGCCTTCTGCGAAATCAGTTCGGGCAAACCCGAATGCGGGAGCCAGACCACAGACAGTTTTGAAGCAACTCACTTCACCCTGCACGGTCTGTGGCCCCAGCCGCGCAACAACGAGTACTGTGATGTCTCGCGCGACGATCAATGGGCCAGCCAGAACGGCCGCTGGCGCGACCTCCCCGCCATCCCCCTGAGCGATGGCCTTCGCCGCGATCTCGACACGGCAATGCCCGGCACCATGTCCGCGCTGGACCGCCACGAATGGACCAA
Source organism: Devosia litorisediminis (assembly GCF_018334155.1). NCBI lineage: Bacteria > Pseudomonadati > Pseudomonadota > Alphaproteobacteria > Hyphomicrobiales > Devosiaceae > Devosia > Devosia litorisediminis. The sequence goes on along the minus strand of NZ_JAGXTP010000001.1, from coordinate 493,716 downwards.
GCACGGCACCTGCTATGGCACCTCGCAGGAAGAATACTTCGCCGACTCCCTCGATCTGCTCCTGGCCATCAACACTTCTGCGGTTGCCGAGCTTTTCGCGGCCAATATCGGCAAGAAGGTCACCTTGCGCCAGATCCGCACCGCTTTCGATCAGGCCTTTGGTCCCGGCTCTGGCGAGCGTGTCAGCATGGACTGCGCAGCTGACGGCAACCGCACCATCATCACCGAACTTACCATTGCTCTGACAGGCACGATCAATGGGCCCGATGACCTGTCAGCCCTGCTCGCAGCCGCGAGCCCCGCATCTGGCGGCTGCTCCTCCGGCATGGTCGACCCCGTCGGCCTGCGCTAGACGCCCAGATCACCGTCAAGACGTTCCCGCAAGCGATGCAGTCCGTCGCGGAGCGTATCAATGGCCTCGCGCTCGCCATCCAGCGCCGCCCCGACTGCCAGCGGAATGGCCAGAGCCTTCTCGCGCAGTGCCCGGCCTTCGGTGGTCAGAAACACACGCACCTGCCGCTCGTCGTTCTCATCGCGCTCTCGCCGCACCAAGCCACGCCCCTCAAGGCGTTTGACCAGTGGCGTGATCGTCCCTGAATCCAGGAACAACTTATCCCCGAGCCCTTTGACCGTGAGACCATCCGCTTCCCAGAGTACCAGGAACACCAGATATTGCGGATAGGTCAGCCCTAGCCCATCCAGCCGCGGTTTGTAAAAACGCGTAAATGCATGCCCTGCCGCGTAAACGGCAAAGCACAGCATGGAATCGAGTTTGAGGGGGTCTTGCTGAAGCGCCATGGGGATCACCGGTTGAACACAGTTTCAAACTAGCACGAATTTATCTATTGCGCACAATTAACTTGCACACTATCTAAACGGGACCGATTTCACCTTCAAAGGAAGCCATCCCATGATCAAGTCTGCCATCTATACCGCTCACGCCACCTCCACGGGCGGCCGCACGGGCACGAGCAAAACCAATGACGAGCGCCTTTCTGTCACCCTCGACACGCCTAAGGAAATGGGCGGGAATGGCGGACCCGGCACCAATCCGGAGCAGCTCTTTGCCGCAGGTTATTCCGCCTGCTTCCTAGGCGCATTGAAGGCCGTCGCCCGAGGCGAAAAGGTCAAGATCGCCGACGAGACCAGCATCGATGCGGCTGTCGACTTCGGCGAACTGGCTGAAGGTGTGGGCTATGGTATCGCCGTTGAACTCAAGATCACCTTGCCGGGCGTCGAGCACGATGCGGCAGTTGCACTGGTCGAGAAGGCACATCAGGTTTGCCCCTATTCCAATGCCACACGCGGCAATATCGACGTCAGACTGACCGTCGTCTAAACTTTTGACTAACCATAAATCTACCGCTGTCGGGTCGTCGACCCGGCAGCAGTAACGTCTGATGATGGCGGTGCGAATAGACTGGAGAAGTCTTCGCGAGGCAGCATGGCCATCAGCTCTGACTACCCACGACCGATCAACGTCAACGGATATGTCTGCCGCAATTGCGACGACGTATCGGACGCCAGGAAATTCATCGACCCTCGAGCGCCAAAAGGTCTTGCGCCAATTGAGGACGAAGCAGTGCGCTTCGGTGGCACACTGGCGCAACGGACCGATAGATCCGGCGCTGAAGCAGCCCAACCACCGCGCCAATTGGTTGATCGCCTTGCCTAAAACAAAAGAGCGCCCTCCTCAGAGAGCGCTCTTGATCGCGAGGATGGGGCCGGGCTTACTGCCCGTCTGGTACCACATCGACATTGACGGCTGGCACGTCGACATCGACCGAGCCACTGCCACCATTTCCGTTGAAGAACAGGAAGTACCCGCCCACGATGATCAGCAGGGCAAGGACGATAGCGATGATCGCCCCACCGCCGCCGCCACGGTTCACAACCACTGTCTCTCGTTCAACCGGTGCCATGATCAAATCTCCATTCTTGATTGCCATAACAACGGCCCGTGCCCCGATGCGGTTCCGCCGCACCGCTGACCTGTACAAAACTTCGCGTTTTGGCTTTTGGGATTCACCACGGTGAAAGGGCTCTGGGACTAGGCTCAGGCCAACCCTCAGCCGGATACCCTTGATGACCGCCCCTGCCCTTGCCATCACCAGCCTGACCAAGAGCTTTGACCGCCCCGTCGTCAATGCACTGGACCTGACCGTCCGCGCCGGAGAGTTCTACGCCCTGCTCGGACCCAATGGGGCCGGCAAGACCACCATTCTGCGCATGGTTGCGGGGCTGCTGCGACCCGATGCTGGCAAAATCGAGATCTTTGGCATCAACACCCTGCAGGACCCGATTGCCGCCAAACGCATCGTCGCATGGGTGTCCGACGAGCCCATGGTCTATGACCGGCTCACCCCGCTGGAATACCTCGAATTCGTCGCCGGGCTCTGGCAGATCGACGCTACTGCAGCCCGCACCAAGGCCGATGAGCTGATCGATTGGCTCGGCTTGCGCCCTCATGCGAACGAGCTGTGCGGCGGCTTCTCCAAAGGCATGATGCAAAAGGTCGCCCTGGCCGGAGCGCTGGTGCACGACCCCAAGCTGATAATTCTGGACGAACCGCTGACTGGGCTCGATGCCGGCTCGGCTCGCCAGGTCAAGGACGTGCTGCTCGGCAAGGTTCGCGACGGCATTACCGTCATCATGACCACCCACATCCTTGAAGTCGCCGAACGCATGGCCGAACGCATCGGCGTCATCACCAATGGCAAACTGATCGCTGAAGGAACACTGGCCGAACTGCGCACCCGCATTGGTCGTGAGTCCAGTCTCGAAGATATCTTTCTCGACTTGGTCGCCCAAGGTAGCGCCGCCGCATGACCATGGCGCCCGCTTCCCTGCCATGGTTTGCCCGCCACGAGCTCACTCTTGCATGGCGCGAGTGGCACGCCCTGATGACCGGCGGTCGCCGCGCCCGCGGCATCGGTCTTGCCATTTTTCTAGTGATCGTCATGCTCCTGCTGCATCTGCTGGCCTTCGGCTTCGTCGCACCTTGGGTGAAAACCGGCATTATGCTCGACAAGGGCACGCTGGTCCTGGTCACGGGAACTGGGCTGCTGTTCTGGACGGTGATGCTCTCCCAGGCGTTGGAATCGATCACTCGCGTCTATTACGCGCGATCGGATCTGGATCTGATCCTCTCCTCGCCCGCCTCTTCCCAACGCCTCTTCACCATACGCACCGCTGCGGTCGCGCTGACAACCATGGCGCTGACCGGCATGCTCGCCAGCCCGTTGATCAACATGCTGGCCATTCTCGACGGCGCTCATTGGCTGGCCGCCTATGCGGTCGTCGCGGCTCTGGGTGCTTTGGCAACGGCGATCTCGCTGGCGATAACCATGGCATTGTTCCAGTTTGTTGGCCCCAAGCGGACCCGCCTGATTGCCCAGATCGTGGCCGCTGTCGTTGGCGCAGGGTTTGTCATCGGCGTCCAGGCGGCCGCAATTATTTATTATGGCAACATGTCCCGCTTTACCCTGCTGCAGTCCGCAGAACTCATTGCAGCAGCGCCCGCAGCCGACAGTCCATTCTGGCTGCCTGCGCATGCCCTGCTTGGCGATCCGCTTTCGCTGACCACTTTGCTCGCTGTTGGTGTTGGTGCGCTCATCATGATGATCGTCCTGACGGCCTCGAGCTATGGCCATCACGCCATTTCGGCAGCGGGTCTCAGCCACATACGGAGCCAGCGCCGACCATCGCGCCATAGCTTCAAGCCTGCCACCACGCGTCAGACCCTGCGTCGCAAGGAATGGCGCCTGTTGCAGCGCGACCCTTGGTTGATGTCGCAGACGCTGATGCAGATCCTCTATCTGGTGCCGCCGGCGCTACTGCTCTGGATGAATTTTGGCAACAGCGCCGGTGCATTCGTCGTGGTTGTCCCGGTACTGGTCATGGCCTCAGGCCAACTCGCCGGAGGTCTGGCCTGGCTCGCAATATCGGGAGAGGACGCTCACGATCTGGTTGTCACGGCGCCCGTGACACCAGGCACCGTGCTGATCGCAAAGATTGAGGCGGTACTGATCGTCATCGCACTGGTGCTGGCCCCGCTTTTGTTGTTGCTAGCCTTCGCCTCGCCCCGCATGGCTCTGATTGCGGCAATATGCGCCATGTTGTCGGCCGGTTCTGCCACCGCCATCCAGCTTTGGTTTCGCGTGGTCGCCAAGCGTTCAATGTTTCGCAGGCGACAGGTCGCGTCGCGGGCAGCCACGCTTAGCGAGGCGTTTGCTTCCATCATGTGGGCCGCCACTGGCGCTCTGCTGGCTGCCGGCTCCTGGCTTGCTCTCGGCCCTGCTTTCATCGCAGTTTTGGTACTCTGTCTGGCGAAACTGATCAGCCCAAAACGGCGCTGATCTTACCAACTGGGATGCCCATGAGCACGTTACAGCTTCGCGACGCCACGCCCGACGATATTCCAGTGATGCTGACGCTCAGCCACGCTGGTGACGCGCGCGGCGCCAACACACCGCCTTTGCACCCTACCAATTTCAGCGACCCGCGCTATCGATCCGCATTCGACGAAATCACCGCAGACCCCAGTCATCGGCTGATCGTGGCTGAAATTGATGGTGAGATCGTCGGCACGCTGCAGATCAGCTACATCCCCGGCTTGCCCAATTTGGGCATGAAGCGCGGAATGCTGGAAAACGTACACGTCCGTGCCGACCACAGGGGCAGCGGATATGGCAAGGCCATGGTGGAGTGGACAATTGCCCAATGCCGCCAAGCTGGCTGCGGCAGCGTCCAGCTTACCTCAAACAAGGTCCGGTCGGACGCCCACCGCTTCTACGCCAGATTGGGCTTTGTGGCGACGCATGAAGGCTTCAAGCTAAAGCTCTAGCTGAGCGCTGCGAGCCCCAGAAAGGCCATTGCCAGCACAATGACGATACCGACAAGCATGATGCCAAAGACGATCTTGGCCAGAAAAGCTGCACCCGCTGCCAGGCCGGAAAACCCGAGCAGGCCCGACACTGCGGCGATGATGATGAGCAAGATGAGAAGTTTGAGCATGAACATGCCTCCTTTTGACGCTACATGCACAACGGCCCATCATGGCCTCGCGTTCCACAACCGATACGCAGGACCGGCGCCACGTCGAGGAGAGCACATGGCTGAGACCGGCACCAAGCCTCGCATCAAAAGCGTTCCCAAGACCGCAAAGCGGCCTTTGCACAAGGTCATTTTGGTCAATGACGATTTCACACCACGCGAGTTTGTGGTGCGCCTGCTCAAGGCTGAATTCCGTGTGCCCGAAGCCCAGGCGGCCGTCATTATGCTGACCGCACACACCAAGGGGGCGTGCGTGGTGGCAGTGTTCACAAAAGAGATCGCCGAAGAGAAGGCCAACCGGGCAACCGAACTCGCCCGCAGTCAGGGCTTCCCCCTGCTGTTCACCACCGAACCTGAAGAATAGTGGCGCCTAAAAGCCCATATTGCTGGGCACTGGCGGCGGTTCGTTGAGCACGGTTATCTTGATGCGCTCATTGGCAGCCTGATAAGGGTCATTGGGGAAAAACGGGTCTACTGTCGACTTGCCAGTGACTGCGTTGATGCGATCATCAGACAGGCCGAACTCACCCAGCAATGCCCGCACCACATTGGCTCGGTCACTCGATAGCTCCCACGCGCTGTATCGGGGATTACTATAGGTCCCACCGGCGGCGGTGTGGCCCGAAATGGTGATCTGGTTAGACAGTTTCTGCAGGATGGGACCGAGTGCAGCAATGGCCTGCCGCGCCTCCTCGGTCGGATATTTCGAGCCCTCGGGGAACATTGGACGACCGGACTGATCTACGATCTGGATGTTCAGGCCTTCTTCGTCAATTTCGAGCAGCAGATTGTCCTGAACATTGGTGATATCAGGCAGCTCCTGCCAGGCCTGCCGAATACTGGCAGCGGCACTGTGGAACTCACGTTCATTCTCGGCCTTGAGCTCGGCATTGGCCTTGCCATCCAGAGCTGCTTCATCGCCCTGAACGCCGTCGCGCCCACCATTATCCGAGCTGGGCGCGCCATGGCTTTGTGCTTCCGGCGCGATGGTCACATCACGCATGCCCTCAATGGCCGAACCGGCCATCTTGGCACCGCTGGTATCCAGTGCAGTGCCACCCATCATGCCGCCCGACCCGCTGGTCGACAGCGACACATTGGCCGGTGCGAAATAGTCAGCCAGACCTTCTTTTTGCTCGGGCGTGGTCATGCTGATCAGCCAGAGCAACAGGAAGAAGGCCATCATCGCCGTCACAAAGTCGGCATAAGCAATCTTCCAGGCGCCGCCATGGTGACCATGGGCGGCCTTCTTGACCTTCTTGATGATGATGGGCTGATCGTAACCGGCCATGATTCTGGAACGCTCTCAGACTTAGGTTGCCGCAGGCATGTTAGAGACGACTTCGTCGATCTCGGCAAAGCTGGGCCGATCCTCGGACATCAGTGCCTTGCGGGCGAACTCCACGGCCATCACGGGCACCTGCCCGGAAATGTGGGCCAACATGCCGGCCTTCAGCGACAGGAAGTATTTCGATTCAGACTCGTAGATATTCTTGAGCGACTGAGCCATCGGACCAAAAAAACCATAGGCCACGAACACGCCAAAGAACGTACCCACCAGAGCGCCACCAATCATGTGACCCAGCACTTCGGGGGGCTCGGCGATGGAGCCCATGGTCTTGATCACGCCAAGCACAGCGGCCACGATGCCGAGAGCGGGGGTACCGTCGGCCAGCGCCTGAACAGCGCCGATCAATCGATGCTGTTCCTGATGATGGGTTTCGAGTTCCTCATCCATCAATGCTTCCATCTCGTGCACATTGTTGGAGCCCAGCGTCACCATACGCAGGTAGTCGCAGACGAATTCCACTGCGTGATGATTGCCGGCGAAGGTAGGGAACCGGGCGAACAGCGTTGACTCATGCGGGTTTTCGATATGCGGCTCAAGCGCCAGAATACCCTTGGCCTGCACCAGCTTGTAGAGCGCGAACTGCATGCCCAGCAGTTCGACATACGCCGCCTTGTTGTACTTGGAACCTTTGATCAACGTGCCCATGGCGCCCATGGTGCCCTTGATGATCGGGCCGGTATTGCCAATGATGAATGCCCCGATGGCAGCACCAAGAATGATCACGAATTCCCAAGGCTGCCACAGGACTTCAAGATGTCCGCCCAGCGCCGCGTAACCACCGAAAACGCAACCAAAGACAACAATGATACCAATAATGAGGCGCATGCACCGAACTTCCGCTTTGATAATTCATCAATAGCCACTTCAGCCAACGCCGCTGAAATCGCCCGACAAACCCGCGACATCTGTCTTGGAGCCCAAAAGTGACTCCGCCAGTCGCACTATCGGCGCTCTATGCTTAACAGCCGGTGTATTCGTTGCAGATCGCCAAACTGTTATGGTCACTCCCATTTTTCGTTGATGTGCCAGATCCCCGCCCAACCAGAATGGCAGCGGTGTCCATGGCGTTGATTTCGCTATTGCGTAGTCCCGGAACGGGTGCCCGTTCAATCAGACCAGAGGTCGTATCGCTAACTCTCTAGCCAGGCTTGCGCGCCACCAGGAACACCGCTTTGCCCTTGCCGGGCTGGTATTCCTCCTCAATGATGAATCCAGCGCGATGCTGGCTCTCGATCAAGTCGACCTTGGTCATCACATCCAGATGCGGCAGTAGTCCCATCGCCTTGCCGATCGGCCCGACAAACTTGAAGAACGCCATGGTGTCGCCGATACAGACTGTGCTCGACACGAACAGCCCGCCTGGTTTGAGCATGGCAAACACCTTGTTGAGCGCGGCATCCCGATCTTCCAGCAAATGGAGGATGCTCAGCCCCAGAACCATGTCATAGGCTTCGGGTACAACAGGCATTGTATCAATGGCGGCTACCTCGAAGTCGATATTGCTGACGCCCGCAGCGACAGCCTTGTCCTGCGCAATGGCAATCATTGCTTCAGAGAAATCGGTAGCCCTGACATGCTTGACCAATGGTGCGTGCGTTATGGCCGTGCTGCCCGTGCCGCAGCCAAACTCCATCAGCACCATCTCTGGATGAAAGTAGCGCTGCGTGGTTTTGAGTTTGTGCTGATAGGCCGCTTCGTCGCCGATGGGCTGACGCGCATAGCGCTCGGCCATTTTGTTCCAGAACCGACTAGGATCACCCATAACCACTCCACTCGCTTTGACGCTGACCATCGGCAAGCTCGCATATTCGCAGAATGCGGTGAATTGCCAAAATTTGCAGCCGGCTTATACATTCATGCATGAACGACCCAATGCCGATGCCGGACTGGAATCATATTCGCGCCTTTTTGACCACGGTTGAACAAGGTTCGCTGTCCGCTGCCGCCCGCACGCTCGGCCTGACCCAGCCGACATTGAGCCGTCAGGTTGCCGCCTTGGAAGCCGATCTGGGGGTACTGCTGTTCGAACGGATCGGCCGATCGCTTTCCCTGACAGGGGCCGGACAGGAACTGCTGGTATCGGTCCGGGCCATGGGGCAGGCAGCGCATGGCTTGTCACTGGCCGCTTCGGGGCAGTCTCAGTCGGTCGATGGCCTTGTGCGCATCGCCGCCATGGACGTAATTGCCACCTATGTGCTGCCCGACGTGTTCAAGCGCTTGCAAAAACTCGCGCCCAAGCTGCAAATCGAAATCGTCGCGTCGAACTCGATCAGCGACCTGATGCGCCGTGAAGCTGATATCGCCATTCGCCATGTCGCGCCCACCCAGCCCGAACTGATCTCGCACCAATGCCCTGATTTCAGCGCCCATCTATACGCAGCCACGAGCTATCTCGACCGCTATGGGCGCCCCACTGACTTTGCCGATGTGCGAGACGCCCGCTTCATTGGCTTTGCCAATGCGGGGGACCTGCTCCCCGAACTCACCGCGCGCGGCCTGCCGGTGACCAGCGACAATTTTGGCTGGCAAACCAGTAGTGCCGCCATCGCCTGGCAATTGGTGCGTGAGGGTCTGGGTATCGGCCTGATGGGCAAGATGATCGCTGACCGCACGCCTGATGTCGAAATGGTCCTCCCCACCTTCACCCCGATCCCCGCGCCCATCTGGCTCACCACTCATCGCGAACTCCATACCAGCCGCAGGATCCGCCTGGTGTTCGATGTCTTGGTGGAGATGCTGGGGTGAGCATGATGCCGCGCCAGGGCCGGGCATGGCTACGCCGAACCGCTCCGCGCAAGCGCGATAAGGAAACCTTCCCCATTCAATCGCCGCGCCCCCTTCCCTTTCTTGGTCATCTCCATTAGACAGCCCACTTAACCACCCCGTCCAAGCCTTCCCCATGCGTCGCAACGTCAAGTTGTTGTGCCCAAGTGGTGCGGGTGGCCTGAGCCCGGGTGATTCTGCCTCGCCCGGCCCCTGCGTCCTAGAGCCGAGCGAGCACCATGCCAAAACGTACCGACATCAAATCGATCCTCATTATCGGTGCGGGTCCGATCATTATTGGTCAGGCATGTGAGTTCGACTATTCGGGCACTCAGGCGTGCAAGGCGCTCAAGGAAGAGGGCTACCGGATCATTCTGGTGAACTCCAATCCGGCCACGATCATGACCGACCCCGATCTGGCCGACGCCACCTATATGGAACCGATCACCCCCGAAGTGGTCGCCAAGATCATCGAGAAGGAGCGCCCCGACGCGCTGCTGCCCACCATGGGCGGTCAGACCGCACTGAACTGCGCGCTCTCGCTGCGCAAGATGGGCATCCTCGAAAAGTACAATGTCGAGATGATCGGCGCGACTGCCGAAGCTATCGACAAGGCTGAAGACCGCGAACTGTTCCGCGACGCCATGAAGAAGATCGGGCTCGAAACACCCCGCTCCATGCTCGCACACAATACCATCGAGGCCCTTCAGGCCCTCGAAGTGATCGGCCTGCCTTGCATTATTCGCCCCAGCTTTACCTTGGGCGGCACCGGTGGCGGCATCGCTTATAACCGCGAAGAATACCTCAATATCTGCGAGAGCGGCATTGATGCCTCGCCGACCAATGAGGTTCTGGTTGAGGAAAGCGTACTCGGCTGGAAAGAGTACGAAATGGAGGTCGTTCGCGACAAGAACGACAACTGCATCATCATCTGCTCGATCGAGAACATCGATCCCATGGGCGTTCACACCGGTGACTCCATCACTGTCGCGCCAGCCCTGACGCTGACTGACAAGGAATACCAGATCATGCGCGATGCCAGCCTGGCTGTGCTGCGCGAGATCGGCGTCGAGACCGGCGGCTCAAATGTGCAGTTCGGCATCAACCCGGCCGATGGCCGCATGGTGGTGATCGAGATGAACCCGCGCGTGTCTCGCTCCTCTGCTCTGGCATCTAAAGCCACCGGCTTCCCCATCGCCAAGGTGGCTGCGCGTCTGGCCGTGGGTTACACGCTTGATGAATTGGACAACGACATCACCGGCGGCATGACCCCCGCCTCGTTCGAGCCATCGATCGACTATGTCGTGGTCAAGATCCCGCGTTTTGCCTTCGAAAAATTCCCCGGCGCCGACAACCGCCTGACCACCGCCATGAAGTCGGTGGGCGAGGCCATGGCCATCGGCCGCACCTTCCAGGAGAGCCTGCAAAAGGCGCTGCGCTCGCTTGAAACCGGCCTGACCGGTCTGAACGAAATCGGCATTCCCGGCCTGGGTGAAGGCGAAGACAAGAATGCCATCAAGGCAGCGCTCGGCACGCCGACGCCAGACCGTCTGCTGCATGTCGCCGAAGCCATGCGCCTCGGTATGAGCCTTGAAGACATCCACGACGCCTGCAAGATTGACCCTTGGTTCCTCGAGCAGATGAAGGGCATCGTCGACACCGAGAACAAGGTGCGCGAATTCGGCCTGCCACAGGACACAGAGAACCTGCGCTCGCTCAAGGCCATGGGCTTCTCCGATGCGCGTCTAGCCCAGTTGGCCAACCTCAAGGCCTCCGATGTCCGCAAGCTGCGCCAGTCGCTCTCGGTACGCCCCGTCTTCAAACGTATCGACACCTCGGCTGCCGAATTCGCCTCGCCCACAGCCTATATGTACTCGACCTATGAAGCGCCATTCGCTGGCGCGGTGGCCGATGAATCCCGCCCCACCGACCGCAAGAAAGTGGTTATCCTAGGCGGCGGTCCAAACCGTATCGGTCAGGGCATCGAGTTCGACTATTGCTGCTGCCACGCCGCCTTCGCATTGGCCGATGCGGGCTATGAGACCATCATGGTCAACTGCAATCCCGAGACTGTCTCGACGGACTATGACACTTCCGACCGCCTCTATTTCGAGCCGCTGACGGAAGAAGACGTCATCGAAATCCTCGAAACAGAAAAACAGAACGGCACGCTGCATGGCGTGATCGTTCAGTTCGGCGGTCAGACCCCGCTGAACCTGGCCGAAGCCGTCCAGAAGGCCGGCGTGCCGATCCTGGGCACCCAGCCCGATGCAATCGATCTGGCCGAAGACCGCGACCAGTTCATGAAGCTGCTCAACAAGCTTGAACTGACCCAGCCCAAGAACGGGATTGCCTACAGCCTGGAACAGGCGCGTCTGGTTGCAGAACGTCTGGGCTATCCGCTGGTGATCCGCCCCAGCTACGTGCTGGGCGGCCGCGCCATGGCCATCGTACACTCGGCCAACGAGTTCGAACGCTATGTGCAGGATACGCTGACGGGTCTGGTGCCTCCGCACATTCTTCAGCGCTACCCCAATGACAAGACCGGCCAGATCAACTCGGTCCTGTCCGACAACCCATTGCTGTTTGATGCCTATCTCTCCGGCGCCACAGAAATTGACGTCGATGCCCTGTGCGATGGCAAGGACGTCTTCGTCGCTGGCATCATGGAGCACATCGAAGAGGCTGGCATTCACTCCGGCGACTCCGCCTGCTCGCTACCACCGCAGCATCTGAGCCCCGAAGTGATGGCCGAACTCAAGCGTCAGACCACCGAACTGGCTTTCGCGCTCAAGGTCGGCGGCCTGATGAATGTGCAGTACGCGCTCAAGGACGGCGTCATCTACCTGCTCGAAGTCAATCCGCGCGCAAGCCGCACCGTGCCTTTCGTCGCCAAGGTTATCGGCCAGCCCATCGCCAAGATTGCCAGCCGCATCATGGCCGGCGAGAGCCTGGCCAGCTTTGGCCTGGTGGAAAAGACCTTCAAGCATATCGCCGTCAAGGAAGCCGTGTTCCCGTTCAATCGCTTCCCCGGCGTCGATACCGTACTCGGCCCTGAAATGAAGTCGACTGGTGAAGTCATCGGCCTCGACACCAGCTTCGCCATGGCCTTCGCCAAGTCGCAAATGGGTGCCGGCTCCAAGGTGCCTCTGAGCGGCACGGCCTTCATTTCGGTACGTGATAGCGACAAGGAACTGATCGTCGACATGGCGCGCCATCTCGTCGAAGCCGGCTTCACCATTCTGGCGACCGGCGGCACGCAGCGCTATCTGGTCGACAACAACATTGCCGCCACCAAGATCAACAAGGTGCTCGAGGGCCGTCCGCACATCGTGGACTCCATGAAAAATGGTGGCGTACAGCTGGTGGTCAACACCACTGACGGCATGAAGTCGATCAGCGACAGTCGCGATATCCGTCGGACCGCCCTGTTCGCCAAGATCCCTTACTACACCACCATTGACGGAGCCTTGGCTGCCGTTGAAGGCATCGTGGCCTTCCGGGGCGGCAATCTCACCGTGCGCTCCCTGCAGAGCTACTTCGCCGACTAGAACTCTCAGGGCGTCGCTACACAAGCGATGCCCTGACTCTTTTCCGATCTAGCCGACAAATGCACTGCCCGCTTCAGCATCAAAGAACGCCCCAACCTGGGTAAGCGCGCTCTCGACGGCCTCATCGTCAACATCAAGATGGGTCACCCAGCGCTGATTGCCATAAAGGCCAGTAATGCCAACGCCGTGTCGGCCCAAAAACTCGGTAAAGCGCTGACCAAGCGCAGCATCGGCATCGACAAACACGATATTGGTGTCGGGCATGGTAACCGTCAGCGCGGGATACGCGGCAAGCCCGGCGGCCAGCGTTCGTGCGCGGCGATGGTCCTCGGCCAGTCGGTCGACATTGTGATCGAGCGCATAAAGTCCAGCCGCTGCCAGTATGCCCGACTGCCGCATCCCGCCACCCAGCATCTTGCGGTGCCGTCGTGCGGTATCGATCAGCTCCTGCCGCCCGACCAACACTGAACCCACCGGCGCGCCGAGCCCCTTGGACAGACAGATCGAGACACTGTCGAACGGCGCCGCAAACGCAGCGATATCCATGCCAAGCGCCACACAGGCATTGAACGCCCGCGCGCCATCCAGATGCAGACCCAGGTCGTGGCGTCGGGCAATATCGGCAACCTGCCCCATATAGCCGACCGGCAAGACCTTACCGCCAAACGTGTTCTCCAGCGCGATCACCCGCGTTGTGGCGTAGTGATGGTCATCGGCCTTGATCGCCGCCTCGATGGCGTCCAGATCCATCGTGCCGTCGGCCTGATGCTCAATGGGCTGAGGCTGGATCGAGCCCAGCACTGCAGCACCACCTGCTTCATGTCTGTAGCAATGCGCATCCTGCCCGGCGATGAACTCGTCGCCGCGGCCACAATGGCTCATCAATGCCAGCAAATTGGATTGCGTGCCCGAGGGCACGAACAGCGCCGCATCCTTGCCCAGCATCGCTGCCATGCGGAGTTCCAGCTGTTTGACCGTAGGATCATCGCCGAACACATCATCGCCCACCTCGGCCTCTGCCATCGCCTGGCGCATGGCCGCCGATGGTCTGGTCACGGTGTCGGAGCGAAAATCAAAGCGGATCGAAGTCATGGCAGGTTCCAGTTGAGCATACCGCCAGCTTAGCGGCATCCGCCCACCCCTGCCTACCGTCTAGGCTGCGACATCGCCGTCAGTACCCGCGCCGTCATTGGCCGCCAATGCCACGACTTCAGGCTTGCGCGCCACGACAAGCATGCCGTTGATCGGTGCACCTCGATCCATACGCAACACCACTGTCTCGAACCGCAACAATTGCAGTCCTGAAGCTATGACTGCTGTCTGGGTTGCGTCCACGCCATGTGCGTAGCGCACCGATGGCCGCAGAAACACGGCTTCGTCGCCGTCATGGGCTTCCAGGGAAAATGCAACCAGCCCACCCGGCAACAAGGCGGGCACCAGCGCGGCCAGAACCGGCTCAAGTGCCCCGCAATAGATGAAAACGTCTGCCGCAGTCACCAGATCGGACTCGGCCTGGCGCGCACTGAGCGCTGCTACGAGCTCGGCCTTGTCGAGATTGTCGTAGATCTTCTTGCGAGCCGTTTCGGCGATCATGGCCGCCGAAATATCGATCCCTTCGAGATAGCCCACCTTGTCACGGAGCTTCTGGCCCATCAGGCCGGTGCCACACCCAAGATCAAGACCGCGCTCAAACCGGGCAATGCCCAGCCGCGCCATCTCCTCGACAACAAGTGCATCAAGCATTTCAGGCACGCGATAGCCCAGCTTGCCAACCAACGACTTCTCGAATTTGGGTGCATACTGATCAAACAACGCCTCGACATAGCTGATCGCCGTCCCTTCGCCAGCCGGCCCGGCGCCATGCACCGCAAGCTTCAGACGGGCGCCAAACTGGCCACTATCGTCGAGCGCCTCCAGATGGCGCCACGCCGATATAGCCTCCGCGGTTCGTCCCAGCCGGTCAAAGTAATCGCCGAGAACATCCCATCCGGCGGCCCAGTTCGGCGCCAGTTCGAGAGCCTGCTGCATAACCTCTGCGGCGGCCGCAAGCTCGCCATCTTCGGCCAGCATGCGTGCATAGCCAGCACGGCGATCGGCGATGGCATCGCCAGAAGAATAAGACGTCTTGGTCAAGACGATGTGATCTCTGAAGGGTTACCGGCCCAAATCGCCCGGCGCGCGGGGATTTGCACCCATTTCGTCAGAAATGCAAGCGGCCCGATCACCGCAACGCCACCCGCGGCTTTGAGTTCAACGTTCCAGCGTCTCCCTTTTCCGCTATCATCAGGTGTCAGGTTCAGCGCGACGATGCTGGGTGGTGACACGGTGCCAAGGACAAGCGTCCGGTCAGACCGGATGCCTAACCCATAGCGCACCAGCACCAGATTGCGAAAATTTGGTGCAAATACTTGACGATACGCCGTACCCACCTGACGAGAACAGTGTTCCCGCCGGGCTATTTGTCATACCTATACAGATATTGAACAGACCATATTTTGGCGCTAAGCTCCCGAGCATCGAATATTGCGGCCGACTGATCTGATTACGCGAAGTCTCATTCGCCTCTGCTGACGTCAATTTCCGATACTCGATATCACTAAGGGTCTCGGCCAATAGTGGACGAACCCGCCTACAGCAGACTGCACGAGGGAACGCGCATCATGGCAACTGGCACCGTAAAGTGGTTCAACGGCCAAAAAGGCTATGGCTTCATTCAACCGGACGAAGGCGGGGCGGACGTGTTCGTCCACATCTCAGCTGTGCAACGTTCTGGTTTGAACGGCCTGGATGAAGGCCAGAAGGTGAACTACGAAATCGTCAAGGACAAGCGGACGGGCAAGTCCGCAGCCGACGAGCTGACATCAGCCTGATCACTAGGCGATGAATAGGAAAAAGGGCGCGTCTGCTTGGAGGTGACGCGCCCTTTTTCATGACTGGTTCAATGCGGTCTAGATGCGGCCCAACTCTTCGGTGCGCTGGCGGGTAGCGCTCACCGTACGGTCCATCAGATCAGTCAGACCAGGCTCGCCCATCAGCACAGCCAGCCCTGCCGCTGTGGCGCCCTTGGGCGAGGTGACATTCTCGCGCAGCACGGTCGGTGACAGCGTACCGGCATCCATCAGTGCGGCAGCGCCGATGACGGTGCCTCGTGCTAGCTGCTCGGCAATCTCATCAGGAAGCCCCTGCCGCTTGCCGGCGGCCGCCAGCGCTTCAACCATATGGAATATATAGGCGGGACCGGAACCCGACACCGCAGTCAGACCATCAAGCTGGGCTTCGTTCTCAAGCCAGACAACCATCCCCGACGCCGACAGCAGCGCGTCCATCGACACGCGATCCTCGGCCGTCACGTCTGGCCCGGGAACCACCCCGGTAATGCCCTTGCGCACCTGTACCGGTGTATTGGGCATGGTACGCATGACCCGCTGTGTGCCGGCCTTGCTGGCCAGACGCGCCAGATCGATCCCGGCCGCGATCGACACCACCAGCGTGTGTGGTGCAATCACCGGCGCCAGAGATTCAAGCACCTCGTCCATCACCTGCGGCTTGACCCCGACCACCAGGACATTTGGGGTCAGACCGCTCGCTTCGCTGTTCAGCGTCAGCCCGTAATCCTCAGCCAGATCCAGCAGCGCCTCGCCGGGCCGCGGGTGCACGATAATCAGATTGTTGGGCGGCAGCCCGGCATCAAGCCAGCCACGCGCCAGGGCAACGCCCATCTTGCCGGCACCAACCAGCATGACGGGGCCAATTTTGCTCAGTGCGGCGTTCATGCTTCACCGACCGTTTCAAACATCACATGGCTCAGGGCATCGGCGGCTGTCTTGCCCGCCCAGACCACGAACTGGAACGCCTGATAGTATAGATCGCAGCTATCGGTCGCCGAGCGCAGCAGCGCTTCGCATTGCTGGGGCGACACATCGGCGCCCCCTGTCAGCAGATGCGAATTGCGGAACAGCACCACGCCTTCCTTGTTCCAGATATCGAAATGGCCAATCCACAACTGCTCATTGATCAGCGAAATCAACTGCTTGACCTCAGCGCGACGCCCTTCGGGCACCTTGAGATCGAACGCGCTGGCGATGTGCAGGCTTTCCAGATCCTCCATCCAGTTGAACGAGACATGGTAATCGCTCCAACCGCCTCGCACAGAAATGGAGATCTCGTCGGCATCCTGACGCTCAAAGGTCCAGTCGTTGATCGAGGCGATATGCTCAATGATGTCCACCGGGTGAACATTGCGATCGAGCTCGACTTGGATGAGTGACATTGACGTCTTCCGTCCTGGCAACGCGTAGTAAGAAGGCATGCTGCCCAGTGGGCCGGCAAATATGGGATACTCAGGGAACTGTTTGCACGCACAAGGGCTTACGAATCGTCCTGATGAATTCAACGTACACGTGACAACTGATTCAGGGCACGCGACGCAGTCAGCAGACGACATTCTCTTGTGGATGATGATCGGTGCCTTAGCGTTAACAGACTGTTAACATCGAGGCCGGATCAACCGCTCTTTCTGCCCCAGAATGAAGCAGGCATGCGCACCCCGCGCCGCGGCAGCGCCCGACACGCCCCGATTGCGGAGCGTGAAACGAAAAAGCGCGCAATCACACAAGGGTGACCGCGCGCCTCTGTACACATCATTCCGGCAGCGAAGCTGCGAACCCTATTTGGCTTTGGCGCCGCCCTTGAGGCTGGCGATCTGCTGGCGCAGGGCATCGATCTCTTCGCCCTGGATCTGGACCAGCTCGCGCAGGGCATCGAAATCCTCGCGCTTTACCAGATCCATATCGGCTACCAGCCGCTGCACCTGCGACTTGACCACGGTTTCAGCTTCGCGGCGAACACCATCAGCGACACCGGCGGCTTCGTTCATAACGCGCCCGAGGCCATCAAAGATCTTGTTGCTCTGGTTCATTGCACACCCATTCGGTTGGCCTGTTTGACTTGATACTTAGGTGATGGCTGCTCACTTGACCAGAGAGGCCGAAGCGGCAATGGTCCGGCCGATTGCCGCAGGAGCCGCGCGTGCCCTTTCCCAATATTGATCCTATCGCCTTTGCCATCGGTCCTTTCGCGGTCCGCTGGTATGCCCTGGGCTATCTGTTCGGCACCGGTCTGGGTGCCTGCTATGGCTATCTGATGCTGGCCAATACCCGGCTCTGGCACAAGGGCGAGCCGCCCTTCAAGGCAGCCGATATCTGGGACTTTGCCTTCTGGACCATGCTCTCGATCGTGGTCGGCGGGCGCGTGGGCTATGTGCTGTTCTACAATCTGCCTTTCTATCTGGAAAACCCGACCCAGATGCTCAACACGCTTGATGGCGGCATGTCCTATCATGGCGGCATGCTGGGGCTGATGCTGGCGGCCATCCTGTTCACCCGCTCCAAGCACGGCAACTGGCTCAGCGCGCTCGATCTGATCGCCTCGGTCAGCACCATTGGCATCTTCCTGGTACGCATTGCCAACTTCATCAATGCCGAACTCTATGGTGCGCCCACCGCCCTGCCCTGGGGCGTCATCTTTCCAACCGACCCCGAACAGGTGCCGCGCCATCCCAGCCAGCTTTATGAGGCTGCGCTCGAAGGCCTGCTGCTGTTCCTGGTCATCCGCGTCTTCACCCATGTGTTCTACAGCCTGCGCCGCCCCGGCCTGGTCGCGGGTGTCTTTGGCATCGGCTACGGCCTGTCGCGCATCGCTGTCGAATTTGTCCGCCTGCCCGACGCGCAGATCGGCTATCTCTTTGGTGGCTGGCTGACCATGGGCATGGTGCTCAGCCTGCCACTGGTGCTCGGCGGCATCGGTCTTGTGGCCTTTGCAACGACGCGCAAGCAAAACGCATTGCGAGCCTGATCATGACTGAACAACAATCCCCATCGCTGTCCGAAATCATCGACATGCAGATCCGCACCACCGGACCGATGTCGGTAGCCACCTATATGGGCCTGTGCCTGACGCACCCCACCAAGGGCTATTACAAGACCGACGATCCGCTGGGTGCGGCAGGTGACTTTGTCACCGCCCCCGAAATCAGCCAGATGTTCGGCGAACTGATCGGCTTCTTCTTCGTCAATCTCTGGCAGCAAATGGGCAGTCCCAAAGAGTTCACCCTGCTCGAACTCGGGCCCGGCCGCGGCACGCTGATGGCCGACATCCTGCGCGTCGCCTGTCGCGCCGAAGGCTTTCGCGATGGGCTGGACCTGCGCCTGTTCGAAACCAATCCTGCCCTGATCGCGGAACAGAATGCCCGGCTGGAACCCTATGGCGCCAAATGGATCGATGGCTTCGACAAGGTGGGCCCCGGCCCGCTGCTGGTGATCGCCAATGAGTTCTTTGACGCTCTGCCTATCCGCCAGTTCGTGCGCGACACCGATGGCTGGCACGAGCGCATGATCGGCACCAATAATGGTCGCCGCGTCTTTGGGCTGAACCCCACCCCCATCCCGGCTTCGGCCATGCCCGAAATTTTGGGAGACGCCGAAATCAATGCCGTGCTCGAAGTGGGCCTGGCCAGCGGTGAGGTGATGAACCGGCTCGCAAGCACCATTTCCACCCAGGGCGGCGCGATCCTGGCCATCGACTATGGCTATGCGCGCACCCAGACTGGCGAAACCCTGCAGGGCGTGCGTCGCCACCAGTTTGCCGACGTACTGGACGCGCCCGGCGAAGTGGACCTGTCGGCCCATGTCGATTTCGAGGCGCTCGGCACCGTGGCGGCCAAGGCCGGCCTCGCCATCCAGCCGCTGGCAAGCCAGGGCCAGTTCCTCAGCCGCATGGGCATCAAGGAGCGCACCAGCGCCCTGATCGCGGCTAATCCGGGTTCTGCCGACGATCTGGCTGCGGCCCGGGACCGGCTGATCGGCCCCGACCAGATGGGCACCCTGTTCAAGGCCTTCTGCGCTGCCAGCCCCGGCCTGCAGCCACCCGGATTCGAATAATGCCGATCCCGTTTGAAACCAGCTCTGCGCTGGGAACAATCCGGCACGGCTTTTTTGGCCGTGCCGGGGGCGTTTCAACAGACGCTTATGCCAGCAACAACGTCTCGTTCACGACGGGGGATGACGAAGCCAACGTCACCGCCAATCGCGCCGGTGTTGCGACCTCCATGGGCTATGAGCCGCCCAATCTGGTCATTCTCAAGCAGACCCATACCGCCGATGTGCATGTTGTAGCCGCCCCGCTGGCGGCCGAGGAGATCGTGGAAGCTGACGCCATGGTCACCGACCGGCCCGGCCTGTTGCTGGGCATATTGACGGCCGACTGCACCCCGATCCTGTTTGCCGATGCACAGGCCAGGATCATTGGCGCCACCCATGCCGGGTGGAAGGGCGCGGCCAATGGCATTGCCGAGGCCACAATCGCCGCCATGGTAGCGCTTGGTGCACAACCCGAGCGCATTGTCGCCGCCATCGGCCCGACCATTTCGGGACCCAATTACGAGGTCGGCCCACAATTTGCTGCCGATCTGCTGGCCCTTTACCCCAGCGCCGGCAACCGCATCTTCGTGCCCGAAGGGGGCGTGGAGCATTTCGACCTGCCCGGATTTGTCGCCGATTGCCTAAGTGCTGCGGGCGTTCAAACTATCGATAGGGTGGGCAGCTGCACCTATGGTGACCCGGCCCGATATTTCTCCCATCGCCACGCCACACATCATGGGATCAAGACCGGACGACAGATCGCCGTCATCGGTCTGACGTAAATCTTTACCTATCGACCAATTGCGGCGTTGCGAGTCCGGGATGGACTCGCTAAAGCTGCCCGCGAAACTGGAAGGCCTCGATCCCGGAGGTCGGTTGAGACAGGATCGCGCCCATGAAGCTGGTGACCGGCAACTCGAACCGGGCCCTCGCCCAGGCTATTGCCAGCTATCTTGAGCTCCCGCTGACAGACTGTACGGTCAAGCGCTTTGCGGACAAGGAAGTCTATGTCGAGGTGCATGAGAATGTGCGCGGCGAAGACGCTTTCATCCTGCAGTCGACCAGCTTTCCCGCCAATGACAACCTGATGGAATTGCTGATCCTGACCGATGCGCTGCGCCGCTCATCAGCGCGCCGCATCACCGCAGTGATCCCCTATTTTGGCTATGCTCGCCAAGACCGCAAATCGGCGCCGCGCACCCCCATCTCGGCCAAGCTGGTGTCCAATCTGATTACCCAGGCCGGTGCCAACCGCGTGCTGACACTTGATCTGCATGCCAGCCAGATCCAAGGCTTTTTCGATATCCCCACCGACAATCTGACCGCTGCACCCGTCATGGTGCGCGACATTCAGGACAATTACGACGTCAAGAACGTCATGATCGTTTCGCCTGACGTTGGCGGTGTGGTACGCGCTCGCAATGTTGCCGGTCGTATCGGCGCCAATCTGGCCATCGTCGACAAGCGCCGCCCGCGTGCTGGCGTCTCCGAGGTGATGAACATCATTGGTGACGTGTCGGGCCAGGCCTGTATTCTGATCGATGACATCGTCGACAGTGGCGGCACGCTGGACAATGCGGCCGAGGCGCTGCTCAAGGCAGGCGCCAAGGAAGTCTCGGCCTATATCACCCACGGCGTTCTCTCCGATGGTGCTTCCGAGCGCATCGGTGCCTCCAAGCTCAAGGAACTGGTGGTCACCGATTCCATTGAAGAGACCGAAGCCCAGCGTCAGGCCGGCAATATCCGCCGGCTCGCCATTGCCCCGCTGATCGGCGAAGCCATTGCCCGCACAGCCAGCGAACAGAGCGTTTCGAGCCTGTTCGACTAAAGCGCTCGCCAAGCGCTCCTATCTGACTCAAACACGCGGCAAACCAGCGTTCCTGCTTGCTCAGGGTCCCGCTTTGGGCTATAGCCGCCGCCATGAAGCGCTCGTCACCCCTGGAGGACGGGCGCGTATGCTGTTGTAGTGACGCATACACCAACCAGAATGGATATTTCCATGGCTGAAGCTAAAGTGCTCAAGGCACAGGCGCGTGACGGAGTTGGCAAGGGGGCCGCTCGCGAACTGCGTCGTCAGGGACTCGTTCCTGCAGTTATCTACGGTGACAAGAAGGCTCCTGTTACCGTCTCCCTCGCTTACAAAGATGCGCACAAGTTCATCTACGCTGGCGGTTTCCTCTCCCACGTCCTCGAGCTGGATGTGGACGGCACCAAGCACACCGTGATCCCGCGCGATTACCAGCTTGATCCCGTCAAGGACTTCCCGATCCACGTCGACTTCCTGCGCGTTGGCAAGGGCACTCGCCTGACCGTTCAGGTGCACGTGAACTTCATCAACGAAGAAGCCAGCCCGGGCCTCAAGCGCGGCGGCACACTCAATGTTGTGCGCCACACCGTTGAAGTCTCGGCTCCTGCCGACGCGATCCCTGAAGAGATCACCGTCGACATGACCGGTTTCGATATCGGCGACTCGGTTCACATCTCGGCAGTGACCCTGCCCAAGAACGTGACGCCGACCATCACCGATCGCGATTTCACCATCGCCACCATCGTTGCTCCATCGGCTCTGAAGTCCGCTGGCGATGACGGCGCTGAAGAATCCGAAGATGCTGCAGGCGAAGCTGAGGCCGAGTAATCGTCCCGCTGACTTTCTGCTACAAGTTCGAGGCGGCCTTCGGGTCGCCTCTTTCGTTTTCTGGAGTGAGTGATGAAACTGCTTGTCGGCCTGGGCAATCCGGGCAACCAGTATCAGGGTAACCGCCACAATATCGGCTTCATGGCGCTCGACGCGATAGCACGCGCCCATTCCATTACCCAGTTTCGCTCCAAGCACTCCGGCAGCCTTGCCGAGGGCAATATCGGCGGCGAGAAGGTTATTCTGCTCAAGCCGCAGACCTTCATGAACCGCTCGGGCGACAGCGTTCAGCAGGTTGCCAAATTCTACAAGATCGATCCCGCCGACGTCATCGTGCTCTATGACGAGCTCGATCTGGCGCCGGGCAAGGTGCGGGTCAAGATTGGTGGCGGCAATGGCGGCCATAACGGCCTGCGCTCCATCGACCCCCAGATCGGGGTTAACTACAAGCGCGTCCGGCTTGGCATTGGTCATCCGGGCAAGGAATACGTCACCCACCACGTGTTGGGCGATTTCGCCAAGGCGGACCAGAACTGGCTCGATCCGCTGCTCGACGCCATTGGCAAGCATGTCGACCTGCTCATCAAGGGCGATGATGCCGGCTTCATGAACAAGCTGGCCCTGGCGATCCAGGCCAATCAGGAGCCGCCCCCCAAAGCCGAGGCGAAGGCTGCGCCCCAGGCCGAGCCGAAATCCGCACCCAAGGCCCAGAGCCATGTGCGACAGGCGCGTCAGGCCGCCCCGCAGGCGGCAGTGCCCAAATCGGGCCCGATGGCCGACATGCTCAAAAAGCTGTTCAAGGGCGACTGAAAAAACAAACGGCGCGCCAGTCGAAACTGACGCGCCGCGAATTCAACATGTCAGGCAGCTCGATCAGCCGGCAGTCACACGCCAGACAGCATCGCCGACATCGTCAACCGCCAGCAGCGCGCCATCCTTGGCCAGCGCCACGCCGACAGGGCGACCGCGCGAGAACTTCTCGTCATCGGCCAGGAACCCGGTCAACAGATCAATCGGCGCACCCTGGGGGTGACCATCTGCAAATGGCACCAGAATGAACTTGTAGCCGCTCAGCTTGGAGCGGTTCCACGAGCCATGCTGACCAATCACCATGCCCGCAGGCAGGCCTGGCAGCGTGTTCTCGGGCAACCAGCACAGGCCCAGCGAGGCCGTGTGACCGCCCAGCGCATAATCGGGCGCACTGGCGCTGGCCACCTTGGCCGGGTTCTGGGGCACGCGATCATCAACAGTCTGGCCCCAATAGCTGAAGGGCCAGCCATAAAAGCCGCCATCCTTGACCGAGGTCAGGTAATCAGGCGGGGTTTCATCGCCCAGCCCGTCGCGTTCATTGACCACGGTCCACAGCAAGCCATTGGTCGGCTCCCAGGCCATGCCAACCGGATTGCGCAGGCCGCCGGCAAATTCACGGTGCTTCTCGGTGACCAGATCAAGTTCGAAAATGCAGGCGCGGCCTTCTTCGGCCTCCAGACCATTCTCGCCAATATTGCTCTGCGAGCCGACAGCCACATAGAGCTTGGTGCCATCGGCATTGGCGAGCAGATTGCGCGTCCAGTGGCCACCGGGCTTCATTTCCATCAGCTTGCGGCCGGGCGCGGTGATCCTGGTCTGGCCCGTCTCATAGGGGAAGGCCATCACGCTGTCGGTATTGCCGATGTAGAGCTGATCGCCCACCAGAGCCATGCCGAAGGGCTGGCTGAGATCCTTGAGGAAGACCTCGCGGATTTCCGGTACGCCATCGCCATCGGCGTCGCGCAGCAGGGTGATCTGGTTGGCGCTGGGGCGCGTGGCCCCGGCGCGGCTCATCACGCGGTTCATCGCATAGTCGCGAATATTGCTTACCGTGGAAGGCAGCGAGGACGACTCGGCCACCAGCACGTCGCCATTGGGCAACACATAGGCCCAGCGCGGATGCTTGAGATTGGTCGCAAAGGGCGTGACCTTCAGACCAGGCGCAGCGATCGGCTTTTCACCCGGCGCCCAGCCCTTGGCGGTCGGCATTTTCAGCATGGGCATGGCGCCCTGCGGCTTGGCCTTGGGAATTTCAGGCGCCGAACCGAAGGCGGGCTTGAACGCGCCCATATGACGACCGCGGTAATACCACCACGCAAAAGCGGCGATCAGGGCGGCCAGAATGACCAGATTGAGGAAAAGGGCCATGCGGCACCTCCGACGATAGTGTGGTGGGAAGAACTAGAATGTTAGCGTTAATAGGGCGCATTGGCCGATCCGACAAGCGGTCTTGGCCCATCAGCGCCCAATAGCGGCACGCCGCTATGCATTGACATCTTTGCCCATCCGAACGAAGTGAAGGCTAACAAATTCCGGAGCTTTCCCCATGGGTTTCAAGATGGGCATCGTCGGTCTGCCGAACGTCGGCAAGTCGACCCTCTTCAATGCGCTCACGCGCACCGCTGCCGCCCAGGCCGCCAATTTCCCGTTCTGCACCATTGAACCCAATGTGGGCGAAGTCTCGGTGCCCGATCCGCGGCTCTACAAGCTCGCCGAGATCGGCAAGTCGATCAACGTCCTGCCCGCCCGCATGAGCTTTGTCGACATCGCCGGTCTGGTGAAGGGTGCCAGCCAGGGCGAAGGCCTGGGCAACCAGTTCCTCGCCAATATCCGCGAATGCGACGCCATCGCCTATGTGCTGCGCTGCTTTGAAGACGGCAATGTCATCCACGTCTCCAACAAGGTCGACCCGCTCGCGGACGCCGAAGTGGTCGAGACCGAGCTGATGCTGGCGGATCTGGAAAGCCTCGAAAAGCGCCGCAATGGCCTCGAAAAGAAGGCCAAGCAGGGCGACAAGGATGCCAAGATCACCCTTGAGCTGGTCGACCGCTCGCTGGCCCTGCTGCGCGACGGCAAGTCCGCCCGCTTCGTCAAGCGCGATGCCGAGGAAGAAAAGGCCTTCCAGGAACTGCAGCTGCTGACATCAAAGCCCGCGCTTTATGTCTGCAATGTCGACGAAGGCTCGGCCGCCAGCGGCAATGCGATGAGCAAGCTGGTCGAGGACTACGCCAAGGCGCACGACGCCGGTGTGGTGGTGATCTCCGCCGAGATCGAATCCCAGCTCGCCCAGCTGCCCGACGAGGAAGGCGCTGAATATCTCGAATCGCTGGGACTGGATGAGGCTGGCCTCAACCGCCTGATCCGCGAAGCCTACGACCTGCTCGGCCTGCAGACCTATTTCACGGTCGGCCCCAAGGAATCACGCGCCTGGACCATCCACAAGGGCGACAAGGCTCCGGCCGCTGCCGGCGTCATCCACTCCGATTTTGAACGCGGCTTTATCCGTGCCCAGACCATCGCCTTTGACGACTTCGTCACCCTGGGGGGTGAAGTCCCGGCCAAGGAAGCGGGCAAGGCCCGCGATGAAGGCAAGGAATACGTCGTCAAGGATGGCGACGTCATGCTGTTCAAGTTCAATACCTAACGGTGTTCACGCTCGCGCCAGTCGCGCCTGACGCGGCTGGTTTCAGTCGGCTTCTGGCTGAAAGCAAAGCGGGCGGGCATCTCATGCTGGTCCACTTCCAGGAGAATTGGCGCTCCGGCGCCAATGTCTTTGCGCGCCCCGGCGAGATCATGCTGGGGGCCTGGGACGGCGACACGCTGGTGGGAACCTGCGGGCGCAATGTGGATCCCTACGATCCCCATCTGCGCGCTGGCCGCGTCCGCTATCTCTATGTTGCCGAGGATCATCGCAAGCAGGGCATCGGGCAGCGCCTGATTGCCGCGATCCAGCACGATGCGGCCCGCAATTTCGACTATCTCAACACCAATGCGCCCGAGGCAGCCTTTGCCTTCTATGTGCATCTGGGTTTTGAGAAGCTCACCGAAGAATACGCCACCCACCGCTACGTCCTGACGCCGCACTAGCCCTCAATGGTATCCTTGCGCATCTGGCTTGGGGTCATGCCATAGGCCTTGCGGAAGTGTTCGTAGAACTGGGTCTGGCTCACAAAGCCCGACTGGAAGGCGACATTGGCGATCGACAGGCTGCCGTCGAACAGCAGGCTACGGGCGCGGATCAGGCGCATGCGGATGACGAATTTCTGCACCGAGATATGCATCACCTTGGTGAACAGGTTGATGGCGTAATTGGGGTGCAGCCCCACCACCTTGGCAATACTGTCAGCGCTGAGCGGATCGGTGATGTTCTCCACGATATGGCGCACCATGCGCACCACATAGCGCACGGGTGACCCGGTGCGGGTGCGCGACCCAGCCCCCTCCACCCATGCCGGCAGCAGCGTGTCCCAGCCGGTGATGGCGGCCCGACGGAACATGGTACCGATCTCGGCCCGCACGATCTCGGTCCGCAAGGCATTGCCGCTACGATAGTCCTGATGCCAGCGGTCCAGCGTTTCCAGGCCAATGCAATCGGGATTGAGCTGAATGACCCCACCGCCCATCAGGGTTTCCGTCAGCCGGCCCAGCTGCGGCATCTCCAGAAAAGCATCCATGGGCAGGTAGATATTGAGCTGACGACCTTCCGCGCTATCCGGGCTCAGGCCGATGGTCTGATGGGGAATGCCGGCCCAGAAGGCCACCAGCCGCCCCGCCTGCACCGAAACTGCCCCGCCATCGAACACATAATCCATGCTGCCCTGGGTCAGCCAGTTGAACTCGATATGCCCGTGGGTATGGGCATAGGGCATGATCTGCGGGGGAAATGAACGGATGCCAAACCGCCCGAACGCTTTGCCCGAGGCGTAGAAGCTGCGATCCGGACGCGGGGTCGGTCGCGGCGCGCGCTCACGCGGATTTGGCGTACGTACGGCAATATCAACAGTCATACTTATCAGCGCACTTCTTAGGAAACCGGAATAAGTCTCTATCATTCCGGATTGCTTCACATCTGGCAAGGCGTACGCTTTTGGCCGAGCAGAGGAAGAAGTCGGAAGGGAGCGTCCGGCGCCGGCAATCAATGCCAGCCCCCTGCCGTAGGAGGTCTTATGAGAAAACATGCAATGGCCCTTGGTGGGGCTGGACTGATGCTGGGCGTCTCGCTGATGGCGGTACAGGCCCAGGACCTGACGGGCGAACTGCCCGATCCCCCGGCATTCGCAGCACAGAGCGAACCGGTCTTCGTCAGCATTTCTGACATTCTCGAATACAAGGCGCTGCCCGAATATCACGAGCCTGCCTGGGTCACCTCGAAATATGTCGATGCCGGCACCCTGCCGCCCGTCGCCGAGCGCCTGCCCAAGGAGCCCATGGTCTACAAGACCGCCAACATGCCCGACGGCACGGGCGTTTACGGCGACACCATGCGCCATGTCATTGGCGGGCGGCCTGAAGGCTGGAACTATATCGGTGGTCAGTCCCAGGGCTGGGGCGGCATTGATATCGGCATGTCAGAGTGTCTGACCCGCACTGGTCCGCTGTTTGAGGTCAAGGCGGACGAACTGTCGCCACTGCCCAATCTGGCCAAGAGCTGGGAATGGTCCGAAGACGGCCATGAGCTGACCATGCACCTGATCGAAGGCGCAAAATGGTCGGATGGCGAGCCCTTCACCTCTGACGACGTGATGTTCTACTGGAACGACAATGTGCTCGATTCCAACGTCTCCCCGCTCAATGGCGCAACGCCGGAAACCTTTGGTCCCGGCACCACGCTCGAAGCGGTAGATGACTACACCATCAAGTGGACATTCCAGGAATCCCGCCCGGAGCAGTACCTGTACGCCATGGCCTATGGCACGTTCTGCCCCGGCCCGGCCCATATCCTGCGGCCAGAGCATCCGAATTATTCCGACAACACCTATGAGCAGTACAAGAACGCCTTCCCGCCCGAATATATGAACATTCCGGTGATGGGTGCCTGGGTGCCGGTTGAGTACCGCCCCGACGATATCGTGGTGATGCGCCGCAACCCCTATTACTGGAAGGTCGACGAGGCCGGCAATCAGCTGCCTTACCTCAACGAAATGCACTATCGCCTGTCGACATGGGCCGATCGTGACGTTCAGGCCGTGGCCGGTTCGGGCGATTTCTCCAACCTCGAACAGGCTGAAAGCTTCGTGGAAGCCCTCAAGCGCTCTGCTGAAGACACCGCACCAGCCCGCCTGCAGTTTGGTGCCCGCACCATCGGCTACACACTTGAGATGAACCTGTCAGCCAATGGCTGGGGCGAACCCGATGACCGCGCTCAGTCCGTGCGCGAACTCAACCGCAATCTCGATTTCCGCAAGGCAATCTCGATCGCCGTTGATCGTCAGCGTCTGGGCGACTCCCTGGTGCGTGGTCCGTTCACCGCCATCTATCCCGGCGGCCTCTATGCCGGTACCGCCTATTACGACAAGGCGTCCACCACCTACTATCCGTACAATCTCGAAGCTGCCGGCGAACTGCTCGACGGCCTGGGCCTGACCGATACGGACGGCAATGGCATCCGCAACTTCCCCGAAGGTGGGGATGACGTGGAAATCACGCTGCTGGCCAACACCGATTATGGCACTGACACCAGCCTCGCTGAAGGCGTCATCGCCATGATGGAGCCGCTTGGTCTGCGTGTGATTGCCAACTTCCAGCAGGGCACCGCCCGTGACGACATGCAGGAATCCGGTCAGTTCGACTGGCACGTGCGCCGTCAGGGCAGTGAACTGGTCTCGGTGGTGCAGGGTACCGCAGCACTCGCCCCAACCGGTCCGCGCACCAGCTACTTCCACCGCGCCGGAACCGATGGCTCGGTTGATCTGCTGCCCTTCGAGGCCGAGCTGGTCGATACGGTCAATGCCTTCATCAACACCTCCGACGCCGCCGAACGCGCCGAGCTGATGAAGACCTACCAGAAGCTGTACACCGAGAATGTCTACACGGTGGGTCTGACCCAATACCCAGGCGCCCTGATCATCAACAAGCGCTTTGCCAATATCCCGGCAGGTGCCCCGATCTTCATGTTCAACTGGGCCGAAGACAACATCATCCGCGAGCGTGTGTATGTGCCTGAGGACAAGCAGGGCGATCACGAGCTGCATCCTGAGACCCTGCCGGGCGCGCCCGGTTCGGACGGCGCGATGTAGTCCATTCTTCGTGCATTGAACTCCGGCAGGGGGACCCGTCCCCCTGCCTCCCTCGATAAAGGCTTGCGGCCATGATCCGATTTCTTTCCATGCGAATTCTGGGCGCGATCCCCCTGCTGATCCTGCTCAGCGTGGTGACCTTCGCCATCATCCAGGCGCCTCCGGGCGACTATGCGGACTATATCCGCTCCATGCTGATCAATCAGGGCGGCGTGCAGCCTGATCTGGCTGAGGCCCAGGCCGAGATCTATCGCGAGGCCAATGGGCTCAACGATCCGCTCGTCGTGCAGTATTTCCGCTGGATCACCGGCATCGTCACCCGCTTCGATTTCGGTCACTCGCTGTACTACAACAAGCCTGTGGGCAACGTGGTCGCCGAGCGGCTGCCCGCCACCATCATGCTGGCGCTGACCTGCCATATCCTGGCCTCGGTGCTCGGCATCGGCCTGGGCATCATCGCCGCCACCCGCCAGTATAGCTGGGTCGATACCGGGCTGGGCATCATCTCCTTTCTGGGCATGACCATCCCCCGCTTCCTGCTGGCCATCATCATTCTGTATTTCCTCGTCTTCCGGCTCAATGTTTCGGAAGTCGGCATGTTCTTCTCGGCCAAATATGGCGGCGCGCCCTGGAGCTGGGACAAGTTCGTCAATCTGCTGCAGCACATC
The DNA here is from genome assembly GCF_018334155.1 of Devosia litorisediminis. Classification (NCBI taxonomy): domain Bacteria; kingdom Pseudomonadati; phylum Pseudomonadota; class Alphaproteobacteria; order Hyphomicrobiales; family Devosiaceae; genus Devosia; species Devosia litorisediminis. Next base: position 463,730 of record NZ_JAGXTP010000001.1, on the reverse strand, counting down.
TGGCCGGTGATCTTCATCGCCACCTTTGGCGGGCTGGCCTACAATATGCGCGTCATGCGGGCCAATCTGCTCGACGTGCTCAACAGCCAGTATGTCGAGACCGCCCGCGCCAAGGGTCTGCCTGAATCCGCAGTGATCATGAAGCACGCCGTGCCCAATGCCCTGCACCCGCTGGTCGCCTATCAGGGCGTGGTACTGCCCTACATGCTCACCGGCGAAATCGAAGTGGCCATCGTCTTCGGTCTGGCCACTGTGGGCCCCGCCATTGTCGGATCCATGGGCGTGGGCGACGTGTTCGTCACAGCCACCTTCATGCTGGTGCTGGCCGTCACCCTGATCATCGGCAATATCATTTCCGATATCCTGCTGGTCGCCCTTGATCCGCGCGTTCGCCTGGGGGGAGCAGCAGAATGACCAAGACTGAAACCCGCTCTTCCATTCCATTGCCACCTGACGCCGGCGGCGGCCCCATGCCAACCGGCGCCGATGAAGCCATCGAACAGCCACCTGTGCTCACCCGCTTCGGTGCGGGCAGCGAAGGCTATGCCACGCTGGTCTGGCGCCGTTTCCGCCGCTCCACCATGGGCATGATCGGTTTGGTGCTGGTCATCACCCTGCTGGTGGTCTCGGTGTTCGCCGACTTCTTTGCGCCCATGGACCCCAAGGAGCCCAACCTTCCCTTTGCCCAGCCCGACGTCGTTGCCTTTGAGGACCCGGATGGCAATTTCAGCCTGGTCCCATGGGTTTATCCGATCGGCGATACCGGCGAATTCGACCCCATCACCTTCCAGCCCCTGACGGGTCTGGAAAAGGACAATCCGACCCCGACCGGTTTCTTCGTCACCGGTCACGAGTACAGATTGCTCTGGTTCATTCCGGCCAATATCCACTTCTTCGGCTCCACCGATGGACGCCCAATCCAGCTGCTGGGCACCGACAAGTTTGGGCGCGACATCCTCTCGCGCGGCATAATCGGTTCGCGTATCTCGCTGATGATCGCTCTGGCCGTGGTCACCATCACCACCATTGTGGGCACCCTGGTGGGCATCACCTCGGGCTATATTGGCGGCAGGCTCGACAACTGGGTGCAGCGCTTCGTCGAGTTCGTCCTCGCTTTCCCCCAATTGCCGCTCTATCTCGCCCTGACCTCACTGATCCCGGTGACTGCACCCTCCAACGTGTTCCTCACCTTCGTGATCTTTGTCATGGCGGTGCTGGGCTGGGCGCAGCTGAGCCGCGAAGTGCGCAGCAAGACCCTGTCGCTGGCACGCATCGATTATGTTCGCGCGGCGATCGCCGTGGGCGCCACCGATAGCCGCATCATCACCCGCCACATCCTGCCCAACGTGCTCAGCCACATCATCGTCTCGATCACCCTGGCGGTGCCCACCGTGGTGCTGCTTGAGAGCTTCCTGGGTTTCCTGGGCTTTGCAGTCAAACCCCCGCTGATCTCATGGGGCCTGATGCTGCAGGATACCGGCACCTTCTCGGTCATCGGTTCCTACCCCTGGATCCTGAGCCCCGTCATCTTCGTGCTGATCACCGTCTTCGCATTCAATGCGCTGGGCGACGGTCTGCGCGACGCCATCGACCCCTATTGAGGAGCAGGCTCATGAGCGAAAACCACTTCACGCCTGTTGCCGATGAACGCCACGATCTGGGTGACCACGGCCGCGAACTGATTTTGGATGCCCGCAATATCGGCGTCAATTTCAAGGTCGAGGGCGGCACCGTCAACGCCGTGCGCGACGTTTCCTTCCAGCTGCACAAGGGCGAGACCATCGCGCTGGTCGGCGAGAGCGGCTCGGGCAAATCCGTCACCGCCCGCACGCTGATGAAGCTGCTGACCAAGCGCGCCACGATCCTGCCCGAGACCCAGATCACCCTGTCGGGCAAGAACATCGTGACCATGGACGATCGCGGCATGCGCAAGCTGCGCGGCAATGATCTGGCGATGATCTTCCAGGAGCCCATGAGCTCGCTCAACCCGGTCTATACCATCGGCCAGCAGCTGTGCGAGATCATCCATCTGCACAACCGCATGAGCCGTGCCGACGCCATGAAAAAGGCCGAGGCCCTGCTCGAGGAAGTGCAGATCCCCGAACCCAAGGCACGCCTGAACAATTATCCGCACCAGCTCTCGGGCGGGCAGCGCCAGCGCGTCATGATCGCCATGGCCCTGGCCAATCGCCCCGATGTGCTGATTGCCGACGAACCCACCACCGCGCTCGACGTCACCGTGCAGGCCCAGATCCTGCACCTGATCGACGGGCTCAAGGACAAATACGGCATGGCGGTGATCCTGATCACCCATGACCTGACCATTGTTCGCCAGTTTTCCGACTACGTCTATGTGATGCAGAATGGCCGGGTGCAGGAGCACAATGCCACCGAGGCGCTGTTTGCCAATCCCCAGCATGCCTATACCCGGCATTTGCTGGCATCCGAGCCCAAGGGCACGGCCCTGCCGCTGGTCGAAGGTGCCCACGAAACGGTGCTCGAAGGCAAGAACGTCAAGGTCAGCTTCACGCTCAAGCGCGGCGGCTTCTTCAAGCCCGACTTCTTCGAGCTCAAGGCCGTCGACAATCTCGACATCACCCTGATGCGCCACGAAACCCTGGGCATTGTCGGTGAAAGCGGATCGGGCAAGACCACCTTCGGCCAGGCGCTGATCCGGCTGATCGGCAATCAGGGCGGGCAGATCTTCTTTGATGGCGAGCCCATTCACGACAAGGACCGCAATGGCATGCGCCCGCTGCGCAGCCGCATGCAGATCGTGTTCCAGGACCCTTTCGCCAGCCTGAACCCGCGCATGTCGATCCGCCAGATCATCGAGGAAGGGCTGATCGTCAATCACATCGGCGCCAATACCCGCGAACGGGTCGACCGCGTGCGCCAGGCCCTGGTCGATGCGGGCATGCCCGACACCATCCTGAACCGCTTCCCGCATGAGTTTTCCGGCGGCCAGCGCCAGCGTATCGCCATTGCCCGGGCCATTGCGCTGGAGCCCGAATTCATCCTGCTCGATGAACCCACCTCAGCGCTTGATCTGTCGGTTCAGGCCCAGATCATCGATCTGCTGCGCAAGCTGCAGGACGAAAAAGGCCTCAGCTACCTCTTCATCAGCCACGACCTCAAAGTCGTTCGCGCCCTCTGCCACCGCGTCATGGTGATGCAGAATGGCCAGATCGTCGAACAGGGGCCGGTGGCCGACGTCTTGACCACCCCCCAAACCGAATATACGGCCCGGCTCGTCCGCGCCGCATTCGAAATTGCCGCCTAACCTCTCGGAGCATTCCTTCATGGCAAATCCAAAAATCACTTTCATCGGCGCCGGTTCGGCCGTGTTCATGAAAAACATCGTGGGCGATATTTTGCAGCGCCCCGCTCTGGCTGGTGCCACCATCCGCCTGATGGACATCAACCCCACCCGGCTCGAAGAGAGCGAAATCATCGCCAAAAAGCTGATTGCCACATTGGGCGTGTCAGCCACTGTCGAGACCTTCGCCGACCAGCGCCAGGCGCTTGATGGCACCAATTTCGTCGTCGTCTGCTTCCAGATCGGCGGCTATGAGCCGTCCACGGTCATCGATTTCGATGTGCCCAAAAAGTACAATCTGCGCCAGACCATTGCCGATACGCTGGGCGTGGGCGGCATCATGCGCGGGCTGCGTACCGTGCCCCATCTGTGGAGCATCTGCGAAGACATGCTGCAGGTCGCACCCGACGCGATCATGCTGCAATACGTCAACCCGATGGCCATCAACACCTGGGCCATTGCCGAGAAATACCCCACCATCAAGCAGGTCGGCCTCTGCCACTCCGTGCAGGGCACGGCCATGGAACTGGCCCACGACCTCAACATTCCCTACGAGGAAATCCGCTACCGCTCGGCCGGCATCAACCACATGGCCTTCTATCTCAAGTTCGAGCACCGTCAGGCCGACGGCTCCTACAAGGATCTCTATCCCGAGCTGCACCGCGCCTATGCCGAAGGCCGTGCGCCCAAGCCCGGCTGGAACCCGCGCTGCCCCAACAAGGTGCGCTATGAGATGATGACGCGGCTGGGCTATTTCGTCACCGAAAGCTCCGAGCACTTCGCCGAATACACGCCCTATTTCATCAAGGAAGGCCGCGAGGACCTGATCGAGAAATTCGGCATTCCGCTCGACGAATATCCCAAGCGTTGCATCGAGCAGATCGCCAAGTGGAAGAAGACCTCCGAGGACTATCGCAAAGCCGACCGCATCGAGGTGGCCCAGTCCAAGGAATACGCCTCCTCCATCGTCAACTCGGTCTGGACCGGCGAGCCTTCGGTGATCTACGGCAATCTGCGCAATAACGGCGTCATCACCAGCCTGCCCAACAATGCCGCGGTCGAAGTGCCATGCCTGGTCGACGACAATGGCCTGCAGCCCACCTATATCGGTGAATTGCCGCCGCAACTGACCGCCCTGATGCGCACCAATATCAACGTGCAGGAACTCACCGTCCGGGCGCTGATGGAAGAAAAACGCGAGCACATCTATCATGCCGCCATGATGGATCCGCACACCGCAGCCGAGCTTGATCTCGAGCAGATCTGGAACGTGGTCGATGATCTGATCGAGGCCCACGGTACCTGGCTGCCCGACTGGACCCAGGGTCCGCGCAAACAGCGCGTCGCCTAAGCTTTCCTCCCCGATCTGGCCTCGCAGTGCAAACTGCGGGGCCGGAACGCTTTTACAGCCAGCTCTTGTCGGCGGTAAAATCCACCGACAGCCAATAGCCCGGCCCCGAACGTCCCAGACCCGCTGCGATCTCATTGCGAATGGCATCAAGCTCATCAAATGAGCGCGTATCGCTGCCAGAGGCCGCCACCAATCCGATCTCGATGAACTGCTGGCGCCCGAACTGGCGCACATAAGAGCTGTGATCGATAAAGCCGTGCCTGGCTGCCACGGCCTCGACAATCGCATGCACCTGCTCGTTCAGCCCGCTGGGAGCGATGATCAGAAACTCCCGCCCCGCCCGCATCACGGTGCGCACCGGGAACGGCGCCAACACCACGGCAATCACCATCAGAATGGCCGGATCGACATAGGCAGTCAGCGCAGCTTCATCGCTATGCGACAACAGCCAGGCGCTGGCAAAGCTGATGGTCAGGCCCAGGCTGAGCAAGGCCCCCATCAACCACGAGCGCGAGTCGATATGCAGCAGCTGCGAGCGGGTCTGCCGCGCCGCCTTGGCAGTGATCAGATACATCACGAAACTGCCCAGCCCGGTGACCGACACGAAGATCGCGCCAAAGCCGTATTGCACGACACGACCGCCCGCCAGAATGCCGCTGAGCCCGTCGATGAACGCGTAGATGCAGGCAAACAGCAGGATCGAGCCGTTCAGCAGCGCCATGATGGTTTCCAGGTGCCAATAGCCAAACTGGAACCGGTCATCATTGCCGCGCGCGATCAGCCGCACGACCAGCAGTGCCATGGCCGTCATGACCGCGTCGATCAGCTCGTAAAAACCATCAAAGACAATAGAACGCGAAGCGGCCCACAGGCCAAAGACAATGCTGAGTGTGGCCCCCACGACGGTGGCCAGCATGGAAATTTTCAAAGTCCGCTGCTCGTAGAGCGCATTTTTGGACAGCATAGTCTGACGGCGCGACCCGACCGCACGTCCTTTCAGGCTCGCCTGAGTGGCAGTCGCTGCGAACTCATCCCATGCAATGCCTGCGGCCACAAGATTTCGTGCCACAAAAAACGAAAAACGGACGCCACAAGGGCGTCCGTTTTCGGGAGGAAGGCATCATCAACCTTCAGTGATGCCCGCCGGTAACTTCACGCAGTTCCTCAACCGAGCGCACCCGCCTGCGCGCAGCGCCATCCCAGTCCCGCGTCTTGACTGTCGACTTGGCCACACGCGCCTTGGCAGCAGGAACCGCATGGGCATATTGAGGCAACCACTCCGCCTGCGCTACGAGCATTTCGTCTACCATGGCCCACACTTCGTCGGGTGTGCAGATGGCCCCCACCAGCGGATCGTGCAGCACGGCCAGCTTGAGCGTATCGACATTGCCTGTCATCGCAGCCTCGACCGACAGCCGCTGTACCGAGACCGACACCGAGCAGGTCGCCGCGCAGGCCGTCGGCAGCGTGATCCCCTCAATCATGTTGATACCGAAGCGGTCGACATAGCCCGGGCTCTCAATGATCGCATCATCAGGCAGATTGGTGATGATGCCGTTATTGCGGCGGTTGAAGTGACCGCGATAGACCCGGCCGGTTTCGATGGCCTCGATGATGTGGCTGGCATGCTCGCTGGTGCGCTTGTGCTCACTCAGCGGCTTGTTGGCCTGTTCCTTGAACATCGGAAAATCGGTTTCAAACCAGTTGCGACGCTCGGTCGAGTAGCGCAGATAGCCGCCCGTCTCGCCGTGGATCCAGTCGCTCATGTCGATCCAGCGGCTGATTTCCTCGGGCCGCTTGCGATACCATGGCAGATATTCACTCAGATGCCCGTTGGACTCGGTGGAATAGAACCCGAAACGCTTGAGCACGTCGATCCGCACCTTTTCCTGCCTGGAATAGACCGGGTGCGCCTCAAAGCCGGCGAGCAGTTCGTCAGCCTCGACCGTGCGGCCCTTGGCGCGAATTTCGGTGTACCAGGTCTGGTGATTGATACCCGCGCACACATAGTCGAGTTCGTGCTCTTCAATGCCCAGCACCTTGGCGATCTGGGAGGCGCCATGCTGCACGCCGTGGCACAAACCCACAACATTGACCCCGCCATAGGCTTCGGCAGCCCAGGTGTTCATCGCCATTGGGTTGGCATAGTTCAGGAACAGGGCACCGGGCTCGGCCACCTCACGGATGTCCTTGCAGAAATCAAGGATCACCGGAATATTGCGCTGACCATAGAGAATGCCGCCCGCACAGATCGTGTCGCCCACGCACTGGTCCACGCCATATTTGAGCGGGATTGAAATATCGCTGGCAAACGCCTCAAGCCCACCCACCCGAACGCAGCTCATGATGTAGCGCGCGCCGGTGATCGCCGCCCGGCGGTCGGTGGTCGCCGTCACCTTGGCTGGCAGCTTGTTCACCGACACGATGGTCTCAATGACCTGTCTGACCATATCCAGATTGGCCGGATTGATATCGGTCAGGGCGAACTCGCAGCCGACAAATTCAGGCACCTTGAGCAGATCCGAAATAAGCGTCTTGGTGAAGCCGATCGAGCCGGCCCCGATGACGGTAACTTTGAATGACATGAATATCCTCCCCGCGTGATCCGCAATGGCGTCTTCTTGCCTTCATTGCTAGCTCTGCGAACACTTTTCTGATAGAGAAAGCTTGTGCGATTGCGGGTAATTTTGTGCTCACTGAACTGATTGAATATGGCCATAAGGTGCGCGGCCTGACGCTGCCCAAGAGCGCCGTGCCGCTGCATTGCATGGCCATTGGCGCCGGCTATGAACAGCGGTTCAACGAGGTTTATTCCTGGGATGGCCAGCAGCGTGGCGACGCGCCTTTCATCGTCATTCAGCACACGCTGGAGGGAGAGGGGCGGCTCGACTTCGCGGGCACCCATTACCGGCTGACGCCGGGCCAGACCATGGTGCTCAGCCTGCCCCATGCCCATCGCTACTGGCTCGAACGCGGCCAGCACTGGCAGTATTTCTGGATGGTGCTCAACGGGCGCGAAGCATTGCGGCTGGCCCGCGAGATCATCGACGCGGCCGGGCCGGTCTCCACCCTGCCCGGCCCGGTCATTGATCGACTGGCAGCGGCCTGCCTGATCCTGATCGATCGCCCCGACATCACCCCCGGCGAAGCCTCCAGCGCCACCTATGCGGCCATGGCGGCGCTGCATGACGGCGTCTTCGCGGCCAATGCCGCCCCTGCGCAGGCCCTGCCCCCTGCCATTGCCCGGGTTGTTGGCCATATCGAGGCCAATCTGACTAAACCGCTGCAGGTCGAGCGGCTTGCCCTGATCGCCGAAATGAGCCGCGCTCATTTTGTGCGCCAGTTCAGCCAGGCGACTGGAAGCTCCCCCTCCGATTTTGTCCTCAGCCGGCGTATCGAGCGTATTGAACGACTGCTGCTCGCCACCGACATGAGCGTGGGCGCCATTGCGGGCGCCACCGGCTTTGCTGACGCAAACTATCTGGCCAAGACCTTCCGTCGCAAGCGCGGCATGCCCCCGCTGGCCTGGCGCCGCACCCAGCGACTGGCGGTCGGCGCATGATAACCGGGTTGCCTTGCCACAAGAAAAGGCGGTAAACGAACGTTGACGTATAGGGCAAGCAAATGACCAATCCTGTCACCAAAGACCGCCGCCATTTTGAGGATCTCGCCATTGGCGAGGTGATCGATCTGGGCCACACCAAAGTGACCAAGGCGATGATCATCACCTTTGCCACCGAGTTCGACCCCTTCCCCTTTCATCTCGATGAAAAGGCCGCCAAGGCCAGCCTGCTCGGAGGTCTCGCCTCCAGTGGCTGGCAGACCGGCGGGCTCAGTCTGCGCATGCTGGTGGACAGCTTCTTGAGCACGATCGCCTCGGCGGGCGGGCTCGGTTTTTCCGATCTGAAGTGGAAAAATCCGGTCATGGTCGACGACACCATTGGCGGCACGGTGACCATTGTCGACCTGCGCCGCTCCGAGAGCCATCCGCAATGGGGCATCGTCACACTCGATTTCGATGTCCGCAATCAGAAGGGCGCGTCGGTGATGAGCATGCGTCTGGCCAATCTGGTTGATACCCGCACACCCGGAGTTGCCGCATGACCCGCTGGTTTGAGGATATCATCATCGACGAGGTCTTCCCGCTCGGCAGTCACACCTTTGACGCCGACGAGATTGTCCGCTTCGCCACGCTCTATGATCCGCAATATTTCCACCTCGACGCCGAGGCCGCCAAGCACAGCCATTTCGGCGGGCTGGTCGCCAGCGGCTGGCACACGGTCAGCGTCGGCCATCGCCTGATGGTGGACACCCTGTTTGCCGAAGAGGAGCGCCTGCGCGCGATGGGGCTTGAACCCGGCGTCTCGGGGCCTTCTCCCGGCGTCAACTCCATGGACTTCAAGGTCCCGGTGCGCCCCGGCGATACGGTCAGCTATGAACTGGTGGTCACCGACAAGCGCGCCTCGAACTCCATTCCCGGCTGGGGGCTGCTGTTCAACAAGCTGACCGCTCTCAACCAGCACGGCGAACTGGTCTATCGCGCCGATCTGGTCGGCTTCTCGAAATTGCGCGACTACAAGATGCCGCTCAAGCTCAAGATCATGCTCGCCCTTAGCAAACTGCCCATTGTGGGGCCCTTGCTCAAACGCCGCGCTTGAAAGCCGGGCCACGGCCCGGCACTGTGTGCCCATGCGCCGAATCGCCCTTATCGCTGCCCTCACCGCCCTGACCGCAACGCCCACGCTCGCCCAGAGCTTTGAGGGCAATTGGGGCTGTCGCGACACCACCAGCGCCAAGGCGGGCATTCTGACCATTTATGGCAATGTCTACGGCTTTGCCTCGACAACGCCGGGCGATCCCAGTTCGGGGACCGGCACCATTACCGGCTACGAGAATGGTGTCGGCTTCAATGATGGAGGCCTCAAGACCGCCCGCAACATCACCGCTGGACGGGTCATCCCCGATCCAAGCTTCGGTGCGGCCATCCAGCTCGAAACCACCGAAGCCATCGTCATGCTGTGCACGCCACGCTGATTTGAACCTTTTTACATCTCAGGGCTTGAATTGCTGGGCGGATGCACTAAATCCCCCCTGTGGCGCCGGGCCCCTCTGGCGATAGCAACGCATGCTGTCGTGATGTCGGAGCCACTCCAAACGAACATGGAGATGGTCCGGCGATGGAAACGCTGCTTAGCGCCCTGATGGGTGAATTTCTCGGTACACCCGTATATTTCTGGGTCGCGTTTGTCGCGATCGTTATCGGCCTGCTGGTCTTTGATCTGGGCATCCTGCATCGGGATGAACATGAGATCGGCGCGCGCGAAAGCCTGAGCCTGTATGGCTTTTATGTCGCCATAGCGATGGCCTTTGGTGGCTGGGTCTGGTGGCAGCGCGGCGCTGAATCGGGCCTTGAATTCTACACGGCCTATGTGATCGAGCAGTCGCTGGCGATGGACAACATGTTTGTCATCGCCTCGATCTTCACCTTCCTGTCCATTCCCCGCATCTATCAGCACCGCGTGCTGTTCTGGGGCATTATCGGCGTGGTGGTGCTGCGCGCCATCCTGATCGGCCTGGGCGCTGCACTGGTCTATCAGTACAGCTGGATCCTGTTCCTGTTCGGCGCCTTTCTGGTGTTCACCGGCATTCGCATGTTCCGCCACCAGGACGACGAACCCCATATCGAGCGCAACCCGGTATTCAAGTTCCTGACCACCCATTTCCGTATCACCAAGGAATTGCGCGGCCACGACTTTACCGCGCGCCTGCCCCACCCCAAGACCGGCAAGACCGTACTCTGGCTGACGCCGCTGGCTGTGGCGCTGATCATGGTGGAATTCGTCGATCTGGTGTTTGCCGTGGACTCCGTGCCCGCCGTCTTCGCGGTCACCCAGGACACCTTCATTGTCTACACTTCCAACATTTTCGCCATTTTGGGCCTGCGCGCACTCTACTTCGCCCTGGCAGCGGCCATGAACCGCTTCCGCTATCTGCAGACCTCGCTGGCCATCATTCTGGTGCTGGTGGGTATCAAGATCTTCCTGGTGCCCCTGGGCATCAAGATCGACACCCTGCTCTCGCTGGTGGTCACGGTGGGCATTCTGGGCGGCGGCGTGCTCTACTCGCTCTACAAGACCCGCAACGAGCCCGACATGGGTATCGAGCCGGTGCCCGAGACCAATCGCACCGACAGCTAAAACAAAAGGGCGCCCGATGGGCGCCCTTTTTTCTCGTCCGTATGGCCCGGCCTCAGTGGCCCTCAAAGGCCATCAGTGCATTGACCGTGACGCCTTCCGCCTCAAGCTTGGCGGCCCCGCCAATTTCGGGCAGGTCGATCACAAAGGCCGCGTCCTCGACCGTCGCCCCGGTGCGCCGCAACAGGCCCACGGCCGCAATGGCCGTGCCGCCCGTGGCGATCAGGTCATCGACCAGCAGAACCTTGTTGCCGGCGCCCAGCACATCGGCATGAATTTCGATGGTGTCCACGCCATATTCGAGCGCGTAGTTCTGCCCGATTGTCTCGCCGGGCAACTTGCCCTTCTTGCGCACCGGCACAAAGCCCACACCCATTGCGATGGCCACGCCAGCGCCGAAGATGAAGCCGCGCGCTTCAATGCCCGCGACATGGGTGAAACCCTGCCCACGGTAGCGCTCGGCGATCTGCTCGACGCTCTGTTTGAACCCCTCCGGATGCTCGATCAGCGTGGTGATGTCACGAAACAGGATACCCTTCTTGGGATAGTCCGGAATCGTGCGCACGAGGGCCTTGAGGTCGAGCGACATGGCATACCTGGGATAGTGGGAAACTTAAGGTAGGCGGCGACCAACCACGTGCCGGGCGACAACGCCCGCATTATAGGCCGCCGAGCGGGTGATATTGATGGCTGTCTCGCGCGCCTTGGGATTGCTGGCGACAGCGACAATGCCGGCGCGCACAGCAGGATTGCGGCTCAGACTGATGGCCGCGCCGACAACGGTGGCTGCAAGACGAATAGCTGACATCTGAACTCCCCCCGAACTGGCTGACCGATCCATTCCATATTGCCGCCCGCGAAGAAAATCGCAAGGCCCTGCGGACAATGTGAACATCCTCAAACGACAAAGGGCCCCATTGGGGCCCTTTGAATTCGTTTCGGGTGTGTCGAACAACTAGTGCTCGATACCTTCCCAGATCTTGCGCTTGGTGCCGTACATCAGACCGGCAAACAGCACCAGGAACAGCAGCACCACAAAACCGGTCTGCTTGCGCCCGGCCAGGTGCGGCTCGGCCATCCACATCATGAATGCGGCAACGTCGGTGGCGTACTGGTCAACCGTTTCGGGCACAGCAGCCTGGCCTTCGGCAACCGTATAGCTCAGCAGACCGTCCGCCAGTGGCGGGGCCATACCGATCGCGTGGCCGGGGAAGGCGTGGTTGTAGTACTTGCCTTCTGGCAGTTCGAAGTGCTCAGGCGCTTCTTCCTCGTAGCCGGTGAGCAGGCCGTGGATATAATCCGGGCCGCCTTCCGAATAGCCGGTGAAGTAGTTGAATACCCAGAACGGGAAGGCGTCATGCACGCCGCGGGCCTTGGCCAGCACCGAGAAGTCCGGGGGCAATGCGCCACCATTGGCATCACGAGCGTCCTGCTCGGTATCAAATGGCGATGGCCAGCGGTCGGCTGCAACCGCTGTGCGGGTACCGCCCTCAGCTGCCGGATCGTTGACTTCGTATTCGGCGGCAAGTGCCTTGACCTGCTCTTCGGAGAACGATGGACCGCCCTCTTCAGCCAGATTGCGGAACGCGATCAGGCGTGCGCCGTGGCAGCTGGCACAGACTTCGCGGAACACCTGAAAACCGCGCTGAAGCTGGTTTTCGTCATAGGTGCCGAAAATGCCCGCAAAGCTCCAGCTCTGCTTTTCGATGTGGATCACGTCTTCTGCAGCCTGGGCTGGCAGACCGGCGAGGCCGGCAACGATAGCCAGAGTGGCCAGGAGCGTTTTTCTATTGAACATGTTTCCTGCCCTTCCCTTACGCGTGCGACTTGGCAAGCACGCTTTCCGAGATGCTGGTCGGCAGGGGCCGAGGCTTCTCGATGCGGCTAAGCACAGGCAGGATGACGATGAAGTGGATGAAGTAGTACGCCGTGCAGAGCTTGGCCAGCACCACATAGATGCCCTCGGCCGGCGCCGCGCCCAGATAGGTCAGCGCAACGAAGTTCACCACGAACAACCAGTAGAACCACTTGAACATTGGGCGGAAATTGCCCGAACGCACCTTGGAGGTATCCAGCCAGGGCAGCAGGAACAGGATCACGATCGAGCCGCCGAAGAAGATCACGCCACCAAGCTTGGAATCGATGAACAGGATGTTGAAGTCGATGGCGCGCAGGATCGCGTAGAATGGCAGGAAGTACCATTCGGGCACGATATGAGCAGGCGTCACCTGGCTGTTGAACTGGATGTAGTTATCCGGATGACCCAGAATGTCGGGCGCGAAGAACGCGAACCAGGCAAACGGGATCAGGAACAGCACCATGCCGAACGCGTCCTTCATCGTGTAGTACGGATGGAAGGGAAGCGTGTCGCGGCTGCTCTTCACGTCAACACCGGTCGGGTTGTTATTGCCCGGCACGTGCAGCGCCCAGATATGCAGCGCCACGACGGCGGCAATCACGAACGGCAGCAGGTAGTGCAGCGAGAAGAAGCGGTTCAGCGTGGGGTTACCCACCGAGAAACCACCGCGCAGCAGTTCCAGCAACGGCGTGCCGATAACTGGGATAGCGGCAAAGATGTTGGTGATCACGGTCGCAGCCCAGCCAGACATCTGGCCCCATGGCAGCACGTAGCCCATGAAGGCGGTCGCCATCATCAGCACGAAGATCAGCACGCCCAGGATCCACAGGATCTCGCGGGGCGCCTTGTAGGAACCGAAATACATGCCACGGAAGATGTGGATGTAGACGGCAGCAAAGAACATCGAGGCGCCCACAGCGTGGAACGACTGGATCATGCGGCCGCCATTGACGTCACGACGGATGTGCTCGACGGAGTCGAACGCCATGGCGACATTTGGCGTGTAGTGCATCGCCAGAATAACGCCGGTGACGATCTGGATACCCAGGCACATCACCAGAATTGCGCCGAAGGTCCAGAAATAGTTCAGGTTCTTCGGGGTGGGGAAGTCCATCAGGTGCTCTTTGGAGAACCGGATGATCGGCAGACGTTCATCGAGCCATTTCTCGAGACCGGAGCCGGGCGTGTAAGTCGAATGTTCAGACATCGCGGAGCTCCCTGCTAACCGATCTGGACCAGCGTATCGCTGAGAAATTCATAAGGCGGCAATACCAGATTGCTTGGCGCGGGGCCTTTGCGAATGCGGCCGGCTGTATCGTAGTGCGAGCCATGGCATGGGCAGAACCAGCCATCAAAATCACCCGAGTCACCGACCGGAACGCAACCGAGATGGGTGCAGTTGGCGATCATGATCAGCCACTGCTCGTGGCCTTCCTTGGTGCGCTCTTCATCGGTCGCTGGATCCTTGAGATCCGACAGCGGAACCGCCTGGGCTTCGGCAATCTCAGCTGGCGTACGGTGCCGGACAAACACCGGAAGACCGCGCCAGAGAATCGTTACCGACTGCCCTTCGGGAATGTTGGAGATATCAAACTCGATGCTGGCCAGTGCCAAGGTCGAGGCATCTGGGTTCATCTGATTGATCAGCGGCCACACCGTTGCCGCAGCACCAACGCCTGCCACTGCGCCGGTTGCGACGAACAGGAAATCCCGCCGTGTCGTTGAATGTTGAGCTTCCGTGGCCAAGGTCCGTTCCCCGTACTATCACATCAGACGCGGCCGGTAGCGGCGGTGCAGATTACGCATACGCGGAATCACCAGCCAACCACCCTCAAGCGGCCCGTCAGTTGCGGTCTTTTTGCACTGTCCCATCCGCTTGTCCAGTGATCCGCACCGTGACAGCCCCCAACTGCGACACTATACCCAGCAAAGGCCCGCAATCGCGGGCATTGTGCCACGCTCGCGTGCTGGGGATTGTGATGCCGGTCGAACTTGCCCTCTATCAACCTGACATCGCCAACAATACCGGTACGCTGATCCGGCTATGCGCCTGTCTGCAGACAACCATTCATGTCATCCACCCCACCGGATTCGTGTTTTCGCCCAAAACGCTGGCCCGCGCCGGTCTGGACTATCTCGATCATGCCGTGGTGCGCGAACACAATAGCTGGACCCAGTTCGATGATTGGCGCCGTGCGGAAAACCGCCGGCTTGTCCTGCTGACCACCAAGAGCGAAACCTCGGCCTATGCAGCCCGATTTACGCCCGATGATATCATCATGGTGGGTCGCGAAAGCGCTGGTGTGCCTGACGCCGTTGCCGATGTCGTCGATCTGGCTTTGCGCATACCAATGCGGGCTGGTTTGCGCTCGATCAATGTCGCGCTCGCTGCAACGCTTATTTTGGGCGAAGCAAAAAGGCAGACAGACGGGTTTACAGGACTACAATGACGGTTCATTTCACGGACACCATGACACTTCCCCCCGATATCGAAGACAAGAAGATCACCGCGCAAACCTGGTTCCGCGCCCTGCGCGACCGCATCTGCGCCGAGTTCGAAGCCATTGAGACCCAGGTCAGCGGCCCCAATGCCGATCCGCCGCCGGGCAAGTTCGAGCGCACCCCCTGGGATCGCGCTGCCGGCGGCGGTGGCGAGATGAGCATGTTGCACGGCCGGGTTTTCGAGAAGGCCGGCGTGCACATCTCGACCGTGCATGGCGAGTTCTCAGAAGATTTCGCCAAGCAGATGCCGGGCACCGAAGCGGGCGCCCAGTTCTGGAGTTCTGGCATTTCGCTGATCGTGCACCCCTGCAATCCGCACGTCCCCGCCGTGCACATGAACACGCGCATGATCGTCACCGGCAAGCAGTGGTTTGGCGGCGGCGCCGACCTGACCCCGGTGCTCGACCGTCGCCGCACCCAGGACGATGTCGACACACTGGATTTCCACGCCGCCATGCGCGCCGCCTGCATCGACCGCCCCGGCGTCGACTATGATCGCTACAAGCAATGGTGCGACGACTACTTCTTCCTGCCCCACCGCAATGAGCACCGCGGCACGGGCGGCATTTTCTACGATCACCACAATACCGGTGACTGGGATGCCGATTTCGACTTCACCAAGGCCGTGGGCGAAGCCTTCGCCGGCATCTACCCGGAACTGGTCCGTCGCAATTTCGAAACGCCCTGGACCCCAGAGGATCGCAACGAACAGCTGATCCGCCGCGGCCGCTATGTCGAATTCAACCTGCTCTATGACCGGGGCACGACCTTCGGGCTTAAGACCGGCGGCAATGTGAATTCGATCCTGTCATCCATGCCGCCAGAAGTCCGCTGGCCCTGAGAGTGCTGCGATGGTGCTGACCGACCTTCATTTCACCAATTTCCGGTCGATCCGCACCATCGGCTTTCCTGTTCGCCAGCTCTCGGTTCTTGTTGGCGCCAATGGCGTCGGCAAGACCAATCTCTACCGCGCGCTTGAACTGGTCCGCGCCGCGGCGACCGGCGAGTTCGCTCAGGAGATTGCCCGCGAGGGCGGGCTGGCCTCGGTGATGTGGGCCGGCGAGCGCAAAACTCATGAACAACCTCGGCTCAGCCTGCGCATCGGTCTGGACAGTATCGACCCCGATGGCGATGGCCCCGCATGCAGCTATGAAATCGAGCCGGGTTTTCCCACCAAGGTGGATGCGGCCTTCTCACTCGAAGCCATGGTCAAGCGCGAAACGCTGACCCTGATGGGCCGTCGTCCTGTCCCGCTGATGGAGCGCAAGGGACCGGCCATCTGGGTTCGCGACCCGGCCGGTGCCCGCATTCAGGCCGACAACGTTCTGCTCTCCAGCGAAACTGCGCTGGCCGAACTGCGCGGCTATCCCGAAATCGATCGGGTGCGCGAAGTCATTGCCGCCTGGCGTTTCTATCATGGCTTCCGCACCGATGCAGGCTCGCCTCTGCGCCAGCCGGCCCGGGCGGTCACCGCGCCGATGCTTGACGCCAATGGGGCCAATCTCGCCGCCGTGTTTGCCACGCTGCGCCATATTCGCCAGGACAGTGTCGATCTTGATGAGGCGATCGACCACGCCTTCCCCGGCGCCACGCTTGAGGTCCCCATCCCGGAGCGCTTCGCCAGCTTTGCAATGCGGTTTGCCGATATGCCCAAGCGCGCCTTTGCCGCCAATGAGCTATCGGACGGCACGTTGCAGTTTCTCGCCTTGATGGGCGCCCTGCTGGCCTACCGCCTGCCCCCGCTGGTCGCTTTGAACGAGCCCGAGACCAGCCTGCATCCCGACATGCTGCCGGCCCTGGCGCGGATCATCGCACGCGCCGCCCAACGCACCCAGGTGTGGATCGTCACCCATTCGCAGGTTCTGGCGCAGGAACTGGCCGATCAAACCGGCATATTGCCCCGTCAGGTCATCCGCCAGCATGGCGGCACCTGGCTCGAAGGGCTCAGTCAGATCGGCGAGTTTGTTGACGACTGAGTGGTCTTGGGCTGCACCGGACGCTTGCGGGCCAGTCGGGCCTGCCGCATGGCACGGAAGCGTGTCACCACCAGGCGGACCACAACGTAAAACACCCCAAACACCAGAATGGCGAGCGGCAGACCGCCGATCATCATGGTCTTGAAGGTCGGCCAGATGGCGTGGAAGCCTTCGGAAAACAGGCCATTGCTGAGCTGTTCACCGGTCGCCTGCAATTGCTTGCCTTCGGAAACACTCACGCCACCGCCACCCGTCAGCCAGTCGCCAACGGCGTAAGAGGCGGCAAAGAACAGCGGGAAGGTGAGCGGATTGCCCCAGACTGTGCCAATCGCGGCAGCAATCATGTTGCCGCGCGTGGCAAAGGCCAGCACAAAACCGAGAAAGAAATGCAGGCCGATCAGGGGAAACATCGAGACTGCCGCGCCCGATGCCACCCCGGCAGCAATGGCATGGGGGCTGGCTGAGAGCCGCATCACCCGCTTGCGCAGATAGGCGCTATAGCGCCGCATACCCATGCGGGGCCACAGATTGTTCCGTATCTTGTTCCACAAGCCTGCGCGCATGCTGCTCGGGTACTCCTCACCGTCTTGGCTGCAACCTACAGATAAACCACGGCCTTGTGACAGAAAAAGCACGCTGATTGTGGCAATATGATTGGAACTTCCAGCACTTTGACGCGTTTCTTCGACTTAGTCGAACCTAGGAGGAAATCATGAAACGATTTGAATCCGGCTCGTTGATTCCAGGTGCCACCTGGCATGCCGAAGCGGAAAGCGAGGCAGAAGTGGTCCGAAAGGCCGTCGATAACCTGCGCACATTGCACGGGGAAACCGAAGTGCGGCCCGACATGATCGAACGGATCAAGGAGCGCATCGTGGACACCGACGCCAAGAGCGCCACCAAGCACTAGCCCCCAGACCCTAAAGTTGGACGAGCGCCAGCAGCTCGCGCTTGCCCAGCACAAAGCCACTGTCGATCCAGGCGCGTTCTAGGCGCGCCAGTGAGTTACCCATCTCCGGTCCCGGTGACATGCCGAGGCCGGTTAGATCGCGTCCATTGACTGGAAACGGCGGCACGACCGTGCCCGCAAGCGCCCGCGCGGTTTCGGCAAGCCGCGCCTGACCCCAGCCATCGCGGGCCGCGGTCACCGCCAGTCCTTCGACAGCATGTTCGCCAAAACGGTAAGCAGCCTCGCCCACATGCTCCTTGGCCAGCAAAGCCGCCGCTGAAAGCACCTTTTGCGCCTGCGCAATCGTGTCCTTGGACAGGCGCCACGCATCCTGCGCCGCGCCCAGCCCGTCACCAGCCAGCAGTGCCAGCCGCGAGATCGCCGATTGCCCGCCCATGGTTTCATAGGCGACCAGTGCGCGTGCAGCGCTATCAGCAAAGCGCAACAGGCCCGCTTCAGCCATCAGCAACAGTGTCAGTGCCACCTGCGGCAGGTCCAGCATGCGCATGATCTCACTGCCCACCCGCTCGCGCGACAAATGCGACAACTGCTCGGCCGCAGCCGCGCAGGCCGCCACCCCATCGGGATCAAACTGCTGGCCGCCATGGCTGGCTGAAAACCGGAAGAAGCGATAGACGCGCAGGCCATCCTCGGCGATCCGCTGGCCCGCCTCGCCAATGAAGCGGACCCGCCCGGCCAGCGCATCCTCGATCCCGCCCAGCGGGTCAAACAGCACGCCGTCCGGCCCGCAATAAAGCGCATTGAGCGTAAAATCACGGCGGCTGGCGTCCACGCCCCAATCGGTACCGAAGGCCACCACCGCGTGCCGGCCATTGGTCTCCACATCTCGGCGCAGTGTCGTGACCTCGGCCAGCGTTTCGCCCAGCTTGAGCGTCACCGTGCCATGCTCGATCCCCGTGGGGTAGCAGGCAATGCCGGCAGCCTTTGCGCGGGCCACCACCGCTTCGGGCAGCAATTCGGTCGCCAGATCGATATCGGGATTGGGCCGTTGCCGGTCCACAATGGTGTCGCGCACCACCCCGCCCACCGCGCGGGTGCGCCCCTGCGCCCCGTCCAGTGCGGCAAAGATCGCCTGGGTTTCAGCACGCACCAGCCATTCGGCGCTCCTGAGAGCCTCAACGCTCATGGCACGGCCTCGCTGGTGGCAATATCGCGGAACTGGCGGGTGATATTGGCCGTGATTCCCCATATACGATGACCGTCATGGTCGATCTGCCAGGTGCGGTGCTCCTTGCCATCCCGCTTGATACGGAATTGCCCATAGCTCTCGGGCCGCAGGATGCGCTGCAGCGGCACCTCGAACACCGAATGCACCTCACCCGGATTGGGCACAAAGGGCCCGCTTGGCTCAACCACCGCCACCACCGGCGTGATCAGATAGTTGGTGCCGGTGAAATAGGGCTGCATGAACCCCATTACCCGCGCATCGCTGCGCGCCATGCCCACCTCCTCATAGGCTTCGCGCAGCGCGGCGGCAGCGACATCATCATCGCCAGCATCAACCTTGCCCCCGGGAAACGCCACCTGCCCCGAATGCGCCCGCAGGTCTGGCGAGCGCTCGGTATAGAGCACAGTGAACCCCTCGGGCCGCCGCACCAGCGCAATCAGCACCGCCGCGGGAACCGGCGGACGCTCAAAGGGCCGCGACGGCGCCCAGTCAGGCGTCAGCATATGCGCAGCCGGCAGCGCGGGCGGCGACAACAGCAGGCGCGTCGTCAGGCGGTCGATAATGGTATTGTCGGGGGGCAAGCAAACACCGGATACGTCGTCGAAAAAGCCAGCTTAGAGCACCAGCCCTTGGCCGGTCCACACTGTTTGACCTGTTGGTCAACATGCTGACGGTCGGACTCAGTCCTCGATAAACGCTTCGATGGGACCCGCCAGCGTTTGCGCCAGGCTCTTGTCGGCCGCAAACAGCAGCACCCGCTCGGGATCAACCGGACCGGGAAATTCGATATTGCCCAGCGTGGTCGGCTCCCAGCCCAACGGGCAGTAATAGTCGCGGTCACCCACCAGCATGACGAAACTGCCTTCGCCCCGGGCCAGCGTGCGCGCGGTCACTTCACGGGCCAGCAGCTTGCCCGCGCCCAGCTTGCGGAAATCGGGATGGGTGGCCAGTGGCCCCAGCATATAGCCATTGATGCCGCCAATCGAGATCGGGGTCATCCAAACCGAGCCACACGGCGTACCGTCCACCTCGGCAATCAGGCTCAGGCTCATATCAATGGGAAACCGCTCGCGAATGCGAAACGCCGTGCGCGCAAACCGGCCCGGGCCAAAGGCAATGGCCTGCAGTTCATCAATGAAATCAGAGTCTCCCGCGCGTGTCGCGGCACGCACCGTAGGTACCCGGACAGCGTTGGGGGAGGCAGGGTCGGCCGCAGCCGGAGGCGCAGAAGGAGAGGACATATCAAGACCCGACAAAGCAATGCGTAGTACAAACCCGGCGCTCGTCTGAGCACCGATTCAAAGGACCCGTTACGGTCGTCGAACTACCTGCAATACTTTCGCCATCCTGGGCGCCTCCACGCCGAGATTCCGCATTAGCATCGCCGCGATTGGACGTAAACAAAAACTCATCGGCAGACCCTGCAAAAACCGAGACCCGCACCGAGTCTGTGTTCAAAATACACAACGCTTCGTTACGCCATTGCGCTCTTATCGTTCGCGCGCCCAGCGCGTATGTGTCAGTCAACGCAAATGACAGCTGGAAGTTCACGCCAGCAAAACGTCGAGAACATGACGGAAAGGCTCGCCCCATGGGACAGTTGATTGACGGCAAATGGTCCAGCCAGTGGTACGACACCAAAAAGACCGGTGGTAAGTTCGAACGCAGCCAGGCGGGCTTCCGTAACTGGGTAACCGCTGACGGCGCCGCCGGTCCCTCGGGCGAAGGCGGTTTCAAGGCCGAGGCGGGGCGCTACCACCTCTATGTGTCGCTGGCCTGCCCCTGGGCCCACCGCACCCTGATCTTCCGCAAGCTGAAGAATCTGGAAGACCTGATCTCGGTGTCGGTCGTCGCCCATAAAATGGCCGACGAGACCGGCTGGACCTTCGATAAGGCCAATGGCTCCACCGGCGATCACCTGTTCGACAAGGAAAAGCTCTGGCAGGTCTACACCCACGCCGTGCCGGACTATACCGGCCGCGTGACCGTGCCCGTGCTGTGGGACAAGCAGACCGGCACCATTGTTTCCAATGAAAGCTCCGAAATCATCCGCATGTTCAACTCGGCCTTCAACGAGCTGACCGGCAACACCGATGATTATTACCCCGAAGCGCTGCAGGCCACGATCGATCCGATCAATGCCCGCGTCTATGATGACATCAACAATGGCGTCTACAAAGCCGGCTTTGCGACTACCCAGGAAGCCTATGACGGGGCGGTCGCCAAGCTGTTTGAATCACTGGACTGGGTAGAAGCCATTCTGGGCGAGACCTCATACCTGACGGGCGACACCGTCACCGAGGCCGATTGGCGCCTGTTCACCACACTGGTGCGGTTCGATGCGGTCTATGTCGGCCACTTCAAGTGCAATCGCCAGCGCATTGCCGACTACAAGAACATCTCGCACTATCTCAAGGCGCTCTACGAGGTGCCCGGCGTCAAGGAAACAGTCGATCTCGACCATATCCGCACGCATTATTACTGGAGCCACATCACCATCAACCCGACCCGTATCATCCCGATCGGACCGGAACTCCCCTTCCTCGACTAGCCTGGAAGAGCACGCGCCGCGGCTGGGTCAGTAGCCCCAGACGTCGCGGCGCGGCACTTTGTCGAAATACTCGTCGATCCGCTGCGAGGTGGCGGGCGTGACCTTTTCAGGCAGCGCCCGGCGGTCGAACCACCTCGCTTCGGCAATTTCGCGGTTGGGTTTGAACACAAAGGCCTGCTCGAACTGGGTGGCGACGTAAAACGCCACATGGTCGCGATCGGTCACCGTGCTGGTATTGTGAAAGATATGCTGCAGCGCCATTTCACCCGTCACGCGATAGCCGGTTTCTTCCTCGACCTCGCGTCGTGCCGCTGCTTCCACGGTTTCGCCGGGATCAACCCCGCCGCCCGGAAACTGCCAGCCCGGCACATAGGTGTGGCGAATAAGGAAAACCTTGTCGCCATCCACCAGCATCACACGAGCGCCCACTGTCAGCCGGTGCCAGATGCCCTTGAGCGTCAAAAACACCTTGGCACGCACCCGCTGGAAGCGATTCATCTGCATCGGGAGAACTCCTTTTGCCGCATGGGTAGCAGAGTCTTGATCATGACAAAATTCACGCTCGAGGCGATTGAGCATTTTCTTGCCAGCTTCGTTCTGGCATTACGCCCGCAATGATCAATCTTGCCCACATCTCCGATATCCACCTCTCCCCCATGCCCCAGGTGGGCTGGCGCGACCTGTTGGGTAAACGCATCACCGGCTATCTGAACTGGAAGCTGAAGCGGCACGACGAGCTCAACAGCGAGACACTGGCGGCTCTGGTGCGCCATCTGCAGGCCCAGAAAGCTGACTTCACCGCTGTCACCGGCGATCTGGTCAATCTGGCCCTGCCCGCTGAAATCGAGCGCGCCGGCGACTGGCTGAACGCGCTCGGCGCAGCCGACAAGGTCGCCGTCTGCCCGGGCAATCACGACGCCTATGTGCCCGGTGCGCTGGAATCGGCACAGAAGGTCTGGGGCGAATACCTCAAGGGCGAAACGCTCGATGATGGCGACTTTCCCTTTGTCCGCCGGATTGGTGAGCTGGCTGTCATCTCCTGCTCAAGCGCAGTGCCGACCCGGCCATTCCTGGCCATCGGCCGCTTCGACGAAGCCCAGGCCGAGCGGCTGGGCCGGATTTTGCGCGTCATGGGCGAGGCGGACTATTTCCGCACCGTGCTGATCCATCATCCGCCCAATCCCGAGCTGCAGCATCCCTCATTTGGCCTCAAGGGTCACAAACTGTTCCGCGAAGTGATTGCCGAGCATGGCGCCGAGCTGATCCTGCACGGCCATACCCATCGCTCCTCAATCCACTCCATTCCGGGCAATAAGGGCGAAGTGCCCGTGGTCGGCGTCGCCGCTGCCAGCGCCGCACAGGGCGGCACGCTGGACGATCCAGCCCGCTACAATCTGTTCCGGATCGAGCGGGCCGGTGATGGCTGGACCTGCACCATGCGCGAATTCGGCTTTCAGCGTCTGGGCACCGAAATCGTCATGCGCCTGCAGATGCGTATCTGCTAGTTACCCAGCTTGCTGCGTGCCCCTTCGTGCAGGGACGCCGCCTCGGGCGACATGGTCGCCTCGAAATCGCTCATCTCGTAAAGGGGGCGAATTTCAATCTCACTGGGACCCGGCATGGGGTTGGGGCAACGCTTGACCCATTCAAGCGCATGATCCATGTCGCGCACCTGCCACAGCCAGTAACCGGCCACCAATTCCTTGGTTTCGGCGAATGGCCCGTCGATCACGGTACGGCTGGCCCCGTCAAAGGCCACACGCTTGCCGTGCTTTGACGGCTTGAGCCCATCGCCGGCCAGCAAAATGCCTGCATCGACCAGTTCATTGTTGTACCGCCCCATTGCTTCAAGCAATTCCGCGCTGGGTGCCGGGGTTTCTTCGGCTTCACTATCGGTAGTGGCTTTGACAAAAACCATAACGCGCATCTCAATTTCTCCGTGTTGCGGGAGCACCATGCTCCTTCATAACGTCACGACGGATGAGCACAGACAAGTTCGACATGTCGTGATCCGCCATTCCTCTCCCTTCGGGGGCGCAAATCACCTATATGATGGCTAACCAAGTCAGCCCCGCCGAGTGTCCAGCTTTGACTGATCAGTTTCTTATCGAGCGCCCCACCTTCGACCCCGCCACCGGCCAGGCCCGTTTCAGCTATGCTCTGGGCGGTCTGCACTTCGTCGAAACCCTCGACATGCCCGCTGGCGCCGATAGCGCCGCGGCCACCAGCCCCAACTTCCTCAAGCTGCTTGATCTGACCGGATTTGTGCTTGGCGTGAGCTATTTCAAGCTCAAGGCGCCGTTCGAGATCGCCGCGCCCGAAATTGCCCTGTCCGAGGCTGAGCGCGCCTTTGCCATCGACGTCTATGAAAACGGGCTGGGCGAATTCTACGCTCGCAACGATCTGCCTCGCTTCGGCAAACTAACTATCAACGCCCCCGTCGATCCGGTGGAAAGACTGCCGGCGCTCGACCTGCCCGACCGCACCCTGCTGCCCATTGGTGGCGGCAAGGATTCCCTGGTCAGCGTCGATCTGCTGTCCCATACCGGAGTCAGCTTCACCCCATTCGCGGTCAATCCCAAGGGCCCCATCCTGACATCGGTCGAGACCATCGGCACCCCGCCGGTCTATGTCACCCGCACGCTTGATGCCGAGATGATCCGTCTGGGCAGCCAGCCCGGCTATTACAACGGCCACGTGCCCTCGACCGCGATCAACTCGATGATCGCCGCGCTGTGCTCTCTGCTGTTTGGCTACAACCAGATCGTCCTGTCCAACGAGCGCTCGGCCAGCGAAGGCAATGTCGAGTTCGACGGTCGCGAGACCAATCACCAATATTCCAAATCGCTCGGTTTCGAGCTGCTGATTGCCGACGTGCTGGCCAATGCCACCGGCGGCGCCCTGAAGTATTTTTCCCTGCTGCGCCCCTATTCGGAAGCCCGCATCGCTTCGCTGTTTACCCACGAAGACAAGTTCGACCACGTGTTTTCCAGCTGCAACCGCAATTTCCGTCTGACCGGCAATGACGGCCCGCTCTGGTGCGGCGAATGCCCCAAATGCCATTTCGTCTTCCTGATCTTTGCCCCCTTCATGGCCAAGGATCGCCTCCTTTCGATCTTCGGCAAGGATCTGCTCCACAATCCTGCCAACGAAGCCTCGTTCCGCGAACTGGCCGGACTGGCCGGCCAGAAGCCATGGGAATGCGTTGGCGAAATCCTTGAAGCCGCGGCATGCCTGTATACGCTGACCCGCCATGCCGACTGGCATCAGGCCGCTGTGGTGCGCGCCATCAAGGCCGATCTGCTGGCCCAGTATGGCGAACCCAAATTGCAGGCAGCCATGGCCGAGTGCCTGACGGACAGCCACGATCACCACATTCCCCCAGCGCTCGCCGCCAAGGTCGCCGCCTATGCTGTTTGAAGAACCCGTCCTGATTTACGGCGCAGGCCGCGAAGCCCTCTCCACCCGGGCCTTTCTCAAGGCCGTTCAGCCCGACCTCAAGGTGTTCGTCACCGTCGATAGCGGCACAGCCGATATCCCCGATACCGCTTTCATGGCGCCTGAGGACATCAAGGACGCCATCCGCGCCCACCGCTTTGGTGACATCATCAAGAGCCCCGGCGTTTCGCGCTACAAGCCCGTGTTTGACATTGCCCGCGACGCCGGCATCGCCGTCACCTCCAATCTCAACCTGTGGGGCCATACCTACCGCGATGGACGCACGGTCATCGCCATTACCGGCACCAAGGGCAAATCGACTACGGCAACCCTGCTCCATCTGATGCTGACCCGTTCGCGCATCGATGCCGGGCTGGCAGGCAATGTGGGGCTGGCGCCACTCGACATCGCCGACAAGCACGCCGTGGTGATCTTCGAGCTTTCCAGCTACCAGACAGCCGACATGAATTTCCTGCCCGACATCGCGGCGGTGACCAATCTGTATCCCGAGCATGTCGACTGGCATGGCAGCGTCGAACGCTATTATGCCGACAAGCTGCACCTGATTGACCGCGATGGCGGCTTCCCCGTGGCGCTGGGTGCTGGCGCCAAGGGCAATGCCCTGGTGGCCAAGGCCACGCGCGACCATCGACGCCTGCTGCGCGATCTGACCAGTGACGAACAGCTCGCCGTGGAGTCTGCCGCAGCCCGGTCACGCCTGCGCGGCGCCCACAACCTCGACAATGCCCTGCTAGCCGCTCAGATCGCGCTCGCTGCCGGGGCAACGCTGGATGGCATCGTTGATGGCATCCGCGCCTTCACGCCCCTGCCCCATCGGCTTGAGGAGCACAAACTCGGCGGCATGACCTTTGTCGACGACTCCATCTCCACCACCCCCGAGGCGACCAAGGCAGCGCTGGCAGCCTATCCCGGTCGCCGTCTGGCGCTGATCGCCGGCGGCCATGAGCGGGCACAGGATTATGGCGATCTTGCAGAACGCCTGGCAGGTTATGGCGTCACCATGCTGGCTTGCCTGCCGGTGACGGGCGAACGCCTGGCGACGGCCACCGCCAGGGCCGCCCCCGAGATCACCGTGCTGACCCCGCCCGATCTCGAAGCGGCAATGAAGGCGCTCGTCGCCCACAAGGATGCCTTTGACGCAGTGATCCTGTCGCCAGGCGCACCCTCCTACAACCAGTTCAAGAATTTCGAGGAGCGCGGCGACCGCTTTGTCGCCCTGGCCAAGGCGCTGTTCGCCGAGACCCCGGCATGAACGGCGGCGTTCTGCTGGCCATCGCCATTGTCGGAGAGGTTGTGGCGACCTCGTTCCTGCGGGCGTCGAACGGTTTCACCGAACTGGTGCCGACCCTGGTTGTGGTGATTGGCTATGCCATCACGTTCTATTTCTTCTCGCTGGCCCTGCAGACCATCCCGGTGGGCATCGGCTACGCGATCTGGTCGGGCACCGGCATCGTGCTGATCGCACTGATTGCCTATTTCGTGCATGGCCAGACGCTGGATCTGCCCGCCATGATAGGCATGGGGCTGATCCTCTCGGGCGTGCTGGTGATCAATCTGTTCTCCAAATCAGCGGCCCACTAGGCGCCGCCTCAGCCGCCCATTTCATCAATGGTCCAGCGTAGCGGATAGCTTTCGGGCAGATCATACTGGCCGTCGCACGCCACCTTCTCGCGCTGCTCCACCAGCTCGAAATAATCGCCCTGCGCGACATATTGGTGTCGCTCGAACAGCCCGCAATCCCCATCGGGTCCATAAGCCATCGTGCCACTAATCGTCATGGTGCCGGCATCGAAAAAGGCACTCGAGATCAGCAGGTGATTGTCCAGATTATCGCCGGGCGGGCTTTCGAATTCATAGAGCCGGAAGCTGCTCATGCCGGCCGGGCGCATGGCCATGAAGTGTTCAACATTGATATCGGCATTGTGGCACGGCACCAGATAGATCTCGCTGCCATCGGCCAGACCAATCCCCTGTCCGCCCCAGGCCGGCATGGCCTCCCCCAGATCACAGCCCAGTTGATCCCCGAACCGGGCGACAGCGACGGGTAGATCCGACGGCTCATACATCACCATGCCCCACGGTTCCTGCGATAAGGCGACGGGCGCAATGGGTGCTGCATTGCTCTGCGCATCCTTCGACGCTGCCGCCGGGGCTGGTGCGGTCAGCGTAAAGGTGAACTCGCTCGCCGTGCCAATCTCGATCTGGGAGAAATCATCGCGCGCATAGCCGCGGCTTTCGCAATCACTGTCTCCCACAATGGTGAAGGGATCGGGGCTGGTGCAGAATTTGTAACCCTGCCCCTTGAAGGCACCACCTGCCGTCGCCCGATAGTAGAAATAGGCGTGGCGCAGGGCTTGACCGCGCACCGTCTTGCATTCACCCGGTGCCACAGACCACCAGCCCTCCGAAGTCCAGTCGGCCCCGTCCTTGTAGCCAATGGCAAAGCTGCGCAGCTCCGGCGTCTCATTGCACATGTGCAACTGCGCAGCCGCCGTGCCCGGCAACAGGACCAGCACCATGCCCGCAACCATCAGGCACCATCGAATAGCAAAATCGGGCATGCGACTTGTCCCCCTCGTGTCACCACCAATTGTTGAGAAATTTTCCGGCCATGGCAAGAACCGCGCCCCGGTACCGACTAGAAGGGGCCGTTCAGCGCCTGAGGGGGTACCCCGGCAGCAGTCAGCGATCCCCTAATCTGCTCGAGCAGCGCCACATCCTGCACCCGCTCGCGCAAGCGGGGCAGCACCCCGACGGTGCGGAAGCTGGAGACATCAAGCACCTGCGCAAGATAGCGATTGACGATCTCACCATCTCCGGCGCGCTGCCCGGCCAGAATGGCCAGGATCGGCCCCAGTTCGTGATCGACCTGCGCATAGCGCCCCGCGTGCTCTATGGCCTGCTCGAAATTGCCGGAGCGCAGCGCCAGCAGCGCCGGGACACCAAAATACCAGTCTGGCGGATTGGGCGTGCCCTCCACCGCATCGGTCGACAGGATCTCGGCCTGCGCTGCCTGCCCGCCAAAGGCCAGCACGCGGGCATAACCGGCCAGCGCATCACCATTGGCCGGATTGAGCTGGATGGCCGAGCCATAATCGGCGCGCGCCCGATCAATCTGCCCCATTTCGAGCCGCAGGCGCGCGTGCTCCTCCCAGATAAAGGCGCTGACCGGCGACAGGCTGATGGCTCGGTCCAGCTGGGCTTCGGCCTGACGCAGCCGGTCATCGCGACTTTTGGGCACTTCGCTAGCCCCAATGCCCTGTTCGGCAAGTAGGCTGCCCGCGATGGCCAGCCCGACGGCGGTCTCCCGCTCGCTTGACGGCAGGCTTGCCAGGCATTTGTCGGTATAGGCCGCGTCCACCGCCATGCCGGTTTCGCGATAGCTGCTGAACAGCATGCGACATAGATAGAGATTGCCGCCACCATTCAGGTTCGGGCTTTGCGCCAGCGCTTCGCGGGCCTTGATGTGCATGGGGCCGCGCGGGCTGCCCAGAATGAGGCTGAGCCGCCGCGACACGTCATCGAGAACCCCCACATCGGAAGCACTCGCTGTCGGCACGGCAATGGTGTGATTCCAGACCACGACACCAACAGTGCTGTCGGTCAGAATGGCGCTGTACTGCACCAGTGCCCCGTCGCGCCGCACGATACCGCTCAGCACGTAGTCACTGCCCTCACCATCAGCGACCGTAATACTGACATCGCCGCCACCGCCATAGCGCACATCAAGATCATCAAACTGATCGAGGTCGGTGACCAGTTCGATGGCCAGTCCCGCGACCTTGGGCGCGCCATTGTCGGGTCCGGTCAGGTTCTGAAATTCGATGACAGTGACGCTGGGCTGTCGTGGTCCGGTGATCACCGCCTCGCGTCGCGGAGAAATCGGCCCGAATGTCATGAAGGCAAAACTGGCCACGGCCATCGCCAGCAGGATCACCACGAGCGCGAACCAGGACAGGGTCACCCCGCCAAGGGCACGGGCCCGACGCCCCGGCTTGGCATCGTCCTCGCTGTCCTCAATATCCTCATCTTGGGTGACGGGGGTCACAGCCGCGCCACCATTGGCCGCTACAGCATCCTCCAGTGGGCTGAACTCTGGAACATAACGCCCCACAGGCAATCCGATTCGAACCGGATCGGCACTGCCGGGGCCACGATAATACTCATCCAGCAGGCCGCGCAGACGTCGTGCTTGCACCCGCACAATGGGGTCCGATTGGGGGTCGAAATCGGCCGACCGGCCCAGCACATCCACCGCGATCGAATAGGCCTTGATGGACGCTTCGTCGCCCGCCAGTGTGCGTTGCACGATATATTCGAGGAACCGCGCTAACTGTTGCGAGCGCGCAATTTCTGGCCACGCAAGCAGTCGCTCAAGAGAAGCCAGTATTGGTTCGCGCTGCGGCGTCGGAACAGACAACAAGACCTCCAGATGAGGCCTCAGATTGCCGCGTGTTACATGTAAAATACAACCCCCAAGTTACATCGAATTTACGTGAGGTTGCCTAGCCGCACGCGATTGCGTCGATCATACCGGCATCGTCACCGTCATCTATGTGACACGTTCTCAGCCGGCTAGGCCCCGTCCGAGACATATTGACCACCCAGTTTGAACTTCAGGATCTGTGCGCTGATGCGGACCGGTCTCGATATTTCATTTGCCTATCCGGTGTTGAACGGAACTTGAGGTGAGCAGTGAACGACTCTGTGGATTATGCATCGTTTGTCGCGTTGATTGATGACGATGAGCACTCGGCCCATCTGCTGACGCGGACGCTGGTAGCCCACAGTGCCCCTGGCGTTCAGTGCTACGGCGATGCGAGCGCGGCTTTTCTGCGCGTCAAGGCCGTGCTGAGCGATCCCGCCGCGGCGCGTC
This sequence comes from Devosia litorisediminis, assembly GCF_018334155.1. Taxonomy (NCBI): domain Bacteria; kingdom Pseudomonadati; phylum Pseudomonadota; class Alphaproteobacteria; order Hyphomicrobiales; family Devosiaceae; genus Devosia; species Devosia litorisediminis. Next base: position 433,506 of record NZ_JAGXTP010000001.1, on the reverse strand, counting down.
CGGCACTGATCATTGTCGACCTCAAGACCCATAGCGACGCCAATCTGGAATTTCTGGAAGCCATTGAGCATCTCATTCGGCAGAACGGCGTTCCCCTAATAGTGCTTGCGCCGCTGCTTGAAGAAACCAAGCGCCGCGCCTTGCTTGAAAGTGGCGCCTCGGCCGTTTTCGTCCGCCACGCTGATCGCGACGCCTATCGGCGCGTTGCTGGCGACATTGTTGAATTCTGGGCGCACACACAGCGCCCGGTTGCTGTTGGCATGTAACTCCTGCGTCCACAGGTTGCATGCCTAGGTCGGGAGGGACGCTGCAAGACGGTTTACGAACCGCCCTGCATTCCCAGGCGTCCCTCCGGCCACTAGTTGCCCGCTCAGATTGCTTGTACCGCAAGCTGAGAGGGGGTGCCGGCCCTACTCCAAGGGGGCAGGTACAGGGGGCGCGAGCGCGACACCTCCCGGTCGCGCGCGCACGGGGGGAGAAACAGGATTGGTCAGGCGTTTGTCCCTCGGGCGCCAGACCGCAAACCCTGGTTCTCCCCGCGGCCCCATTCGCAAGACCCATGCTTTTCTAAAATTTTCTGCTAGCGCGCCTGCTCACCCTCGGTGTCGGGGGCTTTGTCACCGCGCGCACCCACCACGCGGTGCGACAGCGCGCGCATCGCAGCCAGCACCAGAATAGCCAGCACCGCAATGCCTGCCGAAATTGCGTAATAACCCAGCGCCGTTGCCATCCCCACCGCGCCGGCCAGCCACATGCCGGCACCTGTTGTCAGCCCCTGCACGCTCCCGCCGCTGCGAAAGATCGCCCCGGCGCCCAGGAAAGCGATGCCCGCCGTCACCGCTTCGATGGCGCGGATCGGGTCCGCCTTGGCGTCTCCGCCCGCTGGCAGGGTGTGATAGATTTCAAAGGTCAGAATGGTGAACAGGGCCGCAGCCACGGCGACCAGAATGTGGGTGCGCAGCCCGGCCGCTGAAGTGTGCCACTCGCGTTCAAACCCGATCATGGCGCCAAAAATCGCTGCGATCAGCAGACGGATGCCGATGATGTGCTGGGGCAGATAGGTCTGCACATATCCAAAGTCATTGCCGATATCCATGCCGGGGCTCCCTGAGTTTTGACGCTGTGGTCAAACCCCACGGGCTCAGCCATGGTTCCAATCGGCCACGATGGGCTGGGCCCAACTGGCGATGAATGCGCGCGGTGGCAGCATGATCCAGCCATCCGCATCACCCACGGTGAGGTAGTCGGCCCGTGCCACCCCCAATGCGGTGATCGCACAGACCAGCGCTGCCCGCTCGTCGTGATTGCGCACATTCGCCAGATCGCCCGCCAGCCGCCGGCCGGGCAGGTGATGGGTCAACAGACGCTCCAACCCACCATTGGCCACCAGAGCAATAAAATAGCGATCGGAGCGCTGTTGCCGTTCGCCCTTTTCGACATCCTCCAGCATCAGCCCCAGAAAGCTGGTCGGAAATGCCTCGAACAGCGCCAGTTCATGTACGGCATGACGATGGCTGGCGCGTGCTGTCAGGCCATCGGCGATCAATAGCCCCGCAAACGCATTGGTATGGTGATTAAGCAGGCGACCCACCGGGCTGCGCGATGAACCCGGCTGGCTGACGCGACTGGCAATCGCCCTCTGGCTGAGAACCCGTTCGGCCTGCCGATAGCGATCAATCACCGCCAGATCACCGCGAAACGGTCCATCCAGCCCCACCGCCAGCAGTCTGCGGCCATCGCTGACCGCACTGATTGTGGCGCGGCGGATATCGGGATCGCCGCTGAAATGCTGCAACGTCCAGCCAATGCTCTGGCCATCCCAGTCCAGCCGGCAAATGCCGCTGGACGCGCTCTTGAGCGACCAGCCGACATCAATGCCCAGAACCGAGCCTGTTTCGGGCAGCATCAGACGGTCTGCAGCCACCCGCCATCCACGAAATAGGTCGAGCCGGTCGAATAGCTCGCCTTGTCCGAACACATGAAGACAAAGAAGTTTGCCAGTTCCTCGGGCGAAGCGAACCGCTTCATGCCGCCAGCCTCATTGGCTACTTCCTGCAGATGGGCTTCCCAGCCATCCTCGCCGGCGATCTGCTTGGCGGTCTTGATCCAGTCCGGCGTCAGCACCAGCCCCGGATTGACCGTGTTGACGCGGATATTGTCGCCCACCACCTCATTGGCCAGGTTCTTGGAGAACATCATCAGCGCGGCCTTGGTGGTGTTGTAGATCGGCTCATACCATAGCGGCTGCACCGCGCAGATCGAGGCATTGTGCAGTACCACGCCACCGCCCCGCGTCTTCATGGTGGGCACCAGCCCGCGCGCCAGCCGCACTGCGGCCATCACATGCAGGTCCCAGTAATACTGCCATTTGGCGTCATCGGCCTCGGCAATGGTCTCATTCGATCCCGTACCGGCATTGTTGATCAGGATATCGGCCCCGCCAAATGCCTGCTTGGTGCCATAGATGACCGCGTCGCAGCCTTCGGCTGTCGCCACATCTGCAGCAATGGCCGTGGCGATAATGTCGAATTCCTGCGCCACCCGAACCGCCGCGTCGTCGGCCCGCTCCTTGTCACGGCCAACCAACACCAGATTGACGCCTTCAGCGGCCAGGCCTTGGGCCACCGCCAATCCGATCCCCACCGTGCCGCCCGTAACGACTGCCACCTTGTCGCGCAAATTCAAGTCCATGCTGTTTCCTCCCGCTCGAACTAGCTGCTACTGGGCCACCCGGATCTGCAGCTTCACATCGGTTGGCCGCGCTTCCACGGCCCGGTCAAACGCAGCGATTGAATCGTCAAAGTCGAAAGTTTCCGAGATCAGCGGCTTGAGGTCCACCTTGCCCGAGGCAATCAGGGCAATGGCCCGGTCATACTGGTGCGCGTAGCGAAACACGCTTTCGATCCGCAATTCCTTGATTGAGGCGCTGGCAATATCAACCTGTGTCGGCTCAACGGGCAGCCCAACCACCACAATAGCCCCACCGGGACGCGGCAGGTCGACAATGGTCTTCCAGGCATGGGGTGACCCCGAGCACTCGAACACCACATCGGCGCCCCAGCCCTCAGTCAGTGCGCTGACCGCTTCGACAATGTTGTTTTCCGAAATATTGACCGGAATAACACCCTGATACTGCGCCGCAATGTCGAGCTTGGGCTGCGCCAGATCGGCGACGATCACCCGCGCACAGCCACCCGCCAGCGCTGCCAGCGCCACCATGGTGCCAATCGGGCCGGCGCCCAGCACCACGGCCGTATCGCCGGGCGTGATCCGGGCCTTGGTCGCGGCCTGCATCCCCACCGCAAACGGCTCCACCATGGCGCCTTCGGCAAAGCTGACATGATCGGGCAGCTTGAAGGTGTAATTGGCCGGATGCACCACTTCAGGCGTCAACACGCCATGCACGGGTGGCGTTGCCCAAAAGCTGACGGCAGGGTCAATATTATACATGCCCAACCGACTGGCGCGCGAATTGGGATCGGGAATGCCCGGCTCCATGCAGACCCGGTCGCCCACCTTGAGATGGGTCACGCCTGGGCCGACCTCACTGACCACCCCGGCGGCCTCATGCCCCAGCACCATGGGTTCGTTGACCACAAAGGGCCCGATCCGGCCATGGGTGTAATAGTGCACATCGGAGCCGCATACGCCCACCGTGTGGATGGCGATCTTGACCATGCCGGGCCCGACATCGAGCGGCAGTTCGATGTCGCGCAGCGCCAGCTTGTGCTGCTGTTCAAGGACGAGGGCGCGGACTTTGCTCATGTTCAACTTCCTGGGACATCGCGAATTAAGGGCCGCCAATGCGATGCACGGCGACCCCCTTGTTCTATCGTATTGCAGCGCTCGAGCGAAGGCGGCAATCGCGTGTTATGGCTCCACGAAATGCTTGGGGGGCGCAGCACCTTCAGGCGGCTCCATGGCGCCGGTCATGATCGCTACCGCATCAGACATTGTGTAGTCCTTGGGATTGATCACCGCGATCCGCTTGCCCAGCCGGTGAATGTGGATGCGGTCAGCGACCTCGAACACATGCGGCATGTTGTGGCTGATCAGAATGATCGGGATGCCGCGCGAGCGTACTTCCTGGATCAGTTCAAGCACCCGGCGGGATTCCTTGACGCCCAGCGCGGCCGTCGGTTCATCAAGTACGATGATCTTGGAGCCAAAGGCCGCCGCACGCGCCACCGCAACACCCTGCCGCTGGCCACCCGAGAGGGTCTCAACCGCCTGACTTATGTCCTGAACGGTCATCAACCCAAGCTCGCTGAGCTTTTCGCGGGCGAAGCTCTGCATGTGCTTGCGGTCCATCATCCGCAGCACATTGCCCAGGAAGCCCGGCTTGCGCACTTCTCGGCCCAGGAACATGTTGTCGGCAATCGACAGCGCCGGCGACAGCGCCAGATTCTGGTACACCGTCTCGATACCTGCCTTGCGCGCATCCTCGGGAGAGCGGAAATGGACGGGCTTTCCCTCCATTTCAATCACGCCATGGTCGGGGATGACGGCCCCGCTAATGGCTTTGACCATCGTCGATTTACCCGCACCATTATCACCGATCACGGCGAGAATTTCGCCGGGATAGAGATCAAAGTCAGCGCCGTTCAGGGCCACCACGGTGCCATAGCGCTTGAGTAGCCCACGCGCCTTGATGATTGGCTGGATTTCACTCATTGCGATGCCCTCCGCAGCCATTGATCCAGAGCCACTGCGATGATCACCAGAGTGCCCGCAGCAAACAATTGCCAGTAATCATCCACCCCGGCCAGCGACAGGCCGGTATTGAACACGCCCACAATCAGGGCACCGAGCACCGATCCCATGATCGAGGCACGCCCACCAAACAGCGAGGTGCCGCCAATCACCACGGCCGTGATCGATCCCAGATTGACCGTTTCAAACGAGATTGGCGAAACCGAACCCACGCGACCAATGGCCACCCAGCCGGCAAAGCCGCAGATTGCGCCCGCCAGCACATAGACCGAGATCAGTGTGCGCCTTGTGCGGATACCTGAGAGCCGTGCTGCATCGGGATCATCGCCAATGGCGTGCACATGGCGCCCCCAGGCAGTCCGGTTGAGCAGGAACCAGACCAGCACGGCCACCACGACAAGCGAGATACTGCCATAGGTCAGCTTGGCCCCGCCAAAGCGGAACGCCTCGCCAAACCATAACAGGCCCGGTGCTTTCTCGACGATGTCCGCATTGCGCACCGATTCAGAGCCCGAATACCACAGCTTGAGCGCGGTAAAGATCGACAGCGTGCCCAGCGTCACGATGAAGGGCGGTAGTTTGATCACGGCCACCAGCACACCGTTGAGCCAGCCCATAAGCGCCCCAAAGAACATGCCGATAATCACCGCAAACGGCAGTGGCACACCCATATGGACTGCCAGATTGCCCATGATCAGCGAGGTCACCACCAGCACCGCACCAACCGACAGGTCGATGCCGGCGGTCAGGATGATCAGCGTCTGGGCAATCGCGATAATACCGGTCACCGTTACCTGCTGCAGCACAGTCGACAGTGCCAGCGGCGTCAGGAAGCGCGGCGCGATAATGCCAAAGGCTATCACACTGACGATCAGCACCAGCGTGGGAATGGTTGTGGGGTGGGCCCGCAGAAAACCGCGCATCATGTAGAACAGGTTGCGGTCATCCTTGGCAAAGCTGGCCACATTGGCGTCAGCCTTGGCCAGACCGGCCTCGAAGTCTGAAATTGTTTTGGTAGGCGAGCCGTCTTTGCTCATGCTGTGCCCTCCCTGAAAATGCCGAAACGCTGCACGTAACACCGCAGATCGAGGGCGGCGGTGCCGCCACCCTCCGGTTCTGCGCGTTCCTTGGTCTGCGATTAGCCCCAGCAGAGCTCCATACCCTTGTCGGAGTCGATCGAGGGCACACCTTCGACCGGATGGTCGGTGACCAGGTTCACACCCGTATTGAAGAAGCTCAGGCCTTCAGATGCCACGGGCTTGGTGCCATCCTTGGCATAGGCGACGATGGCCTCAATGCCCTTGGATGCCATCAGCAGCGGATATTGCTGGCTTGTGGCACCGATCACGCCGGCCTTCACGCTGGCAATACCGGGGCAACCACCGTCAACCGAAACCACCAGAACGTCGGACTTGCCGGCCTTGGTCAACGCCTGATAGGCGCCTTCGGCGGCGGGTTCATTGATGGTGTAGACCACATTCATGTCTGGTTCTTTGGCCAGCAGGTTTTCCACCGACATCACGCCGCCTTCCGGATTGGCACCGGAGATTTCGTGCCCGATGACCCGCGGATCGGTTTCCGAACCCATCACGGTCAGGTCTGGCACGTCAATGCCGAAACCCACCAGGAAGCCGGTATCGCGCGCCACGTCGACCGAGATGTTATCCTTGTTGATGTCGAGCATGCCGATCTTGGCATCGGCGGCAGCATCACCCAGCGTCGCCGCGGCCCATTTGCCGATCAGCAGACCAGCTTCGAAATTGTCAGTGGCAAAGGTCATGTCCTGCGCCTCTGGATCAGCCAGCGGCGTATCGAGTGCAATCACGAGAACGCCAGCATCACGGGCTTCCTTGAGCAGCGGACCAACCGAGTCATTGGACGGGGTGATCAGAATACCCTTGGCACCAGCCAGCACGCAGTTCTCGATGGCGGTCAGCTGTGGCGAGGCATCGCCGTCCTTTTCACCGGCATAAGCCTTGAAATCGAGCCCGGCTGCCGTGGCGGCAGCCTCCGCGCCTTCCTTCATCTTCACAAAGAAGGGGTTGGTGTTGTTCTTGGTAATCAGGCAAGCCAGATCAGCGGCCATGACAGGGGCCGAAGCCGACATCAGGGTGATGGCAGCTGCACCAAGCAGAAGCGTCTTCTTGAAATGAGTCACGGCGTAGTCCTCCTCAAATATTGCGCGGGGACATGACCGGCTGCACCGGTCTCACACCCCCTCCTCCAAACGGCCAGCTCGTTGTTTTGGGCCGTCCTTGCTGGCCATATGCCGACAACCAGAACCGGCTGTCAATAAGTTAATCCAATTGATTTATTAATTGACAGTCGAAGCTACTTGCCCTCATTTGACGGTATTGCTGGCTATCAAGCTTATGAAATCGATTGCATTTTCAGCGCCGTTGCCGCTCATGGCAGATGGACGCCAAACGTCAAATCTTAACGAAAGGCCATTTGGGATGGTGAGTGCAGTGACCCGTGGGGTTGGGTCAGATCAGTTGAGCCGAGGCACCAACCAGACGGGCGTCCGCCTCTATAATGAGCGCCTTGTCCTCTCGCTGGTGCGCCGCCATGGCAGTCTGCCCAAGGCCGACATCGCCCGCCGCACCGGTCTGTCGCCGCAGACCATTTCCACCATCGTCAATGCGCTGGAGGCCGATGGCATCCTGCTACGCCTCGACCCCCTTCGGGGCAAGGTCGGCCAGCCGCTGGTTCCCTATGCGCTCAACCCGCGCGGGGCGTTCTTTCTCGGTCTCAAGGTCGGTCGCCGCAGCTCCGACATTGTGCTGATGGATTTTGTCGGTACGGTTCTGGGCCGCATTCACTACCCTCATCCCTATCCGACCCCCGAGATCATGCTGGCACTGACCCAGCGCGGCATTGATGAACTCACCAGCACGCTGAGCCCAACCGATCAGCAGCGCATTGCCGGTTTCGGCATCGCTTCCCCCTTCGAATTGTGGAACTGGGAATCCCAGCTTGGCGCGCCTGCCGATGTGCTGGCGGCCTGGCGCAAGGCCGACATTCGCGCCGAGATCGCAGCCATCAGCCACTGGCCGGTCTATTTTCACAATGACGGCACTGCCGCCTGCGCCGCCGAACTGGTGCTGGGCAATGGCCAGCATGGCGACGATTTCCTCTATGTCTTTCTGGGCTCGTTCATCGGGGGCGGCGTGGTGCTCAACAGCCACCTGTTTCCCGGCCGCACCGGCTATGGCGGCGCCATCGCCCCCCTGCCCGTACCCGCGCCGGGCGGCGGCTTCCAGCAATTGTTGCGCAGCGCCTCGATCTACGTGCTCGCCGACCGGCTGACGGAGCAAGGTCGTGACCCTGCAGTGCTTTGGCGTGACCCCAGCGAGTGGGGCGATATCGGCCCGGCGCTGGACCATTGGATCCACGATGCTGCCCAGAGCCTGGCGATTGCCGCCGTCAGCGCCGTGTCCATCATCGACTTCCGCAGTGTGGTGATAGATGGCGCCTTCCCGCCCGCCGTACGTCAGCGGCTGGTTCAGGCGACGCGTGATGCTACCCAGGCCTTCGACCTGCAAGGTCTGGCGCCCTTCACCATCGCCGAGGGGACCATTGGCTTTGGCGCCCGCGAAATTGGCGGGGCCTGCCTGCCCCTATTGGCCAATTTTACCCAGGACCGCGAAGTGCTCTTCAAGGAAAATTCCTAGGCCTGACAAATAGCTGGCAGGCATCAGAAAAAATTCGGATCCGGTAACTAGTCCTCAATGCCCCCGCGGCTAAGGTCGACATTCCCGCGTCAGATGCCGTTATTATATGCACCAGAAGACGTCGACCAGAGACCGCTGGCAGTTCTCCGCCGCTGTGCTTTTGCCAGTGGTACTGGCGCTCGTGATTACGGCAGCCTCGGTGCTGGCCTTCGTTGTGTGGTCCACCAACAATATCGATCAGCGCGCGCTCGAACGCCAAAGCGCCATGGCAGCCCAGGTCATTGAAAGCCAACGGGAAACCATGGAGCGCGAACTGACCAGCGTGGCCGTGTGGGACGACGCCATCATCAATACACGCCTGGCCTTCAACCAGACCTGGGTGGCCAGCAACCTTGGTGTCTGGCTGCACGATTTCTATGGCCACGACGCCGTTGTCATCTTCGATGGCAAGGACGACCCGCTCTACGTGATGACCGAGGGGGTTTCGCGCACGCCCCAGGCGATGTCGCCATTGGCGCCATCCATCCTTCCCCTGCTCGACAGGCTCCGGGCCATCCGCCCAGCGCCCCAAAGGCCCGGCGCCCCCGGCACAGCACGGTTTGTCAGCGATTACGGCATCGTCAGCGGTGAACCCGCGATCATGACGGCCATGACCATCGTGTCCGACACCGGCGCCCTCACCCAGCCCCAGGGCACTGAACCCGTGCTGCTGGCCGTCAAGTTTCTCGATCAGGCCACGGCAAAGCAGTTCAACCGCGATTATCTGTTTGCCGGCGGCAGCTTCACGCTGGTGCAGAGCAATGACCCCGACCGTGCCGTGCACCCCATCCTCAATTCCAGCGGTCGCTTCGTCGCCTTCTTCGAATGGACGCGCGAACGCCCTGGCATGGTCATGCTGCACCAGACCGGCCCCGCCATGGCGGCCGCCTTCATCATCGCCGCAATCATGATCTCTCTGCTGCTCACCCAACTGCGCCGCTCCTCGGCCGCGCTGGAAGCCGGGCGGCGCCTCGCCGAACATCAGGCCGCCCATGATCAGCTGACGGGCTTGCCCAACCGCATGAGCTTTGACGGCAATCTGGTGCGCGAACTGGCAAATCCTGACAATGAGACAGCCCATATCAGCCTGTTCATGCTCGATCTGGACCGCTTCAAACAGGTCAATGACACGCTCGGACATCAGGCGGGTGATGAACTGATCTGCGCGGTTGGTGATCGCCTGCGCGCCATTTTTGGCCCCAACACCATGATTGCACGCCTCGGTGGCGACGAATTCGCGGTGCTTTCAGTCAATCACGATCGCCCGATAGACGTGATGGAGATTTCCGGCCGGGTCATTGAATCGATCCGCCGCCCGTTCACCCTGAACCGCTTCAAGGCCCATGTCGGCGCCAGCATCGGCATTGTCATGACCCGGGGGATTCAGGCTGAGCCAAGCGAGTTGGTGCGCAAGGCCGATATCGCGCTGTACGAAGCCAAGGCCGGCGGCCGCAACCGTGCCGTGGTCTACGAAGAGCACATGAACGAATTGCTGCAATTGCAGCACACCATCGAAGCTGAACTGCGCGAGGCCCTGTGCCGCGACGACCAGCTTTCGGTAGTGTTCCAGCCACTGGTGGACCAGCAGAGCCGCAAGGTCGTTGGCGCCGAGGCCCTGTCGCGCTGGTACCACCCCAAATACGGTCAGATCTCGCCCGCGCGCTTCATTCCCGTGGCCGAGAACACCGGGCTGATCGAAGCACTGGGCGATGTCGTGCTGCGCCGCGCCTGCGAGTTGGGTGCCACGGTTCCCGGTCGCACCGTTGCGGTCAATATCTCTCCGACCCAGTTGCGCAATCCGCGCTTCTCCCACCAGGTCTTCGATATCCTGCACCAGACCGGCATGCGCCCGCTGGATCTGGAACTTGAGATCACCGAATCCATCCTGCTTGATGATGAGCATATCTCTTCGCAGAATCTGCGCACCTTCCGAACGGCCGGAATTCACATCGCCCTTGATGACTTTGGTACCGGCTACTCTTCTCTGAGCTATCTCAAGCGCTATCCCGTTGATCGCATCAAGATCGACCGCTCCTTTGTCAGCCAGCTTTCCGAGGGCCACGTCTCGGTGGCCATCACCCAGGCCATTGTCAGCCTGGCCCACGCCATGGAGCTCGAAGTTACGGCCGAAGGTGTGGAGACCGAAGAACAGGCGACCATTCTGGGCCAGCTGGGCTGCAATACGCTGCAGGGCTTCCTGTTTTCGGGCGGCGTGCCTGCCCAAAAGATCACAGAGATCTTTGCCGCGCCCGAAAACGCGCTCATCAGTCGCAAACAACGCCGCGCGCTAAGCGCAACCGCAAACTCTCATTAACCGCGACTACGGAATTTAAGGCAGGTTCATCCCCTGCTAAGCGCCCCCGTGCAAACTGTCTCCCAGACAATTGGGGGACTGTTGCGTGTCAGCACCGAAGATTTCGACATGGCGATATCTGCGCAATGTGGTGGGACCTATTGCGCTGGCCTTTCTGGTCACCGTTGGCGCGGTTGCGGGTTTTGTCCTGCTCTCGATTGATCACACCGACGATGCCATGTTGACCCGTCAGTCCACATTGCTGCAACTGGCGCTCCACGATCGCGTCCTAGAAGCGGGCTACGCGCAGACCGACCTTGCGGCCTGGGACGAAGCGCTGATCGCCTATCAGGATGGCGATACCGAGTGGTTCGCCGAAGAATTCGGCACTGAAGGCTTCGACTATTACCACCAGAGCCGGATTTATGTGCTCGACCCCGATCTCAACCCCTTCTTTGCCATGCGCGATGGCGGCGAGATTACCCCAACATCCTTCGCTGCCATACAGCCGCTGATCAGCCCTCTTATCCAGGCACTGCGCACCGAAGAAAGGCAGGCTGCCCTGTCCGCTTACAAGGCCGGCAATCGCGAAGCCCCGCCGGTCCAGACCGACATCGGGTTGGTCGACGGACAGCCGGCAATTCTCAGCGTCGCCCCGCTTGTGGCCGAAGACCACAATCTCAATGCCGCTCCCGGCATGGAGCCCCTCTATGTCGCGGTTACAATGCTCGATGCCACTGTGGCCAATGACCTGGCCGACCGCTATCTGCTCTCCGGCGTCCGCTTCGATGACGACGGCACTCTTGCCACCCACGAAGCCGCGATTGCCCTGAACAACGCGCAGGGTGAACCTGCCGTCTGGCTTAAATGGCTACCCGACCGGCCAGGCGAGAGCATTCTGAGCGACACCCTGCCCGCATTGGGTGCTGCCCTGCTTGTACTGACACTGATCATCGGCCTGCTCCTGCGCAACCTGCTCAGCGCCAGCGATCAACTGCACGCCGAGCGCGCCGACGCGCAGCATCGCGCACTGCATGATCCGCTGACCGGCCTGGGCAATCGCGCGTTGTTCCGCGACCGCCTCGATAGCGCATTCCGTACCATGGAACACACCGCGCCATGTCTGGCGCTGCTGGCGCTTGATCTCGACCGCTTCAAACAGGTCAATGACAATTATGGTCACGAAGCGGGCGATGAACTGCTGCGCCAGGTCGCCAGCCGCATCATCACGGTGCTGCGCCCCACCGACACACTGGTCCGGCTGGGCGGCGATGAATTCGCCATTCTGCAGACCGGCATCACCAGCGCCGAGGACGCGACCGGTCTGGCCAACCGCATTCTAAGCGCGGTACGCGCGCCCTATCATCTGGGTGACAATGTCGCCGAAATCGGGGTCAGCATCGGTATCGTGACCGCGCCCGATCACGCCCGCAGCGAGAATGAGCTGGTCACCCGCGCCGACGATGCACTCTATCGAGCCAAAGCGGGCGGTCGTAACCGCTACTGCGTCCACGCTGGCGACAGAGCTGCCGAAGATACGCCCCAGCGATTGCAGGCCCGCGTTGGTGACGCCATGATCGCCCGCGGGGCGGCCTGATCTCCCGGCTTGGGGACGGACAGACCCCTGCCTAAGTTGGGTTGGACTGGGTCAGCGTATAGACCGCATAGATGATCGCAAACAGCACGACCACGCCGATCAGCGAGCCGACCAGCACACGCAGGTTCATGCTGCGCGGACTGGCCTGACGCACTTCGGTTTGGGTCTTTTTGGGATCATAGGTTTCCATGCTGGGCTCCATTACACTACCCCAACCAACGCAGCTTGACCGCCAGGGGTTCCCCGGCGGCACTTGACGCGGGCTCGGCACGCGCCGACTCTCGGCACCAGACCAAACACCAGGATGACTTGATGACCACCGCTGACACTCTCACCCGCATGATTATGGCTGGCCAGGGCAAGATCCCGGCCGATGTGGTGATCAAGAATGTGCGCCTGCTCGACGTCATCACCGGCGCGGAGACCACCACCGATATCGCTATCGTTGAAGACCGGATTGTGGGCACTCATGCCAGCTATGAGGGCAATACGGTGATCGAGGGCGCCGGTCGCTACGCCGTGCCCGGCTTTATCGACACCCACCTGCATATCGAATCCTCGCTGGTCACTCCCCTGGAATTTGATCGCTGCGTGCTGCCCTATGGCGTCACCACCGTGATCTGCGACCCCCATGAAATTGCCAATGTGCTGGGTGCCGAAGGCATTCGCTATTTCCTCGACAGCGCCGAGCAGACGGTGATGGATGTGCGCATCAACCTGTCCTCCTGCGTCCCTGCCACGGGTTTTGAAACCTCTGGCGCCGCGCTCGAGATCGAGGATCTTGAACCCTTCCGCGACCATCCCAAGGTCATCGGGCTGGCCGAAATGATGAACTTCCCCGGCGTGCTCAATGCCGATCCGGGCATCCTGGCCAAGCTGGTTGCCTTCCAGGGCGGCCATATTGACGGCCATGCGCCTTTGCTCTTGGGCACCGCACTCAATGGCTATCTCGCCGCCGCCATCCGCACCGACCACGAAGCCACCAGCGCTGCCGAGGCGCGTGAAAAGCTCGCCAAGGGCATGGCCATTCTGATCCGCGAAGGCTCCGTCTCAAAGGACCTCAAGGCTCTGGCCGAAGTGCTCGACGAAAACACCTCCAGCTTCGTGGCGCTGTGCACCGATGATCGCAATCCGCTCGACATCGCCGAAGAAGGTCATCTCGACAGCTCTATCCGCCGGCTGATTGCCATGGGGCGTCCTCTGCACCACGTTTACCGCGCCGCCAGCCATTCGGCCGCGCGCATCTTCGGTTTGACCGATCGCGGCCTGCTCGCCTCGGGCTGGCGCGCCGACATCGCCCTGCTCGACAGTCTCGAGGAATGCACGGTTTCCGATGTCGTCACCGGCGGCCGCCTCGTGGTCCCCGAACTGTTCGATGCCCGCGCGCCTGTCGCGGCGGTGGGGCTGAGCTCGATGAAGGCCACCCCGGTTACCGCCGACAGCTTCATTGCCGAACCCCGTCCCGGCCAGAACAGCACCCCGGTGATCGGCGTGCGCCCCGGGCTGATCCTGACATTCCGCGAGGAAGCCACGCTGGCCAGCACCGAGCGCGGCCTGCAGCCCGATCTGAACGCCGATGTCATCAAGGTCGCGGTGATCGAACGGCATGGCAAGAACGGCAATATTGGCCGCAGCTTCGTCACCGGTTTCGGTCTCAAGCGCGGCGCCATCGCCTCATCGGTGGGGCATGACAGCCACAACATCACAGTGGTGGGGGCCAATGACGAGGACATGGCCGTGGCGGTCAACCGCCTGATCGAACTCGGCGGCGGCTTTGCCGTGGCCGATGGCGGCAAGGTCACCGCCGAGCTGGCCCTGCCGATTGCCGGCCTGATGAGCCTTGAGCCCTTCGAGACCGTCTCGCACGATCTGCACATTCTGCGTGACGCAGCCCTGGCGCTCGACTGCGTACTGCCCGAGCCCTTCCTGCAGGTAGCGTTCCTCGCCCTGCCGGTTATCCCGCATCTCAAGATGACCGATCGCGGCCTGTTCGACGTCGACAAGTTCGACTTCGTCAGCTGACCGCGATCGTCTCGCCAGTTAGCTCTTGTCGCGCACCTTGACCTTGCGGCGCGCGGCATGCAGCAGCGGCTCGGTATAGCCGCTGGGCTGGTCGGCGCCATGCAGCGCCAGATCCAGCGCCGCCCGGAAGGCGACGGACTGAAAATTCTCCGCCATTGGCCGATACAATGGATCGCTCTCATTCTGCTTGTCGACAACCGTCGCCATACGCTCAAACGTGGCGGTAACCTCGTCGCGGCTGACCAGCCCATGGCGCAGCCAGTTGGCCACCGCCTGCGATGAAATCCGGCAGGTCGCCCGGTCTTCCATCAGCCCGACATTGTTGATGTCAGGCACCTTGGAACAGCCCACGCCCTGCTGCACCCAGCGCACCACATAGCCCAGAATGCCCTGCGCATTGTTTTCCAGTTCGCGGGTGATCTCTTCACGGCTCAGCGCAAACGGCGCCTGTACCGGCATGGAGAACAGCGCGGTCAAACCGGGCACGGCTTCATTGTGCCGGCGATGCTGGGCAGCAAACACGTCGATCTGGTGATAATGCAGCGCATGCAGCGTCGCCGCTGTCGGGCTTGGCACCCAGGCGGTATTGGCGCCCGAATTGGGATGGCCACCCTTGGCCTCCATCATCGCCGCCATGTCGTCGGGGCGCGCCCACATGCCCTTGCCGATCTGCGCCCGACCCGAAAGGCCGCAGGCCAGACCGATCAGCACATTGCGATCCTCATAGGAGGCGATCCAGCGCTCGTTCTTGATCTCGTCCTTACGCAGCACCGGGCCCGCTTCCATGGCGGTGTGAATTTCATCGCCCGTACGATCAAGGAAGCCGGTATTGATGAAAAACACACGCTGGCGCGCTTCATAGATCGCCGCCTTGAGGTTGGCCGAGGTCCGGCGCTCCTCATCCATGATGCCGATCTTGACGGTGTTGGGAGCCAGCCCCAGCATCTTTTCAACCGAGCCAAAGATCGCGCAGGCGAAGGCCACTTCCTCAGGCCCATGCATCTTGGGCTTGACGATATAGACCGCCCCGGTGCGGCTGTTCACCTTGTCCTGCATGGCGCAGAGCACGGTGACGGCCGCATCCATCAGCCCTTCGCCAATCGGCTTGCCATCGAGCAGCACGGCATCGGTGGTCATCAGATGACCCACATTGCGCACCAGCAGCAGCGCCCGGCCCTTGAGCACCAGTTCGCTGCCATCAGGCGCGGTATAGACACCGTCCTGCTTGAGCTTGCGGGTAACCTGCTTGCCGCCCTTCTCGAAGGTGTCCTGCAGCGTGCCGTTCATCAGGCCCAGCCAGTTGCGATAAACGCCAACCTTGTCCTCGGCATCCACCGCCGCCACGGAATCTTCGCAGTCCTGAATGGTGGTCAGCGCCGATTCCATGATCACGTCGCTCAGGCCCGCCGCATGCGTTCCCCCGATCACACTGCCCTTGTCGATCACCAGGATAACATGCAGGCCATTATGGCGCAGCACGATCTCGAACTTGCCGCCATTGGTGGCGTGACCCACAAATGCCGCGGCATCCTTGAGCGCGGTTGTCCCCGCAGCCGTGGTGATCTCAAGGCTGGCACTGTCCCCTGCCTCGACCACGCTATAGGCAGTCACATCGCGATGGCTGCCGGCGCTGAGCGGAAATGTGTTGTCCAGAAAGCTGGCGGCCTTGTCGACCACCGCCGCACCGCGCGCCGGATTATAACTCTTGCCCGGCGCAATGTCGCCCTGACGGCTAATGACGTCGGTGCCGTAAAAGGCATCATACAGGCTGCCCCAGCGCGCATTGGCAGCGTTCAGGGCATAGCGGGCATTGGAAACCGGCACCACCAGCTGCGGGCCGCACAGCGTGGTGATCTCGGGGTCCAGCCCCCCGGTCTCGATGGTGAAGTCGGCAGGCTCGGGCACCAGATAGCCGATATCGCGCAGGAAGAATTCATAGCCCTGCGGATTGCTCGAGACCGGCCCATATTTGTGATGCCAGTCATCGATCTGGCTCTGCATGGCATCGCGCTTGGCCAGCAGGCTCGCATTGGTCGGCGCATGCTCGGCAACCATGCCGGCAAAGCCGCTCCAGAACTGCTCAGCGCTGACCTCGAGGCCAGGAAGGACCTCTTTCTCGACAAAGTCGACCAGCAGAGAATGAACCGAGAGGCCGGATTTTGTCTGGTAGTCGCTCATGAGGTTGTGTCCTTCCTGAATTGCCAGAGATTTAGGCCAAGGACGCGCCGCTCACAACCCACCTATAGTCGACTTCGCCTGTGCGCCAGCGACATAGACCTCCGCAATTGCCCGGTCATCCCCCAATGTCTGCAGCAGGAACAGCTCTTCAACCAATTGCGTTGCCGTCTGCATGCGCAGCGCCATGGCCGGCGTTGCCGCCGAATCAAGCACCACCAGATCGGCCGAGCAGCCCGGCGCGATGGTGCCGATCGTGCCTTCCAGCGACAGTGCCCGGGCATTGCCCAGTGTCATCATGTAAAACGAGTTGAATGGCGTCAGCCGCTGCCCGCGCAACTGCAGGATCTTGTAGCCCTCATCGAGCGTGCGCAACATGGAAAAGCTGGTGCCGCCGCCAATATCGGTGGCCACGCCAATGCGCACACCGTGCTGGCTCAGCCGCTGGTGGTCAAACAGTCCCGAGCCCAGGAACAGGTTCGAGGTCGGACAGAACACGGCGACCGAACCGGTTTCGGCCAGCACCCCGGTTTCGCGACGATTGAGGTGGATGCAGTGACCCAGCAGCGTTTTGGGGCCGAGCAGGCCGTAATCCTGATAAATGCCGGTATAGTCCGGCGCATCCGGATAGAGCTGCATCGACAGCGTGATCTCGGCGTCGTTTTCGCTCAGATGGGTCTGCACGTAGCACTCAGGATGCTCGGCAACCAAACTCTGCGCCGCCGCCATCTGCTCGGGCGTCGAGGTTATGGCAAAGCGCGGCGAGATGGCATAGAGGCCCCGACCCCGGCCATGCCAGCGTGCGATGAGGGTCCTGGTGTCGTCATAGCTGGACTGGGCGGTGTCACACAGCGCTTCGGGCGCATTGCGATCCATCATCACCTTGCCGCCAATCATCAGCATGTTGCGCTTTTCGGCTTCGGCGAAATAGGCATCCACCGATGCTGGCGCGCTTGAGCAATAGGCTACCGCCGTGGTCGTCCCCTGCCGGATCAGCTCGTCATAAAACGCGCTGGCGACCGCACTCGCATGCCCCTGCTGGCTGAACTTCTGCTCTTCCACAAAGGTGTAGGTGTTCAGCCATTCCAGCAGCGAGCCGGCATAGGAGGCGATCATCTGGCTCTGCACGTAATGCAGATGGGTATCAATAAAGCCCGGCATGATCAGATGCGGGCGATGATCGATCACCACCGCATCGCCAACTGCAGCAGAGTCAAAATCCTCAACGGCCACGATCTTGCCATCGACAATGCTGATTGCCCCGTCTTCGAGATAGCGATAGCTGGCCGTATCATCGAGCCCCTGCGGCTCGCTGAGGAAACTCAGCACGCGGCCGCGCAGAATGGTCACGCTCATTGCCCGGAACCCTCGCGGAACCACGCCACCAGCAGCGCGCGTTCTTCAACCGTCATTTCGCTGACATTGCCCGGCGGCATGGCATGGGCGTAGCCCGCCTGCATGGCGATATCCTTGGCGTGATTGGCAATGGCGATGTCATTGTCCAGGATCACGTTCTTGGGCGCCTGCGACACGCCGGGCCAGGCCGGTTCAGCCGTATGGCACATAGCGCAGCGGGTCTGCACGGTCAGGCTGGCAGCCTCGAAATGGCTGGCACTGAGAAAGCTCTCGGCCGCCCGGGACGCCACCTCCTCTCCCGCCATGCCTGGCAGTTTGGGCCCGCTCGACAGCCAGGCGATGACCAGAAACAGCGCCACCGCCACCGCCCAGGTCCAGTGCGGATTGCCCTTGCGGGCATGGCGCGTGTTGAAATAGTGCCGGATGACCACGCCCACCAGAAAGATCAGCGACGCGATGATCCAGTTCCACTGCGTGGCAAAGGCCAGCGGATAGTGGCTGCTCAGCATAAAGAAGATCACCGGCAGCGTCAGGTAGTTGTTATGCAGGCTGCGCTGCTTGGCGATCTTGCCATATTTGGCATCGGGCACCCGGCCCGCCTTGAGATCGCCTACCACGATGCGCTGATTGGGGATGATGATCATCACCACATTGGCAGTCATGATGGTGGCGGTGAACACCCCCATATGCAGCATGGCAGCGCGCCCGGTAAACAGCTGGGTATAGCCCCAGCTCATCGCCACCAGAATGGCGAACAACACCAGCATCAGCCCCGTGGTCGACTGACCAATCGGCGACTTGCACAACCCGTCATACAGCGCCCAGCCCAGCCCGATCGACGCCAGTGACAGCCCGATGGCTTGCCAGGCGGGCACGTCCAGCACGGTCCGGTCGACGAGATAGAGGTCCGCACCGACATAATAGACCAGCACCAGCAGCATGAAGCCGGAGAACCAGGTCCAGTAGCTCTCCCATTTGAACCACGTCAGATGCTCGGGCAGGAAGTCCGGCGCCACCAGATATTTCTGGATGTGATAAAAGCCACCGCCATGCACCTGCCACTCCTCGCCATGCGCCAGTGGCGGCAGGCTCGGGGTTTTGCGCAGGCCCAGATCAAGCGCAATGAAATAGAACGATGAGCCGATCCAGGCGATAGCCGTGATCACGTGCAGCCAGCGCACGGCAAACATCAGCCACTCGTAAAAAATCGCAAAATCGCCCATTCGATCACCTGTTCATTCGTGAAAAAGGGGCGGGCTCGAACCCGCCCCTCTCAATGCTCTTGCAAGCAGACCTTATGCGGGCGGGTTCACGCCTTCGACATACCAGTCCATGCTCAGCAGCTCGCCATCGGTCATGGTCACGCCAGCCGGCACGCGCTCGACACCGGTGTGATCATTGATCGGGCCGGTGAAGATGTTGAACGAACCATCGATCTGGCCGTTCTTGATGGCTTCGGCGGCGGCAACGACGTCAGCGGGGATCGACTCATTGTATGGCCCGATCTGCACTTCGCCTTCCTTCAGGCCAGGCCAACGGTCACCGGTTTCCCAGGTGCCGGCGATCACGGCTTCAGCAGCATCCTGATAATGCGGACCCCAATGGTCGATGATCGAGGTCAGCTGCGCCTTGGGCGCGAATGCGCTCATGTCGGCACCCTGGCCGAAACCGCCGACAATGCCGCGCTCTTCAGCGACCTGCAGGGCCGCTGGGCCGTCAGTGTGCTGGGCAATCACGTCAATGCCCTGATCGATCATGGCGCGGGCCGCATCGGCTTCCTTGGCCGGGTCGTTCCAGGTCGAGATGTAGATCGGGGTAATTTCGAAGTCTGGGTTCACCTTGCGGGCAGCCAGCACGAACGAGTTGATGCCCAGAACAACTTCAGGGATCGGGAACGAACCGATATAGCCAGCCTTGCCGGTCTGCGACAGGTGACCGGCAATGGTGCCGCACACCGCACGGCCTTCATGGAAACGTGCATTGTAGGTCGCGACATTGTCCGAACGCTGGTAGCCGGTGGCGTGCTCGAACTTCACGTCGGGGAACTGCTGGGCAACCTTGATGACGTAGTCGCCATAGCCGAAGCTGGTTGCAAAGATCAGCTTGTGGCCCGACTGGGCCAGTTCGCGCAGTACGCGTTCGCAGTCAGGACCCTCAGGCACGTTTTCCACGATGGTTGGCTCGGCGACGGCATCGCCCAGCATTTCCTTCATGTACTTGGCGCCTTCGGCATGGCCGAAGTTCCAGCCATTGTCGTTGACCGTGCCGATCAGCACGAAGCCGACCTTGAGTGGCTCGGTCTGCGCAAAGGCGCGCGAACCCAGCAGTGGCAGAGCGGCGGCAGCGCCACCGATCTTGAGAATATTGCGACGAGTGATTGTCATCTGTCTCTCCTGAAGAACTTTTCTTGGTTGATCGAGCGTCATGTCCGTGACCCTCAATTGCTGGGCAAGAACGGCTTGCCGAGGCAGGCCGGTGCATTGGTGGAAGCATCGCGCCGAATGGAGATCAACACCAGCACGACGATAGTTGCGAGATAGGGCAGCGCGGCCCATAGCTCGGATGGAATGGCGCTGAGGGGGCCGCCGCCAGCCTTGGCGTAGAGCTCCATGGTCATCACCAGACCGAACAGATAGGCGCCCGCCAGCAGCCGGAATGGCTTCCAGGACGCGAAAACCACCAGCGCCACTGCAATCCAGCCGCGGCCCGCCGTCATCCGGTCAGCCCATTGCGGGGTCAGCAGCAGCGGGAAACAGGCCCCGGCAATGCCGGCCATGGCCCCGCCATAGGCAACCGCCAGATAGCGCACGCCGATCACCGAATAGCCGATGGAATGGGCAGAATGATCATTCTCGCCCACCGCGCGCAGGATCAGCCCGCTGCGGCTCTTTTTGAGGAACCACCACACGGCGACGACCATGACCAACGCGAAATACACCAGCGCCGAATAGCCAAACAGCACGCGCCACACCGGATGCGTCGCTATCTCGGTTGGAAATAGCGGTCCCAGCAGCGTGACCGGCTTGGCGCTGTAGCCCTGCCCCGCCAGCGCTGAAAAGCCGGTGCCAAAAATCGTCAGCGCCAGTCCCGTTGCCGTCTGATTGGCTGACAGGCTCAGCGTCAGCAATCCGAATATCAACGATGTTGCCACGCCCGCCGCGGCGGCCAGCAGAATGGCGAGGTAATGATTGCCGGTCAGGAACACCACGACAAACGCCGTGATCGCGCCCACCAGCATCATGCCTTCAACGCCCAGATTGAGCACGCCGGCCTTTTCCACCACCAGCTCGCCAAGCGCGGCAATCAGGATCGGCGTGGATGCACCCACAACAGTGACGATGATGGCGATGATCAGCTCGTTGGTCATGCCTGCGCCTCCTTTGCCGGTGCCACCCGCTTGATGCGGTAGCGCACCAGAATGTCTCCTGCCAGCAGGAAGAACAGCATCATGGCCTGGAACACGCCTGTGGCCGAACTGGACAGGCCAATGGTGGTCTGCGCCACCTCGCCGCCAACAAAGGTGATCGCCATCACGATGCCGGCAAAGATCACCCCCAGCGGATTGAGCCGGCCCAGAAACGCCACGATGATAGCGGTGAAACCGTAATTGGTCGGGAAGCCCGGCACCATGCGCTGGAACGGACCCGCCACTTCAAGCATGCCGGCCATCCCAGCCAACCCACCACTGACCAGCAGCGCCAACCAGATGGTCTTGTTCTCGGAAAAACCGCCATAGCGAGCCGCGTGTGGCGCCGCCCCGACCACGCGCATGCGATAGCCGAACACCGAGCGGGTCATGATGAACCAGGCCACCAGCGCCACCACAATGGCGATCGGCACGCCCAGATGCACGATGGTCTGGGGAATGATGAAGGGCAGTCGGGCTGCTTCCGAAAAGATCCGGGTCTGCGGAAAGCCCATGCCCATGGGGTCCTTCCAGGGCGCGCGCACCAGATAATAGATCAGTTGCACCGAGGCATAAGTCAGCATCAGGCTGGTCAGGATTTCATTGACGCCCAGCCGCGTCTTGAGCAGTGCCGGGATCGCCGCATAGGCTGCGCCACCGGCAACACCGGCCACAAACATCAGCGGCAGGATCCACCAGCCGGTCATGCCATAGGTCGCCAGCGCCACCCATGTTGCGGCCAGCCCGCCCATCACATATTGCCCTTCGGCGCCAATGTTCCACACATTTGCCCGGTAGCAGATCGACAGCCCGACACCGATAATGATCAGCGGCGCGGCTTTGACCCCGAGGTCCTGCCATTTGTACGAATTGGTCAAGGGCGTGAAGAAGATTTCGCGCACCGCACCCAGCCCGTCAAAGCCGATCAGCGAGAAGATGATCGCGCCCACCACCATGGTGAGCAGCACCGCCGCCACGGGTGTGGCGTAAAGCATGAATTTGGAGGGTTCGGAGCGTTTCTCAAGCCGGAATAGCATTCTGCGCCTCCATAGCCCCGTGCACGCCACCCATCAGCAGGCCGATCTCTTCCACGCTCATCTCCGCATTCGGCTTGGCCGGCGACAGGCGCCCCATATT
Organism: Devosia litorisediminis; assembly: GCF_018334155.1. Lineage (NCBI taxonomy): Bacteria > Pseudomonadati > Pseudomonadota > Alphaproteobacteria > Hyphomicrobiales > Devosiaceae > Devosia > Devosia litorisediminis. Next base: position 411,094 of record NZ_JAGXTP010000001.1, on the reverse strand, counting down.
GATCACGGCCAGCGTATCGCAGAGCGCCCGCAGCTCGTCGAGATCCTGACTGATCACCACAATGGCCGAGCCAGCCGCCGCCAGATCAACCAGCGCCTGATGAATGGCGGCCGCCGCCCCGGCATCGACCCCCCATGTCGGCTGACTGACCACCAGCACCGTGGGTTTTTGCAGGATCTCGCGACCCATTATGTATTTCTGCAGATTGCCGCCCGACAGCGAGCCCGCCATCGAGGCCGGGCCCAGCGCCTTGACGGCGAATTCGGCGATCACCTTGCCGGTATAGGTCTTGGCTGCACCCGAATTGATCAGCCCCAGCACCACCATGCCCAGCCGGTCGCGCGCCGTCAGTACCGTATTATCCGAGAGCGAAAAATCGCCCACCGCCGCATGACCATTGCGCTCTTCGGGCACCGCACACAGCCCGTATTTGCGGCGCCCCGTGGTATCGAGCAGGCCCAGCGGAAATCCGTCAATGGTCACGCTCTGGCTGTCATCGCTGCGCACTTCGCCCGAAAGCGCATCAAGCAGGGCGTTCTGCCCATTGCCCGCCACACCGGCAATGCCGAAGATTTCCCCGGCCCGCACGGTAAAACTCACATCATCGACCGGCACATCAAAATGCCCTGTCTTGATAGTGGACAGCTTGGACACCACCAGCTTGGGCGCCCCAAGCTCGCGGTCGGCGACCCGAACGATATCCTTGAGCCCGGCACCGATCATTTTTTCGGCCATCGAGCGCGAGGTTTCCTGCTTGGGATCGCACGTATCAACCAGCTTGCCGCCGCGCAGAATGGTCGCTGTATCGCACAGCGCTTTGATCTCGTGCAGCTTGTGGGAAATGTACAGAATCGAGCAACCCTGTGCCGCCAGCTTGCGCAGCACATCGAACAATTGCTCGACTTCCTGCGGTGTCAGCACCGAAGTTGGTTCATCCATGATCAGCAGCTTGGGGTCGAGCAGCAGGGCGCGCACGATTTCGATGCGCTGACGCTCACCCACCGACAGCGTCGCCACCGTGCGATGCGGGTCGAGCAGCAGCCCGTATTTGCTCATCACCTCGCGGATGCGCGCTTCAAGCTCGCGGGCCGGAATCTTGGCATCCATGCCCAGCGCAATGTTCTCCAGCACCGTCAGCGCTTCAAACAGCGAAAAATGCTGAAACACCATGCCGATGCCCAGCTTGCGGGCCGCCTTTGGGCTGGCCACGGTCACCGGCGCACCATCCCAGGCAATCTCACCGGCATCGGGCTGCATGATCCCGTAGATCATTTTGACGAGAGTGGATTTACCGGCGCCATTTTCGCCGAGCAGCGCATGGATTTCGCCGGGCTCAACCGAGAAGGTCACATTGTCATTCGCCAGAACGCCCGGAAAGCGCTTGGTGATACCGGTCAATACCAGCCGATGCGGCATACTAGCGTCCATTCACCACCCCCAATGGCTCAGGGGCGTTCGCGCGCTCAGTTTCAGCTTCCCGTTGCCCAATGTGTACCATAATTTCCGCTGCCGCCAGTGCCGCGATAACTTCGGGACGCTTATCCCCAAGGCCCTGCTGGCCAATCGGCAGCACCAGCCGGTCCAGCGCCATGGCATCGCCGCCCTCGCCCACATACCAGCTGGAAAACCGCGCCCGCTTGGTGCGCGATCCCACCATGCCGACATAGGGGCTGTCCGTGCGTGCCAGCGCTTCCTGCGCGATCAGGAAATCCAGCGCGTGATCGTGGGTCAAAATGACAAAACTGCTGCCCTGTGGCGCGCTGCGCACCACCGATTCTGGCATCGCCACCGCCTTGGCATTGATATGGGCAGGCAGCAGTTCAAGCTCTTCGCGCCGTGTGTCGATCACCATCACCTGCACCGGCAGCAAGGCCAGTATCTGCGCCAGCGCCCGACCGACATGGCCCGCGCCAAACACATAGACATGCGGCAGCGCCGCGTCTTCTGCATCGACCTGCGCACTGAGTACCGCACGCTGCGCTGCATCGACATGGCGCAGGCTGACCCCGACCCGACCGCCGCAACATTGACCAATTTCAGGACCCAGCGGCACGTCCATGGCTTCCTCGGCCCGACCCGACGCGATCAGCCGCCGCGCATGCTCGATCACCATATATTCGAGCGCGCCGCCCCCGATCGTGCCGAACAGCCCCGACTGGCCCACCAGCATGAATGTCCCCTGCGCGCGCGGGCTTGAGCCACGCACGGATGTCAGCTCGCAGACGATGGCGTGCGGATTAGTGGAAAAGAAGGTAGCGAGTTCGGTGGTGCGGTTCATGGGGCAGGCACCCCCTCCCAACCTCCCCCTGACAGGGGGAGGAGCCGATCTGTGGCCGTGATGAGATCATGGGTTAGTCGCGGAACGGTCCCTCCCCCTGTCAGGGGGAGGCTAGAAGGGGGTACGGCACGGAGCGCGCAAGACACCCTCACCTGCGCGCCTCCCGCTTGAGCCGCTCGCAACCCATCAGCACGCGTTCGGGCGTCACCGGCGTATCCAGTCGCGGCGCGATTGTGTAATCGGCCACGCTGGCCACCGCCATCGAGAGCGCTTCAACCACACTCATGGCCAGCATGAAGGGCGGCTCGCCCACGGCCTTGGAGCGCCCAATGGTCGGCTCGGCATTGACCGACCATTCGGCCAGTTTGACGTTGAATACCGGCGGCACGTCGCTGGCCAGCGGGATCTTGTATGTCGACGGCGCCTTGGTGCGCAGTTGGCCCTTATCGTCCCACACCAGCTCTTCACTGGTCAGCCAGCCCATGCCCTGAATGAAGCCACCTTCGATCTGGCCCATATCGATGGCCGGATTGAGCGAGCGGCCCACGTCATGCAGGATATCCACACGGTCCACCGTGTATTCCCCCGTCAGCGTGTCGATCGTGACTTCGCTGACCGAAGCACCATAGGCGAAATAGTAGAACGGGTGACCGCGCCCGGTGGCCCGGTCCCAGTGGATCTTGGGCACCTGATAGAACCCGGTTGCCGACAGTTGTACCCGGTTCATATAGGCCGAGGCCGCCAGTTCGGCGAAAGGCACGAACTTGTCCGCTGCCTGAATGCCACCGGGCACCCACTCCACTGCCGCTTCGCTGCACTGGTAGAGCTTGGCGGCATGGACCACCAGCCGCTCCTTGATCTGCCGCGCCGCGTCAAAGGCTGCCATGCCATTGAGGTCCGACCCCGATGACGCTGCGGTGGCGGAGGTGTTGGGCACCTTGCCCGTGCTGGTGCCCATGATCTTGACCACGCCCAGCCCGACGCCGAAGGCATCGGCCAGCACCTGTGCCACCTTGATATAGAGCCCCTGCCCCATTTCGGTGCCACCATGGCTGAGATGGATAGAGCCATCCTTGTAGACATGCACCAGCGCGCCGGCCTGATTGTACCAGGTGGCCGTGAACGAGATGCCGAATTTGACCGGAGTCAGCGCGATGCCCTTTTTCAGGATCGGACTGCCGGCATTGTACTTGAGGATCGCCGCGCGCCGCGCCTGATAGTCCGAGCTTGCCTCGATCTCCTCGACCACCCGGTGGACGATATTGTCCTGCACCGTCTGGTGATAGGGCGTCACATTGTCGGTGTCGGTGCCGTAGAAATTGGCCTTGCGTATCTCCAGCGGATCGCGCCCCAGATCATAGGCAATATCTTCGATCCAGCGCTCGGCGGCCATCATGCCCTGCGGGCCACCGAAGCCACGAAACGCGGTGTTGGAAACCGTATTGGTATAGAGCGGCTCACTGCGTACCCGCACTGCCGGATACCAGTAGGCATTGTCAGCGTGGAACAGCGCCCGGTCCGTCACCGGCCCCGACAGGTCCGACGAGAATCCGGCGCGCGCGCCATAGACGGCTTCGACCGCATGGATCTTGCCACTGTCGTCATAGCCGACATCGTAATCGACCACGAAGTCGTGCCGCTTGCCGGTGGCCGTCATGTCGTCATCGCGGTCCGGCCGGATCTTGCAGGCACGGTTCCATTTCTTGGCCGCCATCGCAGCCACGCAGGCAAACAGATTGCTCTGGGTTTCCTTGCCGCCAAAGCCGCCGCCCATGCGCCGCACATTGACCGTCACCGCATGCAGGCGAATACCCAGCACCTGCGCCACCATCACCTGCACTTCGGTAGGATGCTGGGTCGAGGAAAACACCGTGACGTCTTCATCTTCCCCCGGCACGGCCAGGGCAATATGGCCTTCGAGATAGAAATGGTCCTGCCCGCCGATCTCGATACTGCCCTTGACCCGACGCGGTGCGCCCGCCATCCCGGCAGCGACATCGCCGCGTTCCAGCTTGAGTGGCGGCGTCACCAGCGTGCCGCCGGCTGCCTGCGCGTCACGCACATTGGTGGCAAACGGCAGATCCTTGTATTCTACCTTGGCCAGATGCGCCGCCCGGCGCGCCTGATCGCGTGTCTCGGCAATCACCGCAAATAGCGGCTGGCCCCAGAAATGCACGGTATCGACGGGAAACAGCGGTTCGTCATGGCTGTGGTTGGAGCTGACATCATTGTCGCCCGGAACATCGGCTGCTGTGAGCACGCCAAGAACGCCCGGCGCCGCCAGGGTCGCGGAAAAATCCATGCCGACGATCTGGGCATGCGGATTGGTCGAAAGCCCCAGATAGGCGTGCATGGTGCCCGCCGGCTCGACCATGTCATCGATATATTCGGCCGTGCCGGTAACGTGCTTGGGCCCGCTATCGTGCTTGATGTCGCTATGCACTGTGCTCAGCGTGATGGGTGTCTCGTGCTTGTTCATGCCACCTCCCGCCGCAGACGCTGACCGTTTCCGGTCGTTTCCAGAAAGAACCGCTTGAGCAGGTTCTGCGCGGTCAGCAGACGATAATCAGCACTCGCCCGCATGTCCGAGATCGGCTGATAGTCCTCGGCGAAGGCCGAGACAGCCGCGTCAATCGTGTCCTGCGTCCAGGGCTTGCCCACCAGCGCCGCCTCGACTGCCTTGGCGCGCTTGGGTGTTGCCGCCATGCCGCCAAAGGCGATGCGTGCCATACCTACAGTGCCGCCATCGCTGACAAACACCCGGAACGCACCGCACAGCGTCGATATATCTTCCTCGCGCCGCTTGGAGATCTTGTAGGCGGCAAACTTCTCGCCCGCCGGCAGCAGCGGCACCGTCACGCTCTCGACGAACTCGCCGGGCTGCCGGTCCTGCTTGCCATAGGCGATGAAAAAGTCTTCCAGCTTGATCTCGCGGCGATGACTGCCCCGGCGCAGTGTCAGCTTGGCACCCAGCGCAATGAACGGCGGCGGCGTGTCACCAATGGGCGAGCCATTGGCGATATTGCCGCCAATAGTGCCCATGTTGCGGATCTGCTCGCCCGCAACCCGGCTCCACATCTCGCCCAGATCAGGGAAATTCTCGGCCAGCACCGGCAGCGCTTCCGAATAGCTCACCCCGGCATAAAACCGCACTTCGCTGGCATTGTCGGCAATGGCCTTGAGTTCGGGTAGATGGCCGATGAAGATCACCGGGCCGATAGGCCGCATGAACTTGGTCACCCACAGCCCCACATCGGTCGAGCCGGCAACAATCGTCGCTTCGGGATTGGCTGCGTAAACTTCGGCAAAATCGTCCAGCGTCGCGGGCACGATAATGCGCTGATCGCCCGCGCCCAGCTCGACCCGGCTGCCATCCAGAATGGCCTTGATTTGACCTTTGAGCGCAATGCGCTCGGCCAGCAGCGGATCGCCCTGCGGCAGACCATAGCTCGACATGGCCTTGCCCGCCCGCACGATGGGCGCATAGCCGGTGCAACGGCACAGATTGCCCTGCAACGCCTTTTCAATGGCGCCCTGGCTCGGATCAGGCGTGCGCATCCACAGTCCGTAAAGGCTCATCACAAAGCCCGGCGTGCAGAAGCCACACTGGCTGCCATGGTGATCCACCATGGCCTGCTGCACTGGATGCAGATTGCCGTTCTCGCCTCGCAAATGTTCAATCGTCACCACATGGGTGCCGTGCAGGCTGCCCATGAAACGGATGCATGAGGTCACCGAGTCATAGATGATCTCATCGCCCATCACCCGGCCAACCAGCACCGTGCAGGCCCCGCAATCGCCCTCGGCGCAACCTTCCTTGGAGCCACGCAGCCGCCGCTCCAGCCGCAGCCAGTCCAATAGCGTCGCATCGGTCTTGATATCGGTGAGGCTGATTTCCTCATCATTGAGGATGAAGCGAATGGCGCCCGAAACAGCGGTCATGCCCTAGCTCCCCCGATAGGTTGAATAGGCAAATGGGCTGACCAGCAGCGGCACGTGGTAGTGCTTGTCTTCACTGATGGTGAAACGGATCGGTACCACGTTCAAGAACGGGTTCTCGACCCCGACATCCAGGCGCTCGAAAAACTGCCCGACATGGAAGCGGATTTCGAACTCGCCCATCTGGAATTGCTCGCCTTCCAGCAAGGGCTGATCCACCCGGCCATCGGCATTGGTATAGCTATCGGCAATATGGTGCGTATGATCGCCATGAACATAGTGCAATTCGATCCGCATGCCGCGCGCCGGCGTGCCGTGCATCGTGTCCAATACGTGTGTGGTAAGGCGACCACTTCCCGCCATTTCTGCTGCTCCGTTTGTCGTCCCCGCGCCGAGACTAGCGCATCGCCGCCGATCCGCAATGCTCATTTTTTACCATCTGGTCCATTTTTGTGCATCTTGATCGCTGCGGACAAGCCCATACTATCGCCAGATCAGTCAGACGAAAGCACCCTATCCATGCGTTACCCTCGCGACATGCACGGCCACGGCCCCACCCCGCCATATGCCAATTGGCCCGGCGGCGCCCATGTCGCGGTACAGTTTGTGCTCAACTATGAGGAGGGTGGCGAAAACAATATCCTGCACGGCGATGATGCCTCCGAAGCCTTCCTCGCTGACGTCCTCGGCGCCGCCCCATGGCCGGGCCAGCGCCACGCCAATGTGGAATCGATGTACGAGTATGGCGCCCGCGCCGGCTTCTGGCGGCTGCACCGCCTGTTTACCGAGGCAGACCTGCCCGTCACCATCTATGGCGTCGCCACCGCCCTGATGCGCGCCCCAGCCCAGTTGGCCGCCATGCAGGAGGCCGGCTGGGAAATCGCCAGCCATGGTCTGAAATGGGTGCAGCACAAGGATATGCCGCCCGACGAGGAACGCGCCCAGATCGCCGAAGCGATCCGCCTGCACACCATCGCCACGGGCGCGCCGCCGCGCGGCTGGTACACCGGCCGCTCCAGCCTCAACACCATTGATCTGGTCTCCGAAACGGGCAGCTTTGCCTATATCTCGGACACCTATGATGATGACCTGCCCTATTGGCGCGTGCATCAGGACAAGCCGCAGTTGATCATCCCCTATACGCTGAGCGCCAACGACATGCGCTTTGTCACCGCGCCCGGTTTTGACAATGGCGAGGAATATTTCCAGTTCCTCAAGGACAGCTTTGACTGCCTCTATGCCGAGGGACAGGCCGGCAGCCCCAAGATGATGAGCCTGGGTCTGCATTGCCGTCTGGTGGGCCAGCCCGGCCGCTTCCAGGGCCTCAGGAAATTCGTTGATTACATCAAGACCTTCGACAAGGTCTGGGTCCCCACCCGCCTCGCCATTGCCAAGCACTGGGCGACCGAACACCCCTATATCGCCCCCGAGGTGATCCCGTCCCAGCTCGACAAGAACGACTTCGTGCAGCGCTATGGCTCGATTTTCGAGCACTCGCCCTGGATTGCCGAGCGCGCCTGGGAAGGTGAACTCGCTCCCGCCAATGACACCGCCATCGGCCTGCATTTCGCCCTGCGCTGCCAGTTCCGTATGGCCAGCGAACAGGAGCGTCTGGCCGTTCTGAACGCCCACCCCGATCTGGCCGGCAAACTCGCCGCGGCCCAGCGGCTGACAGCCGAATCCACCGCCGAACAGGCTTCGGTGGGGCTCGATGCGCTCACCGATGGCGAACGCCAGCGCTTCACCATGCTCAACACCGCCTATGTGGACAAGTTCGGCTTCCCCTTCATCATCGCGGTGCGCGACAATACCAAGGAATCGATCCTGGCGGCCTTCGAAACCCGGCTCAAGAACAGCGCCGAAGCCGAATTCGCCACCGCCTGCGCGCAGGTCGAGCGCATTGCGCTCTTGCGCCTCAAGGCGATCCTGCCCTAGCCAGTTCAGGCGACCACACCAATCTTCAATTCCGGGGGCCCGGCCATGTACACGCTCATCATCGGCAACAAGAATTACTCATCCTGGTCGCTGCGCCCCTGGCTGGCACTGCGCGTGCTCGACATTCCCTTCACCGAGCAATTGCAGCCCTTTGTCGACCATGGCAGCCACGACAAGTTTCGCGCCTTCTCGCCCACCGGCCGGGTTCCGCTGCTGGTCGATGGCGATACCCGCGTCTGGGACTCGCTGGCCATTGTTGAATACGTCGCCGAAGATCACCCCCAACTCTGGCCATCCGACAAGGCCGCGCGCGCCTTTGCCCGCGCCATCTGCGCCGAAATGCATTCCGGCTTCTCGGCCCTGCGTGACGTGTGCACCATGAATTGCGGCGTACGCGTGCAGCTCAACGCGGTCACCCCGGCCCTGCAGGCTGATCTCGATCGTATTGATGAAATCTGGAGCCAGGGCCTGTCCGAATTCGGTGGACCCTACCTCGCGGGTGAAAACTTCACCGCCGCCGACGCCTTCTACGCCCCCGTGGCGCTGCGTCTGCAAACCTACGGCCTCACCCTGAGCCAGCCTGCCAACGAGTACGCCGCGCGCCTGCTGGCGCTGCCCGCGCTGATCGAGTGGTACAATGCCGGCACGGCGGAAACCTGGCGCGAGCCCAGTCACGAGGCCGAGATTCACGCGGCGGGCACCGTCACCAGCGATGTGCGACAGACCGCCTAGCCACCGCGCGCCGGACCTGCCAGTTTCATCACCAATCCGACCAGCCTTGCTGGTACCCGTTTTCGAGATCAGGCCACAACGACAATGGACACTCCAAGCTACGCTTCACCCAGTGCCGGCCTGCCACCCCAGGCAGCGCTGCACACCGGCAGGGCCGTTTTCACCGAAGCCTATGCCCTGATCCCGCACGGGGTGATGCGCGACATCGTCACCAGCTTCCTGCCCCATTGGAGCGACACCCGCGCCTGGGTGATTGCCCGCCCCATGACCGGCTTTGCCGAAACTTTCTCGCAATACATTGTTGAAGTGCTGCCCGGTGGCGGCAGCGACCGCCCCGAGCCCAATCCCGAGGCCGAGGGCGTGCTGTTCGTCGTGGCGGGCGAGGCCAGCCTGACCATTGCTGGCACCACCCATACGCTGAGCCCAGGCGGCTATGCCTTCCTGCCGCCCGGCAGCGATTGGAGCCTGCTCAACAAGGGCCACGAGCCCACCCGCTTCCATTGGGTGCGCAAGCGTTACGAAGCCGTTGAGGGCATCGCCAAGCCCACCGCCTTTGTCACCAATGAAAACGAGCAGCCCATCCGCTGGATGGCCGACACCAGGGAGCGCTGGGGCACCACCCGCTTTGTCGAACCCGACGATCTGCGCCACGACATGCACGTCAATATCGTCACCCTTGAGCCCGGCGCGGTCATTCCGTTCGAGGAAACCCATGTCATGGAGCACGGCCTCTATGTGCTTGAAGGCAAGGCCGTCTATCGCCTCAACCGCGATTGGGTGGAAGTCGAAGCCGGCGACTTCATGTGGCTGCGCGCCTTTTGTCCCCAGGCCTGCTATGCCGGGCCGGAGCGCTTCCGCTACCTGCTCTACAAGGACGTCAACCGGCACATGAAGCTGGGCCTTTAGACCATGAGCACCATTCTGATCGAGCCGCTCACTGCCGAGAGTTTTGCCCCCTTTGGTCAGGTCATCGAACTTGATGGTGCCGAGCACTATCCCATCAACAATGGCATGACCGAGCGCTACCACGATCTGGCAGAAGTCGAGCTTGGTGGCGTCCGGCCCCGCCCGCTCATCTCGATCTTTCGCGGCAAGCCCTATGACCTGCCCCTGACACTGCGCATGGTCGAACGCCACCCGTTGGGCAGTCAGGCCTTCTATCCGCTGGGCGACAAACCGTTTCTGGTCATTGTCGCCGGCGATCTGTCGGGCACGCCCGATATGCCACGCGCTTTCATCACCCGGCCCGGCCAGGGCGTCAATATCGCCATGAACACCTGGCACGGCGTGCTCACGCCCCTCGAGCAGGCAGCCGATTTCCTGGTGGTTGATCGTGGTGGCGACGGCAATAATCTTCAGGAACACCATTTCGATGTCCCCCATCTGGTGCGCCATCCCCAAGCCAATGAACGGCCAAAGCCATGACCACCGCTGCCCTTGTCGACCGCCTGCTCGACGTCATCGAACGCGACATCGCCCCGCTCACCCGGCAGGCTGTTACCCATGGCAACAAGCTGTTCGGCGCGGCCATCCTGCGCAAATCCGATCTTTCGGTGGTCATCGCCGAGACCAATAACGAGATCGAAAACCCGCTCTGGCATGGCGAAATGCACGCCATCAAGCGCTTCTTCGAACTGCCCGAGGACCAGCGCCCCGACGTCAAGGACTGCATCTTTCTGGCCACCCATGAGCCCTGCTCGCTCTGCCTGTCGGGCATTACCTGGTCGGGCTTTGACAATTTCTATTATCTGTTCAGCTACCAGGACACGCGCGACAGCTTCGCCATTCCCCACGACATCGCCATCCTCAAGGCGGTCTATGCCGTTCCCGAGCCGGAAACCGGCACCGTCTCGCCTGACCGTCCGCTCTACAACCGCGCCAATCACTATTGGACCAGCCACAGCATCGCCCAGCTGATCGCCGGGCTTGATCGCGATCATCGCGAAGCGCTGGTGGGACGGTTCGACGACATCAGCGCGCTCTATGGCGAACTGTCGGCGATCTATCAGAAGGACAAGGGTGCCAGCGGCATTCCGCTGGCCTGATCACTCAGGGCTGCGTGGACAGCTCAGGCATGAACTCGCTGCGCGGCGCATCGGCAAAGGATGCGGCGAACGTCAGCAGGCTCAGCGCCAGCGCAAACATCACGGTCAGACCGATCTGGGACATCCTGTTCAATCCGGTTACAGGCAGAATTGGCATTGCAGTCTGGCCTCATGATACCGTCGGCTATTGAACGCGGTACCAATGCGTCATTCAGATCGCGTTCAGAACAGTCCATTGTGCATGACTGCCATGTGAGCCTGGCGCCGCCTTATCGCGAACCAAATGCTCACCTATGCGTTACCGTAGCGAATACGTCCCAATGAGGCCCATCAATGCCGCAGACAGACACCACCGACGTCACAACTGCCCCGCAGCTGGCCATTTTCACCGATTTTGATGGCACGCTCGTCGAATTGGCGGAAACTCCTGATGGCATTGATGTGCCTGAATCTCTCGCTCATCAGATCGAGCAGACCGCCCGCGAGATGAACAGCGCTTTCGCCGTGCTCACCGGCCGCGAGATCGCCGATATCGACAAATTCCTCTCACCGCTGATTCTGCCGATCGCTGGTGCGCATGGCACCCAGCGCCGTCGGGCCGATGGCGTGGTTGAAGAGATTGACCCCGCGTCTCTTTCTGGCGCCGAGGCGATCGCCCGCGCCATCGAGCCACTGATCCAGGCCCATCCAGATCTCATCATGGAAACCAAGGAAGGCGCGGTCGCGCTGCATTTCCGACAGGCGCCCGAGCTCGAAGATGTCGTCCGCCACGCCATGCAGGACGCCGTCGCCGACAATGAACACTTCACCCTGGTACCCGGCAAGATGGTGCTTGAAGCCCGCCCGCGCGGCGTCTCCAAGGGCGAGGCGCTGCGCGCCTTCATGCGCGAGGAACCCTTTATCGGCCGCACGCCCATCTTCATCGGCGACGACGTGACCGACGAGGATGGCTTCATCGCCGCTCAGGACCTGGGTGGCGTAGGCATCAAGCTGGGCGATGGGGACACCGCAGCCCGTATGCGCATTGCCGATGTGGTTTCGGTCCGCGCCCTGCTGCAGGGACTGGGCGACATCGCCGCACGCGACCGCGAGTTTTCACCCAAACACTGAACGACTGAACGACGCCTGGGGGCACTGCATGAGTAGACTGATCGTTGTTTCGAACCGTACACCTGGCAAGGGCCCGGCGGCCGGCGGCTTGGCCGTGGCCCTGCGCAAGACCCTGGCCGAGCGCGAAGGTTTCTGGTTCGGATGGTCAGGCAAGCTCGTGGACGCCCCCTCCACTGAAGCCCGCTTTGAAGACATCGATGGCCTCTCCGTCGCCCAGATTGATCTCACCCGCTCCGATCACCACGCCTATTATGCCGGCTTTTCCAATTCGATCCTCTGGCCCAGCTTCCATCTCCGGCTCGATCTGGCGACCATTGAAGGCCATTGGTATGAAGGCTATCGCGCGGTCAATCAGCAGTTCGCCCGCGCCCTGCTACCCCTGCTCAAACCCGATGACATCATCTGGGTGCACGACTATCACCTGATCCCGCTGGCCAGCGAATTGCGCAATCTGGGCGCGCGCAACCGGATCGGCTTTTATCTGCACATTCCTTTCCCCACCACGGATGCGCTCTACGCCATTCCGCACCATAATGAGCTGATGCGCGACCTGTCGCGCTACGATCTGGTGGGCATGCAGGCCAATCGCGACGTCTCGGCATTCACCGAGTTTGCCGATCACCAGTCGCCTTCCTCGATCTCCGGCAATCCGCTCAAATCGGTCGACTTCACCCGCAGTGAAACCGGCGCCTTCCCCATTGGCTCCGACCCCGACGCCTTTGCCAAAATGGCCGTCAGCCCAGCCGCGACCAAGATGATCCGCCGCGTCGAACGCGTACTGCCCGACCAGCGCCTGATCCTGGGTGTTGATCGCCTCGATTATTCCAAGGGACTGCCGCAACGCGTCGAAGCCTATGAGAAGCTGCTCTCCAACGACGCCCATTTCCGCCGCTCTGTCCACATGATGCAGATTGCGCCGCCATCGCGCGACAGCATCAAGGAATATCAGGAAACCAGTGACGCGCTCGACGCCATTTGCGGTCGCGTTATGGGCCGTTTTGCCGAGCCCGACTGGTCCCCGCTCACCTATGTCAAACGTGCCTATGGCCAACCCAGCCTGGCCGGGCTCTATCGCCTTGCCCGCGTTGGACTGGTGACCCCGCTGCGCGACGGCATGAATCTGGTGGCCCACGAATTTGTCGCCTCGCAGGACCCTGAAAACCCCGGCGTGCTGATCCTGTCGCGCTTTGCCGGTGCCGCCGAAATCTTCGACGACGCCATTCTGGTCAACCCGTTCGATACCGACGAGACCGCCGAGGCCCTGCGCATGGCGCTCGACATGCCGCTCAAGGAACGTATCGCGCGCTGGGAAACCCTGATGGCCGCCGCCCACAAGCACAGCGTCGACAACTGGTCGCACAGCTTCCTCGAACGTCTGACCCCATCCGATGAACGGCTCAGTTCGGCCACACGTGACATTCTCTACGTGTCCTCGGTCGCCTGACCTTGCCACATGGTCATCCGGATCACGGCCTTGTAACGCCCCATCGGGGCGCTACGGGGTTATGCAAGGTTCAGCAATATCGGCGAGCCGAACGCTCGGCGCGCCCGCACGAGGACTTGCCATGGTCGTGGGGACTGATCCACCGCCAGCACTGCAGTCGGATTTTCACTTGGTGGCAGCAATCGCGCCCCGGCAACCGGCCACAGCGTCCGTCGGCCTGCGCCAGCAGCGCCGCCGCCATGACACCGACGATCAAAAATATCTGAAAACGTCCGCCAGACGGCACATGAAAGAAGCCAGCGTCAACGCTGCCTTTTTGCCGTGATCAGGTCACCCAGGGACTGCCCGAGGCGGCCAGCAAGGTGACGAACAAGGCATTGATCGGCGTTGCGATGCCGTGCTTTTTGCCTAGCCGCACAATCACGCCGTTACGGGCATCAAGCTCCATCTGCCGCCCGGCAAAGCGATCCACCGACATCGAATTGCCCGCGCCTTCAGGCGCGTTGCGGGCGCCCTCGATAACGCCTTCAATCAGACTGTCGGGGATCACCGCGCCCTCGGCCCGCGCCACCGCAGCGCACTCGCTGACCAGCCCGCGCACCAGCACTTCAAGATCATCATTCCACACCGGCCCGGTCGAGCGCTGTGTCAGCGCCGCCACCGCGCCTGCACAGTTCAGGCAAAGCTTGCCCCAGGCGCGCGAATTCCAGTCCGCCACTGCCGAGACATCAATTTTGGTTTCACCAAACAGACCGACGAAGTCAGCACCATCGTCACCCTCGGGCACCACGATGCTGCCCAGGCGCTGCTGGATCATGCGGCCGGGCGCGGAACGGCTGGCCGGTATATCCACCACCGCCGGTACGATGGCCTGTCCCGGCAGCAGCGCGGCAAACCGGCTCACATGCTCAACCCCGTTCTGCAGCACTGCCACCCGCGTGCCCGGCCCCACCAGGGAGTCGAGCCAGACTTTGGCCGCTGCCACATCATAGGTCTTTGTCAGCACCAGCACCCAGTCAACCGGTTGCGCCGGCGCCGGATCGATCAGCACCTGGGGCGCTGCATTCAGCGTACCCACCGGCGTCTCCACCCGCAGATCGACCAGCGGCGTCCGCGCGCACACGATCACCTCATGCGCCGCATTCTGGCAGAGCCAGCCCGCGATCGTGCCGCCCAGCGCACCCGGTCCAATAATTGCGATTTTTGTCATCCGTCCCTCCCGACAAAGAAAAAGGGCGGCCAGAGGCCGCCCTTTGTCAATTCCTGCAGTGCTTAGCCGTTGCTACGGCTAACGCGACCTGCGTCTTTCTGTGACTTGCCCCAGCGCTGCTTGGGCTTGCCGCCGACGGGCTTGGCACCCATGGGCTTGCCCGTTTCCATGTCGCGGCGAACGCCACGGCCTGGCTGGGCGTGATCCGGGCGCGTACGCGCCACATCACCACCGCGCGAACGCTGGCCTTCACCCGCTGGACGCGAACGCTGGCCTTCACCCGCTGGACGGGTGCGCTGCCCCTCGGCAGCCGGACGGCTGCGCGGGGTATCGCTTGGCTGACGATGCGGCTGGGCCTGGCCACCGCCTTCTTTGCCGAACTCGGCAAAGGGACGACGCTCGGCTGGCGAACGACGATCACCCGGCGCCTTGCGCGGGTTCTTGTTCGAACGCGGACCCGGACGGCCACCCGAAGGCTTCTTGTAGGCCGAGCGCGGTGCTTCCACCACGCCGGTGTCATTGGCCAGATGCAGATCGCCGGTATAGGGCAATGTGCGGCGGATCAGGCGCTCGACATCGCGCAGCTTGCCGCGCTCGGTGCCATCACACAGGGTGATCGCCTGACCCGATGCGCCGTTACGGCCAGTACGGCCAATACGGTGCACATAATTTTCCGGATCGTCTGGCAGTTCGTAATTCACCACATGGGTGATGCCGGGAACGTCAATGCCGCGGGCCGCGATATCGGTCGCCACCAGAATACGGACATCGCCGCTGGAAAAGCCCTTCAGGGCTGCCTGGCGGGCGTTCTGGCTCTTATTGCCGTGGATCGCTGCAGCCTTGTGGCCGTCAATCTCGAGGTTCTTGGCAACCCGGTCGGCGCCATGCTTGGTGCGCGAGAAGATGATCACGCGCTCCATGGCTTCTTCTTCGTTGGCCAGCAGCTCATTGAGCACGCCACGCTTGGCCTTGGAGCCCGACAGGATCACGCGCTGGTCAATCTTGACCACGGTGGAGCCGGCAACCGAAGCATCAACGCGAACGGGCTCGTTCAGCAGTGACTTGGCCAGATCGGCCACTTCAGGGGCCATGGTGGCAGAGAACATCATGGTGTGGCGACGATGGCCGATGGCCTTGGCGACGGCGCGCACAGGAGCGATAAAGCCCATATCGAGCATCCGGTCGGCTTCGTCGAGCACCAGCCAGCGGGTTTCCGCCAGCTTGATCTTGCCGTCATCCATCAGATCCTTGAGGCGACCAGGGGTCGCTACAACGATATCAACGCCGCGCTCGAGGCGCTTGACCTGGTGGTAGCGCGACACGCCGCCAAGCAGCAGCACGGTATCGAGCTTCATCTTGGTGCCGGCGAACTTGCGGATGGCTTCGTCGATCTGCACGGCCAGTTCACGCGTTGGAGCGAGAATGAGCGCGCGGGTGGTCAGCGGACGCGGGCGACCGTTCAGGGTCAGCAGGCCAGCCAGAATGGGCAGGCCAAAAGCAGCCGTCTTGCCCGAACCGGTCTGGGCAATGCCCATCATGTCGCGACCTTCAAGCAGCTTGGGGATGGCCTGGGTCTGGATTTTGGTGGGCGTGGTGAACCCGGCCGCAGTCAGGCTGTCGGTCAGGAGTTCAGGAAGGCCCAGAGAAATAAAGTCGTTCAAAGAACATGTCTTTCTGCGCCGGATTGGCGCTGCGACGCGCGCAGAACACTGCAGCGCGCGTGTCGCCATTCACACATGCGAATGGCGGGTCAACAGATGCAATCGGGCGATAAATTGGGGGTATCGCGCGGGTGCTGGCTCGAACCCGGACAAATTGTTTCCGGGCTGACTTCGCCGCTCACCGCAAGGGGATAAGAAGTGAAGTCCGTCGCTGGTCTATGTGCTCAACACGTGGTTGCAGCTGCGACGATGAAGCTGATATGGGCCAACAGGCCTGAAATAGCAAGTCTATTCGCCCCCGGCCACCGCATGGCGGGGCTGCGTTTGACGACGCAGGTACCGCACCAACGTCTTTGCGCCATCACTCTGGCAGCGCGCGGCTAGGCCTGTGGCGGCCGAAATCCTCAGATCCCGCCATACCAGTCATAGCCGACATCGGGCCAGTAGCCGCCCTTGCCCTTGCCGAAGCTCGACAGATCATCAACCAGTTCGATCGTGTGCAGATATTTCGGCTGCTTGTAGCCCAGCGCCCGCTCGATACGCAGGCGAATGGGTGCCCCATTGGCCACCGGCAACACCTGATCGTTCAGCCCGTAGCTCAGAATGGTCTGCGGGTGATAGGCGTCCACCAGATCCGAGCTTTCATAATAGAGAATGTCGCCGGTCAGCGTCCGCTGGATATTGTCAAAGCAGTGATAGACGGCGAAGCGCGCGCCCGATTTTACCCGCGCCATGTCCAGGATCGGGCCGAGTTGGGTGCCGGTCCATTTGGCAATGCAGCTCCAGCCTTCCACGCAGTCATGTCGGGTAATCTGGCTGCGCGCCGGCATGTTGCGCAATTCATCCAGTGTGAACTCGAGCGGCTGCTCCACCATCCCGGTGATCTTGAGCTTGTAATTGGCAAAATCCTGCGCCCGCAGGAACCGGTATTCCGCCGTGGTCGGATCAGTGGACCCGTTGGGCCGCTGACCCTGCCGGATTTCGCTGGCCGAATATTCGCGCGCCAGCGCCTGATCCCCGACCAAGGCCCGCTGCACGTTATAGGTGAGCACATTGGCCTGCTCCATCACCTGGCGCACCTGGTTCTCCTTGGAGCCCAGAAAGTCGAACTGGTTACAGCCAGCCAGAACCAGCCCCGACCCGGCCACAGCCGTGCCGCGCAGGAAGTTACGCCGCGTGATGATGCCGCTCATGGCTTGTCTCCTTCACTTCCCGGTGTCCCCGGGCTGGCGCGATACCAGCCGGTGATCATCGAGCGCAGCTCGTTGATCGGCCCGGCGGCCACAACCATGATGATATGCACGATAAAAAACGTCACCAGCAGCACCATCACGCCGAAATGGATGGTGCGGGCTGTCTGCCGCCCCCCGAAGATATCCAGCAGCCAGGGCCATCCAGCATCCATGGTGGGACTCATCGTCAGCCCGGTCAGCACGATCAGCGGGAACAGGATGAAGAACACCCCGAAATACGAAATACGCTGCAGCGGGCCGTATGTTCGCCCATGTTTGAATTTGAGTGTGGCGTGGTCGGCCACATCGCGCGGCACCGCGGCCAGATCGCGCGGCCGCACCAGAATATCGCGCTTGATATGGCCGTTGATGAAGCTGGCCAGGAACCACACGAACATCGTCGCCACGAACACCCAGGCAAAAAAGAAATGCACCACGCGTCCGGTCGCCAGATCGCGGAACGAAGGTATCGTCACCGCACCGGGAAAGCCGACAAAGGCCGGACGCTCGGCCGTGCCGCTCATGCCCAGCACGCCGGTGGTGTCAAACTCGCGGCCGAACACAGTGGTCCGTCCGCGCGGCCCCTCGGGCGTATTGACCGCTCCGATATCAAGAATGGCATTGTCGAACGCAAAGCCCGATTGCTGCCCGATATAGAGCGTGGGATGTGCGTTGAAGATCTGCAGCCCGCTCAGCAGCAGGAAAAACAGGCAGATTGCCCAGATCCAGTGCGTACCCCGGGTCCAGATCGACTGGCGATAGATCAGCGGCCCTTTGGCAGCCGGCTCGTCTGTTGTGTCAGCCATCTCTTCCCCAAATCGATCCCGGACCAGATCCTGTGCATTATGAGTAACGGGTCTGCGCAGGGCAAATGACGATTAACACGCAGATGTTACGGCTTTGCCGGTGCATTTGTTGTCCTGAGCCCCACCTATCGGCGTGTCCATGCCCTGCTATTCGCGGCGCTTTGGGTCTGCGTTACCCGATCACGGGCTCGTGATCGGCGATTGGGCGTTCCAAACGTGTTCGCTGCCATGTAACCATATGGCTGCACGGAGCGAATGAGTGAACGATGCAGACTGATCCGACCGAGACGCGTTTGCGAGAACTGATGCTCGCATCGCTGGACGGCGACGCGGCGGCATATCGCGCGCTGCTGGCCGATCTTGGCCGCCACCTGCGTCCCTATTTCACCCGGCGGCTCACCCCCGCTTTCGCCTCGCACGCGGAGGATCTCGTGCAAGAAACACTGCTCGCTATCCATACCCGCCGCATGACCTATGACCGCACCCGTCCGTTCACCGCCTGGCTGCATGCCGTGGCGCACCACAAATTTGTCGATCACGTGCGCCGCCAGTCCATCCGGCTGACCGTACCGCTTGAGGACGATGCCCCCATTTTTGCCCATGATGACCATGCCGATGCGACCGCCAAACGCGATCTTGACGTCGTGCTCGACGCCGTGCCCGAGCGCACCAGCGACCTCATTCGCCGCACGCGGGTGCAAGGCGCCACCATTGCCGAAGCCGCCGCGCATCATGGCATTACCGAAACGGCCGCCAAGGTCTCCATCCACCGCGGCCTCAAATCGCTGGTTTCCCGGTTTTCGGGAGGCGAGAAATGACTGACGAGCTGATCGACCGCCTCTCGAGCGACCTCAAGCCCGTCCGGCACAACGCCCTGCCCCGTCTTGTCGTGGGTGCCGTCATGGCCAGTGGCGTGGTGGCGGCCATCGCCATGCTCGCCTGGTTGGGCACCCGAGCCGATATCGCCACGGCACCGGGCACAATGATCTTCTGGACCAAGTTCGGCTATACGCTGGCCCTGGCTGTGCTGGGTGGCGTGGCAACGCTCGCATTGTCGCGCCCCGATGGCGCCATTCGCTGGCCTTGGCTGGCCGCCCCGCTGCTGCTGCTGGGCGTCTTCATTGCCGCCATCGTGCAACTGGCGGGCGCCGAGCCCGACGAAATGATGCCGCTGGTGATCGGCGGCACCTCGCTGGTCTGCCCCTGGCGCATTGTCGCGCTGTCAGTGCCCGTGCTTGTCGCCCTGCTGATGGCCCTGCGCCGCCTCGCGCCTGCCAACCCGACACTGGCCGGTCTGGCCGCTGGCCTGTTTGCTGGCGGCACCGGCGCGTGGATCTATTCCTTCGCCTGCGGCGAGAACGGCGTGATGTTCCTGGCCCTCTGGTACACGCTGGGCATTGCCGTGGTGGCCGGTCTGGGTGCGCTGCTCGGCCGTTTCCTGCTGCGCTGGTAGTGCACGCCGACAAAAACAAAAGCCCCCGGATCGCGCCGGGGGCTTTTTCATTGCTGCAACGCTATTGGGGGCATTAGCCCTCGCGCGCGGCCCAGTTCATGCCACGGCGCATCATGGTTGCCATTTCGCGGTTCTCGAATTCCTTGGCGCGGTGGCCCAGCGTCGAATGGAATACCCGGCCCTTGCCATACAGATGCTTCCACACCACGGGCATCACCACACCATCAATCCACGGCGCATGCTCGCCATTGAACGTGGTCGTCGCCAGCACATGAATGGCCGGGTCGACATGCATGTAATATTGCTCGGAATTGTAGGGGAACGACTTGATCCCCTCCATCACCGGGTCCGCCGCATCGGCAACATCGACGGTGTAGTCGATGATATCGCCCGGATGCGCCACCCACTGGCCGCCAATCATGAACTGATAGTCCACCGACTCGCGGAACGCATCGCTCATGCCGCCATGATGGCCGGCCAGTCCGACGCCGTTCTGGACCGCCTTGGTGAGGTTGGCGACCTCTTCCTTTTCGATCTTGCTCATCGTGAAAATCGGCACGATCAGCGACAGGTCATGAATGGATGGGTCAGCAAATGCGCTGGTTTCAGTGGCTGTGCGCACCGAGAAGCCATCCTCATGCAGCCAGCGCCGATAAATGGCGGCGCACTCCTCGGGATCGTGACCCGACCAGCCGCCATAAACAATCAAAGCAGTCTTCATGCCGCATACTCCCGCAAATCAAACGTCGCGGAGAATACCTGACTGAACTGGTATTGAAACCCCAGTCCTACATTGCCAATGCAATGCCGGCCCGATCTTGTGCGAAAGCCCAGCTGCGCAGCACCACATAATTGACCGCTGCGGTCAGCACCACCACCACAATCGAGGCCAGTACCGTGGGCAGTCCCACAATGTTCAGCGCGCCGTAGGAAAACATGGCCGCCAGCACCAGCGCCATGGCTTGCACGGCCAGATAGCGCGGCAGCGCCTGGCGATGCGCGGCATCCGATCCAAATGAATAGCGGTGATGCATCAGATAGACCGGCAGGATCAGCACCGCATAGCTCAGCGTGTTGACCAGCCAGTCGGCCAGCCCGGTCTGCATCCAGATCGCCACGCTCGACAGCACCACAAAGGCCAGCGCCCCACCCGCACCAACGCCGACAAAACTGAACACGCCAAGCCAGTCGTGCCGACTCTGGGCCGGACGGGGTACATCGCGCATCAGGCTCTCAAGGGCCGCACTCATGGGTTTGTTTGATCCGTTCTGGTTGGCGTCAGGCCCCATTATGGGCGCCGCTGCCTTTAGCCTGCGTTACGGCCTAACACTGTTTTGCGCCATGGTTGAAAAAACCTGAAGTCACACGAATGCATGCAAACCATGACATTTGACCAAAAGGTCCACTTTTCACTGTCACAAAAGACTGGTTAACTCATTGCTCGACGTGGCTGGACCGCACCGACCCGATGGCACATCGCTCCAGGGTCAGCGCGCACCGCTGCGGGACAGAATGGCCGTCAAGCAAACAAGGATAACAGGGATGAAAAAACTACTTCTCGGCGCTACGGCGCTTACCCTCTGCGCTGGATTTTCCAGCGTTGCCCACGCGGATTTCACGCTGAATATCCTCCATATCAACGACTTCCACTCCCGCTTCGACCCGATCTCCAAATACGACGCGGACTGTAATGCCGAGGACGATGCGGCTGGCGAATGCTTTGGCGGTATCGCGCGCCTCAAGACCATCATCGATGACACCCGCGCCAAATATGCAGACGGCAACAGCCTGCTGCTGTCGGCCGGCGACAATTTCCAGGGCTCGCTCTACTACACCACCTACAAGTCCAAGGTGGTCTCGGACTTCTTCAATCAGATGGGTTTTGACGTCGTTGCCACCGGCAACCACGAATTCGACGACGGTCCCGCTGAATTCATGAAGTTTATCGAGGCAGCCGAATTCCCCATCATTGGCGGCAATTTCGACGTCACCCGCGATGAAAACCTTGCTGGCAAGATCAAGGGCTCCATCGTCGTTGAAGTTGGCGGCGAAAAGATCGGCATCATCGGCGCCACCACCGAAGATACCCCCGACATTTCCTCGCCCGGCGATGATGTCGAGTTCACCGACATCATCCAGTATGTCCGCGGTGCCTCCGAAGCGCTCGACGCCGCTGGCGTCAACAAGATCATCGTGCTCAGCCACATCGGCTACACCGTCGACATGGATCTGGCAGCAGCCCTGCCACTGGTCGACGTGATCGTGGGTGGCCACAGCCACACACTGCTCTCCAATACCGATGAAAACGCCGCTGGCCCCTACCCCACAATGGTCACCAATCCAGACGGCATTGAAGTCGCCGTGGTTCAGGCCAACCAGTATGGCAAGCATCTGGGCGATATCGCCATCACCTGGGACGACAACGGCGTTGTCACCAAGGCTGAAGGCGAACCCTACCTGATCGACGCCTCGGTCACCGGCAATGAAGACTTCAAGGGTCAGCTCGCCGAACTGGCAGCCCCGATTGCTGAAGCCATGAACGTGGTCATCGGCACCACCACCACCCCGATTGAAGGCTCACGCGATGTCTGCCGCGCCATGGAATGCACCATGGGCAATCTCGTCGCCGACGCCATGCTTGATCGCGCTTCGGGTCAGGGCGCATCCATCGCCATCCAGAACGGCGGCGGACTGCGTGCCTCCATCGACGAAGGCGAAATCACCATGGGTGAAGTCGTCACCGTGCTGCCATTCTCCAACACGCTGGCAACCGTGCAGATCAGCGGTGCAGACGTCATCGAAGCGCTCGAAAACGGCGTCAGCGATGTCGAAAACGGTGCAGGTCGCTTCCCACAGGTTGCCGGTCTGAAATACACCGCCACCCTGACCAATGCCGCTGGCGAACGCATCAGTGACGTCATGGTTGGTTCGGGCGACAGCTACGCGCCGATCGATGAAGACGCCACCTATACCGTGGTCACCAACAACTACATGCGTGGCGGCGGCGACGGTTACGGCACCTTCGCTTCGGGCGACAACCCATACGACTTTGGCCCACCACTTGAGCAGGTCCTGGCCGACTACATCGCCAAGCTCGGCGGCGAGTACACGCCAATGACCGATGGCCGTATCACCATCGTCAACTGATCCGATCCTTCAGTTGCAAACACGAAGGGCGCCCATCGGGCGCCCTTTTTACTGCAACCTGTTCAGCCTGCTGATGCCTAGCGACGCGCCAACTGCGTCCAGACCAGCAAGATGATCACCGCCCCCACGATCGAGGCGATGAAACCAGCGCCATCACCGGCGCCATACCAGCCAATGGCCTGCCCCAGCCAGGTCGCCAGCAGCGAGCCGACAATACCCAGCACGGTGGTCAGGATGAACCCGCTCGGCTTGTTGTCGCCCGGCGTGATCCATTTGGCGATCAGACCGGCAAGAAAACCAACGATGATGGCCCAGAGTATTCCCATAGTGACGCTTCCTCTTGTGTACCCGTATTATTTGGAACGCGTGCAACGGGTTACAAGATGCACACTATGGCAAAAATGTGCCTGACATTTTTCATTTCGTGATCGAAATTCCTGCAACCAACGTCGCCGTTCATCATTGTCTCGACTGTCCAAGTGGGGGGCATAACCCACCTTAGGAGAGACCAAATGAACAAGACCATTCTCGCAACCACCATTGCAGCCCTGATGTCCGCAAGCGCCCTGCCTGCTCTGGCACAGGATGCAGCTGTCGGTGTCGATGCTGGCGCCGGCGTCAACGTTGAAACCCCAGCTGGCGATGCCGGTGCGGACGCAACTGTCGGTGCTGATGCCAACGCATCGACCAATGCCATGAGCACCGCTGCCGATGCGGCTGATCACAGCTACGCCTCGGTGACCGCGGCTATCTCCGGTTCGGCAGATGTCGACCTCAGCGCGATCACCGATGAAGCCCAGGTCAATATCGTCCTGCTGTCTTCACTTGAAGGCGACGCAGCCACCGAAGCTGCTGGCATCGACAGCGCCATCGCGGCCAATGCCGAAGGCGCAGCTACGCTGCACGACAATATTGACGGCAATGCCGCCATCAAGGCCAAGCTGGAAGCCCAGGGCTATGCTGCTGACGACGTTGTCGCCGTGCACAGCCAGGCCGATGGTTCGGTCACCGTTTATGTCGATGACCGCGCCTAAGCGATCATCACCCTAAAACGGGAAACCCCGGCCTTCCGGCCGGGGTTTTTTCTTGCCTGAACCACCGCTTGACGCGGTGGGTCTAGACCTTCAGCTCCAGCCGATCGCGGTCAGACGCGGTCGCCAGATCCAGCACGGTCTGGATATTGGTCGCGTGGCGGAAACTGGGCTCGTCATTCTTGCCCGCCCGCACCGCATCGACAAAGCGCATGTAATTGGTTGGCACCGGATCCACAGCCACTTCTGTCCAGGCGCCGGTTTCCGCATCGTCGCCTAGACAGGTTAGCAGCTTGCTCCAGTCATGGCGGTGCTGCACTTCTACCGAGCCCAGCTCGCCATAAACCCGCAACCGCAATTCATTGAAATGCCCGGTCGCCCAGCGCGTGGCATGGATCACGCCCAGCGCCCCGTTCTCGAGCTGCGCCGTCATGGCGAAGCTGTCATTGGCATCCAGGTCATATTCGCCAATCCGGTTGTTTTCGGCCTTGTCGAAGGTTTCGAGCCGGCAGAAGACCTTGGAGAAATCGCTACCCGCACCAAAGGCCGCAAAGTCCAGAATATGCACGCCGATATCACCCAGCACGCCGTTCGAGCCATGCTTTTTCGATAGCCGCCACAGCCACTGGCTTTCAGTGCGCCAGTCGCCCCAGGCCTTGGATACCAGCCAGCTCTGCAGATAGCTGGCCTCGAAATGCTTGACCTTGCCCACCGCGCCGGACTGCACGATCTCGCGCGCCTTTTGCAGCTGGCTGACATTGCGATAGGTCAGGTTGACCATGTTGATCAGGCCCATCTGCTCGGCCAGTTCGGTCATTTCCATGGCCTTGGTATGATCGGTCGCCAGCGGCTTCTCGCAGAACACATGCTTGCCCGCCCGCAGCGCCGCCATGGTGGTCGGGTGATGGATCGAGTCAGGCGTCACATTGGCAATGGCGTCAAACTGGCCCCAGGCAATGGCCGCATCCAGCGAGCCGAAGCCGCGTTCAATGCCATGCACCAGATTGAACGCCTCGACCCGTGCCGGGTCCACATCCACCCCGCCAACCAGGGTCACCCCGTCAATGGCAGCAAAGTGCTTGGCATGGGTGTTGGCCATGCCACCAGTCCCCAGAATGAGCAGACGCATATTCTTGATCCTTCGGCGACCCCACGGTCACCTCTCTTAGGAGTTGTTGTCGATGTCATGCCGGCGCAGGCCAACATGACATCCTCAGAGTTTTTTGGCCCGGCGTACGGGTGTGCCATCCACTTCTGCGTGGCGCACATCAAAGGGCCGATATCCCGGTCAGGTTCGTGTAGAGGGCTCACCCTCACCAAACCGGGAGTGCACCGCCGCGCGGGCCATAGCCCGCTCGGGCTGTCTCACCTGGACATCGGCATTGCCCTATTTGAAGCCTTCTTCGCCGTCGTGATGCAGCTTGGGCCCGCGCTCTTCGATCTTTTCGAGTGCCTGATCCACCGGTGTGTTGGGGGCATCGAGCAGCTCGGGATGCTGGCTTGAGTTATACGCCCAGTTCACCGCATTGCGCAGCACCAGGCCGACCGTGTCATCGTGATAGGTCGGATAGGTTTCGTGCCCCGGGCGGAAGTAGAAGATATTGCCTGCGCCCCGACGATAGGTCAGTCCGCTGCGGAACACCTCACCACCCTGGAACCAGCTGACGAACACCGTTTCGAGCGGCTCTGGCACGCTGAAGGGCTCGCCATACATCTCTTCCATTTCCAGCTCGAAAAACGCTGGCAGGCCCTTGGCGATCGGATGACCCGGCGTGGTTACCCACAGCCGCTCGCGCTCGCCCGCTTCGCGCCAGTGCAGCGCGCAGGGCGAGCCCATCAGGCGCTTGAAGATCTTCGAGAAATGCCCCGAATGCAGCACGATCAGCCCCATGCCTTCCCAGACCCGCTGGGCAATCCGCTCGACGATTTCGTCGGCCACATCGCCATGGGCGGCATGCCCCCACCAGATCAGCACATCGGTTTCAGCCAGCGCCTCCACGGTGCAGCCATGTTCAGGCTCCTGCAGTGTGGTGGTCTTGGTCACGATATTGCTGTCGCTGGCCAGCAGCTTGGCAATCTGGTTGTGCATCCCCTCGGGATAATTGTCAGCAACGACCTTGTTCTTCTGTTCGTGGACGTTCTCGCCCCAGACCAGTGTGCGGATAGCCATGGGAATTCTCCTTTGATGGTGTCGCAGACAGGCGCGACACGACAATCTGTTGGCATGCTAGATCGACCGGACCGGCACCGCAGGGAGTACGGGGCGCAGCCTGATCGACAGTGATGCAGTGAGCGCTCCGGATGACCAGAGTTTGACGCCCCCTGCAGATTATCAGCTTTTAGGCGATCGGTTTGCCGGCCGCGTCAAAGCGGTGGATCCGCTCGGCGACCGGCGAGATGTGCACCACATCGCCGCTCTTGTAGTCATTGGCGCCATCAAGACGCACCACAATCGGCTCTTCGGTCCCCATTTCAAGGTAGACATAGCTGTCAGCACCCAGGTTTTCCCTGTGGATGACCTTGCCTGACCACGTGCCATTTTCAGGCACGATGGTCAAATGCTCGCCGCGAATACCCACTGTGTGGGCGTCGAATGCCGCAGCCTTGTCGCCCGAAATGAAATTCATCTTCGGTGAGCCGATAAACCCGGCCACAAACACCGAATTGGGCTTTTCATAAAGCTCCATGGGCGACCCCACCTGCTCGATCAGCCCATCACGCAGCACACAGATCCGATCCGCAAGCGTCATCGCCTCGACCTGATCATGCGTCACATAGATCATGGTGACGTTGTCCATTTCCTCGTGCAGCTTGGCGATCTCGATGCGGGTCGCCACACGCAACGCCGCATCCAGATTGGACAGCGGCTCGTCGAACAGGAACACCTTGGGGTCGCGCGTGATCGCGCGCCCGATCGCCACGCGCTGCCGCTGCCCGCCCGAGAGTTGCTTGGGCAACCGGTCCAGATAGGGCGTGATCTGCAGCATCTCCGCTGCCTTTTCCACCCGCTGGCGAATGGCGTCCTTGGTCTGACCCTTTTCCAGCGTCAGCCCGAACGCCATGTTGTCGTAAACCGTCATGTGCGGGTAAAGCGCGTAGCTCTGGAACACCATGGCGATGCCGCGCTTGGACGGCGCCAGCGCATTGACCACCTTGCCATCGAACAGCATCTCGCCAGAGGTGATGTCCTCCAGCCCCGAGATCAGCCGCAACAAGGTGGACTTGCCACACCCCGAGGGGCCGACAAACACCATGAACTCGCCCTTGCGGACTTCCAGATCGACGCCCTTGATCACCTCAACTGCGCCAAAGGCCTTGCGAATATTGCGAAGCTCGATGCTTGCCATGAGTTTTGCTCCTTAACCTTTGACGCCGCCAGCGGTCAGACCGCTGACAATCTTGCGCTGGAACACCAGCACCAGGAACACCAGAGGCACGGTGACGATCACCGACGCGGCCATGATGATCCCCCAGGGAATTTCGTATTGCGAACCGCCCGAGAGCAGCGCGATGGCCACTGGTACGGTGCGTGTCTCGTTCGATGAAGTGAAGGTCAGTGCGAACAGGAACTCATTCCACGCGCCGATAAAGGCCAGCAGGCCCGTGGTCACCAGCGCCGGCCACATCAGCGGCATGAACACGCGGGTAATGATGACCCAAGGACTGGCGCCGTCGACAATGGCCGCTTCCTCGATCTCGATCGGTAGATCCCGCATGAAGGTGGTCAGCACCCACACCGTGAAGGGTAGCGTGAAGATGGTGTAGCTGAAGATCAAAGCCCAGGGCGTATTGTAGATGCCCAGTGCCCGGATCACCTCGAACAGCCCTGCCAATACGGCGATCTGGGGGAACATCGACACCGCCAGAATGACCATCAGCAAGAAGCCCCGCCCGCGGAACCGCACGCGGCTGAGCGCAAAGGCGGCCGTGACTGCCAGAAACAGCGCCAGCATTACCGTGACCGAAGCCACAAACACGGAGTTGAGCAGATTGCGTGGAAAGCTGCCCTGATTAAGCACCGCCGTATAGTTCTCAAGACTGAACGAGACCGGCCAATAGGTCACCCGGAAGATGTCGGTGCCCGATTTGAAGCTGGTCAGGATGGCGTAGTAAAATGGGAAGACCGAGACCACCACGATGACCACCACCAGCGCGTAGAAGGCCACCGTCTTGGTGAGCTTCCACAGATCGAATGTCGCGCCCATTAGCGGTCTCCCCCGTCAAACCGGACCTTGCCCAGCCAGATATACAATACGGTCAGGATCGCGATGATCAGGAACAGCAACGTCGATTGCGCCGAGCCGTAGGCAAACTTGTCGAAATCGAACAGGTTTTCGCGCGCCAGCACGCTCATGGTCTTGGTCGCCGAACTGTTGGGCGTCAGCACATAGATCAGATCGAAAATGCGCAGCGCGTCGAGAAGGCGGAAGATGATCGCCACCATTAGCGCGGGCCGCACCAACGGCAGGGTGATGGCAAAGAACTGCTTGACCGGATGCACCCCGTCCAGGTCGGCGGCCTCATAGATATCCTTGGGTATCATTTGCAGCCCGGCCAGGATCAGCAGCGCCATGAACGGCGTGGTTTTCCAGATGTCGACGATCAGCACGGCGGTCATTGCCGTATCAGCACTGGCGGTCCAGGCCACCTTCTGGCTGAGCAGACCCAGCCGCAGGCCCAGATCATTGAGGATGCCGAACTGGTCGTTCAGCATCCAGGCCCACATCTTGGCCGATACGATGGTGGGGATCGCCCATGGAATAAGAATGGCCGCACGCACAATGCCGCGCCCCTTGAATTCGGCATTGAGAACCAGCGCCACGATCATGCCGAGCACGGCTTCAAAGCTCACCGACCAGAATGCGAAGCGCAGCGTGTTCCACACAGCATTCCACCACGCGCCATCCACCAGCAGGCCGCGATAGATGGTCTTGCCGCTATCGAGCGTCGTCCAGCGCAGGTAATTGCCAAAACCGATGAACTCGGCGCCATACAGATCTGTCAGCGAGGCGTCGGTGAAGGAGAAATAGATCGAGCGCAGCAGAGGCCATCCCGCCACCACGCACAGCGCCGCCAGCATCGGCAGCAGAAACCAGCGCGCCGCCGTCAGCCGTTGCTTGCTGAGCTCCGTTCGGCCCTTGACCACCACGACGGGACCGCTCGCCACCATATCGCTCGCCATTAATGCTCTCCCCTCTTGCTTTTTTTGGCCAGGGCGGGCAACGGCACGACCCGTCGTCCGCCCTGCAGGTTTGGGAGGTCTTACCAGGCGTCGCCCTTGAGCTCGCTCAGATCAGCTTCGAGAATTTCGAGGTTCTCGGCAGCCGAGCCATTGCCCGAAAGCGTGTCATGCACAGCGCTCCAGAACAGCGAGGAAACCTCGTTGTACTTCACCTTGGTAGGCGCCGAGGGACGGGGCACTGCATTGAGGAAAACCTCTTTCCAGCTCGGAATGATCGGCTGGGCAGCGGCAACGTCGGCATCGTCATAGAGCGAAACGATGGTGGGCAGGTTGGACTGGTTGATGGCACGTTCCTTCTGCACCTCTGGAGAGGACAGGAACAGAGCCAGCTTGATGGCTTCTTCAGGATCAGGCGAGTACTTCGACACCGCCACGTTCCAGCCACCCAGCGTTGCCGCCGAGCGGGCGCCTTCGCCGTCACCCATGGGCAGAGGTGCGACGTCGAACAGGCCCTTCACAGCCGAATCGTCGCCATTGCCCAGCTGATAGGCATAGGGCCAGTTGCGCATGAACACGGCGTTGCCTAGCTGCCAAACGCCACGGCTTTCTTCTTCCTGATAGGCCAGATTGCCTTCTGGCGAGATGGTGCCGATCCAGCTGGCAGCGCGCTCAATCGCGGCAGCTGCCTGTGCGTTGTTGATCGAAATGGTGCCATCGGGCTCCACGATCTGGCCGCCGCCATTGGACACAACCCACTCAAGCGCATCGCAGGTCAGGCCTTCATAGGCATTGCCCTGGAACACAAAGCCGTACATTTCACTGGCACCGGCTGCGCGCTCGGCATCCATGATTTCCTGAGCGGTAGCAGCCATTTCGTCCCAGGTCGTGGGCACGGGCTTGTTGTATTTTTCCAGCAGGTCCTTGCGGTAGTACAGCGCAGGCGCATCGGTGAAGGCGGGCATGGCGACCAGCTTGCCGTCAACGGTCTGCGACTCGATGATCGATGGGAAGTGATCAGCCACCACGTCCTTGGCCGCATCGGTCAGGTCCAGAAACTGATCGGCCAATTGCGGCGCCCAGATCACATCGGTCTGATACACGTCGATATCGGCATTGCCGGCGGCCAGCCACAGACGATACTGACCGAACTGGTCAGAGGTCGAAGAGGGCATTGGCACGATGGTTACGGTGTTGCCGGTTTCCGCTTCGAAGCGGTCAAGCTGGGTGCGCAGAAACGCCAGCCCATTGCCGGTATCGCCCGACACCATGGACAATTCGGCTGCCTGGGCCGAGCCCATGACGAGCGTGACGCTGGTCAAAAGGCCAACGAGCAGTTTGTTGATTTTCATAAATAGTCCTCCCGAATGAAGCAGTTTTCGGGAAAGCGCGCAGTTGCAGCCAGCGCATTGCGCTGGCCCCATCCCGCTTCTCCTCCCTCAAAAGCACTCTCCGCAGCTGTTTCGCCGGCGTTTTCAAAGCGCTTTGGACAAAAAGAAGCAGAGCGTCCAAAATCTGTCAAGCATCCTGACAAAGTACTGCCGACACCACAATCGCAGCGCGGGAGTTTATATAAGGTATTTCAAAGTGTTAGGGGGCATCAGAATTCTGCGTCTGCCTGGGGATAGTGCGCTCCATGATGTACGCACCTCAAAACCTTGTAGCGCATCCGCTGGCCGAACCGAGAATTTGAAACCGCTTTGGATTCGCGCGCGTAATCCAGTTTCCGGTGGGATGATCAATCCCGCACACCCACTCAGCCCGCAGCAAGACCCCGATACCAAAAGAGCGGCACAGGGCTGACCTGTACCGCTCTTGATAAACGCGCTGCCGCCGCTCCCGCCCCGCTCAGGGCCCGGAAATGCCCGCGCGGCCTTTGGCTGGCGGCCTCAGCTGATCGGCTTGCCATTGGTGTCGAAGCGATGGATTTTGTCGTCCACTGGTGAGAAGTGGATCGTGTCGCCGCTGCGATATTTGGTCGACCCGTCGACCCGCACCACCACCGGATCTTCCTGCCCCATGTCGATATAGACATAGCTGTCCGAGCCCAGATTTTCGGTATGGATCACCGTACCGCTCCAGGTGCCACTATCGGGCGAAACCGTCATGTGCTCGCTGCGCACGCCGA
Organism: Devosia litorisediminis; assembly: GCF_018334155.1. Classification (NCBI taxonomy): domain Bacteria; kingdom Pseudomonadati; phylum Pseudomonadota; class Alphaproteobacteria; order Hyphomicrobiales; family Devosiaceae; genus Devosia; species Devosia litorisediminis. The sequence continues at coordinate 379,764 of NZ_JAGXTP010000001.1, read as the reverse complement.
CGGTATGGGCGTTGAATGGCTTGGCCTTGTCGCCCTCGATCAAATTCATCTTGGGCGAGCCGATAAAGCCGGCCACGAACAGCGATTGCGGCTGCTCGTAAAGCTCGAGCGGGGTGCCGACCTGTTCGATCCGGCCATCGCGCAGCACACAGATCCGGTCAGCCAGCGTCATGGCTTCAACCTGGTCATGGGTCACGTAGATCATGGTAGTCTTGACCATGGTCTCGTGCAGCTTGGCGATCTGGATGCGGGTCGCCACACGCAGCGCGGCGTCCAGGTTCGATAGCGGCTCGTCAAACAGGAACACCTTGGGATCGCGCACAATGGCGCGACCAATGGCGACACGCTGGCGCTGACCGCCCGAAAGCTGGCCCGGCAGACGCTGCAGATAGGGTGTCAGCTGCAGCTGCTCGGCGGCGGCCGCCACCTTGGTCTCGATCTCGTCCTTGTGCGCATTGGCGATTTTGAGCGCATAGGCCATGTTGTCGTAAACCGTCATGTGCGGATACAGCGCATAGCTCTGGAACACCATGGCGATGCCGCGCTTGGACGGCGCGCGATCATTGACCACCTCTCCTTCGATCTCCAGCGTGCCGCCCGTGATCTCTTCGAGCCCGGCAATGCAGCGCAACAGCGTGGACTTGCCGCAGCCCGAGGGGCCGACAAACACCATGAACTCGCCCGACTTGATGTCGAGATTGATGTGCTTGAGCACCTCAACTTGGCCGTAACGCTTGCTGAGGTCGGTGAGCTTGAGGTTTGTCACGATCCGCTCTTCTTTCTTCATTGAACCGCCAATGGGCAGTTGCAGGCCGTTTGCCCGACTTACTTGACCGAACCCGCCAGCAACCCGCGGACGAAGTAGCGCTGCAGCGCAAAGAACACGATCAGCGGCACCACAATGGTGATGAACGCGCCAGCCGTGAGGATTTCCCAGTTATTGCCGCGCGAGCCGAGCAGGCTCACCAGCTTGCCGGTGAGCACCAGTCGATCCTGTTGCGCCCCCAGGAACACCATGGCCACCAGCAGATCATTCCACACCCACAGGAACTGGAAGATCGAGAACGACGCCAGCGCCGGAAAGCTCAGCGGCAGGATCATGCCGGTGAAAATCTTGAAGTGCGATGCGCCATCAATGCGGGCAGATTCCATGATCTCCTTGGGCAGCCCGACCATGTAATTGCGCAGCAGATAGATCGCCAGCGGCAGGCCGAACGCGGTGTGGGCCAGCCATATCCCCAGATAGGTCTTGCCATCCTCGGCCCCGAACATCTGCGCCAGCTGGTTGTAGAGCGTCAGCAGCGGTATCAGCGACATCTGCAGCGGCACCACCAGCAGCCCCACCACCAGCGCCACGATGAACCCGCGGAACGGGAACCGCATCCACGCCAGGGCATAGGCGGCGAACGCCGCAATCAGGATCGGAATGATCGTGGCCGGAATGGTGACGGTGAACGAGTTGACGAAGCTGCGCCACACCCCGTTGGACGTCAGCACCTCGTAGTAATTGTCGAGCGTAAAGCGCGGCGCGATTTGCGCCAGATAGAAGATGCGCGGCCCGCGCGTATGGGTGAATTCGCTCGGTGAGGTCCAGTTGAAGCTGCCATCGGCAGCAACGGTAATGGTGCCGCCCTCTTTCATCTCCATGCTGCCGCCCGGCTCGGTGGCCGCTGGCTCGCTATTGCTCAGGCCAAACCCGCCCAGCTGCTTGTTGGTATCGCTACCGAACACATTGCCGCTGATCACGAACTGGCCGCCTTCGGCCACCTGATCCGCGGCGGTGCCGATCCGGGTCACGCCCAGCGATTCCGACGCGCTCATGGCGGTCCACCAGCCCGAAACGGCCAGCTGATCCTTGTCGCGCAGCGACGAGACCAGCAGCCCCACGGTCGGCAGGGTCCACAGCGCCACCAGAAACAGCAGCATGAAATGGGTCAGCAGGCGACCCATCTTGATCTTGCGCAGCCAGTTCGGCCGGCTTGTGGTTGCGCGCGTCAGTTCGGTGTTTTCGGCGACAGCGGTCATTATCGTGTCCCCTGCTCTGCATTGGCGCGTCGAATGTTCCAGATCATGATCGGCAGCACGGCCAGCATGATCACCACGGCGATGGCCGAGCCTCGGCCATAGTCAAAGTTCACGAACATCCACTTGAACATGAAATTGGCCAGCACCTCGGTGTCCCACTGGCCATTGGTCATCGCGAAGATGATGTCGAACACCTTGAGCACCACGATGGTGATGGTGGTCCACACCACAACGATGGTGCCCATGATCTGCGGGATCATGATGTCGAAAAAGATCCGGATGTCACTGGCACCATCGATGCGGGCGGCCTCCAGCGTTTCCTCGGGAATACCGCGCAGCGCTGCGGACAGGATCACCATGGCAAAGCCGGTCTGGATCCACACCAGAATGATCATCAGGAACACCGAATTCCAGAACGGAATGGTGATCCAGGCCTGCGGCGGTAGGCCGAACCCGGTGACGATGGCGTTGAGCAGACCAATCTGTACATCGCCTTCGCCGCGATAGTCATAGACGAACCGCCAGATCACCGAGGCGCCGACAAACGAGATGGCCATGGGCATGAACACCAGCGACTTGGCCAGATTGCCCCACCAAAGCTTGTCCGCCAGCACGGCGATCACCAGGCCAAACGCTGTTGCCAGCGAGGGCACCACGATCAGCCACATGGCGTTGTTGAGCACCGAGCGCTGGAAATTGCCGTCCGACAGCGCCCAGATATAATTGTCGAAGCCAACGAAATTGCGCCCGGTCTTGTCCAGCAGGCTCAGCCGCAGCGTCTCGAACACCGGGTAAACCAGATAGACCGACAGGAACAACAATGCCGGCAGCAGGAACAGCCAGGGCCGGATGCTGTCGCGAAGCTTGTCGCGACGCGTCACGTCTGCGCCAGTTACATTGTCTGAATTGAGGAACCGGTCCAGGAGCCAGTTGGTGCCCCAGAAATAGGCGACACAGGCGGCAAGCGCCACGGCGATCGCAATTGCGGCGCCAAAAATCTGCTGCAGCACATCGCCCACGTGCCGTCCTCCCCATTGAATTCTTTTGGGTGGGACCGGCGGCGTGCCGCCGGTCCCTGCTTCAGCTTTATAGCTGAACTACTTGATCGCGTCCCAGCTGGCCTGGATTTCGTCACCAACTTCCTGCGCCGACTTGCCGCCCACGAAGTCCACCATGCCGGTCCAGAAGCTACCGGCACCGATGGCACCTGGCATCAGATCCGAACCGTCGAAACGGAACGTGGTTGCATTGAGCAGGATTTCGCCTTCGCCCTTGAGGGTGTCATTGGCGTAGGTGTCGACATTGGCAGCCTTGAGCGTGGACAGGAAGCCCGACTGAGCCATCCAGACCTCGTTCGAGATCGGGTTCATCAGGAAGTCGATGAACGCCTGAGCTGCGGGCGAGTCCTTGGTCACGACAGCCAGGGTGCCAGCACCCAGAACTGGCTTGCCCAGATCACGCTCGGTCGAAGCGGGGAAGTAGAAGAAGTCCGCATCAACGCCCAGCTCGGTGCCTTCTGGGAAGAAGGATGGGATGAACGAAGCCTGATGGTGCATGTAGCAGGCCGGCGGCACTGCAAACAGACCCAGTGGGCTTTCACGGAAATCGGTGGTTCCGACAGCAGCAACGCCACCATCGACATAGTCTTCGGTCTTGGCGAACCAGCCGAATTCGTCGAGCGCAGCAATCACCTTTGGATCATTGAACTTGAGGTCATTGCTGACCCATGCGTCATAATCTTCGGGGGTGTTGATGCGCAGCATGATGTCTTCGACCCAGTCGGTCGCTGGCCAGCCGGTGGCGCCGCCTGAACCCAGACCAATGCACCAGGGCGTGCCGCCATCGGCAACGATCTGCTCGGTCAGGGCCTTGAGGTCTTCATAGCTCTGCGGCAAGTCATAGCCGGCATCAGCGAAGTTATCTGGCGAATACCACACCAGCGACTTCAGATCGGACTTGTAGGGAATGGCGTAGAATTCGTCTGCGCCAGCCGCATCCTTGTATGTGCCAAGCGACACGAACGAGGAACCAGCAGCGTGCTCGGACTCGACGCGGGCCTGAACCTCGGCCGACAGCGGCACCAGATAGCCCTTGGAGGCCATGTCAGCCAGCAGACCAGGCTGTGGCAGGATGGTGATGTTTGCCGATGAACCAGCGGCGGCATCGATCTGTGCCTGCTGCTCATAGTTTTCTGAGGATGCGTATTTCACCGTCACGCCGGTGGCATCTTCAAAATAGGCCAGAACGCTCTGGAACATCTCCTGATCGCCGCCTTCGCGCCAGGGACCCCAGATCGTCAGCGTATCGCCGGACAGATCGCCATGAGCTGCGGCAAACTCCTCCAGAGCGCTCCAGCTAAACGCGCCTTCGCCCTTTGGGAACATCAGTTCCTGAGCTTGGACATTGGTTGCTGCCAGCGAGACGCCGAGCAGCATTGCCGTTGCCATCATATTGAATTTCATAGGATTTCCTCCCAAGTAGCAGAATGATCGGGAGGCAATACCAAGGCGGCCGACGCGCGATGCGTCAGCTGGATTGCCTCGTCCTCCCGACAAGCACCCGATTATACGGCCGGACTGGCCAGAAATCTCAAAGCGCTTTGAACCAAAAAACAAACAGAGCGCCCATTCTGAGTCAAGCGCACAACTGACCTAGCATCGGCATATGACGTTTGCAATCGATACAGATTGGCAAAAACCAGCGTTTTTCGCGATCTTCCTCGCACAGCAGCAAATTGGGCCTTTGCAACGTTAAACTGGCTGTATAGCCACCCACCAGCGCAAACTGTGCCCTTGCGTGAAAATTTGAAATCGCTTTGAATAAAGCAGGAGGAGAAAGCCGATCTGCTTGACTCCGCAGGTCAGCTGCTCGCGACACAGGCTGTTGGATCAATGTGCCAGACAAGGCGCTCTTCTGCAATCGCGCCTGTGCCGAGAGCCATGAACGCTTATGAGACTGAAAGATTTGGCCGAGCATCTCGGCCTGTCACAGACCACTGTCAGCCGTGCGCTCAATGGCTATCCAGAGGTCAATGAAGCCACCCGGCTACGCGTTGCAGAAACCGCAGCCCGGCTGGGCTACCGCCCCAACGCCAATGCCCTGCGGCTGGCCACCGGCCGCGCTGGCGCAATCGGCATGGTGCTGCGCGGCTCATCCGAATTCGGACCCCACACCAGCGAGTTTCTCAGTGGCGTCGGCGGACGGTTGGCCGAAGAAGAAATGGATATCATCGTCACCACCGTTCAGTCCTATCAGGATGAGGTTGCCGCCTATCGCCGCATAGCCGCCAGCCAGAAGGTCGACGCGATCATTCTGCACTCCCCGACCCTGCACGATGAGCGCGCCAAACTGTTGCTCCAGCTCGGCATTCCCTTCGTGCTCCATGGCCGCACTGATATTGGGACGCCTCTGGCCTGGTTCGACATCGACAATGCCGGTGCCATGGAACGCGCCACCAGCCATTTGCTGGATCTGGGTCACCGCCGCATCGCTCTGCTCAACGGCATCAAGGATCGCACCTTCGCCGTGCATCGCGAGACCGGCTATCGCAAGGCTCTGGCGGCGCGCGGCATCACGCCCGATCCGGCCTTGATGAGCAATAGCGTGTTCAGCGACGAAATCGCCTTCCGTACCGCTCATGACCTGCTCGCTCAGACGCCCCGCCCCACAGCGTTTCTGGCAGGATCAATGATGACAGCGCTCGGGGTTTTCCGCGCCATCCGCCAAGCCGGACTGGTACTGGGCAAGGATATTTCCCTGATCGCCCATGACGACGTCTTTCCCTATCTCAACGCCGACAACATGTACCCCACCATGTCCACCACCCGCTCCTCGATCAATCAGGCCGGTGTACGTATCGCCGAACTCATCCTGCAGATCCTCAGCGGCAAACCGGCCGCCGACATTCACGAGCTCTGGCCCGTCGAACTGGTCCTGCGCGAAAGCACCGGCCCCGCGCCAATCTGACGGGCTGAAGCTGGGTCTCAGCCCGCAATAGCCACGCACCGCGCCAGCAACCAGTCGGCGACTTTGCGGTCACCCTCGCGCACCGCTTCGAACAGGCGCTGCAGCCCGATCCGCAGCATGTAGCAATCCAGCACATCAGGGTCGCCCAATGCGGCGGGGGCGTATTGTTCATAGAACTGCGCCTGCTGCTCCATGCAATCGAGCCAGCCGCGCCAGAACACCAGATTGGCCACATCATAGAGCGGGTCACCCACCAGCGCTTCTGACCAGTCGATCACAGCGGTCACGTTGCCGTCGGCACACAGCACATTGCTGGAGCCGAAATCGCCATGCACCAGGCAGGCTTTCTCCGGGCAATGCGCCGCCAGTTCCTGCAGCCGTGCCAGGAGCGCGTCAGGTTTGCCTGCCGGCCCCCGGTCCGCAATGCGGGCCCAGTCATAGTGGACCGGGTCCGCCACAGCGCCCAGAAAATGGCGCCAGTTCGGCATCTGCGCCCTGCCCGCCTGATCAAGCCATCCAAAACCGCCAGCATCCGCCATGTCGATGCTCCCGATATCGCGCAACACGGCGGCAACGCCCGCACATGCGCGGGCCACATCGGCCGCCTCTGTGTCTTGCAGCGTCGTGCCCTCGGCGCGCTCGGATATGCAGAGCCATTCCGCTTGCCCCAGGGGCACAATCGCGCGGATCACCGGAATAGGCAGAACCCCACCATAGCGTTGCTGGATCAGCCGGTCTTTTCGAAAACCCCGTGCCGACGCAGACACCCGCGCAATGAACGCCTGCCCGTTACAATCAAATCCATAGGCCGCAGACTCGTCGCCCCCGGCAATGGCGGTCAATGGCGATGGTGCGCCCAGGGCCTGGGTGATGGCATCGCGCAGCGTATCCAGCGTCATGGCAGAATACGCCCCGCCATCAGCCTCACACCCGCAGCATGTGGTTGTCGAACTGGAAATCATAGTGTTGCGGCGCGCGTTCATTCTCACCGACACCGATCAACTCGCCCATGCCGCTGCTGGCCACAAAGCCGGCGCCGTCCGCTGCCAGCCCGCAACCGCTGCGCAGGGCCTGCACCAGTCTGGGCTGCCCTGCATCGGCATCAATCGCCACCAGCAGATCACCCTCAGGCGAGGAAATTGCAATGGTATTGCCATCGGCCGAGGCCGCCACCGAGCCCACATAATTGCGCAGGTCACGGAGCGTATCATTGGGCAAGTTGATCAGCTTGATGACCCCGTCCATGCTGGCATAGCCGACCAGCTGCGGGCTCTGGCTCGGTGCCCCCTTATACTGGCAGCCAAACCACACCCGGCTGCGCGCATCGATCGCCATATGCCGGATCGAAAGCTGATGCAGGCCACCATCCAGCCGCAACTGGCCCACCAGCGCGCCATCGCGTCGGTCGATGAACACAACTGAGGGGTCCATGGTCTCGATATTGAGCTCGCTCCGGCCATAATCGGGATGGGTCTCGATCCCGCCATTGGCTACCACCAGCGTCACCCCGTCGGGCATCAGCAGCATTTCATGCGGGCCGGTGCCATGGGTCGGAAACTCGCCCAGCCGCCGATAGCCATCGGTGGCGTCATAAATCCCCACCACGCCCTGCGCGGCGTCGAAATCGCTCTCGGTGGCATAGAGCAGCCTGCCATCGGGCGAGAACACGCCGTGCCCGAAAAAGTGCCGCCCCGTCACGCTGGTCAGCGTCAGCGGCGCTTCCTGCCCCGCCGGGTCAAACACCACCGCAAAGGTCCCCGGCTGTCGCGCAAAAACCACCCCGCGCCCCGCCGCCCGGCTGATCGTTACATCATGCCCCCGGTCGGGCAGATCAATGCTGGCAATCAGCTCGCCTGCCTCGCCCAGCAGTACGGCCCCATAGCGCCCCTTGGCCGTCTGCACCGCGCTGGCAAACACCAGTGCCGTGCGCTCCAGCGCCAGACTTTGCCGCGGCATCAGACTGGCGGCAAAGCCCGCACCCGCCGCCTGCAAAAATGCCCGCCGCTGCCACATGATCAGTCGCCATCCAGTGCCGAAAACCCGACACTCAGCCCCAGCGCCGCCGACAATTGCTCACCCACAATCCCCTGCAGCGAGCCCGTCACCAACACCAGATAATCAAGCGCCTTGGCCTGCTTGTCATCGGCCACTGCCTCAGCCACCGGCAGCGTTACCAGATCCAGCGCCCGGATCGCATTGCGGAATTCAAAGTCGATCGTGTTGTCGAGCCCCTGATCCTTCTCGCCCACCGCCCGCGCCACGCCCGACAGCGCCACCAGCGCTCGCATGCCCTCGATATTGGCGCGTACAAAGTCCATCGTCAGCCCCGAGCGCCAGAATGCGGCCAGCTTGGGCGCTGCCGCCTTTTCCGCGCTGGCCATAAAGGGCTTGAGATGCTTGTCGCGCAGCGCCTCGCTGCCATGTGCTACCAGCCCGACAATCTCTTCGAGCGCCTCGATATTGGAGCGGTAGTCGGCATACTCCGCCCGCGGCGCCTGCAGCCGGTCGGCCACGCCATTGGGCAGATACCAGCCCGCCACCAGCGCCTTGGCGATCTCCGCAATATTGGCGGCAATCGCGCTGCCATAGGCACAGCGAAACGCCCCCTCTGCGCCACTCAGGCTTTCCGATCCGGTGCCGAACAGCACAAATTCCAGGGCCCCCAGCCCCTGCACGGCCACGCTTTTGGCCTTCAGGCCCGCAAGGTCGGTCGCCAGCGCATCCTGCTCCGCCAGAATGGCCTGCACTTGCTTGAGCCCGATGCCGCGGCGATCCGGCCAGAAGAACAGCCGGTCCGCACGATTGTCTTCCATCAGCGGACCAAGGCGCAGGAAATCGACCTTGCCATAGGCCACAACTACCTGGCCGAATTCCTGCCTGGCGATCGCCAGCCCGTCCGCATCCGGCTCCGCACACAGCGAACCGACGGCGCTTTTAAGCCCGCGACTGACCGCATCGAACCGGATCACGCTGGGCCGGATCACATCGACCACCGCCGCGCGCAACACGGCCTCCGCCGCCATCGGCTTGGGCAGCGACTGCCCCTGCGCGCCCCCGCCCAGAGCCAGCATCATCACGGCGATCAGCAATATGCGCATTTACAGGGATCCCAGGAAACTCAACAGGTCGTCACGCGTGGCCGGTGACAGGGCGGCAAACGCATCGCGTGCCGCCTGCGCTTCTCCGCCATGCCACAGAATGGCTTCGGTCAGATTGCGGGCCCGACCATCATGCAGGAAAAAGCTGTGCCCCGAAACCGTCTCGGTCAGCCCGATGCCCCATAGCGGCGGCGTGCGCCACTCAAAGCCATCCGCCATGCCCTCGGGCCGGTGGTCGGCCAGCCCTTCGCCCATATCATGCAGCAGGAAATCCGAATACGGCCAGATCAGCTGAAACCGGTGCGCCGGGTTTTCCGCATCGCGGCTGGTCACGAATTTGGGCATGTGGCAGCTGGCGCAGCCCGCCGCGTAAAACGCCTGCTTGCCGGCCAGCACATTGGGCGCGTCCACATCGCGCCGCTCGGGAACCCCCAGCGTCTGCGAATAAAACGTCACCAGCGCCATCACCGGATCGGGCGCTTCGCTGGGTCCCAGCCGCGCCTGCTCGCCCGTGGGCATGGCCAGACATTCGGGCTGGTTCTCGGTGCAATCGCCAAACGGGGTATTCACCAGCGGCGAGGAAATCCCGATATCGCCGGCAAAGGCCGCTGCCGACTGGCTGGCAATGGTGGCCTTGCCCGCCTTCCAGCCAAACCGTCCCAGCATCACGGACTGGCTGGCCGGCTCGATCGTCCAGTTGGCGCGCCCTGAAATTCCGTCCCCGTCCGCATCCTGCGGATCGGCATGGGCCAGAATGTCCTGCGCTGGAATGGCCTCTACCAGCCCCAGCCCTATCATCGGATTGGCCAGCCGCGGCGACAGCATCACATTCTCGGCCATCGGCCCGTAATTGAGATCGGCCACCGAATATGTCGGCGCCCGCAGCGTCACCACGCTGCCATCGCCCAGCGTCACCGGCAGATCGCTATAATCGATCACCATGCGCCCTTCGCCCATCAGGCCCGGTACGGCAAAATCCTGCAGCTGCCCGCCATAGGTGGGGTCACCCACCTCCCCGGCATACACCCCGTCGATCCCCTCGCGGGTATCATGTTCGCCCGGCGGCACCGACAGGCGCAAGAACATCGAGACATTCTCGGCCTGCCCTTCAAACGGGGGATGCCCCCGCCCGTCCTTGATATGGCAGCTCTGGCATCCCCGCGCATTGAACAGCGGCCCCAGCCCGTCCGACGCCTGGGTTGAACTGGGCGAGCTCACCCAGATCTTGCGGAACAGCGCATTGCCCAGCTTGAACTGGCCTTCCTGTTCAAAGCTGAGATTGTCCAGAAAATGGCTGAACGAGTCTGCATTTGCAGCAAACGTCGTGGTGCCCTTGCCCGCCGGCTTGGCCTCGAAATTCTCCGCCTTGGAGAAATCCGTCGTCGGTGCCGTCACCCGCTGCACGCGCGCCAGATCCTCCGGCGTCAGATCGCTGCGCACCCCGGCATCTTCCGCCAGGGCGACACCGCTCGCCAGCAGGACAATCAGGGCGATGCTCAGAGGTGTTTTCATGGCGCGTTGACTAGCCGTTTTGCTGCAAGAACTCAAATGGCCGCGACGTCGTAAAAGACGCCGCGGCCTGTCATTGGACTGCCAATGGCAGGTTGGATTTATTCGAACACTGCGTCCGGATTGCTCAGGCTGTCGCTATCCTCAATGGTCACCGCATCGCCCAGCTCGAGCAGCGCCACGGCGCGCTCAATGCCACGCGTCTGGGCGATCAGCCCGTCAATGGCTGCCTGCACCACCGCATTGCCCTCGGCATTGCCTTCGCCAATCTGCTGGTCATAGGCTTCGCCCGCTTCAGCGCGGTCAGCCATCGCCTGCATCTTGGCCACGGTATCGGCCAGCAAGGCCTGGATTTCAGCGTCCAGTTCGGCGTCATGGTCGGCAATCACGCTGGCCAGCGCAGGGCCTTCAACCACCGAACCGTCCACGCGGGTATATTTGCCCAGATAGACATTCTGAATGCCCACGGCGTCGTTGAGATGGGACGCATGGGTATTGTCCGAGAAGCAGTCATGCTCTTCTTCCGGATCATGCAGCAACAGGCCCAGCTTCATGCGCTCGCCGGCCACTTCGCCAAAGCTGAGCGAGCCCATGCCGGTCAGGATCGCCGAAATCCCCAGATCGGGCAGCGCCGCGCGCGCGGCACCATCAGCGGTCCAGTTGGCCACCATCTCCTCAAGGTCCGATACCAGCAGGCTCGAGGCCGCCTTGAGATAGGCTGCACGACGATCGGCGTGCTCGGCGGTTGAGTAATCGGTGTACTCACGCGCCCCGGCACCAGCGTCCGTGCCGTTCAGATCCTGCCCCCACAGCAGGAATTCGATGGCGTGATAGCCCGTCGCCACATTGGATTCCACGCCGGCCGCTTCCTGCAGATGTTCCTGCAGCAGCGCGGGTGTGATGTCGGTGGCATCGAGCTCTTCGCCATCAATGGAAATCTTGGGATTGGCGATGACATTGGCCACATAAAGCGCATTGCTGTCGCTCTCGGTGCCGTAGGAGGCGTCGACATAGTCGATCAGGCCCTCGTCCAGCGGCCAGGCATTCACGCGCCCTTCCCACTCATCGACGATCGGGTTGCCGAAGCGGAACGCCTCGGTCTGCTGATAGGGAATGCGGGCGGCCTTCCAGGCATCCTTGGCGGCATCCAGATTGGCGGCGCTCGGATCAGCGATCAGCGCATCGATCGCCGCGTCCAGCGCCTTGGCCGTGCTCAGCGAATCCTCATAGCCCGCCAGCGCCAGATCGGCGTAATTGGCGAGCACATCGGCCTCTGCAGGCGCGGCGGCATAGGCTGCGACGGGGGCCACCGATAGGGTAAGGGCGATGGCAAGGCTGCGCAGGGTGCGGACACCGGTCGAGATCATGGCTGATCCTCCTGAGGTTGAACTTGAAAGCGGACTATCAAAGTCAGGTTACAAAATCAAACGACAAATCAATAACTTAGAAGCATTCTAATGTGCAGCGCCACTCTTGTTTTGCCTGCTGCCAATTTCCTCAATGCGTCTCGACACTTGCGCCCGAACCGATATTCCACAGTCCGCAAATCCAATTTTTGACCATCTGGACGAAACTGTCACAATAGCGCACTGTCACAAATGCGGCCGGAGGGGGCGCATGGGCACACGAGGGAGGCAATTTCAGCAAGACAGCACTGTAACGGTCCGTCTGATGATGGATCAGCAGAGCTGATCGGGCCGTCATCGCCTTGTCATGTGGCCTTACTACTCCCACCCGGTCCGTCGCGATGCTCATCAAAGAGTGTCGACGTACGACTTTTCAGGGAGACTGAACATGTCCATCAAGAAATCGCTCGGCGCATCCGTCTCGGTGCTTGCCGTGCTTGCCGTTTCTGCCCCCGCCTTTGCCCAGGTCGACCTTGACGCGCTCTATGAAGCCGCCAAGGAAGAAGGCCAGCTGACCACCATCGCCCTGCCGCACAACTGGTGTGCCTATGGCGATGTGATCGCCGGCTTCAAGGCAAAATACCCCGGCATTACCGTCAACGAACTGAACCCCGATGCGGGCTCTGCCGACGAAATCGAAGCCATCAAGGCCAATCAGGGCAATATGGGTCCACAGGCACCTGACGTGATCGACGTCGGCCTGTCCTTTGGTCCTGCCGCCAAGGCCGATGGCCTGATCCAGCCCTACAAGGTCTCGACCTGGGACACGATCCCTGACGATGCCAAGGATGCCGATGGCTACTGGTATGGCGACTATTATGGCGTGATGGCCATGCTGGTGAATAAGGACATTCTGGACACCTCGCCAACCGACTGGGCCGATCTGGCCAATGACGAATACGCCAATGCTGTCGCGCTTGCTGGCGATCCACGCGCATCCGCCCAGGCTATCCAGTCGGTTTATGCCGCTGGTCTGGCCTCCGGTGCCGATGCTGATGGCGCTGCTGAAGCGGGTCTGAAGTTCTTTGGCGATCTCAATGCCAAGGGCAATTTCGTTCCCGTCATCGGCAAGGCAGCTTCGCTGGCTCAGGGCACCACCCCGATCGTGGTTGCCTGGGACTACAATCTGCTCGCCTGGCGCGACAGCTTTGAAGGCAATCCGCTCGCCGAGATCGTCGTTCCTCAGAATGGCGTCGTGGCCGGCGTTTATGTTCAGGCCATCTCCGCCTACGCGCCGCATCCAAACGCTGCCAAGCTCTGGATGGAATACCTCTACTCCGACGAAGGCCAGCTCGGCTGGTTGGCTGGCTACTGCCACCCGATCCGCTTCAACGACCTGGCCGCCAAGGGTGCAATTCCGCAGGAAATGCTCGACGCACTGCCACCAGCCGCAGCCTACGAAAAGGCCGTGTTCCCCTCCATTGAACAGCAGAACGCTGCCAAGGAAGTGATCACCAGCCAGTGGGATTCGGTCGTCGGCGCCAACGTCGAATAGATCCGATAGATTGACGCGCAGGAAGGGGGCGGTGCTCCCTTCCTCTTTCCCCATCAGGGGGAATTGATCGCGTTTCCGGCACGCATGTGCGCACTCTGGGAGCGATAGCCAGACATGACCGACGTGATCGCCGCCAAACCGCGCCGTCGCTTCTCCTGGGAATTCCTGGGCGTCGCGCCCTTCATCCTTTTCGGATTGATGTTCCTCGTCCTGCCCACGCTGTATTTGCTGGGTGGCGCCTTTATCGGCCGCGATGGCGAGTTCACATTCGACAATATCCTGGGCCTGTTCACCGACCAGATCATGGCCGCCTACTGGATTTCGATCCGCGTTGCCGGCGCCTCCTCGATCATTGGTGCACTGGCCGGCCTGGCCATTGCCCTGGCCATTATTCGCGGTCGCCTGCCCGCCCCGCTGCGCTCGGCCATCATGACCTTTTCGGGCGTCGCCTCCAATTTTGCGGGCGTGCCGCTAGCCTTTGCCTTCATCGCCACTCTGGGTCGGCTGGGACTGGTCACCATCATCGCCAAGACGGTCTTCGGCATCGACATCTATCGCGCCGGCTTCAACCTGCTCAGCTTCTGGGGCCTGACGCTGACCTATCTCTATTTCCAGATCCCGCTGATGATCCTGATCATCGCGCCCGCCATTGACGGGCTCAAAAAGGAGTGGAGCGAAGCTGCCGCCAGCCTGGGCGCCCAGCCCTGGCAGTTCTGGCGCTATATCGGTCTGCCCATCCTCTGGCCCAGTTTTCTGGGCACCGTCTCGCTGCTCTTCGCCAATGCCTTTGGCGCCATCGCCACCGCCTACGGCCTGACCGGCTCCTCGCTCAACATCGTGCCCATCCTGCTCTACGCCCAGATCCGGGGCGACGCGCTGCAGAACCCCGGCCTGGGCGCTGCGCTGGCGCTGGGCATGGTGGTGATCACCGCGCTGGCCAATGTGCTCTATCTGGTCATCTCGGCCCGCGCCGAAAGGTGGATGAAATGAAACAGAACCGCTTCTGGGCCTGGGTCGTCTTTCTCATGGGTGCCGCCTATTTCGTGGTGCCACTGGTTGCCACCTTTGAATTTTCGCTGCGCATGCGCCGCGGCTATTACAGCTTTGACAGCTACGCCTCGGTGTTCTCCGATCCCAACTTTCAGGCCACCTTCAGCTATTCGGTGATGATCGGGGTATTCTCCATCCTGGTGGGCATTCTCATTGTCGTGCCTGCCGTCTATTTCGTGCGGCTGCGCATGCCCTGGCTGCGCCCCTTCATGGAATTCTTCACCCTGCTGCCCCTGATCATCCCCGCCATCATCCTGGTCTATGGCTATCTGCGGCTCTACAATTCCAGCTCGATCATCCCCTTCACCGGCAGTGCGCTGGGCACCGACATCCTGCTCACCTTCGCCTATGTCGCGCTGGCCCTGCCCTATACCTATCGCGCCGTCGATACGGGCATGCGCACCATCGATGTGCAGACCCTGACCGAGGCCGCCCAGATCGCTGGTGCCAATACATTCCAGATCATTGGCCAGATCATCCTGCCCAACATTCTGGTGGCCGTGCTCTCAGGCGCCTTCCTGACCTTCGCTATCGTCATCGGCGAATTCGTCATTGCCAGCCTGCTCAACCGCCCGGCCTTTGGCCCCTATCTGCAGAATATCGGCGCCAACCGCGCCTATGAGCCAGCGGCTTTGGCGATTATTTCCTTTATCCTCACCTGGGGTGCCATGGGCATGATCAACGTGCTTGGCCGCTTCGCCCCCCGCACTTCCGCCAGGACCGATTGATTATGGCATCTGATTTTCTCAAGGTCTCCGGCCTCACCAAGACCTACGGCGCCAACACCGTGGTCAAATCCGTCGACTTCTCCTTTGCCCAGGGTGAGTTCATCTCTCTGCTGGGGCCCTCGGGCTGCGGCAAGACCACCATTCTGCGCATGATCGCCGGCTTTGAGACGCCCACCTCGGGCAGCATCACCATTGATGGGCAGGACATCACCACGCTTAAGCCCAATCAGCGCCAGCTCGGCATGGTGTTCCAGGCCTATGCCCTGTTCCCCAATCTCAATGTCGGCGACAATATCGGCTTCGGTCTCAAGATCGCTGGCGTCCCGCGCGAGGAACGACGCGCCCGCGTCGATGAAATGCTCAAGCTGATCGGTCTGCCGGGCTTCGAAAAGCGCTACCCCTATGAGATGAGCGGCGGACAGCAGCAGCGTGTTGCCCTCGCCCGCGCCATTGCCCCGCGCCCGCGCATGTTGTTGCTCGATGAGCCGCTCTCCGCCCTCGACGCCAAGATCCGCGTGTCGCTGCGCGAAGAGATCCGCGCCATCCAGCTCGATCTGGGCATCACCACCGTCTTCGTCACCCATGATCAGGAAGAGGCGCTGTCGATCTCCGATCGCATCGTGGTGATGAATGCCGGCCATATCGAACAGCTCGGCGCGCCGCACGAGATCTACAACAAGCCGGCCACCCGTTTCGTCGCCACCTTCGTGGGACACCTCAACAATCTCGATGTTGTCGTCACCGATCCGGCCAGCAAGACCGTTACCATTGACGGTCAGCCCCTCACCGTGCCCGATCTGCCATCAGATGTGGCGCTCAATGCTAACAGTGTGCTGACAGTTCGCCCCGAAGTGCTCACCATTGGCGCCCGCGAGGGCAATGATGTAACGCTGACAGGCACCGTCTCCGACGTCACCTTCCTGGGCTCGGTAATCCGCATCCGTGTCGCCCTGGGAAGCAACATTGTCAGCCTGGACACGTTTAACGATCAACGCTCCGCCCCGCCCAAGCGCGGCGAGGCGATCACCATCAGCCTCGCCAGCAAGGACTTGCTGGTGCTGGCCAATTAGGCATTTGACCTCGCGCTCTGGCGGGCTCATCTTCCTGCCAAACTACGAGGACTGGCCGTGGACAACCCTTTCGTCACCACTGACTGGCTGGCAGCCCATCTGAGCGACCCCAATCTGGTGGTGCTTGATGGCAGCTGGCACATGCCCAATGCCGCGCGCAACGCCCAGGCCGACTATCTGGCCGGCCATATTCCCGGCGCGGTGTTCTTCGATATCGACGGCGTCGCCGATACCGACAGCCCCCTGCCACACATGCTGCCCGCGCCGGCCGACTTCGCCCACATGGTCGGCGCACTGGGCATCTCCGAGACCATGACCATTGTCATCTATGACGAGATAGGCCTGTTCTCGGCCCCGCGTGTCTGGTGGACTTTCAAGACCATGGGGGCCCAGAACGTGCGGATTCTCTCGGGCGGCGGCCCGCAATGGCGCGCTGAAAAGCGCCCCACCGAAATCGGACTGGTCGCCCGTCCCAAGCAGAAATTCCATACCAGCTTCGACGCGGATCGCGTCGCGGATTTTGATACCGTGCGCGCCCGCAGCCAGGATGGCGCCAGCCAGATTGCCGATGCCCGCCCTGCCCAGCGCTTTCACGCCGAAGTCCCCGAGCCCCGCAAGGGCCTGCGCGCCGGGCATATCCCCGGCTCGTCGAACCTGCCGGTCAGCCTGCTGACCGAAGCGGGACAGATGAAATCGCCCGAGCAATTGGCCACCCTGTTCGCCGAGCGCGACATCGCTTTGGACAAGCCGCTGATCACCAGCTGCGGCTCGGGGATAACGGCCGCAACCCTGGCCCTTGCCGCTGAACTGGCCGGCGCTCGATCGGTCGCCGTTTATGACGGCTCATGGACCGAGTGGGGCGGTCGCGACGATGCTGAAATAGAGAAGTAACAGCCGGTCTTGACGACCGGTCAGCGCAACAGACCGTCGCGCTCGAACTCGGCCCAGCCCTTGAGCTTGTGACGCCCCGCATCCTCGGGACCATCATCAGCAACGGGCGCTGCCTTGCTGCGGGTTTTCTCGACCCGTGCCAGCGCCCGCTTGCCCGCCGCCCGCCGCCTGTTCTCGGCTGCCGTCTCCGCATCATCCTCGCGCCAGACAGCGATCAGATCGCGATCCAGCACATCCTCGACGTGGCGGGGATCAAACACATGAAAGGTGATCTTCTTGGCGCGCCCACGCAGCTTGACCGTACGGGTCCCCGCGCTGTGCAGGCGACCATCCTTGAGCCAGCGGTGCCGCTCCGTCGGCGAGATGGTCAGGATATCCTGTATTTCGCGCGGAATGACCGGCAGGTTCTCAATACCCACCAGCGTCTTGGACACCACTGCCGACACCGCCTTGAAGTCGTCCGCTGCCGTCTTGGGCATGCTCAGGATAAGCTCGGCTCCCCGCACATCCACCGCCTTTTTCAAGGCCAATGGCAGTTGGGCACGGACCTCAAGCAAAATGCCCTTGGTGCGCACGGACGAGCCAAGCGTTGCAGCCGGCGGCAGCGTCCACTCTCTGGTCAGTGCTGGGACAATGGCTTTTTTGGCTGGCATGAGCCTCAAATAGGTCTTTCGTCTGGCGACTTCAACAACAACCCGACTGGCCGGAGCGGCCACCAACGCTAGAAAAAAAAGGCCGCCGGGTTACCCCGACGGCCATTGTCTTCACGCTCGGGCTGGACCCTAGCCAGCGCGCTTCTTGTTGTAGAGATCGAAGAACACAGCTGCCAGCAGCACCACGCCCTTGATCATCTGCTGCCAATCGATATTCACGCCCATGATCGACATGCCGTTGTTCATCACGCCCATGATGAACGCGCCGATCACCGCTCCAGCCACCGCGCCCACACCGCCCAGCGCCGAGGCACCGCCGATGAACACGGCCGCAATCACGTCGAGCTCAAGGCCCTGACCAGCTTTGGGAGTGGCTGAGTTCAGACGCGCCGCATAGATCATGCCCGCCAGAGCGGCCAGCGCCCCCATGATGGCGAACACGTAGAAGGTCATCCGCTCGGTCTTGATGCCCGACAGCGACGCCGCCTTGAGATTGCCACCCAGCGCGTAGATACGGCGACCAAAGGTCATCCGCTTGGTCACGAACACGAATACAGCGATCAGGATCGCCATCACCACCAGCACATTGGGCAAGCCACGATAGGACGCCAGCATATAGCTGAAGAACAGCACCAGCGCCGTAATCACGACATTCTTGGCCACGAACAACGCAAATGGCTCGCTCTCGTAACCGCGCGCCATACGGCGCTTGCGGCCCAGGATGGACATCACGATCATGGTCACGATGCCCACGATCGCCAGCACCATGGTGGTAGAATGCAGCACCAGTGGCTGCACGCCTTCGGCCTTCTCGATCAGCGTCAGTGACCCGATTGGATCGGGAATGAAGCCTGCCGAAAGCAGCTGAAATTCAGCCGGGAACGGACCAACCGACTTGCCGCCCAGAATGGCCAGAGCCAGACCCTTGAAGATCAGCATGCCGGCTAGCGTCACGATGAAGGCCGGGATCTTGTGATAGGCGATCAGGTAGCCCTGCGCCGCGCCAATAGAGGCGCCGACCACGATACAGATGGCGCCTGCGACGAACGGATTGGCCAGAAAAGCCAGCTCCGGCGGGAAGTTCCAGCCCACCATCAGCATGGCTGCCAGCGCGCCGACAAAGCCCGATACCGAACCCACCGACAGATCGATATGGCCGGCCACGATGACCAGCAACATGCCCAGCGCCATCACGATGATGTAGCTGTTCTGCAGGATGATATTGGTCAGATTGACCGGCTTGAACAGCACGCCATTGGTAAAATACTGGAAGAACAGCATGATCAGGATCAGTGCCGCCAGCAGGCCATAATCGCGCATGTTGGATTTCAGTGCGCCCCAGACGGAAAGTACCTGGATTTTTGGCTGCTCGCCGGTCGGTGTCGCGCCCGACGGGGCGGTTTCGGTGCTCATGATGCCTTCCCTTCCGCGCGAACAATCGCACGCATAATATGTTCTTGATTGGCGTCGCCCGTCGGCATTTCGCCCACGATCTGGCCTTCGTTCATAACGTAGAGGCGGTCAGTGATGCCAAGCAGTTCGGGCATCTCCGAAGAGATCACCAGAACCGCCTTACCCTGCGCCGCCAGATCATTGATGATGGTGTAGATTTCGTATTTGGCGCCGACATCGATACCGCGTGTCGGCTCGTCCAGGATCAGCACGTCCGGATTGGCAAACAGCCATTTGCTGAGCACCACCTTCTGCTGATTGCCGCCGCTCAGATTGCCGGTGACCTGATACACGCTCGATGAACGGATATTGGTCTTGCGTCGGTATTCATTGGCCGCGTCCATCTCCGCCATATCGTCGATGACGCCCATCTTGGAGATGCCGCCCAGATTGGCCAGCGTCGTATTGTGCTTGATGTGATCGATCAGGTTCAGACCATAGGTCTTGCGATCTTCGGTAGCATAGGCCAGTCCTTGCGCGACGGCCTTTTCGACGGTGGACACATCCACCTTTTTGCCGTGCAGATAGACCTCGCCGCTGATCTTCTGGCCATACGACTTGCCGAACACACTCATGGCAAATTCGGTGCGGCCCGAGCCCATCAGCCCGGCAATGCCCACCACTTCGCCCTTGCGAACGTTCAGGTCGATATTGCGGATGATCTGACGATCACGGTGCAGCGGATGAAACACGTTCCAGTTCTTGACCTCGAACACCGTCTCACCGATCTGCGGCACACGCGCCGGATAGCGATCATCGAGCGACCGGCCCACCATTGAGGTGATGATCCGGCTTTCGGAAATCTCTTCGGTGTTCATGGTCTCGATGACGCGCCCGTCGCGGATCACGGTGATGCGGTCGGCCACCTTGGAAATCTCGTTGAGCTTGTGGCTGATCAGGATCGAGGTGATGCCCTGCTTGCGGAATTCCATCAGCAGGTCGAGCAACGCCGCGCTGTCCTTCTCCGACAGGCTGGCCGTTGGCTCATCCAGGATCAGCAGCTTGACCTCTTTGGACAGCGCCTTGGCGATTTCCACCAGCTGCTGCTTGCCCACGCCGATATTGGTCACCAGCGTATCGGGATCTTCGCTCAGACCCACCATGCCCAACAGCTTGCGCGCACCACCGCGGGTCTCATCCCAGTCGATCACGCCGCCTTTGGCCTGCTCATTGCCCAGAAAAATATTCTCGGCAATCGACAACAGCGGCACTAGCGCCAGTTCCTGATGGATGATCACGATGCCCTTGGCTTCGCTGTCGGCAATCGTCTTGAAGTGCTGTTCTTCGCCCTTGTAGATGATTTTGCCATCATAGCTGCCCACCGGATAAACCCCGCTGAGCACCTTCATCAAGGTCGATTTTCCGGCCCCGTTCTCGCCAACGATTGCGTGGATCTCGGCTTCGCGGACGTCCAGATTGACGTCCGACAGCGCCTTGACGCCGGGGAAGGTCTTGGTGATGCCGCGCATCTCCAGAATGGTTTTGGTCATGGACTGCTTTCTCGTGTTCACCCGGGCGTCGCTCGCAAGCGCCATCTCCCGGTGACGGGAAAGGGCCCCGCGTTGCCGCGGAGCCCAATTGGCGTAAACCTTGGCTTACTGCAGGTCTTCAGCCTTGAGGTAGCCGGAGTCAACAACCAGTTCCTGGTAGTTGTTCACGTCAACTTCATAGGGTGTCAGCAGGATCGACGGGATCACCTTGACGCCATTGTCATAGGTGGTGGTGTCGAGGCCTTCTGGGGTACCGCCTTCAAGGATGGTGTCGACCAGATCAGCAGTGACCTTGGCCAGTTCACGCGTGTCCTTGTAAACGGTCGAGTACTGCTCGCCGGCGATGATTGCCTTGACCGAAGGAGCCTCGGCGTCCTGACCCGAGATGATTGGCCAAGCCAGATCGTCCGAACCGTAGCCAACGCCGCGCAGCGACGAGATGATACCGCGGCTCAGGCCATCATATGGCGACAGAACTGCATCGACGCGCGAACCGTCCGAGTAGTTGGCCGACAGCACGTTGTCCATGCGAGCCTGTGCAACAGCACCGTCCCAACGCAGGGTACCAACAGTTTCCATGCCCATCTGGCCCGACTTCACCACCAGGGTGCCGTCATCGATCAGCGGCTGGAACACGCTCATTGCGCCGTCATAGAAGAAGAACGCGTTGTTGTCGTCTGGCGAACCGCCGAACAGCTCAACATTGAACGGGCCTTCATTCTCGGGATAACCCAGCCCCTTGAGGATCGAGTTGGCCTGCAGAACGCCAACCTGGAAGTTGTCGAACGTGGTGTAGTAGTCGACATTGCCGCTGTCGCGGATCAGGCGGTCATACGCGACAACCTTGATGCCGGCATCAGCAGCCTGCTGCAGCACGGCGCTCAGCGTGGTGCCGTCGATCGATGCGATGACCAGAGCGGTGACGCCCTTGGTGATCATGTTTTCGATCTGAGCCAGCTGGTTCGGGATATCGTCTTCTGCATACTGCAGATCGACCGAGTAGCCCTTGCCTTCGAGAGCGGCCTTGAGTTCATTGCCGTCCGAAATCCAACGCAGCGAAGACTGGGTTGGCATGGCGATGCCGATGGCACCTTTGTCCTGTGCGAACACCGCGGTAGATGCACTCAGCGCCATTGCGCCGACTGCCAGTACGGTGGCAAGCGTCTTGAAAATCTTCACGTCTCGACTCCCTTTTATAATTCGAGTTCAGAAGCTTTGGATGGTCGTCAGAGGAGAGGCCTTGAGGCCATGCGCGCGCCAGGTTTGCACTTGGCTCGCGAACGAGTTCGAACCCGACGCAGCGGCCAGAGCTGACCATTCAGGCACCCGAAGGTGCACGGTCTGTCTGTACTGCATGGAGTCCTCCTGCACGACGGCGATTGCCGTCAGGGCCCTCCCAAGCCCACGGCGCAGAACCTAAGACAGTCAGACAAGCCTTGTAAAGCAACTTTGACCCTTGCCCTCATTTTTTTCGATTGTCGAATATTAATTATAACGCCGCACCACGGCGATTGCAGTTCGCCATGACACTGGTTATTCTGGTCTCGCCTAAGGCAAAATCTGACGAAAAAGATCGCAAAGCGACATCGTTTTATGCAAAGGTATCAGATACCTTGGAGGGGAAGTGAGTACGACGGACGGCGACACACGTGTCGATCAGCCGACAGCGGCCAGCGCTGTTGCCGACGATCTGGCACGCATGATTCTGGCAGAACTGGCCCCAGGCTCCAGCCTGCCCAGCGAAGCTGAACTGGCCACCCGCTACGCGGTGAGCCGGCTCACCATTCGCGAGGCGGTCAAGCTGCTTGAGGGGCGTGGATTGCTCGAGTTGGCGCGCGGCCGCAAGGCCGTGGTGCGCGAACCCGACGGCGCCGCCTTTGGCGACTTCCTGACCTCTGTGATCCGCTATGACCCCAAGGGGCTGTTCGATCTGGTGGAGATCCGCCTTTCGCTCGAAGTGCAGTCGGCCACCCTGGCGGCCAAGCGCGCCTCACGCGCGGCCATTGCTGCAATAGAAAGCGAACTCCAGGGCATGCGCGACACTGTCGGCGTGCGCGGCGAACCCATGACGCACGCTCAGGAACTAGGCTTTCACACCCATGATGTCGGTTTTCACGAAGCTGTCGCTCTGGCCAGTGGCAACCGCATTCTGGGGTTTCTGTTCGAGGCAATGTCACAGCCGCTGCGCGAGGGCTTCTTCATCAGCCGTCGCGGCCATGAGAAGCGCGGACACACCCTGCATGACACCATTGAGGCGCATCAACGCATCCTTGATTGCATCAAGGCCGGCAACGGTCGCACTGCTGCCGAAGCGATGCGGGTGCACATCAAGGATACCGAGCGCGATATCCGTGTTGCACTCAGCCAATTGGCGCTGCGGCCAAGCGATCCGTCATAAAGGCTTGCGGCCAGCCCGCGCATCGCCGAATAATCCGGACACACGATGCAGGACCACTAATGGCGCAAAGAGTAGACACCTCCAGCAATCGTCTGGATGACGCAGCACGGGCCGGCTGGCTATACTATGTCGCCGGCAACACGCAGGAAGAGATCGCCACCCAGCTGGGCATCTCCCGGCAGGCCGCACAGCGTCTGGTTTCGCTCTCGGTCAGCGAAGGACTGATCAAGGTGCGGCTTGATCACCCCATTGGTCGTTGCATGGATCTGGCCAGCCGTCTCAAATCGCGTTTTGCCCTGGATCTGGTCGAAGTGGTCCCCTCCGACCCCAATAGCGACTCCTCCACCATCGGGTTGGCCGAAGCCACCGCTGCCGAGATCGAACGCTGGCTCAAGCGCGCAGACCCCGTCGTGATGGGCATTGGCACCGGCCGCACGCTCAAGGCGGCAGTAGAGCAGCTCATGCCCATGGATTGCCCGCATCACAAGGTGGTGTCACTGACCGGCAATATCGCGCCCGACGGTTCGGCCGCCTATTACAACGTGATTTTCAACATGGCCGATGCGGTCAAGGCCCGCAGCTTTCCCATGCCCTTGCCGGTGATCGCCTCCTCTGCGCGCGAGCGCGAGCTGCTGCACCAGCAGCCCATGATCCGCGAAACACTGTCTCTGGCCGCCCAGGCCGACGTTACCTTTGTCGGCATCGGCGATATCGGCCCCGACGCCCCACTCTATGTGGACGGCTTCATTACTGATGCAGAACTCAGGGAATTGCAGAAGGCCGGCGCGGTCGGCGAAATCTGCGGTTGGTGTTTCGATGCCCAGGGCAAGCTGATCGAAGGGCTCACCAATGAGCGCGTTGCGTCGGCACCGATTCCATCGAGAGAAGGCTCTCTGGTGGTGGCAATCGCCATGGGCGCGCGTAAATTGCCCGGCATTCACGCCACACTCAACCGGCGACTGGTTAACGGCTTGATAACTGATGAACGTACCGCAGAAGGCCTGCTGAAACACCTCTAACGCGCTGAAAACGCGATAAAATAGGCCATTTTTACCTATACCCTGCCGCACGATTGCTAGGCGATTTACGCATAGCACGCTTGACTCTGCCGCATAATGTGTGAGTATTTGCTCACAGCCGGGACAAATGCCCGCCTATCTCACTGGGAGGAAAACCAATGAAATTGACACCTATTCTCGTCGGCGCACTCAGCGTCGCACTCGTGACCTCAGCCTCCGCTGAAACCCTCACCATCGCCACCGTGAACAATGGCGATATGATCCGCATGCAGGGTCTCTCCTCTGCCTTCACCGAAGAGACCGGTATTGATCTGAACTGGGTTGTTCTCGAAGAGAACACCCTGCGCCAGAACGTCACCACCGACATCGCCACCAATGGTGGCCAGTATGACGTGATGACCATCGGCACCTACGAAGCGCCGATCTGGGCCAAGCAGGGCTGGCTGGTGCCACTTGATGGCCTGAGCGCCGATGCTGATTACGATGTCGATGATCTGCTGCCAGCCATCCGCGGCGGTCTCTCGCTCGATGGCCACCTCTATGCGGCACCATTCTATGGCGAAAGCTCGATGGTGATGTATCGCAAGGACCTGATGGAAAAAGCCGGCCTGACCATGCCCGATGCCCCCACCTGGGAATTCATCGGCGAAGCCGCCCGTGCCATGACCGACCGCGACAATGACATCAACGGCATCTGCCTGCGCGGCAAGGCCGGCTGGGGCGAGAACATGGCCTTCCTGACTGCCATGTCCAACTCCTTTGGCGCCCGCTGGTTCGACGAAAACTGGACACCCCAGTTTGATCAGCCCGAGTGGAAAGCCACGCTCGACACCTATCTCTCGATCATGAATGACGCGGGCCCCGCCGGCGCATCCTCCAATGGCTTTAACGAAAACCTGACCCTGTTCCAGCAGGGCAAGTGCGGCATGTGGATCGACGCCACCGTTGCTGCCTCCTTCGTGACCGGTGCAGATTCCACTGTCGCCGATCAGGTTGGCTTCGCTCTTGCACCCGATAATGGTCTGGGCAAGCGCGGCAACTGGCTCTGGGCATGGTCGCTGGCCGTTCCCACCAGCAGCCAGAACCCAGAGGCAGCAGAGAAGTTCATCAATTGGGCCACCAATAAGGACTATCTCGCCACTGTCGCAGCTAACGAAGGCTGGGCGAACGTGCCTCCCGGCACCCGCACCTCGCTGTACGAAAACGCTGAGTACCAGGCAGCCGCGCCATTCGCCAAGATGACGCTGGACTCCATCAACTCTGCTGATCCGACCAACCCGACCGTCAAGCCGGTCCCCTATGTCGGCGTGCAGTTTGTGGCCATCCCCGAATTTGCGGGTATCGCCACCAATATCGGCCAGATCTTCTCAGCCTCGCTGGCTGGTCAGATGTCGGCAGATGATGCCTTGGCCCAGGCGCAGGACGCAGCGACCCGCGACATGACCCGCGCAGGCTACATCAAGTAAGTCGGTTCCCCTCCCGACCTCCATGCAGTCGGACGCTTCGGCGCCCGGCTGCACCAACCGCCCTCAGGCGGACGGCGCCCCTCAATTGCCGAGGCTGCCCCGAAACTGACGCTGACATCACCATGACATGAGACGCCATGGTGAGCTTGCAGAGCCGATCACCGGCAAGTTCACCTTGGGGTCTGATTTCAAAGACCCGGCCAGACGGATCTGGCCACTGGAGGAAGCAATGGCCACCGCCCAAACCCGAACGCTCTCCCGCATCATGATGGCCCCAGCCGTCATCGTGCTCTTGCTCTGGATGGCTGTTCCACTTGCCATGACGATCTGGTTCTCTTTCCAGAACTACAGCCTGATCAACCCGATGATGACCGGCTTTGCGGGCTGGGCGAACTACGCTTATGTCATTGGCGACCCCAGTTTCATGCAGTCCCTGCTCAATACGCTGATCCTGGTCGGCGGGGTCTTGCTGATCACGGTGATCGGCGGCACGTTTCTGGCCCTCTTGCTGGATCAACCGCTCTGGGGCCAGGGCATTCTGCGCATCATCGTGATCTCGCCCTTCTTCGTCATGCCGCCAGTGGCTGCCTTGATCTGGAAGAATGGCTTCATGCATCCCGGCTACGGCATGCTGGCCCATCTCTACGAGTTTTTTGGTCTGCAGCCGGTCGACTGGTTCAACCAGTATCCGCTGTTCTCGGTCATCGTCATCGTTGCCTGGCAGTGGCTCCCCTTTGCGACCCTGATCCTGCTCACGGCCCTGCAGTCGCTCTCCGAAGAGCAGCGCGAAGCCGCCGAGATGGATGGCGCCAACGCCATCAACCGCTTCTACTATATCATCATGCCGCACATGGCCCGCTCGATCACCATCGTGATCCTGATCCAGACAATCTTCCTGCTCGGCATCTTCGCTGAAATCCGCGTCACCACTGGCGGCGGGCCAGGCTACGCCTCGACCAATATCGCCTTCCTGGTGTTCCGCACCGGTATCTTGAGCAACGACATCGGCGCCGGTTCTGCCGGTGGCGTGGTCGCCGTCATCATCGCCAATATCGTCGCCATCTTCCTGATGCGTGCGGTTGGCAAGAACCTCGACGCGTAAGGGAGCTCAATCATGGCACGCACCGCTTCTGTTCCCACCAAGATTGGCTTCACCATCGCCGCATGGACCGTCGCGCTCCTGTTGTTCGCGCCGATCCTGTGGACAATCCTGACGGCCTTCAAGACCGAGGCTGAGGCGATTGCCTCGACCCCGACCTTCTTCCCGCAGAATTTCACGCTGGAAAACTTCGTCGACGTTCAGGATCGCTCGGACTACTTCAAGCACGCCATCAATTCGATCCTGGTGTCGGTCGGCTCAACCCTGCTGGGCCTGGTCATCGGCGTCCCTGCAGCCTGGGCCATGGCCTTTGCACCCACCAAGCGCACCAAGGACGTCTTGATGTGGATGCTATCCACCAAGATGATGCCCGCCGTCGGCGTGCTGATCCCCATCTATCTTATTTTCCGCGATCTGCGCCTGCTCGACACCGTGCACGGTCTGACCATCATCATGACGCTGATCAACCTGCCGATCATCATCTGGATGCTCTACACCTACTTCAAGGAAATCCCGGTCGATATCCTCGAAGCCGCCCGGATGGATGGCGCTGAACTCTGGAACGAGATTGTCCATGTGCTGGTGCCCATGGCTGTCCCCGGCATTGCCTCGACACTGCTGCTCAACGTCATCCTGGCTTGGAACGAAGCCTTCTGGACCATCACGCTGACCTCGGGCCGCGCAGGCACACTGACAGCCTTCATCTCTTCATTCTCTTCTCCGCAGGGTCTGTTCCTGGCCAAGCTATCGGCTGCCTCCCTGTTGGCCATCGCGCCAATCCTCCTCATGGGCTGGTTCAGCCAGAAACAACTCGTCCGCGGTCTCACCTTCGGCGCTGTAAAGTAAGGACTAGAAAAATGGGTTCCATAACACTCGAACACGTCAACAAGTCCTTCGGTGAAGTCGAGATCATTCCGGACATTTCGCTGGAGATCAAAGAAGGCGAGTTCGTCGTCTTTGTCGGCCCATCCGGTTGCGGCAAGTCCACCCTGCTGCGCCTGATCGCCGGCCTTGAGGACACCTCCAGCGGCTCCATCCTGCTCGATGGCGTCGACATGACCAAGGCGCCACCAGCGCGCCGGGGTTTGGCCATGGTGTTCCAGTCCTATGCGCTCTATCCGCACATGACAGTGCGCGACAACATCGCCTTCCCGCTTAAAATGGCCAATGCCAGCAAGGAGCTGATCGACCAGAAGGTCGAATACGCCGCCCGCACGTTGAACCTGTCATCCTATCTCGATCGCCGCCCGCGCGCGCTTTCGGGTGGTCAGCGTCAACGCGTTGCCATCGGCCGCGCCATTGTGCGTGAACCCAAGGCGTTCCTGTTCGACGAACCCCTGTCCAATCTCGATGCCGCGCTGCGCGTCAACATGCGCCTTGAGATCACCGAACTGCACCAGCAGCTTAAGACCACAATGATCTACGTCACCCACGATCAGGTCGAGGCAATGACCATGGCCGACCGCATCGTGGTGCTCAACGCGGGCAATGTCGAACAGTTTGGCAGCCCGCTTGATCTCTACAAGAAGCCGGCCAACCGCTTCGTTGCCGGCTTCATCGGCTCGCCAAAGATGAACTTCGTCGATGGACCCGAGGCCGCCAAGTACAACGCCCACTCCATCGGCGTGCGCCCCGAGCACTTCCAGCTGGCCACCAAGCCAACGCCTGACACCTGGAAGGGCAAGGTAGGGGTCGCCGAGCAGCTTGGCTCCGACACCTTCCTGCATGTGCAGGTCGAAGGTCTGGGCCTGATGACCATCCGCACCGATGGCGACCAGACCTTCAGCCATGGCGACGACGTCTATCTCACGCCTGACCCTACGCGCATCTACCGCTTTGATGCCGCAGGCCTGGCTCTCTAGGACACCCACATGACCACCAAGCTCTCGGCCAAGACCCTGGACGCCATTTCTGCCACGGCATCGGTGCCGGGCTACCGTCGGGATGACCTCACCGCCGGCATCGTCCATTTCGGTATCGGCAATTTCCACCGCGCGCATCAGGCCGTCTATCTCGACGACCTGTTTGCCACCGGTGCCGATCACGATTGGGCTCTGGTGGGTGCTGGCGTTCGCGCTGCTGACGAGGCCATGCGCCAGAAGCTGGCTGAACAGGACTGGCTGACCACTGTGGTCGAGCAGGAAGCCGATAGCAGCAGCGCCCGGGTGACCGGTGCCATGATCGATTATTTGCGTCCCGGCGACAGCGAAGCTGTCATTGAGCGGCTGGCCGATCCCGCTATCCGTATCGTTTCGCTGACCATCACCGAGGGCGGTTATTACATCGACCCGGCCAGCCAGAAGTTTGATCCCACCCATCCCGACATTGCCTTCGATGTTGCCAATATGGCCGCGCCGCGCACTGCCTTTGGCCTGATCCTGGCCGGCCTGCTGCGCCGCAGGGATGCTGGCACCGTGCCCTTCACCGTGATGAGCTGCGATAACATTCCCGGCAATGGGCACGTCACCGAGAACGCGGTGATCGGCATGGCAAAGCTTATCGATCTGGGGCTGGCTGACTGGGTCAGCAACAACGTTGCCTTCCCCAATGGCATGGTCGATCGCATCACGCCCGCCACCTCCCCGCGCGAGACGCAATTGCTCGCAGACAATTTCGGGATCCAGGACAATTGGCCTGTCTTCTGCGAGAGCTTCAAGCAATGGGTGCTCGAGGACAACTTCCCTGCCGGTCGACCGGCGCTGGAAAAGGTCGGCGTGCAGTTTGTGCCGGACGTCGCCCCCTATGAGTTGATGAAGATCCGCATTCTCAATGGCGGACATGCGACCATCGCCTATCCTGCGGCCCTGCTCGATATCCAGTTCGTCCACGATGCCATGGCAGACCCCACGGTTGGGGCGTTCCTGGCCAAGGTCGAACGCGACGAAATCATCCCCGTTGTACCGCCCGTTCCCGATACCAATCTCGACGACTATTTCGCCCTTTGCGAGCGTCGCTTCGCCAATCCCAAGATTGCCGACACCACCCGCCGGCTGGCGCTGGACGGCTCTAACCGCCAGCCCAAATTCATCATTCCGTCTGCCCTGGATCGCGTGACAGCAGGCCAGTCTGCCAAGGGCCTGGCCTTGGTATCAGCCCTATGGTGCCGCTATTGCTTTGGCACCACCGATGCCGGCACAGTGATCGAAGCCAATGATCCCAATTGGGACCGGCTCAACACCCAGGCCGGCCTGGCCAAGGCCGACCCAAGCGCCTGGCTGTCCATGAGCGATATCTATGGCGAGCTGGCAAACAACACGAGCTTCGTCAAAGATTTCACCCACGCCCTGAACACCCTCTGGTTATCGGGCACCAAGGCGACGCTCGAGCACTATCTGGCCGGAACCCTCTAGGTCCAGCGTGTCAGCCCTACCCCATCCAGACCGCCCACAGGTGCCCATTGATCTGATCATTTTCGATTGTGATGGGGTGTTGGTCGACAGCGAACCGCTGGCCATGCAGGTGCTGGTAGACGCCATTGCCGAGCAGGGCATCACCATCGCGCCCGAGGATGCCTATCGAGACTTCCTCGGCCGCTCGCTGAGTTCCATATCAGCCAGCCTGCACGATAATCACGGCGCTCCTCTCGGCCCGTCCGCCTTGCAGTCCATGCGGACCAACCTCTACGCGCTTTACCGCCAGAGCCTGCGGGCCAATCCGGGACTGCCCGAAGTCCTTGATCTGCTCAAGACACCATGCTGCGTCGCTTCATCATCCATGCCCGAACGCATTCATCTCAGCCTTGAACTGACTGGACTGTTGCCCCACTTCGCCGGGCATATCTATTCAGCCTCAATGGTAGACAACGGTAAGCCCGCGCCGGACCTTTTCCTTTACGCAGCCAGCCAGATGCACGTCGCACCCGCCAATTGCCTGGTGATTGAAGACAGTCCAGCAGGAATCACCGCTGCACAGCGCGCGGGCATGCGAGTGCTTGGCTATGTAGGGGGCAGCCACGCCACCCCAGGCGGTCTGCGCCCAGCGATTACCGCGTTGCACCCTGACGCCATATTCGACGATATGCATGCCCTTCCCGATCTAGTACGCTCGCTGCGAACCGAGAAGAGGGCGCGCTAGGTTTGACGACAAAGCTCTTGGTGGCAGTAGATGTGGGCACCGGCAGTGCCCGAGCAGGCGTACTGACGCCTGAAGGCGTGCTCCTGGGCCGCGCCGAGCATTCGATCGCCATGAACCGGCCCGATGCCAACCATGCCGAACACGACAGCGAACAGATCTGGAAAGCCGTTTGTGCTGCTGTCCGCCAGGCCATGGCCATTGCGGAGGCCAGGCCGGAACAGGTCGTCGGGCTGGGCTTTGACGCAACCTGTTCGCTTGTGGTTCGCGACGCTCAGGGGCACCCGCTGACCGTTTCGACCAGCGGCGACGATCGCTGGGACACCATTGTCTGGCTGGACCACCGCGCACTCAGTCAGGCCGATGAATGCACCCGCACCGGCCATGAAGTGCTCAATTTTGCTGGTGGCGTCATGTCGCCCGAAATGGAAGCCCCCAAGTTGATGTGGCTCAAGCGCCATCTGCCACAGACCTGGGCCCGCGCCGGCATGATGTTCGATCTGGCCGACTTTCTCTCTTGGAAAGCCACAGGCTCCCAGGCGCGCTCGCAATCAACCCTGACCTGCAAATGGACCTATCTGGCCCACAAGACCCCCAGCTGGCAGGCCGATTTTCTAGCCCGCATCGGCCTAGAGGATCTGCTGGAAAAAGCGTGCTTGCCCGATCAGGCCAGTCCCGTTGGTGCCGATCTGGGCGCACTCACCCCAACTGCCGCCGCCGATCTCGGCCTGACCACCGCCTGCCATGTCGGTGCCGGCTTGATCGACGCCCATGCCGGCGCCTTGGGCGTGCTGGGCGCCTTCACCCGGGATGTCGACACCATCGACCGCCACCTCGCACTGATTGCCGGCACCTCCAGCTGCGTCATGGCGCTGTCGGCCGAAGATCGTCCAACTTCCGGCGTCTGGGGCCCCTATTTTGGGGCGGTGCTGCCCGGGGTCTGGCTCAATGAAGGTGGCCAGTCAGCCACCGGCGCGCTGCTTGATCACATCATTCGCCTGCACAGCGCCGGGGGGGAACCAGATTCAACAATGCACAGCGCCATCGCCAGCCGCATTATGCAACTGCGCCAGAGCGAGGGGCTGGCACTTTCCGATCGCCTCCATGTGCTGCCAGACTTTCACGGCAACCGCTCGCCGCTGGGCGATCCCTTCGCGCTGGGGGTTATCTCTGGCCTGACCCTGGACAGCGATTTCGACTCGCTCTGTCGGCTCTATTGGCGCACTTGTGTCTCCATTGCCCTGGGCGTGCGCCATATTCTGGAGACTTTGAATACGCGCGGCTACGCCATCGACACGCTCCATGTCACCGGCGGCCATACCAAGAATGCCATTCTGATGGAGCTCTATGCAGACGCAACGGGCTGCACCGTCGTGGAATCGGCCGCCAAGGACGCGACGCTGCTGGGCATGGCAATGGTCGCCGCCACCGCAGCAGGTCTCTATCCCAGCCTTGATCAGGCATGCGCGGCCATGCAGCAGGGAGGCCGCTCCCGTACGCCCGAAGCGGCAGCCCGGCCGCAATTTGACAAGGACTACCGGATATTCCTCGAAATGCTGCGCCAAAGACAGATCATCGACACGATGGTCTGATCTGCAAGATGCGTGCTGGCGGTCCGTCGCTACACTCGATAGGCTGCCAATCTGTTTTGTGGCCTGAAGAGAGCGACGCACGCGCATGTCGATCAAAGCCGCCGTTTATCACCTGACTCACTACAAGTATGACCGTCCGGTCTATCTGCAGCCGCAGATCATCAGGCTGCAGCCGGCGTCGCACTCAAAGACCAAGGTATTGAGCTATTCGCTCAAGGTCTCGCCGTCCCTGCATTTCGTCAATATGCAGCAGGACCCCTATGGCAATTTCCTGACCCGCATCGTCTTTCCCGAGCCTGTCACCGAGCTCAAGATCGAAGTCGATCTGGTGGCCGACATGACGGTCTACAATCCCTTCGATTTCTTTGTCGAAGAAAGCGCCGAGATATTCCCGTTCGAATATCCTCAGGACATCCGCCCCGATCTGTCCATCTATATGCAACCCGAGCCGGTCGGCCCACTGCTGCAAAAATTCATCGACGGCATCGACAAGACACCGATGAACACGGTGAACTTTGTCACCGGCATCAATGCCAGTATTCAGCAGCACCTCGCCTATGTCGTGCGCATGGAAACCGGCGTCTGGACACCCGAGGAAACCCTGGCCAATGCCAAGGGGAGCTGCCGCGACTCCAGCTGGCTGCTGGTGCAGGTATTGCGCAATCTCGGCTTCGCTGCGCGTTTCGTTTCCGGCTACCTCATTCAGCTCAAGCCCGATCTGGTCTCGCTGGATGGCCCTGCGGGGACCGATCACGATTTCACCGATCTGCACGCCTGGTGCGAGGTCTACCTGCCCGGCGCGGGCTGGGTCGGTCTTGACCCAACCTCGGGCCTGCTGACTGGCGAAAGCCACGTTCCCCTGGCCGCCACCCCGCACTACCGCAATGCAGCGCCGATCTCGGGCACCGCTTCCTATGCTGAAGTCGAATTCGACTTCGACATGCGCGTCGACCGGGTCGCCGAGCATCCGCGCATCACCAAGCCTTTTTCCGATGAGAGCTGGGAAGAACTTGATGCGCTCGGCCATCAGGTCGATCAGGTGCTCGCCGATAACGACGTCCGCCTGACCATGGGCGGCGAGCCGACCTTTGTGTCTATTGATGACTTCGAAGCCGATGAGTGGAACACCGGCGCCG
Source organism: Devosia litorisediminis (assembly GCF_018334155.1). NCBI lineage: Bacteria > Pseudomonadati > Pseudomonadota > Alphaproteobacteria > Hyphomicrobiales > Devosiaceae > Devosia > Devosia litorisediminis. Next base: position 346,150 of record NZ_JAGXTP010000001.1, on the reverse strand, counting down.
TCGGCCCCACCAAGCGCATCCTGGCCGACGATCTGATCCGTCGCCTGCGCGAGCGCTTTGCCCCCAACGGCATGCTGCATTATGGACAGGGCAAGTGGTACCCCGGCGAGACGCTGCCGCGCTGGACCTTCTCGCTCTATTGGCGGCTGGACGGCAAGCCGATCTGGTCTGACGAAAAGCTCATCGCCCGCGAAGGCGTCAAAACCGATGCCACGCATGAAGATGCCCGCAAATTTCTCGACAGCTTTGCGAAGAATCTCGGCCTCACCGGCGAAACCATCGCCGAGGCCTATGAGGATCCCGGCGAGTGGCTGCTCAAGGAAGCCAACCTGCCCGAGAACGTCGATCCAGCCAATTCCGAGCTAGCCGATCCAGAGGCCCGCTCGCGCATCGCCAAGGTGTTTGAACGCGGCCTGACCAACCCCACTGGTTACGTCCTGCCCATCCAGCGCTGGAATGCAGCGGCCTCCAGCCCATGGCTGACCGAAGTCTGGAAGACCCGGCGGGGCAAGTTGTTTCTGGCACCCGGTGACAGCCCGGCCGGCTATCGCCTGCCGCTCAGCTCGCTCAAGCATATCGATGCCACCAGCTATCCCCATGTTGTGGCCCAGGACCCCGGCGCGCCGCGCGGCGCCCTGCCCGATCCAGAGGAAATTCTGGCGCGCCAGAAGACAGGCCTTGAGGCTGATCCACGCGCCCAGACCACCGCCGATTTCACTGCCGCGACCGAACAACAGGACCGGACCGAACAGGAAATCAGCGAGATCGAGGGCGAAGTACGCACCGCCGTCACCGCCGAAATTCGCGATCATCGCCTGTGCGTCTTCCTGCCCCCGGTCGAACGGCTCGAGGACTATCTCGAACTGATCACCGCCGTTGAGGCTGCCGCCCGACATGTCGGCCAGCCGGTTCACCTGGAGGGCTATGCGCCCCCACATGACCCACGCCTCAACGTCATCCGCGTGGCGCCCGATCCCGGCGTCATCGAGGTCAATATTCACCCCGCTTCAAGCTGGGACGACTGCGTCGCTACCACCACCGCGATCTATGAAGAGGCCCGCCAGTCCCGTTTGGGTGCTGACAAGTTCATGATCGATGGTCGCCACACCGGCACCGGCGGCGGTAATCACGTCGTTGTCGGTGGCGCCACACCCGATGACAGCCCCTTCCTGCGCCGGCCCGATCTGCTCAAGTCGCTGGTGCTGCATTGGCAGCGGCACCCGGCCATGAGCTACCTGTTCTCGGGCCTGTTTATTGGACCGACCAGTCAGGCCCCGCGGTTTGACGAGGCGCGACATGACAGCCTCTACGAACTCGAAATCGCCATGTCGCAGGTGCCGCACCCGCAATCGGGTCAGCCCGCACCGCTGCCTTGGCTAGTTGATCGGCTGTTCCGCAATTTGCTAGTAGATGTCACCGGCAACACCCATCGTTCTGAAATCTGCATCGACAAGCTGTTCTCGCCCGATGGCCCGACCGGCCGTCTTGGCCTAGTCGAATTCCGCGGTTTCGAGATGCCGCCCAATGCCCGCATGGCACTGGCCCAGCAAGTTCTCGTCAGAGCCATCATCGCACGCTACTGGACCAACCCGCTTGATGGTGGTTTTACCCGCTGGGGCACTACGCTGCATGATCGCTTCATGCTGCCCCATTACGTCTGGCAGGATTTCCTCGACGTCATCGCGGACTTGGATCGCCACGGCTTCAAGATCGATCCCGCCTGGTTCGCCGCCCAGCTCGAATTCCGCTTCCCGTTCTGCGGTGAGGTCGAATACGAGGGCATGAAGCTCGAACTGCGTCAGGCGCTTGAGCCTTGGCACGTCATGGGTGAGCAGGGCGCCATTGGCGGTACCGTCCGCTTCGTTGACAGCTCGGTGGAGCGCCTGCAGGTCAAGCTCGAAGGGCTTAACCCCGATCGCTATGCCGTCACCTGCAATCAACGTCCTGTGCCACTGCGCCCCACCCAGACCGAGGGCGTCAGCGTGGCCGGTGTGCGCTTCAAGGCGTGGCAGCCGGCCTCAGGCCTGCACCCTGCCCTGCCGGTCAACACGCCGCTGGTGTTTGATATCTTTGATCTGTGGACCCAGCGACCCGTTGGCGGCTGCGTCTATCATGTCGCCCATCCCGGCGGCCGCAGCTACGACACCTTCCCCGTCAATGGCAATGAAGCCGAAGCCCGCCGTCTGGCGCGCTTCCTGCCGCAGAATTACACCGCAGGCGGCTTCGACTTCCGCGCCGAAAAGCCTGCGGACGAATTCCCGTTGACGCTTGACCTGCGTCGGCCGCCGCGCTTCTGGTAACCCATGACCATGACAGACCAAGAGCCCGACGCGCCCGCAGCAGGCCCCAGCATTATTGCTGACTACCAGCTGCGCCCGGGTGTCCCCGACGAAATGATCGATCCGGCCGGCAATATCCGGCCGGGCTGGGCCGAATTGATGGCCGCGTTTGATGCTCTGGGGGCGGAAGAACTCAGCGCCCGCTTTGAACGTGCTGACCAGTATCTGCGCGATGCAGGGGTGTTTTATCGCACCTATGATGGCGCAGAATCCAAGGAACGCGATTGGCCGTTGGCCCATGTCCCGTTGCTGATCGACGAAGCTGATTGGGAACGCATCAGCACCGGCCTCATCCAGCGCGCCGAACTGCTCGAAATGGTCGTCGCCGATATCTATGGCGACAACAATCTCGTCCAGCAGGGCCTGCTGCCGCCCGAACTGGTTGCACAGAACAGCGAATTCCTGCGCCCGCTGGTCGGTGTCAAACCAGCCAGTGGTCATTATCTGCACTTCTGCGCCTTCGAACTCGGGCGCGGTCCTGATGGTGCCTGGTGGGTACTTGGCGATCGGACCCAGGCGCCTTCCGGCGCCGGTTTTGCGTTGGAGAACCGTGTCGCCACCACTCATGCGCTGAGCGACATCTACGCCAATATGAACGTGCAGCGGCTGGCTGGCTTCTTCCGCGATTTCCGCGACATGCTGTTTGCCGATGCCAAGCGCGATGGTGGTTGGGTGGGCATCCTCACCCCAGGCCAGCTTAACGAAACCTATTTCGAACACGCCTATATCGCCCGCTATCTTGGTCTGGTCCTGCTCGAAGGCGAAGACCTGATCGTTCAGGACGGCAAGGTCATGGTTCGCACGGTTGCGGGGCCGATGCCGGTCAGCGCCCTCTGGCGCCGCATGGACGCCTCTTTCGTTGACCCGCTCGAACTGCGTTATGACAGTCGCATTGGCACGCCCGGCATGGTCGAGGCCTTGCGGCAGGGGTCGATATCGATGATCAATGCGCTGGGTACCGGCCTGCTGGAAACCCGCGCTCTGGCAGCCTTCATGCCACGCCTTTCGCGCAAACTGCTCGACACGCCGCTGCTGCTGCCCGAAATCGCCACCTGGTGGTGCGGTCAGCCCGGCGAGCAGCAGCAGGTCATCGACAATTTCGACGATCTGATGATCGGCCCTGCCTTTGCGACCAACCTGCCCTTTGACGATCTGCGCGGCACCAAGCTGGGTTCGACCATCCCGCCCGACGAAAAGGCGCGCCTGATCGAACGCATCCGCGCCAATGGGGCCAATTACGTCGGTCAGGAACAGGTGCAACTCTCGACCGCGCCGGTCTATGTCGATGGTAAATTGCAGCCACGTCCCATCACCTTGCGCGTCTACGCGGCACGCACCGAGAACGGCTGGACCATCATGCCCGGCGGCTTTGCCCGCGTCGGCTCAAGCCTTGATACAAGCGCCATTGCCATGCAGCGCGGCGGTCAGGCGGCCGACGTCTGGGTGCTCTCCTCCAAGCCGGTAGAACACATTTCCCTGTTGCCCCAGGACGGCAAGCAGATGGTGCGCGCCGCCGTGGGCGATCTGCCCAGTCGCGCCGCCGACAATCTGATCTGGCTGGGGCGCTATGCCGAACGCACCGAGGCCACGCTGCGCATTCTGCGCGCCTATAACGCCCGGCTGGCCGAACTGTCCAAGACAGATTTGCCGATCCTGACCCACTGCGCCGACTTCCTGGACAGCATCGATGTCGACGCCGCCCAGCCCATGCCACAGGGGTTGCTGGCCTCGATCAACAGCGCCGTGCACAGCGCCGGACAGATCCGAGATCGCTTTTCGCCCGATGGCTGGCTGGCGCTCAATGACCTGCAAAAAACAGCGCAGCGCTTTGCCAGGCGCGTCCGGCCGGGGGATGACTCCGCTCATGCCATGACCGTCTTGCTGCGCAAGCTCGCGGGCTTTTCCGGTCTGGTGCACGAAAACATGTACCGCTTTGCCGGCTGGCGCTTCCTCGAGCTCGGTCGCCGCCTTGAGCGCGCCATGCAGATTGCCCGCATTGTCTCCTGGTTGACCCATGAGGATGCCCCGGTCGGGTCGGTCGAGATGCTGCTCGAAATTGGCGACAGCGTGATGAGCCATCGGCGCCGCTATTCGGTGAGCGCGGGTGCGCAGAGCGCCATCGACCTGCTGATCCTGGACCCGCTCAACCCACGCTCGGTCATCTTCCAGCTCGACCGCTTGCGGGCCCAGATCGACAAGCTACCCGGCGGGATCGTCGAAGGGCAATTGTCGCCTGCCGCCAAGGCCGCGCTCGAGCTCGAAACCGAACTGCGCATCGCCGATGCCGGCGACATGACGCCCGAACGGCTCGATAAGCTGGCTGACGATATTGTTGGCCTGTCGGGCCTGATCTCTGCGGCTTATCTGGTGTGACGCCGATGCTTTACGATATCCGCCTTGAGATGAGCTACGACTACGATGCAACAGTGCATGGCGGTCGCCATCTGGTGCGCGTCGCCCCCATCAGCATTCCCGGCGTCCAACGCGTAGTGGCATCTAGCCTGTCATTCGAACCACGCCCCGAACGCGTCACCACGTTCAGCGACTTCTTTGGCAATGTCGCCACTACCATCGCCTATGTGACACCCCATGATCAGCTCAAGATCCGCCTGACGGCGCGGGTCAACGTTGAAAACCTGCTACCGCCGATCGACCTGTCGCCCTCATTGGCCGACCTCCGCCAGCAGATTGCGCGGCTATGGAGCGTGCAACCGGACAGCCCGCACCATTTCCTGGCCGCTTCGCCGCGCGTTCCGCTCGAGCCGGCTATTACCCACTACGCCGCCAAGGCCGTCGCTGGCGCACCCACCGTTCTGGTCGCCGCCAACGCCCTGTGCATGGCGATCCATCGCGACTTTGCCTATGACCCCAAAGCCACCGATGTGGAAACTGAACCCGCCGAGGCCTTTGCCTTGCGCAAGGGCGTCTGCCAGGACTTTGCCCATGTCATGATTGCCGGCTTGCGTGGTCTGGGCATTCCAGCCGGCTATGTCTCGGGTTTCCTGCGCACCAGCCCGCCGCCCGGCAAGCCGCGTCTGGAAGGCGCTGATGCCATGCATGCATGGGTGCGCGCCTGGTGCGGCCAGGATATGGGGTGGATTGAGTTCGACCCCACCAATGCGATCATGGCCGGACCCGACCATATTTCGATTGGCCACGGCCGTGACTATGCCGACATCTCTCCCATCGTCGGCGTGCTCAAGACGCACGGCTCGCACGAGGCCAAGCAGTCCGTTGACGTATTGCCCGTCCTCTAGCCTGCGCGACTAGCATCAAAATCATTCGCGGAACCAAACCCGACCCACGTCCGTTCTTTGGCCAGGCGCAACACTGCGCAGCAAAAAAGATGGCGGGACCACACAGTTCTTCGCCATCGGCCACGGCGGAGGCAGTCATGACAAATATCGAATTCAAGGCACTTGAGAACGCAAGTCGCACGGCAATGGTTTGGTCCGAAGGTTATGACGGCCAGACCCATTATGGCGACGTGCTCAAGGCGCTGACGCCGGCATTTCTCATTCTGGCCACCGCTGCAGGCCTGATGCTCGCCATTCTCTAGGCGCGCTCTTTCACATCAACAACATCCCTACGGAGAACGACCATGGGCTTGGGTACAATTCTCATCATCATCCTGATTCTGCTGCTGATCGGCGCCCTGCCAACATGGGGCTACTCGCGCGGCTTCGGCTACTTCCCCTCCGGCATCCTCGGTGTCGTTCTGGTGGTCGTTATCATTCTCGCATTGATGGGCAACATCTAGCCCCGTCCCCTAATCGGGCGCACCCAGTCCCGGGGTCCACGTTTGTGAACAGCGCCCGGCGGGCAGAAGACGCCCCCCTTTCGCCCGCGATGGTGCACCTCGATACGTTCCTGCGTATTGGGGTGCATCTTTTTTTGCTTGTCACCGATGGGGCGGAACTGCGGGGCACGCTCCGCGTTACACCTACACAACACAAGGAGCTTCTCAATGGCTAGCACATCCGACCTCGCCCCTGAGCGCAGCAAGACCAGCCGCAGCCGCGCCAGCACCAAGCCGCGCGAAGACCAGCTGGAAGACCAGATTGCCCAGCTGCAGGCCGATCTCAAGGCGATCGCCGCAACGCTGACCAAGCTGAGCACGGACAAGGTCAATGAGGCTCGCGACACGGCCAAGGATGAAGCGCGCAATATGCAGCGCCAGGGCCAGCACGTGATCGACGAAGTTCAGGACCAGGCTGGCGCCATGGAACAGCAGCTCAAGGACACCATCCGCGAAAAGCCACTGACGGCCGTCGCCAGCGCGATTGGCATCGGCTACATCCTGGCCCTTCTGTCGCGCCACTGATCGCCATGAATTTCCTGAGCCCATTGGCCAGCTTCCTGGGTATGGAAGTTGAGCACATCACCGATCGCATCAAGCACGCGGTCATCATCAACGCAGCCATGGCCTTGTTTGGCCTGGCAGCGGCGAGCTTTTTGGTTGCCGCAGGCTTCATGGCGCTCGCTGATCAGGTGGGTGGCATCTATGCCGCGTTGATCTGCGCAGCCGCCTTTGCTGTGTTGGCTCTGACGATCTACCTGGGCACCCGCATCGCTGAAGCACGCCGTAAGCGGGCGATTGCCGAAAAGCGACGCTCGAGCGACACCAGCGCCTTTCTGACGACAGCAACCCTGACCGCATTGCCGGTGCTACTACGCTCGCCAATGGTGCGCACGCTGGGCCTGCCAGCCGCGGCAATCGCCGCGCTCTGGGTCATTAGCAATGGCAGTGATCGCAAAGACGACTGACCAAGACCAAACTGAACAAACGCTTATGCCGCCTCGACGGGCAGTGGCAGCCATACATCGGCTGTCACGCCTTCGGGGCGGAACTGCAATGTGACGGCGCTATCGAGCACCTTGGCCAGACTACGTTCGATCAACCGCGCGCCCAGGCCGTATTCCTGCTTTTCAGCCACTTCCGGACCGCCGCGCTCGCGCCATTTCAGCGCCAGTCCACGTACAGGCGTCGTCTTTACGTCCCAGGAAATGCTCACCACCCCATCCTCACTGGACCACGCGCCATATCGGTGCGCGTTGGTGGTCAACTCGTGCAGGATTAGTCCCAGCCCCAGCGCATGATCAGCGGGCAACATGATGTCGTCGCCCACAACCTCGGCGTGGTCTGGCTGCGAAAGGAAATTGGGGCCGAGCTGGGCCGCAATCACCTCATAGAGCTGCACGCCGGACCAGTCGCGGTCCGCCAGCAGCACATGGGCTTCAGAGATTGTCCGCAACCGGCCTGAAAAGGCGTCGATGAACTCCTGCGGATCCGGATTTTGCCGGATCGTCTGTCGTGCGACCGACTGGATCATCGCCAAGGTGTTTTTTACGCGGTGATTGAGCTCACGCAACAGCAGCCGCGTCTGCTCAGCCGTATGCTTGCTTTCGCTGATGTCGGTGCTGGCGCCCATCATGATCAGCGGCTTTCCCTCGGTATCGCGTTGATAGACGCGACCACGCATGGTCAACCAGCGCCCGGTCCTGGCCACCCGGGCTTCGGCATTGTAGTCCACCCCGTCGCTCAGGCTGGCCGCAATACCTGCTTCAACCACCGCGCGGTCAACCGGGTGGGTTGCCTCAAGCACCTGCTCCATCAGGATAACACCCGTTTCCGGCAGGTCATACATGCGTCGGAAGGTTTCGTTGCAGGCTATCTCGCCGGTTCGGATATCCCACACCCAGCTGCCGACCTTGCCCGCTTCGAGCGTCAGTGCATGCCGCCATTCCTCGCGCATCAGCGCAGCGGCGGTGCGGGCGCGTACCCGCGCTTCATCCTTGAGGGCGAAAAGGGCCGCAGCAATGCCGGCCAGATCGCCCAGCTGCGCCAGCATCTGGGGATCGACCTTTTCGCGCGGCGTCGTACTGAGCACGCAAAGCGAGCCGATCTTCTGGCCTTTAACAACAATTGGCGCGCCAGCATAAAACCTGATGAACGGCCAGGTCGTCACCAGCGAGTTGTCGCGAAATCGGTCATCCTGATGGGTATCAAGGACCACCAGGGCGTCGTCATCTGGCAGCGAAATGGTGTGGGCGCAAAACGATGTTTCAGTGGAAGTGCCCGTCATGTCGCCCATGCCAAAGCACGCGCGGAACGATTGACGCTCCGCCCCCACGACTGTCACCAGGGCAAACTCGGTCTCGAAGATATGGGCGACTGCACGGCTCAACCGATCAAAGTCGACATCCGGCTCGCCTTCGTGTCCCTCAAAGGCCGACAACGCCTTTAGACGTTGCTGGTCATCCACAACCGCCCGAACATTGTCAGGCAGCCTGCCCCCTGTTTTTACCACGTTGCGTCCTGCATAAACTGACCGCCCGACGAATAACCAACATCACCGGATAATCGACAGAAACGACACCCAAGCCATATTGGTTCCAAAAAAATTCAGGTCTATTCGACAACAAGTTGTCGGGGTTTAATGACCTTGAGTGCGCCCGGCTTGATGGCCAGTTCCACCGACGCATCCAGCGTCACCAACTCGCCATCAATGACCGCCTGTGCGCCCTTCTTGCGATTCGGGAAGTGCAGAGTCAGCGAAGTCACTTCCTTTTCTGAAATCATGGGGCTCGAGCGCCATGTGCCCAGAAGTATTCCGGTCCCCAGCGCCGCCAGTTCCGACGATGTTACGGGCGCGGCGACATAAACGCCAAGCACCCCCGCATCCAGCCGATCTGCATGGGGAATGTGGCCGTCACCTACAGGGTTGTTCGATACCGCAATACCCGACACCCGCCGCTTTTCCGTGCCCTTTACGGTCCGCAACTCGGCTTCGAATACGGGCGGGCGTACCACAGCCGCTGCCACTGCACGCAGGCTCGCCAAAAGCTTACCCAGCCGGCTGCCATAGGTCATGCCCTCGCGGATCCGCACCAGACGAGCGTGGATACCCACCCCAAACTGATGCACGAACAACTGCCCATTCGCTGTGGCGACATCCACGACACCCAATTCACCTGCCGCTAGCGCTTCAAGAGCTTCATCGAGGTCAAGGGGCACCTGAAGCGCGCGTGCAAACAGGTTCATCGTGCCCGCCGGGAGCACCGCCAAGGGCATCCCCGTTTCGTAAGCAATGCCGGCCGCCGTTGAAATGGTGCCGTCACCCCCCCCTGCCAGGACGGCGTCGACGCCCTCCTCGCCCGCGGCATCGCGCAGTTGCGCTTCTACCGCGTCGCCCGCCACCACCCGACAATCGAGCGTATGACCGTGACGCTTGAAGGCTGCGACGGCATCGGCGCAGAAGGCGTCCAGATCCATAGTCCGCAAGGTACCGCCATCGCGGTTGAGGATCGCCACTACGTGCAAGGCACTGCTCCACTCTGTTAGATTAGGCCCCGGCCTGCTGGTTCTCAATCCCGGGTAGCGGCACGACAACTCTCAGGCCACCGGTCGGCGGACGCTGATATTCGGGAACGCCACCGAACTGATGCGCCAACTGCTTGACGATCACGGAGCCCAGCCCGCCTTCTCCCGGCTGGCTATCGGCAGCCATCCCAACGCCGTCGTCGGTCACCGACAGGATTGGAACGCCATCCCCGTCGCGTTTGAGCTGCACCAAGATGTTGCCGCCATGCTCTTCAGGAAACGCATGCTTGAGGGCATTGGTTACAAGCTCGCCCACCAGAATCCCGATCGTAGTGGAATCGCGCGCACTGATGACAATCGCATCCACCTCGCCGGTCAATTTAACGCCCTTGGCATCGGAAACCGTTGTCGAAAGATCCTGCAGCACCGCATCGAGAAATTCGTCGGCGCTGGCGGTTTCCAGATCCTCACCCAGCCGCAGCCGACGGTGTGCCGAGGCAATGGCATGCACCCGCGACCGTGCCGCTTCGAGCGCCTGCTTGACCTCATCGGACTTGCTGCGCATCAATTGAAGGCCAAGCAGCGACGACACCGTCGCCAGTGAATTGCCAATCCGGTGACTGGTGTCCTGCAACAGCGTCTCTACACGCTCACGCTCTCGCTCTGCATGCGCTCGTGCCTCTTCGACCGCTTGGGTCCGCTCGCGGACATGGGCCTCCAACACTTCCTTTTCGCTCTGCAACAGGCTGCGGTTATGCGCCAATAAGCGCACTTCACGCTGCGCCCGCACGAACAGCACATAGGCCAGCACGACCGCGCCAACGAGCGCCGCGATGATGGCGCCAACCAGCCAGCGCCGAGAGGCATCAATGCTCCAGTTACGATCGAGCAGTTTCTGGTTTTCTTCGCCGATGAACTGCTCAAGTGCCAGGCGCACCGGCTCCATCGGCCGCTCGCTCGATCCGCTGGTCAGCAGCGCTCTCGCTTCATCAAGCCGTTGCCCTGCCACCAGCGTCATCACCTGCGCCAGGCCATCGGCTCGGAGGCGAATATCATCCACGATCGACTGCACCCTGGACGCTTGAGCTGCATCATTGCTGACCACAGCAGCCAATGAACCCATGCGCGTTTCAATGGCGGCCGAGGCCCTACGATAGGATTCGAGATAACGCTTTTCTTCGGTCAACATGTAGCCAAGCTGACTGCTCTCGGCATCGGTCAAGGCCAGGGTAAGCTCACGCGCCTGGTTGCGCACCTCATAGGTCCGCGTCATGTCGTCGATCTGGCGCTCGATACCCTGCATCAACACCAATGAGGCAACGACGGCCAATACGACAAGCGTCAACGACACCAGCACAGCCAGCCGCTGGGTTATCCGCGGGCGCTTCGCGCGTTCGATAACTCGTTTCGTCATGCTGTCGGGGATGCTCATTACCATTGTTGTATTGCGGCAGAACCATACCGCCCTTTTGCAGTGCAGCACACCGGTGTCAGCTTTGAGGCTCGCCCCCGCTTCATATCAACGGTCGACCGCCCTCGGGCAGCCCCTCCCATTCAGCCAGCGCCATCAGCCCTTGAACATCAATGACCTCGCAGGAGCGATCCAGCCACTGGATCAAGCCGCGTTCGGCAAGCTTGCGCAGGGTCTTGTTGGTATGAACGATGGACAGGCCCAGCGTGTCGGCGACATGCTGCTGAGTGATGGGGATGAACAGGTTCTTGTCCGACACCAGGCCGACCGATACCGCTCGCTGGTGCAGGAATGCCAGCAGATAGGCGGCGCGCTCCATCGCCGTGCGCCGCCCCAGGCTGAGTAGATGATCATCGAGCATCCGCTCTTCGCGCGCTGCCAGCCAGGTAATATCGAACCCCAGGCCCGGATGATTGCGGAACAGTTCACTGAGCCGATCACGCTGAAACACGCACAGCACCGAGGTCGACAGCGCCTCGACGGAGTGCTCCATCTCGCCAATAATCGACCCTTGCAGCCCGATCAGATCGCCGGGCAACATATAATTCAGAATCTGCCGACGCCCATCGGCGAGCACCTTGTAGCGAAAGGCCCAGCCCGACAGCAGCGTATAAAGGTGCGAACTGTGCGCGCCCTCCGACAGCAGCGTCGCGCCGGTCTCCGCAACTAGCTCGCCAGTCTTGAAGCTTGATATGAATTGCAGCTCGTTAGCCGCAAAAGAGCGAAACCCCGGCATGGCGCGCAGCGGGCACTGTTCGCAAGGAACGCGCCGTCCTGAGGTGGGAAGAACGAGATTCAATCTGCACCCGGACGCTGAGTAAAAGACATTGCTTAACCCAACGCGGCCGAGCCCGGTCCGTTCCCCACATGTCATATTTAAATGACAATAGCGCCTTCGCGGTCCATTCAATCATTTTTAGATGGTGAAAGAAGACATGCTCAGCGGCCAGACTGTCCTCATCGTCGAGGCAGAGTTTCTAATCGCATTCGATATTCAAGCCATGCTGGAAGACCTGTCCGCAGGTCAATTGCTGCTGGCTCGCTCTGCTGCTGAAGCCAATCGATTCAAGCCAGATTGGCCCTCAATCGATCTGGCGATCATCGAGTGTGTTCGCAATTGCGCGCAGACCGATGAATTGCTCACCGGCCTGCTGCAGTCTGGAACGCCTGTGGTTCTCAATTCATCCGATAGCGCATTGATCGATGGCCATCCGGACTTTCCTGATATTCCCGTAATCATCAAACCGATGATCGAGGAAGATTTCCGCCGCTCCGTGGCCCAGGCAATTGCCCGGCTCCCTAGAACGAGTGATTGTGTGTCGTAACCTGCGCCGAAACGGCATCGGGACCATAGTCTGACTCCCCGACAATCTTGAGAATGTCCTGCAGGCGCGTCCGGGCCCGGCTGACCCGGCTCTTCATTGTGCCCACAGCGCAATCACAGATCTCCGCAGCTTCCTCATAGGAGAAGCCCGAGGCACCAATCAGGATCACCGCTTCGCGCTGATCGTCAGGCAACTGGCTCAGCGCCTTTTTGAAGTCCTGCATGTCCATCGAGCCGTATTGAGCTGGATGCACCGAAAGCCGCTCTGTAAACGCGCCATCGCTATCCTGGACTTCACGGCCCCGCTTGCGCATCTGGCTGTAGAATTCATTGCGCAGAATAGTGAAGAGCCAAGCCTTGATATTGGTGCCCATTTCAAAGCTGGTCTGCTTCGCCCAGGCCTTCATCACGGTGTCCTGCACCAGATCGTCGGCCTTGTCGTGCTTGCCTGTCAGCGACACGGCGAAAGCGCGCAGGCTGGGCAATGTCGCAAGCATTTCGCGCTTGAAAGACGTCGGTTCGGCGGTCATGCCGTTACTCTCCGTCTCTGGAAGAATTGGCTTTGGCTGCCTGGTTCTGCTCAGCGCTATCGAGTTTTTCGAGCAGGTCGAGAAGCTGATCAGGAACACCTTCGTCCTGAACAGCTCCATAAAGCGCCCGCAGACGATTGCCGATATCCGTATTCGGACCCAGCCCATCATCTGCCCGCGCCGCCTGCGTCCGCATACGTTGCTGGGTCAAAAGTTTGTCCTTTTCCATGCCTACCGCGACCGTCAGATCGGTTGAATCGTTAGATTTGCTTGATCAATGCGCCACATTCAAAAAAGTTCCGCAAGGGCCGGAACTTTTGTTTTGCCGCCCCGTTGTGTAAATTCGTGGAAGCACGAGCCTAAAGCGTCACTGGGAGTTTGATATATGTCTTTGTCCACGCGGATCGCGCCGCACCTGCCTTACCTGCGGCGATTTTCCCGGGCGGTAACCGGGTCGCAAACCTCCGGCGATGCCTACGTCGCCGCCACCCTTGAAGCACTGATCGCCGACATTTCGCTTTTTCCCGAAGCCAGCAATGATCGCATCGCGCTTTATAAACTGTTTTCCGCACTGTTTTCTTCTTCAGCGGTGCAGGTGCCAGAGCCCATTTCCAGCTATGCTTGGGAACAGCGTGCCGCCAGCAATCTGGCCAATCTGTCGCCCCGCCCACGTCAGGCCTTCCTGCTGGTCGCCGTTGAAGGCTTCACCCACCCGCAGGCCGCCGAAATTCTCGATGTGAGCGAAGACGATTTCGCCAAGCTCATCGATGAAGCATCCGTCGAAATCTCGCGCCAGGTCGCCACCGAGATCATGATCATCGAAGATGAGCCACTGATCGCCATGGACATTGAACAGCTGGTTGAAAGCCTTGGACACAAGGTCGTCTGCGTTGCACGCACCCACAAGGAAGCAGTCAACCTGTTCGCCAAGCATCAGCCACGCATGATCCTGGCCGATATTCAGCTCGCCGATGGCAGCTCTGGCATTGATGCGGTCAACGACATTCTCAACACCCATGCGGTGCCGGTGATTTTCATCACCGCCTTCCCGGAACGCCTGCTGACCGGCGAGCGGCCAGAGCCAACCTTCCTGGTCACCAAGCCGTTCAACCCGGACATGGTCAAGGCACTGATCAGCCAGGCGCTGTTCTTTGATGAGGGCTCACGCGCCGCAGCCTGACACCAACCCCAACGCATTAATAGAAGGGCCGGTTTTCCGGCCCTTTTTGCTGTTATACGGAACCTGAAAACCCCTCGTCCGTTGTAAAACCAACACGTATTCAGAGGAGCTTTTCATGCTGTACTATGCACTCGTCTTTCTGGTGATCGCACTGGTCGCCGGCATCTTGGGCTTCGGTGGTATTGCCGGCGCGTCCGCCGGTATCGCCCAGATCCTGTTCTTTCTTTTTCTGGCGTTCCTGGTCATCTCGCTGGTCATTGGTTTCATTCGCCGCACTTAGCCACAGACCATCCTGACACCCTGTTTCGGCCTCGCCCATCGGCGGGGCCGAACCTTATGTGGTAGGTGAGACCGATGGACCGGGGAAAACTGTGTCGATCCGGCCGGTCGCCGCGTAAACCAGCAAGCCGACCCACTCCCGGATCGCCACGCTGGTATTGGAAAAATTGTACACCGGGTTGGCCAGGTCCAGGCCAAAGCCCTCCGCGCCGGTGCTGCGATAGTCCGTTGGCCAAGCAATTACTTCCAGCCCAGCTTTCTCAAACAGCGCCACCGAGCGCGGCATATGAAAGGCCGAGGTCACCAGCATGATTGCCCCATTCACCTCGCCCAGCATGACGCGGGTCAGATCGGCGTTTTCAATCGTGTTGCGGGACGCCGTCTCAAGCACCAACCGATCGGCCGGCACCCCAAGATCCGCCAGCAATCGCGCCGACGTCACCGCCTCGGCCTCGACACCCTGCGTCAGCAGGCCCGTGCCACCGCTCAGCACAATTCTGGCCGCCGGATAGGTCTGAGCCAGATAGACTGCCGCGACCAGACGATCGCCTGCTTCGTTGAGTTCTGAAACGCCGCGCGCACCGCTCACGCGCCCCACCGTAGAACCACCCAGCACGATGATGGTCGATACCGAAACCGGCATTTGCGCGGGGCGCTCGAAGCGGTTTTCCAGCGGTCCGATCAGCAAGGCGCCCAGTGTGGTATATCCACTCACCACCAGAACGCTCAGCCCGAGCCCGCCAAGCGTCAGCCCCCATCGGACGCGGCGCCATGCCACCAGCACACCGCCCGCCAGCACCAACAGGGCGCAGATACTGATCGGTTGTGCGACCAGCCAGAACAATTTTGAAACCACAAAGAACATCGCCTGCCCGTCCGTTGACGCCATTGTCATGCGATACAATACCGATCACCGCCCTGCCACGGCGAATTCGCGCTTGCTATCTGCCCCGCTTCTGTTTTTGTTGAGGGCGGTCAAGATTGCCAGTCTCAATAAGGCAACCGCCGGTCAGGAAACGTCTGCGCTATGCAGGCTATTGGGTGAAAATGGCGCAAGCTACCGCTGTAGTTGCGGACAAATTGCCAGTTGTGGCGATCCGCGATCTGCACAAATCCTTCGGCACGCTTGAAGTGCTCAAGGGTATTTCGTTCACTGCCAATGAGGGCGAAGTCGTGTCGCTGATCGGCTCGTCCGGTTCAGGCAAGTCGACTCTTCTGCGCTGTATCAACATGCTCGAAATACCCGACAGTGGCGTGGTCAGCATTGACGGCGAAGAGATCAAGCTGCGCGGCACCCATCCGCATCGCCAGATTGCCGACGAGCAACAGATCCGTCGCATTCGTTCCGAGCTGGGCATGGTGTTCCAGAGCTTTAATCTGTGGGCCCATCTGACCATTCTCGAAAACGTCATGGAAGCGCCGTTGATCGTCCAGAAGCGCGCGCGCGACGAGGTCGAGACCGAGGCTCGCGCCATGCTCGACAAGGTCGGCATTGGTGCCAAAGCCGACGCCTATCCCGCACAACTTTCCGGCGGCCAGCAGCAACGCGCCGCGATCGCGCGCGCCCTGTGCATCAATCCGCGCGTCATGCTGTTTGATGAACCGACCTCGGCACTCGATCCCGAACTCGAAGTCGAGGTGCTGCGCGTCATCAAGGTGCTGGCTGACGAAGGCCGCACCATGGTGCTGGTCACCCACGACATGGAATTTGCCCGATCCGTCTCGGATCGCGTGATCTTCCTGCACAAGGGCGCCATTGAAGAGCAAGGCACCCCCGACGAGGTCTTCAGCGCCACCAAATCCGCCCGCCTCAAACAATTTCTCAATGCCGCCAACCACGACTAGGCGACAAGTCCCGGTCAACGGGCACACGCAGAGCAACATTCAACGGAGAAACAAGATGAAGAAGCTCATTCTCACAGCCGCCGCGCTTCTGGCGCTCGGCACGACTGCCCAGGCACAGGAAACGGTGCGCATTGCCACCGAGGGTGCCTATGCCCCCTGGAACTTCCTCGATGATAGCGGCGCACCCGCTGGCTTCGAAATCGACCTGGGCAATGCCATCTGCGAACAGGCCGAACTTTCCTGCGAGTTCATCATCAACGATTGGGACTCCATCATCCCCAACCTGCTCGCTGGCAACTACGACGTGATCATGGCCGGTATGTCGATTACCGAAGAACGTCTGGAAACCATCGACTTCACCCAGAACTACTTCCCGCCCGATCCGTCGCTGTACATCGCGGCAGCCGGCGCGGGCATTGATCCCAGCGCACTTGAAGGCAAGCGCGTTGGCGTTCAGGGCGGCACTATCCAGGCTGCCTATGCCGAAGAAAACCTCGGCGCCAACAATACCATCGTCTCCTTCGGCACCGCCGATCAGGCCATGGCTGATCTGGGCGCTGGCAATCTCGACACCATCCTGGCCGACGGCGCCTATCTTGAGCCCGTCGTTGCAGCATCCGGCGGCGCTTTCGAATTCGTGGGCGAAGACGTGATGATCGGCAGCGGCGTTGGTGGCGGCATCCGCAAGGACGAAGCTGACCTCAAGGGCAAGTTTGACGACGCCCTGACCGCCCTCAAGAAGGACGGCACCGTCGACGAACTGATCGCCAAGTGGTTCGAGGGCCGTGGCCCGTACTTCGCCGACTAAAGCACTTGCCGGGGTGGGCTCAACACCCACCCCGGATTTTCTGAAAGCCCATCCATGCCCCCTTCCATGCCCCGCTGGATCAGCCCATGAGCGACGACATCGCCTTCTGGCTGGACTATCTCACCAACGGCAAGCATCTGACCTGGTACGCCAGCTTTCAGTTCACCATTTTTGCAGCACTCTTTGGCGGCACGCTCGCCGTGGTCTTCGGCCTGATCGGCGCGACCCTGAAGAATTCGCGGTTCTGGCCCCTGCGCCTGATCGGTTCGACCTACTCATCCATCGTCCGCGGCGTCCCCGACGTCTTGTTCTTTCTGTTCTTCCCGCTCGCCTTCGAACAGGCCGTTGAGTGGTTTCTGGCCACACAGGTCTGCTCCCCCGAGGCAATCGCTCTGCAATCAGCGGCCTGGCCGCCCTGCAAGGAAGCCAACTGGTTTCTGGGCACCCCTGAATATCTGATCCTGGCCTCGGTCTCGCTGGGCATCGTCTATGGCGCCTTCGCCACCAATGTCATTCACGGCGCCATGCGCGCAGTGCCCAAAGGCCAGCTGGAAGCCGCTCGCGCCTATGGCATGTCCCTGGCCCAGGTAATGTGGCGCGTCCATATCCGCCAGATGTGGGTTTACGCCCTGCCCGGCCTGTCCAATGTCTGGATGCTGATCGTCAAGGCAACCTCGCTGCTCTCACTGCTGCAGATCGCTGACATCGTGCTCTGGGCCGATCGCCTGGGCGCGCCGAATTTCCTGCCCACCGTTGGTCTGGTACATGAGGACTGGCGCTGGCGCTATTATCTGGTGCTGTTCGTTTTCTATATTCTGGTCACGCTGGTCTCCGAGAAGGCTTTCGGTGCACTCATGAACCGCGCCGGTCGCGGCATTCTCAACGAGGCCAGATAATGGAGCGCTTCCTCCAGGAAATCGTGCTGTTTGCGCCCGCCGTGGTGTTCAACATCTATTTCGCCGTCGCCTCCATCCCGCTTGGTTTTGTGATGGCCATCTTTCTGGCGCTGGGAAAGGCCTCTGACAATCCGCTGATCTCACGGCTCAGTCGCGGCTATATCTACGCCTTTCGCGGCTCACCGCTCTTCATCCAGTTCTTCATGATCTATTCGCTCACGCTCTCGTTCAACCTGGCGGTCTGGAAGCCACTGGGTGTGTCATGGTTCGTGCTGCACCCGCTGTTCATCGGCCCGCTCGTTCTGGTGCTCAACACCAGTGCCTATACCGCCGAAATATTCTATGGCGCCCTGCGCGCCGTGCCGCGCGGCGAGGTGGAAGCCGCCTGCGCCTATGGCATGAGCCGGCGCCAGCAATTCCGTCAGGTCGTCTGGCCCAATCTCATCCGGCTGGCCTGGCCTGCCTATACCAACGAGGTGGTGTTCCTGTTCCACGCCACTGCCATTGTTTATTTCGCTTTGCCGGTCATCGGCATGCAGAAGGATGTGATGATCACAGCCAAGGAATTGTTCGAACGCGATTATAATGCCTTCCTGCATTTCTCGGTCGCGGCGCTCTATTTCCTAGTTGTGTCGCTGGTCATCTTCTTCCTGTTCGGCCTGATCTATAAGCGCCTTATGCGGCACATGCCGGCCGCCCCCGGCATGCGTTTTGCCCCCAAATGGATGCGTTAGCCTCATGAAGATTATCGCCGATTTCTGCATCGTCCCCATGGGTGTGGGGCCCTCTGTCTCGACCTATGTCCGGGAAATCCAGACCATTATCGAGGCCTCTGGCCTGGTTCATGTCATGCATGCCAATGGCACCAATATCGAGGGCGAGATGGCCCAGGTCAGTGCGCTGATCGAGGCCTGCTGCGCCCGCCTCACCGAAATGGGCATCGAGCGCACTTTCTGCACCATGGCGTTTTCAACCCGTACCGACAAACCGCAGACCATGGCCGACAAGCTCGCCAGCCTCACTCCTTAGAGAACTCCAATGGCTTTTGAACTGCACTCCACCACGCTGAGCGGCGACACACCCGGCGCTGCCACCACGCTCTATTGGTACACAGCCGGTCCTGCTGACGCGGCCACGCGCGTACACCTCCAGGCCGCGCTGCACGCTGACGAACAGCCCGGCACCATGGCGCTGCACCACCTGCTGCCAAAACTGCGCGATGCGGACGCTGCCGGCCAGCTCAGGGCGCATTTCACCATCTACCCCTCGGTCAACCCGCTGGGCCTGGCCACCTATGCCCTGCGCAACCACGTCGGGCGCTACGACATTGAAACGGGCGTCAATTACAACCGCCGCTGGCCCGACCTCTATCCTCAGATAGCCAACGCCATTGCAGGCAAGCTTGGCAGCGACCCCAAGGCCAACATTCAGACAATCCGCACCGCCGTCGCCGCTTGGCTCGACAGCCAGCGTCCCGCATCGGCCATCCAGCAATTGCGGCTGCTGGTCATGAAGTCTGCGACCACCGCCGACATCGTGCTCGACCTGCACTGCGATGATCACAGCCTCAAGCACATCTTCACCTCACCCGAATTGATGCCCGGACTGCAGGATCTGGCCGACTGGATGGGGGTTGCGGCCACCCTGACCGCCGAGGACAGCGGTGGCGGCTCGTTCGACGAGGTGCTCCCATCGCTCTATCGCAAGGCTCAGCTTGCCAATCCGGATCACCCCATCCCGGCGGCGGCTGAAACCGCAACACTGGAATATCGCGGGCGCGCCGATAGTTTTGACAGCTTTGGTCAGGCCGATGCGGCGGGACTGTTCGGCTTTTTCGCCGGGCGCGGCCTGATTGCGGCGGATGCCGGGACCACACCCGCTGCAGCACCCGCTCCGACCCCATTCGAGGCAACCGAAGTCCTGCGTGCCGAGGCACCGGGCCTGCTCGCCTATCGGGTGGAGCTGGGCGACCGCGTCAAGAAGGGCCAGCCCATCGCCGATCTCATCGCCATGGATGGGCCCGAGGCCTTTATGGCACGCCAACCCATTCTGGCCGGCACCGACGGGTTTGTGCTCTCAATGGTCACCGCCAAATACGTCAGGCGCGGCGCCACCATTGCCAAGATTGTCGGCGACGAAATCCTGCCTGCCCGCGCGGGTGGCTATCTGCTCGAAGACTAGCTGGCGATGGCTGCCAGCCGCGCTTGTGCTTCGGAGGTCACCGCTTCGGCGCGCCCGGGGAAGCGGGTCAGCAGATAGTGGGGCAACTCGACCGGGTCCAGCGGCCGGGCAAAGAAGAAGCCCTGCAACTGATCGCAGGCTATCTCTGTCAGGAAGCTTGCCTGCTCGCGTGTCTCAACGCCCTCTGCGGTGATCTTGAGCTTGAGCGTGCGCCCGAGCGAAGCAATCGCCTTGAGGATATCGCGTGCCACTTCGTCGCCGCTCGAGGCGTTGACGAACGAGCGGTCGATCTTGATCTTGTCGAAGGGGAATTTCAGCAGATAGTTCAGGCTTGAATAGCCGGTGCCAAAGTCGTCCATGGCGATGCTGACGCCCAGTGCGCGCAATTCACCAAGCTTGGCCACAACCTCTTCTGGGTCTTCCATTAGCAGACCCTCGGTGATTTCGATCTCCAGCCGCTTGGGTGCCAGACCCGACATGGCCAGCGCTTTCTGCACCACCTGCGTAATGTCTGATCGCCGGAAATGCTTGGCCGACAGGTTCACCGCCACGGTCAGATGCTCCGGCCAGGTCGACGCCGCCATACAGGCCTGCTCGATAGTCCAGTCGCCAATGTCGACGATCAGGTTCGAGTGCTCAGCCACCGGGATGAACTCCACCGGCGGCACCAGCCCGCGGATCGGATGGTTCCAGCGGATCAGCGCCTCAAAGCCTACCGGTTCTTCGCTCTCGGCCGAAACCAGCGGCTGGTAGTACAGGACCAGTTCACGATTGCCGATAGCGTCGCGCAGTTCCACTTCCAGCAGGCGCCGTTCACGGGCGTCACTGTCCATCTGGCTTTCAAAGAAGCGATAGACCGAGCGACCGTCATCCTTGGCCCGATAGAGCGCCAGATCGGCATTGCGCAAGATCTGGTCTGGGCGCGTGCCGCTCAACGGCGCCATGGCAATGCCCACGCTCATGCCGATGACAACCTCTTCACCTTCGATGATGAAAGGGCGCTTGATCTCGGCGATCAGGCGATCAGCCAGCCGAGCTACCATTTCGCTATCGCCACTATTGGGCAGGATGATCGCAAATTCATCACCGCCCAACCGGGCCGTCAGATCGGGCTCATGCACCAGCGCATCGATCCGCTTGGCCACCTCTACCAGCAGTCGGTCGCCAACCATATGCCCGCGACTGTCATTGACCGATTTGAATTGGTCCAGATCAAGGAACATCACGGTGAACGGCGCGCCGTAGCGCTCCAGGCGGGCGACACAGCTATTGAGCTGTTCGGTAAACTTGTTCCGGTTGAGCAAGCCGGTCATCGGATCATGATGCGCCAGCATGGTGATCCGCCGCTCCGCCAGCTTGCGGGCGGTAACGTCAGAACCGGTGCCAATATAACCCAGATAGACTCCGGCGTCGTCAAAGGCTGGCTTGCCTGTCAGCGCCCACCAGCACTCAACGCCTGCGGCGGTGACCCGCAACTCGATATCCTGAAATGTCTTGCGATCACTTACGTCGCGTTCAAGCTGCGCCACCAGCGTATCGTTGGGCGGCGTGATGCACTGCATGAAATGCACGAAATCAGCGCCCACCAGATCGTCCTCATCCACGCCTGTTGCTGTGGTGAAGCCACTCGAAAGCCGGTTGATGGAGCCGTCTGCATCAAAGCCCCATACCCAGTCCGAAGCCGCCTGCTCGAACTCGCGCAGCAGCAACCCGATGATCTCGCGCTTTTCCAGCAGCAGCGCTTCAGATGCGCGATGAGCCACAAAGGCCGAGGCATGGTTGAAGGTGATGCCCACCATGATGGAAGTAAACGCCATCAGCAGCACACCCTGCACCCAGACATCAGGCGTGGTATCCATACCCACTACCGTGCCCAGTGCACCCACGATCAGCGGGATCGTAAAGGCCGCAAGCGCTTGGGGATAATTAACCAGCGCCATCATCGAGATACACAACAGGCCACCCGCACCAATCGTGGCCGCGCCGCGCACCGTTGAATTGAGATCGACCGGGATGATGTTGAACACCACACCCCACAACGTGCCCAGCAGCAGCGCATAAAGCACTGTGCGCACCACCGATTTATGTGGCTTGCTCTCAAGGCTCAGATTGGGGTTGCTCCACGCCAGATAGCTTGCGTGCAATTGCAGCATATTGATTGCGGCCAGCGTGACAGCCATCGGCCAGAACCGGGCGGTCCCCCAGGTCAGCAGCAGAAACACCACCGAGACCACGACCGTGCTCGCCAGCATGGCCGGTGTCATCTTGCTGACCGAGTTCAATTGTTGGCGCAGCAGCTTCTGGCGCACCGCCGTGGGCAGGTCTGCCGCACCAATGGCGCGGTCGACAAACCCGTTGACCAGGGAAAGCAGGCCGGACCCAGACTGAGTGTTCATGAGCCTAGAATGGACCGGCAGCACTTAATTTTGCGTGAGTCCAACCGTCCAGTTACGAAGTATTCAAATCGTATTTACCATTCAACGTAAGCAAAATTGCACCGCGTTCGGTCATACAAAATATACCGCAACGATTAAGCTGCTTTTCAAGTAGCCAAAGTAGTTTGGCCTCCAGAAGGACCAGAAAGGTCTACGTGGAGAGCGTCGATGTCTAAAGATTTCAAGTCAGTTCCAGAAGCCGCTTTGGCGGGCAGCCTGCGTGATTTCCGGGCGCCAGAAGGTGCAGATCTGATGGAGCGTGTAACGGGCTTCTATGATTGGCAGGACCTGCGCCGCAGCCATGATCTGTGGCCATATGCCCGCTCAACCTCAACAGCACCTCAGGCGCGTTGCGAGGCCAAGAGCGATGCCGGCACCAGTTTCTCGGGCATCAATTTCGCCAGTCAGGATTATCTGAGCCTGTCCTCGCACCCAGCCATCAAGCAGGCCGCCATCGACGCCATCGGCGAATATGGTGTGCATAGCGCGGGCTCTGCAGCGCTGCTGGGCAACACAGCCAACTCGCTGCTGCTCGAACAGGGCCTCTCATCCTTCCTGGGCGGGCGTGAAATCGTGCTCTACCCGACCGGCTGGTCCGCTGGCTATGGTTCGGTGCAGGGCTTTGTGCGCGGCAATGACCATGTCATTCTCGACATTCTCGCCCATTCCTGCCTGCAGGAAGGCGCCAAGGCAGCCACACAGAACATTCACTACCACGGACACCTCAACCTCGACGCCCTGGCACGCAAGCTTGAACGCATTCGTAACACCGATCAGCAGAACGGCATTCTGGTGGTCACCGAGAGCCTGTTCTCCATGCACTCCGATACACCGGACCTGGCTGCCATGCGCGCCCTGTGCGATCAGTACGGAGCAACCCTGCTGGTCGATTGCGCCCACGATCTGGGTTCGATCGGTGATGATGGCCTGGGCCATCTCGGCCTGCAGAACGCCATGGACAGCGCCGACATCATCATCGGCAGCTTCTCCAAGACCTTCGGCTCCAATGGCGGTTTCATCGCCGTCAAGACGCGCGCGGCCGCTGAATATCTGAAATATTACAGCGCCACCCACACCTTCTCCAACGCACTCTCGCCCGTTCAGGCCGCGACAGTACTCACCGCACTGAACATTGTGCGCTCCGAGGAAGGCCGGACCCTGCGTCGCAAGCTGATGGACAACATTCTCTATCTGCGCGCCGAGCTGACGCGTGCAGGTCTGGAAACACTGGGCGACCCATCGCCTATCGTGCCAGTTCGCCTCGGGCTGGAAGGCGTCGGCCGTTTCGCCTCGCGTCATCTGATGGCGCTGGGGGGCATTGCCAACCTGGTCGAATACCCGGCTGTGCCGCAGGGCGGCGCCCGTTTCCGCTTCCAGGTCATGGCGTCCCACACCCAGGAAGACATCGATCAGGTCGTCAAGATCCTGGCCAAGGCCATGCGCGATGCAGACCTTGAATATCGTCTGGGCCATGAAGGCCAGCAGGACGCAACGCGCCCGGCAACCGCCAGCTCAAGCGCTGCGGCGTAGTGGAGGCAAGAATGGCTCAACCATTGAGGCTGCTCGCAGTCGACGATGATGTCGCCTCAGCCGAACTGATCGTGCGGGTAGCGGAGCGCTGCGGCTACGAAGCCTTTGCCACCTCGGATTCCCGTGGCGTCATCAATCTGGTCGCAGCATTGCGGCCAGACGTTATGGCGGTCGATATTTCCATGCCCCATGTCGATGCCATCGAGCTGTTTCGCCTGCTCGCCGAGCATCGCTACCAGGGCAAGATTGTCATCGTCAGCGGACAGGATGATCAAACCCTGCTTATGGTCCAGCGCAGCGCTGAACTGATGGGGCTGCAACAGCCCCACATTCACCAGAAGCCGCTCGACTTCATGCGGCTGCGCGAAACGCTTAATGCCAACCGCATGGCGATTGCCAGCTAGGCACTCCCCGCTCCAAATACAAAAGCCCCCGGCCTTGGCCGGGGGCTTTTTGGTATCAGGGTCACCGTCTGAAAGTGGGCAGTGGCGCTAGACCATTGCCGCAGCCGGCATCTTTGGCCCCAGCACGGCGGCCATCTTGCCCAGCAGGCGCGGCAAATCCACCGGCTTGGTATCAAAGTCAATACATCCGGCAGCCAGCGCCTTAGCGCGATCGGATTCAAACGCACTGGCAGTCAGGGCGATAATGGGCAGCGCCGCAGTCTCTGGATCAGCGCGGATGCGCCTGGTGGCCTCGCAGCCATCCATTTCACCCAGCCCGATATCCATCAGGATCACGTCGGGCATCAGCGACTTGGCCGCATCGATCCCACTGGGGCCATCCTCGGCAAAGCGAATGGAAAAACCGCGTCGCTCAAGGCGGCGACCCAGTACATCCCGATTGACGGGGTTGTCTTCAACGATGAGCACCAGGGCCATCTTAGCTATCCATCCTATACATTGGCAGCTCTGTTCCGGCCACGCGTTGATCGGAGCGCGGCCAGCGCTGCCTTCACCTTCGCCGCATCAAACGGCTTCATCACAATACCGTCCGCTCCGGCCGCCAGCGCTTTGCTGCGCTCGGCCAGAATGGAAATCATGAACACTGGAATATCGGCCGTGACCGGGTCGGACTTCAGAGCCGCCAGTACGTCCCAACCATCAAACCCAGGCATCAGTATGTCGAGAAAAATCGCCGAAGGCTTGACGGTTCGCGCAATCTGCAGCGCCGATTGGGGCGCATCCGAGCAGATCGGCGTGTAATTCTCACGGATAAACAGGCGCTCGGCCAGTTCCAGGAAATTGCGGTCATCGTCGACCACCAGCACGCGCTCGCGCTTGTCATGGTCGTTGGAGTGCCCGTTCATGCCGGCATGACCGACCTTGCGCTTGACAGCGTCGTCCTCGGCGTCGTTGAGGAAGTCATCGTCAGCCCGCGTTGTCAGCGGCACGATCGGCATCTCGGTGGGCAAGGGCATGGTCTGGTCGACCTGGGCGGGAAGGTGAATGGTGAAGCGACTGCCCGCACCCAGTTCACTTTCGATCTCGATCTGTCCCCCCATCAATCGGCACAGGTTCTGGCTCAGCGACAGCCCCAGCCCGGTGCCACCATAGACCGCAGCAATCTTGGAACTGGCCTGACTGAAATTGGAGAAAAGTGCCTGCTGCTGTTCGCGCGATATGCCGATACCGGTGTCGATCACTGCAATATCGACCCAGTCCCCTGTGCGCTTGGCCGACAGCGTAATAGTGCCGTTCTGGGTGAACTTGGCGGCATTCGAGAGCAGGTTGAAAATGGCCTGACGCAGCTTGGTTGCGTCGGCCCGCATCATGCCCAGATCCTTGCCACGCTCCACCACAAAGCTGTTGGTATTCTTGGCTGCCAGCGGGCGTCCTGTGGCCTCTACCTCATCGATCAGCTTGCCCAGATCAACCGTCTCGATATGCAGGGCCATCTTGCCTGCTTCGATCTTGGAGATATCGAGAATGTCATTGACCATGGCCAGCAAGTGCTTGCCGGCGGCACTGATTTTCTGCAAATCCGCGATTTGTTCGCCACGCCCGTCCAGTTCGGCATCTTCGAGCAGGATTTCCGAATAGCCCAGCACCGCGTTGAGCGGGGTCCGCAGCTCGTGGCTCATCTTGGCCAGGAAGTCGGATTTGGCGCCATTGGCGCGCTCGGCATCGTCCTTGGCGCTGGTCAGCGCCTTGAGGGTGTACTGGTGACGGTCAATTTCCTTGATCAACTCGGACTGGCTATCCACCACGCTCGAGTAATAGGCCGCCATCATGAACACATAGATGTTGGCGCCCAGCGCCGATAGCAGACCCGCCACCACCATGTCATTGACCGGGATGTGCTCGGGGAAATCGCCAAACAGATAGAAGCCGTACAGGGACGCCAGACCCAGCGTGATCTGCGCCAGAACGAATATTCGCGCCGTCCAGGTCGATCCCAGATACATGAACGCCAGCAGCGGCGTCAGCACGAACCACACCAGGAACGGCGAGCTGGTGCCGCCGTAATTATAGGTGCCCCACAGAATGGCGAATGACAGGTTCAGCACCGAGGCCATGGCCAGCGGCGTGTAAGCGCGCGGAAACAGCTTTACCAGCGCCAGAAATGGCCAGAAACCATAGATCGACAGCGCCAGGACCAGCACATGCGGCCATGGCTGCGGATCAGCGCTCCACAGGAAGAGCGGGATCGGCGTCGCGATGATCGGTCCGAATATATGGCTGATGATGAACATCTGCACGCGCTTGCGCGTGTGCAGATCGTCCGCCATGTGTTGGGGGATGAACCAGTTCACCAGCCCCTGAAATACCGTAGTAATCACAATGCGCCTCGCGCCACAGATCACTACAGAGTGCGCTGAACCCTTTGAGAAGTCGTAAAGTTTGGTTCGGAACCTGAAACTAAGCGGGAAAGCTTGTGTTTAGCTGGTCGCCTGTTGGTATTCCAATGCCTTCATGACACCGCGCAACTCGGCCAGCCCCTTCATTCGGCCAATCGTGGGATAGCCCGGCTGCGAGCGACGCCCCAGATCGTCAAGAATGTCCTGACCGTGATCGGGCCGCATGGGGATGGAATGGTCCTTGCGACCAGCAGCCTTGCGACGGGCCTCCTCGCGTACCACCGCGGCGATCAGCGCCACCATATCGGTGTCCCCACCCAGATGCTCGGCTTCGAAGAACGAGCCAACCACTTCGGAATTGTCGCGCTTGACGTTGCGCAGGTGCAGGAAATGTACCTTGTCGCCAAGCCTCTCCATCATGCCGGGCAGATCATTGTCTGGCCGCGCGCCCAGCGAGCCCGAACACAGCGTCATGCCGTTGGCGGGGCTTTCGACCGCATCCATGATGTAGCTGTAATCGGCCTCGGTTGACATCACACGGGGCAGACCCAGCAGCGAGAACGGTGGATCATCGGGATGGCAGCACAGCCGCAATCCCAGATCCTCGGCCATCGGCACCACAGCTTCGAGGAAGTCGACAAAATTGGCCTGCAGTCGCTCCCGGCTGATCCCTGCATATTCCGCCAGATGCGCCCGCACATCGTCCAGCGTCATCGATTCCGTCGAGCCCGGCAGCCCCATGGTCACATTGCGCGCCAATTGCTTCTTGCCCGCCTCGTCCAGTGCTGCAGCACGCCGCCCGGCCTCGTCGGCAATGGCATTGGTATAGTCGGCCCCAGCGCCGTCGCGCTCCAGGATATGAATGTCGAATGCCGCAAAGTCGTTGATGTCGAACCGCATGCACGACCCGCCATTGGGCACGTTCCAGCGCAGATCAGTCCGGGTCCAGTCCAGCACGGGCATGAAATTGTAGCAGATCACCTCGACGCCGCTCGCCGCCAGGTTCTGCATCGAGACCTTGTAGTTCTCAATGTGACCGCGCCAGTCATTCTTCTGCTTTTTGATATCTTCCGATACCGGCAGACTCTCCACCACATCCCAGGTCAGCCCCGAGGCGGTGCCATCCTTGCGCGTGGCGATCTCGCTGTGTCGCTTGGCAATCTCTTCGGGCGTCCAGACCACCCCGTTGGGCACATGGTGCAGCGCGCTGACCACGCCTTCGGCGCCCACCTGGGTGATGTCATCAATGCTGCAAAGATCTTTGGGCCCGAACCAACGCCACGTCTGTCGCACGAGAATGCTCCATATACTTGTATGGTAGTGCCTTGCCACAAGGCGGCAGGGCGGAAAAGTCTTATTTGCCAGTCACCCGAAATGAGCCCCGGCTTGGACCTGCGACAGTCTCATCGCAAATCCTTGTCATAGACGAAGCGGGGCATTTCCCACTTGAACACGATGGCGGCAACGCGCAGCCCGAACCCGACTGTCATGGCGCCGATGATCACCAGATCCTGCGGCAGTTCCAGCATCAGCCCACCGAAATAGATGATCCCGGTCAGCGCCGACACGGTGGCGTAGAGCTCGCCGCTGAACACCAGCGGGATGTCATTGCACAACACGTCGCGCAGAATGCCGCCGACAATGCCGGTCAGCATGCCCGCCACAATCACGATCACCGGGTGCTGTCCCATCTCCAGTGCCACATTGCAGCCAATGATCGAAAACACCACCAGCCCCAGCGCATCGAGCAACAGGAACGGCCAGCGCAGCCGATGCACCACCCGCGCGATGCCGATGGTGAACAGGGCCGCCCCGCAGGCCAGTACCAGCAGCCACGGATTACCCACCCAGGTCAGGGGGTAATGCCCCAAAATGATATCGCGCGCCGATCCGCCCCCCAGAGCTGTCACGCAAGCCAGCACACACACGCCAAACCAGTCCATCTGGCGGCGCCCGGCAGCCAGCGCGGCGGTCATCGCTTCAACGGTAATGGCGATATAGAAAATGACGATGAGCATCTGTGTCCTTACGGTAAAAACCGGGTTCGCAGGCGCTAAGGTATAGATCACCATGCCCGCGTCCAGAGCCGGAGCTCATCATGCGACAACCGCAAAGCGTCAAGGGTCTCGAAGAGCTCGGCCGCGTCCGCCTGTCGGAGAGCTTCTACCTGCGCGATTTTCTTTATTCGGAAATCGCCGCCATCCACGCCATTCCCAATATTCCCGACGATCCCGACCTTGCCATCGCTGCCGGCACCGCTCTGTGTCAGAACCTGCTTGAACCGCTACAGGCCCGCTTTGGCCGCATCTCGATCCGCTCGTCCTACCGCTCCTGCGCCCTCAATCAGTTCGGCAACGCCAACAAACTCAATTGCAGCCGCAACGAAGCCAACTATGCCGGCCACATCTGGGACCGGCGCGACGCCGCTGGCCATATGGGCGCCACCGCCTGCATCATCATCAATCGCTTCGTGCCTTATTACGAGCGCACCGGCGACTGGGAAGCGATGGCATGGTGGATCCACGACCACCTGCCCTATCACGACATGCAGTTCTTTCCGCGCTATGCCGCCTTCAACCTGCAATGGCGCGAACAACCTGAACGGCGCATCTATAGCTATATCCCGCCACGCCGCGGAACATTGACCAAGCCCGGCGAGTCGAACCGGAATATCGATCACAGCAGCGCCTATGCCGCCATGCTGGCCGAACTGGGCGCATCGCAATGACGGCGCCCGAAAGCGCCGCCACTCAGGCTAGACGAAATCCTGCCGCATCGGGGTGAATACATCCACCAGTCGTCCGGCTTCCAGCGCCACCACGCTGTGCACCAGTCCGGTTGGCACGATAAAGCTGCCACCAGTGCCCACCGTCTCCGTCTTGCCGTCAATGGTCACTTCGAAAGTGCCTTCGGCAACATAGCTCACCTGAATATGCGGATGACTATGCGGCGCGCCAATGCCACCCTTGTCGAAGCCGAATTCCACCTGCATCAGCTCCGGCGTATGGATCAGCACGCGTCGCCGATTTCCAGGGGCCAGTTCAATCCATTCGCTCGTTTCGGGCTGTGCAAAAAACTGCTGTTCACTCATTAAATTACCTCGCCAGCCAGCCGCCATCCACCGGGATGACGGCGCCGTGCATATAGTTGGAAGCACGCGACAACAGGAACACTGCCGCATCGCCAATGTCGGAAGGCACGCCCCAACGCCCCACAGGAATGCGTCCGAGAATGGAAGCAGACCGGTCGGGATCAGCCCGCAAGGCCTCGGTATTATTGGTTTCGATATAGCCCGGAGCAATCGAGTTCACGTTGATGCCCTTTGCCGCCCACTCATTGGCCAGCAGTCGGGTTATCCCCAGCACACCGCTCTTTGAAGCGGTATAGCTGGCGACCCGAATGCCCCCCTGAAAGCTCAACATCGACGAAATATTGACGATCTGTGCACCACGGCCAGCCTCAAGCGCCTTCTTGCCCAGCGACTGGCACAGGAAGAACATCGACTTGAGATTGATGTCCATCACCTCGTCCCAGTCCGCTTCGGTGAAATCCACCGCATCGGCCCGCTTGATGATCCCGGCATTATTGACCAGCCCGTCGATCGGACCATGCTCCGCCCAGACCGCGTCAAACATCGCCTGGGCCGCTTGGGTCGAGCCCAGGTCTGCCTTGACGCCGACAAACGCGGCGCCAATCTCGGTCAACAGCGCTGCGGTCTCGTCCATGCTCGAACGACCGACGCCGATCACCCGCCCCCCGGCCCGGCCAATGCTGACCGCAATGCCTTGTCCGATGCCAGTATTGGCACCGGTCACCATCACGGTCTTGCCCTCAAGACTGAATGCAGAAAGATCGATCACAGCAGTTCGTCCATCCCGACCTTCTCGACATCGGTGTAGTCGATATTGTCGCCAGCCATCGCCCAGATGAAGGTGTACGAACCGGTACCGGCACCCGAATGGATCGACCATGGCGGCGAAATGATCGCCTGCTCATTGCGCACCATTAGATGCCGCGTCTCGTCGGGTTCACCCATCAGGTGGACCACGACAGCATCGGGATCGAGTTCGAAATACAGATAAGCTTCCATGCGGCGGTCATGAACATGGGCCGGCATGGTGTTCCACACCGAGCCCGGTGCAAAGCTGGTCAGCCCCACCACCAATTGGCAGGTCTTGACGCTGTCGGCATTCACGAACTGGAAAATACTCCGCTCATTGGCCGCTTCCTTGCTGCCCAGATCAATGCGCTTGGCATCGCCCTGACGGATCAGCTTGGTGGGGTGGCTGACATGGGCTGGCGCACTCACCAGATAGAACTTTGCCGGCGCATCCGCACTATTGGAGGCAAAGCGCACATCCTTGTTGCCCATGCCGACATAGAGCATGTCCTTGGTGCCAACAGCGTGCTCGACGCCATCAACCGTTATACTGCCCGCGCCACCGATATTGGCGGCAATCATCTCGCGCCGATCCAGGAAATTGGCCGTGCCGGTTGGCTTGATCACCTCAAGCTGCAACGCGCTGCCACCAGGCATCGCGCTACCCACGGCCATGCGGTCGTAATGGGTGTAGGTCCAGTTCACATTGCCCAGGCTGAACAGATCATCGATCAGGAAATTTTCGCGCAGTTCCTCGGTGTTCATCGTGCTCGCACTCACCGGGTCAATGGCGAAACGGATATCGAAATCGGTGCTCATGTCTTGTCCTGCTTCCTGTCTATTGTTCACGCAACCGCTGGCGATAGCGCTCTTGGCTCAGCCAGAGATGTTGCCGCATCGCTTCGCGTGCCCCCTCGGCATCCTGCGCCGAGATGGCCTTGAGAATAGCGAGATGTTCCCGCTGCAATCCCTTTTGATATTCAATCGTCAAAACGCTCTCGGTTCCCCATGGCGATGCCACGTCGCAGGGAATGGTCCGGCCACCCAGACCGTCGAGCACTTCGATGTAAAACGGGTTGTTGGTCGCCGCTGCAATCGCCCGGTGGAACGCAAAGTCAGTCTTGCCGGTGGGCGTTCCCAGCTTCAATTGCCGTTCGAACTCGTTCCAGGCTTCCTGAATCGCCGCGTCCTGGCTTGAGCTGCGCCGCAGGGCAGCAAGCCCTGCAGACTCGATCTCGATACCCATGCGCACTTCAAGCACATTGAGCGCTACCGAGATCTTGTTCGAGCTTTCCGCGCCGATAGCCGAAAAAGCACTGGCCGCATTGGCCATCACGAACACCCCGGCGCCCTGGCGCGACTGCACCAGACCATCCGCCGCCAGCGCCGCAATGGCTTCGCGCACAACCGTCCGGCTGACCCCGAAAATCGAGGTCATCTGGCTTTCGGTGGGCAGCTTGCCGCCCGCCTCATACTCGCCTTCGCTGATCCGCTTGCGCAGGGTCCCAATGACCAGATCGGCCAGTTTGGGTTTCCTGCCCTGCGCCAGCATTTCATCATTCAGGCTCATCAGTTCCCCCTGAACAGGGCCGGCAGCCAGAGTGACAGGGCGGGGATATAGGTCACCAGACCCAGCACCACGATACCGGCGCCGTAGAACGGCCAGATCGAACGCATGGCCTCCCAGATCGATATCTTGCCCACGGCCGCGGCCACGAATTGCACCGGCCCCAATGGCGGTGTGTTCAAGCCAATACCCAGATTGAGCACCATGATCACCCCGAAATGCACGGGATCAACACCAAATGAGGATACCACCGGCAGGAAGATCGGCGTGGTAATGATGATCAGCGGCCCCATGTCCATGAAGGTGCCCAGCACCAGCAGCAGCACGTTGACCAACAGCAGGATCACCAGCGGGTCGTCCGAAATGCTGCCCATGAAATCAATCATGATGGTCGCGATCTTGAGATAGGCCATCAACCAGCCAAAGGCAGCCGCCGAGCCGATGATGAACAACACCATCGCGGTGGTCTTGACCGCACCGAGCGTGGAATGGACGAACTCGCTCCAGCTCATCGAGCGGTAGACCAGCAGCGTCACCAGCAGCGCATAGAGCACGGCAATGCACGAGCTTTCCGTCGCCGTGAAAATGCCCGAACGCACGCCGCCAAAGATGATGGCAATCAGCATCAGGCCGGGCACCGCCACAACCAGATACTGCCCTACCTTGGAAAAGCCGGGGAATGGCTCGGTCGGATAGCCGCGCTTGCGGGCAACCACATAGGCCGTGATCATCAGCGCAACGGCCAGCAGCAGGCCGGGAATGACGCCGGCGGTGAACAGGTCGGCAATCGAAATGCGGCCACCGCCCGAGATCGAATAGATGATCATGTTGTGGCTGGGCGGCAGCAGCAGCGCGATCAGCGCGGCCATCGAGGTCACGTTCACCGCATAATCGGCGCCATAACCGCGCGCCTTCATCTGCGGCACCATGATGCCACCCACAGCAGCCGCCTCAGCAACAGCGGAACCGGAAATGCCGCCAAACAGCGTCGAGGCCAGAATGTTGACCTGGCCCAGACCGCCACGCACATGCCCGATCAGCGACCCGGCAAAGGCGATGATCCGCGAAGCAATGCCGCCGCGCATCATCAGATCGCCCGCGAAAATGAAGAATGGGATCGCCATCAGCGTGAACAGCGAGACGCCCGAATTGAGCCGCTGGAACACCACTACAGGTGGCAGGCCCAGATAAGCCACGGTCGCAAAGCTCGATATACCCAGGCAGAAGGCAATCGGGGTACCGATGATCATCAGCGTGAGGAACACGCCAAACAGGATGAAATATTCCATGAAACCGTCAGACCTCGGTGATTTCGTTCGGGCTGGCGGTATCCACGGGCTCGCCCGACAAACGCAACGCCATGCGCTCAATGATGAACAGGCACATCAGCCCGCCCGATACGATGATCGGGAAATAGGTGAAGGAGGTAGGCAGGCCCAGCACGGGAATGGTCGTGGACCAGAAACGGATCGCCAGCTCCGAACCGTAGACCACCATGCCAGCCGCAAAAATGAAGATGAACACATCGCTGATACCGCGCAGCCAGGGCAAGGCGCTGTCAGGCAGCACATAGAGCAGCACGTCAAAGCCCATATGGAACTTCTCGCGCACGCCCACAGCGGCCCCAAGGAAGATGAACCAACTCATGATCATGATAGCGCCACCCTCGGTCCATGCCGGGGACGAGTTGACGACAAAACGCATATAGACCTGGAAGGCCACCACGGCGGTCATGGCGACAAGGCCAATACCGGCAAGCCATAACGCCAGGGTCGATATGCGTCCAAGCACGCGGCTAACGGACAGCAGCCAGACTTTCAAGAGAGCCTCCCAAGGCTAGACACAGACAGATCGGGCCGGCGCCAAAGCGCCAGCCCGACAGATTTGCTATTCGGTTGCCTTGATGCGTGCCACCAGGTCCTGCAGGGCAGGATCGGTCACATGCTTTTCGTAGACCGAGTCCATCGCAGCGATGAAGGGGGCCTTGTCGACTTCGTTGATGATGGCGCCGCCAGCTTCAACGATGGCCTTGGATTCAACTTCCTTGGCAGCCCACAGCTCGCGCTGCTTGCCGACCGATGCCTTGGCCGCTTCCATTACGGCAGCCTGATCTTCGGCCGACAGGCCATCCCAGACCATCTTGGACATCACCAGCACTTCTGGCACCATCAGGTGTTCGTCCAGCGAGTAGTACTTGGCAACTTCAGAGTGACCAGCGGTATCATAGCTGGGATAGTTGTTTTCAGCGCCGTCGATAACGCCGGTCTGAATGCCCGAATATACTTCGCCATAGGGCATTGGCGTGGCGTTGCCGCCCAGGGCCGCAACCATGTCCACGAAGATATCCGAACCCATCACGCGCAGCTTCATGCCTTCAAGATCGGCAGGCGAGTTGATGGGCTTGCCGCTATTGTAGAACGAGCGGGCGCCGCCGTCGTAATAGGCCAGGGCCTTGAGATCCACAGCGTCAAACGCGGCCAGGATTTCATCACCGATCGGGCCATCGAGCACGGCGTGGAAGTGGTCAGCCGAACGGAAGATGTAAGGCAGCTGCGTCACGGTTGCAGCGGGCACCTGCGTGCCGAACGCGCCGATCGAGATACGGTTCAGGTCGATTACACCGAACTGCGTCTGTTCGATGGTGTCCTTTTCTTCGCCCAGCTGAGCGGAGTGGAACACTTCAACAGCATAGCGACCATCGGTCAGCTCGCTGAGCTTCTCGCCAAAATACTTGACCGCTTCAACGGTTGGATAGCCATCAGGATGGGTATCCGACGAGCGCAGCACCGTCTGGGCGCTGGCGGTCGAAACCATCAAGGATGCAGCAACAAGCGCGGTCGCTGCCAATTTAGACAGATGAAACATGTAGTCCTCCCAGTTTGTCTGATGACACCGGTCGGGCGCGTCCTCCGTGCCCATCGCGATCGGTGTCGCTATTCAGTGCGAAGCTTGCGCTCCGCGACACAAAGCCGGCGCGTCCCGTCTGGACTCTCCGGGCCTTGGTCTTCAAACTGGTATGGAAGTACAACTGGCTAGTCAACATACAAACGCTTGTATGTTGTATGATGAATTTTCCGCAAACATCTGCTAGGGCCGAAAGCCCCTATCAAACAATTGGCCCCGCTGGGAAAATCCCGGCGGGGCCATGTTCATGATCAGACCATTTGTCCAGTGATCAGATGTGGATCGCGCCATCGCCAAGCGACAAGGCCGCCTCGCGCACCGCTTCCGACAGCGTCGGATGCGCGTGGGTGGAACGGGCAAGATCTTCTGCAGCGCCCGAAAATTCCATCAGAACCACCAGTTCGTGGATCATTTCGCCGGCATTCTTGCCCACGATATGGGCGCCCAGAACGCGGTCTGTATTCACATCGGCCAGGATTTTGACAAAGCCCTGGGTGGCCAGCATCGCCTTGGCGCGACCGTTGGCAGTGAAGGGGAATTTGCCGATCTTGTACTCAATGCCCTCGGCCTTGAGTTCATCCTCGGTCTTGCCAACGCTGGCCACTTCAGGATTGGTGTAGACCACTGACGGGATGGCGGCGTAATTCACGTGCCCGGCCTGCCCGGCCAGAATTTCGGCCACTGCAATGCCTTCGTCTTCAGCCTTGTGCGCCAGCATCGGACCGGCAATTACGTCACCAATGGCGTAGATGCCATCAACCGAAGTCTTGTAATGGCCATCGACGCGGACCCGGCCGCGCTCGTCCAGACCAACGCCCACAATGTCGAGCCCCAGA
This sequence comes from Devosia litorisediminis, assembly GCF_018334155.1. Classification (NCBI taxonomy): domain Bacteria; kingdom Pseudomonadati; phylum Pseudomonadota; class Alphaproteobacteria; order Hyphomicrobiales; family Devosiaceae; genus Devosia; species Devosia litorisediminis. Next base: position 310,021 of record NZ_JAGXTP010000001.1, on the reverse strand, counting down.
CCTTCGGTGTATGGCTTGCGGCCAATGGCCACCAGCACCACATCGGCGTCCAGGCTCTCGGCGGCGCCACCCTTGGCGGGCTCAACCTTGACCTTGAGCGAGCCATCGTCCTGCTTGTCGACGCCCGAAACCTTGCTCGACAGCTTGAATTCCATGCCCTGCTTTTGCAGCATCCGCTGGAACTGGCGGGCCACTTCGCTGTCCATGCCGGGCAGGATGCGATCAAGATATTCGACAACCGTCACCTGGCTGCCCAGACGCGCCCAGACCGAACCCAGTTCGAGCCCGATCACACCAGCACCGATCACCACCAGCTTGCCAGGCACCTTGTCCAGGTTCAGCGCGCCGGTCGAGGTCACGATCTTTTTTTCATCGACCTCAATGCCCGGCAGATTGGCCGAAACCGAACCCGAAGCGATCACGATATTCTTGGTCTCGATTTCGGTCGTCGCGCCATTCTGCGGCGTGACCCGCACCTTGCCCGGGGCGGCAATCGTGCCGATGCCCTGGAAGGTGGTGATCTTGTTCTTCTTGAACAGATAATCGACGCCGCCGACATTGGCCGCAACCGTCTCGGTCTTGTGCGTCATCATCTGCGGCAGGTTCAGCACGGGCGCGGGGATATCAATGCCCAGCGCCTTGAAGCCGTGGCCGGCTTCTTCAAACAGCTCCGAAGCGTGCAGCAGCGCCTTGGACGGGATACAGCCGATATTGAGACAGGTGCCGCCATGGGTGGCCCATTTCTCAACCACTGCAACCTTCAGACCAAGCTGCGCCGCGCGGATCGCTGCGACATAGCCGCCCGGACCCGAGCCGATGATGGTGAGGTCGAAAACGTCTGCCATTGGAAGCCCCGAAACTGGTTATTGTTGCTGCGCCAGTGCGACACGCACCGCCAGCAGGATAAAGGTAATGCCGGTGACGCGATTAAACCACCTGCCAAAGCGGAAAAAGCTCTGTCGTACCGACGCTGTCGTAAAGAATATCGAGACCAAAGCGAACCAGGCAAAAAGCATGATGCTCATGCAGGCCACGTAGAACACCTTGATATCGCCACCCGTATGCGCCGACACCAGACTGGTGAACAGCGCCAGGAAGAACAGGACGGCCTTGGGATTGAGCAGATTGGTCAGAAAACCCAATGCGAAGGCCGAAAAATCACCGCGCCGCGCCACGCCCAGATCGGCAGCGGCAGGCGGTTGTGGTGGTGGACTGCGCAAGGCAGAGATCGCCAGATACACCAGATAGGCAGCGCCCAGCCACTTCAGGATGTTGAACAGCATCAGCGACTGGCCCACGATCACCCCCACGCCCAGCAGCGTATAGCTGCCATGGACCAGAATGGATGCCGCGATACCCGCTGAGGTAAACAGCGCCGCGCGCCGGTCATGGGCAATTGATTGGCGCAGCACCATGGCAAAATCGGCGCCCGGAATGACCGCATTGATGCCAAAGGCCAGCATGAGGCCGATAAATTCGAGCCAGGGGAAGTCCATGGGGACACCAATAACAGTGACACGCCCGCCGCGGCGATGAATCTCTGTTTACCGGAGTCTGCCCGCGACGCAAACCGCCATTATGCGCCTATTGCGCAGCGACTTCTTGGGCCTTCTTGAGCGCGACCGGCAGGCTTTCGTCGATATCAAGTGCGCCGGAATTGACCTGATCGAGAAACGCCCGACAAAAGCTGTCCTTGTTCTCGGCCTGATTATAGGCGCTCATGATCTGGGTGCCGCCATAGGTCTCGGCTGCCGCAATCTCTGCGGGCGTGCCGCCACCCAGTCGTTCCGCAACCCGGTTGGCCAGATCAAGAAAGCCGATATTGCGCAGATACCAGTTCTCGCTGGCCTCGTGATAGGCCTCGTCGAGCCCCGTGGTCTCGTAGCAATGGGTGCTCATCACCGACACTATGGTCTTGGAGCCGTGAAACGCCATCAGCTCGCCGACCAGTTCGGGGTCTGCAGCATCCTGGGCGTAGGCGGGGACAAGGGCGACAAGCCAGCAGACGGCGGTTCGGATCAGTGGACGCAAAAGGCGGTCTACTCTCAACATTTGGCATGACAACACATCGCGTCATCTGCCCGTCAGACGTTAACACACTGTTAGCATCGAGCCGCACGCGCATCACGATTACGCTAACAAAAAGGGGCCCGCCGAAGCGGACCCCTGCAATTCGCACCGCAATGCGGCGAACTAAAGGTCGAGCACCAGACGCTCTGGCGATTCAAGGCTTTCCTTGACCCGCACCAGGAACGTCACCGCTTCCTTGCCGTCCACGATCCGGTGATCATAGCTCAGGGCCAGATACATCATCGGACGGATCACGATCTCGCCATTCACGACCACCGGCCGCTCCTGGATCTTGTGCATCCCCAGAATACCAGACTGTGGAGCATTGAGGATTGGCGTGCTCATCAGCGAGCCATAAACGCCACCATTGGAGATGGTGAAGGTGCCGCCCTGCATATCGGCCATCGACAGCTGACCATCGCGCGCCTTCTTGCCCAGACCGTTGATGGCCTTTTCGATATCGGCGATCGACATCTGGTCCGCATCGCGCACCACAGGAACCACAAGGCCCTTATCGGTACCCACGGCAACGCCGATATTGGCGTACTGCTTGTAGATCAGCTCATCGCCATCGATCTCGGCATTGACGGCGGGGATTTCCTTGAGCGCGTGCACCACAGCCTTGGTGAAAAAGCCCATGAAGCCAAGCTTGACGCCATGCTTTTTCTCGAACAGCTCTTTGTACTGTGTGCGCAGGTTCATCACTGGCGCCATGTCCACCTCGTTAAAGGTGGTCAGCATGGCAGCCGTGTTCTGCGCATCCTTGAGGCGACGGGCAATGGTCTGACGCAAACGCGTCATCTTCACGCGCTCTTCGCGATCGCCCTGAACGCCCGATGCCGGAGCCTTGGCCGCAGCAGGTGCCTTGGCTTCGGCTGGCTTGGTTTCAGCAGGTTTGGCCTCGGCCGGCGCCGCAGCAATCTTGCTCATGGCCGACAACACGTCTTCCTTGAGCACCTGACCACGCTTGCCCGAACCGGCAACGTCATCGGTGTCCACGCCCTTTTCGGCAGCCATTTTCTGGGCCGAAGGCGAAGGAGCCATGCTGGTGGCCTGTGCGGCTGGCGCTGCGGCAGCTGGCGCAGGCGCTGCTGCTGGTGGTGCTTCAGCCTTGATTGGCTCGGCAGTCGCCTTGGGCGCAGCAGCGGCACCGGCGCCGCCAATGGCGCCAAGCAGGGCATTGATTTCGACGGTGTCGCCGGGATTGGCCGCAATGGCTTCGAGCACGCCAGCGGCAGGTGCTGGCACTTCGATGGTGACCTTGTCGGTCTCGAGCTCGACGAGCGGCTCATCGGCAGCGACAGTGTCGCCAACCTGCTTGAACCACTGCCCGATAGTGGCTTCGGTGACGCTTTCGCCCAGCGTCGGTACGCGGATTTCAGTCGACATGTGTAGTCCTTTTATTGAGCGAAGGCTTCGTCGAGGAAGGCTTGCAACTGTGCCAGATGCGTGCGCATCAGGCCCGTCGCTGTGGAAGCGGATGCAGGGCGACCGGTATAGCGCACGCGCTGGCCCGTCCGGCCCATCTGGTCAAACACCCATTCAACATAAGGCTGAATGAACGCCCAGGCACCCATATTTTTGGGTTCTTCCTGGCACCAGATCACTTCGGCGTTCTGGAACCGGTTCAATTCGTCCAGCAGCGCCTTGGCCGGGAACGGATAAAGCTGTTCGATGCGCAGCAGATAGACATCGTCGATGCCCTTCTTCTCGCGCTCTTCGAGCAGATCGTAATAGACCTTGCCGGTGCACAGCACGACGCGACGGATCTTGTCGTCGCTGGTCAGCTTGGTAGTGGTCTTGGGCGCGCCGGGCGCTTCAGCATCGTCCCAGAGCAGGCGATGGAACACCGAATCCGGACCCATTTCCGCCAGCCCCGACGTCGCACGCTTGTGGCGCAGCAGGCTCTTGGGCGTCATCAGGATCAGCGGCTTGCGGAAGTCGCGGGTCACCTGACGGCGCAGGGCATGGAAGTAGTTGGCGGGCGTGGTGCAGTTGGCGACCTGCATATTGTCTTCTGCGCACAGCTGCAGGAAGCGCTCGGGACGGGCCGAGGAATGCTCTGGACCCTGGCCCTCATAGCCATGAGGCAACAGCATCACCAGACCGCTCATGCGGAACCACTTGCGTTCACCCGAGGAGATGAACTGGTCGATCACCACCTGCGCGCCGTTCACGAAGTCACCAAACTGGGCTTCCCAGATGGTCAGGGCACGTGGCTCGGCCAGCGAATAGCCATATTCAAAACCCAGCACGGCCTCTTCCGAGAGCATCGAGTTGATGACCTCGTAGCGGCACTGGTCGGGGTCCAGATTGTTGAGCGGGGTATAGGTCTTGTTGTCGACCTTCTGATCATTGAGCACCGAGTGGCGCTGGCTGAACGTGCCGCGTTCCACATCCTGACCCGACAGGCGCACGGGATGACCTTCGGTCACCAGCGTGCCAAAGGCCAAGGATTCAGCGGTTGCCCAGTCAATGCCTTCGCCCGACTCGATTGCCGACAGGCGGTTGTCCATGAAGCGCTTGACCGTCTTGTGGACGTTGAAGCCTTCGGGAATGCGCGTCAGATCGGTACCGATTTTGGACAGGCGATCAATGGCGACACCGGTTTCGCCGCGACGCGGACCTTCCTGATCGGCAGGACGGAAATCCTTCCACTGCCCATCAAGCCAGTCGGCCTTGTTCGGACGATAGTCCTGGCCGGCCTCGAATTCCTTTTCCAGCGTCGCGCGCCAGTCAGCCTTGAGCTGATCGATTTCAGCGGCGGTCAGCAGACCTTCGCTGACCAGCTTTTCCGAATAGATTTCGAGCGTGGTCTTGTGCGCCCGGATCTTGGAATACATCAGCGGCTGGGTGAAGCTGGGCTCATCGCCCTCGTTATGGCCATGCCGGCGATAGCAGAACATGTCGATCACGACAGGCTTGCCGAATTTCTGGCGATATTCCACGGCCACCTTGGCGGCAAACACCACAGCTTCAGGGTCATCCCCGTTCACATGCAGTACAGGCGCCTCGATCATCTTGGCGACGTCGGTGGGATAGGGCGACGAGCGCGAATACATCGGGCTCGTGGTGAAGCCGATCTGGTTGTTGATCACGAAGTGGATCGAACCACCGGTGCGGTGGCCCTTCAGGCCACTCAGCCCCAGACATTCGGCGATCACGCCCTGCCCGGCAAAAGCGGCATCACCATGGATCAGCAGCGGCAGCACCATGGACCGGTCTGGCTTGCCATCGGTGGGGATGTTGACCAGCTTGCCCTTGGGGGCAATGTGCTGATCCTGCTTGGCGCGCGACTTGCCCAGCACCACGGGATCAACGATCTCGAGATGGCTCGGATTTGCCGTCAGCGACAGATGGACCTTGTTGTTGTCAAAGTCGCGATCCGACGAGGCACCCAGATGGTACTTCACGTCGCCCGAACCCTCGACATCGTCGGGGTAGAAAGCGCCGCCCTTGAATTCGTGGAACAGGGCGCGATGCGGCTTCTGCATCACCTGGGTCAGCACGTTCAGGCGACCGCGGTGAGCCATGCCCAGCACGATGTCCTTGATGCCCAGCGCACCGCCGCGCTTGATGATCTGCTCAAGCGCCGGGATCGTGGCTTCACTGCCATCCAGACCGAACCGCTTGGTGCCGGTATATTTGACGTCGATGAACTTCTCGAACCCTTCGGATTCGATCAGCTTGTTCAGGATCGCCTTCTTGCCCTCGGCAGTGAAGGCGATTTCCTTGTCAGGGCCTTCGATGCGTTCCTGAATCCACTGCTTGGCTTCGGGATCCGAGATATGCATGAATTCGATGCCCAGCGTCCCGCAATAGGTCCGGCTGAGGATCGACAGCATCTCTGGAATGGTCGCGTATTCCAGGCCCAGATAGTTATCGATGAAAATCTTGCGGCTGTAGTCAGCCTCGGTGAAGCCATAGCTCTTGGGATCAAGCTCGGGCGCTGGCTCTTCAGCCTTCATCTTGAGCGGATCAAGATCGGCATGCAGATGGCCGCGCATGCGATAGGCCCGGATCATCATGATCGCGCGGATCGAATCGCGCGTGGCCTGCAACACATCGTCGACACTGGAATTGGCAACGCCCAGCGCTGCGGCCTTCTTGCTGACGGCCTGTTCGGTCTTTACGGCGATCTCGCCCCAGTTACCGTCCAGCGCACTGACAAGCTCGCCATTGGCGGCTTGCGGCCAGTCCTTGCGGCCCCAGCTTGGACCGTCGGCATTCTTTTGCGCGACACCCTCACCATCATCGAGCTTTGAAAAAAAGCTCTGCCACGTCTCATCGACGCTCGAAGGATCGGTTTTGTACCGGGAGTACAATTGCTCGATGTAGTCGGCGTTCCCACCATAGAGGAACGAGGTCAGCAAGAACGTGTCGTTCTTTTCCTGTCGTGTCATCGCTTTATGTCCGAGGCCCGCGCCCCGCCATCCTTCTGAACCGCCGGACAGTCCCGGCTTAATGAGCGGTCATTGCTTCTGGGACTATTGACCGCTTTTCCTTTGCATCCTGTTAAGACTTGCGGCGCCCCAGAAGGCGCCGCGGCTCACACTGCAGTGTTGTCGGCCACCAACACACACAATCGGTAACACCGATCTGTGTCCGAAGCGCGACCGACTTTCGACTAAGCCTTAGCCCTTGAGGACTTCGGCAAGCGTCCGGCCAATGCGTGCTGGCGACTTCGACATGCGGATACCCGCTGCCTCCATTGCCGCGATCTTGTCTTCAGCACCGCCCTTACCGCCTGAAATTACGGCACCAGCATGACCCATGGTGCGGCCTGGAGGCGCAGTCAGGCCCGCAATGAAGCCAGCCATTGGCTTTTTGCGGCCACGCTTGGCTTCGTCGATCAGGAACTGGGCGGCATCTTCTTCAGCCGAACCACCGATTTCGCCGATCATCACGATCGACTTGGTGGCTTCATCGGCCAGGAACATCTCGAGCATGTCGATGAATTCGGTGCCCTTGACCGGATCACCACCGATACCCACTGCAGTGGTCTGGCCCAGACCTTCATTGGTGGTCTGGAACACGGCTTCATAGGTCAATGTGCCCGAACGCGACACGATACCCACCGAGCCCTTCGAGAAGATCGAACCGGGCATGATGCCGATCTTGCATTCTTCTGGTGTCAGCACGCCGGGGCAGTTTGGCCCGATCAGGCGCGACTTGGACTTTTCCAGCTTGGCCTTGACCCGCACCATGTCGAGCACGGGAACGCCTTCGGTGATGCATACGATCAGCTCGATTTCAGCGTCGATCGCTTCTTCGATGGCCGCAGCAGCGCCGGCAGGCGGCACATAGATCACCGATGCATTGGCGCCGGTCTTTTCGCGGCCTTCAGCAACCGTGGTGAAGATGGGCAGGGTGCGCGCGGCATCCAGACCGCTGGTCCACACTTCGCCACCCTTTTTGGGGTGCGTGCCACCCACCATCTGGGTGCCGAAATAGGCCAGAGCCTGTTCGGTATGGAATGTACCGGTCTTGCCGGTCAGGCCCTGTACGAGAACCTTGGTGTCTTTGTTGACGAGAATGGACATCTACTTCTCTTTCGTCGTTGGGCGCTCGGCGCCGAATTCCGCCTGCCATGGGCAAAGCGCCGTTGAATTACTGTTCAGTCGCCGCCTTGGGCGTATTGATGGAAAGCTGGATCACGAAACTGTCCGCATTGCGATGCGACAGCAGCAGCCAATTGGGCTTGTCGCTGGCCACCAGGCTGGCATAGAGCCCGTCATCGACCACCCGTGTCTCCCCCGCATAGCGCGGCAGATCGGCAATGGCCTGGACGAGTTCATTGCCCCCTTCGGGCTGGTCGACATCAACCCGGCAATAGCCAAAGCTGCTTTCGGGATAGCTTTCGATCAGGGCAAACAGGCTGGCTTCACCTACGCCGGGCACGGCCTTGTCGGCCGTGTACGACTTTACGAACGGGCTTTCGCCCGCATCTTCATAGGCATCCCAGCCCTGGGCTTGCGCCGCCTGTACTGCCAGCACATCGCCGCTGGCAAAACGCTCACACATCTCCAGAACCGCAACGCCGGCTGACGCCTTGGTCTTGGTTTTGCCCTGCGCGGCGACAGGCGTCGCGCAGAGTGCCACAACGGCAATGATGGTGAGAGCGGCGCGCACCGCGCTAGCCCTGGACCGCCTTGACGATCTTCTGGGCGGCATCGTCCAGGTCATCTGCCGAGATCACGTTCAGGCCGGACTGATCCAGGATCGCCTTGCCTTCCTTGACCTTGGTGCCTTCCAGACGAACCACCAGCGGCACTTCCAGGCCGACTTCCTTGACCGCAGCGATCACGCCTTCGGCGATCACGTCGCAGCGCATGATGCCGCCAAAGATGTTGACCAGAATGCCCTTCACAGCCGGATCGGCGGTGATGATCTTGAACGCAGCAGTGACCTTTTCCTTGGTGGCACCGCCACCAACGTCCAGGAAGTTTGCCGGCTCGGCACCATAGAGCTTGATGATGTCCATGGTGGACATGGCCAGACCCGCGCCATTGACCATGCAGCCAATATTGCCGTCCAGCGCCACATAGGCCAGATCATACTTGGACGCTTCGATTTCCTTGGCGTCTTCTTCGCTCAGATCGCGCAGGGCCTTGAGTTCTTCATGGCGGAACGCGGCATTGTTGTCGAAGCTCACCTTGGCGTCGAGCACGCGCAGGTGACCATCATCCATCACGATCAGCGGGTTGACCTCGAGCATGCTCATGTCGGTGTCGACAAAGGCCTTGTAGAGGATCGGGAACAGCTTGGCCGCATCGGCCTTGGCATCGCCATCGAGCGCCAACGCCGAGACGATCTTGGCCACGTCGGCATCGGTGACGCCAGCGGTCGGGTCGATATCGATGCTGATGATCTTTTCAGGGGTCGCCTCGGCAACTGCCTCAATGTCCATGCCGCCTTCGGTCGAGACCACGAACGACACGCGGCCGCTCTCGCGATTGACCAGCAGCGAGCAGTACAGCTCGCGGGCAATGTCAGCGCCGTCTTCGATATACAGGCGATTGACCTGCTTGCCGGCATCGCCGGTCTGCTTGGTCACCAGCGTGTTGCCCAGCATCTCCCTGGAGAAGGCAACAACCTCGTCGACGGTCTTGGCCAGGCGCACGCCGCCCTTGGCATCTGGACCCAGTTCCTTGAACTTGCCCTTGCCACGGCCACCGGCGTGGATCTGGCTCTTGACCACATAGAGCGGGCCTGGCAGCGACTGCGCTGCGGCCGCAGCATCGTCCGCCGAAAAGATCGCCACGCCCGCCGCAACCGGCGCGCCATACGACTTCAGCAGCTCTTTGGCCTGATGTTCATGGATGTTCATTCAAAGTCCCCTTGGATGGGTAAATCGCTTAGTGGTCACGGGGCCCCCTGGCCCCCACCGCATCATTTCCGCTTGTGCGGAAATCTCATCTCAGTGCCCCCAAACGGGAAATCCCCGCTTGCGCGGGGATGACACCATCTTGGTTACGCCAGCTTGGGCGCAATCTTCTTGCAGGCCTCGATCAGCCCTTCAACCGCGCCGACCGATTTGTCGAACGCTTTTTGTTCAGCCGAGTTGAGCGAGATCTCTACGACCTTCTCGGCACCGCCTGCGCCGATCACCACCGGCACGCCGACATAGGTGCCTTTGACCCCGAATTCGCCGTTCAGATAGACGGCAGCGGGCAGCACGCGCTTTTTGTCCTTGAGATAGCTCTCGGCCATCGCGATCGCCGAAGTGGCCGGCGCATAAAACGCCGAACCGGTCTTGAGCAGGCCCACGATCTCGGCACCGCCATCACGGGTGCGCTGGATGATCTCTTCAAGCTTTTCCTTGCTCATCCAGCCCATCTTGACGATGTCAGTGAGCGGGATGCCGGCAACGGTGGAGTAGCGGGCCAGCGGCACCATGGTATCGCCATGACCGCCCATCACGAAGGCGTTGACGTCCTGCACCGACACGCCCAGCTCATCAGCGATGAAGTGCACAAAGCGCGAGCTGTCCAGCACGCCAGCCATGCCGATCACCTTGTTGGTGGGCAGGCCGGAGAACTTCTGCAGGGCCCAGACCATCGCGTCGAGCGGGTTGGTGATGCAGATCACGAAGGCATTGGGCGCATACTTGGCAATGCCTGCACCAACCTGCTCCATCACCTTGAGGTTGATTTCGAGCAGATCATCGCGGCTCATGCCGGGCTTGCGGGGCACACCGGCGGTGACGATCACCACATCGGAGTCCTTGAGGTCTTCATATTTCGAGGTACCGGTGATCGCGGCGTCATAGCCCTCAACCGGAGCCGACTGGGACAGATCCAGCGCCTTGCCCTGCGGCACACCGTCAACGATATCAAACAGAACGATGTCGCCAAGGTCCTTGAGGGCAGCCAGATGGGCAAGCGTGCCACCGATCTGACCTGAGCCGATAAGAGCGATCTTTTTACGCGCCATAAGTCCTCATCCCAAAACTGCGTTGAATTGGCGCACGTTTAACCCTAGCGGCCCAGAGGGGCAAGTGAACCCTTCGTCTAAACAGCGCTTTCGCCCTTGCCGATGGGTGAAGCCCCCCTGCCCGTTGGGCAAGGTAGTGCTGCGCGAGCCCTAGTCTGCCGCAGGCGGGGCATCGCGCAGCCCCTGGCCGAGATAGTCCTCGGACTGCATCTCGATCAGCCGTGACACGGTCCGCTGAAATTCAAACGCGGTCTTGTCATCGTGGCCCAGCTCTTCGAGCGGCACCGCAAAGCTTGCGCCCAGCTTGACGCCGCGATCATAGAGCGTGTCGATCAGCAGGATGAACCGCTTGGCGGCGTTGGACATGGTCCGGTCCATTTGCGGCACGCCATCCACGATGATCGAATCGAACTGATGCGCGATGCGCACGAAATCGCGCGACCCCAATGGTTTCTCGCACAGATCGGCAAAGCCGAACCGTGCCGCTCCCAGCGCTGTCAGCGGCACGGCAATGGAACGCCCGGTGCTTTCGACAATGCCAGGCTCACCGGGTTCACCCCCGGTAATGCGTAGCCACAGCCTGTCCATTTCCGCGCGCGCCGCTTCGCCCGTGCCAAAGGCATAGACATGCTGCCCGGCAAATTTCATCCGCCGGTAATCCTGCGCCGCGGGCAGCGATGCCACCGTCAGATGCGCCTTGAGCAGCGCAATAAAGGGCAGGAACAATTGCCGGTTCAGCCCATCCTTATAGAGCTCGTCCGGCACCACATTGGACGTTGCCACCAGCGTCACGCCGCCAGCGAACAGTTTTTCGAACAGCCGCGACAGCAGCATGGCATTGGTGATGTCGTGCACATGCATTTCATCAAGGCACAGCAGCTTCAGCCCCGATTTCAGAATCGGTTTGACCACCGCCTCGACCGGATCGGCATCGCGCCCCTTGGCGCTCTTGCGAAAGGTCGACATGCCGGCATGGATTTCGTCCATGAACTCGTGGAAGTGCACCCGCCGCTTGCCCTCGATCGGCGCGGCGTTGAAGAACAGGTCCATCAGCATGGTTTTGCCGCGCCCCACTTCGCCATGCAGGTAAAGGCCCTGTACCGGGCCAGTTTTGGCATCGAACAGCTTGCCCAGCAGCCCCTTGGGCTTTTGCGCCTCGAGGCCAGCCAGCACATCATCAAGCAGTGCGGCGGCATCATGCTGGGCGGGGTCCGCCGTCAGGGCGCCGCGCGCTACCAGCGCGGCATAGGCCGCGTTGACCGGGCCGGGGAATGTTTGGGAAGAACTGGATGACATAGCAAAAACTGTGCTGCCCTCGGGCGCGACCCGAAGGTCAATTGCAGCATCCAATGCGTTGAGAGTGGTCCCTGGGTCAAGCCCGCGGACAGCATGGAGAAGAATGGACCTTAGAGGTCAAAAGAAGCCGGCCTTTGCAGACCGGCTTCCCAAATCTTTTAGCGCGCCATCGAGATGGCCTGGCCACCGCCCATGGTGCCGATATAGCGCCCACCGCTTGGCGCCAGGAACGCGGCGATATTGCCGTTCTCATCATAAAGCTGCAGCTGGCTGCCCACCTGCTGCCAACCGGCAACGCCAGCCAGGGTCGGAATGGCACACCCCGGCGCCGAGGCGCGGAAATAGCTGGTCCCGGTCTTGGCGGTCATGGGCAGGTTGAGGCGGCACTGCTGCGCGCCCGCAACCACATTCCACACGCCCTCAGGGCCCGTGGTCATGGCGCCGGACACGGGCCGGGCCAGTGGATCAAGCGAAACGATCGACGATGGCGTGCCGGTCGTTGTGGCCGCAACCTGGGTATTGGCCTGAACCCCGCCCAGCACGGGCTGGCCAGACAGGCCTGGTGCAACCGTACCGGTCGCGCCGATTGCCGGCAGCGTTCCCTGTTGCACTGTAGAATTCTGCACCGGCTGCAATTGCTGTGGTGCCCCAATCGTATTGAGATTGGCTGTGTTTGATCCCGTCGAGGTACACCCCGCCACCAACAGCGCGATTGCTGCAACTCCCGCAGCGGAAAACGATCCGCGCATCCAAATCGACATTGGTCGCTCCTGCCCAAAGGCTTAACAAAAGTTAACAGGTCGGCTGGCTTATAGCCAAAGCCCACACTGCGTTCAACCGCCCTGGCCGCAACTGACGTAAGGCGCATCAATGTGGCGCTTTTACGTGTCGCTGGCCACCATTTCCTTCAACAACTCCGCCGCCAGCAGGGTTGCATCGGCCGCTTCCTCTTCGGGAACCTGCACGGGAACGCCCCCCTTGCCGAAGATATTGCCGACACCGGGCAGCCCGCCTTCGCCATTTTCGAGCGGATGAAACCCGTGCGCCCGCAGCGCGGTCATCAGCACACGGGCCGTGGACGGGTTTTCGACATTGGCGATGATTTCGTAGCTCATGAGCAGCTCCCTATGGCGCAATCCTGACGCTCAATACACGGCGGGGCAAGCCATAACCATGGCCGCCCCGCACTGGACGCTTGCGCCCGTGCGCGGCTTGCCAAGCATTCATCAAAATGTTGCACTCGTGCCCAAGCCCTTTCACTGCAAGGTGATTTGCCGCCGATCCCCCTGCAGCGCTTAGCTTGCCAGATAACCTGCCTGCCCGGAGACCCGATGGGCGCCTATATTCTTCGCCGCATCCTGCTGATGATCCCGACGGTATTCGGCATCATGGCCATTTCGTTCCTGATCACCCAATTCGCCCCCGGCGGGCCGGTCGAACAGGCGCTGGCCAATCTGTCAGGCCAGAACGTCTCCATGACCGAACGCATCACCGGCAGCGCGGGCGGCGATTTTACCGCCCAGCCCGGCCAGGGCGGCCAAAGCGGCTCGGCCTATCGCGGCAGCCAGGGTCTGGCGCCCGAACTGGTAGAGCGCATCGAAAAGCAGTTCGGCTTCGACAAGCCACCGCTCGAACGCTTCGGCATGATGCTGTGGAATTATCTGCGCTTTGACTTCGGTGACAGCTATTACCGCGACATCTCGGTGATCGATCTGATCAAGGAGAAGATGCCGGTCTCGATCTCGCTGGGTCTGTGGATGACCCTGATTGCCTATGGCGTTTCCATCCCGCTGGGCATCAAGAAGGCCGTCAGCGATGGCAGCCGCTTTGACGTCTGGACCTCGACCATTGTCATTATCGGCTATGCCGTGCCCGGCTTTCTGGTCGCCATCGCGCTGATCATCCTGTTTGCCGGCGGCAGCTTCTGGTCGATTTTCCCGCTCCGCGGCCTGCATTCCACCGGTGCTGCCAACTGGCCTTTCCACCTCTGGCTGTTCGATTATCTCTGGCATCTTGTGCTGCCCATCACCGCCATGGGGCTGGGCGCCTTTGCCACCACCACCTTGCTCACCAAGAACTCGTTCATCGACGAGATCGGCAAGCAATATGTCACCACGGCCCGCGCCAAGGGCCTGACGGAAAATCAGGTGCTCTACCGCCACGTCTTTCGCAACGCCATGATGCTGATCATTGCCAGTTTCCCCGCCGCCTTTGTCGGCGCCTTCTTTGGTGGCTCCCTGCTGATCGAAACCATCTTCTCGCTTGATGGGCTGGGCCTGCTCGGCTTCGTCTCGGTGGCCAGCCGCGATTATCCGGTGGTATTTGCCACGCTCTACATCTTCAGCCTGCTCGGACTGGTGATCTCGCTGGTGTCCGACCTGGCCTATATGTGGGTTGATCCGCGGCTCGATTTCGAAAGCCGCGAAGTATGAGCGCCGTGACCGACACCGCGCGCCTGCCCCGCCGCCGCTGGCTCAGCCCGCTCAATCAGCGCCGCTGGGACAATTTCCGCGCCAATCGCCGGGGCTGGTGGTCGCTATGGATCTTTCTGGCGCTGCTGGTACTGGCACTGGGCTCGGAGTTCATCGCCAATGATCGCCCCATCGTGGTGTCCTACCAAAACGAGCTGCTGTTTCCCGCCTTTGTCGATTATCCCGAATCCCGCTTTGGCGGCTTTCTGGGCACGCCCGACTATCGCGGCGACTTCATGGAACAGCAGATCGCCGACAATGGCTGGGCCATCTGGCCGCCGGTTCATTTCAGCTACAATACCGTGGACGGCTACCAGCCCGGCTCCGGCGCCATCGCCCCCACCTGGATGCTCAGCCGCGAGGAAGCCTGTCAGCGCTATCCGCTGGGCGTGGATGATCTCGAATGCAATTGGAGCAATTACCACTGGCTGGGCACCGATGGCGAAGCCCATGATGTGCTGGCCCGCCTGCTCTATGGCGTGCGCATTTCCATCCTGTTCGGCTTCACCCTGACCATCCTGTCCTCGATCATCGGGCTGATGGCGGGCGCTGTGCAGGGCTATTTCGGCGGCTGGCTCGATCTGATCGCCCAGCGCCTGATCGAAATCTGGACCTCCATCCCCGCCCTTTATCTGCTGCTGATCATCTCGAGCATTATCGCCCCCAGCTTCTGGGTCTTGCTGGGCATTCTGTTGCTGTTCTCCTGGGTGTCGCTGGTGGGCATTGTGCGCGCCGAATTCCTGCGCGGCCGCAACTTTGAATATATCGCCGCCGCCCGGGCGCTGGGCGTCTCCAATGTCACCATTATGTGGCGCCACTTGCTGCCCAACGCCATGGTCGCCACCCTGACGTTCATGCCGTTCATCCTGTCGGGCTCGGTGGTCACGCTGACCTCGCTTGACCTGCTCGGCCTGGGCCTGGAACCGGGGACCCCCTCGCTGGGCGACCTGCTGTTTCAGGGCAAGGAGAACCTGCAGGCGCCCTGGCTCGGCCTCACCGGCTTTTTTGCCATCGCCATCATCATGACCCTGCTGGTGTTTGTCGGCGAGGCTGTGCGTGATGCCTTTGACCCCCGCAAGGCCTTCGCATGAGCGCCCCCCTCCTTTCGGTCCGCGACCTGACCATCCGCTTTGGCGACAATCCCGCCACCCGCAATATCAGCTTTGATATCGCGGGTGGCGGGACCCTCGCGCTGGTCGGCGAATCCGGGTCGGGCAAGTCGGTCACCGCCCTGTCGGTGCTCAAGCTGCTGCCGCCCAGCGCGCAGCTGACCGGCCAGATCCTGTTCAAGGGCCAGGACCTGATCACCGCGCCAGCCGACGACCTGCGCGCCGTGCGCGGCAATGATATTTCGATGATCTTTCAGGAACCGATGAGCTCGCTCAATCCGGTTCACACCATAGAGGCCCAGATCGGCGAAGTGCTCGCCATCCATCGGGGCCTGCGCGCCAACGCCGCCCGTGCCCGCACACTCGAACTGCTCGATGCCGTCGGCATTCCCGACCCGGCCAGCCGCCTGGCTGCCTTTCCGCACCAGCTCTCGGGCGGCCAGCGCCAGCGCGTCATGATCGCCATGGCGCTGGCCAATGAACCCGATCTGCTGATTGCCGATGAGCCCACCACCGCGCTCGACGTCACCGTGCAGGCGCAGATCCTGACTCTGCTCAAAGATCTGCAGAAACGTCTGGGCATGGCCATGCTGTTCATCACCCATGATCTGGGCATCGTCAAAACCATCGCCGACCGCGTCTGCGTCATGACCGAAGGCGAAATCGTCGAGACCGGCCCGGTCGCCCCGCTGTTTGCCAACCCGCAACACGCTTACACCCAACACCTGCTGGCAGCCGAACCGCATGGCGCCCCACCGCCCAGCAACGAGAGCGCGCCCACCATTGTCGACGTCAGCGACCTCAAGGTGTGGTTCCCCATCAAGCGCGGCCTGCTGCGCCGCACCAAGGGCCATATCCGGGCCGTTGATGGTGTTGATCTGACCATCCGTCAGGGCGAGACGCTGGGCGTGGTCGGGGAATCCGGTTCCGGCAAATCCACCCTAGGCTATGCCCTGCTGCGGCTATTGCCCTCCACGGGCCGGATCGTCGTGCTGGGCAACGAAATCCAGTCGCGCTCCTGGAAGGCCATGCGCCCGCTGCGTGCTGATCTGCAGATCGTGTTTCAGGACCCGTTCGGCTCGCTCAGCCCGCGCCTGTCGGTTGACCGCATCATTGGCGAAGGACTGGCCGTGCATCGCCCCGATCTCAGCGCCGCCGAGCGCGATGCCCGTGTCGTCACCGCGCTGCGCGAAGTGGGCCTGCCGCCCGAAATGCGCTTTCGCTATCCGCACGAATTCTCCGGCGGCCAGCGCCAGCGCATCGCCATTGCCCGCGCCATGGTGCTCGAACCCAAATTCGTCGTGCTCGATGAACCCACCTCGGCACTCGATGTCTCCATTCAGGCCCAGGTCGTGGACCTGCTGCGCGATCTGCAGCAGCGCCATGGCCTGACCTATATGTTCATCAGCCACGATCTCAAGGTCGTCCGCGCCCTGGCCAATCGCCTGATCGTCATGCGCAATGGCAAGATCGTCGAGCAGGGCGATGCTGCAGCCATCTTTGCCGCGCCGCAATCGGACTACACCAGGACCCTGATGGCCGCCGCTTTCGACATCGCCACCCTCACCGCGCCCACATCGGCGGCAACACCCCCTGTTGTCCGCCCATGATCGCGCCTAGTCTGTTTTCCCAGTTCTCTAGCTCCGGAGCCGTCCGATGAAGTTCGCACCCCTCCTCGCCCTTGGCCTGATGGCCGGCCTGGCCACCCCTGCCCTGGCGCAGACCCCCACCGATGTGTGGACCCACGCCTTCACCATGACCGGCGAGCCGAAATATGGCGCGGACTACACCCATTTCGACTACGTCAATGTCGATGCCCCCAAGACCGGCACCGTGCGCATTGGCGATATGGGCGGCTTTGACACCTTCAATCCCGTCCTGCCCAAGGGCGAGGCGGCCGGTGGGCTGGGGCTGGTCTATGAGACCCTGATGACCCCCTCCTCGGATGAGGTGAACACCTATTACGGACTGATCGCCTCAAGCCTGAAGATCGCCCCAGATTATGGCGCGGTCACCTTCCGCATCGACCCGGCCGCCAAATGGCAGGACGGCGAACCCGTCACGCCCCAGGATGTTGTGTGGTCCTTCGACACGCTGGTCGAGATCAATCCCAACATGGCGCAGTACTACGCCAATATCATCAGTGCTGAAGTCACCGCGCCGGGCGAAGTCACCTTCACCTTCGATCAGACCGGCAATCGCGAATTGCCGCTGATCCTGGGCCAGATGCTGGTGCTGCCCCAGCACTGGTGGGAGGGCACCAACGCCAATGGTGAAACCCGCGATATCGGCCAGTCCACCCTTGAGGCGCCGATGGGCTCGGGCCCCTATCAGCTGGCCAGCTTCGATGCGGGCCGCACCATCACCTATCAGCGCGACCCCCACTATTGGGGGCTGAACCAGCCCACCCGCGTCGGCTCCAACAATTTTGATCAGTACAAGATCGAGTACTTCCTCGATCTGACCGTGCAGTTCGAAGCCTTCAAGGGTGACCAGTTCGACTGGTGGAGCGAGAACCAGGCCCGCCGCTGGGCCACCGCATACGACTTCCCCGCCGTCGCCGATGGCCGGGTGATCAAGGAACTGTTCCCCCAGGATTATGCCGGTAGTGGTGTCGGCGTCGGCTTCATCCCCAATATGCGGCGCGACAAGTTCAAGGACGAACGGGTGCGCGAGGCGCTCAACTATGCCTTCAATTTCGAGGAGCTGAGCAACACGCTGTTCTTTGGCCAGTATGATCGCATCGACAGCTATTTCTTCGGCCTGCCATTTGCCTCCAGCGGCCTGCCCGAAGGCGAAGAGCTCGAGATCCTCAACGAGATCAAGGATCTGGTGCCCGCATCGGTGTTCACCGAGCCCTATGAAAACCCGGTGGGCAGCGACTCCGCCAAACAGCGCGAAAACCTGCGCACCGCGCTGACCCTGTTCAACGAGGCCGGTTATACGCTCGAGGGCACCAAGCTGGTCGACGAGGCGGGCAATCCCTTCACCTTCGAGATCCTGCTCAACGGCCCCACCATCGAACCCGTGGCCGCCAATATGGTCGCCAATCTGGCGCTGATCGGCGTCGATGTCAGCGTCCGCTCGGTCGACAGCCCGCAATACATCAACCGCCTGCGCAGCTTCGACTACGATGTCATCTATACCGGCTGGAGCCAGTCCTTCTCGCTGGGCAATGAACAGCGCTACTATTTCGGCTCCGGCAGCGTCGATGAAGAAGGCTCGCGCAACTATGCCGGCATTGCCGATCCTGGTGTTGACGCCCTGATCGACAAGATCATCATCGCCGATGATCGCGCCACCCAGGAAGCGGCCAGCATGGCGCTCGACCGCGTCCTTCTGCACCACCACTACATGGTCCCCAGCTACACCCTGCGCAATTCGCGCATCGCCCGCTGGGACCGCTTCAGCCACCCCGATCCGCTGCCGGAGTTTTCCTCGGGCTTTCCCACCATCTGGTGGTATGACGAGGCCAAGGCCGCCAAGACCGGCGGCGCGCAGTAGTCAAGATTGGCTAAAGTCTGACGCGATCTGTTCCTCCCCCTTTTTTTGGGGGGGGAGGATAGCCAGAGGCAAATCCCTAGGCTGGCTTGCGCGCCACCAGATCGATCAGGGCGGACGGCCCGGCATGCGCGGATCCCTCGCTCAGTTCGGCATCATAGCTCTCTAGCGAGATGATCTCGAGCGCACCAAAGCGCGCGCGCAGCAGCGCCTCGGTATAAAGGTTCTCGAGCTGCCCCGGCCCGCCTGTGCCATAGCCGAGTTGCTCGGGGCGATAGCCTTCAAGCAACAGCAGACCACCCGGCTTGAGGGTGCGCACCATGCCGGCAAACATCGCGTCGCGCATGGCGGGCGGCGCGAACTGGATAAAGATGGCGGCCACCACATCGAACCGGGCTTCGGGCCAGTCATAGGCACCGATATCCAGGCATTGCGTGGTCAGCGTCACGCCCCGCCTTTCGGCCAGCTGATCGGCCTTGGCCAAACCAATTGGCGAGGCATCCACGGCCAGCACGTCCAGCCCCTGTTCAGCCAGGAACACGCCATTGCGGCCCTCGCCATCAGCAACGGCCAGCGCCGAACCATAACCCTTCAGGCGCTCCGCATTGGCCGCCAGAAAGGCGTTGGGCGCTTCGCCGAACACATATTCGGCGCGGTCATAGCGCTGGTCCCAGAAGCTCATCGCGCCCTCATTGGGTTGGGATCTAGTAGTCTTTCTCGTAATAGACGCCGACGCTCGAATTGCCGTCCTGGCTGGCCGAACCTGTCACCTTGAGATCGCTGGTGACATCGAGATTGATGGTCACCTTGCTCTGCCCGCCGGCCCCGGCCTGCACGCCCAGATAGACATTGTCCTGCAGATAGGTACCCGCCTGAACCGCGACATTGCCATCGGCATCGGTGACGATGTCGAGATCATCCAGCCCCGCAGCGCCGCGCAGGCTGTCCACCAGCCCATTGCCACCGCCACCCACCAACTCGGCGGCCGCAGCAGCCAGCTTGGCCAGTTGCAGTGGCGACAGCTCGCTCATCGAGCGCTTGAAGATCAGCCGGCTGAGCACTTCATCCTGCGGCAGGGCCGGGCTGGAGGAAAAGCTCACATCGATATTGGAGGCGCGGCCCGATACGGTCACATAGACCGTAATCCCCTCGCCCTCGGTGACGGCAATCAGGTTCAGCATGGGATCAAGGTCGCCTACCAGGGTGACCTGACCGGATTCAAACGTCACGCGCTGCCCCAGGATCGCCAAGCGGCCGCGATTGAGCGAAAACGCACCCACGGGCTGGATATTGCCGATCGGACCGGTGACCCGCACCGAGCCACCCACTTCGGCATCAAGCCCACGGCCGCGGATGAATATCTGGTTGGGCGCGCTGATCTTGATGTCGAGCAGCATGCCCGGCGAGCGCGTCTGCGGAATGGGCGCGCCACTGGTCTCGTCGATCCGGGCACGCGCCAGCGTGCGTTCCACCGCAGCCGGGGCGCGCACATGTTCGACATTGATCAGGTCGGCGCCAGAACCGAAATTCTCCGGCACGGTGATATTGGCTTCTTCCACCCGCACGTCGCCGGCCAGCAGCGATGAGCCGGTCAGATTGCCTGTCAGGGTAAGATTGCCCCCCACCGTCGCCACAAACAGATTGCCGTCGGCATAGCGCACTGAATTCAGCGCCACGCGAATATCGGCGGGAAAACCACCGCTCAGCCCCACCGAGCCAGAGGCCGACACCGAGCCGCCACGCGCCAGATTGGTCGAAAGCTGTTCGATCACCAGCCGGTCGCCATTCAGGCTTGCCGAACCGGTAATGCCCTGCATGCGGAAATTGAGTTCAGGATCGATATAGCCAGCGCCACTGGTCGAGACCCGCCCGCCAAATTGCGGATTGTCCAGACTGCCCGTGACCTGGGCGTTCAGGTTGACCACACCGCTCAACTGGCCGCCGCGATCCGCAACAAAGCGATTGGCCAGTACAAGCGGCGCCGAACCGGTCACCGATACGTTCAGGCCATTGCCGCTCAGGGGCACCGTGCCCGAACCGCTTATGGTCAACCCGCCGGCGCCATTGGCCGTTAGCGAGGCCAGAGACACACTGCCATTGGCAAAGCTGCCATTGGCCGTCAGGCTGAGCGGCGCAATACCGAAATCATTGATGGCCGCAGCGCCAATGCCCTGGGCCTGGGTGGTGAACCGCACCTGGGGATCACTGCCCGAACCCGAAATCTGGGCCTGCCCGCTCAGCGTGCCGCTCAGGCCCAGCTCGGGCGCCACGGCGTTGGCCACCGATAGCGGCAGCGCATTGATGTCGAGCGCGATGTCGATCACCTCGCCAGCCGACCCGCTTGCCGTGATCGACCCCGATCCCACATTGAACCGCACTGCATCAAGCCGCACATCGGAACCGGCAACTTCCAGCACGGTTGGCTGTGCCAGAGCCGCCGAGAGCGTGCCCTGCTGCAATTGCGCCCGATCCAGCGCCAGACGATAGCCGCCATCGACCGGGGTCAGCGACCCCGCCAGATCGACATCGGTGCCTGTTGCCAGCGCGGCCTGCGCGTCAAAAGCGGTGGTCTCGCCTGTCTGGTTGGCCCGCGCGCTCAGCGTGTCGATATCGACGCCCGCAGCGGCAATATTGCTGCCATTGATGGCGCCATTGATCACGGGCACCCCGAACAGATCGGCAATGCTAGCATTGATGTCCGCAGCGCCAACCCGGATGTCGTTGACGCTGAGCGCCCGCACATCACCGCGAATGCTGGCACTTTGCTTGGCCTTGACCGGCGTCAGGGTAATCTCGGCATTGACCGAACCACTGGCATCGAGCAGCGCCAATGCTGCCGCCACTGACACGTCCGGCGACACCACGCTGAGCCCGCCATTGATCAGCCCGGTCAGTTCGGTACGTGTCAGCCCGCCGCTGATCCGCGTCCCGGCTGCCTGAAAGTCGATATTGGCCAGCGACTGCTCGGCTGGCGCCACATTCACGTCCGCTGCCAGTGTCGTGCGATAGCCATCCAGTGCTGCCGCGCCGGAAATCTTGCCGCTCAGCACCTCACCGCGATATTGCCCGGCAAACCGCAGCGCACCCTCGCGCAGCGCCCGATCAGCCAATTGTCCAGCCGGGACACTGGCGTTGAGATCAAGATCGATCACATCGTCCATGCCCTTGGCCGTGCCCACCACGCTGAGCGCACCACTGGCCTGGTCGGACAGCAGCGACAGATCACTCAGATCCAGATTGAACGCGAAATCGGCCAGCACGCTGGAATAGGTGCCGTCGGCCAGCAGCTGAACCTGGGTGTTGGCGATGCGGAAATTATCAGCGGTCAGGCCCGCCTTGCTGCGCGCCACCCGGCCCGAGAGCTTGACCGTGCCTGCCAGCAGATCATCGGCAATCTCGTCGCCAATCGCCAGATCGCGGCCCGTACCATCCAGCGTCAGATCAAAACCACCGGTGAGCGGCTTGACGGTCCCCTTGGCCGCCAGCGTCAGCCCGCCGGACAGATCACGATCCGCCAGTCCGGAGAACGGCGCAATGCTGGCCGTCTCCAGCCCGATATCGCCGGTAAAATTCAATCCATCCAGCTGACCCGACAGAGCTGCCGTCAGCGCCTTGCCGACCACGCGCAACTGCGCCAGTTGCACCGGCTCACCCGCCTTGTAGAGGCCGGCAATACCAATGCCGATTTCATCGCCCAGCGCGGCTTCGATAGCCGCATCGGCCGCAATGCCGCTCAGCGAGCCATCGCCATTGAAGGTCACCATGCGCGCCGTTGGATCATCGAGCGCGGTCGCCACACCATCGACGGCCAGCGCCAGGGTATCTGCCGTCAGGCCCGGCTGGGAAAAACCGCTCACATTGAGGTTCGCGCGCCATTCCTGCGGTGCGCCATTGCCGACGGCCCCGCCATAATCAACCGTCAGTTGGGCTGAACGCACCTTGGTCGACGCCCCCGCCACCGGCAGCGTCACCGCGCTGCCTGCCGGATCACTGATCATGGCGTTGAGGGTCAGCTCACGCAAAAAGCTGTCAGTCGTGGTTTCGGCCGAAGCCTCAAGCTGCAATTGTCCGCCACTCACGCGCAGTCCGCTGATCGACAGCCCGCCATCATTGCGCACCAGCGCATTGGCACTCAAAGCCGTCTCGGCACCAAAGAATGGCTGATAGGCCTGCGCCATCAGGTTCGACAGGGGACCGCGCAGATCGGCATCGACGCCAAAACCCTCGGCCTGCTGCCGCACAGTCGCCACGCCGCTCAACGCGGTCTGGCCATTGGCCTGTAGTTCAAGTTCGGTGCGCAGATCGCCGACCGGGCCCTTGCCATTAAGCGTCAGCGTGACCGCCGGGCGCCCTTCAATATTGAGCAGATTGGCAATCACCCCGTCTTCGGGCTCCACCAGCGACAACCCCAGGTCAAGATTGCTGTCGCCCTGCGCATAGGCAAGATCCAGATTGAGCGTGCCGCCCGGCCCATCAAGCCGGACAATATCCAGACTGGTGTTCAGATTGCCGCCATCAAGCGAAAACGCGCCTTCCAGCGACACCTGTGAACCCAGCCCGAAGACGCTTTCGCCAAAGCTCACCTGCGGCACGCTGAGCTGTTCAAGCTGAATGGCCACGGGGAATTCGGGCACGGTAAAGCCACCCTCTTCCGCTGGTGGCAGATCAACCTGATCACTGGCCACAGCATTGCGCAGATAATCGATCGAATCGGCGGTCAGCGAACGGACTTCGAGCCGGCCGAGGAACAGCGCGGCCTGGTTCCAGTTCAGCTGCGCATTGTTCACCCGCAGCCAAACGCCATCGGCATCGGAAATGGTGATTTCACGCACCGAGACATCCGAGCCCAGCACACCATCGATATTGGATAGCCGGATCTGGCGCTCAGGGGTCGACAACTGATCCTGCACAAAACTGGTCAACCAGTCCTTCTGCGCATCATTGTCCATATTGAGCACGTCCTGCGCCACCAGGGCCGCAGGCACGCCAAGGCCCACAAGGACCAGCAAGGCAATCAGAAAACGCCGCATCAGAAGGCCTGCCCGATGCCGACATAGACGGCATAATCAGCGTCACCCGGCTTCTTGTTCAGCGGGATCGCCGCATCCAGTCGCAATGGGCCAAGCCCTGTGTAATAGCGCAGGCCGGCACCTGCCCCCAGGCGCAGATCATCAATGCTCGGGAACACATCGGCGGCCACATAGCCACCGTCGAGGAACCCGACAATGCCGAAGGCTTCGTTGATACGCATACGCGCTTCGAGCGATCCTTCGAGCAGATAGCGCCCGCCGGTCACATTGCCCGCACCATCATTGACGCCAATCGACTTGTAGCCATAGCCACGCACCGATCCGCCGCCGCCGGCAAAGAACAGCTTGTCTGGCGAGATTTCCGACAGGGCCGGCCCCACCAGGGCACCGCCCTTGATCCGGCCCGCCAGAACGAACGGATCATTCTCGCCAAAACCGAAATAGGTCCGGCCTTCCAGCGTCACCCGCGCGCCGGCATTGGCGAAGCGGAATTCATAGAACGGTTCGACACTGGCCTGGGCATACCAGCCCGCAGTCGCATCGACCCGGTCATTGCGGAAGTCCAGCGTGGCACCGCCATAGAGCCCCGCCGTAGTGAAGTCGCGCGTGCCGAAACTGTCGTCAAACCGGCTGCGCTCCAGCGACGCGCCGCCTTCAATGGTGATTTCGTCGGAGAAGATATGCGTCAGCCCCAGCCGCCCCGATGCCGATGTTTCGGTATAGGTCGGATAGATCGTTCGCTCGGCCGCCACCGCCGCCACCAGATCGGTATCGGGCGTGAAAATGCCCGGCTTGGTGAAGGTGCCGCCAAAGGAATAGTCGAACTGCTCGGTATCGATCGGATAGGCGATGCTGGCGATCCGCGCATCAAGCCGCAGCCGTTCGGCCTGACCGAACAGATTGCGCCACAGGTGATAGCCCTCTACGCCCAGCCCATCGATCGAGGAATAATTTGCGCCCACGCCAAAGCGTGCGCCGGGCAGTTCCTGGACAATCAGCGTATAGGGCAGCAGCCCGTCAACGCCGATGGATTCAGCTGCCTCAAGCCGCGCTGCGCGGAATACTTCGAGCCGGTCCAGCCGCTTTTGCGCCAGAGCCAGCGTATCCGGATCATACTCTTCGCCGACCACAAGCCCGGTCTGACGCCGCACGAATTCGGGGTCCATCCGCTCGGTGCCGGTCACGGTCACATCGCCAAAGGCCGCCTTGCGACCCGGATTGACCGTGATGGTCACATCCACGCTGCTATTGGCATGGTCGGCCACCACTTCGCGGCTGGCAATGACAGCCTTGGGGAAACCCTGCTGTCGCCAGGCGCGCAGGGCCAGCTGCTCGGCCTGCAGAATGACGCTGGATTTGGCGATCTCGCCACGACCGAAACCGCGCGTCGATGGCGGCGGCACAAAATCAAACGGATCGCTGGTGATCGGCGCCGCATTGACCACATCAACGCTGTTGAAGCGGAACAGGGGGCCCGGCTCGACCACAATGGCCACATCGACCGGATCGGGCAGGTTGACGTCAGGGGCCAGCTTGGCCGCTTCCTGACCACCCACGCGGATGCTCACCACGCCGCCATAATAGCCTTCATTGTAAAGCGCCGCGACCAGCCGGCGATAATCGCCCCGCGCCTTGGCCAGCAGCCCGGCCGCGCCCGAGGCAGGCTTGGTTTCATCGGCCACCAGCGAGGACGCATTGCGCACCACGCTTTCAAGCGCGCCGTCGCCATTGACCGCCACGCTGACCACATAGGGCTGCGGGTCCGCAATCACCACCTCAGCGTCCACCGCATTGGGGTCTTCGAACAGCTTGAGGCCAAAAATCTCAAATGCAGCAACAGGTGCGGCGGCCATACCCAGACTGGTGGCCGCCACGCACAAGGCGCAAAAACTCAATACTCGACGCGCTATATGCAGTGAACCAATCCCGCCCGTTACGCTTCAACCAGATAGGCAGAAGCTTACATTGTCATCCAGAGCGACAACATTGCGTTAATCACGCTGCGCTCGGACCAACAGATGTCCGTCCGTCCCAGACGTTGAACCCACAGTTTACCGTGAGCACGGGGGCGCACACAAGCGTCCTGCGCGCCTGCAGCAAAAAGTGATGAAGAGCCGCTAAGCCGCCGGCGCGCTATTCGCGGGCCAGGGCTTCCACCGGGTCCAGCCGGGCCGCGGAGCGCGCTGGCATGAAGCCGAACACCACGCCGATCAGGCTGGCCGAGGCAATCGCCAGCACCATTGATTCTGCCGAATAGGCCATGGTCGCGCCCGGCACCAGCATGGTCAGCAAGGCCCCCAGGGCAAAACTCAACCCCACCCCGGCACCACCGCCGACAAAGCACACCAGCACCGCCTCGATCAGGAACTGGCGCAGGATGTCGCCGCGCCGCGCGCCTACCGCCATGCGGATACCGATCTCCTTGGTGCGCTCGGACACCGACACCAGCATGATGTTCATCACCCCGATACCGCCCACCACCAGCGAGATGATCGCAATGGTCGAAATCAGCAGCGTCAGCGTCGCCGAGGTCGACTGGATGGTGTCGCGGATCGTGTCGGTGTTCATCAAAAAGAAGTCGGCCGTGCCGCCATGCAGCCGCGTCACCAGCTCGGTGATGTCGGTTTCAGCCTGCGCCATGTCGAAGTCATCGGCCACCCGGATCGCGATCGAGCTCAGATGCGCCTGACCCAGAATGCGGTCCATCGCGGTGGTATAGGGCACATAGACATTGGCTGAATTGCCACCCGGGCCAAAGCCGGACACCGTCTCGACCACGCCGATCACCCGCACCGGCACCTTGCCCAGCATGATGACCTGACCGATCGGGTCTTCACCATTCACAAAGATCGCGTCGCGCGCATTGCCGTCGATCACCGCTTCCTGTGTGCGCTGGGCAACGCTGGTCGTGTTGAAGCCAACACCCTCGGCAAAGCTGCGGCCATTGACCTGGAAATATTGCTCACCCACCCCCGTCACAGTCGCATTGGACGAGGTATTGCGGAACAGCACCGTGGCATTGCTCGACACCTGCGGGGTCACGCTGTCCGCAAAGGGTTGCTGGGCCAGCGCATCGGCATCGGTGGGCATCAGCGTTTCAATGCGGCCTGATCGCCGGTCACCGAACCCGGTGCCGGGATATACATTGATCGTATTGGTGCCGATCGAGGAAATATTGTCCAGCACCGTCTGCTGGCTGCCCTGCCCCAGCGCCACCACGCTGACCACCGAGGCAATGCCGATAATGATGCCCAGCATGGTCAGAAAGGTGCGCATCTTGTGGGCGATCATCGCCCGCAGCGCCATGCGCAGCGCTTCGACACTGCGATCAATGCCTTCGCGCCAACGCGCAATCTTGCGCATCGGCGCCTTCGGGCTGACTGCCGGACGGTCATCGCCGCTGCGGGTGTCCGAGACAATCACGCCGTCGGAAATCTCGATCACCCGATTGGTCAGTGCGGCCACGGCCGGATCATGGGTGACGATGATGATGGTGTGGCCGTCCTGATGCAACTCGCTGAGCAGGGCCAGCAATTCCTTGCCGCTGCGCGAATCCAGTGCGCCCGTCGGCTCGTCGGCCAGAATGACTTCGCCGCCATTCATCAGCGCCCGCGCCACGCTGACGCGCTGCTGCTGGCCGCCCGAAAGCGCATTGGGGCGATGGGTCAGGCGCTCGCCCAGACCCAGCCGGGTCAACAGTGCAATGGCGCGCTCGCGCCGCGCCTCGCCATCCACCCCGGCATAGACCGCCGGCATCGCCACGTTCTCGATGGCATCGAGATCGGGCAGCAATTGATAGCGCTGAAAAATAAAGCCGAAATGCTCGCGCCGCAGGGCCGCCAGGGCATCGGGACCCAGCCGACCCACTTCCTTGCCGGCAAAGCTGTAGGTGCCCGCACTGGGACGATCCAGGCACCCCAGAATGTTCATCAGCGTCGACTTGCCCGAGCCTGACTGCCCGATAATGGCCACCAGCTCGCCCTGCTCGATATCGAGATCGACTTCCTTGAGCACGGTGACGCTCTCCGCCCCGGTCTGGAACCGGCGCGTCAGCCCACGGATCGAGATGATCGGATCACTCACGGACGGCCACCACCCAGCAATCCGCCACCACCAAAGCGATTGCCGCCCGGTGCGCCGCCGCCGGCCTGTCCGCCGCGGCCGCCAGCCGTCGCGCTGGTGACAACCTGATCACTCTCATCCAGACCGCTCTTGATCTCGGCCATGATATTGTTGTTCAGCCCCACCTCGATGCGGCGCGGCTCGACCTCTTTGGTATCGGGGTCATAGACCATCACCACGCTATTGCCGCGCGGATCCTTGCGCGTCACCAGCGCCGAGCTCAGTGTCAGCGCATCGCGCGCTTCAGCAAGCACGATGGTCACCTGCGCGGTCATCGAAATGCGCAGCTTGTGATCGGGGTTCGGCACATCGAACAGCCCGTTGTAATAGACCGCGCTGTCATTGGAGCTGGTGTCGGAATTGATCGAGGTCGGCGCGGGCTCCACTTCGCGCAGTTCGGCATCGATCTGCACATCGGGCTCACCCAGAATGGTGAAATAGACCCGTTGTCCGGCCTGCACCCGCACCACATCGGCTTCCGAGATTTCCGCCTTGATCACCATGGTATCAAGATCGGCGATCTTGACGATGGTGGGGATGGTCGAATTGGCGTTGACCGTCTGCCCCTGCTCCACCAGCAGGGCCACCACGGTGCCGTCATTGGGGGCAACGATCTTGGTGCGCGCCACATTGAGTTCGGCCGATTCCACGCTCAATTCTGCCTGGGCAATCTGCGCATCAAGCTGATCGATCTGCGCCTGCGCCGAATCCACGGCAGCCTGTGCCGTTTCCAGATCGGTCTGCGACACCAGGCTATTGGCATTGAGCTGCTGGTTGCGCTTGAGCGTTGCAGTGGCCTTGACCAGACTGGCTTCCTGGCTGCGCTTCTGCGCCTCGATCCCGGCCAGCACGGCCTGGGCGGTCTTGACCGCATTCTCCTGATCAAGACTGTCGATCTCGGCGATCAGATCGCCCTTCTTGACGTCCTGTCCCAGCGACACATGCACTGCTTCGATCCGCCCGGACACTTCGGCGCCCACGCTGACCAGCGAATTGGCCTGCAGCACACCCGAGGCCAGCACGGTCTGTTCAATGTCGCCGCGTGACGGGGATACCGTGGTCGGCACTGTTGCCGCCTGCGGTGTTGCCAGGAAATACCACCAGGCTGCGCCACCAGCGCCTGCCAGAACCACCAATACCACCAGCCATTTTGCCAAGGTCTTCAAGCCGCATCACCCCAAATCTGATTGGCACCATCATAATAGCGCAAATCTCTTCGAGCACGTGAGCACTTGGTAATCACATTACAATTTGGAAAGGCACGCCATCGGACCGTTTCAGTTGACGCCGCGCGCCCTGCCGGTCCAACCTGTTTGCATTCGGACTTTCTCCCAGGACATTGCCATGTACCAGCTGCTTGATCCCAGCCGCTTCGTCGTTTTCATCACCGGTGCAACCTCCGGTTTCGGCGCTGCCGCCGCACGCCGCTACGTTGAAGCGGGCGCCAAGGTTGTCGCCACCGGTCGGCGCTGGGATCGTCTGGTGGATCTGCAGATCGATCTGGGCGCCGAGAACTGCCATATCATCCAGCTCGACGTGCAGGATCGCGCCGCCATCGACGCGGCCATCGCCGATCTGCCCCCGCCCTTTGCCAATATCAATGTCGTGCTGGCCAATGCCGGTCTGGCGCTGGGCCTGCAGCCCGCTGCCGAAACCGACATCACCGACTGGGAAACCATGATCGCCACCAATGTGACGGGACTGGCCTATACCGTGCGCGCCCTGCTGCCCGGCATGATCCATCGCGGCGGCGGCCATATCGTCACCCTGGGCTCGGTGGCTGGCGACTATCCCTATCCCGGTGGTTCGGTCTATGGCGCCACCAAGGCATTCGTGAAGCAGTTTGCGCTCAACCTGCGCTCGGACGTTCAGGGCAAGAATATCCGCGTCACCAATATTGAACCGGGCCTGACCGAAACCGAGTTCTCGCTGGTCCGCTTCAAGGGCGACGAGGAAAAGGCGGCCAAGCCCTATTCGGGCACCAAGGCCATGAACGCCGAAGACATTGCCGAGACCATTTTCTGGAGCACCACGCTGCCCGAACACGTCAACGTCAACCGGCTGCAGGTCATGGCTACCACCCAGGCCTTTGGTCCCTTCGACATCTATCGCGAAGACTAGGCATGCGCATCGTCTCGCTCAATGCA
Organism: Devosia litorisediminis; assembly: GCF_018334155.1. Classification (NCBI taxonomy): domain Bacteria; kingdom Pseudomonadati; phylum Pseudomonadota; class Alphaproteobacteria; order Hyphomicrobiales; family Devosiaceae; genus Devosia; species Devosia litorisediminis. The sequence goes on along the minus strand of NZ_JAGXTP010000001.1, from coordinate 279,839 downwards.
TGGGCCGGCAAGCTGCACGCGCCGGTCCTGCAATATCTGGCCGAGATCGACGCCGATATCGTCTGCCTGCAGGAGCTCTCGCGCACGCCGACGGCGCGCTCCGCCTGGCTGATCTATCGCGAGCCGGGCGTCGAACTGCCCCAGCGCGCCAATTTCTTCGATGAAGTGGCCGCGGTCCTTCCCGGTCATGACGGCGTGTTCTGCCCCACGGCCAGCGGCCCGCTCTATGATGGCGAGGCGGTGCTCCCCTCCCAGTTCGGGCTGGCCACCTTTGTACGCAAGACCATCCCGGTCATGGCCCAGACCGTCGATTTCGTGCACGGGCACTATACGCCTGACGGCTGGGGCGAACATCCCCGAGCCCGCAACGCCCACTGCCTGCGCATTCTTGATCCCGCCACTGGCGCGCCTCTGACCATCGCCCAGATGCATGGGCTGCGCGAAACCAGCGGCAAGGCCGACACCCCGGCCCGTCACGTTCAGGCCGATGCGCTGGTCGATCTCATCGAACGCGTCTGGCCCGGCGATGAACGGCTGGTGGTCTGCGGTGATTTCAATGTGCTGCCCGAAAGCGTGACCTTCCCGGTACTGGCCCGTCTGGGCCTGCGCGATCTGGTCACCACCAATGGCTTCACCGACACCCGAACGTCGCACTACGAAAAGCCCGGCCGCTATGCCGACTACATGCTGGTGACCCCCGACGTGGCGGTCAAAGCTTTCGACGTCGTCGTCCAGCCCGAGGTCTCCGACCACCGCGCCCTGCTGCTCGACATCGACTGAAATCGCCTGCCACGGGCAAACGCAGACGGGCCGCGCCCCTATAGGCCCAGGAACCGCTCGGTATCGGGATCCACCGGCACACCCTGCTCTTCACGTTGGGCCACTGTTTCCCACTCGCGATCACCCGGTGCCATCACCCGCTCGCCGCCCGGCCGCACCGGCGCTGCGCGCAGGCTGGACAGATAGCGTGTGATCATCATGCCGAACATGTCGCGCCCGACAAACTTGTTGGGGTCCACTACCAGCACGAAATGCCCCATATTGCGTGGTGTCGAAATATCATCGCCGCCATACATCGGGATGAAATCACTATCGAGCGTGGTGCCGGTCAGCAGCGCCGAGAACAGTGTTGCCACCCCGGCCAGCGCCGCACCCTTATAGCCATAATCCGCGCCGCCCAGCGGCAGCAGCATGTCGGCCCGATCCGGATCGGTCGTGGCCACGCCATGCGCATCTGCGGCGACACCCTCGGGCAGTTCCAGCCCCAGTGAGCGATGCAGCAGCACCCGGTTCATCGGGATCGACGAAGTCGCCATATCCAGCAGCCATGGTTTGCTGTCGGGCACTGGCGCGGCGAAGGCCAGCGGGTTGGTGCCATGAAACCGCGCCGCGCCATCAAACAGCGCCACCATGGAATCGGTATTGGTGGTGGCAAAGGTCACATAGCCCTGCTCGGCTCCCGCCAGCGCATAGGCGCCCGCAGCGCCCAGATGGGAGGAATGGGAAATTCCCACCGCGCCCACGCCGGCTTTCTGCGCCAGGTCGATCCCCACCTCGACAGCCTTATAGGCTGCATAATGCCCCAGCCCGTCATCGCCATGCACCATGGCACTACCCGCCGCGCGGATATCGACACTCAACTGCGGGTTCTTGTTCAACCGCCCGCCCGCCAGCATCTGGCAATAATGCTCGGTCAGCCGCACGCCATGGCTGTCCACGCCCACCATCGAAGCGTGCAGCATGGCGCGCACCGCTGCAGCCAGCGACTCCTCGCTCGCCCCGGCCTGCCGCAACGCCGCCGCAACCTTGCTCTCCAGCGCTGCCGCCGGAAACCGTTTCACCTGTGATTCCATGCAAGTCTCCCTCGGGCCACTCTAGATGATTCCCGCGCCCGATCAGCATGAGCAATCCGCATGGCCGCATGTTCAATTTTCCGCTGGCACTCATTGCCATGACGCTTATGCTGAACCCAAATGTTGAGACCATCCATGACCGATATCGATCCGACCACCCACGACCTCTGGCAGGTCATCGCCGCTACCGACGAAGTGCCCGTGGGTCAGGTTGAAACCACCATTCTGCTCGATACCCCCATCGCCCTCACCCGCGATCGGGACGGCCTGCCGGTTGTATGGCGCCGCACCAGTGAGCAGAAGGGCGACGAGATCGACCCCGAAACCATTATCGACCGCCTGCCAGTCATCACCGGCTATGGCTATGTCTGGACCAGCTTTGGCCACCCACCGGCTGAGCTGTTCCCCATTCCCGAATATGCCGAGGCCGATCGCACCAATATGAGCTGCGGCTCCATTGGCCTGCATGTCTCGGCCCCGCGCGCTGTCGAGAATTTCCTCGACATGGGCCACTTCCCCTATGTCCACACCGACATTCTGGGTGCCGAACCCCATACCGAGGTCAAGGAATACGACGTCGAGGTCTCCGAGGAGCGCGACGAGGTGCTGGCCACCCGCTGCAAGTTCTTCCAGCCCCGCGCGGCCCTGTCGGCCACCGATGGCATGGAGGTCGAATATGTCTATCGCGTGCCGCACCCCTTCTGTTCGGTGCTCTACAAATCCTCACCCGAGGCGCCCGAGCGCCGCGATGTGATCGCCATTTTCCTGCAGCCCATGACCCAGGAGCGCTGCCGCGCCCATCTGCTGCAATCAATGATCGACTCCACTTCCACCATCACCGAACTGCGCCGCTTCCAGCAGACCATTTTCGGTCAGGACAAGCCCATTCTGGAAAACCAGTATCCCAAGCGCCTGCCGCTCGATCCGCGCGCCGAAACCCCGATCCGCGCCGACAAATCCGCCATCGCCTACCGCCGCTGGCTCAGCCAGAAAGGCATCACCTACGGCACCATTCCCATGGCGAGCTGACGATAACAGGTGCCAATCACCCCGCCCCGTACGCCAGGGCGGCAGAACCGACCTCATCCGATCGTGGCGCGATCTCGAAAAACGTCTCGGATGACCCCATGACGCTCTCGCTTTCCGACCCCAACTGGTACCCCATCGCCTCAAGCGAGGACCTGCCTTTCCGCCATGTCTATCAGGGCCAGTTGCTGGGCCGCGAGCTTGCCGTCTGGCGCGCCGATGATGGCAATGTCAACGTCTGGGAAAACCGCTGCCTGCATCGCGGCGTACGGCTGTCGATCGGCATCAACGAGGGCGCCGAGCTCAAATGCCAGTATCATGGCTGGCGCTATGCGAACCGCTCGGCCGGCTGCACCTATATCCCGGCTCACCCAGCCGATGCGCCAGCCCGCCGCATCGAGAACCGAACCTATCCGGTGGTCGAAGCCTATGGCCTGATCTGGTCTGCCGCCAATGACGACAAGCCCTTCACGCCCTTCCCCGGTGCCGAGACCGGTGACTGGTTCGCCCTGCGCCCCATGCCGGTCAATGCCACGCCCGAGGCCGTGCTGGCCGGCCTTGCCGGTCTGGCCCCCGATGATCAGCCAGCCCAGACCCTGCCCGGCCTGGCGATCCGCTTGGGCGACACGCTCTATTTCGTCCAGCCCGTCGATGCCGGACGTTCGGTCATTCGCGGCCTGCTGCCCGGCCAGCCAGCCGACACCATCGTCACCCTGCGCCACATCAATGAAACCCTGACCAAGCTGCGCGACCGCCTCGAACGCGCCGCGGCGCGCCAGCCGGCCCCCACCCCGCTGCAACCCGTATTTGAGCGCGTCTCGGCCGATCTGGCCACCATGCCCGATATCGCCATCCCGCGCGGCGCCACCATGCCCGTTGTGGTCAAGCGCAAATGGGCCAGCGCCGACGGCGTGATCGGCTTTGAGCTGGCCGACCGCGACAACCGCCACCTGCCCACCTTCCAGCCGGGCGCACATATCGATGTGCACCTTCCCAATGGGCTGACCCGGCAATATTCCATCACCAATGGTCCCGGCGACCTGCTCAGCTATGTCATCGGCGTCAAGCAGGAGAGCGCCAGCTCGGGCGGCTCCAAGGTGCTGGTCGAAACGGTGCGCGAGGGTGATGTGCTCGCCATTTCCGAGCCGCGCAACAATTTCCCGCTGCGCCGCGATGCCACCCGCACCGTGCTGATTGCCGGCGGCATCGGCATCACGCCCCTGCTGTCCATGGCCCGTTTCCTCGACAAGTCGGCCCTGCCCTACGAGCTGCATTACTTCACCCGCGCCGATGAGCAGATCGCCTTCCGCAGCGAACTTGGTGCCCTGCACGGCAAGGTGGTGCTTCATACCGGCCTGCCCCGCCCGCAGATCGCCGACACCATCGCCAGTGCACTGGGCACGTGGCGCCTGGCCCAGCATGTCTATGTCTGCGGCCCCGCCGCCATGCTCGAAACCGTACGCAGCACCGCCGCAGCCCAGCACTGGCCCGAAGAAGCCATCCACTTTGAATACTTCAAGAACGACAAGACCATCGACGACAGCTCATCGTTCGAGATCGAGCTGGCGCGCTCGGCCATGACCCTTCATGTCCCGGCCGGCAAGACCATTCTCGAAGTGATGCGCGAGGCTGGCCTGACGGTTCCCAGCTCCTGCGAACAGGGTGCCTGCGGCACCTGCCTGACCGCGGTCATGGAGGGCGAAGTCGACCATCAGGACGTCTATCTCAACGACAGCGAAAAAGCCTCGAATAGCTGCATGATGACCTGCGTCAGCCGGGCGAAATCCCAGCGTCTGGTGCTCGACATATGATGGTACACACTGCGCGCCCACCAGTTCAGCAATCAGACACCCCCACCCCAACCCTCCCCACAAGGGGGAGGGAGCCCAGGACCGGACGTTTCCTGCCATGAGCATCACCCTTTACGACTTCGAGCTCTCGGGCAATTGCTACAAGCTGCGCCTGCTCATGAGCATCCTCAAGCTGCGCTATGACGTCATCCCGATCGATTTCTATCCCGGTCGCCAGCACAAATCCGACGCGTTCCTGCGCCTCAATCCCTTTGGCCAGCTGCCCGTCCTCCAGGACGACGATCTGACCCTGTCGGATTCCGGGGCGATCCTGGCCTATCTCGCCAAAAAATATGACGCGACCGGCCAGTGGTTCCCTAATGATCCGGCCATTACTGCCCAGGTCCTGCGCTGGCATGCGGTGGCCGACGACATCACCGCCACCAGTTCCGCCGCGCGACTGGCGCTGGGCATGTTCTATGATGTCGACCTCGAAAAGGCCCAGCAGGGCGCCCACCGCATTTTCCGCCTGATGGATGAACACCTCTGGTTCGGCGAGCGCGAAGGCCGCGACTGGCTCTGTTCACCCGCCCATCCCACCACCGCCGACATTGCCTGCTTCCCCTATGTGATGCTCAGCGAAGAAGGTGGTATTGCGCGCCAGGACTATCCGGCCCTGCGTCGCTGGACCGATCGTGTCCGCCGCATTCCCGGCTTCATCGTCATGTCGGGCATCTTCCCGGCCGGACGCGCGCTCGAAACGGTCTGACCCCCGCGGGGGTTAGGCTGCACGACGGCCGAGGGTACTAGCCCTGCGCCGCCAATCCCGCTATTGCCTTGAGGCAAATCTAGGAGACATCCCCATGATCATCGAGCCCAAGATTCGCGGCTTTATCTGCACCACCGCCCATCCCACTGGCTGCGCCACCAATGTGCAGCGCCAGATCGATCATGTTGTGGTCAAGGGCCCCATCCCTTCGGCTCGCAAGCGCGTGCTCGTGCTGGGCTGCTCCACCGGTTATGGCCTGGCCTCGCGCATCGTCAACACCTTCGGCAGCGACGCCGATACCGTTGGCGTCTCCTTTGAGCGCGCCCCCGGCGAAACCAAGCCTGCCTCGGCTGGCTGGTACAATAACCGGGCCTTTGAAAACCGCGCCAAGGCCGCTGGTCGCAAGGCCGTGACCATTGAAGGCGATGCCTTCTCGGACGCCATCAAGGCCGAAACCGTTGAGGCCATCCGCGCCAATCTCGGCCAGGTCGACATGATCGTCTATTCGGTCGCCTCCCCGGTCCGCACCGACCCCACAGACGGCGTCACCTATCGCTCGGCCATCAAGCCTTACGGTAGCCAGGTGACCTCCAAGACGCTGAACACCTCAACCGGCGAAGTCTCCGAGATCACCGTCGAGCCCGCCACCGAGGAAGAAGCTCAGGCCACCGTCAAGGTGATGGGCGGCGAAGATTGGGAACTCTGGATCAAGGCACTTTCCGAAGCTGGCGTTCTGGCCGATGGTTTCCAGTCGCTCAACTACACCTATCTGGGCAGCGAGCTGACTTGGCCGATCTACCACAAGGGCACGCTGGGCCGCGCCAAGGCCGATCTTGATCGCGCCGCCGCCGCCATCCGCGCCGCCCACGGTGAACACGCCGCCCATGTCGTGGCGCTCAAGGCCGTCGTTACCCAGGCCAGCTCGGCCATTCCCGTGGTGCCGCTCTATGGTACTTTGCTGATCAAGGTGATGGACGAAATGGGCCTTGGCGAAGGCACTATCGAGCAGATTGATCGCCTGTTCCGCGAAAAGCTGCAGGGCGACATCGCGCTGGACGACGAAAGCCGCGTCCGCGTCGATGACTGGGAGCTCTCCGACACCGTCCAGACCGAGCTGAAAAAGCGCTGGGCGCTACTCACCACCGAGACCCTGCCCGATCTGGCCGACCTGCCCAAGCACCGCGAGGAATTCCTCAAGCTGTTCGGCTTTGCCATTGGTGGCGTCGACTACAGCGCCGATGTCGACCCGCAGGTCGTCAACTAGGGCGCCTTTCAGCACCACTGCACACGATATTGAAGGGGGCCTCGCGGGGCCCCTTTATTTGGGCGGATAGGCGTGCTCGCCGCCCTGCCAGTCACGCACGGTAAAGCAGCCATCGCCGCCAGAAATGGCAGCGGTCCGGATATCGGCCTTGCCGTGGCCGCCCGGAATATCGAGCACATAGGTAGGCTGACACAGCCCCGAAATCCGCCCGCGCAAGCCCGCGACCAGCGCCTGCCCATCTGCAATACTCACCCGGAAATGGCTGGTGCCCGGCGCCAGATCGGGATGGTGCAGATAATAGGGCTGCACCCGGTTCTCCACGAAACGCTGCATCAGCGCGGCCAGCGTTTCAACGTCGTCATTGACCCCCTTGAGCAGCACCGACTGGCTGATCAGCGCCAGCCCGCCCGCATGCATGCGCGCCATCGCTGCGCGGGCCTCCGGCGTGAACTCGCGGGGGTGATTGGCATGCACCGCCAGATAGGTTGTCTTGCCGCTCGCGGTCAGCGCGTCGATCATCGCCGCATCCACCCGCTCGGGTTCCACCACCGGCACGCGGGTATGAAACCGCACGATCTTGATGTGTTCGATACCCGCCAGGCGGACCATCATGTCGCGCAGACGGCGCGGCGACAGCACCAGCGGATCACCGCCCGTCAGGATCACTTCCCAGATTTCGCTATGGCTGGCGATATAATCCACCGCCGCATCCATCTGGCCCGGTGTCAGCGTCCCCAGCCCCTGCGGTCCCACCATTTCGCGCCGGAAGCAGAACCGGCAATAGACCGGACACACATGCACGGCCTTGAGGAGCACCCGATCGGGATAGCGATGCACAATGCCCTCGACCGGCGAATGGGTCAGATCGCCAATTGGATCGACGCGCTCATCCGGCATCTGCACCAGCTCTGCGGCACTGGGCACGAACTGTCGCGCCATCGGATCATTGGGATCATCACGGTCAATCAGCGCCACGACGGCCGGGGTAATCCCCACCGCATACTTTTGCGCAACCGCCTCCAGCCCGGCGCCATCATTCACCAGCCCGGCCTGCACCAGATCTTTTACCGTCTTCATGGACAAGATCCCGCCCATCCACTGGACAGTGCCTTCCCCTCGATGGGGGAGGGTGTCGACTGAAAAAACGGGGCGAAAAAAGTCGGAGCGCTCATTGAGCCACCGGCGCCCACAGCACCGCCTCGATCCGGGGCGCCGCCGTCGCCAGCATCACCAGCCGGTCAAAACCCAGCGCCACCCCGCTGGCCTCCGGCATCAATGCCAAAGCCGCCAGAAAATCCTCATCGATCGGATAGCGCTCGCCATAGATGCGCTCCTTCTCGGCCATTTCAGCGATAAAGCGCGTCCGCTGCTCATCCGCATCGGTCAACTCGCCAAACCCGTTGGCCAGTTCCACGCCACAGGCATAAAGCTCGAACCGCTCGCTCACCCGCCGATCATCGCTCGCGCGCCGCGCCAATGCCGCTTCTGCCGCTGGATAGCGGTCCAGCACGGTGATCCGCCCCATCCCCAGTTGCGGCTCGACCTTGTCGGTCAGGATCAGGCTGAACAGATAGCTCCAGCTACGATCGATTGGCACCGCCATGCCCAATTCCAGCATTTGCTGCGCCAGCACGTCACCATCGGTCACCCCGTCCGCGTCCATGCTGGCAAACAGGTCGATCCCGGCATAGCGCGCAAAGGCATCGACCACGCTCAGCCGCTCCGGCTCAGCGAACGGATCGCACTCAAAGCTCTTGTAACGCAGCATCGCGACCCCGGTGGTCTGGGCCGCCAGCCGCAGCAGCGCCACGCAATCGGCAATGATCGCGTCATAGGCTTCGCCCGCCCGATACCATTCCAGCATGGTGAATTCGGGATGGTGCAGCGCGCTGCGCTCGCGATTGCGCCACACATGCCCCAGGCTGGCGATGCGGGTTTCGCCCGCCGCCAGCAGCTTTTTCATGGTGAACTCGGGCGAGGTGTGCAGATACATCGGCTCCCCCACCCCGTCATTGCCGATCATCTGCGTGCCAAAGGCATGCAGATGGGTCTCATTGCCCGGCGAGCGCTGCAGACCGGGCGGATCAACCAGCACAAAATCAGCGCCTGCCAGATAGCCCCGCACCGCCGCCTCGATCCGGTTGCGCGCCATCAGGATTGGCCGCCGGTCGGCATGGACCGATGGTGTCCACCAGGCTGAGGCTTGCAATGATTTGCTGTGGCTCATGGGACCTTTATGACACCAAGGCTGGAGATTTGCGCCGAGATAGGGTAGTTGGCGCACGACAAAACAGCTTTTCGCGCGCAGATGGCCTCAGCCTCTACGACGCGCTCCCGTTACGAACAAGGAAGAATAATGGTCAAGGTCATCGCCTCTTCGCTGCGCAAGGGCAATGTCGTCGAGCAGGACGGCAATCTGCACGTCATCCTGACGCAGGAAAATGTCCACCCCGGCAAGGGCAATTCCATCACCAACGTCAACATGCGCCGCATCTCCGATGGCGTGAAGGTTGTCGGTCGCTGGCGCACCGTCGAAATGGTCGAAAAGGCCGACGTCGATGACCGCGAATACGACTATCTGTATTCCGATGGTGAAGGCCATCACTTCATGGAGCCTGTCAGCTTCGAACAGATCACCGTGCATAACGACGTGATCGGCGATCAGGCCGCCTATCTCACCGATGGCATGAAGGTTCACCTCAAGACCTTTGAGGGCAACGCCCTGTCGATGGAACTGCCACAGCGCGTGACCGTCGAGATCGCCGAGACCGAACCTGTGGTCAAGGGCCAGACGGCGTCCTCGTCCTATAAGCCAGCCGTGCTCACCAATGGCCTCAAATGCATGGTCCCGCCCCATATCGGCGCCGGCACCCGCATCGTTATCCTCACCGAGGATAATTCATACGTCGAGCGCGCCAAGGACTAAGGCCCGCGCCGATCACGACCTGCAAGAACGGGCCCCGCGGGGCCCGTTTTCATGTCTGATCGGATCGGTCGACGTCATCATCGGGCGCACCCTGCGCCAGCCAGCGATCATAATCGAGCTGGCGCTGATGTTGTGCCTTGGCGCGCAGCCAGTATTCAAACGCCCGCCCGGGCGGGCAGCCATCCTGCTCCCACAGAAAATACGCGGTCAGCCGAATGGCCTCGGCGATCTCGGAGTTTTTGTGCATGCGCGTGAACCGACCCGATCAGGCGCAGGGCAAAACCTGCGCCTGCACTATCCTCAGGCCGCCTTCTGGTTGGCCTCGCTGGTCGCCAGTTCGCTCAGCGACAGATCGGTAGCCAGTTCTTCCTGCAGCGTGGCATCGAGCAGCTTGGCGGCATCTTTCATGCCCAGCTGGGTGGCCCAGGTCTTCAGCGTGCCATAGCGGGCAATCTCATAGTGCTCGACAGCCTGGGCCGCCGAAACCAGACCGGCATCAAGCGCCACCGTGCCCTTGAACTCGTCCATGATCTCCTTGCCTTCCTCGATAATGCCCAGGATGGCGTCACAGGTCTTGCCGCGCGGTGCCTTGCCCAGCAGCTCAAAGATCTGCTCGAGCCGCTCGACATGGCCATGGGTCTCTTCGAGGTGCTTTTCGAACCCGGCCTTGAGCGCCTCGGAATTGGCAGCCTTGGCCATTTTCGGCAGGGTCTTCACGATCTGCCGCTCAGCGTAATAAATGTCCTTGAGCGTATCGAGAAACAGGTCATTGAGGGTCTTTTCGGAAGCCATTGTGCTTGTCTCCATTGCATGGTGTTGCGACGCTGGCTTGAGAACGTTGATCGCCTCCGCAGGTTCCAGCACAAATGATCCTGTCTGGTCCCCGCCGCGTACTCGCTTTAGGCTGCTCGCCTCCAACCGATCGGGCCACCATGACCGCCTCGCTCTATCCCGCTGATTTCTATCAGAACCGCCGCGCCCACACCGCCTATGCGGCCCGGCAGGTGCTGGCTGCCCTGCCCGCCGCCCTGCCCCAAACGTCGGTGGCCGATATCGGTTGTGGCACCGGCACCTGGCTGGCTGCAGCGCTGGCGGCGGGGGCAGACACCGCCATGGGCCTCGAAGGCGATTGGGTGACCCCCGACATGCTCGATGATCCCCGTATCACCTTCACGGCGCACAATCTCGAACAGGGCTTTGCCGCCCCGCGCGTCGATCTTGCCATCTCGCTCGAAGTGGCCGAGCACCTCTCACCCGGCCGCGCCCCCGGCTTCATCGCCGATCTGGTCGCGCTGGCCCCGGCCATCCTGTTCAGCGCCGCCATTCCCGGCCAGGGCGGCGTCGGTCATCTCAATGAACAATGGCACAGCTGGTGGGCCAGCCACTTCGCCAACCACGGCTATACCGCCCACGACGCCATCCGCCCTGCCATCTGGGCCGACGAGGCCATCCCGGCCTGGTACCGCCAGAATGTCGTGCTTTATCTCGACCCGGTTCAGCGCCGCGCCCTTGGCCTGTCCGCGACTGACCCGGCCCTGCTGGACAGCGTCCACCCTGCCTTCTGGTCCCGCGCCAACCGCGAGCTTGGCTACGCCAACGCCCTGCCCGAATCAGAAGTGCTCAAACGCCAGGCCCAGCAACAGCAGCAATAGCGCCACTAGGCACCGAACCGTTTCCTCCCCCTGTCAGGGGGAGGCTAGGAGGGGGTATCCACCCAAAAGGGTTAACCCACCAGGCCAGGAACGGGAATGCCCAACCCTAGCGCGCCGCCCACAGCAGCCCGCGTCGCAGGATTTCGCGCACAGGCCCGCCCGCCAGTTCATCCGCCGTGTGGCCCAGCGAGGAATAAAACACCCGCCCCTGATCATGCATGGTGGTGAACACCACCGGCATCACCACATCCTTGCGCCAGGAATGGAATTCGCCGGAAAACACCGTCGTCGCCAGCACATCAACCGCCGGGTCGTAGTTCAGATAATACTGCTCGGAGGTATGCTCAAAGCTCTCGATCCCCGCCATGATCGGGTGATCGCTCTGGCACACATCCACCGTGTAGGTGATGATATTGCCCGGATGCTGCACCCAGTAGCAGCTGGCCGCATAGCGGAACGGCACGCTGGACCGAAAGCTCGTCGCCAGCCCCATATGATAGCCCGCCAGCCCCGTCCCCGCCCGCACGGCCGCGATCAGATTGGCCATTTTCTCCGGCGCCAATTGCCCATCGGTAATCACCGGGACCACCAGATCAAACCGCCCGACATCCTCAGCGCCCAGCGCCTCATAGTCGGGCGTCACGGTGACCGCGAAACCCTCGGCTTCGAGCAGGTCGCGCACCACCTGTGCCCCCCGCTCGGGCGTATGCAATTCCATGCCGCCCCACACCACCAGTGCCGATTTGCCTGCCATGCTCATTCTCTTTCGTCTGCTCCGGCCTGACCAGCTGCCAGGCTGTCGGCTCCATCGTCTCCCTCCCCCTTTGTGGGGAGGGATCAAGGGTGGGGGGCTTTTGTTCCTGCGGCGCAAGGCTCGCTGATCGCTACAACCCCAGCCCCACGGCCCGCGTCCGATGGACGCCCTTGGGCACAAACGCGAACGCGTCTTCAATCCCCAGCAGCGCAGCGGCCAGATGGACCACGCTGAGCCACATTTCGGTGCCCTGCAGGCTCGCGGTCTGCCCATCGGCAAATCCAAAGCCCTGCCCGCTGATCCAGCGCTCCTCGGCCCGGCCGATCACCGCCCGCGCAATCGCTTCGGCTTCGGCCCGGCGGTGGTCTGTCTGCTGCAGGCATAGCCAGAGCGGATGAATGGTGTCGAGCAGATTGCACGCCGTATAGGTCGGCCCGGCAAACCCGCCATATTGGCGATGATTGTGCAGCACGCTGTCGATGGCCTTTTCGACACCGGGCACCGGCACGCCAAACTGGGCATATGTGCCCCGTGTCAGGCGATAGAACCCGTTGACCGGCTGCAGCAGCCCTTCGTCCGCGGTCGGAGACCCCCACAATCCTGTGCCACGATCCTGATGCAGCGCCAGCCAGCCAAACAGCGTTTCGCGCGCCCGCCCGCTGGTAAAATAGCGCGCGTTGAAATAGAGCGCCGTGCCGATCGCATCCACCGCTGCGCCTGCGCCCCAGGCCCGCTCCCGCCAGCTCAGACCCTCCAGCCAATCGCACAGCTCGGGCGCACCCAGTTCAACTGCCGCAACCGGATGCTTCGGCTGCCCGCCCAGCACCTCGATCGCATAGCCAACCGAGAGCACATTATAGAGCGCCAGCCCATCATCGCGCATGGCCTGTCCGGCTGCGATGGGCCGGTGCGGGTCTGGAAACAGCCCTGTCTGGGGGTCCTGCATCGCCTGCAGTTCAGCCAGTGTGGCCGCTGCATCGAGCCCCTCGGGCAAGGCCCCAAAGCCCGCCGCAATCTCGATGGCATCATTGCGATGCCGCGCGCTGGCGCGCGCCTGTCCATCGGCCTCGATCGAAACATAAGTCCCGTCCTGCCGGTGGCGTGCCAGGATCTCGGGCCATTGCTGGCCTGCCACCGCACCCAGCCGGGCCAGGCTCGCCTCTGCGTCGCCCTTGGCGGACTGTCCGCGATAGCGCACCAGCCTGGCGGGCACCCCGCCCACAATCGCCAGCGGCGGCACGTCCTTGCTCACGACGGCGCCTGCCGCGATCACGGCGCCGGCGCCCACCGCAACCCCATCAAGCACCACCGCATTGGCCCCGATCCACACATCATCCCCAATGGTGATGCCAAGGCTCTCATGCGCCTGGGTGTGGATCGGCACGCTGGGATCATCAAAGCCGTGATTGAACCCGACAATGCTGACATGGCTGGCAATGCGCACCCCGTCGCCACAGCGCACCTTGCCCGAAATCATCGCATAGCTGTTGACCGTGCAATGCGCGCCAAATTCCACATCACCGCGCACCAGGGCATGCCCGGCAATCCAGCTCTGCGCACCGACCACCAGATGGCTGGTAAAGATCGCCGCATCGGCTGCCACATAGGCGGTGTCGGCAAACCGGGCGCCCGCGCTCTGCTCCAGCCGCGCCAGACGCGCCTGATGCTGGGGGGCTGCAATGTCCTTTGGCGTCCGGTCCCAGGTCAGAAATTGCAGCCGCGCCACGTGCTCCCGCTCTGGAGTGGTCGCCGCATCACGCCGGGCGAGCGGGCCTTCGCCCGAGGGCGAGCTCGTCATGCCAGCCGCTCCAGCAAACCGGGCTCCACGGCATATTCCAGCGGCGTACCAGCAATGAAGCGTTCGATTTCGTCGACCACCAACTCGCCCAGCCGCAACCGTTCAGTGCCGATTGCGCCCGCCACATGCGGCGTCAGAAACACATTGGGTAGAGTATAGAGGGGCGAACTGGGATCGGGAATTTCGGGATCGGTCACATCGATCACCGCATGGATCCGTCCGGTCTGCAGTTCGGCAATCAGGGCCTCCTCATCCACCAGCGCACCGCGTGCCGTATTGATGAACGCTGCCCCGTCCCGCATCAGCTTGAGCTGGCTGGCACCGATCATCGCCCGCGTGGTGGGCAGTGATGGCGCATGGATTGATACCACATCAGAGCGCGCCATCAGCGTTTCGAGCGAAACCAGTTCGGCTCCCGCCAGAAGAGGGTCATCGGCCTGCACAAACGGGTCGCTGACCAGCACGGTGAAATCGAAACCCTGCAGGAATTTGGCCACCTTGCGCCCAATGCGCGAAGCGCCGACCAGCCCCACCGTGCGGTGATAATTGCCGATGGGTTCATCGGCCAGAGCATAGGTGCTCGACCGGCTCGGGTCAGCCCGATAACGGTCGCGCATTTCAAACATCCGCTTATTGGCAAAGATGATCGCGGCAAGGGTGAACTCGGCCACCGGCACCGCATTGGCGTCGGCCGCATGGGTCACGGTGATCCCGGCCGAATACACCGCCGGGTCCAGCATGTATTTCACTGTGCCGGCCGCATGCGCGATCAATTGCAGGCGGGGCGCCGCCTTGAGCACATCGGCTGAAATCGTCGGACAGCCCCAGCCGGTGATCAGCACATCAATCTGCGCCAGCACGGCCCGGGCTTCGGCACTGCTGAATTCGCTCAGCGGCGCCTGACGCACAATCTCGCAATTCCGGCCCAACCGGTCCAACGCCTGCGCGTCGAACACGAATTTGGTCTTGTCCGCCGCCATGGCAAAAGCAATTTTTGGACCCATCAGAACCGCTCCGGGACCAGAATGGCGCTGACATCAATGCCCGCGCGGGCAAACAGTGCCTCAAGCGCCGCCAGATCGGGTGCCGCCGGTGGCTTGTTCAGCGCCGCCTCGGCATCGCTGCCCGCGGGCATCGCCATGGCCGCGGTCACCAATACCGTCGTGCCAGCCGCGATGTCGCCGCGCAATTGCGGCACCAGCGTTTTCGACACGATCAGATTGGTATTGGGATAGGCTTTCTGCGTCCGCCCGTCCCGCGTCCCGGCCAGATCGACGATGACGCTGAGATCGGTGGCGCTGTGCGCAACGGCCCGGCCCGCCTCTTCGCGCAGCCTATCGGCGTTCAGATCGGCGCGCCCAATGGCAAAGCCGCCCTCGGTCGCATGCAACGCGCGTGGCGTGGTGATCCGGTGCACCCTGATGTGCCACGGATTGGCCGGCAGCAGCCACGTCTCCACGCTCACATCGCTCCAGGGTTTCCAGCGTGCATACAGCGTGTCACCGGCAATCTGGGCCACCTCATTGGTCTCGCGCACCCGGTAGTGCCGCCCGTCATCGGAAAACGCCAGCGCCCCGTCAAACGCGCCCTGATGATAGGCCCGCTCATCGACCTCCACCGAAAAGCCATAGCGGCTGGAATAGACGAACTTGGCGTATTTTTCGGTGCCATTGCGCATCTGCCAGTTCTGCTGGCCGCTCGACAGCGCCACCACATTGCCCTTGGTATGCATCATCACCATGCCGGGATGCTTGAGCGGAATGGGCGTCTCGTCGATGACAGCCGGGGTTTCCTCAGCGGTCCAGAACGGGTGATCGGCCCCCAGCGCCAGCGGCAGAAAGGCCTTGAGCGCCCAATAGGGCGAGCCTGCCGAATTATAGCTCTCGCTCATGAACAGGTTGGGATAGCCATAGCCGACCGAGAGCACGCCATTGCCATGGGCAATTGGCTTGTCTGCCCACCAGCGCAGATGACGCATGAACTGGCCCTTGATTTCGCCCCAGGGCAGCGCCTCCACATCAGCAAACGCCAGCGCGCCCCAGAAGCCGCCACAGGCAAAGCGATAGGTCAGGCTGCGCCCGAAGGCCAGCGTGCCACCATCCTCGTCAAACCAGTGGCGGATATCCTTCGCGAACGCCACTGCGCGCTCCTTATAGGCAGCAACGCGCTTCTCGTCGCCGCGCGCCAGCTTGGCGTAGATCAGACCGTAAAAATGCATGGCGAAGGGAATGTAGTGGTCAATGCGGCGCACATTGCCGTCGCGATACCAGCCCTCGCCCAGATAGAACCCGTCCAGCTCCTCGAGATATTTCTCGGTCAGCGAACGGTCGAAATCGACGCCGCATTCCTCCAGCCCCAGATCGACCAGAATGCGGAAGAACTTCCAATTATTGTCCGCATAATCGAACTGGCGCGCATGCAGCAGATAGGCCGCCAGATTGTCCTTGGCCTTCTGCGACAGCGGCGCCCAGACATGCTGGGGCACCATCCGCATGGTGAAGCCGATCGCGGCCAGCTCAACCATGCGCTGGTCGGTCGAATTGACCGCCCCCCAATATTCAGGATGCTCGGGGTCTGTGCCATTGGCCAGTCCGCGCCGATACAGCTCCCAGTGTTCAAAACTGCCACCGCCCACCGCCAGCGGCGTCAGCCCCCATAGCGGCCGGGCAAACCCTTCGAGGTCGGCCGCTGCGCGGTCAAAATGCGCCGCGGCCCCATCAAGCCGCACGCGCGCCCCGCCTTCGGAAAAATAAGGCAGCAGCGGGTCAAACAGGGCGTGCAGCCCCCCAACCACATCATCGCGGCTCGTCAGAGGATTGCCAGAAAGAGGATTGGCGCTCACAGGATCATAAGTCATCTAGGCATAGGTCCTCGCTGGCGCGTCATCATAGGCGCCACTCAATTCAAGTTTCTCGGCAAAATGGCAGGCCGCTTCCTGGGCTGTCCCGTTGATCGGGCGCAGCGCCGGCCGTTCGGTCCGGCAGCGGTCTTCGGCATATTTGCAGCGTGTGTGGAAAGGGCAGCCAACCGGCCGATTGCCCAGATAGGGGATTTCCCCGCGCACTTCGGCGCTGCGCCCCTTGCGCCGCAACGGGTCGGCAATCGGCAGCGCCTCAAGCAGCAATTCGCTATAGGGATGGCGTGGTCGCTCAAACAGCATTTCGGTGGGCGCATTCTCCACCACATGGCCCAGATACATCACCACCACCCGGTCCGCGATGTAGTTCACCACGCCCAGATCATGGCTGATGAAGATATAGGTCAGCCCGAACTCCGCCTTGAGGTCCTCGAGCAGATTGAGCACCTGCGCCTGGATCGAGACGTCCAGCGCGGACACCGCCTCATCGGCAATCACCAGCTTGGGGTCCAGCACCAGTGCCCGGGCAATACCGATACGCTGACGCTGGCCGCCCGAAAACGCATGCGGATAGCGGCCTGCTGCTTCGGCGGGGATCCCGACCTTTTCCAGCGTCGAGATCACCAGCTCCTCCAGCGCCTTGCCCTTGGCGATCTTGTGAATGCGCAGCGGCTCGGCCACGATATCGAACACCCGCATATTGGGATTCAGCGAGCTCATCGGGTCCTGAAAGATCATGCGGATGTCTTGCCGCCATGGCTTGATCTCGCGCTTGGTCAGCGCTGTCAGCTCGACATCGCCGCCGCTCTTGGGATGATAGACGACCTTGCCTTCGCTGACCGGCTGCGCCTGAATGATGCAGCGCCCCAGCGTGGTCTTGCCACAGCCGCTCTCGCCGACAATGGCCAGCGTCTCGCCGGCCTCCACGGTCAGATTGATATCGGTCAGCGCATCGAGCCGGCGTTCCTTGCCGATCAACCCGCCACTCAGGGTAAAATGCTTGGAGAGATGCTCCACACTCAGCAGCGTACTCATGCCATTGCCTCCACCGGCGCCTGGGTCAGCAGATGACACCGCGCATGATGCCCATTGCCCACATCGGTACGCACCGGACGCACGCTGGCGCAGGGCTCGAACGCATGCGGGCAGCGGCTGGTAAAGGCACAGCCTGTTGGCCGGTCCTTGGGTGCGGGCACCGTGCCCTTGATCGGGTTCAGTCGCACCCGGTCCGCCTTGCGCGACATCTTGGGGATCGAGTTCATCAGCGCCTGCGTGTAGGGATGCCTGGGCGCCGAGAACACGTCGAACACGCTGCCCTGCTCCACCACATCGCCCAGATACATCACCGCCACCTCGTCGGCGATTTCCGCCACCACGCCCAGATCATGGGTGATGAACAGCATCGCCATGCCGAAATCGGCCTGCAGCTGGCGCAGCAGATCCAGAATTTGCGCCTGCGTCGTGACATCCAGCGCCGTGGTCGGCTCATCGGCAATCAGCAATTGCGGTGTGCACGCCAGCGCCATGGCGATCATCGCCCGCTGACGCAATCCACCCGACAGCTGAAACGGATATGCATCGGCCCGCTCGCGTGCGCCGGGCACGCCGACCTGGTCGAGCAGCGCCACGGTACGCTCGCGCGCCGCCTTGCCGCCCAGCCCCTCGTGAATGGTCATCATCTCGTCAATCTGGTCGCCAATCGTATGCACCGGCGATAGCGAGCTCATCGGCTCCTGAAAGATCATCGAGATCTGGTTGCCGCGAATGCGCCGCATCGCCAGGCTGTCCGGCTTGAGCCGGGCAATATCGGTGGCGTCCTCCCCCGCCGGGGTGAACACGATACTGCCGGTGCGCACATCGGCATTCTTGTCGAGCAGTCGCAGCACGGCGCGCGCGGTCACCGACTTGCCGCAGCCGCTTTCGCCCACCAGCGCCAGGGTCTTGCCCGGCGTCAGGCTCAGATCGACCTGCCGCACGGCTTCGATATCGGCCTCATCGGGCGAGGAAAACACGATCGACATATTGTCGATTTTCAGAAGAGGTTTGCTCATGACCTTGCCTCTGCGATTGTCGGAGAACCCCCACCCTTGGTCCCTCCCCACGAAGGGGAGGCAATGCGGGTGGTGGTATCGTCAGCGCGCATAGTCATCATCTCATCGCCCATGTGGATCAGCGGCATCACGAAGGCCGTCTCCGAAAAAGTTCATTGCCAGAATGATGATGACCACGCAGATGCCCGGCGTCAGCAGCCACGGCGCGGTCGCCAGCGTGCGGATATTCTGCGCGTCCTGCAGCAGCGTCCCCCAGCTCACGATCGGGGCCTGCAGCCCCAGCCCAAGAAAGCTCAGCGCGGTTTCAGCCAGGATCATGCCCGGAATGGCCAGCGTCGCCGCCGCAATGATGTGGCTGGTGAAGCTGGGCACCATGTGCCGGGTGATGATGCGCCAGTCGCTGGCCCCATCCAGCTGCGCAGCGGTCACGAAATCCTCGGTGCGCAGGCTCAGGAAGCGCCCCCGCACCACCCGCGCCAGCTCGGTCCAGCCGATCAGGCTCAGGATGATGGTGATGGCGAAATAGGTCTGCAGCGCCGTCCAGTCCTTGGGCATGGCAGCGGCCAGACCTAGCCAGAGCGGAATGGTCGGCATGGAGCGGATGAACTCCACCACACGCATCACCGCACTGTCGAACCAGCCGCCATAATAGCCGGCAAACCCGCCAATGATGATGCCGAAGAACAGGCTCATCGTCACACCGGCCAGACCGATGGAAAGCGAAATGCGCGTCCCGTGGATCAATCGGCTCAACAGGTCACGGCCCAATCGGTCCGCACCCAGCACATAAAGTGGGGCCCGCGGCACCGACACGCCGAACAGCTTGGTCGACATCGGGATGAAGCCGGCCAGCAGATACGGCTTGCTCTCGGCAAACAGCGTGATTGGCAGCCGCTCGGTCTCGTCGATCACAAAGGTGCGGCGCAGCGCGACCGGGTCGATTTCGGTCTTGTAGCCATAGACATAGGGCCCGAAGGTCCAGCTGCCGTCTTCCTGCACGGCCACGAAATTGATGCCCTGTGGCGGCGCATAGGTATAGCGCGGATTGTAGGCCGAGGGATCGGTGGGCGCCAGAAACTCGGCGAAGATGGCAATCAGGTAAAAGGCGATCACCACCCACAGGCTGACCAGCGCCAGCTTGTGCCGTTTGAAGCGGCGCCACATCAGCGCCGTCTGGCTTTCCCGTACCGCCTTTTTGGGCGTCACTTCCGCCATGCTCAGCGTCCCGTCATCTGCGTGAATGTTCATGGTCATTTACTTGCCGCCATACCGGATGCGCGGATCGATCCAGGCCAGCAGGATGTCCGAAATCAACGTACCGACCACCGTCAGCACACTCAGCAGCAGGATGATGGCCCCTGCCAGATACATGTCCTGCGTCGTCAGCGAGCGCAGCAGCATCGGTCCGGCCGTCGGCAAATTCATCACCACCGACACGATCACCGAGCCCGACACCAGCGCCGGCAACAGCCAGCCAATGGTGGAGACCAGCGGGTTGAGCGCCAGACGAACGGGATATTTCAGAATGACGCGCCACTCCGGCAGGCCCTTGGCCCGGGCCGTGGTCACATAGGGCTTTTTGAGCTCATCAAGCAGGTTGGCGCGCAGAATGCGGATCAGTTCGGCCGTACCGGCCGTGGCCAGCACCAGCACCGGGATCCAGGCATTGGACAGGAAGTCCCACAGCTTGGCCAGGCTCCAGCGCGCGTTCTCGAATTCGGGCGAATACAGCCCGCCAATGGTTTCGCCGAACCAGGTAAAGCTGAGATACATTAGGATCAGCGCGAAAAAAAAGTTCGGCACAGCCAGGCCGATAAAGCCCAGCACGGTCGCCAGATAATCGCCCAGCGAGTATTTGCGAACCGCGGCGTAGACCCCGATTGGCAGCGCGATCAGCCACATGGCGATCACCGCAATGCCTTCGAGCAGGATCGAATTGCCCAGCCGGCCCCAGATCAGTTCGGACACCGGCCGCTTCCACTCAAAGCTCTGGCCGAAATTACCCACCATGATGCCGCTCACCCATTTCCAGTACTGCACCAGATATGGCTCGCCCAGGCCGTATTGCTGGCGCAGGTTCTCGATCACCTTGGGGTCGACCTGCTCGCCGGTCGCCGAAAGCTGGGCAATATAGGCGGTCAGATAATCGCCGGGTGGCAGCTGGATGATAGCGAAGGCCACAAACGAGATGGCAAACATCGTCAGCACCATGGCGATGAAACGCCGGATCACGAACTGGACCATTGTCGGATACTCTAGTCGGTTTCAGGGTCCCCCCGCGGCCGTTGCGGCCGCGAGGGGATCGGGCGGGAGGGGAGGACGTCCCCCGCTTACTTGAAGTACCAGGTGGCTGGATCCATCGGCGATGGCGTCGGGAACAGCCAGGCGTTGAACATCGTCTCAGGCGCATTGCCCAGATTGTTCTTGATGATCGAATAGCCGTTCGGCATCAGGCTGACGCCGATCACCGGGAACTGTTCCTTGGTGATCGCCAGGATCTGCTTCATCAGGTCAGCACGCTGATCGGGATCGCTCGAGGAACGGATCTGCTTGTAGAGCTCCATCTGTTCCTTGGCCCAGTCAGCGGGCTCTTCGGCGATTTCAGGACGCGTGCCGTTGAACCACTGTGCCCAGCGCCAGGCCCAGACCGACTCATCATTGGCCGGGAAGTAGTAGCGGGGCTCCTGCACCACTTCGAGACCACCGTCGCCGGCCCAGACCTGCGCATCGAACTCATTGCCCGGGCGCTTGTCGTAGAACAGCGTACGGTCGATATTGTTGAGCTCGATTTCAATGCCGACCGAGCTGAGCTGTAGCTGCATGATTTCGAGAATATCGATCCATTCCGGCCGCAGCGAGGAGATCACATCGACCGTGATCTTGGCCGGACGGCCATCGCTCATCAGGCGGACGCCGTCACCATTGGTTTCGGTCAGGCCGGCCGCTTCAAGATGCTCGATCGCGCTTTCGGGATTGAACTCGGTGTACTGCTTGGCCAGCTCTTCGTCATAGAACGGCGATTCCGGACGCGGTGCCACCTGGAAGGGTTCACCCTGACCGGTGAACACCACATCGACGATCTCTTCGCGGTCAATGGCTTCGGAGATGCCGATGCGGAAGTTCTTGTCCTGATACAGCGCCCGCTTGACCGGATCGTCATGGTTGAAGTTGAGCTGCAGCACCAGCGTATTGGACGCCGATGGGATGATCTCGCCCAGGTGATAATCGCCCGCTTCCTGCCCGTCATAGAACAGTGGCTTGTTGGTATTGGTGGCGATGTGGCGTTCCTGGAAATCGATCTCGCCATTGAGCGCCAGCAGTGTCAGCTCTTCGATGGATTCGCTGACCCGCATGTCCAGATGATCCATATAGGGCAGCTGGTTACCCTCGGCGTCGACCTTCCAGTAATAGGGGTTGCGATCCCAGGTAACGTGGCTCGCATTGGCCGACAGGGGCTGATCGATCACCCAGGCATACAGCGTTGGCAGATCAGGATTGGAGAAACGGATGGTTTCCCAGCCCCAGGCGCAACGGTCCTGCAGATACAGCGCCCAGCTCGAAAAGCCCTTGGCTTCGGCTTCGGCAGCGGCATTCTCGTTATATTTGGGGTGGAACTGGCTGCAATAGGCCTTCTGCAGCGAGGTGATGTGAATGCCGTTCACGCTGGCCATTTCGTCCATCAGCATGCCATTGGGCTGATCGAACCGGAACTTGAACGTGTAATCGTCAATCACCTCGAGATGCACGGGATTGTTGACGTTGTCGATCCAGCTGCCGGCCGGATAATCGGGGTCATTATAGATCTCGACGGCAAATTCGATATCGGCACTGGTGAACGGGGTGCCGTCCGACCACTTCACGCCCTGACGCAGATGGAAGGTGTATTCGGTGGCGTCTTCATTGGCTTCCCAGCTCTCGGCCAGGTTGGGCACCACGGTCTTCCATTCCTGGTCAAACCGCACCAGACCTTCATAGGCCACGGTCTTGACGATCAGCCCGTTATCGCCGCCGCCGCGCATGCCCATATGCCAGGTGCCGCCATAGGTGCCGATGCTGTCGGCATTGAGCACCAGCGGATTGGCAGGCAGGCGCTCTTCAAGCGGCGGCAGGTCACCGCTGGCCACCAGCGCATCAAGCTCGGGCGCCTGTTGCGCCAGCGCCGGTCCGGCAGCCGCAAGCAGTGCGCTCAGCGCCACCGCACCGGCCAGACGCAGACCGCTGCGGCCTCGCATGCGACCGAAATTTGCATCATGTCTCATCATAGTCCTCCCTTTCCGGGCTTTCCCTCACCCGGGTTCTCGTCAGGCGCATGCCGACACAGTGTCGTCATCCGTAACTGCGTGGATGGTTTGGGCATCCACGCCCTCTTCTTGCCGGTCGTTGACCGGCGCTCCCGCTCGTTCAGAACGGTGAGATCTCCATCACCACCTTGCCGGTCGCTGCCTGTCCCGCCGCTGTAAACAGCACACGGGTCAGATCGACCGAGGGGGCATATTGTTTTTCGACGCCGGGGTGGCGTTCGGTATCGACCTGCACAATGGCCGGGTCGAACCCCACCACCACCCCGCCATTGTCATCGCCAATGCGCACCGTGGCGCTGCCGACCTGCACGGCCAGCGGGGTGATCAGCGCGGACACGAACTGCCCGCCACCATCGGCAAAACTGAAACTGTCCGTGAGTTCGATCCGCCCACCGGGCACGGCGCGGTCAAACACCACATCGCGCTCCAGCGTCTTGAGCCCTGCTGCTGCCGGATAGGCCGCTGCCATCTCGAGCCGCAGCCGATCCTGCTCGGCGCCATGACCATGGTCGAGCACGCGCGCGGCATGCGCGGCGCCTTCGGCCTGCGCATGGCCATTGACCACCGGCACCGAATGCCCGCGCGAGGAGGCCATGATGTTCTCGTACCGCTCGGGGCCGAAATAGGCCTTGGAATAGCGCCCGCGCCCCGGATCGGTCAGCACGACGCGGCCATTGTGCACCACCATGAACGAGCCAACATCGTTCTGGTTGTGCATCTCGTCATTGTGCCCGCCCTTGATCGCCAGCCGCAGCGAACCGGGATTATCCGGGTCCAGCCGGCTGATCATCCAGGCCATGTCGGCGTACCAGTCATGCACTGTGCCCCCGAAAGCGGTTTCGCTTTTCGGCAGCGGCCACGCATATTGCCGCAATGGCCAGACGAACTGGTTGAAGCCTTGCACCGTAAAATCGTTGCTCATGCCCAGCTGGGTCAGCGAAGGAAGGTCAAGCCGCTCGGCCAGATAGGCCAGCAGCCCGGGATGAAACTGCGGGGTGCTGTCGGAATCCGAGAAGCTCGCCCAGATGCCCTGGGTCAAAATGGTGCGCACCGGAAATTCGGCAATCGCCCGCACCCGCGCGTCATTCAGCAGATCGATCTGCCCGCCCGTGCGCGCCGCCAGCAACTGCGCCAGCACCACATAATTGCCGAAGCCATAGGACCAGTAATCGGGCCCTTCGCTCGATCCACCCTGGCTGTCAAAGGTCTCCAGATAGTCGGCTAGGCTGTGCAGCCCGCGCGTGATGATCTCGGCCAGCCGATCCAGATCGTTTTCGAAATAGCACGCAGCGCCAACCACCCCGGCGACACACACCGCCGTCCAGTTATTAACCTGCTTTTGCGGCGTGGTGTGCAGCCACCAGTGATCATTGCGCTCAAGGAACGGGGCGATGGCGCGCCGATCGGTCTCGCTGCGCAACCGGGCGCGCAAGGGTGCGGACAGCCTGTCGCCGATCAGATAATCCATCTCCGCCAGATCCAGCGCGCTCATCGCTGCAGCCAGATCAAGCGTCGGCCGATCCGGCATGTCGAGCACCCGCCCATGCGCAGGCCAGGACCAGTTGGTCTCTTCGAGCCGTGCGAAGGCCAGATTTTCAATCGCGTCGATAAAGGCGCCTTCGCCCTCAAGCCATTCAGCCAGGGTCAGGCGATACAGCATCTGCCGCCGCTCGCGCTGGGCATCTTCATAGCCCTCGCGCCGTCCGGTCCGCATGAATTCCAGATAGAGCGCAGCGGGCAGCGCCGGAACGGGCGCGACCGCATCGGCCCGCGCCTGCTCGAGCAGTCCCGCCAGAGCCTGCGACCCGATAGTGGATTTGATGCGCGCCACTCCCTGCTCACCGCTTCTGGCAAACGGCGTAAACGCGGGCGCTGTCGCCAGCACCATGCGCACATGTTTGACATTCCACCGGCGCAAATCCACGTCGCACTCCCCGCCTCAGCATCCCGCGGTCCCTCGACCGTCTCCTCGATTGCTGGTGTCGGAAAGGCTATTGCACAACTTGCGCTATTTCAAGCAATTTGCGCAAATCACGCAAGTTACGCAAATTTGTTCATTTTGCGTTGTCCGAGCAAGGACATAGCGTGTCGATAACCACCGTGCGCGCCCCTCAACGTGCACAGTCTGCTAACATTTTTACTCAGGGAGTGTTGAAATATCCGGCGTCAGACGACGGTCGAGACGGTTTCGCCCTCGACCATTTTGACGCCGACCTCAAGCTGCTGCACGGCGGTTTCGCCGTCCATATGCTGCCCCAGCAAGCGGATGGCACCGCGCCCGATTGCCTCGCGATCCACCCGGATCGTACTCAGCCGCGGCGTCGCCATGCCGGCCAGCGGCAGATCATCAAAGCCGATGATCGAGAACCCCCCAGGCACCGGACTGTCCGGCGCATACAGCCCCTCCAGCATTTCGACCGCAGCAATGTCGTTCCAGCTGAACAGCGCCGTCACATCGTGCTTACCCGCCAGCACATCGGCCAGTAATTCCTCGGTATGGCGGTCCGCCGAATTGACGATAACGCCTTGTGCGCCGGGCGTTGCCGCGATCGCGGCCTCAAAGCCGCGCTGACGCTGCAGGATGGTGGGCCGGTAGCGATGGGTATAGTGCAGGATACGGCGATGCCCGGCATCGAGCAGCCGCTGCGTGGCAAGATACGCGCCATAGAAATTGGCCGGCGATACCGAACTCAGGCGCATTTGCGGGTCACTGCCATTGACCAGAATGCACGGGATATCCTCGGCAGCGGACCACACCGCAAGCTCGTCCCAGGCATCGATCCCGGCCAGCAGCACGCCGCCTGCATCGGCCTGCGCCAGCTGTTTGCGGATCATGTCCAGCGTCACCATCTGGTCATTGACCAGCCGCACATCCAGCGTCATCCCCGCCTCGGCAGCCTGCTGGCGCATGCCCTCGACAATACCGAAATAAAACCCCGACAGCCCGCTGGTCGCACTGCCCAGCGGCACCAGCGCGACCGCGCGCTTATCCCCGCTCGCCGCCCCTGTGATATGCTTGGATTTATAGCCCAGCGTGCGCGCCATGCGCTGCACATCGCGCCGCACCACGTCGCTAATGCCGATTTCATTGGCCAGCGCACGCGATACCGTGCTTACCGAAACGCCGAGGCGCTCAGCAATGTCGGCCTGATTTGCGCGCTTCTGCACTGCCACGGGTCTGCCTCACTTGCTATCTACGCAATATTTGCGTTTCTTGCGCAAGGCAAGCCCTTTCGGCAATTATCCCCTACACACCAAAGCGCTGCCCCAGCCACTTCATCTGCTCGCGCTCCTGAAAAGGCCCGCCGCCTTCGTGATTGTTGAACTCATATTCGTGGATCGTCTTGTCGCTGCCGCCATAGGCGTTATAGGCGCCGTAAACCGTTGATGCCGGACAGATATCATCCATCAGCGCCACCGAAAACAGCGCCGGCGCCTTGGCCTGCCGGGCAAAGCATACCCCATCGAAATAGCGCAGTGTTTCAAACACTTGGGACTTCTTGTCGCGATGTTGGGCCATAAACCGCACCAACTCGCCATAGGGGTCTCGCTGCGCCTTGGCTACGGCGCGCGGAAAGTCCGACAGGAACGGCACATCGGGCATTGCTGCCGCCACACGCTCGTCGATCCCCGCCACCGCCAGCGTGATGCCGCCGCCCTGGCTGCCGCCACACACCGCGATCCGGCTGGCATCGACAAAGTCCTGCGCCACCATGGCATCAATCGCCCGCACCCCGTCGGTGAACAGGCGGCGATAATAATAGTCGTGTCTGTCCAGAATGCCCTTGGTCATCACCCCCGGCAGCGACGCCGTCGAGCCCACCGGGTCGGCCGTTGTGCCCGTGCTCCAGCCACTGCCCTGCCCGCGCGTATCCATGCGCAGATAGGCATAGCCCGAAGCGGTCCAATGCAATTGCTCATGTGGAAATCCCCGCCCGCCGCCATAACCCTGAAACTGTACTACTAGCGGCAGCCGCCCGCTCCGCTGCGTCGGCAGCATCAGCCAGGCCTTGACCGGATGCCCGCCAAAGCCGGGGAATGTCACGTCGAACACCTCGACGGCCTTGAGCGAACTGGCCACCGGCTCCATGCTGACGGTCCCGCCAATCGCCCGCGCTTCGGCAATCGTGCTCGCCCAGAACGCAGAGAAATCCCCCGGCGTTTCGACCGCACTATTATAGGCCCCGAGTTCGGGCTGAATCAGATCAGGAAACGGCATGGCAAACCCCTCAGTAAAGACGCGGCCACCATGCACCAGCCGCCGCTACCATACCAGATGGGAGTGACGAAACTTCAAAGGCGGAGTCCATTAGCCGGTACTGAACACCAGAAACCAAAAACCCCCAGAAACCGTTCGGTCTCTGAGGGTTTGAAATTGGTAGCGAAGCCCAGATTTGAACTGGGGACACATGGATTATGATTCCACTGCTCTAACCAACTGAGCTACTCCGCCATAAGGCGTTACGCCCGCCGGGTGACCCGCGCTGCGTAAGTGCGGCCTATTTAGGTTTGGCGCCTGCGGCTGTCAAGCGGCTTGCAGCCCCTTGGCAGTGATCAAATGCCCGTTGTTCAAAAATCGACATCAGTCTGTCCTAATTGGACCGCTGCACAAGCCCGCTAATGTGCACTACATCTAGGCCAACAGACACGGCGCCCCCTGCGCCACCACAGGAGACTTCACCATGACGCTCGAACTCGGAGGTATCCATCACCTCACGGCGGTCACCGCCGAGCCGAAGAAGAATTTGGCCTTCTATACCAAGACCCTGGGCATGCGACTGATCAAGAAGACGGTCAATCAGGACCAGACCACCGCCTATCACCTGTTCTATGGTGACGGCGTTGCCTCCCCCGGTGCCGATCTGACCTTCTTCGATTTCGATACCGTGCGCGAGCAGCGGGGCAATCACACCGTCAGCCGCACCGGCCTGCGCGTCGATAGCCTGGACAGCCTGAACTGGTGGAAAGACCACCTGCAGGGCCACAATGTCGGCACCAGCGCGATCAAGGAGCGCAACGGGCAGCTCTCGCTCGATTTCGAGGATTTCGAAGGCCAGCGTTTCTGCATGGTCATTGATGAAGCCAACAAGGTTGTGCCCTGGGCCAAGTCGCCCGTACCCGCAGAGCGCCAGATCATTGGTCTGGGTCCGATCAGCATGGCCGTGCCCCGGCTGGACCGTACCGAGGCTGTCCTCACCCAGGTGATGAACATGCGCAAGGTCCGCTCCTACGCCACCACCAGCCACACCGCTGAAACCCATGTCTTTGAAATGGGCCCCGGCGGTCCGGGTGCAGAACTCCATGTCGTGGTCGATCCCAATATGGGCCCAGCCCGTCCCGGTGCCGGTGGCGTCCACCATGTCGCCTTCCGCACGCCCGATCAGGACAGCCTGCGGCTGTGGATCGATCGTGTGACCCAGGCTGGCATTCGCTCCAGTGGCGAGGTCGAGCGTTTCTACTTTACCTCGCTCTACTTCCGCGAGCCCAATGGCATCCTGTTCGAGATTGCCACTGACGTTCCCGGCTTCGCCACCGACGAGCCCATGGAATCGCTGGGCGCAACCCTGTCGCTGCCCCCATTCCTTGAAGGCCAGCGCGCCAGCATCGAGGCCAATCTCAAGCCACTCGACTAGGCTTGAAGCATCTGCCCCCGGCCCGGCGGCCGGGGGCTTTTTGTGTCTATTCGCAGGCCGTCTCGGCCGTGGCGCGGCACGCGGCAGCCGTGTCGGGCTTGAGCAGGGCCGCCGTGCGGACCAACTGGATGAATTCGGCGCGATAGCCGCTCTCATCGGCGCCCCGGCCGGCCTGCGCCAGGGCAGCAATATCGTCCCAACCCAAGGCCTGACCATAATCGGAGCCCTTCAGCTTCTGCCCGAACGCGGCCACCGCGGCGGCAAACTTCTGGTCCACCCCGGCATCGGCAATATCGCCATAGGCCAGATCGGCGGTCACGGGCTGTTCGATCAGCTGGCTGACATCGCTGTCGGGCAGCTTGTAGCGCATCTTGAGAAACGCGATTTCGCCCTCAGCGTCCCCTGCCTGGGCATCGCTGCCATAACGCAGCGGATCCACCAGTGCGCCGGGCGAACCGACAGGCGTGATCTCATATAGCGCAGTCACATTATGCCCGGCCCCGACATCGCCGGCATCAACCGCATCATTGTTGAAGTCTTCACGGTTGAGGGCGCGGGTTTCATAGCCGATCAGGCGATATTCCGCGACGCTGGCCGGGTTGAACTCGACCTGCACCTTCACATCCTTGGCGATCATGTCCAAGGTCGAACCGCCCTCCTCCACCAGCACCTTCTGGGCTTCGCGGAAGCTTGAGATATAGCTGGCATTGCCATTCCCGTTCTGCGCCAGCGCCTGCATGGTCGCATCATCCAGATTGCCCCGGCCAAAACCCAGCACCGACAGGGTGACGCCACCGTCCCGCTGGGTCTTGATGAAGTCCTCCAGCGCATCGGGATCATCAATCCCCACATTGAAGTCGCCATCGGTGGCCAGGATTACCCGATTGGTGCCGCCCTCGACCTTGGCCTGTTCGGCCAGCTGATAGGCCAGGCTGATACCTGCGGCGCCGGCTGTGCCGCCACCAGCGGCGAGATCATCCAGCGCGGCCAGGATCTTGGCCTTCTCGCTCGCAGCCGTCGGCTCCAGCACCACACCGGCAGACCCCGCATAGACCACGATCGAAACACTGTCGCGCGCGTCCAGTTGCTCAACCAGCAACCCGAAGGCGCGCTTGAGCAGCGGCAGTTTGTCCGGCGCATTCATAGAGCCCGATGTGTCGATCAGAAACACCAGATTGCTCGGCGTGTCCGCCTCGGTCGGCGGCACATAGCCTTTGATGCCGATCTGCAGCAATTGCGTGTCCGGGTTCCAAGGCGTGGGATAAACCACCACGCTGGGCTGAAACGGCACCGCTGCGCTGCTCGCTGGCGCATAGTCATAGGGGAAGTAATTCAGCAGCTCTTCAATACGCACCGCATCGGGCTCGGGCAGCAGCCCGTCCTCCAGCATCCGCCGCACATAGGCATAGCTGGCCGTGTCGACATCAACCGAAAAGGTCGACACCGGCGCATCGGCCACCACTTGCAG
The DNA here is from genome assembly GCF_018334155.1 of Devosia litorisediminis. Classification (NCBI taxonomy): domain Bacteria; kingdom Pseudomonadati; phylum Pseudomonadota; class Alphaproteobacteria; order Hyphomicrobiales; family Devosiaceae; genus Devosia; species Devosia litorisediminis. Next base: position 249,697 of record NZ_JAGXTP010000001.1, on the reverse strand, counting down.
CCGCTGCTCGTCAAAGTCGCTGAACACGTCCCCGCTCGGATCTGCCGGCGCCATGGCCAGCGATGGCGCCGGCATGGCCCCACCAATGGCATCGCTTTCGGCCATTACCATCGGCACCGTGTTGCGGGCAATCTGCCCCATGGGCGCGGCCTTGCTTGCCGCTGCTGGCTGGGGCGCATCGGCAGTGCTCATCAGTTGATCGCTCAACACCGGCGCAGGCTCGGCCACCGCCAACGCCTCTTTGATCTCGCTGGGTGCCAAGGGCGCCACATTGCGCTGTGCAGCGGGTGCACTGGGCGTCAGCGAGGTGCTCGAATAAAGCTGATAGCCCAGCGGCAGAACGAGCAGGGCGATGGCGGCAGTACCAATGGGGATACGCAGATCCATGATCGATTTCCCTTTCAAGGAAGTGATGATGGCAGTGAGACGCTGCCCCCAGTCCATTCCTTGGGTTGGTGCATTCGATTTTTCCTGCGCACCGGCAAAAGCGGCCATTCCCGCCGCCAGCGCTTTCTGCCGCGCATCAGCATCGGGCGTCGGTGCAGTGGCCCCGCGCAGCTGCTCAAATGGATCGTTTGGATGTTCGTTGCTCATAGCAACCCTCTCAGGGTCTTGCGCGCCTGGTGGACATGAAACGACACGGTGGCCTCACCAATGCCCATGATCTCGGCCGCCGCCGCGTGACTCAACTCTTCGGCGTAGACCAACAGCACCGCATCGCGCTGTTTCTCGGGCAGCCGCCGCACCGCCGCCCATAGCTGGACCGAGGTTGCCGCAGCTTCCTGTTCGGCAGGGTGATCGTCCGGCGCGACCTCGGCATAGGCCTCGGCATGGCGCGCGCGCCGCGTGGATTGCCGCTGCAGATCGCGCACCGCATTGATGGTGATGCGATACACCCAGCTGGAAAACGCCGAGCGACCATCAAATTGCCCGATCACCCGGCCCAGCTTGACGCAGACGTCCTGGGCAATGTCTTCGGCATCGCTGGCATTGCCGCTCCATTTCCAGGCCACCCGGTGGATGCGATCATAATGGGCCGCGATCAACGCGCCGAACGCAGCCGCATCGCCGTTCTGCGCGCGCACCACCAGCCCCTGCGTCAGCGCGGCCTGATCAATCGGTATTTCGGGGTCTGGTCCCGTCACTGCTGCCTGCACTCGCGCCTACCGGAATTGCCACTCTAGTGGTAAGACGCCGCTGCGCCCCAATAGCTTTGGGTCCAATGCAGATATTTTTTGAGAAGCCATCGCCATGACAGATCCCAAGCCCAGCCCGTTCAAGCTCAACCGCACGCGCCTGTTCCTGCTGGCCATGGGCGTGCTGGTGGTGCTGATCGCCATTTCCACCGCCATGGGTGGGCTGAGCTCCTATCAGCAGCTCAAGGAAGCCGCCAATGAGGCCAGGGCTGAAGCGGCCGCCACCTCAGCCGAGGCGCCAGCCGAATAATTATCCTCAGGCAGCCGCAAATACCTGCGGCACGGCCTCGGCGATAAAACCGCCACCCCAGACTTCGGACGTGGCGCTGTCATCGGCATAGAACACGCAGGCCTGTCCGGGGGACACGCCATATTCGCCGCTCACCAGCGTCACGAACACCTCGCCATCGCGGCTCTGGATCACCGCCGATTGCGGGCCGGTGGTTGAGCGGATCTTGACCTCGACCGGCGCGCCATTGCCAGCGCTCAGTTCGGCCAGCGGCGTGCCGCCAAGCCAGTTCACGTTGCGCAGCCGCACTGTATGGGTCTTGAGCGCTTCACGCGGCCCGACAATCACCTGACGCGTCTTGTAGTCGAGCTTGATCACATAGAGCGGCTCGGCGGCTGCAATGCCCAGCCCCTTGCGCTGCCCGATCGTGTAATTGACGATTCCCTCATGGCTGCCCAGCACGCGGCCATCCAGATGCACAATCTCGCCGGTCGCCACCGCCTCGGGATGCATCTTGCGGATAATGTCGGCATATTTGCCCTGCGGCACAAAGCAGATGTCCTGGCTGTCGTGCTTTTCAGCAATCTCAAGCCCCATCTCGCGCGCCATTTCGCGCACCGCCGCCTTGCTCATCCCGCCCAGCGGAAAGCGCAGATAATTCAGCTGGTCCTGCGTCGTGGCGAACAGGAAATAGGTCTGGTCGCGCTCGGCATCGACCGGCCGGAACAATTGCCGCCGCCCGTCCTCGCCCAGCCGCGACTGCACATAATGCCCCGTCGCCAGCACATCGGCACCCAGATCCTGGGCCACCGCCATCAGGTCCACGAACTTGACCGACTGGTTGCAGGCAATGCACGGCACCGGCGTTTCGCCCTGCTGATAGGCATTGGCAAACGGCGCGATCACGCTCTTTTTGAAGCGCTCTTCGTAATCGAGCACATAATGGGGAATGTTCAGTGCTGCAGCGACGCGGCGCGCATCGTGAATATCCTGCCCCGCGCAACACGCGCCTTTGCGATGGGTAGCCTCGCCATGATCATAGAGTTGCAGTGTGACGCCGACGACGTCATAGCCCTGCTGGGCCAATAGCCCCGCCACGACCGAGGAATCCACGCCACCCGACATCGCGACGACAACGCGCGTGTCTTCAGGGCGCTTGGCAATATCAAGCGAGTTCATCTGTTTCCTGTATCCGGTTGGGTTCAAGGGCCAGCGGACCAAATTTTGGTAGGCGCTAGATAGCGGTTTCCCGGCCCTGTCGCAACAATTGCCCGGCAAGATTTGCCCCTTGGGACGATCAAGCGCAGCGCCCTGGCCCACTGCGCTTGCGCTAAGCCATTCTTGCACATGCGTTTTCTGACCAGATGCCGACTTGGCAAGGCGCTTGCATTGAACTGGGCGGACTAGTCTCTTTTTGCGAGCCCAAACACGTGGCATCTCATCTGACCGTTACATCCAAGGCCCCGGCCGGCATCACGACCACCAAGGCGCTCAACGCCCAGGGTACGGCTGAAACCGAGCCCGGCGTGATGGGCGCATTTGCGGCCATGCTCGGTGGCGGCGACAAAGCCGCCGATACCAAGGCCGACGGCGGCGCCAAGCCCACGCTGAGCCTGAGTGCAGTGGCCGACCTGATCAAGGGCATAGGCTGGGGCAAGGACACCCAGGCGGGCGGTGAAGACCCCGAGGCAGTCGCCGCGGTCATCGATGCTACTGCGCCAATTGAAACAACCGATGAGGCCAAGGCCCTGCTCACCGATCTGGTGAACAGCCTGGCCAACCTCAAGCAGGCAATCGACGCTGGCGAGACCGTCGACCCGGAACTGCTCACCCACATCAATGAAGCGCTCGAAGGGCTTTCCGCCAAATTCAATATCGATCTGTCCGCCACCGCCGGCCTGGACGATCTGACCGCGCTCACCACCGCCATCGTGGATGGCGACGGCAATGCAGCGGCGCAATTGACCCAGGCGCTGGCACCGCTGGCCCAGACCATGCTGGCCGGCGAAGTCGGACCAGCGGCCAGTGCCGAGCTGTCCGCCATCGTCAAGTCGGTCAGCGAGAAGCTCGTTGCACTGTTGCAGCAACTCAATAGCGGCGCGGTCAGCGCCGATGATCTGGCGGCTATGGGCCTGCAGGCCGATGACAGCTTCGATGCCGATCTGCAAGCGGCTCTGGCCAAGCTGGTCAACCCCGCGCCCAAGCTTGAAACCAGCGCGGCCACCCAGTCTCTGGCGGCCCCTGCGCTCAAGCTCACCGAACCAACCTTGACCGGCAAGGCCGACGCCAGCGGCACCACCGCGCCGGCCGCCACCAGCGAAACCACCGAGGGCGCCGAGGCAGATATCAAGCTGACGGCCGCCGCCACCGGCAATCAGTCCGACGCCGAAACCGGCGATCGCGCTGGCGACAAGCCTGCCGAAGACAAAAAGCCCATCGACGCCAAGGCACCTGCCGCAACACCCGTTGCCGCAGCGACCGACGCGGAGCGTGCCGAGGCGCAGGCAGCAACCCAGGCGGCCCCGCAGGCCGTGCGCATCGACGCCGTGGCAACACGCGCCGTTCAGCCCGGCTATCAGACCAGCCAGCAACAGCTCAACCTGCCCCAATTGGCGTTCGAGCTGGTCCGTCAGGTCAATGAGGGCAATACGCGCTTTCAGATGCGGCTCGACCCCCCTGAACTGGGCCGCATCGACGTCCGGCTCGATATCGACAAGGGCGGCCAGATCAATGCCCGTCTGGTGGTAGAAAAATCCGAAACGCTCGATCTGATGCAGCGCGACCAGCGCGCACTGGAAAAGGCGCTGCAGCAGGCGGGCCTCGATGGCGCCAAGACCAATCTCGAATTCTCGCTCAAGCAGAACCCCTTCAGTGGCGGCCAGCAGCAGGGTCGCGACGATCAGGGCCAGAAATTCAGTCTGAACGGCATGGGCGCCGGCGATATCGAAGAAGCGCCGCCCCCAACCGTCAACCTCTATCGCGGCAGCCTCACGGCGAGCGGCGTCAACATCATCGCGTAAGGAGTAGATGTCATGGCAGTCAGTGGCGTTTCAGGTACCGGCACATCAAGTACATCGACAGCCCGCGCCGGTATCGCGGACAATTTCGACACCTTCCTCAACATCTTGACCACACAGCTCAAGAACCAGAATCCACTCGATCCGCTCGACACTAACCAGTTCACCCAGCAATTGGTGCAGTTCTCCGGCGTCGAGCAGCAGCTCAAGGCCAATGAGTTCCTTGAGACCCTGATGCTGGCCGGTCAGAATACCGCCAAGTCCGATGCTGTCTCCTATATTGGCAAACAGGTGACCTCCACCGGCAAGACGGGCGAGCTGACCGACAAGGAAGCCGTGTTCTGGTCCTATAATGCCGAAGCCCAGGTCGCCAACGCCACCGTCACCATCAAGAATGCCGGCGGCAGCGTGGTGTACACCGAAACCGGCTCGCTCAATGCAGGCCCCGGCACCTTCCGCTGGGATGGCATGGGCAGCGACGGCAATACCCAGCCCAATGGCATCTACACAATCGACATCAAGGGCAGCAACGTTCAGGGTCGCACTGTTGACGTAACAACCTCTTCGATCGGCATCGCCTCCGGCGTGGACTTCACCGGTAGTGTCCCAATCCTGACCGTTGGGTCACGCAAGGTGGCCATCACCGACGTGACCGACGTGCGCCTGCCACCGACCTCGACCACCACCGTGGGCGACCAGGAACAGGCTGAAACCACCAGCTAGCAAGTGGTTCCCCCCCATCACCGATCCTTCCGTCAGGCCACCTCCGGGTGGCCTTTCGCATTCATGAAAAAAGTGAACCGGCGCTTGGGGAATTCGGGGCTGGCCTTAACCAGTTGTAAGTTTCCCCTTAGTCGAATTTTAAGGCAGTTGGCCTAGTCTACTCATCATATGGTCAGGTTTGAGTAGAGAGTAAAATGACCGTACAGATGCGACCTCGCGTTAAGTACGTTATCGGACCGGACGGAAGTCCGCTCACGATTGCAGATCTTCCCCCCGCTAATACGCGGAGGTGGGTCATTCGCCGTAAAGCCGAAGTCGTCGCTGCTGTGCGCGGCGGTTTGCTTAGCCTCGAAGAGGCATGCGACCGTTACACGCTTAGCGTCGATGAATTCTTGAATTGGCAAGCGGCTATCGACAAGCATGGACTGGCTGGATTGCGGACAACCTGGATCCAGCACTACCGCGAAGGCTGAGCCGAAAGGCTCGTAGCTCAGATTTTCAAAGCCCGCCCGGTTCTCCGGGCGGGCTTTGCTGTTGTGCGGCCCCCTCAGGGCGTCTGCGGAGCCAGCCAGGCCTTGGCCGCTGGCCGCTCCATCATGCGCTCATAATAGGCCTGCGCGGCCGGCATGGGCGCATGCTCAAAGGGGATGGCAAACCAGCGATGCAATCCTAGCGTGATGGCAATATCGGCCAGCGAAAAGCACTCGCCCACCACAAACGCCCCGCCCTTGGCCAGATGCGCCTCGATGATCGCCATCTTGCCGGCCCATAGCGCGATGCTTTTCGCCAGGGCGTCAGCATTGTCATAGCCCGGTTCCTTGCGGATGATCGCCCGCAGCGGATAGCCCCAATGGGCACCCAGTTCGGTATTTTGCCATTCCACCCACTGCATCACCAGCGCCTGCTCACGCGCCGTTTCGGGCAGCAACGCCCCCTTGCCATGGGCCTGATTGATGTAACCCATGATCGCGATGCTCTCCCAGAGCACGAAATCATCCTCGATCAGTACCGGCACCTGCCCATTGGGATTGAGCGCCAGAAACTCGGGCACGCGGGGGTCGCGCAGGGGTTGTCCCCAGTCTTCGCGTTCATAGGGCACACCCAGTTCATCGAGCGCCCAAAGCGCCTTGCGCACGTTGATTGACGTCACTCGGCCCAGGATTTTGAGCATGGAAGAGAACCTTTCATTCACTTAGCTCGGCATTTTCTGCCGGAAATTGCATTCCGCAACAATTCGTTAAGACTCTGTTTACCACCAGCTAGGTAATTTTTGCCCAGCGATCACCGCGCAGATTTGCGTTTGAATCAGCCCAGTTTGAATCGAGTGCCGGCTTGGACAATTTCACACAGTTGATGAACCGCATAGGATTGCCGCGACTGGCAGCTATGGCGACGGTCGCTGTGCTCATGCTCGGCTTCTTTGCCTTTCTGATCATGCGGGCCCAGACCCCGAACCTGGCGCCACTCTATACCGGGCTGAGCCTGGAAGACTCCTCGGCCATCATCAGCGAACTGCAGACGATGAACACGCCCTACGAGCTGCGGGGCGAAGGCGATACCATTCTGGTGCCGCGCGACCAGATCACCACGCTGCGCATGACCCTGGCCGGCTCGGGCCTGCCCCAGCGCGGTCAGGTCGGCTATGAGATCTTCGATCAGCAGTCGACCCTGGGCGCCACCAGCTTCGTTCAGAACATCAACAATGTCCGTGCCCTTGAAGGCGAACTGGCCCGCACCATCAACTCGCTGACCCGCATCAAGTCGGCCCGCGTGCATCTGGTGCTGCCCGAGCGCGAACTGTTCCGCCGCGAACGCAAGGACCCAACGGCCTCCATCGTGCTCTCGGTGCGGGGCGAACTGGCTTCGGGCGAAATTCGCGCCATTCAGCACATGGTCTCCTCGGCCATTGAGGGCATGAGCCCGACCCACGTCGCCATCGTCGATGATCAGGGCAATCTGCTGGCGTCCGGTTCGGGCGATGACGCTGAAGGCGCCCTGTCCGGTCAGGCAGCCGAGCGCACGCTCAGCTACGAAAACCGCATGCGCACCCGCGTCGAGGACATGCTGGCCAATGTGGTTGGCGCCGGTCGGGCTCGCGTTGAAGTCAGCGCCGAGATCGATTTCAACCGCTCCACCACCACCCAGGAAACCTTCGACCCCGAATCCCAGGTCGTCCGCTCCAGCCAGATCCGTGAAACCGAAAACCTCTCGGGCGGCGCCGATGGTCAGGTCACCGTTGCCAATGAACTGCCCGGCGCCAGCGGCAATAACGGCAACACCGCTACCGAAAAGGGCACTTCCACCGAGGAAGTGACCAATTACGAAATCTCCAAGACCACCCAGACCGCCGTTACCGAAGCAGGCCAGATCAAGCGCCTCTCGGTCGCCGTGGTTGTCGATGGCGTCTATACCGACGAAGGAGATGGCAACGTCACCTACGCACCCCGCAGCGCCGAGGAAGTCACTCAGATCCTGACCCTGGTGCGCTCTGCTGTGGGCTATTCGGAGACCCGCGGCGACAGCGTCGAAGTGGTCAATATGCAGTTTGCCGAGCGGCCCGAGCTGGCAGCACCGGGCACCGATGCTTCCGGCGGCCTGCTCGACTTCACCCGCGACGACCTGATGAATGGCGCCGAAATGGCCGTCACCCTGCTCATCGCGCTGGCGCTGGTCTTCTTCGTGATGCGCCCGCTGCTCAAGAAGGTGCTGACACCCGAAACCAAGCCTTTGTCGCTGCCATCAGCGGCTGAAGTCGGCCACGCTGGTACACTGGGCCCCGATGGCCGTGTGATCAACGAGGAGCCCGACGAACCCAAGGACAAGACCCCCGCATGGGTCGCCAACGCCAAGTCGATGGGCGAAACACAGCTCCAGACGCTCAAAATGGTCGGCGACCTCGTTGAAGAAAACCCCAAGCAGGCCGCACTGATCGTGCGCGACTGGCTTGGTAGTGCAGCGTAACGATCATGGCCCTCGTATCCCAATCAGGTGAACCCGCTCAGCAGCCCGACGCCGCCAAGGCCCCGGGCCAGCTGGTCGTCAATGACGCCACCACCACCCGCGTCCTGACCGGTGACGAAAAGGCCGCAGCCCTGTTGCTGGCGCTGGGTCCCGATTACGGCAAGCCCATCTTTGACGAGCTCGACGAGCTTGAGGTCAAGCAGCTCAGCCGTGCCATGGTGCGCCTTGGCCCCATCACCCAGGAAATGCTCGATGACCTGATGGTCGAGTTTGTGACCGCGGTGTCCTCCAACGGCTCGCTCTCGGGCAATACCGATTCCACCGAACGCCTGCTGCTCAGCTTCCTCAGCCAGGACAAGGTCGATTCCATCATGGAAGAGATCCGCGGCCCCGCCGGCCGCAATATGTGGGAAAAGCTGTCCAACGTGCAGGCCGACGTGCTGGCCGCCTATCTCAAGAACGAATACCCCCAGACCATCGCCGTGGTGCTCTCCAAGATTGCCACCGAGCACGCCTCCCAGGTACTCGCCGTGCTGCCCGAAGAGCTGGCCATGGACGTCGTCCAGCGCATGCTCGGCCTTGACCCGGTGCAAAAGGAAATCCTCGAAAAGATCGAGTCCACCCTGCGCACCGAATTCATGTCCACGCTCAACCACTCCAAGCGCCGCGACAGCCACGAACAGATGGCCGAAATCTTCAACGCCTTCGATCGCCAGACCGAAGCGCGCTTCATCACCACGCTCGAGGAGAACAATCGCGACGATGCCGAGCGCATCAAGGCGCTGATGTTCACCTTCGAGGATCTGGCCAAGCTTGAATCCTCCGCCATTCAGACGCTGCTGGCCCGCATGGACAAAAAGGAACTCGCCATGGCGCTCAAGGGCGCCAACGACGCGATCAAGGAGACCTTCTTCGAGAACATGTCCGGCCGCACAGCCAAGCTGCTCAAGGACGACATGGAAGTCATGGGCCCCGTCCGCCTCAAGGATGTCGACGAAGCCCAGGGCCGCATGGTCTCCACGGCCAAGGATCTCGCTGCCAAGGGCGACATCGTGATCATGAAGACCAAAGCCGACGATCAGATGGTGGCGTAAGTGGCACAACCCGCACGTTTCAATTTTGATCTCGATATGGGGCAGAAGACCAAGGCCGCCCCAGCCAAGCCGACCGTGCCCGAAGACATGGTCGCCATGCTGGTCGCCCAGGCGCGCGAACAGGCTTTTGCCGAAGGACTGGCCGAAGGCGAGCGTTCGGCAACTGCCCAGGCGGCCCAGACCCTGGCGTCTGCCGCGGGCATGCTGGCCACCCATGGCGCCGAAATGGCCGCTGCCCTCGACGATGCGACCGCTCAGGCGCAGCGCGAAGCCATCGATCTGGCCAGCACTGTCGGGCGCAAGCTGGCCCTGCATCTTCTGGCCCGCTACCCCACTGTCGAGCTCGATGCGCTGATTGCCGAATGCATGCAGAGCCTGGGCGGCGTGCCGCATCTGGTCGTGCGCTGCCATCCCTCGATTGCCGACGGCATTCGCGACATCGCCACCGAGCACATGAAGACCTCGGGCTTTTCAGGCCGTCTGGTGGTCATGGGCGATCCCGACCAGCGCGTCGGTGACGGCAAGCTGGAATGGGTCGATGGCGGTCTGGTCCGCGATATCGGCGCCGTGTCCAAGGACATCGACAAGAAAATTTCCGCCTACCTCGCCGCCAAGTCCGGCAAGACCATTGCACAGGAGAGTGGCCATTGAGCGATTCTGATAACGAACCCGGCGCCGATACCGAAGACGGCGGCATCAACTTCGAAGAGATGCTGGCCAGTGTCAAGGAAGACGGGCCTGAGGCCTATGTCGAACGCAGCGCGGCAGATCTTGAAGCCGTCTTTGACGTCCCCGTCCGCATCTCGGTCGTATTGGGACGCACCAAGATGGCTGTCTCGGACCTGCTCAAGCTCGATACCGGCACCGTGATCGAGCTGGACCGCCAGGTTGGCGAGGCCGTCGAAATCTTCATCAATGAACGGCTGGTGGCACGCGGCGAAATCGTGCTGGTCGAGTCCAAGCTCGGCGTCACCATGACCGAAATCATCAAGCCGCAATAAGGGAGGCACTCAGGATGCGTCTGCTCATCATCGGGGCCCTCGAAGGCCAGCTCAGCGAAGCCACCAAGATGGCTATGAATGGCGGTGCCAAGGTGGCACACGCCCCCTCCGTCGAAATCGCCCTGGCTGCCCTGCGCGCCGGTCGCGGTGCCGATCTCCTGCTGGTCGATGTGGTCATGGATATTGCCGGGCTCATCGCCGGGCTCGAAGCTGAGCGCATTGCCATTCCCGTGGTCGCCTGCGGCGTTGAGGCCAATGCCGCCGCCGCCGTTAACGCCATCCGCGCCGGCGCCAAGGAATACATCCCCCTGCCGCCCGATGCCGAGCTGATTGCAGCCGTTATCGCCGCCGTGGCCCGCGACAGTGCCGAATTCCTGTTCCGCGATCCGGCCATGGAACGCGTGGTCAAGATGGCCGACCAGATCGCCGGCTCCGATGCCTCGATCCTGATCACCGGCGAGAGCGGCACCGGTAAGGAAGTGATCGCCAAATACGTTCACGCCCGCTCCAAGCGCGCCAACAAGCCCTTCATTTCCATCAACTGCGCGGCCATTCCCGAAGCGCTGCTGGAATCCGAGCTGTTCGGCCATGAAAAGGGCTCGTTCACCGGTGCCATCGCCCGCCGCATCGGCAAGTTCGAGGAAGCCTCGGGCGGCACCCTGCTGCTCGACGAAATCAGCGAGATGGACGTACGCCTGCAGTCCAAGCTGCTGCGCGCCATTCAGGAACGCCTGATCGACCGCGTCGGCGGCACCAAGCCCGTTCCCGTCGATATCCGAATTCTGGCTACATCCAACCGCAATCTCAGCGATGCTGTCCGTGAGGGCAGCTTCCGCGAAGATCTGCTGTTCCGTCTTAACGTCGTCAATCTCAAGCTCCCTGCCCTGCGCGATCGCCCCGGCGATATTGCTGCGCTGTCCGAGCATTTTGTCGACAAATATGCCAAGGCCAATGGCCTGCCCCCGCGCGTCCTGTCCCCGGACGCCCGTGCTGCCCTGCTCAAGGCCCCCTGGCCGGGAAATGTCCGTGAGCTGGAAAACACGTTGCACCGCGCGGTGTTGCTCTCGTCAGGCGATGTCATCGGTCCCGATGCCATTGTGCTGCCGGATGGCATGGGTTTGAACGAAGTCGCCGCGGCCAGCTCGCTATCAGCGCAGCTGGCCCAGACGGCCCAGACCATGTCGGCGGCCCTGGTCGGCCGCACCGTGGCCGATGTCGAGCGTGATTTGATACTGGATACCCTTGATCACACGCTGGGCAACCGCACGCATGCGGCCAATATTCTGGGCATCTCGATTCGCACGCTGCGCAACAAGCTCAACCAATATGCCGACGAAGGTACCAAGGTGCCTGATCCCGGTGAACGGCGCTCAGTCGCTTAGGACCTAGATGACCGACCTGCCCACAGGCCCCACACGAGCGCCGTTCAAGATTCCATCGGCTGCCTCGATTGTGGACATGCTGCGCTCGGGCGATATCGCCCTGGCGACAGGCGTCATGGGCCTCATCGTCATCCTCATCGTGCCGATGCCGCCGGTCTTGCTCGATGGCCTTCTGGCCATCTCGATCGTCTTCTCGGTAATGATCCTGATGACGGCACTGTTCATTCAGAAGCCGCTGGAATTCTCATCGTTTCCAACGGTTCTGCTGATCGCCACCATGCTGCGCCTGGGCCTGAACCTGGCCACCACACGCCTGATCCTGGCCGAAGGCCATACCGGCACCGCGGCGGCTGGCCACGTCATCGAAGCCTTCGGCAACTTCGTCATGCGCGGCAATTTCGTCATCGGCGTGGTGGTGTTTTCCATTCTGGTACTGGTCAACTTCATCGTCATCACCAAGGGTTCGGGCCGTATCGCCGAAGTGGCCGCCCGCTTCAGCCTGGACGCCATGCCCGGCAAGCAGATGGCCATCGACGCCGATCTCAGCGCCGGCCTGATCGACGAGGACACCGCCAAGAAGCGCCGCGCCGAGCTGGAAGGCGAAAGCGCCTTTTTCGGTAACATGGACGGTGCCTCCAAATTCGTGCGTGGCGATGCCATTGCCGGCCTGATCATCACCTTCATCAACGTCATCGCCGGCATTTTCATCGGCATGATGCAGGAAGGCCTGTCCGTTTCCGAAGCGGGCAATGTCTATACCCTGCTCACCATTGGTGACGGTCTGGTTTCCCAGATCCCTGCCCTGATCGTCTCCACCGCTGCCGGTATCCTGGTGTCCAAGTCCGGCGTTACCGGTTCGGCCGACAAGGCCCTGTCGGCTCAGTTCACCGGCTATCCACGCGCACTGGGCATGTCCTCGGCCGTCATGGGCCTGCTGGCCTTCCTGCCAGGCATGCCAGTCGTGCCCTTCCTGCTGATCTCGGGCACGGTGGGCTATGTCGCCTGGCGCTCGGCCCGTGCCAAGGATGAGCGCATCGCCGACGCCGAACTGGAAGCCACCACCAAGGCCCCGGCCCTGCCCGGCGGCCAGGGGCAGGCTGACGAACAGCCCATTACCGACAGCCTCAAGATTGACGAGCTCAAGCTCGAACTCGGCTATGGCCTGCTCAGCCTGGTCAAGGAAGACGAGAACGGCTCCGACCGCCTTACCGAACAGATCAAGGCCCTGCGCCGCCAGCTGGCCACCGAGCTTGGCTTTGTCATGCCGCCCGTCCGCATCCTGGACAACATGCAGCTTGAGCCCAACAGCTACAAAGTGCGCATCAAGGAAGTCGAAGCCGGCGCCGGCGAGATCTTTGCCAACCAGCTCATGGTCATGGACCCCTATGGCAATCAGATCGATCTGCCCGGCCATCACACCACCGAGCCGACCTTTGGGCTGCCGGCAACCTGGATCGAACCGGCGCTACGCGACGAAGCCGAGCTGCGCGGTCTGTCCATCATCGATCCATCCACGGTCATTTCCACCCATCTGACCGAAGTACTCAAGACCAATGTGGCGGACCTGCTCAGCTACGCTAATGTGCAGTCCCTGCTGTCCGGCCTGCCCAAGGAACAGCAAAAGCTGGTCGAGGACATCGTGCCCAGCCTGATTACGGTATCGGGCGTGCAGCGCGTGCTGCAAACCCTGCTCAACGAACGCATCTCGATCCGCGATCTGTCGACCATCCTCGAAGGCGTCGCCGAAATTGCCGGCAATGGCCGTTCGGTGCAGACCATTGCCGAGCACGTCCGCAGCCGTCTGGCGCGCCAGCTCTGCGCGGCCAATCTGGGCCCCGATGGCAATCTGCCGCTGCTCACCCTGGGCCCGCAATGGGAACGCGACTTCGCCGAAGCCATGGTGGGCGAAGGCGAGAACCGCCATCTGGCCATGGCCCCGTCGCGCCTGCAGCAGTTCATTGGTGCCGTTCAGTCCGCCTATGAGCGCGCTGCTCAGGTCGGTGAAATCCCCGTACTGATCACCTCGCCGGGCATTCGCTCCCATGTGCGCTCCATCGTCGAGCGCTTCCGTCCCCAGACTGTGGTGATGAGCCAGAACGAAGTGCACCCACGCATTCGCCTCAAGACCGTCGGCAGCGTCTGAGCCTGGGTAAGCTGCGCCTTCAGGGCTATCTTGAAGTGCCGCCAGAGCGCCGCGAGCAGGTCGGGGCCGCCCTGCCCCTGCATATGGAGCTGACACGCGCCGAACCCGGCTGCACGGCGTTTGAGGTGAACGAAAGGCCATCGCGGCCCGGCCATTTCCTGGTCACCGAGTGCTTTGTCGATCGCGCGGCCTTCGAGGCGCACCAGGATCGAGCCAGGGATACCGCATGGGCGCAGGTCACAGCGGGCCTGCCACGGCACTACACGATCACCGAAGAGGATTAGCGCAGCGCCTAGCGCTCCATCAGCGCCAGCCGGGCGCTGAGCAGCACGAACGCGCCCGCAAAGCTGCGCCGCATCCACACCATGATCGCTGGCCGCGTAATCAGCTGTCCGCGGATCGCGGCGGCGAACAGGCCATAGATCGCGAATACGGCAAAGCTCACGGCCATGAACACCCCGCTCAGCTCCAGCATCTGGCCCAGCGCATTGGGCGCGCTGGCAGGCACGAACTGCGGCAGGAAAGCGAAAAAGAAGATCGACAGCTTTGGATTGAGAATATTGATCAGCACGGCCTCGGTGATCACCTTGCCCACCGACTTGTTGGTCACATCGGCTTCCAGGCTCAGCGAGCCGGTATCACGCAGCGTCACCCAGGCCATATAGAGCAGATAAGCCACGCCGAGATACTTGATGATCTCGAAGGCCAGCGCACTGGTGTGCAGAATGGCTGCCAGCCCGGTAATGGCCGCCAGCATGTGCGGCACGATCCCCACCGTGCAGCCAAAGGCCGCCCACACGCTCGCCTTGCCGCCCCGGCTCAGTCCCGCCGCGATCGTATAGAGCGCCCCGGTACCCGGCGACACGACCACGATCAGCGTGGTGATCAAAAACTCAATGCTCACAGCCAGTTCTCCAGATCGAACACCATTGCCCTATCATTGCCCGCTTCACCCGCCAAATGGCTCAGCCCCACAATAGCGGCCAAAACGTCGAAATATCCACATCGCGCGTTCGGAACATGTAAAGCCTCTGCGCATTGTTGCCGTGACATACCAAGGCCTGCCTCATGAAACTCTTTGCCTGCGACCACTGCGGTAACACCGTCTATTTCGAGAACGCCAGTTGCGGACGCTGCGGCCATACCCTGGGCTACCGCTCGGACAAGAACGCGCTGGTCTCACTGGTCCAGGAAGGCAATACATGGTCCTCCTCGACCTTCCCCGACGAACCCTATGTGTTCTGCGAAAATGCCAAGCATAGCGCCTGCAACTGGTTGATCCGCGCCACGCCCGGCGGCGATCCCTTCTGCGCAGCCTGTCGGCACAATGATACCATCCCCGATATTAGCGACCCGCTCAACCTGTCCCGCTGGCAGGTCATCGAGCGCGCCAAGAAGCGCCTGTTCTATTCCCTGCTGCGTCTTGATCTGCCGCTGCAGACCCGCGCCAGCAATCCCGAGCATGGCCTGTCCTTCCGTTTTCTGGCCGATACCCCCGTCGCCAAGGAGCGGGTGCTGACTGGCCACGACAACGGCATCATCACCATTGCGCTGATCGAGGCCGACGACGCCGAGCGCGAGGCGCGCCGCACCTCAATGGGCGAGCCCTACCGTACCCTGCTGGGTCATTTCCGCCACGAGATCGGTCACCATTACTGGGATCTGCTGGTCGATGGCCGCGCGCCACTGGGCGAGTTCCGCCGGCTGTTTGGCGACGAAACGCTCGATTACGGCGAGGCGCTTGAGGCCCACTATGCCAATGGCGCGCCAGCGGGCTGGTCGCAGAATTTCATCAGCGCCTACGCCACCTGCCATCCCTGGGAAGATTTTGCCGAAACCTTCGCGCACTATCTTCACATCGTGGACACCGTCGAGATGGCCTCATCCTTTGGCGTGCACGCCCGGGTCGACGGCCAGGATGCCGATCTGTCCATCCAGACCGGCTTCGTGCCCTATACCGCCCCGGACGCCCAGACCATTGTCGACAACTGGGTGCCGCTGGCCAGCATGCTCAACAATCTCAATCGTGCCATGGGTCATCCCGATGCCTATCCCTTTGTGCTGACGCCCCCGGTTATTGAAAAGCTCAGCTTCATCCATCAGCTGGTGCATCGCCAATGGCATCTGGGCGGCCACTAGGCAGCAGGCGGCACGCTCGGCTATCTTGGCGGCCATGACCACCACCATCCTGACCGTGCCGCCCTTTTCTGCCCTGTGCAACGCCGCCTTCGCGCTTCGCCGCGAGGTGTTCGTCTGGGAGCAGAAAGTCCCCGAAGAAGAAGAAAACGATGCCGACGACCTGACGGCGACCCATTTTGTCGCCATCGTCGCCGGCGAGGTCGTGGGCACGTTGCGCCTGCTCGACAAGCCCGAGCACATCAAGATCGGCCGCGTCGCCGTGCATCAGGCCTTTCGCGGTCAGGGCATTGCCAAGGCGATGATCATCACGGCGATGGACCACGCCCGCGCCGCGGGCCGGGACCGCTTCTACCTCACCGCCCAGTCCGACAAGCTCGGCTTTTATGAGCGCCTGGGCTTTGCCGCCTTTGGTCCCGAGTTTCAGGATGGCGGCATGCCACACCGCGCCATGCGCAGCTATGATCGCGACACCGCCCAGTTGATCGACTGATCAACCCCGCATCTCTCAGATAAGATAGAAGCCATCGAAAAGGCCGGCCTCACTATGAGCGCCGGCCTTTTCGATACGTGGTTCCACGCAAAATTTGCCCAATGGCGAAATTTCTATCGGAACGTCTCGCGCAGTGGCTGCGTTGTCGAGACATCAAGGGCCGCACGGTGCGCCACCTGCAAGTTTTGCACCGCACGGCCCGTTCACCACAAGAATGAACACACGGAGCTTACTATGATCCGCACCCTTATGGCCACCACGGCCCTCGCTGCCCTGATGTCGACCGGCGCAATGGCTCAGGAAGCCGCACCGGCTACCGATGCAATGGCTCCTGCGACCACTGAAGCCCCCGCAGATCCTGCCATGGGCACCGATGCAATGGCCCCCGCCACGGGCGATGCCATGAGCACCGAGATGCACACCGAAGCTGGCGATCACGATGAAATGTACCAGTCGTTTGATCTGGCCACCGGTTACACCAGCGTCGATACCGACAATCTGGCAACCCGCCTGATCGATCAGCCCGTCTATTCCAGCGCTGGCGATGATGCCGAAGAAATCGGCAATGTCACCGATCTGGTCTTCACCGAAGACGGCAAGATCTCCGCTGTTGTGATCGGCGTTGGCGGTTTCCTGGGCATTGGCGAAAAGTCGGTTGCCGTTGATTTCGCTTCGCTTGAGTTCACTGTCGCCACCGACAACACCGAGCGTTGGGTTCTGCCAACCACGGCTGACGAGCTCAACAACGCGCCCGACTTCACCTTTGACGACGACAAGCCAGCCGACAACATGAACACCGCTGATGGCATGACGCCAGCTAATCCAGCGATGGCCCCTGCCGATCCAGCAATGGCTCCAGCTGACCCAGCCATGGCCCCTGCCGACCCAGCCATGCAGCCAGCTGACGGCGCTGCCGCCGCCATGCCCCGCGATGGTTATGAGCGCGTCGATTATGAAGCGCTGACCGCTGACAACCTCGAAGGCGCCACCGTGATCGGCCCTGATGGCGAAGACATCGCCGAAGTTGGTGACATCCTGCTCACCGAAGACGGCAAGATCGACGCCATGGTTGTCGACTTTGGTGGCTTCCTCGGCCTGGGTCAGAAGCGCGTTGCCGTTGGCATGGACAATCTCGAATTCGCTGCCAATGAAGACGGCGACTACGTGATCTACAGCGACTTCACCCGCGAGCAGCTTGAAGCGCAGCCAGAATATAACGAGGACACCTACGCCTCCGATCCGGCTCAGCGCGCAACTGACATGTAATTGCGGCTCGCCGGGTTCCCCGGCAGCATGATCCCTTGCGGATCACCCCTGAAGGGCCGGCATTGCCGGCCCTTCTTTCATGTTTGTGAGGTCCCATGTCCCATTCATTTGTTTCCACCATTGCACTGACCCTGGCGCTGGCGACGCCCACCCTGGCGCAGGATATTCTGCCCCAGATGGCCACCGAGCTTGAGCGCAGCGGCATCGCCGCGCCCACCATCATGTCGAGTGGCTATGCCCATTCCGAAGCCGACACCCTGGTCACCCAATTGCTCGACAAGACGGTCTTCACCTCCATTGCCGACGATGCCGGACAGATCGGCACCATTGCGGATCTGGTCGTCACCCCCGGCTTTGGTATTTCCGCTGTCGTCATCAGTGTCGGTGGCTTTCTGGGCGTCGGTGCCAAGGATGTTGCCGTCGATTTCGCCCAGCTCGAATGGGCCCAGCGCGAAGACGGCACCCGGCGCTGGGTGCTGCCAACCACCGCCGATGAACTCACCTCCGCCCCCGCCTTTATCTGGGCGGACAGCGAAGAGGTTACCGGCGAGCCTGCCTTGACCCCCAGCGAGGAGCAGGCCCAGCTGGTTGATGGCGATCCCAACCAGACCGCTATCGATCCCGCGCTCACCACTGACCAGCCCGAGCGCGAGGACGAGACAACTCTCGACCGCGCCGGCATTTCGCCTTTCGACAGCACCGGATTGACTGCCGAGGACATGCTGGGCATTGCCGTTTACGGCATCAATGACGAGCAGATCGGCACCATTGGTGATGTGGTGCGCAATGCCGATGACAGCCTTGATGCGGTCATCGTCGATGTCGGCGGCTTTCTCGGCCTGGGCGCCAAGCCGGTGGCCGTGGGCTATGAGAACCTGACCTTTTCGGCCGATACGCTGGAAAACCGCTATCTGTTCCTCAACACCACACGCGAGCAGCTTGAGGCACAGACCGCTTACGATCCGGACACCTACAGTGCCGATCGCGCCAGCCAGCGCATGATCGTCACCCCATAGACACAAAAAAGGCGGACCAGAGGGTCCGCCTTTTCATTTTCTGCTGCGCCCGATCAGTTGGCGACTGCCGCCTCGCGCACAGCTTCCTGTACCTTTTCAAAGGCCCGCACTTCGATCTGCCGGATACGCTCACGGCTCACATCATATTGCTGGGCCAGCTCTTCGAGTGTCGATGGGCTTTCCTGCAGGCGACGGGCGTGAAAGATCGCCTTCTCGCGCTCGTTGAGCACATCCATGGCTGTGTTGAGCAGGCCCATGCGCTCGGAATATTCTTCGCTTTCGCCCAGCGTGGTTTCCTGGCTAGGCGTGTCATCGACCAGCCAGTCCTGCCATTCCGATGAGCCTTCATCAGCCCGCATGGGCGAATTGAGCGATGCATCACCCGACAGGCGTGCATTCATCGAAACCACTTCGTCTGCCGTCACATTGAGCGTGGTGGCAATCTGGGCGATCTGGTCGGGATGCAGTGCGCCATCATCGAGCGCCGCGATCTGGCCCTTCACCTTGCGCAGGTTGAAGAACAGCCGCTTCTGGGCAGCCGTGGTGCCGATCTTGACCAGGCTCCACGAGCGCAGGACATATTCCTGAATCGCCGCACGGATCCACCACATGGCATAGGTCGCCAAGCGGAAGCCCTTATCAGGCTCGAAGCGCTTGACCGCATGCATCAAACCGACATTGCCTTCCGAGATCACTTCGGAGATCGGCAGGCCATAGCCGCGATACCCCATGGCGATCTTGGCGACCAGCCGCAGATGCGACGTAATCAGCTTCTGCGCTGCGCCGGGATCTTCATGTTCTTTATAACGCTTGGCCAGCATGAATTCTTCATCCGGTTCCAGCATGGGGAACTTGCGGATTTCCTGAAGATAGCGGCTCAGGCCACCTTCGGCCGAGAGCACTGGCAAATTAGTTTGGGCCATAGACGCACCCCTTTCCTGTTCCCCCGCATTCCGCGGGCGGACGCCTCAAGTCTGCCCGTGCCCGAACCGGCGCATCGGCAAACTACGATAGATATATAAGTGCCACTTTGGCGAATGTAAGATGTGCCAACATCGACAAACGTTACAAATGCGCAATGGTTGCCAGCAACTTTACGGGCACTGTCAATGAAACGCATCAGCGCCCGATCCGATCATTCACCTTGCGGTGAGTTAGCGGGCGAACGCCTTGTTATACGCGCTCAGCGCCGTTTCCAGCGCATCCAGATCGGGCGGCAACGGGGCTTCAAAGAACATCTCTTCCTTGGTCACTGGATGCTCAAAACCCAGTTCGGCAGCATGCAGCGCCTGCCGGCCGAGCGCCTGGATGGGCCCCACCACGTCAGGCGGCAGCTTGTTGACCTTGGTGGCATAACCCGAGGCATAAACCGCGTCAGCAACCAGCGGATGGCCGATATGGGCCATGTGCACGCGGATCTGGTGCGTCCGCCCGGTCTCAAGCTGACACTGAATGCGGGTAATGTCCCAGCCATCGTCGCCAAAGCGCGCTTCGACCATGTAATGGGTGATCGCCTCACGACCGTCCTTACGCACGGTCTGCTTGAGGCGGTTGTTCTGGTCGCGCCCCAAAGGCGCATCAATGCTGCCCTTGGCCGTTTCCGTGGAGCCCCACACAAAAGCGATATAGGCGCGGTGCAGCGGTCCGGTCCGGCCATGGTCGGCAAACTGCGCCGACAAATGCCGATGCGCCCGCTCGGTCTTGGCCGCAACCATCACGCCCGATGTGTCGCGATCGAGCCGATGCACGATGCCGGGGCGCTTGACCCCGCCAATCCCCTGCAGGCTTTCCCCGCAGTGATAGATCAGTGCATTGACCAGCGTGCCATTGGGCGCGCCCGGCGCGGGATGCACCACCATGCCCACCGGCTTGTTGATGACGATCACCTGATCATCCTCATAGAGAATGTCGAGCGGGATGTTCTCGGCCTGCGGCTCGGGATCTTCTGGGGGCGGCGCCAGAAGAACGATTGTTTCGCCGACGCTAAGCCGGTATTTGGGCTCACTGACGGGTTTGCCGTCAATCGTGACGGCGCCAGTCAGGATCAGATCCTTGATCCGGTTGCGGCTGAGCACAGTGTGTACCTTGGCCAGGGCGGCATCGAGCCGGCCACCGGCCATTGCGGCATCGACCACGACTTCAACTTCGTCGCCCTCGAACTCTAGTGCGGTATTTTCGGCCATGGACAATCCTAACGAAACTGGGCCCAGCGAGCAAAAGCCAGATGCGCCGTTGACGCCTGAAGCTCTTGCCATGCTGGGGAAGGCACGCCGCTCGTTCGGTATCTCGATCGGCATTCTGTTGCTGGGCTTTATGGCGATTGGCTTCGCCCTTGTCTATCGCGTGATGCGCGATGCCCCGCCGCCGCCCGTCGCCGAGGCTGTCGCCCTGCCCGCCGGTGCAGCTGTCATTGCGGCCTCGGTCAGCGAAGGCGCCATCAATGTCACCTATACCATAAATGGCGTCACCACCCTGTCCCTGTTCAATCAGGAAACCGGTGAACTCACCCGCAGCATCGTTATCGAATAACCTTTTCGCGCGCGCAGGGACCGGCTCAACGGTCCTGGATTTCTCGCAGCGCCGCCATGCGATCAGACACCGAACCGCGCCGGTCGCTGGCGCTGGGTTCTGCCGGCAGCGCATCGCGGCTCTCGCCATCATCGGCAAACCGCTGCACCCGGTCAAACAGGCTCTCTTCGCCGTCCTGATCCACTGGCGTGTCGGTGTCCACCGCATAGACCAGCCGGCTGACGCTGGCGGCAATGTCGTTGAGCTTTTCGCGCAGATAGGCCTCTTCCATGCGATCGCTGTCCCAGTCGGACATGATCGTGGATTCAACGCTGGTCACCTTTTTGCGCAGCGTTTCGACCTCGGCCTCGAGCGCCAGCTTGTCGGCCAGCAGCTGCTCGGCTCGGCCCGCAGCCTTGTCGACCACCTGATTGCTCTCGGCCAGTATGGCGTTGAGCCGGTTTTCGGCATTGGCGATGCGCGCTTCAGCTTCGACCAGATTTTCGGCCTCTTCGGCCTTCTTGTCGTCCTGCCCGGCGAGCGCGCTGCGCATCTGGGCGATGGCGGCACTGGTTTCAGCGCTGCGCCGGTCAGACGTCTCCAGCCGGGTTACCAGGCTCTTGGCCTGCTCTTCGAGGAAATTGGCGCGCTTCTGCTCAATCGCCAGCGCCGTGCTCAGGCGGTCCACATCGTGATCATAATCGCCCGTAAGCGTCTTGCCATCGACCACCGTGCCCTTGGGCAGCGTGTTCTTGACCGCATCGCGCAGCGTCGCCAGCTCGCCGCTGCGGCTGTCCAGATCGCGCTCGCGCATCCGCAGGCGCTGCGTCAGATCGGTCGCCTCGCGCTCCAGCTCGGTCACCCGGCTGCGCAGTTCGACCTCGCGGCCTTCCAGCTCGCGGATGATCTCGAGGTTCTTGTCGCGCTCGGCCTTGATCAGCCCCAGATCGCTGCGCTTCTGGTTGACGTCGCCCAGCTGCTCGGCCAGACGCTTGCGCAGCGTCTCCACATTCATTTCCAGACGACGGGTCGACAGGGCGAACTCGGCCCGCAGCTGATCCTTGTCAGCGCGAAATTCAGCCATGGTGATGGGGGTTGCAGCCTCGATACGGCGCTTGGTCAGACGCACGGCGCGCTTCCACACCGCAGGCAGAATGATCAGCGCAACCAGGCTCGCAATCAGCAAGCCCAGCGCAAAATACATGATGTTCTCAATGAGCATCGGCCGAACTCCGAAACCACGCGACCCAGATCCGCATGGACTGCCCTGTTCTGGCATCTATGCGACCAGATCGCTATCTTGGCGACTTGTTAACCCTAACGCGGCCGCGATCCCCAGTCACGACAATGCCGGGGTTTTCGGCCCCGGCATCAAAGATTTGATCGCTCAATAGGTTAGAAGCGCGATCAGAAGGGGTTCCAGGTCGGCTCATTGGTGAACTTGAGATAGCCCACATTGATCCCCAGCCGAGCGCCGACGCCCGAACGGATCGGCACCATCACCACATTGCCGCGCTTGAGCACCGTCATGCCAAAGCCGCCCAGCACATAGGCCGAACCGTCAACGCCGGCATAGCGTCCCAGCGCATCGGGCACCTGGCTCAGATTATACACCAGCATCATGACCTTGGAGCCATCGCCACCAACGTCAAAGCCGATCGATGGACCCTGCCAGTAGATATTGTACTCGCCCACATTGCGGGTATGCAGAACACCCTCGCCATAGCGAGCACCGGCAAACAGCGCCCCACCAGCGTCTTCACCCAGAATATAGCCATTGGGCAGGCCGAACTGGCTGACCGCCCGCTCGACCACGGAGGCCAGTCCCTGCGATGCAGAGCCGAAGAACTGCTTGCCGCTATTGACCAGATCATCACCCGAATAGGTGTCGCTGAGCGAACCCTGTGCGAAGGCCACAGGAACCGGTGCACTGACCGCAAACAGGACAGCAATCAGGATGGCGAGGCGCTTGAACATCGGAAACTCCCAAGGCGAACGGCGAAATTGGCAATTACAAGCTTGTTAGGGCTTGGACCTTAACTTTTGTCGGGCAACCTCGAAAATATCCGCATGCCGATCCTTGGTTTGAAGATGACGCAAACCTGTAAACAAATCTTAACCATTCTTGCCTTTGTTTTGCCGCTTTTCGGCATGGTTCCGCTCACGTTGCAACCGGCTCAGGCACAGTCTGTGGTCACCCTGATCGTCACCGATCCGCTGACCGGCATCGCCATGGGCGGCATGGATCCGGTGAGCTATTTTACCGAGCCGGAGCCGCTGAGGGGGCGCTCCGATTATGAGTACACCTGGCAGAATGTGCCCTGGTATTTCGCCACCGCCGCCAATCGCGATATTTTCGCGACGGCGCCCGATGTTTACGCCCCGCAGTTTGGCGGCCATGACGTCACCGGCGTCTCGCGCGGTTTCATTTCCGATAGTGACGCATCCATCTTCACCGTGTTCAAACAGCGGCTCTATCTGTTCTATTCAGCGGCCAATCGCGAGGCATTCCTGCTATCGCCCGACGCGGCGGCCCGCACCGCCGAGGAAAAATGGCCCGATCTGGCCAAGAACCTGTCGATCCGCTGAACTTCGCGGTGGACCGGGCCGCAGTGGAAACAATTTGGGGTCCACTTTTGCCCGCCACCCTCTAATGTCTGAAAAAGTGATTCTTGCCGACATATCTGGCGCTACGGAGACAGCAAAATGGCTGACATCATCGACCTTAAGGCAACCGACCTCGCGGCGATGCTCTGCAGCCGCGTCTGCCACGACCTGATCAACCCCATTGGCGCAATCGGTAATGGCCTTGAAGTGCTTGGCGACCCGGCCCAGACAGAAATGGCCGATGGCGCGCGCGATCTGATCGCCAGCGCCGCGCGCCAGAGCCGCGCCAAGCTCGAATTCGCCCGTCTTGCCTATGGCGCCTCCTCGACCTCGGGCACCGATATCGACACCCGCGAATGCGAACGCGTCGCCCGCATCCTGTTCGAGATCGAAAAGGCTGATCTTGAGTGGAGCGTGCCGCTGATCCTGCTGCCCAAGCACAAGGCCAAGCTGTTCATGAACATGCTGCTCATTGCGGCCATGTCGGTTCCCCGTGGTGGTCAGGTCACCGCCGCCATCTCCGGCGATGCCGGTCATGAGAAGTTTGAATTCCATTCCAAGAGCGATCCAGAGAAGCGTCAGAAGACCCTGATCCCATCCGGCGCTGCTGGCCTGCTCGCCGGCACACCCGATGAGGGCTTCGTCGATGCGCGCGGCATTCAGCCATTCTATACCGGCCTGCTCGCTCGCATGACCGACATGGATATTGCCATCGGCATCGAAAACGACGTGTTCTACTTCACCGCCACCCCCCAGGCTGCAGCAGAAGTCACTGAAGAACCTGTTCAGAGCGTCTGAACGTCAGCAGTCTGCTAACTAATTCCTAGGAAGTGCTGCGCCACAATGGGGGTGGCGTTAGTCGCTCTGGAGCCATGTTGAAATGAAGTCCTGCCTGATTGTCGATGACTCGACCGTCGTGCGTAAAGTCGCACGGCGCATCCTCGAGGACATGGACTACATCGTCGACGAAGCCGAAGACGGGCAGGAAGCCTTCGATAAATGTCGCGCTGAAATGCCCGACGCCATCCTGCTCGACTGGAACATGCCCATCCTCTCCGGGCTCGAATTCCTCAAGCTTCTCAGGGGTTACGAGGGTGGCGAGAAGCCCCACGTAGTCTATTGCACCATCGAAAACGACATCGGCGCCATCGCCCTGGCTCTTAAGGCCGGCGCCAGCGATTACATGATGAAGCCGTTCAACCGCGCCATCCTCGAAGCCAAGTTCGATCTCGATCAGGCCGCCTAGCGGCCCTCTTCAGTCGCGGCCCGACCCAGCAGATACGCCCGCTCCCGCCCGTTGCGGGTCAGCTCGGCCGCCCGCCGAAACGCCCCGGCCGCCGCCGCCCCCTGCCCCAATCGGCTGAGCAAATCCCCGCGCACACTGAACAATAAGTGGTAGTCCTTGAGCACGGGATCGTCCGCAATTGCCGCGATCAGCGCCAGCCCTGCCGCAGGTCCTTCTGCCATCGACACCGCCACAGCCCGGTTCAGCTCGATCACAGCCGATGGCGTTATCGTCACCAGCACGCCGTAAAGCGCTGCAATCCTTGACCAATCCGTGTCCCCGGCCTTGCGGGCACTGGCATGACAGGCCGCTATTGCCGCCTGCAAGGCATAGGGCTGCTCACCCCCACCCAGCGCCCCTGCCCGATCAAGCGCCGCAAGCCCACGCCCGATCAGTAACCAGTCCCAGCGCGAACGATCCTGATCCAGCAGCAGGATCGGCTCCCCCGCCGCATCGGTCCGCGCCCCAAGCCGCGATGCCTGGATTTCCATAAGCGCCACCAGCGCATGCACCTCGGATTCCTCAGGCATCAGCCTTGCCAGAACCCGCCCCAGCCGCATCGCCTCTTCGCACAATTGCGGACGCATCCAGTCCGCCCCCGCCGTTGCCGAGTACCCTTCATTGAAGATCAGATAGATCACGCCCAGCACCGATCCCAGCCGCGCTTCCCGCGCCGCTCCCCTGGGCACTTCATAGGCAATATTGGCGTCAGCGATCGCCTTCTTGGCGCGCACAATGCGCTGCCCGATCGTGGTTTCGGCCACCAGAAAGGCCCGCGCAATCTCCTGGGTAGTCAGCCCGCCCAATAGCCGCAGCGTCAACGCAACCCGCGCCGGAGCCGACAGGATCGGGTGACAGGCGGTGAACATCAGCCGCAGCAGATCATCGCCGACATCGTCATCCAGCGCTTCGTGCAGGACCGAAACCGCGTCAGGTGAATCCACCGCGATCCCATGCGCCACTTCCGCCAATTTGTTGGCCGCCATTGCCCGGTGGCGGAACTGGTCAATGGCCCGGCGTTTCGCCGTCTGCATCAGCCAGGCACCGGGATTGTCAGGCACCCCCGTCTCGGGCCATGCCCCCAGCGCGGCCACCAGCGCATCCTGCGCCAGTTCTTCGGCCATCGAAATATCGCGCACCACGCGCGTGAGCCCTGCAATCAGGCGCGGGCGCTCGATTTTCCAGACAGTGTTGATGGCGCGATGGGTATCGCTCTCGGTGTTCATGATTGGTGATGAAACCAGCAAGTCACGGCCACCGCAAGCCGTTCTCACCAGTGAAAAAACAATGAACCCCGCTCGACGATGCCGAACGGGGTTCACCAGATTTGCAGTGCGCCTGGAGACGTTAGGCGACGTTTTCCGAATAGTTTTCGGCATCATCTGGCTCGCGCAGCACATAGCCACGACCCCAGACGGTCTCGATGTAATTTTTGCCACCGGTGGCCACGCTGAGCTTCTTGCGCAGCTTGCAGATGAACACGTCGATAATCTTGAGCTCGGGTTCGTCCATGCCACCGTAGAGGTGGTTGAGGAACATTTCCTTGGTGAGCGTGGTGCCCTTGCGGAGGGAAAGCAGCTCAAGCATCTGGTATTCTTTGCCAGTCAGGTGAACACGCTGGGTCTGGACTTCAACGGTCTTGGTATCAAGATTGACCGTGAGTTCGCCGGTCGTGATGACCGACTGGGCATGACCCTTGGAACGCCGAACGATGGCGTGGATGCGGGCCACGAGCTCGTCCTTGTGGAAGGGCTTGGTCATGTAGTCATCGGCACCGAAACCGAGACCACGCACCTTGTCCTCAATACCGGCAAGACCGGAAAGGATGAGGATCGGCGTCTGCACCTTGGCGACGCGCAGGGTGCGAAGCACCTCATAGCCGCTCATGTCAGGCAGATTCAGATCGAGAAGGATGATGTCATAATCATATAGTTTGCCGAGATCGACGCCTTCTTCACCGAGGTCGGTGGTGTAGACGTTGAAGCTCTCCGACTTGAGCATCAATTCGATGCTCTGCGCTGTAGCGCTGTCGTCCTCTATGAGGAGTACCCGCATTATATTCCCCTTGTCATTCGTTCCTGCTGGAACCGTGGGACCTGGCCTGCCCACGCCAACCCTACTGGATATGACTGAACCCTAAGTCCAAATAGTTAACAAAGTTTAATTCGGTTCCGCAATACGCAAATGCCGTTACTCTCAATTAAGTCTAAGTTATTGAAATTTAAGGGTTAATCTTATCAATTTTTCTTAAGAAAATGGTTTAAGTAGCCGTCGCAACCGACTCTTTAGACTCACGCAATTGCGGCTGTATGGGGGTTTGGACGGGGTCACACGTCAAGCAGCGGACGGACCGGTCCAACCCCTGTGATAGCGCCTTTTGCTTAACGATGGGTTACTCTGTGATTCGTAAATGCTGTCGATTCGAGACGGCTGGAAACCTTAATGCCTTCAACACGCCGGACAAATTGATCCAACGATGAAAGCTTTGATCTCAGCCATCGAGGCGATTGACGATATCGAGGTGTATGGCCGCGTCAAATCCGTGCAGGGCCTGCTCATTGAAATCGTTGGTCCCGTCCGCGAATTGCGCGTGGGCGGTCGGGTCCAGATCGAGACCACCGATGGCGATGACCTGGCCGCCGAGATCATCGGCTTCAAGGATGGCCATGCCCTTTGCCTGCCCTTCGGCCAGCTCTCTGGCGTACGGCTTGGCTGCAAGGCAATTTTTCAGCGTAATGACGGCGCCGCCTTTCCCTCCCATGGCTGGCTGGGCCGGGTGATCAACGCCAATGGCGAACCCATTGATGGCAAAGGCCCGCTGCCACGAGGTGCCACCGCCTATCCATTGCGGCAAAACCCGCTGCTCGCCCATGACCGTGTTCGGGTCGGTGACCCGCTTGATCTGGGTGTGCGCTGTCTCAATACCTTTACTACTGTGTGTGAGGGGCAGCGTCTGGGCATCTTCGCCGGTTCTGGCGTGGGCAAATCCGTGCTGATGTCCATGCTGGCGCGCAATACCAATGTCGACGTCGCCGTTATCGGCCTGATTGGCGAACGCGGCCGCGAGGTACACGAGTTCATTCAGGAATATTTGGGTGAAGAGGGGCTGGCCAACGCCGTCGTGGTGGTGGCCACTTCTGACGAGGCCGCACTCATGCGCCGTCAGGCCGCCTATATGAGCCTGACCCTTTCGGAGTATTTCCGCGATCAGGGCAAGCGCGTGCTGTGTATGATGGACAGCCTGACCCGCTTTGCCATGGCCCAGCGCGAAATCGGTCTGGCCATTGGCGAGCCACCCACGGCAAAGGGTTATCCACCCACAGTGTTCACAGAATTGCCGCGATTGTTGGAAAGGGCCGGCCCTGGCACACCAACAACCGGTTCTGTTACCGGACTATTTACCGTTTTAGTCGAAGGTGATGATCACAATGAGCCTATTGCCGACGCCGTTCGCGGTATTCTCGATGGGCACATAGTGATGGAGCGCGGTATTGCCGAACGGGGACGATACCCGGCGGTGAACGTGCTCCGGTCCATCTCGCGCACCATGCCAGGGTGTGTGCCGGTCGATTTTCGACCGGTTCTGGCCAAGGCGCGAGAGCTCATGTCGATTTATTCCGACATGGAGGAACTGATCCGGCTGGGGGCTTACCGGAAAGGGTCAGATCCGAAAGTGGACCGCGCGATCGCCATCTATCCGGCTCTGGAGGCTTTTCTAAGCCAGGACCGGGAAGAAACGACAACGGTTGCCCAGGGCTATCAAATGCTCGAAGCGATCATTGCCGAAGCGGGCGCGGCAGACTGATGGGGCAGTGTATTGGCCTCGGAACTGACTTGGTGTGTAAGGAGTACAAGTCTTGAAATCGCGCAGCGAGAGCCTTATCCGGCTCAAAAAATTTCAAGTTGACGAGAAGCGCCGCCAGGTTGCGCAGATCGAAATGATGGTCAACGATTTCGAACGCATGGCGTCCGAACTCGACCAGCAGATCGAGATCGAGCATACCAAGACCGGCATCTCGGACATCGCCCATTTTGCCTATTCAACCTTTGCCAAGGCGGCATTGACCCGACGGGACAATCTGCTCGCCTCGGCCAATGACATGCGGGGCAAACTCGAGGCCGCGCAGGACGCTTTGGCGGAAGCGCTCGAAGACCTCAAAAAGGTCGAACTGCTCGACCAGCGAGAGCATCAGCGCGAAGCCGCTGAACAGCTCAAGGTCGAACAGTCTGAATATGACGAGATCGGCCGTATGCGCTATCGCGGCCAGTAGGCCCGGTATCCAGAACGACTTAAAAGGCCCGCATCTCGCGGGCCTTTTCTATGCGCGGTGCTTCACTGTGCCAGCAGGCCGCTGATCAGATCCCACAGCCGCTCCTTGCCAAGGATCAGCAGCCAGGGCGTATCGTCGGCTGGCACAATCTCGACCCGCCCGCCCAGACCTTCATTGGACGTGCCGCCAAGTCCACCCGGTTCAAGACGTAGTCCGTCGAGCGGATAGAGCAAACCGGTTGACCGCGTGAAGCTGACCGGAACCAGGGGGTGGATCGATACGCGTTCTTTGGCACCGGCCTCAAAGGCGACAGGCCCTACCACCGCCAGCGCCACATCGACCTCGTCGACCACCACGATCTTTCGTGCCCGGGCATATTTGAGCACAGCGCTCAGAGCCGCCAATGTATGGTCCAGCCGTTTGCCGGTCATGCCCAAGGCTAGCGTCACCGGTGCCTGGGTTGAATAGAGCGCCTTTTGAAAATCGGTGGTGATCTGTTCAGGGATGTAGATGACCTTTGTGCGGCGCTCCCAGCCCGCACGATCACGCAGGGAATCGAGATCACCGACGATCAGTTCGGGCACCAGTCCGGCTGCATCAATGGCATCGCCGCCGCCATCAGCGCCGACCAGAGCCACATTTCGCCCCGCCAGTTCGCGCAGCAGCACCAGATCAACGGCACCGCCGCCAACAATGGCCATCGGGCGATCAAAGCCAACAATCTGGGCGTCCGCGGGATGCACGGAAGTCTCTTGCACTGTCACAACGCTCTCATTAAGTGTGGGGCGTCTCGCTGGGGTGTTCCGGAATTTCCGGAGCTGAGAGTTACCCATTGAACCTGAACCAGGTCATGCTGGCGGAGGAAGTTCGAGATGGCAAGGGCATCTCGTGACGTCCCGCCATTGACATACATCCCCTTCTTTCATGACCGCAATCGACGAAGGGATGACCCATGGTCAAATCCACCTGCATCGTTGCTGCGGTCCTTTTCGGACTGTTCGCAGCCCCCGTTTCGGCCCAGGACGCGCCGACCCTCAATATCTATACCTATGACGGCTTCGCCGCCGACTGGGGCCCGGGCCCTGTGCTCAAGCAAGGCTTTGAAGCCATCTGCGGCGGCTGCACCGTTGAATGGATTGCCGCCGACAGCTCGATCGGCACGCTGCGCCGCGTCCAGCTCGAAGGCGACACCACCCAGGCCGATATCATCGTGGGCCTCGATACCGCCATCGCCGGGGAAGCGCGCGACACCGGCCTGTTTGCCGATCACGGGCTCGATATGAGCGGGCTGAACCTGCCCCAGGCCTGGACTGACGCGCAGTTCGTGCCTTTCGATTATGCGCACTTTGCCTTTGTCTATGACACCGACACCGTGGCCACGCCGCCCACCTCGTTCGAAGAACTGATTGCGCTGCCTGACGACTTCAAGATCGCCGTGCAGGACCCCCGCTCCGCCACGCCAGGCCTGGGTCTGGTCATGTGGATCCGCGCGGCTTATGGCGATCGCGCGCCCGAAATCTGGGCAGGCCTGAAGCCCCACATTCTCAGCGTCACGCGCGAGTGGAGTGAGAGCTACAACCTGTTCCTGCAGGGCGAAGCTGACATGGCGCTCAGCTACACCACCTCCCCCGCCTATCACATCATCGCCGAGGGCGACGACACGGTGCATGCAGCTCTGTTCAGCGAAGGCCACCTGGCCCAGACCGAAGTGGCTGGCATTCTCAAATCCTCCGAGCAGCAGGAACTGGCCCGCCAGTTCCTCGACTACCTGACTTCGCCCGATGCGCAGAAAATCATCCCAACCACCAACTGGATGCTACCCGTCATCGATCTGGGCGATCAGCTTGAGCCCACCTACGCCACCCTGCCCCAGCCCGAAAAGACGTTGACGGTGACGGACGCCGAGATTGCCGCCGACTCCAAGGCCTGGATCGACGAAATGCTCAGCGCTGTGCAGTAGGCGTTAGGCCAGAACCATGCTCACCTTGCCCAATCGCCCCGCCCGCATCGCCACGGCGATCGCCCTGGCATTGGCCATTGTGAGCCTTATCGCCCTTGTCCTATGGGCAATCCTCGCTGCCGCCACCGGCAGCGAGGGCACCGCATCGCGCATCGACATTCCCCATCTTTTGCGCATGACCTCCATTCAGGCCGGGCTGACCACGCTGCTCTCGATCAGCGTGGGCATGGCACTGGCCTGGGCCCTCAATCGCCTGCGCTTTCCCGGCCGCGATCTGGTGGTGGGCCTGTTCGCCTCCGCCATCGTAACGCCCGGCATGGTCGTCGCCTTCGGCCTACTGGCCGTCTGGGGGCGCAATGGCTGGATCAATCAGACCAGTCTGGCCCTGTTTGGATTTCCATTGGGCAATCCCGCCTTCGGCTTATCGGGCATATTGTTGGCCCACGTTATCCTTGATGGCGCCTTTGCCGCCCGCATCATGCTGGCGCGGCTCGATGCCATTCCCGTTGGCAAGCTAAAGACCGGGCAATCCCTTGCCCTGACCGGCTGGCAACGCTTTACCATTCTCGACTGGCCCGCCATGCGCAGCACGGTACCGGGGCTGGCGGCCATCATCTTCCTGCTCGCCTTCACCAGCTTTCCCATCGTGCTGCTGCTTGGCGGGGGCCCGGCCAATCAGACCCTGGAAGTGGCCATCTATTCCGCGGTCCGGCTCGATTTCGATCTGGTGGGCGCTGTGCGTCTGGCCCTGACCCAGATCGCGGTCTGTTCGGGTGTCATTCTGATGGCAGCAGCGCTGACGCCGATCCCCACCAGTTTCGGGCCGTCAGCGGCCCCTTCATGGCGCGATGGCACGACGGCGCGCTGGCTGCAGGCCATCGTGCTTTTGATCTGCACCATCGGCTTCGTCTTGCCACTCGCGGCAGTGCTTTCCGACGGCCTGACCACCGGACTGGGTCGCGTGCTGACACAACCCGCCTTCTGGTGGGCGACGCTGAGCAGCTTCACAATCGGCATCGCGTCGGCAGTGCTGACGCTGGGGTTGGCGCTGGGACTGGCACTGGGACGCGCCGCCACGGCCAATGGGCTGATGCGCACGCTGCTGGGCATGCCCGCCTTTGCCTATCTCGCCGTCCCCGCGATTGTGCTCTCGCTGGGCTTTTTCCTGCTGGTCCGCTCGCTCGGCATAGCCCCGGCCACGGCAGCGCCAGCCGTAGTCATCCTGGCCAACAGCCTGCTGGCGTTGCCCTTCGCC
This sequence comes from Devosia litorisediminis, assembly GCF_018334155.1. NCBI lineage: Bacteria > Pseudomonadati > Pseudomonadota > Alphaproteobacteria > Hyphomicrobiales > Devosiaceae > Devosia > Devosia litorisediminis. Next base: position 217,154 of record NZ_JAGXTP010000001.1, on the reverse strand, counting down.
ATGGCCACTCTGGGCCCACCGCTCGAAGCCATCGCCCGCACCCGCGGCAAGCTCGTACGCACTCTTGGTCTGTCAGGTTGGCGGCAATTCATTGCCGTGGAATATCCGTTGCTGGGCAAGGATATTGGCGTGATGCTCGCGCTGTCTTTTTGTTTTTCGCTCGGCGATCTTGGCGTCATCGCCCTGTTCGGTACTCAGGATTTCCAGACCTTGCCGCTGATGATGTTCCGGGCACTGGGCGCCTATCGCAGCAATGATGCCGCCGCGATTGCCGCTATCCTGCTGATTGGCACTATCGTGGCCTTTGTCGGCCTGCCCAAGCTCTTCGAAAGGATCGCCAATGCTGCGCGTTGACGCCCTGGCCTTCGCCCATCCGGGCCAGGCTGTTCCCTACAACTTCAGCTTTGACGCAGCCCCCGGGGAGATCACCGCGATCTCGGGCGCCAGCGGCTCGGGCAAGTCCACCCTGCTGGATCTGCTGGCTGGCTTCCTGCACCCCATCGCAGGACGCATCGATCTCGATGACGCGGACTTGCGGCCCCTTTTGCCTGAGGAACGGCCGGTATCCCTGTTGCTGCAGTCAGAAAGCCTGTTCGAGCATCTGCGGACAGACAAGAATGTCCGCCTCGGCCTGCCCGCCAGCACAACGCGGGCCGACGCTGACAAGCGCGTTGCCCAAGCACTCGACGAAGTGGGGCTGGAGGGGTTCGAAAAGCAGATCGCCAGCACGCTTTCGGGCGGCCAGAAGCAGCGCGTGGCGCTGGCGCGCACGCTGTTGCGCGACCGCCCCGTGCTATTGCTCGATGAACCTTTTTCCGCGCTCGATGATGATACGCGCGTCACCATCCGCGATCTGGTGCGGACCCTGACGCTGCGCCATCGCTGGCACACTGTTCTGGTCAGCCATCACGCTGATGACGTCGAGGCGCTGGCAAGCCGGCGCTATCAGTTGATCGATGGTCGACTGCAGCCGGGCTAGCGCCCGGCTACTCTGCCCAGGCGCCGAACACCTTGTCGAACAAGGTCTGCGCCGCATCATCCTTTTCGAGCGTGATGATCGCATTGCGGCCCGTGCCATAAACCACGGCCAGATCCATCCATTTGCGGTTTTCCAGCAAATTGGTGTTGGTGGCGGTGTCGTCTGGCGACGCACTGAGCGCGAACAGGAACGAGTTCCCCACCACTCGTGCCGATGCACCAACCAGTGGCGTGCCGGGCACCAGTTCTTCGTCCTTGAGCAACACACCGGGAAGATTGGCTACCGTGCCGCCGATAAACGTGTCGGTGACCTGGAAATCCACTTCCATCAGATGGCTGGCGGGCAGGCTCGGATCCGAATTCTTGCGGATCGTAACATCGACGCCAAGATTGCGCGCCGGAATGCTCGCATGGCCAATCAACGTGGGAAGCCCAAGCTCATCAACGCCTTCGCGCCATTCCACAGTGCCCGAGAAGGGAACTGCACCGGTTGTACCATTGGCACTGGCTTCAAGCAGCAGTGACTGGCTACCGGCGAGCACAGCAGGATCAACTGAAGCGCTAGGATCATTGGCGGCCAGTTTGCTGGCATCCTGTCCGGGAAGCCGCTCTTCGCTCTTGCCCTCAGAACCATCCAGCGCTGGCAATGCGGTCTCGGTACCGGTCGGCACCACAGCCTGCGGCGTTGGCTCCAGACGGTCATCCGCTTCCAGCCCCTCCAGCGTGGTAGCAGGTCCTTCGGCGGGGACCGTGGCGGTATTGCCGGGTGCGGCCACGGGATCCGTGGTTTCGCTCGGCTGAACCGGATCCAGCGTTGGCGTTGTTGGCGTCGTGACCTCGGCAGTCTCGGTAACGCCAGGCTGGGCCTGACCGAACATCTGGTCGAGATCGACATACCCCTCGCGCCACGCCCAGAAGCCGGCGCCGCCGACGCCCACCAGCAAGACGGCAAACACGATCAGGAAAATGGTCAGCCCCGAACCCGCTCGCGCTGTCGTGGGCGCAGAAACAAAGCCACTATCATCGGCCTTGTCCACGTCGCCACCGGGCGCAGCAAACATGCGCTCGGCAACGTCCTGAGCAGATTTTGGTGCGTCATCGGTGGTCTCGCCGCGCGCTTCACGATCAAGCGTTTCGATGGCGCGCTCGATCGCGCCTTCCGCTTCGCTGGTATCGGGCTCGACGGCCTCAAGTTCAACTTCGCGAACACTCGACAGCGCCGGCTCAACAGCCACTGATGCCGTAGGGTCTGTCTGTTGGCGCAGGGCCGCCCCCGAGCCGCCGAGAGAGGGCTCCACCCGCGTGCTGGCGCGCACGGGATCTGCGCCGGAATTGGCGGCAACGGGCGTGGGTTCACGACGCGTGTCGTTTCCCACAGATTTACTCGGTGTTTCGAGCGGTCTGATGTTGGAGACCGGCGCAAGTGGCGCACTGCGCGGTGGTTCCGTGCGTTGCGGCAGGACCGGTGATTCGCCTTTGGCGGGCTGTTTGGCGACAGTCGGCACCTGGATCATGGAGGTGCCGCCGGTCGCCGCAGCCTCGGCAATGATCTCTTCGATCGACATGCCAGCTGTCGACTTCGGCGCATTTTCTGCTGGCTTGGCCGGCGCCTTGGTCTCGCTCGGAACAGGTTCGCCAACGTCTTCTTCAGCGACGTCCGCAGGCGCTTCGGACGTAACAACTTCTGGTTCGTCGGGCTTGGGTTCAGGCGCTTTGGGGGCGACAGGTTTCGGCTCAAAGGCCCGGGGCGCGGGGGCTCCCTCGCGTCCCAGCGTGATAACGGCCTCGCTGGCTTCCTGTTCAACCAGACGGATACAGTCTTCGAGCTGCAAGCGATGTTGGGTAATATCGCGCGCCGGCAATGGCGGAGAAATAGCGCGCAATTGGCCAACCAGGGCCGAACGCGCCTTCTCGTAGACCGCACGCCGTGCAGCCCCGTTGTTCTCCGGCAGTGCCGAGATGGCCCGGCGCAACAGCTCTTTGTAGTCCGCCATTGGTTACTTGATACTCACGATGTCAGCGACGTCTTGTAACAAAAAATATCAGTCTTGGAACGGGTCAACCACCAAGATGGTATCCAGCCGCTCCGGGCTCGTCGACAGCATCGCCACCGGCGTGCCAATCTGCTCTTCGATAAACCGGACATATTTGATGGCCTGAGCGGGCAATTCAGCCCAGCTACGCGCCCCTGCTGTCGTCTCCGACCAGCCTTCCAGTGTCTCGTAGATTGGCTTAACGCGCGCTTGTGCTCCCATTGAGGCAGGCAAGTAATCGATCCGTGATCCATCCAGCTCATAGCCGACACAGACCTTGATCTCTTTGAGACCATCCAGCACGTCCAGCTTGGTCAGCGCGATACCGGTAATACCCGATGTCTTGACCGTCTGACGCACCAGCACCGCATCAAACCAGCCACAGCGACGCGGGCGACCGGTGTTGACGCCAACCTCGCGACCAACGACCGCCAGATGCTTGCCAACTTCGTCGTCGAGTTCGCACGGGAACGGCCCTTCACCAACGCGGGTCGTATAGGCCTTGGTGATGCCCAGCACATAGCCGATGGCTGTAGGGCCCAGGCCCGAACCGGCAGCAGCCTGACCGGCAACAGTGTTGGACGAGGTCACGAACGGATAGGTGCCGTGATCATTGTCGAGCAGAGCGCCCTGAGCGCCTTCAAACAGGATGCGGTCGCCCGCCTTGCGCTTGTCGTCGAGCACCTTCCACACCTGATCCATGAAGGGCAGGATGTCGGCGGCAACGGCTGTCAGTTCGTCATAGATCTTTTGGGCTTCGATCTCGACCAGCCCCATGCCACGCCGCAAGGCATTATGATGCGTGAGCAGCCGCTCGATCTTGATCATCAGCGTGTCCGGCTCGCTCAGATCAACCAGACGGATGGCACGACGGCCAACCTTGTCTTCATAGGCCGGACCAATGCCACGCTTGGTGGTACCAATCTTCAGACCCGAATTTGAATCTTCGCGGATCGCATCGAGTTCGCGATGCAGCGACAGGATCAACGGCGCATTGTCCGCGATGCGCAGCAACTCGGGGGTGATCTTGACCCCCTGGGCGCGCAGCCGTTCCAGCTCGTTGACGAAGTGGTGGGGATCAACAACCACACCATTACCGATAACCGAGAGCTTGCCCTGCACCAGACCGGACGGCAGCAGTGCAAGCTTGTAGCTCACCCCGTCAATGACCAGCGTATGGCCGGCATTGTGACCGCCCTGATAGCGCACCACAACATCGGCACGCTCGCTGAGCCAGTCCACGATCTTGCCCTTGCCCTCGTCGCCCCACTGCGAGCCGACGACAACCACATTAGCCATTGAATTCCATCTCCAGGATAGGCGCGACACAAAGGGCTCGACACGAATGTCGCCCCTTCCCCAATTTGGACGTCTGTCCCCCCGACCACCTTTTGTTGAAGTTTCAACGTGGTCGAATAACTGCTAAGTCCGATTGTCCTTACATCACCCGAGCCACGATGACAAAGCCGCTAGAACACCAAAATCGCGGCATTTCCGCCCGACTGCTCGACCAGCCCTATCTGATGCTGATTCTGGCCCCGATGTTTTGGGGTGGAAATGTTGTGGCCGCCAAGATGGTGGTGGGCGAGATGGACCCTTTCCTGCTCCTCGCCAGCCGCTGCGTCGGCGCCACATTATTCATCCTGCCATTCGCCTGGCGCTTCCTGCATGACGATATGCCGGTACTACGCCGCAACTGGCTGCTGCTGATGGCCTATGGCGCCGTTGGCTATGCGATTTTCAACGGGTTTCTCTATATCGGCCTGACCACAACGACCGCGGTCAACTCCTCGATCGAGCAGGGATCATTGCCCATGCTGATCCTGGCCGCCAATTTCATCATCTTTCGGGTGCGCGCCACCCTGCTGCAGATTATCGGCGTGCTCATTGCCATAACCGGCGTTGCTTTGACCGCCACCCATGGCGATCTCAGTCGCATCCTGACGCTCGACGTCAATGTCGGCGACGGGTTCATCATCCTGGCCTGCCTCACCTATACCAGCTACACGCTCGCCCTGCGCTTCCGGCCCAAAGTGCACATTATGAGCTTTATGGCGGTGGCCTTTGCCGGTGCGGCGATTACCGCACTGGTCATGTTGCAGGTCTTTGGCAGCGGTCTGAGCGCCTTCGCCACCATTCCGCAGGCCTCGCCCAAGGTCTGGGCGGTCATGGCCTATGTGATGGTTTTCCCATCCATGTTCAGCCAGGTGTTTTACGCGCGCGGCGTCGAGCTGGTCGGTGCCAATCGCGCTGCGCCCAGCCATAATCTGATCCCGGTGTTCGGCACGCTGGGCTCGGTAATCATTCTGGGCGAACGCCTGGAGGTGTACCACTATATTGCCGCAGCCATCATCATCGGCGGCATCGCCATGGCCGAATGGGCCGCCCGGCGCATGCGCGCATAAAAAAGGGGCCGGCGCCTGAGCGCCGACCCTTGGAACTTGGTATGAAAACGATCGTCTAGAAACGCAGTGCCTTGGCCTGCTTGACGCCTTCGAGCGAGGCGATCTCTGCCAGCTGCGCTTCGGTCAACTGACCATCGATCGACAGCAGCGCAATCGCATCGGAGCCCTGTTCGGCGCGCCCCAGATTGAAGTTGGCGATGTTGATGCCAAGCGTGCCCAGCAACGTGCCCATACGGCCGATATGGCCTGGCTTGTCCTCATTGGTCACATAGAGCATCGACGGCGTCAGTTCGGCTTCCATATTGATGTTCTTGACCTGAATGACGCGTGGCTTGCCGCTGGCGAAGACCGTACCGGCCACAGCCCGTTCCTGACGCTCGGTCACGACAGTGAGGCGAATATAGTTCTCGTAGGCGCCCTGCTGTTCGCGGGTCACCACTTCAACGCCGATACCGCGATCCTTGGCGATCTGCGGTGCCGACACCATGTTCACATCCGGCATCATCGGGCGCATCACGCCATAGACGGCCGAGGCCACCATGGGGCGGGTATTCATGCTGGCGACGTCACCTTCGAACTCGATCTTGATGCCCTTGATGGCCGTTTCGGTGAGCTGACCGGCGAACGAACCCAGCACTTCAGCAAGCTTGATGAATGGCGTCAGGCGCGGCGCTTCCTCGGCCGAGATCGACGGGAAGTTCAGCGCATTGGTGATTTCGCCCGCATTGAGATAGGCCGAGATCTGTTCGGCCACCTGCAGCGCGACATTTTCCTGCGCTTCGCCGGTCGATGCACCCAGATGCGGGGTGCAGATGACGTTGGGCAGTTCGAACAGCGGATTGGCGGTGGCGGGTTCTTCCAGGAACACGTCCAGTGCAGCACCAGCCACCTGGCCGGATTTCAGAGCCTCGTAGAGCGCAGCTTCGTCGATCAGACCACCACGGGCGCAATTGACGATGCGAACACCCTTCTTGGTCTTGGCCAGGGCAGCGGCGTCGATGATGTTGCGTGTCGCGTCGATCAGTGGCGTGTGCAGCGTGATGAAATCGGCGCGGCCCAGCAATTCATCGAGCTCGACCTTTTCGACGCCGATTTCCTGCGCACGCTCTGGCGTCAGGAACGGGTCGAAAGCCACGACCTTCATCTTCAGCCCCTGCGCGCGATCGGCCACGATCGAGCCGATATTGCCCGCGCCGATCAGGCCCAGCGTCTTGCTGGTGACTTCCACACCCATGAAGCGGTTCTTTTCCCACTTGCCGGCACGGGTCGAGGCATCGGCCTCGGGCAACTGGCGGGCCAGCGCCATCATCATGGCAATGGCATGCTCAGCGGTCGTGATCGAATTGCCGAAGGGCGTATTCATCACGATGATGCCCTTCTTGGTCGCCGCCGGGATATCGACGTTGTCGACACCGATACCGGCCCGGCCGATCACCTTGAGATTGGTCGCTGCCGCAATGACCTTCTCGGTCATCTTGGTCGCCGAACGGATGGCCAGACCATCATACTGGCCGATGGCCTCGAGCAGCTTTTCCTTGTCCTTGCCCAGATCGGGCAGATAGTCGACCTCGACGCCATTGTCCTTGAAGATCTGAACGGCAGCCATGCTGAGCTTGTCGGAAACGAGTACCTTGGGCATCAGAGCCCTCCTTGAAAATCGAGTGTGAGAAGTCACCCCCTCCCGCCTCCCCCATCGAGGGAGAGGTGTCGCTCCGCGTTTGGGACACGAACAGTGCCGCATACTCGATCAGCACCTCCCCCTTGATGGGGGAGGTTGGGAGGGGGTGGTGTAATTAGGCAGCGGCCTTGAGGGCAGCTTTTTCTTCGGCGAAGGCAAAATCCAGCCATGGCACGAGCGCGGCAAGATCGGCCGTCTCGATGGTGCAGCCAGCCCAGATGCGCAGGCCCGACGGCGCGTCCTTATAGGCGCCGATGTCAAAGGCCACGGCGGCCTTGTCGAGCTTGGCGACAATCGCCTTGGCGAATGCAGCCTGCGCTGCATCATCAAGCGCGGTGACGGCGGGATCGACAATCGACAAGCACACTGAGGTGTTGGACCGATTGGCTTCATTCTTGGCGAGGAACTCAACCCAGTCGGTCTTGGCGACCCAGTCCGAGAGCACCTTGAAATTGGCGTCGGCACGCGCCTGCATGGCAGCAAGGCCACCCAGCGACTGACCCCATTCCATGGCATCAATGGCGTCTTCGATGCAGATCATCGAAGGCGTGTTGATGGTAGCAGCTGCGAAAATTTCTTCGATCAGCCTGCCGCCCTTGGTCAGGCGGAAAATCTTGGGCAGCGGGCGGTCTGGCTTGAAGGTCTCGAGCCGCTCCACAGCGCGTGGCGACAGGATCAGCACGCCATGGGCGGCCTCGCCACCCAGCGCCTTCTGCCAGGAGAAGGTGACCACATCGAGCTTGGCAAAATCGAGCTTCTGCGCAAACGCGGCCGAAGTGGCATCGCAAATGGTCAGACCCTTGCGGTCATCCGGGATCCAGTCGCCATTGGCAACGCGGACACCCGAGGTCGTGCCGTTCCATGTGAACACCACGTCGCGGTCAAAATCGACCTGGGCAAGATCCGGCAATTCGCCATAGGGAGCCTTGATGATGCGGGCGTCATCGAGCTTGAGCTGCTTGGAAACGTCGGTGACCCAGCCTTCGCCAAAGCTTTCCCAAGCCAGCATATCAACGCCGCGCGCGCCGAGCATGGACCACATGGCCATTTCGACAGCGCCGGTATCGGAGGCGGGGACAATGCCGATGCGGTAATCGGCTGGGACTTCGAGCAGGTCGCGGGTCAGGTCGATGGCGCGCTGAATGCGGGCCTTGCCGGGCTTGGAGCGGTGCGAACGACCGACCAGTGCATTGGCAAGCGCTTCAACCGTCCAGCCTGGACGCTTGGCACACGGGCCCGACGAAAAATTCGGATTAGCCGGTTTTACCGCCGGCGCGGTCAGGGGCATAGTAGCCATCTTCAACGACCCTCCCAGGTCTATCGCCTTGCGTTAGGGCAAGGTGTCCTGAGGCGGCAAATACGCCCGAACCCATAGGGTCGTCAATGACTCTTTTTCGCATGCCTGCCGACCGCCCTCAGGCGGCCGGTTCCTGCACCACAAGATCGCTTTCCTGGACAACCAGATCGCTGAGCTGCACGGCTTCTTCGTCGCCCACCACGGACACGGCGCCCGCAGTACCCCAGTCGAAGTTTTCCTTTTCTTCTTCTGGCAGGCCCTCACGACGGCTGAGACGGACAGCCACGAAACCAATCAACACCATCATCACCACACCATTGGTGATGAACATGCCACTGGGCCCGAACAGCTCGATGGCCAGCGAAGTCAGCAGCGGACCCACTGTCGATCCCAGACCATTGAGCAGCAGCAGCCCCGCCGAAATCTCCACATAGTCGGAGCGATCAGCAAAATCGAAAACGTGCGAGGCCGCGATGGCATAGGCCGGCAACAGCCCCGCCCCGAATGCCAGACCGAGCACAAGCCAGAGCCAGGTCACATGCGGCACAACGAGAATGACCACGCCAACCATTAGCGAAGCGAGCGCCAGCCCGATCATTACCAGGCGTCGATCGACATGGTCGGAGATCTTGCCTGCGGGCCACTGCAGCAGCGCGCCACCCAGCACTGCCGCACTCATGAACAACGCCGCATCGGTAATGCTGCCACTGGCCGCATTGGCGTAGGTTGGCCCCAGTGACCAGAATGAACCGGTCGCCACCCCGATCAGGAAGATCGAGACAGTGCCCGTGGGGGATAGTCGGAACATCCGCTTGGGGCGAAACCGCACAATGGTGATCGGCGGCGGCTGGGTCGAGCGCGTCATCACGATCGGCACCGCCGCCAGCGAGACTAGCACCGAGGCAATCGAGAACAGCACGAACGAGTCGGGCTTGAACAGGGTGACCATCATCTGACCCAGCGTGATCACCGTGAAATTGACCGTCACATAGGTCGAAATCAGCGTACCGCGGGTTTCATTGGTCGCCTGATCGTTGAGCCAGCTTTCCACCACCAGATACAGACCTGACAGGCAAAATCCGGTGATCATGCGCAGCAGGACCCACACGATCGGATCAACCGCCACCGGATAGCCCAGCGCCGCCGCAGAGGCGATGGCCACCAACGCCGCGAATGTTCGGATGTGCCCTGCCCGGATAATCAGCAGCGGCGAGAAGGCACAGCCCAGCACGAAGCCAAAGAAATAGCCCGAACCGAGCATGCCCACTTCAAACGACGAGAAGCCTTCTATACCGCCACGGATTGGCAGCAACATCACCTGCAGACCATTGCCCATGATCAGTAGCGCCACGCTGAACAGAATGGCGCCGGCTGCGAGCAGCGGCGAACGGACAGGAACTTCCGACATGTGGCCTGCCCTTTGCAGTCAGATGAGTAAGACGATCAGTGTTACACGCACCGATGCCTTAGATTTGGGGCATTTTCTAGTCCCAACCTCAACCCATCAGCGATCAGATTCCTGCCAACGCGGATTAATCCATGGCTGGACGTGTTCTGCGGGCAACATGCCCTTGCCCAGAATGTGATCTGATGCCTTTTCACCGACCATAATCGAGGGGGCATTGAGGTTACCATTGGGGATGGTGGGGAAGATCGAACTGTCGGCAACGCGAAGCCCCTCGACCCCGATAACCCGGCATTGTTCATCAACCACCGACGACATGTCGTCTGCCGAACCCATGCGGCAGGTACCACAGGGATGATAGGCGCTTTCGGCGTGCTCGCGAATATGGGCATCAAGCTCGTCATCGGTTTGCGCCGCCGCCCCCGGCAGGATTTCGGCCCCCCGGTATTCGTCGAACGCCTTCTGGCCAAAGATCTCGCGGGTGACACGAATACAGTGCCGGAAATCGGCCCAGTCCTGCGGATCGGACATGTAGTTGAATAGGATCGAGGGCGCGTCCTTGGGATTGCCCGAGGTCAGCGTCACAGCGCCGCGCGATGCCGAGCGCATCGGCCCCACATGGGCCTGGAAACCATGGCCTTCGGCCGCAGCCTGGCCATCATAACGCACCGCGATCGGCAGGAAATGGAACTGGATATCGGGGTATTCCACACCCGCCTTGGAGCGGATGAATCCTGCACTCTCAAACTGGTTGGAGGTGCCCAGACCCGATTTGAAAAATAGCCATTGCGCGCCGGCTAGCGCCTTGCCCCACAAATTCCAGTGCTTGTAGAGCGTAATGGGCTTGGTGGACGCCTGCTGGATGTAGAGTTCGAGGTGGTCCTGCAGGTTCTGCCCCACACCGGGGCGATCTGCGACCACCTTGATGCCATGCTCGGCCAGATGTGCCGCCGGGCCAATGCCCGAGAGCATCAGCAGCTTGGGGGAGTTGATCGAGGAGGCAGCAATGATCACCTCGCGATTGGCCTTGACGATTTCGATCTGCCCCCCCCGTTCGATCTCCACCCCAACAGCGCGACCATTTTCAATGACCACGCGGCGCGCGAAGCACTTCACCAATTCAAGGTTTGGCCGCTTAAGTGCCGGCTTGAGATAGGCATTGGCGGTGGACCAGCGCCGGCCCTTCCAGACCGTCTGCTCCATCGGGCCAAAGCCCTCCTGCTTTTCGCCATTATAGTCGTCGGTGCGCTCGAACCCGGCCTGTTCGCCGGCATCGACAAACGCCTTGAACAGCGGGTTGTCGCGCTTGCCACGCGTCACATGCAGCGGGCCATCCTTGCCGCGCCACTTCGCGTCGCCGCCATGGCCACCATCATGCCAGTCTTCCATACGCTTGAAGTAGGGCAGCACATCGGCATAGCTCCATCCCTTGGCGCCGCTCTGCGCCCAGGTGTCGAAGTCACGCGCATGGCCACGCACATAGACCATGCCGTTGATCGAGGACGATCCGCCCACAACCTTGCCGCGCGGCACGACCAGCTTGCGGCCGCCCAGATGGGGCTCGGGCTGGCTTTTGAAGCCCCAGTCATACATGGCCATATTCATCGGATAGCTTAGCGCCGCCGGCATCTGGATCAGGGGCCCCATATCGGTGCCACCAAATTCGAGCACGATGATCGAGTGCTGCCCGTTCTCGCTCAGTCGAGAAGCCATGGTGGAGCCGGCCGAACCCGAACCGATGATGACGAAATCTGCTTGCATAAGAGTATCCTTGCCGCGGCCCTTGGCCACTTGCTCGCGATCAATAAGGTGCTTCAACGCCACCCATGGCGACATAGACCGACTTGATCTGGGAATAGTGTTCTATGGCGGCGCGTGAATTCTCGCGGCCGACGCCCGACATTTTGACGCCACCAAAAGGCGCCTCGACCGGGGTCAGATTGTAGGTGTTGATCCAGCACGTTCCCGCCTGAAGCTTGGCCACCACCCGGTGTCCGCGCTGCAGATCGGAGGTGAACACCCCAGCCGCCAGCCCGAACTCGGTGGCATTGGCCCGCTCGATGACTTCAGCCTCGCCGCTGAATTCGAGCACCGACAAAACGGGTCCGAAGATTTCTTCGCGGGCGATGGTCATATCGTCAGTCACGCCCTCGAAAATCGTCGGCTCGATATAGTTTGCATTGGCGAACTGCTCGCCTTGCGGCACCCCGCCGCCTAGCACCAGCTTGGCGCCCTCGGCCTTGCCGGTGGCAATATAGCCCAGCACCTTCTCGCGCTGCGCTGCAGTGACCATCGGCCCGATCTGGGTCTGCGGATCCATGGGATCGCCAATCACGGCCAGCTTGGTGCGTTCGACCAGCCGTTTGACGAAATCGGCCCGGATATCGCGATGCACGAACACCCGTGTGCCGTTCGAGCAGATCTGTCCGGTCGAATAGAAATTGGCGTTGATCGCCGCACTGACGGCATTGTCGATATCGGCATCATCAAACACGATCAGTGGCGACTTGCCGCCCAGCTCCATGGTGACATGGCGAATGCCTTCGGCAGCGGCCGCATAGACCTTGCGCCCCGTTGGCACCGAGCCTGTCAGCGACACCTTGTCGACCCGCTTGTCGCCGATCAGGCTGGCACCGACATCGCCATAACCCTGCACGACATTGAACAAGCCGGCAGGCGCGCCCGCTTCCATCAGGATTTCGGCCAGCTTGAGTGCACCCAATGGTGTGATCTCGCTGGGCTTGAATACCATGGCATTGCCGCAAGCCAGCGCCGGCGCTGCTTTCCAGCAGGCGATCTGGGTCGGGTAATTCCATGCCCCGATGCCAACGCACACGCCCAGCGGCTCGCGGATGGTGTAGACGAAGTCCTCACCCAGCGGGACGGTTTCGCCGGTAATGCTGGCCGCAATGCCGCCAAAATACTCCAGCGCATCCGCCCCCGATGTCGCGTCGGCAACCAGAGTTTCCTGGATTGGCTTGCCAGTGTCGAGCGTTTCGAGCTCGGACAGCGCCTGGTTGCGCTCGCGGATGATGTCGGCCGCCTTGCGCAGCACACGCCCTCGCTGAACCGGCAGCAGCGCTGCCCATTCCTTCTGCGCCTTTACCGCGGCAGCCAGCGCCTGATCAATGATCGCCGGGGTGGCTGAATGCAGCGTGGCAATGGTCTCGCCGGTCGCTGCATAGACGCAGTTGATAACCTCACCTGCTTTGTCTTCGACATATTGGCCATCAATGAAATGGCTCGCGGTTGGTTGGACGTTACGCATGCTCATTCACCTCGGGGATAGCGTTGATTGTGTTCTAGAACGTTGAGATCCATGTGGTTGCGCATGAAGCGCTCCGATGCCTTTTGCAGCGGCTGGAAGTCCCATGGAAAATAGGCACCATTGCGTAGCGCCTCATAGACGATGAGCCGACGCGCCTGACTCTGGCGCACATCAGCGTCGAAAGCTTCCAGATTCCAATGCTTGGCCACCAGATCAGCAAAGCGGGCAGCCAGTTCGGCGTGGCCCGGATCAGCCGCCAGATTGACCAGTTCATCGGGATCGCTCGCCAGATTGAACAATTGCGGCGGATCGAGCTCGCAATGGATGTACTTCCAGTTCTCCAGCCGCAACGCCACCAATGGCGCTTCCGAGCCCTCGGCGGCATATTCCATCAGCACAGGCGTGGACCGCGGTGTGCCCTGAGCCAGTGGCACCAGCGATTCCCCGTCGGTCCAGGGCATGATCTCGCCCAAATCCAGGCCCGCCAGATCAGCCAGGGTCGGATTAATATCCATGGTGCTGACCGGCGTCTCGATTAGGCCGGGCGGCAGCCCCGGTGCCGCAATCATCATCGGCACGCGGGCAGAGCCTTCAAGAAAGCTCATCTTGAACCACAGCCCGCGTTCGCCCAGCATGTCGCCGTGATCGGACACCAGCACGATGATCGTATTGTCCGACTGTTCGCTGCCTTCGAGCGCCGTCAGCACCTCGCCGATCTTGTCATCGACATAGGAAATATTGGCGAAGTAGGCGCGACGCGAACGCCTGATGTTTTTTTCGGTGATGTCGAACGACTTGGCATCGCTGGCATCGAGCAACCGCTTGGAGTGCGGGTCCTGTTCAGCGTAATCCATGGCCGACACCCTAGGCATCAGATGCTCGCAGTCCGCGTAGAGATCCCAGTACTTCTTGCGCGCTACATAGGGGTCATGGGGATGGCTGAAGCTGACGGTCATCATCCATGGCCGGTCATCCAGACGACGCCCCAGATCATAGACCTTGGCTGTGGCCTGAAAGGCGACCTCGTCGTCATATTCGAGCTGATTGGAAATCTCGCCAATGCCAGCGCCCGTGACCGAACCGAGATTGTGATACCACCAGTCAATCCGCTCGCCGGGCTTGCGATAGTCAGGTGTCCAGCCAAAATCGGCCGGATAGATATCGGTGGTCAGGCGTTCCTCAAAGCCATGCATCTGGTCGGGACCGACAAAATGCATCTTGCCCGACAGCGCTGTATGATAGCCCGCCCGCCGCAGATGGTGTGCATAGGTTGGAATATCGGAGGCAAACTCGGCCGCATTGTCATAGACGCGCGTGCGGTGCGGCAACTGCCCCGACATATAGCTGGCGCGCCCCGGCGCACAAAGCGGCGAGCCGGTATAGGCATTGGCAAAGCGCGTGGAACGGTCCGCGAGCGCCTTCAGGTTGGGCGCATGCAGCCAGTCGGCCGGCCCATCGGGAAATAGTGTGCCATTGAGCTGATCGGCCATAAAAACGAGAATATTGGGCTTAACGGCCAAGGCGGTTTTTCCTTTCAAGCCACAGCTCCAGATAATCCTGGACCATGGCTCTGGTTTCATTGCGGTCGGGAACCGAATCCTGCAGCGCGTGACGGATGTAGAAGCCGTCGATCAGCGATGCGAGACCCTGCGCGATCTGTTCGGCCGACGTGTCATCGAACAGCTGGCGCAGATTGAACAGCAGGTTCGAGTTCAGGCGCCGGGCATAGACGTCAAGTAATCGTTTGGCTTCTCGCGACTGCAGCGCACGGACGTAAAACGCCAGCCAGGCGGCCACCACTTCACGCTCGAATTGACTGGCGTCAAAGCTCGCATCGATGATTCCGACGATGCGCTCATAGGGCCCATTGGCGGCCTCAAGCTTGGTTTTGACCGACCGCTTATACAACTCGAGTACATAGCGCATCGCTGCCAGAAAGATCTTATCCTTGGTTCCAAAGTAATGCATGGCCAGCGCCGCAGACATTCCGGCCCGCTTTGCAATCTGACTCACAGTAACGTCGAGCGTACCCGCAGCAGCGATCTCGGAAATCGTCGCGAGGATCATCGCTTGACGTCGCAATGGCTGCATTCCGATTTTCGGCATCTGCGCACTTTTCCAGACCTAGGGGTTTACATTGCCCATCATGTAGGTTTTGATTGAACAGTCAATCAACAATATTTTTGGTTCCCTTTTTGCCACCCAGGAGCAAACCCATGATTAAACCTATTCTCACGCTGACGAGCGCTTTGGCTGTGTCGCTGCTGTCGACCTCTGCCTTCGCCGCTGGTCAGTGCGAAGAGGTGGTCTTCTCTGACGTCGGCTGGACCGACATCACCACCACCACTGCTGCGACTCGCCAGGTGCTTGAAGCCCTCGGCTATGACGTCGACGTCAAGGTGCTGTCCGTGCCTGTGACATTCGCATCGCTCGAGAGCGATGACGTTGATATCTTCCTTGGCAACTGGATGCCTGCTCAGGCTGGCGCCATTGGCCCATACCTTGAAAGCGGTGAGATCGAAGCGGTCGCCACCAACCTTGAAGGCACCAATTATACGCTGGCCGTTCCAGCCTATACCTTTGACAAGGGCCTGACCTCCTATTCCAAGATCGCCGATTTCCGCGACGAACTGGATGGCAAGATCTACGGCATTGAGCCAGGCAATGAAGGCAATGCCTATCTCGTCGAGCTGGCCGAAAACAACACCCACGGCCTCGAAGGCTTCAAGGTTGTCGAAAGCTCCGAGCAGGGCATGCTGGCCCAGGTCAACCGCCTCGTGAAGGACGGCAAGGACGTGGTCTTCCTCGGCTGGGCGCCCCATCCGATGAATTCGGCCTTCCCGATCAAGTACCTGCCCGGCGGCGAAGACTTCTTCGGCGGCGAAGGCATCGTTCAGACCGTAACCCGCAAGGGCTATGTTGAAGAATGTGCCAATGTTGGTAAGCTGCTGCAGAACCTGAAGTTCTCGCTTCCAATGGAAAACGAGATCATGGGCAAGATCCTCAATGACGGCGAAGAAGCCGGCGACGCATCGCTTGCATGGATGAAGGCCAACCCCGACGCCGTTATGGCTTGGGTTGATGGCGTCACCACGCTGGACGGTGGCGACGGCGCAGCCGCTGTAAAGGCAGCACTGGGCCTTTAATGACAATGACCAGCCCGGCCATGGGGTCGGGCTGGTCCCTTAAAGGAGCAGTGCTTTGGACTGGCTGACAGACAACAAGATCCCGATCGGCAAGTGGGCAGCTGCCTTCTTCGATTGGCTCCGCGACAATTTCTCTGGCGCGTTCGACATTATGGCTGATGCGGCCGAGGCCCTGATCGATGGTCTCCTCTGGGTGCTGCAGACGCCCCACCCTCTGATTATCATTGCCGCCTTTGTCGGCCTGACCTGGGTCCTGCAGCGCAATTGGAAGACCTGCGCACTGGTGCTGGTCGGCTTCCTGTTCATTCTCAACCAGGGCTATTGGGAAGCAACCACCGAGAGCCTGACTCTGGTGATGAGCTCGTGCATTGTCTGCATGGCCATTGGTGTGCCCATCGGCATCTTCCTGGCGCATCGCCCCAAGCTGTATCGCTATATGCAGCCGGTGCTTGATCTGATGCAGACCCTGCCAACCTTCGTTTACCTGATCCCCGCCATTGTCTTTTTCGGCATCGGCATGGTCCCCGGCCTGATCGCAACCGTGATCTTCGTGCTGCCCGCGCCGGTCCGCCTGACCTATCTGGGCATTTCGACCACACCCACGCCATTGCTTGAGGCGGTCGACGCCTTTGGCGGCACCGGCACCCAGAAACTGGTCAAGGTGGAACTGCCCTACGCCCTGCCCCAGATCATGGCCGGTTTGAACCAGACCATCATGCTCTCGCTGTCCATGGTTGTTGTCGCTGCCCTCGTCGGCGCCGATGGCCTCGGCGTTCCCGTGGTGCGCGCCCTGAACTCGGTCAACACCGCTCTCGGCTTTGAAAGTGGCTTCGTCATCGTCGTCGTCGCCATTATTCTTGACCGGATGCTGCGCATAGGGAGCCAACAGAAATGACCGACGCTGTAGTATTCGACAATGTGAGCATCGTGTTCGGGGACAAGCCCGAAAGCGCCCTGCCAATGATGGATGCGGGCAAGACCCGTGCCGATATCCAGCAGGAAACCCAGCAGATCCTGGGCGTGCACAATTGCTCTCTCACCGTTCAGGAAGGCGAAATCCTTGTCCTGATGGGCCTGTCGGGCTCGGGCAAGTCAACCTTATTGCGCGCCGTCAATGGCCTTAACCCCGTGGTCCGTGGCGCCGTGCACGTCAATGTTGGCGACTGGAGTTGCGACCCCAGCAATTGCAGCAAGGACGATCTGCTGCGCCTGCGGCGCAGAAGCGTCGCCATGGTGTTCCAGCAATTTGGTCTGCTGCCTTGGCGCAATGTTACCGACAACGTGGCGCTCGGTCTTGAGCTGGGCGGCATGAGCCGCGCCAAGCGCGAAGCCAAGGTCAAGGAACAGCTCGAACTGGTCGGGCTCTCCGACTGGGCTGACAGCAAGGTTTCAGAGCTTTCAGGCGGCATGCAACAGCGTGTCGGTCTGGCCCGCGCCTTTGCGACTGACGCGCCGATCCTGCTCATGGATGAGCCCTTCTCCGCACTCGATCCGTTGATCAGGACGCGTCTGCAGGATGAACTGCTCGAACTGCAGGCCAAGCTCAAGCGCACCATCATCTTCGTGAGCCACGATCTTGATGAAGCCTTCAAGCTGGGCAACCGCATTGCAATCATGGACGGCGGTCGGATCATCCAGTGCGGCACGCCGCAGGAAATCACCGCAAATCCGGCTAATGGTTATGTGGAAGACTTTGTCACCCATATGAACCCGCTGCGGGTATTGCAGGCCTCAGACGTGATGCTGACCGACGATCCGGGCACGCCATCCACCCCCGACAACGATGTTCAGGTCGAAATGGGCGCACCGGTTGCCGATGTCATTGATGCGCTGTCCAGCGGCGCCGACACAATTGGCGTGACGGACGAGGACGGCAAGGAAGTCGGTTCGATCTCCAGCCAGCAGATCGTTGACGCCCTGCAGTCCAAGACATCCAAAGACGCAGAATAGTCTCTTGTGGCGGGGTCACGACCCCGCCACAGCTTTGTCTGACGCACAAAACGTCTAGAGCGCGACCTTGCCACTCAGTTCGTCGGCAATGTGAATTTCGATAATTTCGTCAAAGCTGGCGTCACCCACAAAACCCATGGACCGGGCGCGCTTGGCCTCAAAGGCCTTGGGCCAGCCGGCGACCATATCGGCAATGACCGCATCGGGTTCGCGCCGGATCAGCGCCACGGCCTTTGGTCCGGCGACCCGCTCAAGCGCTGCAATCTGTTCGCCGACTGTCACGGCAAGGCCTGGCATCGACAGATTGCGTTGACTGCCCAACTGCGCAGTGTCCATCGCCGCGCCATGCAACAGAAACCCCACCGCGGCGCGCGGACTGGCAAACCAGTGGCGCACCGTATCGGCAACCGGCAGCACCGCTTCAAGTCCTGCAAGAGGCTCACGGATGATCCCCGAGAAAAAGCCTGAAGCCGCCTTGTTCGGCTTGCCCGGTCGCACCGCGATTGTTGGCAGACGGATGCCCACGCCATCGACAAAGCCGCGTCGCGAATAGTCGGAGAGCAATAGCTCGCAAATGGCTTTCTGCGTGCCATAGCTGGTGAGCGGCGTCTGTTGAAATTCATCACCAATCACGGCCGGGAGCGGCTCGCCGAATACCGCGATCGAGGAGGTGAACACCAGTCGCGGACAATAGGGTTCGGACTGGCTGGCGAGCCTGATCGACTCCAGCAGCGCACGCGTGCCATCCAGGTTGATCCGGTAGCCCTTCTCAAAGTCCGCTTCGGCTTCTCCCGACACAATTGCCGCGAGATGGAAGATCATGTCTGGGCGTTCAGCGATCAGGCTGGCAGCCGCACCCTCTTCCGATAGATCTGTAGCAATCACGGTGTGCGCGATATCAATGCCCAACCCCGAAGGCTCAACCACATCGGCCAGAGTCAGCGACGAGATGGCTTTGTCATTTATCTGTCCGGCAGCAAGCAAGGCCGCAACCAGCTTCCGCCCAACCATACCGGCGGCGCCAATAACCAGAACTTTCATATTCATCCTCCCAGAACCACTAGAGGTGTGCACAGCCCACCTGCCCCTGTCCAGCAGCCCGACAGCAAAAAGCCGGCGCCCTTTTGGGACGCCGGCCAATTCTAAGTCAGAGGCGAGCCGTCGTGGCTGGCCCGCCGACCCGATTAGTTGAAGCGGTAACGCAGCGTGCCGCGCACTTCGTGCAGCCAGTTGTGATCGGTAGTCACCGTGTCAGGGAAGGCCACGTCATTGCTGATGCGGTTAATATAGACGGCGCGGTAGCCGACATCGGCGACCAGAGCGCCGAAATCGTAACCAACGCCGACCATGCCGGCTGCAGCAAAGCTGACATTGTCGCCCGAGGGGACAGTCACGCCAGCAGGTGAGCTGACTTCGAAATTGTTGAATGCCACACCGGTACCGGCGCCGACATAACCGAACGCGCCGCCAGCAGCGCCATAGCCGTAGTCACCGCCAAACGAGAAATCGTAATAGGCGTTGGCCAGAGCCAGGGTGGACCGCAGCTTGAGGGTGTAGTCACCCTGGCGAGCGCCGTAGGTCGCGTCCTTGGTGACCTTGAGGCCTTCATTGCCAATCAGGTCGACGGTGGCGTCAACGCGCAGACCAGTGCCGGTTTCATAACCGACGCCAGCACCGACGCTATAACCATAGCCCATGGCCACGAATGGGAAATTGGTGATCACCGAGGTGCCACCGCAGGCAACGCACTCATAGGCCGAGGCTTCCTTTGCCCACAGCGCATTGCCGGCCGCGCTACCGCGCAGATAGAATGAACCCTGCACACCGTAGTCGACATCAGGGATCTCGATAACAGGTGGATAATACGGAAGATCGGCGGCGATTGCCTGACCGCCAACAAGGGCGGCTCCTGCCACCATGATCGCAGCGATGAGCTTGCGCATGAGAAAATGTCCTTTGGTTGCCACGACAATTGTCGATTGCGCCCAATATCGAACAACTTCCTTAAATGTGACTTAACCTAAAGATTTAACCCTACCGGCACGACAGTGCCGTTTGCAGACGTTATGCATCCGTTAACAAGTGTTACTGCCGTATTACACTTGTTAACAACTTCAGGCGATATCACGAATAGCCGCCTCGATCTGCTCAACCACTGTCGAAACCAGGCCAGCGTCGTCAGCCTCGCCCATTACGCGGATAACAGGTTCAGTGCCCGAAGCCCGCACAACAAGACGTCCACCAGCACCAAGCATGGCCTGACCATCAGCAATGGCGGCCATCACCTGCTTGTCCTCAAGCGGCTTGCCTGACTTGAATTTCACGCTGCGCAGCAATTGCGGAACCTTGGTGAAGCGCGCACAGATTTCCGACACAGGCCGATCCTGCGCCTTGAGCACAGACAACAGTTGCAGCGCCGCAACGAGGCCATCGCCCGTCGTCGTGAAGTCCGACAGGATGATGTGACCGGACTGCTCGCCACCAACATTGAAGCCCTTGCTGCGCATCGCCTCAAGCACATAGCGATCGCCCACCTGAGTGCGCTCCAGCGTCAGCCCCAGCGAGCCCAGATAGCGCTCAAGACCCAGATTGGACATCACGGTAGCCACGATGCCGCCGCCGACGAGCACTTCGCGCTGGAGCCAGCTTTCGGCGATCACGGCCATGAACTGGTCGCCATCGACCACATTGCCCTTTTCATCAACGATGATGACCCGGTCGGCATCACCATCCAGCGCAATGCCGATATCGGCCCGCATTTCGCGCACCTTGGCCGCGACAGCCTCAGGCGCGGTCGAGCCGACCTTGTCGTTGATGTTGAACCCATCGGGCTTGTCGCCAATGGTGAACACTTCGGCACCCAGTTCCCAAAGCGCAATCGGCGCAACCTTGTAAGCCGCGCCATTGGCGCAATCGAGCACCACGCGCAGGCCAGCCAGGTCGGTATTCCGCGGCAGGGTGCGCTTGGCATATTCAATGTAGCGCGTGCGGGCTTCTTCATCGCGATGGGCCCGCCCGATATCGCGGCCATGCGCCAGCGTCTTGCTCAGGTCACTATCGATCAGCCGCTCGATCTCAAGTTCGATCTGATCGCTCAGCTTGTAGCCATCGGGCCGGAACAGCTTGATGCCATTGTCTTCAAAGGGGTTGTGCGATGCCGAGATCATCACACCCAGATCGGCACGCAGCGAACGGGTCAACATGGCCACGGCCGGCGTGGGCATCGGCCCGAGCAGATACACGTCCATACCCACCGCAGTGAACCCTGCAGTCAGCGCCTGCTCGATCATATAGCCCGAGCGTCGCGTATCCTTGCCGATCACCACGCGATTGCGATGATCGCCACGCACAAATTTCTGTCCGGCGGCCATGCCGACCTTGAGGGCCAGTTCAGGGGTGAGCTTGTTGCCATTGGCCAGGCCACGAATACCATCGGTGCCGAAATATTTGCGTGCCATGATTATCTTACCCCTCGTCGCGCCACCGCACGGTCGCTTTGAATAATACCACTTTCTGGCGGCATAGCGGAAAACATTGCAATGCAAAAGGGCCGCCTCGCGGCGGCCCCTTCAAATATTGTCTCTGCCCTAGCTCTCGGGCTGGGGCTCCATGCCGCCCTCAGGTGGCGCATCAGGGCGCTTCTTGCCGGGTTTGCCGGCAGAGGGCACACCGCTCGCCTTGGTAGGCGTATTGGTGTCATCGGGACGGATTGGCTGATGCCCTTCCATAAGCGCGCGCAACTCATCACCCGTTAGCGTCTCGTATTCGAGCAGCGCCTGCGCAATGGCTTCCCACTGGTCGTGATAGGTGGTCAGGATGTCCTTGGCCGACGCCTCGCCATCCTCGATCAGCTTGCGCACTTCCTGGTCGATGATGCGCGCGGTGTCGTCCGACATATGCTGGCTCTGCGTCACCGAATGGCCCAGAAACACTTCCTGATCATTCGACTTGTAGCGAACGCGACCGAGTTTCTCGCTCATGCCCCATTCCATCACCATCGAGCGGGCAAGGCTGGTCGCCATCTGGATATCACCCGAAGCACCGCTGGTCACCTTTTCAGGGCCAAACTTGATGATCTCGGCTTCGCGACCACCAAACAGCATCGTCAGACGAGCCAGCGCCTTCTCGCGAGAGAACGAATAACTGTCGCTCTCGGGCAGGGTCATTACCATGCCCAGGGCCCGGCCACGCGGAATGATCGTTGCCTTGTGGATCGGGTCGATACCGGCGACCTTAAGCGCTATGATGGCATGGCCAGCTTCGTGATAGGCGGTCAGCTTCTTCTCGTCCTCGGACATGGCCATGGTACGACGCTCGGCGCCCATCATGATCTTGTCCTTGGCATCTTCGAACTCGGCATGGGTGACGAAGCGCTTATTGCGCCGCGCTGCCATCAGAGCCGCCTCGTTGACCAGGTTCATCAGGTCGGCACCAGAGAAGCCGGGGGTACCACGGGCCAGCACTTTCAGATCCACATCAGGGGCCAGCGGCACCTTGCGGACGTGAACCTTGAGTACCTTCTCGCGACCCGACACATCCGGGTTTGGCACCACGACCTGACGGTCGAAACGACCGGGGCGCAGCAGCGCAGGATCCAGCACGTCGGGACGGTTGGTTGCGGCGATCAGAATGATGCCTTCATTGGCTTCAAAACCATCCATCTCGACCAGCAACTGGTTGAGCGTCTGTTCGCGCTCGTCATTGCCGCCGCCCAGGCCGGCGCCACGCTGGCGACCGACGGCGTCGATTTCGTCGATGAAGATGATGCAGGGTGCGTTCTTCTTGGCCTGTTCGAACATATCGCGGACGCGGCTGGCGCCCACGCCGACGAACATTTCAACGAAGTCAGAACCCGAAATGGTGAAAAACGGCACATTGGCTTCGCCGGCGACCGAGCGGGCCAGCAGCGTCTTACCGGTACCCGGAGGGCCCACCAGCAGCACACCACGTGGAATACGACCACCCAGACGCTGGAACTTGCCAGGATCGCGCAGGAATTCAACGATCTCTTCGAGATCCTGTTTGGCTTCGTCCACGCCGGCAACGTCTTCAAACGTCACCTTGCCTGTGGACTCGGTCAGCAGCTTGGCGCGCGACTTGCCAAAGCCCATCGCGCCACCCTTGCCGCCACCCTGCATCTGCCGGATGAAGAAGAACCACACGCCGATAATGACGATGAAAGGCAACCAGGAAGACAACAGGATCGACCAGAACGGGCTCGACTCTGGCGCCTGCGCCGTGATCGAGACGTCCTTGTTCTCGAGCTTGGTGATGACATCGGCGCCATCAGGCAGCACGGTTTCAAACCGTGTACCGTCAGAAAGTGTGCCCGACACCACATTGTTGGTGATCACCACGTTCTGCACGCGACCAGCATCGATGTCGGTCACGAACTGGCTGTAGCTCTTGTCAGCAACGGAAATTGAGCGGGTCGACGACTGAAAGACCTGAAACAGGCCCATCAGCATGAAGAGAATGACCAGCCAGATGGCAAAGTTGCGGAAATTTCCGTTCATCAATCCTGTCCCGGAGAAGGCCGCGCTAGGAGGCGCGGTTAGTGTGCCGAATGTAAGTCCGGCATTAGGGCGATACAAGGGCCAGACCTGCGGCGGTTTGGTCCTTCCGTCCAGTCATATTGTCATTACGGGGTTAATACGCTGTGGCCACGGCTTTGGTTTCCTCGGCTTTGGGCTTTTCCCCATACAGCCCCAAATGGCGCTATCAGGCCGAGACGAGACCACGGCCAATGCCAGTCCGAGACGACAGCGTGACTAGTCGATCAACAATTGCACTGTGATGCGTTCATCGAACGACCACCCACCAAGCGACAGCACACCACCCTCGGCATCGCGCACAATGGGGGCAGTGCGAATGGCTTCGGCCGGTGCCGTTACCTTGAAGCCCAGAAAATCCTCCAGGCGATGGCGCGGCAGGTAATCGGCCACGCTCGCCGTCAGTGTCTTGTCGTCAGACCCGTTGATAATGCGGAACCGCTCATCCCAGACCAGTTCGCCCCGCGGGTGCAACAGGGCATCGGGCGGCAGACTGCGCCCCGGTTCGCGCGCGACGGCAATCGCATCGCCCTTGATCCGGACCACGCATCCCAGCACGGTGGTGGAGCGCGGTAGATCATCATTGGCAATGGACTCGCGTAGCCGTTCGACCTGCCCTAATGCGCGCGGTTTCTGACGCCCGCCCACAATGTTGAGCACCCGGCTCAAGACGCGGGTGGCAATCGCCGCGCTCAGTCCCATAAACGGCAGCAGTTCAATGCGCGCGGAACCAAATCCATCCAGTCGCACGATCTCGGAAAAGCAGGCCTCTGCCATCTGCGCAATGGCGGCATCAGCTTCCGACATGCGCGCTGCAAACAAAGCAAGGGTCGCCGCGTCCAGCCCGAGTTTGCTCAATCCCGGCATAGCCTGACGCCAGCGCACGCGCTCATAGTGCGGATCAACATTGGACGGGTCAGCCGCAGGCTCCAGCCCGGCCGCCTCGACAACACTGAGCAGCGCGTCAGGAGGCACATCGAGCAGCGGACGATGCAGCCGGACACCTTCCACCTGTGCCATCGGCGCCATGCCCTTGAGCCCTTCGATACCGCTGCCATGGGCGAGCCGCATCAACACCGTTTCGGCCTGATCATTGCGGTGATGAGCCGTCAGCAAGACCGCTACACCGTCGGACTTCATCGCTGCCCCTATCAGGCGGTAACGCGCCAGCCGTGCCGCTTCCTGCAGGCCCGACTGAGGCTTGTCACCATCCCATCGCAGCGCCGTCCCGGCAACGCCCAGTGACTGGCACGCCGCCAGCACCATCGCCACTTCAGCCTCTGCTTCGGGCCGCAAGCCGTGATCGACCGAATAGACATGCAGGCGCGGCGGCTTGGCCAGGCTGGTCGCCCAGCGCTGCGCCAGCACCAGCAACGCCAGACTGTCAGCACCACCTGAAACGGCCAGACCAATGGCCGGCGCGTCCGCTACCGCAGCGAACAGCGCGGCCAGTCCGCCCTCGCTATCGAGATCAGGACCTAGCCGGGCGGGCATTCGGCGCGAGCTTTTTCCTGAGCCAGACGGGTGAGGAACACGGCTGACAGATCGGCATAGCGATTGTCGATTTCCGCCAGCGTCCGACAGGCCGTTTCACGCTCGCCGGCGCCCGACAAACTCATCCCCAGCTTAAGCAGCAGATCTGGCGCACGGGGGTGCTCTGGTGCCTTCTGGAACGCGTTGAGCAACACATCGGCGGCTTCGCTATAGGCAGCGCGATAAAGCAGCGCGTCACCCAGCAGATTGGCCGCTTCGGTAGCTTGTGGATTGTCGGGATAGAGCGCCAGGAACTGGCTGAACTGATCCTCGGCAAACGGATAGTCGCCGCTGCTGATAGCTTCAAAGCCGGCAGCGAACTGCGCGTCGGCATCAGGGTTGCCGGTGGCAGCCGCGGCCGGATCATAATTGAGATCCAGCGGCTCGCCTGTCACCAGATCAAGTCCCCCCATCGCGCCGGTGCCCACAAGCGGGTCAAACGACTCGCCCATATCATCCATGGGCATGCTGCCATCGGTAAAGGTGGGGTCAAATTCGATCTCCCCGGGCAACGGCTGCACGCCCTGCTCGGGAATATCAGTCATTGGAACGCCTTCGGCGTCAGCTGCATTGGCCGGGTCCTGCGGCAACGCCTCAGGCTGCATCGCGCCGCCTGCTTGGGTTGCCGCATCAGTTTTTGGGCTGCCACCGCCTTCCAGCGCCTGGAAGCGGAATTCATTGTCTTCCGCCATGCGGTTGACGATTTCCTGCAGCTGCGTGAGCTGGAAGGTCAGTCCCTCGATCTGACCATTGAGCAGTCGGTTCTGCTCCTCAAGCTGCTGCAGTCGCACCATCAGCTGCGCGGTATCCTGGGACTGCGCCACCAGAATCCGATCTGGCGAAGCATCGCTGATTACCTGTCCGATATTGGCCGGTGGCGTGGAAAACATGGCGGCATTGACCAATGTCGGGGTGGCAACCCCGGCCATCAACACCGCGGCAATCGCCAGCGGGGCGCGCGCCCTGTTTGAAATAAGTGTCTTCAAGATACTGAGCCTCCAGTGGTCTGGTTGTGCACGAAAACCATGAACCGTTGCAGGCCTGCAAATAAAGGCCAATTTTGGTCAAAAGAAAGCGCCCGGGCCATTTACATGGCTCCGGGCGCTCTTGCCTCCAGTTTGCACTGGATAAAATCAGCTCTCACGTGAGGGGAGAACCGTTTGCCTAACTCTACTGGACGACAGTGACCGCGCGGCGGTTCTGGCTCCAGCACGAGATGTCGTTACAGATCGCGACAGGGCGCTCCTTGCCGAACGACTGGCTGGTGATGCGGTTGGCACTGACGCCGCGCGACACCAGATAATTGACCACCACCGAGGAACGACGCGCGCCCAGGGCGATGTTGTATTCACGCGTACCGCGCTCGTCGGCATGGCCTTCGATCATGATGCGGTAGTTCTGGTACTGGTTCAGCCAGGCGGCTTGCTTGTCCAGCGTGGCCGTAGCTTCCGATGTCAACGAACTGGAATCGGTGGTGAAGAACACGCGATCGCCAACCGAGACTAGGAATTCCTGCTGGCTGCCGGGGGCACCGCCGCCGGGGCCCAGATTGCCCACACCCGTCGGCATGGTGTTGGGCGTACGCGAACAGGCCGCGATTGCCACGACGAAAAGGAGCATCGCGGCGGCACGCAATGCGGTGTTGAACGGTGCGGTGATAACCACGGTGGGCTCCTGGAAAGGCGAAAATCTTAAGTTCGGCATTTACCGCACTTAGTCTTAAGGCCGGGTTTGCTGGCGTGGTTAATCATTGCCTATCGCGGCGCCAATGTGGCGGGAATGCTGGCTTTTTTGTGATGATGCTGTGGCGCCACAGCGCCTACTGGCATCACATTAAGGTTAAGCCCTTGGTTGAACAGCAAGATGGCCACCCGCATTGCTGCCGATGGCCATCTCATTTTGTTCGGTGCTGGCGTGGATCAACCGCGCAGTTCGGACCATGACGGGTCCGAGGCATAGCTCTCGGTAGGTACGGTGAGCAGATTGCGCCCCCAGATATCCACGCTCATCAGCTTGGGGCCGTCATTACCGCCCGGATCCTGGAAGAACATGATCACCCGACCATTGGGCGCCCAGCTCGGACCCTCGGCATGGAAGCTAGAATACAGCATCCGCTCGCCCGACCCGTCGCTATTCATGATCCCGATATTGAACTGTCCACCCGACTGCCGGGTAAAGGCGATCAGATCACCCTTGGGCGACCACACCGGGGTCGAGTAACTCCCCTGGCCAAAGCTGATGCGCTGAGCGTTACCGCCACCGGCGCTCATCATGTAGATCTGCGGCGAGCCACCTCGATCGCTTTCGAACACGATCCGGCTGCCGTCAGGCGAATAGGACGGGCCGGTGTCGATGGCCGCACCCGATGTCAGTTGCAGCGGCTGCCCGCCATTGACGCCGGTCGTATAGATATTGGTCGAACCGCCCTGCTCTACCGAGAAGGCAACCGTGCCGCCATCAGGCGAGAAGCGCGGCGCAAAGGTCATCGCGCCCACATCGGTCAGGCGCTGCTGACGGCCGGTCGACAATTGCAGCAGATAGACCTGCGGGTTGCCGTCCGCGAAATTCATATAGGTGACCATATCGCCATTGGGCGAAAAGCGTGGCGTCAGCGCCATCGAACTGCCATCGGTCAGATACTGCACATTGGCGCCGTCCTGATCCATGATTGCCAGACGCCGCACACGATTGGCCTTGGGGCCGCTTTCGGCCACATAGATCACCCGCGTATCGAAATAGCCCGAGCCACCGGCCAGCGATTCATAAATCGCGTCGGAAATGATATGGGCGACGCGGCGGCTCGAATTGGCATCGGTGTTATAGCTCTTGCCCACCACCTGCGCAGCCTGCTGGGTATCCCAGACACGCACCGAGGACGAAATCTGGCCCCCGCGCTCAACGCCACCCATCACCAACGCGTCGACATTGGCAGTCCGCCATGTCGGAAAATCTGGGGTCGCATTGACGTCACCGACCTGCACCGGCAGCGAGGCTGGATCGAGCGGCAGAAACAGGCCCGAGCGGCGCAGATTGTTGCGCACGATCTCGGCGATTTCCCGACCAAAGGCGGGGTCCGAGGACGCGAAATCAGGAATGGCGATGGGCAATGGCTGGAAATTGGCCCCCTCCACCACAATGCGCAATTGCGCCATGGCGAGCGAAGAGCCGGCCAGCAACGCGCCAGCGGCCAAGCCAAGTTTGAGCGCCAGGCGCCGGGTAAGCAATGTCATTTATCGTCTCCAATCTCGCCGCAGGTGCGCCATGTTGCGCGCCCAGCGTACCAATTCAAAGTCACGGCCGCAGTTCCACTTCAATCTGCCGCCATTCATCATAAGCGTCTGCCGAAAGCATCTCGTAGGGTCCGCACTGTGTCACCGCACGCTGCGCTGCGCGGGCCACCGCGCCACCTGCCGCAGAGGCATCGGCCGAAATAATCTGTGTGCCGGCCACGGTCCGATCAGGGTTCATGGTCACCATCAGGCGCACATTGAGCCCACTATTGATATCGCTGGGCAACAGGTTCCAGCATGTCTTGATCCGCGCCACCAGACCATCAATGGCCGACTGACTCAAACGGGCAGAGGTACCCGTCGTGTCACCCAGTGTCGGCGTGCCACCTTGTCCGGTGGTGCCACCGGTGGTCTTATCATTGTTGATAATGGCAGAAATATCGTCGGCCAGTGAGGCATCGAGCTGCGGCTTGGGCTGTTGTTGTTGCGCCTGTTGGGCCGCAGCTGCTCGTTTGCGCTCTTCTTCTTCCTTTTTCTTCCGTTCCGCCTCGGCGGCTGCCAATTGCTGCCGCTTCTGATCCAGATTGGCCGGACGCGATGCCGGCACCGGCGCTGCGACCGCAGGCGTCACGGGATCCGGTGTAGGTTCAGGGGTTGGCTCGGGCGCAGGCTCCGGCGTTGGCGCTGGTTCAGGCGTTGGCGCTGGCACGGGCTCAGGAGTCGGCTCAGGCGCAGGAGTGGGTTCTGGCGTTGGCTCTGGACCAGGCGTGGGTCGCGTTGCTGGCACGGGGGCAACAACAGGCTCAGGTGCCGGCGCAGGCTCGGGCGCGGGATCCGGCTCAGGGGCAGGTTCGGGCTGGCTTTCGGGTGCAGGCGCGGTGTTGGTCACGGGGGCGGGCGTTGGTATGTCGGCGGGCGACGGCGTCACCTGGTCCTGCTCGGTATTGCCCGTAGGCTGGGCAATCTCGGCGGGCGTATCATCTTCAACGATTGATGGCGTCTGGGTATCGACAATCGTGCTGTCGAGCTGGCCAGCGCGAATATTGGAGTATTCCTCCACCGGCACCAGATCGACCGAGATCGACTCTACCGCCGGCATCAATGGCTCTGCCAGACCCAGATTGATCAGGCCGATGGTCAGCACAACGATGTGGGCGATGATCGATGCGGTTACGCCGATGCGCACTGGACTAGCCCGGTTCCCGCTCGGTGATCAGACCGATCTTGGTATAGCCTGCCGCCGACAGAATGCCCATTACGCGCATCACCGAGCCGTAGTCAGCCGTGGTATCGCCGCGCAGGAAGATCCGGTCTTCCGGGCTGGTGTTCATTCCGGTCAATGTATTGATCAGTTCGGCCTCGGCAACCGCATTCTCGTCGACATAGATCACCCCCTCCGGCGTCACTGCGACGGTGACCGGCTGGGTCTGACTGGGCATTTCATTGGCCGCCGTCTGCGGCAGGTCAATGGGAACGCCAGCCGTCATCATTGGCGCTGCCACCATGAAGATGATCAGCAGAACCAGCATCACGTCCACCATGGGCGTAATATTGATTTCGCTCATCACCGCTTTCTTGCGGCCGCGACGGCGGCGTCCGCCGCCCCCGCCACTGGTTGCTGCGCCCATGCCCATGCTAGTGGCTCCGCGCTTCGAGCTGACGGCTGAGAATGGTCGAGAACTCGTCGGCAAAGCCTTCCAGGCGCCCCACCATCTTGGATGAGTCGGAACTCAGCTTGTTGTAGGCGATAACCGCCGGGATAGCCGCGACCAGACCAATGGCGGTCGCAAACAGAGCCTCGGCGATCGGCCCGGCGACCACAGCCAGATTGGTGCTTGAAGACGCAGCAATGGCGGTAAAGGCATTCATGATGCCCCACACGGTGCCGAACAGACCGATAAATGGTCCGGCCGAACCGATAGTGGCTAGAAAGCCCAGCCGTTTTTCCAGGTTTTCGCTCTCGCGGGCAATGGCGACATCGAGCACCTTGTCCAGGCGCTGCTGCATGCCCACAAAGCTCGCCGCATTCTGCTCGTGGCTGCGCTTCCACTCCTTCATCGCGGCGACAAACACCGCGCCCATGCCGCCCGATGGCTTCTCGGACTGCATCTGATAGAGCTCTTCAAGCGACTGACCCGACCAGAATGTCCGCTCAAAGCGGTTCATCTCGGCATTGGTGCGGCGATAGATGATGGTCTTGTCGATGATGATCGCCCAGCACCAGATCGAGGCACCCAGCAATCCCAGCATCACCGACTTGACGATCCAGTCGGCAGCCCAGAACAAGCCCCATATGGAAAAATCGGTGTGCGGCACAGCGGCACCCACAGCGTCCATGGCTTCCATGTAGTGATCCTTTTTGGCCCGGTTCACGCACCCGACCCTCTGCCATCAGGCGATGGGGTCGAAATCTGTCAAAATTAAGAGAAATGCCCGGAAACCGGACCGTTGTGGATAGGCAGCCGGGCATAAGCTCGCTTTGCCGCAATTATGGTCAAGGATTGGTTAACAAAGCGATTCGGCGCGCAACAAGCACCGAGATGTGATCAGCCATTCCGCCGGGGCGAAGCGCCTAGCTTTCCGGAGTCACCAGCGCGCGCACCGCAGCCGGCATGCGAGCAGGTCCACCCGTTGTCTTGATCGCCACTACCATCACGCTGGCCCGCGTCAGTACGGTGTCCGCGCGCATGATGGTCTGGGTCAGCATGAGTCGTGCGCCGGTGGCGGAGGCAACAGCGGTCGTCACCGTCAGTAGATCGTCGATATGGGCCGCGCCGTCGAACTGGATATCCATCGAGCGGACTGCAAATGCCACGCCCTGCGCTGCCAGTTCGGAATGATGGATACCTGCATCACGCAGAAACTCAGTGCGGCCGCGCTCGAAGAATTTCAAATAGGCCGCATGATAGACATTGCCCGAAAAATCGGTGTCCTCGTAGTAGATACGGACCGGGAAGCGATGCACGCTCACGCCTCGGGCTCCTCAAACAGGCTGGACTGCATGCCAACAAATCCCTGCGGCACAACCTTGCCCAGATGCTGGAAAGCAGCGCCTGTCAGCATGCGGCCACGCGGGGTGCGCTGAATGAACCCTTGCTGCAGCAGATAGGGCTCAACGATTTCTTCAATGGCGTCACGGGGCTCACTCAATGCAGCGGCAATGGTCTCAATGCCCACCGGGCCACCATCATAGAAATCAGCAATCGTGGTCAGATAGCGCCGATCGAGCTGATCGAGCCCGCGCGCATCCACATCAAGCCGCAGCAACGCCTTGTCCGCGATGGCTCGGGTAATCTCGCCCGATCCGTCCACCAGCGCGAAATCGGTCACCCGGCGCAGCAGCCGCCCGGCAATGCGCGGTGTTCCGCGCGACCGGCGGGCAATCTCCATGGCCCCATCAGGCGCCATGGGCATGTCCAGCAAACGCGCGCCGCGCGTTACGATCTGCACCAGTTCCTCAGGCGTATAGAAATTGAGCCGCACCGGGATGCCGAAACGGTCACGCAGCGGCGTGGTCAGCAGCCCGGCACGTGTCGTTGCCCCGACCAGCGTGAACTTGGCCAGATCAATCCGCACCGAGCGGGCAGCCGGACCTTCGCCGATGATCAGATCGAGCTGAAAATCCTCCATCGCGGGATAGAGCACTTCCTCAATCGCCGGGTTGAGCCGGTGGATCTCGTCGATGAACAGCACGTCGCGTTCTTCGAGATTGGTCAGCAGGGCGGCCAGATCGCCAGCCTTGGCAATCACCGGGCCCGACGTCGCGCGAAAGCCAACGCCCAATTCCTTGGAAATGATCTGCGCCAGCGTCGTCTTGCCCAGACCGGGCGGGCCGACAAACAACACATGGTCCAGCGCTGCGCCACGCTGTTTGGCCGCCTGGATGAAGACTTCGAGATTGGCACGCGCTGCAGCCTGACCGACAAACTCGGAAAAGCCCGAGGGACGCAGCGACACATCAAGATTGTCGTCGCGCCCGGCGGCTGGAGAGGTCAGATCAGTCAACTACTCAGCTCCCGCAATCCTAGCCGGATCAGTTTCTCGGTGGGGATACCCTCCCCCTCACGCGCCACGATTCGGGCCAGCGCGGCCGATGCCTGCGCGCTCGAATAACCCAGATTGGTCAGCGCCGAAACCGCATCCGAAATCGCGCCCGGCGCAACACCATCACCCAGCGCGGCCTGCAGCCCCAGCGTGCCCGCATCAATACCGGCGCCGGTGGGCACCTTGCCCTTGAGTTCGGTCAACAGGCGCACCGCCAGCTTGGGACCCACACCATTGGCGCGGCCAATCATCGCCTTGTCCTGCAGCGCAATGGCGCTCGACAGTTCTGATGGCGACAGCACCGACAGGATCGACAGCGCCACCCGGGCACCCACGCCCTGAACAGTCGACAGCAGATTGAACCAGGCCTTCTCGCTCTCGGTTGCAAAACCATAGAGCCGGATCATGTCCTCGCGCACGATGGTCTCGATGAAAACCACGCCAGCTTCCCCGACACACGGCAGGGCCTGCAGCGTGCGGCTCGAGCAATATGCCTCGTAACAAACCCCACCACAGTCGATCAGCACATGGTCATCGCCAAAGCTGTCGATCAGTCCCTTGAGCTTGCCGATCATGCCATTGCCCTCAATCGCTGGTTGGCCACCCGGTGATGGGCGTGACAGATCGCAATCGCAAGCGCATCAGCCGCATCGGGCCCTTTGAAATCGGCCGTCGGCATCAAGGTCCTGACCATCAATTCTACCTGCCCCTTGGCAGCATGACCGGTCCCGACCACCGACTTCTTGACCAGATTGGCGGCATACTCGGCTACCGGCAAGCCGCGTGCTGCCGGGGTCAGCAATGCCACCCCCCGCGCCTGCCCGAGAATCAGAGCCGAGCGCACCCCGGCATTGACGAAGGTTTCTTCTACGGCAGCTTCTGCGGGCACATAGCGGTCCATGACCGCGCCCAACCCGGAAAACAACACCGCAAGCCGTTCGGCCAGCGAACCGTCGACCGGTGGCGTCACCGTTCCTGCGCCAACAAAGGTCAGCCGACTGCCCTGACTTTCGATCACGCCCCAGCCGCAGCGGCGCAGGCCCGGATCGATGCCGATGATTCGTGTGGATAAGCTCATGGGGTATCCTTAATCACAGGCGCCAATCCTACCAAGTTCAATGTGAACAAAATGGCAACGGCGACGGTGGATAACCTCCATCTGGCTAAAATTTTATCGATCCCGCCAACACATTCTTCAAGATGCCCCCCTAGCGTTCCGACCAAGGGATGCAGGGATCAATAAATGACCGGACTAAACACCGAGCTGCCGATAAAATCGTGGCGCCGGATCAAGCGTATTGCGGGCAGTGCAACCGCCGTCTCCGTGGCACTTTCGGTCATTTTGACCAATGTGATCATGGAGACCTTTTCAGCAGGCACGAGCCTGGCCGGACTGCTCGTGGCCATCACCATGCCCATCATCCTGGGTGGCCCCCTGGTATTTGTGCTGACACTGCGTCACGAGCAGCTGCGCCAGGCCAATCTGCAGCTCCAGGCACTGCTCTCGACCGATTGGTTAACCGGGTGCCGCTCGCGCGGCGCTTTTACCCATCAGGTGGCCGACTATCTCGACGCCCCCGCAAACGCTGGCGGCGCTCTGCTCGTCATCGATGCGGACAACTTCAAGACCGTCAACGACCGTTTCGGGCATGACGTCGGCGATCAGGCCCTGCGCCAGATCGCCGATGCGCTTCATGCCGCCACGGCCAACACCGCCGCCATCATTGGCCGCTTGGGTGGCGAGGAATTTGGCATCTTCCTGCCCGGCACCGATGCTGTCGCAGCCGACCGGGTTGCACAGCGCGTGCGCAGTGCCGTCGCGGCCATCGCTTTTTCACCAGCCGGTACCAAATGGCCACTCTCAGTTTCGATTGGAGGCGCTATCTACTCCGCCAGAACACAGTTTTCCGTACTTTACCGTCATGCCGATCAACGCCTCTACCAGGCCAAGAACTCCGGCCGTGATTGCGTAGCGATGATGCAGGCCGCATGACCCAAACCGGCCAACATCTCTGATCGAGGTGAACCACCAGACTTCGTCCTATTTACATCCGCCCGCGCTCAGTTGCGCCGTTCGCAAGCCGGAGATTGTCCGATGTTACCTTCCAAGACTTTGACTGCCCTGCAGAGCTGGTCCAGCGTTGGCCGGTGGACCCTGTTCGGTACTCTGTCGTGTATGCTGGTGTCGGTCGCCTTCAACACGCTGATGTTTGGTGATTTGGGCCCCACCGCCCTGCAGCGCTCGATTTTCAGCGCCACCGTGCTCCCCGCCCTGCTGGGCATTCCGCTGTTTTTGTTTCTGGGCATGCGCGTACGGGGATTGGCTTTGAGCAATATGCGGCTGGGTCTGGTCGCCCGCACCGACAGCCTGACTTCATGCCTCAATCGCGGCGCCTTCACCGCCCGGGTCACCATATTGCTGGCCCAGCGTGAGACCACCGCCACCGGCGCACTGCTAATGATCGACGCTGACAATTTCAAGGCGATCAACGATCTGTTCGGCCACGACAATGGCGATCAGGCTCTGGCCATCATCGCCCGCTCGATCCGCTCTGTGCTGCGCACTGGCGATCTGGTGGGTCGCATGGGTGGGGAGGAATTTGCCGTCTATCTGCCGGACCTGGATTATTCTCAAACCGAGGCCATTGCCGAGCGCATTCGCCGCTCGGTCAATCTCGCCGTCTTCAACCCGGACGGGCGCCAACGCACGCTCTCGGTCAGTATTGGTGGTGCAGTCTTTGAAGGGCGCGCCAGTTTCGCTGAACTGTTCCGCATTGCCGATCAACGCCTCTACAAGGCCAAGCAGACGGGCCGCAACCGGTCGACCGTGGTCAACGTCGCCGACCTGCCCATCCCCAGCCTGCCCTGCAGCGCATAGAAAAAGGGCGGCACCCTTGGCACCGCCCCCAAATCCTGTTGGCCTGCTGCCGACTATACCTCGAGCTTGGCCATGTCCTCGTCGCTCATCTCGAAGTTCGAATAGACGTTCTGCACATCATCATCTTCTTCCAGGGTCGCGATCAGTTTCATCAGCGTAGCGCCCTTGTCCGCGTCGATCGGCGTGTTGGTCTGCGGCTTCCACACGGCCTTGACCGATTCAGCCTCGCCCAATGCAGCTTCGAGCGCCGCTGCAACATCCACCATCGCTTCAAAAGTCGTGGTGATATAGTGGCCATCCTCGCTGCTCTCGACGTCATCGGCGCCCGCCTCGATGGCCGCTTCCATGATGGCGTCTTCGGTGCCGGCGCTGGCCGGATAGACAATCTCGCCAACCTTGTCGAACATGAAGCCGACAGAGTTGGTTTCCCCCATTGCGCCGCCATTCTTGGAGAAATAGGAGCGGACATTGGAGGCAGTGCGATTGCGATTGTCAGTCAGCGTCTCAACGATGAGCGCAACACCGCCCGGACCATAGCCCTCATAGCGGATCTCTTCGAAGTTCTCGCCGTCCGAGCCGATTGCCTTCTTGATGGCGCGGTCGATATTGTCCTTGGGCATGGACTGGGCACGGGCATTGGTGACGGCCAGTCGAAGGCGGGAATTGAACGCCGGGTCAGGCATGCCCATTTTCGCTGCAACGGTGATTTCGCGCGCGAGCTTTGAGAAAATCTTCGAGCGAACCGCGTCGCTCTTGCCCTTGCGGTGCATCACATTTTTGGCGTGGGAATGGCCGGCCATTCGATAAACCCCGGATCGTCTAAGAGAAAAATTCGCCCGCTTATAGAATCCGGTGCGGCAAAAGAAAAGGCACGAGGCGGGGTCGGCGCCAACCGACCCCGCACTGTTCAGGCGTCGCGGGTCCAGATCGTCTCATCGATCCGCCCCGCCAGTTCGGGATAGTCAGCCGCATGGAAGCTGGGCTCAAGGCCCGCCTTGCGCTGTTTGGCGTAGTCCTTGGTCAACTTGGCGACCGTGCCCGACAGCATGACAATGGCGATCAGATTGACCGTCGCCATCAG
The DNA here is from genome assembly GCF_018334155.1 of Devosia litorisediminis. Classification (NCBI taxonomy): domain Bacteria; kingdom Pseudomonadati; phylum Pseudomonadota; class Alphaproteobacteria; order Hyphomicrobiales; family Devosiaceae; genus Devosia; species Devosia litorisediminis. Next base: position 180,676 of record NZ_JAGXTP010000001.1, on the reverse strand, counting down.
ACCCATCGAGGCGTCCGCCGCATTGAACACGGTGGCGACGCTTTCATACGCGCCCCACACCACCATGGCCAGAACGCCCAGCCGCAATGCCGTGATCCATGGCTTGCTGCTCAGCTTGAGGAAGGTCATGGCGTTTTCGGCATAGGAGTAATTGCCGATGATCGAGGTGAACGCGAAGAACAGGATCGCAATGGCGATGAAGTACTGTCCGGCGCCCCCGATATGTACGGTCATCGCCGCCTGTGTCAGTGGCGTTCCGGTCAGTTCGCCACCGGGCACCATCACGCCAGAGAGCAGGATCATCAGGCCAGTGGCTGTGCAGATCAGCAACGTATCGATGAACACACCGAGCGCCTGCACAAAGCCCTGCGATGAGGGATGGTGTGGATTGGGCGTGGCGACGGCCGCGATATTGGGCGCTGAGCCCATGCCGGCCTCATTGGAGAACAGCCCACGCTTGATGCCGTTGAGCATCGCGCCGGCAATGCCACCCGTGGCGGCTCCAAAGCCAAACGCATTCTCGACGATCATCACCAGCAGACCGGGGACCTCCCCGATATGGCTGAACACCACGAACAGCGCCACGGCCAGATAGATCACCGCCATGAACGGCACCAGCAACTCGGCAACTCGAGCGATCTGCTTGATGCCGCCAAAGATCACCACCGCCGTCAGCGCCGCAACGGCAATACCGACCCAGATCTTTTCAAAGCCGAAGGCGCCCTGGAAAGCATCGGCAATCGAATTGGCCTGCACGGCGTTGAACACCAGCCCGAAGGCGATGATCAGGCAGACCGAGAAAATGCCACCCGCCCAGGGCGCTCCCAGACCGCGCGCAATGTAGAAGGCCGGGCCACCGCGATAGTCGCCGTCCTGATTTCGGGTCTTGTAAAGTTGCGCCAGCGTGGACTCCGCATAGGCGGTCGCCATGCCGACCAGCGCCACCATCCACATCCAGAACAGCGCGCCTGGACCGCCCAGATAAAGCGCCACCGCCACGCCCGCCAGATTACCGGTGCCGACGCGTGAGGCAAGGCTGGTGCACAGCGCCTGGAAAGGGGTGATGCCGGATTTGTCGTTCTTTTTGGAGCCCAGAACCGATTTGAACATTTCCGGGAATTGCAGAAATTGCACAAAACCTAGCCGGACCGTGAAAAACAACCCGACGGCCAGCAAACCGTAAATGAGGACATAGCCCCAGAAGATATCGTTGAGAAAATTGATAATCGGATCCATGCAGCCCGTGCTCCATAAGCAGTTGGTTTCAACTGTTTCGGGCGTGCTGTGGCGGCCGGGAGGACACGCAAATGGATAATGGCCCCAAGCGATCACCCAATTGTCATTGGGCACTCACAATACTGGCATGTGCAACACAAATGATCGGGTTGTGCATAACTTGCACCACCTATCGAGGCATTAGCCCGCAAAGTGCGGCCCGACGTTCCACCAGCTAGACGCTAGTCAAAGCGTGGTTCAGCCTGGGCCAGTGTACCACCGATACGCAGCGGTTGGACCGTCTTGACCAGCCCCGAGCGCGGGTCGGTCTCGATAACCACGCCACAAAGCGTGGCCTCGCCTTCCGATGGCGAGAACCGGCCATTGGGAATGCCGGTCAGAAACCGGTTGAGCGGCTCATCGGTATCGGTACCGATAATGGAATCGAAATCCCCGCACATCCCCGCATCGGCCATCAAGGCTGTGCCCCCCTTGAGCACGCGGTGATCAGCAGTGGGAATATGGGTATGGGTGCCCACAACCAGACTGACCTTGCCGTCGAGGAAATGTCCCATGGCCTGAATTTCTGACGTCGCTTCGGTATGGAAATCCACCACGATCGCATCGGCCTGTTCGCCCAGCGGGCACGCCGCAACAGCAGCTTCCACTGCCCGGAACGGATCATCTGCGGGGCCCATGAATACCCGACCCAGCGCATTGACCACCAGCACGCGATGACCATTGCGGCCCTCAACGAACATGGCGCCACGACCAGGCGTGCCCGGCGGCATGTTGATCGGCCGGATCAGCGTATCTTCACGCTCGATATAGGAAATGGTTTCGCGCTGGTCGAACGCATGGTCACCCAATGTCACCACATCCGCTCCCGCCTGGCGGATCGCGTTGAAATGGCTTTCGGTCAGACCCTTGCCGTGGCTGGCATTCTCGCCATTGACGATAACGAAGTCCAGGCCATAGGTCTCGATGAGGCCGGGCAGGCGATCATTGACCGCGTCGCGGCCCGAACGGCCCATCACATCGCCCAGAAACAAAAGTCTCATGCGTTGTCGCCAAAATGGCGCACGCCGGCTTCGGTGATGATGGCATCCAGCGGCACGTCGTGGCTGTCGCGCGGAATGCTGTCCAGTTCCTGCGCCGCAAAGGCCAGACCGATCAGCTTGGGCGACTTTTTCATATGTGCCAGGGTGCGGTCATAATAGCCGCCTCCATAGCCCAGCCTCGTTCCCTGACTGTCAAAGCCCAGTAATGGCATGATGATGACATCGGGTTCGGTCTGCGGTGCCAGCTCTGACGGCGCCAGCGTGCCAAAGCCCGCTTCGTAAAGTGAGGCGCCCTGCTCCCAGACGCGCAATTCGAGAGGTTGCTCGGGCCCAAGCACCACCGGCAGCACCACGGTCTGGTTGCTGTCCATCAACCGGACCAGAATGGGCTGACAGTCCAACTCGTCGCGAATGCGCCAATAGGCCGCCACCACATCGGCGACCTGCAAGTCGATCTCGTTGAAAAACAGATCAGCCACAGTGGCAGCCGCATCGGCGCGCTGTGCTGGCGATAGCCCTGCGCGCGCCGCGTGTGCCTCAAGCCGCAGGGCGGCCTTGGCGTTTTCGATATTCTCGTCAACCATGCGCCGCGCCGTAGCCTATTCTAGAATTCAGGTGCCACCCTGGCCGTGGGATACGCGATCCCGGAACCTACTTTACGTAGGTGGGCACCGTATGTCCGGACCCACGGGTCCGGTCAGGGACAGCTCCCTTAAGATCGATAAGGCCCCGAGGATATTGGTTTCCACACGTACCGGGCAGCGATGCAGATATAGGCGCTTCATTGTCGTGTGCAAAGCCCCGACAATCGCTTCCCACCCATGTGTGATCACACGGTCAAATCCCAGGTCGTTCAGCCCTGCGGTACGGGCGCGGTGTCGTCCAGCACGCTTGCCACGCCCTCGAGCGCCTTGGCGGCATCATCCAGCTTTCCGGCAAACTTTTCTTCGAGCGCCTCGATTTCAGCGGCCACTTCCTGGCCAGCCCGGGTTAGCACTACAACCTCTGATTCCAGAGCCTTGATCCTGCGCTCTGCCTCGGCCAGTTCATCAACCACCGCAATGCCCGCCATCACGGTCAGCCGCGTATCGCCGATCTCGCCTACCGCGCCCTTGAGTTGCTCGACATGAGCGTCAAAACGCTCGGCCAGACCGATCAGGTGCTTTTGCTGGCCTTCTTCACAGGCCATCCGATACTTACGGCCGTTAATCTCGACATTGACTTCGGGCATACCGCTACTCCGCCTTGGCCAGCACTGAGCGCACCGTCTCCATCGCCTCTACAAGGCGACGCGAAACATCATGGGCGCTGTCATCCAGACGCTTGGCCCGCGCCGCCGATTTATCCAGTTCGGTGGCCAGCCGTGCGCGCTCATGCACCAGCCGCTGGGTATCGACTTCCATGCGATTGTGCTGGCGCATCCGTGTGCCCAGTTCCTGAACAGACTGGTCCAATCGCGCCAATGCGCGATCAAACCGCGCGCTGGCAGCAGTCAAACCGTCTTGAAGTTCCGTGTCACTCATTGCTGCTACGGTCCTCAATGCGCGGCGATTCCGGCGCTGCCAGCCTGCCCCAGCATACGCCGCAATGCAACCAGCGCGACGATGTGGGAGCATGCGTTGTCATTGACAGGCAATCCCAACCTGTTATGCCTCGAACCCGCCTTTGGGAGGAGGCTTTCGGTACCTCTTCTCCCCAGATTTCAGTCCCAAAGAAAGCGCACGCTCTGATGACGAATACAGCCCAGCAGAATGATCTGGCCAACGCGATCCGTTCCCTTGCAATGGACGCGGTCGAAAAAGCCAATTCCGGCCATCCCGGCCTGCCCATGGGTTGTGCGGACATCGCAACCACACTCTTCACCAAGGTCATGAAGTTCGATCCCGCTGACAGCAAATGGGCTGACCGCGACCGCTTCGTGCTTTCGGCCGGTCATGGCTCGATGCTGCTCTACGCATCGCTCTACCTCCTGGGCTACCAGGACATGACCATCGATCAGATCAAGAATTTCCGTCAGCTCGGCTCCAAGACCGCCGGCCATCCTGAATACGGTTATGCCGAAGGCATCGAGACCACCACCGGCCCGCTCGGTCAGGGCGTTGGCAATGCGGTCGGCATGGCGATTGCCGAAGCCAAGCTGGCTGCCGAGTTCGGCGCCGACCTTGTCGATCACCACACATGGTGCCTGGCCGGCGACGGCTGCCTGATGGAAGGCATCTCCCAGGAAGCCATCGCCTTTGCGGGGCACCTCAAGCTCAACAAGCTCACCGTGATCTGGGACAATAACGACATCACCATTGATGGCGCCGTCTCCAATTCCGACAGCACCGACCAGATCGCCCGCTTCAAGGCATCGGGCTGGAACACGATTGAGATCGACGGCCACGATCAGGACGCCATCGAAAAGGCGCTGCTTGATTCCAAGAAATCCGACAAGCCCACCCTGATTGCGGCCAAGACCACCATCGGTTTTGGCGCACCGAAAAAGGCCGGCACCAACAAGGTACACGGTTCTCCGCTCGGCGCCGAGGAACTGGCCGGTGCCAAGGCTGCACTGGGCATCACCTATCCTGCATTTGAGGTCCCAGCCGAGACGCTCGAAGCTTGGCGTGCCGCCGGTCGTCGCAGCCAGAACATACGGGGCGAGTGGACCTCACGTCTGGGCGCATCGGCCAACAAGGCAGAGTTCGAGCGACGCATGGCAGGCGAACTGCCAGCTGGCTTCGCCAATGCGATGAACGACTACAAGAAGCAGCTCAGCGCCGACAAGCCAAAGGTCGCCAGCCGCAAGGCCAGCCAGATGGCGCTTGAAGTGATCAACGCTATCGTTCCCGAGACCCAGGGCGGCTCCGCCGACCTCACCGGCTCGAACCTGACCAACACCAAGGAAACCCTGCCTTTCCAGGCTGACAATTATGCTGGCCGCTACATGATGTACGGCATTCGCGAACAGGGTATGGCCGCGGCCATGAACGGCATCGCGCTGCATGGCGGTCTGATCCCCTATGGCGGCACCTTCATGTGCTTTACCGATTATGCCCGCCCGGCAATCCGCCTCTCGGCCCTGATGCACCAGCGCGTCATCTATGTGATGACCCATGACTCCATCGGTCTGGGCGAAGACGGCCCAACCCATCAGCCCGTCGAACACATGTCCGCCCTGCGCGCCATTCCGAACCTGCTGGTCTTCCGTCCGGCCGACGCGGTGGAAACTGCCGAATGCTGGCAGCTCGCCATGGAAAGCGACAGCGCGCCATCCATTCTGGCGCTGTCACGTCAGGGTCTGCCGACCGTGCGCACCGAACACACTGCCGAGAACCTGTCGGCCAAGGGTGCCTATACCCTGGCAGGCGATCTCGACGCCCAGGCGGTGATCTTCGCCACCGGTTCGGAAGTCACCATCGCGCTCGACGGCATGAAGGCCCTGGCCGACAACGGCATCAGCGCCCGCGTCGTTTCGGTGCCGTCCATGGAGCTGTTCGCCAAGCAGTCCGACGCCTACCGCGCCGAGATCATCGGCAATGCGAAGGCCCGCGTTGCCATCGAAGCGGGCACCGAAATGAGCTGGAACAAGCTGCTCGGCGACAATGGTCGCTTCGTGGGCATGCATGGCTTCGGCGCATCGGGCCCGATCGACGAGCTCTATGAACACTTTGGTATTACGGCCAAAGCCATTGTTGATGCTGTCACGGCACAGTTGTAAGACAGCCCCGCCTCCCTTCTCCTAACCCCTCCCAAGGAGCGTTTTCTCATGGCAGTCCGCGTCGCCATTAATGGTTTTGGTCGTATCGGCCGCAACGTCCTCCGCGCCATCATGGAATCTGGCCGCACCGACATCGAAGTCGTGGCCATCAATGATCTGGGCCCGGTCGAAACCAATGCCCATCTGTTCCGCTTTGACAGCGTGCACGGCCGCTATAACGGCACCGTCACTGTCGATGGCGACACCATCGACGTTGGTCGCGGCCCTATCAAGGTGACCGCGGTGCGCGATCCCGCCGAGCTGCCACACGCCGACTTGCGCGTTGATATCGCCCTTGAATGCACCGGCATTTTCAACTCCAAGGAAAAGGCCAGCGCCCACCTCAAGGCTGGTGCCAAGAAGGTGCTGATCTCTGCTCCTGGCGACGGTGCAGACCTGACCGTGGTTTACGGCATCAACCACAACCAGCTGACCAAGGACCACATCGTGGTCTCCAATGCGTCGTGCACCACCAACTGCCTGGCCCCCGTTGCCTATGTCCTGCACAAGGAATTCGGCATCGAGCGTGGCATGATGACCACCATCCACTCCTATACCGGTGACCAGCCCACGCTCGACACCATGCACAAGGATCTTTATCGCGGCCGCGCTGCGGCCCTGAGCCAGATCCCGACCTCGACCGGCGCTGCCAAGGCCATTGGCCTGGTGCTGCCCGAGCTCAAGGGCAAGCTGGATGGCGTCTCGATCCGCGTTCCCACCCCGAACGTGTCCTGCGTCGATTTCAAGTTCATCACCAAGCGTGATGTGACCGCCGAAGAAATCAACGCTGCTGTTCAGAAATACGCAGAAGGCGATCTCAGGGGCATTCTGGGCTTCACCACCCAGCCAAATGTCTCAATCGACTTCAATCACGACAGCCATTCTTCGACCCTGGCTTTCGATCAGACCAAGGTGATGGGCGGCAATTTCGCCTCGATCCTGAGCTGGTACGACAATGAATGGGGCTTCTCCAACCGCATGGCCGACACCGCGGTGGCGATGGCCAAGACTCTCTAGGCTCCGGCCTCGAACATTGGACTACGAAGGGCGTTCCATCGGGGCGCCCTTTTTCATGCGCCCGATTGCCAGGCTCCACCGCAATGGCGAAGATGGTTGCACGCATCTCTTTCGGGTCAGCCATGAGCCTTGATCGAACCATACGCTGGCGCGCGCTTGATCCCGAAGGTCTCGAGCATTGCCGGATCATCTCCAGCGCCCGCGACACCCGCATCCGCAGCACGGTGATCACCCCCGATTACGGGCTGTTCTACCGGCTCAAGCTGGAGCCGAGTGGTGAAATTCGCCATGCGCGACTCGAACGCACCGATGGCGCGTTGCTTGAATTGTTTAGCGATGGCGCCGGCCACTGGAGCGATGATCGGGCCGAACCACTCCCCGATCTGGCGGGCTGCATCGATATCGACATTTCGGCCAGCCCACTGACCAATTCCCTGCCCCTGTGGCGCTGCGACTGGGTCATCGACCAGCCCCAACGCTTCACCATGGCTTGGATCAATGTCGACACCATGAGCGTGCGCCGCCACGAGCAGATCTACACCAGGCTCGATGATCGCCATTTCCGCTATCAGGCAGCTGACGGTAGCTTTGAGCGGGTAATCAAGGTCGATGACGACGGTCTGGGCCTCGACTATCCCGGCCTGTTCACCCGCGTCGGCTAGGCGGCCCGTGTCTGGGCGTTGGCGGCTCTGCGGGGCACTCGGACCATCAAACCGCCACGCGTCTGACCACTACCCCTGCGGTTCTCGCGCGCACTTCAGGGCTTGCAAGGCAACTGGCCACCGCTTCAAATCCGGGCGCGCCCGGATAAGGCGCGACCAGTGTGGGTGGACTGTGATTGGCGGGACAGAACAGAATCGCCTCGTCCGAAGGCATGGCAGCCAGATCGAGTATGGCGCTCGATCGCGTCATCAGAAACAGCTTTGGCAGGTCACTTGCCCGCCGCAGATAGGCGATCACCGCCTGCTGTGTAGCGTGATCGCGACCATCTTCAACCATGTCGACGACAACCGTTTTGGCGCCCGAACCCAGCAAGCCGACCAACAGGGCCTCAAGCGCCGGCGACACGGTGGCATCATCCTCAATGAGCCAGCCAAGCGCAGCGTCGACTCGTTTGCGCAATGTGGCGTCTGCGCTGAGCCGCGCTTGCGCGACAACGCCGCCGTCTTCGAGGCGTGTCAGATCAACAAACTCAGCATCCTCGAGCGCTTCTGCCAGCCGCATGGCCAGCTTGGTCTTGCCACTCCCCAGCGGTCCGATGATGTAGGTTAGCCGGGCCTTTGTCCGCAGCTCAAACCGTTCGCCACCCCAGGGCCAGGGCAGATCAAATCCAATCATGGGCACATCCTGCGGCCCAATCAGCCGCGACAGCTCCGCCATCTCTGGTGCTTTGCCCTGCAGCAGGTCGGCCCGCAACTCGCGCACCCTACCTATCGCGCCACCGATTTCGCGCAGGCGCGACTCCAACGCGGCCTGATGCGCGCCTAGTGCTGGCTCCAGATCACGCGGGTCGCCGCTCAGCACTCTTTCGATCTCGCTCAGACTGAGCCCAAATGCCCGTAACGCAACGATTTCGGCAGCCCTGACCATGTCCTCGGGGCCATAGCTGCGCCACCCCGCTGCAGTGCGGTCTGGCGTCACCAGGCCACGCTGTTCGTAAAGCCGCAATGCCTTGGCCGAAACGCCCAGCTGGCGGGCAGCATCGGAAGATTTGAGATAGCGCTTGGAGGGCGACACGATTGACCTCTGCATGGGTTGACCGTCCTTCTTATCAGGCCAGCCCCGGGGGCCGGGTCAAGCGCCATTTGCCCATCACGCATCTGTCACCGGTCAGAGACCCGAGAATCCTCTATGCTCTGGGAAAATCAGGTGGAGGCAGTCGTCTTGTTCCACATCATGCCGCGCATTTTCGCCAGCCTGCCCATGGCGTCTCTGTTGATCGGTCTGCTCGGTCAGGCCACGCTATTGCTCCTCCCACCCGCCCTGACAGCGCTCTATGTGCTGCGCCGCGACCGCATCATCCGACGACGCGTCGGACGTGCGGCTTGGCCCAGCGATGGATTTGCCCGCCATGTGCTTGTCGATGATCTGGCTCGCCTGATCTGTGTGACCCTGCTCGGATTGCCGCTATTTTTTGCCGGTTATGCATTGCGCATGATGCTGCCCGCCGCCTGAGGACTGCAGTTTTTTATCTGCCTTGCCTTCCCCCTCTCGCGGCGCTCTGCTACGCCACCGCTGATATTATGACCGGGAGGCCCGATCCATGAGCGCGACTTTCAAAACCCTCGACGAGCTCGATCTCAACAATAAACGCGTCCTGCTCCGCGCCGATCTCAACGTGCCCATGGCCGATGGCAAGGTGACCGACGCCACGCGCATTGAACGTTTGATCCCCACGATCCGCGAAATCGTGCGGCACGACGGCAAGGCCATCCTGCTTAGCCATTTCGGCCGCCCCAAGGGCAAGGTCGATCCTGACTTCTCGCTGGAGCAGGTTTGCTCTGCTGTGGCCGACCAGACCGGCCACCCCGTCGGCTTCGTGCCAACCGACTGGAACGATGTCAGCGACGCTATCAAGGCCATTGAAGACGCTCCGGTCGGTTCGGTCCTGGTCATGGAAAACACCCGCTTTCATCCCGGCGAAGAAGCCAATGACGTTGACCTGGCCAAGCGCATGGCCAGCCTGGGTGACGTCTATGTCAATGACGCCTTCTCGGCCGCCCATCGCGCCCATGCCTCGACCGCCGCGATCGCGCACCTGCTTCCGGCCGCTGCCGGTCTGGCCATGCAGGCAGAGCTCGAAGCGCTCGAAGCTGGCCTCGGCAAACCCAAAAAGCCCGTGGTCGCCATTGTTGGCGGCGCCAAGGTCTCCTCAAAGATCGACCTGCTGGAAAACCTCGTCACCAAGGTCGATGGCCTGGTAATCGGCGGCGGCATGGCCAATACCTTCCTGCACGCTCAGGGCTATGGTGTGGGCAAGTCGCTCTGCGAAAAGGATCTCAAGGAAACCGCCCTGCGCATCATGGACAAGGCCATTGATAGTGGCTGCGCCATCATCCTGCCGATTGATGCGGTCATGGCCTGGCACTTCAAGGCCGATACCCCCACACGTCTGTACGGCGTCGATGCCATGGACAACGACGCCATGATGCTCGACATCGGCCCCTCCTCGATTGAGCGCATCGTCGGCGCCATCGACGACGCCCACACCGTGGTGTGGAACGGCCCGATGGGCGCGTTTGAAATGAACCCATTTGATGCCGGCACCGTGGCGATTGCCAAGCACGTTGCCAAGCGCACCCATGATGGCAAGCTGATCTCGGTGGCTGGCGGCGGCGATACCGTCTCCGCTCTCGCCCATGCCGGCGTCAAGGACGCCTTCACTTACGTTTCGACTGCTGGTGGCGCCTTCCTGGAATGGATGGAAGGCAAACCTCTGCCAGGCGTGGATGCCCTCAAGAAGTAGGCACCGCTGCCCACCACAACAAAAAGGGTCGCCACCCCAAGGGTGACGGCCTTTTCTTTTGATCGGTTTCCAGACCCTAGAACGACGCTGTCGCGGGGTCAGAACCCAGCCGACCATCGGCGCTATCCAGCGCGGCGATCTTTGCCAGATCATCAGCATCCAGCGCGAAATCGAACACCGCAATATTGTCCACGATCCGGCTGGGCGTCACCGACTTTGGAATGACGATCCGGTTGCCATCAATGTGCCAGCGGATGATCACCTGCGCTGCAGATTTGCCATGCTTTTTGGCGATCTCGCCAATCACTGGATTATCGAGGAACTTGCCCTGCCCTAATGGGCTCCAGGCTTCGGTCAGAATGCCGTGATCCGCATTGGCCTTGGTCCAGGCGTGCTGCTGAAAGCGCGGATGCAGCTCGATCTGGTTCAGCGCCGGCACCACGCCCGTTTCGCCAATAATACGCTCAAGATGCTCTGGACCAAAATTGGATACCCCGATCGAGCGCGCCTTGCCGTCCTTTTGCAACTGCACCAGAGCCTTCCAGGTATCGACATACTTTTCGCGCCACGGCGAGGGCCAGTGGATGAGGTAGAGATCGACATAGTCGGTCTTGAGCCGCTTGAGGCTTTCGTCCATCGCCTTGAGCGTGGAATCGAACCCCTGCGCCTCGTTCCACAGCTTGGTGGTCAAAAAGATGTCCTCACGCGCCACGCTGGCCTGTGCCAGGCCATCGCCCACACCATCTTCGTTCTCATAGACCGCGGCGGTGTCGATGTGGCGATAGCCAGCATCAAGGGCAGTCTGCACCGTGCTGGCAGCCGTAACATTGGGGGTTTTCCACACGCCCAGCCCCAGCTGGGGGATAGTGCGGCCGTCATTAAACGTCATGAGGGGCGAAGTGCTCATTGAACTGATCCATGATGATTTGGGGTTACGATGCGCAACGCATCTGAAGGCTGTTGGATGCAAACACTAGCGCCTTTGTCGCGCCGGTAAAACCCTGCAGGGCACTCTACCATACAAGATTGGACTTTCGTCGCATAACCACAGGTATAATCGCGGGAACGGTGACGAAAGTCTAATCTGCCGGCAATTCCAACGCTTGAGGTTTTGCCGTGACGAAGTCGCTTAATGCCATTGCCCAGAAACTGATGGAGCCCGGCAAGGGCATCCTTGCTGCCGACGAATCCGAAGGCACCATCGCCAAGCGCTTTGCCAAGATCAATCTGCCCAACTCGCTCGATCTGCGCCGCGATTATCGCGAAATGCTGTTCCGCTCGACCGAAGCGATGACCAAGTACATTTCCGGTGTCATCCTGACCGAGGAAACGCTAGAGCAGTCCGCCGCTGATGGCACCGCGTTCCGCGCCATTCTGGCCGATGCAGACGTCATTCCCGGCATCAAGGTCGACCGCGGCGCCTTCCCCATGCCCGGCGATCACAACGAAAAGATCACCGAAGGCCTTGATGGCCTGCGTCAGCGTCTTGTGCGCTATGCTGGACACGGTGCCGGCTTTGCCAAATGGCGTGCCGTAATCACCATCAATGACGTGGCCCCCACCCGCAACAATATCCGCGCCAATGCCCACGTGCTGGCCCGCTATGCCATCCTGTGTCAGGAAGCCGGCATCGTGCCAGTGGTCGAACCCGAAGTCGTCGGCGATGGTGATCCAGGCAATCACTCCATGGAGCGCTGCGCATCGGTCACCGGCGACGTGCTCGAAGCCACCTTCAAGGAATTGCGTCTGGCTGGTGTTGATCTGGGCGGCATGCTGCTCAAGCCCAACATGGTCCTGCCCGGCATCAATTCGCGCGATCGGCCAACGGTCGAGGAAGTGGCCCGTCGCACCGTAGCTGTGCTGCGTGAGCATGTTCCCGCCGCAGTGCCCGGTATCGCCTTCCTCTCCGGCGGTCAGACCGATGAAGAGGCAACTGCGCATCTCTCGGCCATGAACCAGATCGCTGGCAAGCCCTGGCCAATGACCTTCTCCTATGGTCGTGCCCTGCAGAATGTCGCGTTGCGCACATGGGCAGGTCGCCGGGAGAACTTCCCGGCCGCGCAGGTCGCCTTCTCCCATCGCGCCCATATGAATTCGCTGGCCGCCCTGGGCACCTGGACGGGCGAAGTCGACCGCGCCGCATAAGATCTACCTGACGTCCCAACGTCACAACTGATGCGCGTCCTCCTCCCGGGGGCGCGCATTTTCTTTGCGCCCAGGTTTGCCTTCCCCTATTGGAGGGGCGTCCTCTTTATTGCCAAAATGGCCCATCATGAAGAGGCTTCTAGCGTCGAGTATTGAGAACCCATGGCACCCCAGCTGTATCTGATCACCCCAGCCACTGCCGATCTGCACACGGCATCCGCGACAGTGGCCGCAGTGCTGAACGCCGCCACCTTCTCTGCTCTGCTGGTGCAGCGCGGATCGCTGGATGACGCCGCCTATGCCAAACTGGCAACCGAACTGGTCGCCATGGGCCAAGCCGCGGGCTGCGCTGTGCTGGTCGAAAATAACACGGCGCTGGCCAAAAAGATTGGTGCCGATGGTGTGCATGTCACTGAAGGGCCAGTGGCCCTCAAGGCCGCGATTGCGGCCATCAAGCCATCCATGATCGTGGGCGCGGGCAACCTGGCAACCCGACACGATGCCATGACCGTTGGCGAAATGAACGTCGACTACGTGTTCTTCGGTCCGCTCGCCGGCGCCAGCGACACCAATGCCGCCGACCTGGCTGAATGGTGGGCCACGACCTTTGAAATTCCGGCGGTCCTGAGCGATCCGGCCGCGTCGCCCACTACCGACACGCGCGGCGCCGAATTTCTTGCTCTGTCCACCTCCATCTGGTCGGCAGCGGATCCCGTGGCCGCCACCGCCACCATCGTTGATGCATTGGGCGCGGCATGACCCTGCCCCGGCTGATCGCTGCAAGCCTGCTGGCGCTGCTCGCCGCCGCACCGGTAACGGCCCAGGAAGCCGCCACAACAACTGATGCGCCGCAGGAAGGGCCAGCCGAACGCATCAGCGACCAGATCTTTGGCCCGCGCGTGCCGACCGATCTGGCCTTCGGTGCCTTTCAGCGCGGCTATTTCCTGACCGCGCTTGAATTTGCCCTGCCGCGCGCCGAACAGGGCGATGCGGCCGCGCAAACCCTTATCGCCGAAATCTATGCCAAGGGCCTCGGTGTAGCCCAGAACGATCAGCGCGCCGCAGGCTGGTATCAGCTGGCCGCCAATAACGGCGATGTGCTTGCCACGTTCGAATTGGCCCTGCTCTATCAGGAAGGCATCGGCGTGCCCAAGAACCGCGCCCGTGCCGCTGACCTGTTCAACAAGGCTGCCCAGGCAGGCTATGTGCCAGCCAAATACAATATGGCCCTGCTCCATATCGAGGGTGTTTACGCCTCGCCCAGCCTGTCCACCGCCGCGGCCCTGATGCTTGAGGCTGCCGAAGCCGAGCTGCCCGAAGCGCAGTACGATTACGGCACCATGCTGATCGAAGGCGCCGGCATGCCACCCGACCCGGTCAAGGGCGCCCGCTATATCGAACTGGCTGCCGAGCAGAACCTCATCGCCGCCCAGATCGATTATGCCACCCTGCTCTATATGGGGCAGGGTATCGACCAGGATATCGAGGCCGCCGTCGCCTGGTATGCCAGGGCTGCAGAGGCCGGTAATGCCGTGGCTCAGAATCGCTATGCCAAGCTTCTCGCTGTCGGCGAGGGCGTGCCGCTTGATTTGCAGGAGGCCGCCATGTGGCGCGCCCTGGCCCGGCGTCAGGGCCTCAGCGATCCCTCGCTGGACCGGCTGCTGGTGTCTATCCCCGCCGAGGATCTTGCCAAAGCCGAGGAGCGCGCCCGCTTCTGGCCGCTTGAGCCAGCAACCGTGCCAAAGATCGAGACCATTTTCGAAGTTCCCAGCGTCACCCAATCGCCAGAACAGACGCCCCCAGCGCCGAGTGACACCGCCCCAGAGGCTAGCGCGTCAGAACCGGCCCAGCCCACCGAACCGCAAAACCCTTGAACCCACCCGCGTTCTGGGGCAATAAGCCCGCCACGCCCATCAGCTCAATCAACCTTCGGCCAGCCGCATCCGGCGCGCGTGGCCCGCACCAACAGTTTGCGCACCGAAAGCACCATCCGCATGGCCAAGATCAACGGCAATGAAATTCGCCCCGGCTTCGTCCTCAACATCCAGGACCGTCTCTGGGTCGCCGTCAAGGTCGATCACGTCAAGCCCGGCAAGGGCGGCGCCTATGCGCAGGTTGAGCTCAAAGCCATCCTGACCGGCACCAAGCTCAACGAGCGTTTCCGCTCCGCCGAGACCGTCGAGCAGGTCGAACTCGAATTCCGTGACTTCACCTATCTCTATGAGCAGGGCGACAGCTTGGTGTTCATGGATCAGCTGAGCTACGAGCAGGTCGAGCTGGCCAAGGATTTCGTCGGCGAGCGCGCCGCTTTCCTGTCCGATGGCATGAAGATTACCCTGGAAATGCACGAGGACACCCCTTTGGGCGTGCGCTTCCCACCCAATGTTGTGCTTGAAGTGATCGAGGCCGATCCCGTTACCAAGGGTCAGACCGCCTCCAACCAGTTCAAGCCTGCCAAGGTTGGCAATGGCCTCAAGGTCATGGTGCCGCCCTTTATCGCCGTTGGCGAACGCATCGTCGTCGACACCAACGAAACCACCTATTTGCGTCGGGCGGACTGACAATGGCACGTTCAGCTATCCTCAATGTCATGGTGAGCGCGGCTATCAAGGCCGGCAAATCACTGACCAAGGACTTCAATGAAGTCGAAAACCTGCAGGTATCCCGCAAGGGACCGGCAGACTTTGTTTCCAAGGCCGACCTGCGGGCCGAGCAGATCATCTTTGGTGAACTGCAAAAGGCACGTCCCACCTATGCCTTCCTGATGGAAGAGGGTGGCGAAGTGGCCGGCACCGATGGCCAGCATCGCTGGATCATCGACCCGCTTGATGGCACCACCAATTTCCTGCACTCGATCCCGCTGTTTGGCGTTGCCATTGCGCTCGAGCGCGCCAACGAGATCGTGGCATCGGTGATCTACAACCCGATCATGGATGAGCTCTACACGGCCGAAAAGGGCGGCGGCACCTGGCTCAATGACCGCAAGCGCCTGCGCGTTGCCGGTCGTCGCAGCCTCTCGGACGCTGTCGTGTGCACCGGCATCAAGACCCAGGGCACGGCCAATGACGCGCTCCAGCTGCGCCAGCTGGGCCATATCAACCCCGCTGTCGCCGGCATTCGCCGTTCAGGCTCGATAGCCATGGACATGGCCTGGCTCGCTGCCGGCCGTTACGACGCCCTCTGGGAAGCCGGTCTGGCGCCCTGGGATGTCGCGCCCGGCATGCTCATGGTCAAGGAAGCCGGTGGGTTCGTCAGCGATTACGCTGGCACCACCGGTTCGGTCTGGAACGGTCAGATCGTGGCTGGCAACGAAATCCTGCAGCCTTTGCTGCTCAAGGAACTCAAGCCCATCCAGTAGGATTGGCTCAACGCGGCGGCATCCATCATGGCGCCGCGTTCACACCCGCGATCGCTTTGACCTTTGTCATTGCCCCATCCGGCAGCTCTGACTAATCTTGCACCAACTGATTTGCGGGCTGGGCAAGGTTTAGGCATAGATGACGCAAGGCTACGATCCCTATCACCTCGCCAGTCCCACTGTTTACCTCATCAAGATTCTGATCTTTCTGGTGTTGGTGGTTCTGGTCGGTGCGATCCTGTTCAGCACCATCACCACCTTTTTCTGGGCCAACCCGTTCATCAACTCGATGATCTTCTTTGCCCTGGCGATCGGCATCTTCCTGAGCATTCGGCAGGTTGCCAGATTGTTTCCCGAAGTGAAGTGGGTCAATTCGCTTCAGGACGGCACCTCAACCAATGTGCGCGCGCCCATCCTTCTGGCGCCTGTTGCCGGCATTCTGCGTGAGCGGATCGGCGAGGCGGTGATTACCCCCTCCTCGATGCGCTCCATTCTCGACAGCGTCGGCAATCGTCTCGACGAAGCCAAGGACACCTCGCGCTATCTGACCGGCCTGCTGGTTTTCCTGGGCCTGATGGGTACGTTTTACGGTCTGCTGCAGACCGTGACCTCGGTAGCTGGGGTCATCAATCAGCTCGATGTGACCGCGGGCGATTCTGCGGCCCTGTTTTCCAACCTCAAGGACGGGCTGACGGCCCCGCTGGCCGGCATGGGCACCGCCTTTTCGTCCTCCCTGTTTGGTCTGGCCGGCTCGCTTGTGCTGGGTTTTCTCGACCTGCAGACCAGCCAGGCGCAGAACGCCTTTTATACCGACCTCGAAGACTGGATGACCTCCATGACCGAGCTTGATCACCCGGTCAGCGCCATGCAGGCCAATGCCGGCGGCCCCGAAATGCAGGCCATGTTCGACAAGCTTGGCAGCTCCATGCAGAACCAGAACTCCAGCCAGAACGCCATTCGCGCCATGGCCGAACTGGCACGCGGGATCGATGGCCTGGTCAAACACATGCGCACTGAGCAGGATGATCTGCGCAAGCATATCGACGAGCAGGGCGAAACCAATCGCAAACTGCGCGAACTGATTGACGCCGTGCTGACCCAGTCTGACAACGAGCGGCGGAACTAGGTCCATGCCGGGAGCCCGTTCGCGTCGGCGCATCGAGGCCAATTACTGGCCCGGCTTCGTTGACGCCCTGTCCAGCCTGCTGCTGGTCATCATCTTCATGCTCAGCCTGTTCATGCTGACCCAGTTCTTTCTGGGTCAGGAGATCCAGGGGCGCGATACGGCCCTGGCCCGGCTCAACAGCCAGATCGCCGAGCTCACCGATCTGCTGCAGCTCGAACGCGCCAATTCCGATGATCTGACCAGCCAGATTGCCAATCTGACCGCCACGCTGGGCAGCGCCCAGGCCGAAAACACCAGCCTGAGCAATCAGCTCGCCGGCATCGGCGCGGGCATTGATGGCAAGGACGATACCATTGCCGGTCTGCAGGGTGATTTGCTGGCGGCCCAGGAGCTGTCCAACGAGGCCAATGCCCAGGTTGCATTGCTGAACCAGCAACTAGCCGCCTTGCGCACCCAGATTGGCGCTCTCGAGATGGCTCTGGAGGCCTCAGAGGCGCGTGATGTCCAGTCGCGCACCCAGATTGCCGATCTCGGGCGCCGTCTCAACGTAGCCCTGGCGCAGCGCGTTCAGGACCTGACCCGCTATCGCTCCGATTTCTTTGGCCGTCTGCGGCAAATTCTGGAAGGCCGCGCCGATGTGCGCGTCGTCGGCGATCGCTTCGTGTTCCAGTCCGAAGTGCTGTTCGAGGCCGGCCAGGCCGATGTGCAGTCCGAGGGCCTGCCCGACCTTGATGCCCTGGCTGACGCCATTCTCCAGCTGGAAACCGAAATCCCGGCCGACATCAACTGGGTGCTGCGCATTGATGGCCATACCGACAGCCGTCCGATCAGCAATGCCCGCTTCCCCTCGAACTGGGAACTCTCGGCAGCCCGGGCCATCTCGGTGGCGCAGTATCTGGTCAGCAAGGGCGTCTCGCCCAACCGGCTGGTTGCCGCTGGCTTTGGCGAGTTCACCCCACTCGACCCCGGTGAGAACGACGATGCCTATCGCCGCAATCGTCGCATCGAGTTCAAGCTGACCGAGGGCTGACCCCGGTCAGGCGGGGATGTCTTCAAGCCGGAACTGCAGTTTGGCCAATTCGGCATAGCGGCCGCCTTTGGTCACCAGCTGGTCATGGGTCCCCTGGTCGATGATGCGGCCCGCATCAAGCACCAGGATCTTGTCGGCGTCGCGGATCGTTGCCAGACGGTGCGCAATTACCAGCGTGGTGCGCCCCTGCATCAGATGCTCCAGCGCCTTCTGCACCAGCTGCTCGCTCTGCGCATCCAGCGCGCTGGTGGCTTCATCCAGCAGCAGGATCGGTGCGTTCTTCAGAATCGCGCGCGCAATCGCCAGACGCTGCTTCTGCCCGCCAGACAGCATCACGCCACGTTCGCCGACAATGGCGTCATAACCCAGCGGCAATTCCATCACGAAATCATGCACCAATGCGGCCTTGGCCGCTGCCTCGACATCGGCGTGGCTCGCCTCGGGTTTGCCGAAGCGGATATTGTCCGCGATCGTCCCCGCAAAGATGGTCGGCTCCTGCTCGACATAGGCAAAACGCTGCCGCAACTCCTGCAGCCGCACATCGCGAATATCGATTCCGTCGACGCGAATGGTGCCGGCGTTCACATCGTAAAAGCGCTGCAATAGCGACAGCGTGGTTGACTTGCCCGAGCCCGACGGACCCACCAGCGCGACGGTCTCGCCTGCCCCGACCGAAAAACTCACATCGCTGAGCACCCGTTCAAAGCCGCTGGTCTGATAGCCGAAATCGACATGATCAAAATCCACCGTGCCCAGAGCAGGGCTTGGCAACGCAACTGGATTGGCCGGATCGGTAATCGTCGCCTCGGTATCGAGGATTTCCGTCAACCGCTCAGTGGCGCCCGCAACGGTCTGCAAAATGCCCAGCACTTCGCTGACATTGGTCAGCGCGCCCGAGGCCATCAGGGCATAGACGAGGAACTGGGTAAGTTGGCCTGCAGTCACGGTGCCGGCAAACACCGAACGGGCGCCCCACCAAACAAGGAACACCACAGCCGAAGTACCCAGAAAGATCACCAGACCAACCAGCACCGAGCGCGCGCCCAGGCGCTTGATCTCGGCCTGATAGCTGTCTTCGCTGCGCGCGTCGTAGATTGCCGATTGCGCATTTTCCTGGGTGAAGGATTTGACGGTGCGGGTTGCGCCCAGCATCTCTGTGGCCATGGCCGACAGATCAGCCAGCGCGTCCTGCGTGCGGCGCGACATGCCGCGCAGCCGGCGCGAATAGGCAATCAATGGCAGCAGCAGGGCCGGCGCCGCAATCACCACCGCCAGCGTCAGCACCGGGCTGGTGAGGAACATCATCACGAGCGCACCGATAATGGTCACCATGGAGCGCAGGGCCAGCGAGAAGCTCGAGCCCACCGCATTGCGGATCACCGCAACATCGCCGTTGAGCCGGCTGGTGAGTTCACCGACCCGATTGGTATCGAAATAGCGCGCGTCGAGCCGCAGCAGATGCACGAACACAGCCTGTCGCAGATCGGCCAACACGCGTTCGCCAATCACCGAGATAAAGTAGAACCGCGCACCGCTAGCCAGGGCCATAACCGCGGCAATACCCACGATCAGCCAGCCATAGCGTGCCACGTTCTCCAGATTCTGCTGGATAAAGCCCTCGTCAATCGCCCCACCCAGCACCGCCGGGATCGACAGTGAAGACACCGCCGACAGCAGCAGGAACAATACGGTCAGTGACAGCCGTACCGGATATCTCAGGATAAACGGCACCAGTCTGCGCAGCGGCTGCAGCTTGCGCGGCGCCGCCTTGGGCTGGTTTTCACTCTTGTTGGAATCGGTCTGGACGGGGACGGCTTGGTCTGTCATCGCTCGGTTACGCCACTCTTGAGAGATGGGTCCAGAATTTCCGGGCCACGCTGTGGCACCGATATAGGCACTGGGGCCTGCTCCGACAACCGCTTTGTCCGGCGCGAAATTGCCGCGCCCACGCCCTTGCAGATTGAGCAGGGTTTCTGTATGAAGCGCCCAACACCAGTTCTAGATGCTCTCCGGGCGCTGCGGCGCCCGTTTGATTTGAGGCGAATACGATGAAGGCTGATACTCATCCGGACTACCACGTCATCAACGTGGTCATGACCGACGGCACCAAATACCAGACGCGTTCGACCTACGGCAAAGAAGGCGACACGCTGCAGCTCGATATCGATCCCAAGACCCATCCGGCTTGGACCGGTGGTACGGGCCAGCTGCTCGACCGCGGCGGCCGCGTTTCGCGCTTCAAGGAGCGTTTCAAGGGCCTGGGCATCTAATCCAGCCTGTGACAGATTTGAAAAACCCGGCCATTCGCGCCGGGTTTTTTCTTGTCCTTTTTCCTCACTAGGCGCCGCCATGCTGATCCTGTCACTGACCTATATTGCTTCTCTTGAACGGGCCGACGCGGTCATGGCCGGCCATATCGACTGGGTCAATGCCGGCTATGACAAGGGTTGGTTTCTCGCTTCGGGCCGCAAGGTACCGCGCACTGGCGGCCTGATTCTGGCCAAGGGTGATCGCGCAGCCATTGAGGCCTATCTTGCCCAGGACCCCTTCGTGACCGAAGCTGTCGCGCGCTATGAGGTAATGGAGATCGAGCTGTCACGGACAGCTGAAGGTCTGGATGGATTGACAGGCTAGGCCTCAGGCCCGCCCGAACGCTGCTTTAAGCCGCGCCAACTGGTCGGCAATGCCATTCGCAGTGCCCGGATCAAGTTCGCTCACCTTGCCGCGCTCCAGCGTATCGAACTGCATGACCCGGTCGAACAGCCGGTCACCCTTGTCGATGTAGTCGCGCAGCGTGCCCGGCAATTGGTCATAGCCGGGGCCACCGCGCTCGGACGGTGTCGCCGAGAACTTCACCTTCTCTTTTTCAGAGCGGGCGTTTTCCTTGGTGATCTCGCCCTCATTGACCGCACGCTGCAGAAGCAACCAGGAGGCCAGCTGCATCAACCGCGTCGTCAGGCGCATCGATTCCGTTGCGTAAACAAACGAAGCTTCGCGGCTCAGGATCCGGCTGTCATTGCGGCCTTCGCCATCAAGATAACCCGCCACTTCCTCGATCAGTGACATGCCTTCTCGGTAGAGCAGGTCGAACCCGCCCGCGGCCACGATCCGTGGGCCAATCGCAATGGCTGATCCCGTTTCACTCGCATCTGCCAATTGACTGTCTCCTCACTCGCGCACGCACACACGCCTTGGGCATAAGCCCAACGCGTCGCCCTATCAGGCACTATGAGCATGAAAGGAGCTTTAAGACGAAGGCAACAGGATGAGCAACAGACGCCAGAAAAGAAAAAAGAGCGGGGTGAGCCGCTCTCGAAGTTAACAGGGAGGCGTCAAACAGAGGGAGAAACCACTCTGAAAAATCCAGAACAATCTGAATAATGAGAGGTTAGCGCGAACCGGTTAATTGCGCGTTAACAGGAGTCGATTTCTTAACCCTGTCGCTTCCCGGCCTGTTCACTTGGCGCGCCGCGGAAGGCACTGGATGAATCGAAGATGAACGGGTGATTCCGATAGCGTGCAGCCTGGCTCTGCTGTGCTGTCGTCAACGTCCCTGCCGATTTGGAGATCGATCATGACCAGCCTGTCCCCCGGAGCCGCCACTGGTCTGTTGATGAGTCTGATGGCGGTCACCCCACCCAGACGCCAACAGCATCAACGCCAATCGAACCAGCCCCCGGCACGCCTGCCGCAGGGCAGCCACGGCCCGTACCAGCGGCCCGATCCAAGCCTGCCCTGCATCTCAGTCTCTAGAACTTGAAGATCGACTCTGCCGCCTGACGGGTTTCACCACGCGCCTCGATGGCGACCCGTAGCCGAACGATTTCGCTCTCCAGCAGGCTAATGCGCCCCTGCAGTTCCTCAACCGACATCGTCTCGATCGGCATGCCGACCTCATGCGTCTTGGGCGTGTTGATTGCGTCTTCGTCCATCGCGGCCTCCTGCACTACGATTGCTCAGCTTATCGTGACAGGCTTGCCGAGCAAGCCCAGTTCGCTCAGCATGCGTCCATGAGCATTTCCGAAACCAATCAAGCTGTCGCCATCACCCGCCCCGGTGATCCTGATGTTCTTGTCCGCCAGCCCTGGCCCATGCCCGAAAGCGGCCCCGGCGATGTGCTGGTCCGCGTGGCCGCCGCCGGGGTCAACGGCCCCGACCTGGCGCAGCGGCGCGGCCATTATGATCCCCCACCCGGTGCCTCGCCCCTGCCCGGACTCGAAGTCTC
The DNA here is from genome assembly GCF_018334155.1 of Devosia litorisediminis. Lineage (NCBI taxonomy): Bacteria > Pseudomonadati > Pseudomonadota > Alphaproteobacteria > Hyphomicrobiales > Devosiaceae > Devosia > Devosia litorisediminis. The sequence continues at coordinate 158,291 of NZ_JAGXTP010000001.1, read as the reverse complement.
CGGCGAAATTATCGGTATCGGGGCCGCCGTGACGGGCTGGCAGCTTGGCGATCGGGTGATGGCGCTGACCAATGGCGGCGGTTACGCCGATTTCGTCGCTGTCCCCGCCGGTCAGGTCCTGCCGGTACCCCATGGCTGGAGCCTGGCTGACGCTGCCGCTTTACCCGAAACCTGGTTCACCGTGACCCAGACTTTGGTGATGCGCGCCGGGCTCACGGCCGGCATGAATGTTCTGATCCATGGCGCCGCTGGCGGCATTGGCGGCGCGGCCATCCAGATTGCCTGCATTTTGGGCGCCAAGGCGATTGCCGTGGTGTCATCCGACGAGAAAACCGCTTACGCCAGAGCGCTCGGTGCTCATGCCACCATCAACTACGAGACAGAAGACATTGCCGCTCGGGCGCTCGCGCTGACCGATGGCGCCGGCGTCGACCGCGTGCTTGATATTATCGGCGGGGCCATGGCGCTCACCAATATCACAGCCTCCGCCCGCGGGGGGCACATCGTGCAGGTTTCGACACTGGACGGCGCCAGCGCCGAAATCCCCCTGCGCACCATTATGGCCAAGCAGCTGACACTGTCGGGCTCTACCCTGCGCCCGCAGACCGCCGGCACCAAAGCCGCCATTGCCGACCACATCCGCACCCACTTGCTGCCGGCTCTGGCCCGACCCGATTTCGTCCGGCCCAGAGTCACCAGCTTCCCTATCGCGGACGCTGCGGCAGCACACCGTGCAATGGAGGGGCGCAACCATCTGGGCAAACTGGTGCTGCTGACGCCCTTCGGCGCCGCCAATTAGCCCATCAGCCAGTGGGCAAAGCCCATATTGCCATTGCGGATCAGCCCATAAATCCATATATTGGCGATGTTCCCCCTCAGCACGAAGCAAAGAGGCGGAGCGGTCCGGAGGAAAACCGGCCGCGCCTGCAGGAGAGATTTATCATGACCCAGCCACTGTTGATGCCCAAGGCGACCGCCGTTTGGCTCGTTGACAACACTGCGCTGTCGTTCGACCAGATCGCCGCCTTCTGCACGCTTCACCCACTTGAAGTTCAGGGCATTGCCGATGGCGATGTCGCCGGCGGCATTATGGGTGCCAACCCGATCCAGAACGGTCAGCTGACCCGCGAAGAAATCGAAAAGGCCGAGGGCGATCCAGCCTATCGCCTCAAGCTGAGCGAGCCCAAGGTTCGCGTTGCCGCTGCCAAGCGCAAGGGCCCACGCTACACGCCGATTTCGCGTCGCAATGAACGCCCCAACGCCATCAAGTGGCTGGTGCGCAATCATCCCGAACTCAAGGACGCCCAGATCATGCGTCTGGTAGGCACCACCAAGTCGACCATCGACTCGGTCCGTGAATCCACCCACTGGAACGCCGCCAACCTCGCCGCCATGGACCCCGTAACACTGGGCCTGTGCAGCCAGATCGATCTCGATCTTGAAGTGCGTCGCGCCTCCAAGGGTGGTCCGGGCGTTGACGAATTGGCCGAAGGCACCATGCTGATGACGGCCGAGGAAGCGCTGGCCCGTTCCGGCGCCCGCGGTCACAGCGACGAAGATGGCGAGTTTGCTGCCAACGATCACCGTCCCGCCGAAGCGCAGGACGATTTCGATGCGGACTCGGTGTTCTCCAAGCTCAAGTCGATCCCTAACGACACCGACAACTAAGCAGGAACGGCTGGCAGAATGGAAAACAACATCCTGCTGGCCATTTTCGTGCTCCTGGCGGCCAGCGTTGCGCTGGTCCCCCTGGCCAAGGCCGCTGGCCTTGGCACCGTGCTGGGCTATCTTGCAGCCGGCATTCTGATCGGCCCCTATGGGCTGGGTCTGGTGTCAGACACCGAAACCACCCGCCACATCGCCGAATTCGGCATCGTCATGATGCTGTTCCTGATCGGCCTGGATCTACAGCCCTCCGAAATCTGGCGCATGCGCCACAAGGTGCTTGGCCTTGGGGTGACCCAGATCATTGCCACATCCGCAGTGATCAGCGTGCTGCTGACACTGACCGGGGTGAACTGGAACGTTGCGGTCATCATGGGGCTGGCTCTGGCCATGTCGTCCACCGCCATTGCCATGCAGACAGTTGCACAGCGCGACATCACCACCACCGATACCGGGCGCGCCAGCCTGGCCGTGCTGCTGGTACAGGATGTCGCCATCATTCCGGTGCTGGCCGCGATACCCCTACTGGCCATTGCTGGCAGCGGCGCGGCAATGAACGCCGAAGTGACCCAGGCCGTCGAAGCCCTCGACAGTCCCGTCGACTGGATCATGCCGATTTCAGTGGTCGGGGCCTTTGTCGCCGCGCTGGTCGCAGGGCGCTATGTCGTGCGTCCGCTGCTCAGTTATGTCGCCCGCACCGAGGTACGCGAAGCCTTTACTGCAATGGGGCTGGCCATGGTGGTCGGCGCTGCCGTCATCACCCAGTATCTTGGCCTCTCGCCCGCGTTGGGCGGCTTTATCGGCGGCGTCTTGCTCGCTGATAGCGAGTACCGTCATGAACTCGAAAGCAATCTGGAGCCCTTCAAGGGGCTTCTGCTCGGGCTGTTCTTCATCTCGGTGGGCATGTCGATTGCCTTTTCGGTGCTGGCCACCGATCCCATCCGCATTCTGGTGATCGTAATTGGACTGGTCGTCATCAAGATGGCCATCCTGTTCGGGCTCGCCTCGATGTTCCGCATGCATTTTGCCGATCGCATGCTATTCGCCATCATGCTCAGTCAAGCAGGCGAATTCGCCTTTGTGGTGCTGCAACTGGCCCGCACCGAAAATGCCATTGCTGCCGCCGACTACGACACCATGAGTGTGGCCGTGGCTCTCTCCATGATCACCACGCCGCTCCTGCTGCTGGTCTTTGACAAGCTGATTGCACCGCGCCTTGATGCGCGCAGTCCGGATCGTGCCGATGACGACATTGACGAACATCGCAAGATAGTTGTGCTCGGCTATGGCCGCTTCGGCCAGATTGTCACCCGCATGCTGCGCGCCCAGGGTTTCGACATGACCCTGATCGACGACGATCCGGTGCAGATCGAACTGGTGCGGCGCTTTGGCGTCAAAGTGTTCTATGGCGATGCCTCGCGTCTGGACCTGCTACACGCCGCAGGCGTCCAGAACGCCGAACTGGTGGTCATCGCCGTGGGGGGTCGCGACCGCATTCTGGCCATTGCCCGCAATATTCATCGCCACTACCCCCATGTCACCATTGCCGCCCGCGCAGTCGATCGCGGTCACGCCCACGATTTGATGGCCATGGGTGTCGAGGTCTTCGAGCGCGAGACGTTCCGCTCCGCCATCAATCTGGGCACCAAAGTGCTCGTCAAACTGGGACACGAGCCTGAAGAGGCAGAACGCTTGGCCAGCGCCTTTGAGGCGCATGACAACCAGTTGCTCAAGGACAGCTTCGCCGTGCGCGAAGATGAAAAGGCCTATATCGGCATGGTGCGCAATGCCATGGGCCTGCTTACCGAGGCCATGAAGGCAGATAGTTCGGCCACACCGGTTGACAAAGACGAGACGAAGCGTACCGACTAGTACGCACCTCTCCGGACTGTTTCCATGCCCATATTTGATCCCTACTTCGTGACGATCGCCGTCATCGCTGTGCTTATTGTTGGCTTGTCCAAGGCAGGGTTGCTTGGCAGCCTGGGCATGGTCGGCGTGCCTCTGCTCAGCCTGATCATGCCTGCGCGCGATGCCGCTGGCGTAATGTTGCCTGTCCTGTTGGCCATGGATGCCATCGCCGTTTACGCCTATCGCAAGGAAGTCGACTGGCGGGTACTGCGCATGATGCTGCCCGGCGCAGCGGTCGGCACAATTGTGGGCTGGGTGCTCTGGGCCTTTGTCTCCGACGCCGCCGTGCTGCTGTTTGTCGGCGTTATCACCCTGCTGTTCATCCTTGATGCGCTGCTGCCCATTCGCAAGAAGCTCGAGGGCTTGCCGCCCTCAAAGCCCTGGGGAATCTTCTGGGGTAGCTTTGCCGGCTTCACCAGCTTTATCAGCCACACCGGTGGCCCACCCTTTCAGATTTATGTGCTGCCCCAGCGCCTGCCACCCGCAATCTATGCGGGCACCTCGGCGGTTTTCTTTGCCATCGTCAACACATCCAAGCTGATCCCCTATTTCTTCCTGGGACAGCTCAACGTGCACAATCTGCAGCTATCGGCGATGTTCATTCCGGTCGGCATTGTTGGCGTTTTCGCCGGCATCTTCCTGGTGCGCCGCATCTCGATGAAGCTGTTTTACCGCATCGCTTACTGGCTGGTATTCCTGCTGGCGCTCAAGCTGGTCTGGGACGGCTTCCGTGGCGTCTTCTTGGGCCTTTGAGCCCATAACGCCATCAACCGGGCAATAAAAAAGGGCCGCAGCTTCTGCTGTGACCCTTCACCCCAACTGGGGGAAATTCCGCGCCGCGGTTTAACTTGTTGTATTGAACCGGTAGATTTCGTCCTTCACTTCGAGTTTTTTGCGCTTGAGCGCGCTAACCATCAGATTGTCGGCCTTGGTACTTTGCATTTCGGCCTGGATCTGGCGGTCCAACTCTTGATGGCGCCGTTCGAGCGCCGCGATATGCCCTTCAGTCGTCATGACAACTCCTTGAAAGCCTCTATGGACACCTGATCGTCACAAAAAATTCACGGCTTGTCGACTGTCTTCGTACAGCGACCGAAAATCGGGTGCAAAACGTCCCGTGATCGGTTAACCAAGGGTATCTTGCACGGCGCTGGGGTGCGTTCGAATTCATGCTGTCGCTGACCAAAGAAGAAGAAGCCCAGTACGGTCTGGAACTGGCCACAAAACGCCAGGAACACTCAGATCTCAACGCTGCCATCGATACGCTGACTGAGTCTCACGTCGCCGATCGCATGCTTTTGCAGCGTCTGAAAAAGCGCAAGCTGGCGCTCAAGGATCGCATCGTTGAACTGGAGAACATTCTCCTGCCCGACATCATCGCCTGATGGTGCCCCGCGCTTGATGTGTGGCAACATTTGGGCTAGTTCCGCGCTTTGCAAAGACCGATAGGGGAATCGGCCGTGCTCACCAAACCACAGATCGCCATCGTCATGGGCAGCCAGTCCGACTGGCCCACCATGCGCCTTGCCGCCGAGACCCTTGAAACACTCGAGGTCGAGTATGAAGCGCGCATCGTCTCTGCCCACCGTACGCCCGATCGACTGGTCGAATTTGCCAGCAATGCCCGGGCCGAAGGCTTCAAGGTGATCATTGCCGGCGCTGGCGGCGCCGCCCACCTGCCCGGCATGATCGCCGCCATGACGCCACTGCCGGTGTTTGGCGTACCAGTGCGCTCCAAGGCCCTGAGCGGCCAGGACAGCCTGCTCTCCATCGTCCAGATGCCCGGCGGCATTCCGGTGGGCACCCTAGCCATTGGCGAGCCAGGCGCCATCAACGCCGCCCTGATCGCCGCCGCCGTGCTGGCCCTGTCCGATGAAGATCTGGCCGACCGCCTCGACGCCTACCGCGCCCGACAGACCGAGTCTGTTCCCATGTTCCCTGCCGATACCGAGTAGCCTGTGGCCCACGATACGACCCCTCTGCCCGCTGGCAGCATGATTGGCATTCTCGGTGGTGGTCAGCTCGGCCGCATGCTGGCTATGGCCGCCGCGCGACTGGGCATGCGCACCCACATCTTTTGCCCCGACCCCGACAGCCCCGCTTTTGAGGTCACCCCGCACAAGACCGTTGCCGCCTATGATGATGAAGCGGCGCTGGCGGCCTTCGCTGACGCCGTCGACGTCATTACCTATGAATTCGAGAACGTCCCGGCGGCAACCGCGGAGTTCCTTGCCGCGCGCAAGCCGCTGCGCCCCGGCGCCAATGCGCTGGCCATTTCCCAGGACCGGCTCGCCGAAAAGACCTTTCTGGCGTCCAAGAACATTCCGGTCGCCTCATATCGCGCTATCGAATCCCTGACCGATCTGGAGGCCGCCATCGCGGCGCTCGGCCTGCCCGCCGTCCTTAAGACCACACGGCTGGGTTATGACGGCAAGGGCCAGCGCGTCCTGCGCACCCCGCAGGACGCTGCAAGCGCCTTCGCGGCGCTCGAACCCAAGCCGCTGGTGCTAGAAGCCTTCGTGCCGTTCGAGAAGGAAATCTCGGTGGTCGTGGCTCGCAATGCCGGTGGCGAGGTCAAAAGCTTCGACGCCGCGGAAAACGTGCACACCAACCACATCCTGCACACCAGCACTGTACCCGCCGATATCGCTCCCGGCGTTGAGAAACACGCAGCCATGCTGGCCAAGGTCATCGTGGTGGCGCTCGACTATGTCGGCGTGCTGGGCGTTGAGTTCTTCGTTGTGCCGGGTGAAGAGCGCCCCAGCCTGACCGTCAACGAAATCGCGCCCCGCGTGCACAATTCGGGTCACTGGACCGAGGCAGTCTGCCTCACCGATCAGTTTGAGCAGCACATCCGCGCCGTGCTCGGCTGGCCGCTGGGCGATCCCGCCCGGATGGCTGATGTCGTGATGGAGAACCTGATCGGCGACGCCGTCAATACGGTCCCGGGCGAGATTGATGGCAACACCCAAGCCCATCTTTATGGCAAGGCCGAAGCACGACCAGGCCGCAAGATGGGCCATGTCAATCGCATCACCCGCCGCCGCTAGGCCTGCTTTAGCGCGCCATCCAGCCGCTCATAGCCCCGACAACGGCTTCAGGTGCTTCCATGGTGGACATGTGACCCGCCTCGGCAAATAGCACCAGTTGCGCGCCCGCGATCGCTGCGGCCATCTCCTCGGCCAGCGCCGGTGGCGTCAACATATCCAGCGCGCCCACCCCCACCAGCGTCGGCACGGCAATATCGGCCAGTGACGGTCGCGAGTCGATTCGCCCCATAATGGCGTGTTGGTGCCGTATATAGGCCTGCGCCCCGGTGCGTTCCGCCATTGTCAGCACGTCAGCGGCAATAGCTGTATCGAGATGCTGTGGCGCCACTAGACCGGCCAGCATGGTGCGGATCACCAGACCATATTTGCCCTGCTCTGCCGCCTCTATACCGGCGCGCCGCGTCTGCTTGCGCGCATCATCATCCGCGCCCGCCGCCGTATCGAGCAGTGCAAGACGCTCAACCCGTTCCGGGGCTTGCCGCATGATTTCGAGCGCCACATAGCCGCCCATCGACAAGCCGGCCAGTGCGAACCGCTCAGGGGCCCTGGCCAGCACGGACGCTGCCATTCCCGCTATGGAATCGGCGGCTCCATAGTCAGCCACCAGCGGCTCCACGGCCGCGTTCAGCCCGCTTATCACATCGCGCCACAGCCGTTCGTCGCAGTTCAAACCGGGCAGCAACACCAACGCACTTGTCATATCCCTGCCTCCATGAGCAAAATCATCTCTGCGACTGTTTCGCGTGCCGGTGCTGTGAACAAGTCCGACCGTGAGACTTCCTTGGTTTTTCTCCACGAGTCGGTGGACAAGACCCCAAGGCTGGGCTATAGACCGCCCCACGGTGATCAGCCCTGCTGGTCGGCGACGGGGTATTTTGTTCCGGCGCCACGATCCAAACCCACATGTCCAAGCTTCGAAAGGGCGGTTGACCTTTGCAAGTAGTCGTTCGCGATAATAACGTAGATCAGGCGCTCCGTGCGCTTAAGAAGAAGCTGCAGCGTGAAGGTGTCTTCCGCGAGATGAAGCTTCGTAACTACTACGAGAAGCCATCTGAGAAGAAGGCTCGCCAGAAGGCCGAGGCGATCCGTCGCGCTCGCAAGCTGGCTCGCAAGCGCGCACAGCGTGAAGGCGGTCTTCCTGCTCCAACGTCACGTCCGGGTCAGCCCGCGCGTCCAAGTGCAGCAGCTACGCCGCGCAACTAAGCGCCTGAGCGTTCAAGAATTTGAAACGCCGTCCTTCGGGGCGGCGTTTTGTCGTGTCTGATTGAAGCGATGACCCGGCATTGCTGACACTCAGGTCTGCGGCGGGTGGATGCTCTTGGAGCGAAACGCGATCCGGTGCAGCAGTGCCACCGCAATGGTGAGCCCCGCCATGACCGGGATCAGTGTGGTCAGCGCGTCGCTGGCGGTGGCAAAGGCTAGGCTTGCCAGCGTCGAGCCGACAAAGCCGCCACCGATCTGAAACACCCCTGTCATGGCCCCTGCGGCGCCCGCAATGCTGCCAAAGCCAGCCATGGCAGCAGAGGTGGTGCTCGGTCCGATAAAGGCCATGGCCAGCATCCACAGCGCCACTGGCAGCATCACGGCCAGCACCGCGTCTGGATAGAGCCGCAAGCCGATCGCAAAGCCGATCCCGGCCAGCCCGATCAACACCAGCCCGACCTGCACCATGCGCGTGCCGGTCAAGCGCGACGCGGCGTAGCCTGCCAGCACATTGCCAGCAATGAACGAGCCAGTCTGGATCAGCATGACCATGGCGAACTGGAACGTGCTCAGTCCAATCTCCCCGATCAGCACGAACGGCAACAGTGCGGCGAAGCCGTAAAAACCACCAAACGACAGCGCCAGTACCAGACCCGGAATCATGAACGCCGAGGAGGTCAGCAACGCCCCGTAATTGCGCATGACGCTACCCAGGCGAAACGGCACCCGCGCAGCTACCGGATGGGTTTCGCGCGTCGCCCATTGCGTCAGCGCAATCAGGCCCAGGCCATAGGCGCCCATTACCAGAAACAGCAGATGCCAGCTGCCAAACAGCAACATGACGCTGCCCAGCGTCGGCGCAATGGCGGGCGCCACCGTCAGGATGAGATTGATCAGGGTCATGATACGGATCGATTCCGCGCCGGTGAACTGATCGCGCACCATGGCCCGCGACAGGGCAACACCGACTGACACGCCTATACCCTGCAACACGCGACCCAGCAGCAGCATCTCGACGCTGGCGCCCAAAGCCGCCACCAGACTGCCAACCACGTAGAACATCAGGAACAGCACGGTGACCTTGCGACGCCCTAGACTATCCGAGAGCGGGCCGCACACCAGCTGCGCCAGCGCAAAAGCGCCGAAGTACACCGCCAGCGACAGCTTGCCCATGGCATCGGTGGTGCCCAGCTCGCTGACAATGGTGGGCAGCGCAGGTCCATATAACGAGATCGACAACGGACCAGCTGCCACCATCAGCCCGCCAACCAGCGCGGTGCGCCGCGCCGACATCGGCGTTGCAAATGGTACTGGAGAGCTCACTGTGCGGCCATTGCCCGCTGGAAGAACGCATCAGCACGCGCCCACAGACCCAGCGCCCACAGATCGCTATGCCCCGCCTCTGGCACGATCCACAGCGCGTCCGGATTGGGCGCAAGCGCATATACCCGCTCGCCATTGCTGACATCGATTGTTTCATCGCCTGTGCCATGCGCCACAAGCACTGGCTCGCTGACATCAAGTATCCATTCATTGACCTCAAAACGGTCAGCCATGGCCAGCCCGACTGGCAGGAACGGATAGCGCTCATTGGCCACCGTCAGGGCCGACAGAAAGCCCACCTCAAACAGCAGTGCCTTTGCCTCACGAATACTGGCCACATAGGTGGATGGACCCGAGCCGAGCGAACGCCCCCAGATCACAACGGGAAAGCCTTTCTGACTCACCCAGTCAAAAGCGCTGGTGGCGTCCTGCAGGATGTTGGTTTGATTGATTTCACCCGGTGACATCGGAAAACCGCGATAGTCGAAGGCCAGAAAACCATAGCCGGCATCCGCGAATTGCTCAAAACGACTATGCTCTTCGCTGAAGCTGCCCGAATTGCCCTTGAAATAGAGGATCACCGGCTTGCCCGTCTGAGGTGCCTGGTACCAGCCATTGATAACCCCATCGCCGGAGGCAATCGCAACGGCTTCAGCCGCGCTCAATTCAGTGTCGGCGAGCGCCGTTATCGGTCCGTCGGGAGAATATTGCAGTGCCCGCTGGTTGACGAACACATAGCCAAACACGCCGCCATAGAAGATCACCAGCGCCACAACGGCGATGAGCAGAACGCGCAACATCAGCTTCACAAACCAAACCCCGGCAAATCACAGGTGCCGAATTTACACCACTGGCACCATTGCGCCAGCGATCCGATGGCCTGACTTGGCCTTAGAGCTCTTCGATGGTCTGGGCCAGCGCGCGGTCAAACACCTCGTCAGGCTGGGCACCCGACAGCGCGTACTTTTCACCAAAAATGAAGAATGGCACGCCACGAATGCCCTGTGCCGCCGCGTCCGTGGCCAGCTGCTCGGTAATCTCCAGCTCATTTTCGTCATTTATTGCATCAAGCACATCGCCGCGATCCATGCCGTACGCGACGGCGATATCGGCCAGCACATTGTCGTCGTGGATGTCGCGATGCTCAAGGAAATAGGCATTGGCAATGGCATTGGCCAGTTCATGCTGCACACCCAGTGGCTTGGCCAGCCGGGTTACTGTATGGGCCTTCTTGGTCGGATAGCGACGCTCGGTCTTGCTCAGGTCCAGATCAATGCCCAGCCGTTTGGCCTCACTCTCGACCCGGTCCCACATCTCACGGGGATCGCGGCCGTACTTCTCGCGCAGCATTTCGATCACGTTGACGCCTTCTTCAGGCGTATTGGGGTCGAGATAAAACGGATGGTTCTCCACCACGACCTCGATGTCTTCCGGCAATGCTGCGATCGCCTTGTCCAGCCGCGCCGACCCGACAACGCACCAGGGGCAGACAACGTCGGTGAACACATCGATTTTGAGCATTTTGGTCATGGCAAATCCTTTTCTGCCCCTCACATGGCGCGGATAGGCATGAACTGCAAGCACGCACCCCGGCGTAACCTAGTTCGGCTGCATCGCCTGACCATTGTGATTGGTCAGCCCAAAAGGCGGTGCCCAGCCGGCCAGCAGGCTCAAGCCGATAAAGGCACTCAGCCCCATCCAAAATACGCCGGGCAGCATTACCAGCGCGGCCTTGGGCGACACTTTGGCTACGCGCAGGATTGCCGAAAGTGCGGTTACCAACAGCGCCATCGCGACTAGGCTCAACATCAGGGAATCCAGCGGGGTCACCAGAAATGGCAGGGTAATGCTGCCAGCCATCAGGCCAACCAGCCACCATCCCGCATGCCGGCCATCGCTACCGCGATCAGCCACCATCCAGCGGGCCACGCCAAACAGCGGCAGGCTGGCGATATGAACAGCTGCACCGAACCAGCCAGGCAGACCGAATGGCGCAAAAAACAGCGGCACAATACTATTGAGCTCGGCCAGACCATTGGCGATCACGAAAAGCGAAAGTGGCAGCGCGCCGCTTAGCACCAGCCCAAGCATATCGCGTCTGTCCGCATCGAGCGTAGACTGTATCGGGCGTGAAACTGTGTCTGTGTTCGCCATGCGCGGGGTCCGCCATTGCTATTGCTTGACAGGAACAATCCCCGGCACGCCAAATGGTTTCCCTTTACGTCAATGCGCACGCCAAGGTGAACACACTCACAAACGGTCCGCGGTGCCTCTGGCTGGCTGGGCGAATGCGCCGCGTTGCGCTAGAACCGGCCAAACCGAAGGATCCGCCATGACCGATATCGCCGATCGCCTGGAAGCGCTGGAAACCCGCGTGGCCTTTCAGGACCACACAATTGACGAGCTTAACGCCACTATCACCGCACAGTGGCGGCAGATCGATATGCTCACGCGCAAGCTGGGCACCATTGTAGAGCAGGTCCGCTCGGGCGTCCATATTGCCGACCCCTCCAGCGAGCCGCCACCACCCCATTATTGAAGCCACCCGGCTTTTGCGCGCCAGCAATTGATCTGGCGCAAGGCTGAGCAAGCCCTGCTGTGCTTGATGGTGCCCGTCACCAGTCAGCCGTCAGGAAACCAGCCATGGGCGAGAAGAGCTACCCCGATATCACCAAGGAAATTTCCGCTGGCGCCAAGATCCTGCGCAAGGACATCCCTGATGTGATGGCTGGTTTTTCGGCCATGGCCGCAGCTGCCAGCCGCGATGGCGCACTCGACAAAAAGACCAAGGAGCTCATGGCGCTGGCCATTGCGGTCGCCATCCACTGCGATGGCTGTATCGGGTTTCACACTGAAGCCTTGATCAAGCTGGGTGTCACTCGGGCCGAGTTTCAGGAGACCCTGGGCATGGCAATCTATATGGGCGGCGGGCCATCGTTGATGTACTCCGCCAATGCCGTAGCCGCCTGGGATCAACTTGGTGGCCCCCAAAGCTAGCCGCGTCCGCACCTCGGCAGACCCGGCGACTATGCCGGCTTCTGGCGCCCTTCACGTACCCAGACGGAGCGCTACTCGGAGTAGGCGAATGTGGTCGGGCACATTGTGCCAGATCAATTCGCGACGCCCGGCTTCATCCGCATTTGCCCTGGCCACATCAGCCGCCGCCGCGTTTGCTGCACTTGGCGCGTAGCTGTCATGCCAGGACCAATACTGCGTATGGGTGAACACCCGCCCCAGAAAACCCGGCAGGCCGGGCCGCTTGATTGAAACCCCATGCTCATGGATGCCAGGGCCGAACTCTCCCGACAGCCGGCCAGAGATCAGGTCGCCGAGCAGCGGGTTGGTCGATTCATCGTAGATATTGGTCCATTTTACTGCCGCAAACTGGGCCGCGAAGTGCGGAAACTGCGGCTCTTCTGACTTGTCCTGTCTCAGCGCCAGACCAGTGCGCGAGAACAGCATGGTGTCCTTCAGGAACGAATCCGGGTGTGGCGGCGCGGTCGCGAACCACCGCTCCTTGGCCGCCTCTTCGACCTGCTCGCGGCTGTCGAGCAGCAGGAACTCCGCATGTGTCAGCGGACACCCCAGCGTGATGAAGTCGCTGATCCGCCAGCCCGGGCGCTGCTTCGCCAACACCTCAGACAGCGCAGTCTGCGCGGTCGCAAACCCCGTCATGTCGAACGGCGCACCCTCTGGATCCGCCCAGGCGGATTTCACATAGGCATCGCAGGCTTTGAGGGCGTCCTGCACGCCCGGTGCATCAGGCTCCCAGTCCTGATGGTGGGTGGGGCCGTGCTTCTGCCAGAACAATTGCAGGATATCGTATGCGATGATGGTACCCAGGCTGTGTCCAACCAGCACGATACGGTCATAAGCCGGGCGATTATTGCCGTCGCCCTGGGTGAAGTTCTCCAGCGTCGTGCCATCCAGCCGCCGCTTGTGCAGTGCTTCAAGCAAAGCCAGGCCGCGCTCGCGCACCAGTCTGCGACGCTCGACCGTGCTGGGCGTGGCCCTAACATAGCGCACCACGTCGCCGGCAAAGGGCGTGACCACGCTATGCAAGGCCCACCCGGAAAACGCCGCAAGCGCCGCCGCCCAGAACGGCAGCGACCCCAGCAATATCGGTGGTACGGCCGCCAGCGCGAAACCGGCGACGATGATCAGAACCGGCCCGAGCAGTGCGACGCGTTTCATCTCGAAACCGACGCGCATGCTCGAAACCAGCAACCACAGCACCCCACCGGCCACCAGTAGTCCCGCCACCCAGTCGCGGAAAAACGCCAGTCGCGACACCAGCGCCGGATCTGCTGGTGGGCCTTCGGTCAACTGCGTGATCCCGGCGCCAGCAGAGATCAGCGCGGCCCCCGCACACAGGATGAAGATGCCTGCCAGGATCGCCCAGGCCCGTTTGACCTTTGTCGACACCGGCAAACGCCAGGGGGAGCGCAGCACCAGCATTCGGATCCAGCCGATCACCATGTCGACAGGCGTGCCGTCCATGATGTCCGCCCAGTACAATTCGAAGAAATCAGTGCGTTTGGCTGGTCCGTCCTTGAGCGTGGTGATCCGGCGCAATTCGGCCGACCCCGTCACATCATCGGGCACCACAGATATGCTGAGCAGCCCATCAGGGCCAGCGGCCATGCTCGCAACCGTGGGGTCACGGCGATAGACCGTTTCAACGAACTCTCTGAGCGTCTCAAGCGGGCGCTGTTCGCCTATGCCGTGAATGAACACGACAGCCGTCTTGGGCATGGGCCCTTCCGACACGGTTTGTCGCGCTGGTGCCCGCGCTTGTGCAGTTCGTCTCTTGCCTGTTGTCATGCCACCCTCCCCGGCCCCGGAAGAATAGTCGAGACTGCAAAGTAAAAGGGCCGCCCTGAGGCGACCCTATATTATTCATCGACTGACAACAATCCAGTCAGTGTCCAAGCGCCTTGACGATTTCCTCGGTCATCTTCTTGGCATCACCAAACAGCATCATCGTATTGTCGCGGTAGAACAGTTCGTTCTGCACGCCCGCATACCCGGCAGCCATGCCGCGCTTGATGAACAGCACTGTGCCCGCATCCTCAACATTGAGCACCGGCATGCCATAGATCGGCGATGTCTTGTCGGTCTTGGCCGATGGATTGGTCACGTCATTGGCGCCGATCACGAAGGCCACATCGGACTGCGCGAACTCGGAGTTGATGTCTTCAAGCTCGAACACTTCGTCATAGGGCACATTGGCTTCAGCCAGCAGCACGTTCATGTGCCCGGGCATGCGCCCCGCCACGGGATGAATGGCGTATTTGACCGTCACGCCCTCGGCCTTGAGCATATCGGCCATTTCGCGCAGCGCGTGCTGTGCCTGCGCCACCGCCATGCCATAGCCCGGCACGATGATGACCTTGCCTGCGTTTTTCATCAGGAAGGCCGCGTCTTCAGCGGCACCCTGCTTGACCGGACGATCATCTTCTTCGGCAGCGCCGCCAGCGGCGCTATCGCCACCAAAGCCACCAAGGATAACGGAGATGAAGCTGCGGTTCATGGCCTTGCACATGATGTAGCTCAGGATCGCGCCCGAGGAACCCACCAATGCGCCAGTGATGATCAGCGCAGTATTGCCCAGCGTAAAGCCGATGCCGGCAGCTGCCCAACCCGAATAGGAATTGAGCATCGACACCACAACGGGCATGTCCGCGCCGCCGATCGGAATGATCATCAACCCACCCAGCACCAGGGCCAGAATGGTGATCAGCCAGAACAACCATGGCGAAGCCGAAGTAGCGAAGGCCCAGACCAGCAGCAGAAGCACCACTGCCATCACGATATGCAGCGCATGGCGCATGGGCAGGATGATCGGCTTGCCGCTCATATTGCCGTTCAGCTTGGCAAAAGCGATCACCGAGCCGGTAAAGGTGAAGGCGCCGATAGCAACGCCGATACTCATTTCGATCAGCGCCTGCATGTGGATATGGCCCACAGCGCCGGTCACCGGATCAATCTCGGCAATGTGGAAGGCTTCAGGCGCGTAGAGCGCCGCAGCCGCCACGAACACAGCTGCCAGACCGACCAGCGAGTGGAAGGCCGCAACCAGTTGCGGCATGTCGGTCATTTTGACGGTACGCGCCATATAGGCGCCAATGCCGCCGCCCAGACCGATACCACCCAGGATCAACACCCAGCTGATCAGATCGCTTGGCGCCGCAACGGCCAGCGTGGTGAGGATAGCAATACCCATGCCCACCATGCCGAACATATTGCCCTGACGCGACGAGCTTGGGCTCGATAGCCCGCGCAGCGCCATGATGAACAGCACGCCGGAAACGAGATAGAGAAGGGCTGCAATATCTGCAGAGATCATTGGCTCAACCCTTCTTCTTGTACATGGCCAGCATGCGCTGGGTGACGAGGAACCCGCCAAAGATATTCACGCTGGCAAACACCAGGGCAACGAAGCCGAACAGCTTGGAAAGCCAGCTGGAATCGGTCGCCAGATGCACGCCAACGGCAAGCAGGGCACCCACCACGATCACCGAGGAGATCGCGTTGGTCACGCTCATCAGCGGGGTATGCAGTGCCGGTGTGACGGACCACACCACGAAATAGCCGACAAAGATCGCCAGCACGAAGATCGCCAGCCGGAAAGTGAACGGGTCGATGGCTTCCATTACTGGTCTCCCTTGGGTGTATCAGGCTTGGTTTCGGCAGGCGTATTGGCTGGTGCCTTGGCAGCGGCCGACTTGGCGGCTGGTTTCTTGGCCGCCGGTTTCTTGGCAGCTGGCTTTTTCGCCGCTGCCGTCTTGGCAGCTGCGGTCTTGGCTGCCGCGTCAGCGTCTGCTGCTGCCTTGCTGCGCACAGGCCGGGCCCGCACGGGCTTGGGCGCTGCTGCAGCGTCGATCAGGGCCTCAGCCTTGCGCTTGGCCGCAATTTTTCTGGCGGTTGGCGGCTTGGTTGTCGCGGTCTTGGCGGCAGCTGGTTTGGCCGCGGTCGACTTACTCGCAGCAGGCTTGGCTGTTGCTGGCTTGGCACCGGCAGCTTTGGACGCGGGCTTCTTGGCTGCAGCCGGCTTGGCATCGGCCTTGGCAGGCGTTGCCGGTTTGACGTCACCACCGGTAAAGCTTGGATGCACCACCGCACCATCGCGCGTCAGCACGGTCGCCTTGACCAGTTCATCATCCCAGTTGATGGCGAGCCTCTTTTCCTTTGCGTCGATCAGCGTCGTCAGGAAGGCCAGCAGATTGCGGGCATAAAGCTGGCTGGCGGTGGTCGGGATGCGACCCTGCACATTGGTGTAACCAATAATCGTCACGCCATTATGCTCGATAACCTGGCCTGGCACCGTCAATTCGACATTGCCGCCGCGTTCGGCCGCCAGATCGACGATCACCGAACCCGGTGCCATCGATTCCACCATTGCCTTGGTGATCAGCCGCGGCGCTGGGCGCCCCGGGATCAGCGCGGTGGTGATCACGATATCCTGCTTGGCGATGTGCGCCGCTGTCAGATCGGCCTGCTTGGCCTGATATTCGGCACTCATCTGCTTGGCGTAACCGCCAGCAGTTTCAGCCTGCTTGAACTCTTCGTCCTCAACGGCAACGAACTTGCCGCCCAGGCTCTCTACCTGTTCCTTGGCAGCGGGGCGCACATCGGTGGCCGAAACCACAGCACCCAGACGCTTGGCCGTAGCAATCGCCTGCAGCCCTGCCACACCCGCACCCATCACGAAGGCCTTGGCCGGACGCACCGTGCCGGCCGCCGTCATCATCATCGGGAATGCGCGGTCGAACGCCGCTGCAGCTTCAATGACGCCCTGATAGCCGGCCAGATTGGCCTGACTGGAAAGGATGTCCATCACCTGTGCGCGCGTGATGCGCGGCATGAATTCCATCGACACTGCGGTCACACCGGCCTTGGCCAGCGCCGCAACGTCCTTGTCATTGCCATAGGGGTCCAGCGCGCCGATCACCAGCGCACCCTTGCTGACACCGGCCAGCGAGGCCGCGCTTGGGCGGCGCACGGTCAGCACCACATCAGCACTTTTCAGGGCAGCCGCAGCATTGGCCGCAATAGCCGCACCCGCCGCTTCATAGTCCTTGTCCAGAATGCGCGAGCCGAGCCCGGCGCCTTTCTCGACCTGAACGCTGGCACCCAGCGCGATGAGCTTGCCGACCGTCTCGGGGGTAGCCGCAACGCGGTTCTCTCCCTCGACACGCTCGCGGACGATGGCAATTTTCATAAAAGTCTCCTGCCCGCCTGTCCGGCGGACAGGCTCGAATAAAGTGCCTGTACCCGCGCTGAAATCAGGGCTGGATCAGGAAGTAAAGAATGACCATGGATGCCGCCAGGCCAATCACGGCCCACTTCGTGCCGGTAATGAAGCCATTATAGGTGGCCTCGTGCTGGGCATAGTCCATCGGCGATTCAACCTGCACATCGGAATGGTGTTCGGGGCGGTGCTTGGTGGCCATTTCGTCCTCGTAAGTCCAGTAGTCTATAAGTCTAAGTGCCCGATTGCAGGCACGCAAATTGGCACTCAGGGCGCCGTTGCTTCCAGCTCGTCGATCAGCCCCTCGATCATCGAGAGACCCAGCGACCAGAATTGGGGATCCTTGGCATCCAGTCCGAACGGCGCAAGCAGTTCGGAGTGATGCTTGCTTCCCCCGGCCTTAAGCAGCTCGAAATAGCGCTCGGCGAAGCCTTCACTGGACTTCTCATACTGCGCGTAGAGCGAGTTCACAAGGCAGTCACCAAAGGCATAGGCGTAGACATAGAATGGGGAGTGGATGAAGTGCGGAATATAGGCCCAGAAGACATCATAGCCTTCATTGGCAATCACCGCGTCGCCCAGTGATTCCTGCTGCACATCGAGCCAGATCTGATTGATCTCTTCGGTCTTGAGCTCACCCTGGCGCCGCGCGGTGTGAACGCGCCGCTCGAAGGTGTAGAATGCGATCTGTCGTACCACAGTATTGAGCATGTCTTCGACCTTGCTCGAGAGCAGGGCGAAGCGCTGTTTTGGATCGGTCGTCTTGGCCAGCAGCGAGCGGAAGGTCAGCATCTCGCCAAACACCGACGCGGTCTCGGCCAGGGTCAACGGTGTATTGGCCAGAATGGGGCCCTGCGCTGCAGCCAGCCGCTGATGCACGCCATGACCCAGCTCGTGCGCCAGCGTCATGATATCGCGCGAACGCCCCATATAGTTCAGCATCAGATAGGGATGCGCACTGGGCACGGTCGGATGCGCGAACGCCCCGGACAGCTTGCCATCGCCACTGGGCGCATCGATCCAGCCCGAATTGAAGAACGGCTCGGCATATTCCGCCAGCTGAGGCGAGAACTGGCCATAGGCCTCCATCACCGTCGACACCGCACTATCCCAGTCCCACACCCGCTCATCGCTTGTAGGCAATGGCGCATTGCGATCCCAGGCGTTCAGCTTGTCCTTGCCGAACCATTTGGCCTTCATCTTGTAATAGCGATGGCTCAGGCGGGGATAGGCATCCTCGACCGCCTTTTGCAGCGCATCGACCACTTCGCGCTCCACCGAATTGGCCATATGCCGGCTATCGGCAATGTCCTGGTAGCCGCGCCAGCGATCAGAAATTTCTTTGTCCTTGGCCAGCACATTGGTGATGTGGGTGAACAGCCGCGCATTTTGCGCCAGCGTCTTGCCCAGCGCCTTGAACGCGGCTTCGCGCTTGGTTTCATCCTTGTCCGAAAGCAGGTGCAGCGCCGCTTCCATGCTCAGCGTTTCGCCGGTCACCTCGAATTCGAGGCTGCTCAGCGTCTCGTCGAACAGCCGGTTCCACGCCGAAAACGACGTGGTCGACTTGTCGTGGAACAGCTCTTCTAGCTTATCATCGAGCTGATAGGGCTTGGCCTTGCGCAGTTCGTCGAACCAGGTCCGGTAGCGCGCCAGCTCGCTGTCGCCCGCCATCGCTGCCTCAAGATCGGCATCGGCAATCCGGTTCAGTTCGAGTTCGAAGAACAGCACCTTGGTGGCCAGATTGGTGATCGCCTCATTGGTGTCACCCATGAACTTGGCCCGGTCGGGGTCAGTCGACTTCTGCGCATATTGCAGAAAGGCAAACGAGCCGAGCCGGCCGGTCAGATCGCCCAGCGCTTCGCTGTCCTTGATCGCCTTGAGCAGTTGACCCGATTTGGTCAGCGCGACCAGCTTGCCCTTGTAGGCAGCCTCAAAGGCCACTGCGTCCGCCTTGGCCTTTTCCAGATCGCCCTTGAAGGCGGCGCTGTCGCCGCCGGGATAAAGGTCCGTCAGATCCCAGACCGGCAAGGTGCCGAACTCGTTGTGGCTCTTTTGAGCGGGCGTGGTCATGCGGTCTCTCCGGCTGGTCAATGGCGCGCGGACCTTAGCCAGACGGGGGCCTTATGGAAAGAGTGACACTTCAGCCGCCCCGCCAAATACCGGGCTAAACCGGTGCCAATGCCAACAATGTGGCTCAAGCAAAATCACTATGATTAATCCCCTCTTAAGGCCCTCGGCTCATCTTGTTCCCAAAACGGCACACGATTCGATGCCGTAGCAAAAAGGCCGGAGTTTGAATGACGCGCATTCTGGTAGTCGATGATGATCCGGTTCAGCTGCGCCTGACTGCCGAAGTCGCCAACAAGGCCGGCTTCAAGCCGCTTACGGCAACTGGCGGCGAACAGGCCCTGACCATTCTGCGCGAAGATCGCAACATCGGCGCGATGATCCTTGATCTGGTCATGCCTGATCTTGACGGCATGGGCGTGATGGACGCCATGCGCCGCGAAGGCCTGACCACCCCCGTCATCATCCAGACCGGCAATGCCTCGCTCGAAACCGTCATTTCTGCCATGCGCAACGGCGCCGCAGATTATTTCGTCAAGCCGGTCGCGCCCGAGCGCCTCGTCATCTCGCTGCGCAACGCCATGAAGCTGGATGCACTCGAGGCCACCATTCGGGCCGAGCGCGCCCGCAAGTCGGGCAATTTCAGCGCCACCGACATGATTGCCGAGGCGCCCTCCATGGCCCGCGTCATCAGCCTGTGCGCCAAGGCCGCCAAGTCCACCATTCCAGTGCTGATCGAAGGCGAGACCGGGGTCGGCAAGGAGCTTATCGCGCGCATCATTCAGGGTTCAGGCGATCGGGCCGGCAAGCCCTTCGTCACCGTCAATTGCGGCGCCATCCCGCCCAATCTGGTGGAATCCGTCCTATTCGGCCACAAAAAGGGTGCCTTTACCGGTGCCATTGCCGACCAGCCCGGCAAGTTCTCCGAAGCCCATAACGGCACGCTGTTCCTCGACGAAGTGGGCGAACTACCCCTCGAAACCCAGGTCAAGCTGCTGCGCGCCCTGCAGGAAGGCGAGATCGAGCCCGTCGGCGCCACCCGCACCGAGCGCGTCAATGTCCGCGTCATTTCGGCGACCAATCGCCGCCTGCTCAATCTGGCAAAATCCGGTGAGTTCCGCGAAGATCTCTATTACCGCCTGAACGTCTTCCCCATTTATACCCCGCCCCTGCGCGAACGGATGGAAGACATGCCCGCAATGGTCTCGATGTTCATCGCCCGCTTCGCGGCCGAGGCTGGCAAGCGCATTCTGGGCATTTCGCCCGCCGCCCTTGAACTGCTGCGCAATTATGACTGGCCTGGCAATGTCCGCCAGCTTGAAAATGCCGTCTATCGCGCCGTAATCCTCAGCGATGGCGCCTTCCTCGAAAGCGTGGACTTCCCGCAGATCATCGCTCAGGCCAGCGGGCGTGAACTGGCCATCAAGGCCATCGAAGCCGCCCCCGTCGCCGCCGCGCCAACCCATATCGACACCGCCACCGCCCGCCAACGCGTCGACTTCACCCCGCCCGCCGCACCCGACCGCTTCCTTGACCCGACCGGCGAAATCGCCGCCCTGGCCGAGATCGAACGTGCTGCCATCGTCTTTGCCATCGCCCATCATGGCGGCCGCATGTCACGCGTCGCCCGCGCCCTCAAGATTGGCCGCTCCACCCTCTATCGCAAACTGCATGAATACGGTCTGGCCGAAGAACTCCTCAGCGACGCGGCCTGAACAGCGCCCGATCGGCTCGTCTACGAAGACGATCCGCGACCTGTCTCGCCACTTCTAGCCAGAATATCATCGACGACGCGCGCCAGTGGCGCCGTCGCATCGATTGCAGTGCCACGCTCGGGGATATTCTCTTTGGTGGCGTGCAATCGCATGACAAGCGCACGCTCGGCAGGCAGGCCGCCAAACTCATCCTCCGGCCGCCCGACTAGCCGCCGGGTCAACGTCTGGGCATCAATCTCGAGCACAAACACGGCGTCGAAAAGATCAATGAAGTGGCGCGAATTTCTGGAGGCGCCACAGAAGAAGGTTATGGCTTCGCCTTGATCAGCCACCAATGATCGGACCGTGTCGACAGGCCAGATCCAGTGTGCATTCACCCAGGCTGCACTGTCCGCCACCCCAGGCCCACGCGGGGGTTCAAGTCGCGCCCCGGTCTGCGGGTCGCCATGATAGGCCAGTACCCGGTCCCCGTGAATGACATGATAGCCGCGCCGCTGCAGTTCCTCGGCCACGCTGGTCTTGCCGCTCCCCGATACGCCCTCGATCAGATAGTTCCTAATGCCCATTGCATCCTCTTTGATGCGGCGCGCCCACTCAAAGCCCGCTACACCAGCACGAACCCCGATCTTGCGCCCAAACCAGCGCCGCCAGCGCATCCACTCATCCTCGGTGCTCCTGACCTGGGCCTGTTAGCCCACATCAGCCTCACCCCATCCCCCGCACAATCTCCAGAAATGCCGCATGCCCTAGCGCCTGACTGGCCGCAGCGCGGTATTCCTTGACCAGCCCGTCATAGGCCTGCCGCGCAAACTGACGCAGCTTGGGGTCTGCTTCCATTTCCCGCCGCGCAAGATTCTGGTCCAGCAGCCCCAACCCGTCCAGTATCGGATAATAGAGCTGGCTCTGGATATGCGGCAGACCGAATAATTGCTCGTCGAAATGCTCGTGCCGCGGCATGGCGGTCTTCCACAGTGCCAGCCGCTCCTGCGTTTCGGGGTGGATACGATTGGCCCGCACCTCGCGCCAGAACGGGGTGTCGTCGCGTTCCACCATGTAGTGCATGTTGATGAAGGTACGGAAATCATCGACCTGCCGCCCCACCCGGCCATTATAGTCGGCCCGGTCAGCATCGCTGATCTTGCTCGGGTCTTTCATATGCCGGTCGGCAAACAGCATCATCTGCACGATGGTGCCGTGGATTGAGGTGGATTCCAGTGGCTCGAGAAAGCTCGAACTCAGCCCCACCGCCAGCACATTGCCGATCCAGGCCCGGTCCAGCCGCCCGATGTCGAACCGGATATCGGCCCGCACTTCGATCTCGTGGCCAAGGGAGGCCTCGACCTCGGCCTTGGCCTGTTCGGGCGTGGCAAATTGGTCCGAATACACATAGCCGCAGCCATAGCGGGTCTGTGTCGGCGTTTGCCACATCCAGCCGCTATCCTGTGCCCAGGCCTTGGTGTAGTTGGCGATCTCCTCGCCGGGCTTGATATCGATCCAGAATGGCAGCGCGCGGTTGACCGGCAATTCATGGGCATAGGACGTCCAGGATGCCCCCATCTCCTTGACGATCAACTGCTTGCGGAAACCGGTCGCATCAATGACGAAATCTGCCGCCAGTGTCTGCCCGTTATCCAGTTCCAGCGCCGTCACGTCGCCGCTCTCGGCATCGCGCTGCACGCCCGCCACGACCGCATCGATGATCTCGACACCTTTGGACTTGCCGGCGAAAAACCGGCCCACCAGCGCCTGATCAAAATGATAGCCATAGTGAAACGGCCCCAGCGGGATCAGCGAACCGTCAGTCTTGCGGGCAAACGGTGCCTTGGTCTGTGCCAGCAGCGGCCCGAAAAGGTGCATGTCGGTCAGGCTGCGCCCCGCCGCTGTGGCATAGACATTGAGATAGTCCGATGGCGCCCCGGCGGGCGCGCGCAGCACCTGATGCGGATCATCAATGGGCCCGTCATAGCTGTGCCCCTTGCGGCGCCAGTCCTGATGGCGAATCCCCAGCTTGATGGTCGCGCCCGTCTCGCGGATAAACTCGAATTCATCAATGCCGAAATGCTTGAGCAACAGTCGGAATGCCGCTGTCGTCCCCTCGCCAACGCCAACTGTGGGGATTTTGGAGGGCTCGATCACGCTGATCTTGGCGTTCAGCCCTTTTCGACGCGCCGCATCCTGCACAATGAACGCGGCGATCCAGCCAGCCGTACCGCCCCCCACCACCACAAATTGCGCTTGCCGGTCCATGCTCGTCCTCCTGCATCGACGCTATGGCCGGCCCTGTCGCCGCGCAAGTCGGTCTTAGGAACCCGGAACTCTCCGTGTCTTTATCGGACGCCGCCGCCCCTAGTCGCGGTCGATCGCCTTGGCATACAGCCGCACCATGGAAAGTGCCTGATCAGGATACTGGTAATAAACCCGCACCCGCAGATCGCTGCGGCGACCACTGCGCACCAGCACTTCGTCAATCGCCTTGCGCGCAGCGTCTTCGGGCGAAGACGCGCTGTCCACCATCATCTCCTGGCCATCAGTTTCGCCCCCCCGGCAGTCAACAACTCTGTATTTCACCACGCTGCAACCTCTCCGCAAAACCGCGCGCTCTAGCAGCCGCGCGGCCCCGCGGCATTTAACTATGCTTGGTCAAACGCAGATTTTTGCACCGGGATCCCTGCCATCGCGCTTCTCGCCAAAGCGTTGCAGACCGACCACAAAACTGGCTCACAAGTTTGCGAGATGTTGTTCCCGTTAAGGTTTGCAGAGTATTGCTCTAGCGTGCGGTGCGGCCCGCCCAGTCCAGTGCAGGATGCGGGTGTTGCCCCGATGAATTGCCTATGCTGGAGCACCAATGAACAAGATTCTGGTCTGCCTTGTCGCCGCCCTTGCCGGTGTAGGAAGCGCTTTCCCCGCCACAGCCCAGGATGTTGCCGGCCTGGCGGCCGGAACCGTCATTATCGCGCCCCCACGCACACCGCTGGCCCAAACCATTAAGGGCGGCCTGTCAGTCGCCTATTATGGCGCCAACAAGGAAAGCAAGGCCTATAACGAGGCCCAGAAGCTCTATTTCTTCTATGGCGCGCGCCATTTCGAACCTATCTGGCTTGATGAAATGCCGGACGGTCAGGTCGCCTTTTCCCCCTCGGCACAAAAAATCATCAAGCTGTTTGAAGCCGCGGCCAGCGAAGGCCTGCGCCCCAGCGATTATCTGACCGCCGAGCTCGACGTCACCACTGTCGACAATGATCCCATCAAGATGGCGGCACTGGAAACCGCATTTTCGCGCGCCACCATGCGCTACGCGACCCATATCTATACCGGCCGTATCGTCCCCGGCTCGATCAGCTCGCAGCTCGACATCACGCCCAAAAAGCTTGATGAAGCCAGCCTGCTGGTGCAACTGGCCTCCAGCAACGATCCCGTCAAGGTGCTCTCTGCGCTTGAGCCGACCCACCCCGAATTTGTGGCGCTCAAGGCCGCGCTCGCCGATTTCGACAGGATCCAGGCCGAGCGCCCGGTGCAGATTGCCGCCGGCGCCACCCTGCGTCCGGGCATGAGCGATCCGCGCGTACCCGTGCTGCGCCAGCGCTTTGAAATCGCCGATGCCGGTGACAGCGCAACGCTTTATGACGACAGTGTCGTGGACGCCATCAAGGCATTTCAGAAGACCCGCAATCTGGCTGTCGACGGTGTCATGGGTCCGGCGACCCTAGCAGCCCTGAACGGCGGCGCGCCGCTGACCCGGGCCGACATTCTGGCCAATATGGAACGCTGGCGCTGGATGCCGCGCGACATGGGTGCGTTCCACGTGCTCGTCAACATTCCCGAATACCGCTTGTCGATCAATCGCGACAACAGGGAAGAATACACCACCCGCGTTGTCGTCGGCACTACCAAGAACCAGACCCCGGTTTTCTCGGAAAGCATTCGCCACATCGTGGTCAATCCATACTGGAACGTGCCCAGCTCGATTACCAAGGGCGAAATCGCACCGGCTGTGCTGCGCAATCCCGGCTACATCGACAGCCACAATTACGATCTTCTCTATAACGGCACCGCCATCAGCCCCTATTCGGTGGACTGGAGCCAGGTCAGCGCCGCCAACTTCCCCTTCCGCGTCCGCCAGCGTCCGGGCAGCGGCAATGCCTTGGGTCAGATCAAATTCCTGTTCCCCAACAAGCATAATGTCTACCTGCACGACACCCCTTCAAAGTCGCTGTTCTCGCGCGATTTCCGCGCCTACAGCCACGGCTGCGTCCGCGTGCAGAACCCGCTCGAGTTTGCGGGTGCCCTGATGGCCAATGAAACCAAGATCAGCCGCGCCTCGCTTGAAGGCATGTTTGGCAATTCCGAGCGGTGGGTGAACCCCGAACGGCAGATCCCGGTGCACATCGCCTATTTCACGGTACGCGTTGCCCCCGATGGTTCGCTGCAGTCCTTCGGCGACATCTATGGCCACAATGCCAAGCTGATCGCCGCCATGGGCTTGGACACACCGGCACCGGCCCCTGAAATCATTGCCGAAATTGGCGATGGCACCATCTCGCCATAACGCCCGGTTAACCCCGCGTTTACAATTTCGCCTTGGTTGCGCCCGGTTTTGATCGTAATAACGTCTGCGTGAGCAGGCTGAGAGGGCTGATCACAGCTTGTTAGCGTTAATCGTTTGCATCGGATTTTACGCTAACGTCCGAAGATAGACTGGCAATAACCGGACAGAGTACAGCGTGACGGGGACTTCCTTTTTGCAACGGCATCGTATCGGGCGGCTTTTGCTCGCCGCCATGATCAGCGTTTCCCTCATCATGCCGCAGGCCGTCGTGCCCGCGGCAGCCGCTTCCGAACGCGCCATCTATCTCTATTACACCCACACCAAAGAGACCGCGCGCATCGTCTTCAAGCGCAACGGTCAGTTTGTTCAGTCCGGTCTGAATGAACTGAACTATTTCCTGCGTGACTGGCGCCGCAACGAGCCCACCAAAATGGACCCGCGCCTGTTCGATCTGGTCTGGGAAGTCTATCAGGAAGTCGGCGGCAGCCAGCCCATCAATGTGGTCTCGGCCTATCGCTCACCTGCTACCAATGAAATGCTCCGCGCCAAATCCTCCGGTGTTGCTGAAAACAGTCAGCACACCAAGGGCAACGCCATGGATTTCTTCATTCCCGGTGTGCCGCTGTCGCGCCTGCGCGCCGCTGCCATGAAGAAGCAGGTCGGCGGCGTCGGCTATTATCCCACGTCGGGCAGTCCCTTTGTTCATCTCGACACCGGCTCAGTCCGCGCCTGGCCGCGCATGACCCGCGCTCAGCTCAAGGACATCTTCCCCGACGGCAAGACCATGCATGTGCCCACCGACGGCAAGCCGTTGTCGCAGCAGGGCTATCAGGTAGCGCTGGCCGAATGGAAAAAATGCCACGCCTATCCCTGCAATGGCAGCTCTTCAGGCACCCAGGTCGCTTCGAGCGGCAGCGGCCGCACCCTGGTCGACATGCTGTTTGGCGGCAATGACGACAAGCCGGCCAGCGCTACCAAGGCTGCACCCGTGCAGGTCGCCTCGGTCGCGCCGCAGCCCTCCACACCCAAGGCTGCCCCCATTCCAGCCATGCGCCCGGCCAGCCTCGCCCTCGCCAGCGCTGAAGCCCCAACACCGGCCCTGCCCTTCTCAACCGATGGCAGCGCCCCCCTTGATGCCGCCGAACTGACAACGCTGGTCAGTGCGCCCATGCCAATGCGCAAATCCGAAGCCCTCCAGATGGCGACGGCCAGCGCTCTGCCTGCCGGCGACGCCGTTATGGCTCTGGCCGCGTTCAGCGCCCCTGTACCGCAGCCGCGTCTGATCATGAGCGAGCCCGAACAGCCCGAGATGATGACAGCCTATCTGCCGCCGCTGCCCCAGGATCCCGATGCCCAGCGCGCGCTTGAGATGATCATTGCTCGCGAAACCGCCCCCACCGTGACGGCATCGATCCCCACCGATCGCCTGCCCGACCTGCCCGTACTCAAGGGCGTTACCGGGGCAACCGGCCTGCGCACCGCTTCGCTCGGCGGCAATGTTGTCACAGATACGCTGGGCAATCTGTTCCGCGGCACGTTCTCGGCCCCCGCGCAGGATGAACCCGTCGCTCAGGCCCTGGCCAGCCACATCGCCAAGCGCCCGACCATGGGCACTATGCGCCAGCCCGATCTGATCATCCCCGATCTCGAGCATGTCGCCGAAGTCTTCATCACCCCGACCGAAATGAGTTCGGATCATTTCGCCGAGATCTGGGACCACGATGAGGCCGATTTCAGCCCCGTCACCGAGATGGGCCGCTATGTCACGGTGATGCGCGTCGGCGATTTCCCAGAGGGTTTGTCGCACACCCGTTTTGTTGGCGCTCAGCCCGTCGCCCTCACGGTCAACTAGCCGGCCCCAATTCAGGCATCATTACAGTGCACTTGGGCGGTCGCGCAGATTGGCGCAGCCGGCTCGGCATTGTTGCAATGCGCCGCATGCGCGCCTAAACAACAGCATTACTGCCCCTTTGGCGAAGGACTGCCCGTTTTGGCCGACAAGCCCGCGACACCGCTGCTCGACACCGTCAATTCCCCGACCGATCTGCGCGCCATGCCGCGCGAGGACTTGCGGCAATTGACCGACGAGTTGCGCGCCGAGATGATCGACGCGGTCTCGGTGACCGGTGGCCACCTTGGTGCTGGTCTGGGCGTGGTTGAACTGACCGTGGCGCTGCACGCCGTGTTCGACACGCCCCATGATCGCATCATCTGGGATGTCGGCCATCAGGCCTACCCACACAAGATCCTGACCGGTCGCCGCGATCGCATTCGCACGCTGCGCCAGAAGGACGGCCTGTCCGGTTTCACCCGCCGTGCCGAAAGCGAATACGACCCGTTTGGCGCCGGCCACTCGTCCACCTCGATCTCCGCCGGCCTGGGCATGGCGGTCGCCAGCGACCTGCTCGACAAGCCGCGCAATGTGATTGCCGTTATCGGCGATGGGGCGATGTCTGCCGGCATGGCCTACGAAGCCATGAACAATGCGGGCGCCATGGATGCCCGGCTCATCGTCGTGCTCAACGACAATGACATGTCCATCGCGCCCCCGACCGGTGCCATGAGTTCTTATCTGGCGCGGCTGGTCTCAGGCCCGATGTATCGCGGCGCGCGCGAGGCAGCCAAGAATTTCGTGTCCAAGCTACCGCAGTTTCTCTACGAGCCTGCCCGCCGCACCGAGGAATTTGCCCGCTCTTTCTTTACCGGCGGCACGCTGTTTGAAGAGCTCGGCTTCTACTATGTCGGCCCCATTGATGGCCAC
The DNA here is from genome assembly GCF_018334155.1 of Devosia litorisediminis. Taxonomy (NCBI): domain Bacteria; kingdom Pseudomonadati; phylum Pseudomonadota; class Alphaproteobacteria; order Hyphomicrobiales; family Devosiaceae; genus Devosia; species Devosia litorisediminis. The sequence continues at coordinate 129,796 of NZ_JAGXTP010000001.1, read as the reverse complement.
AATCTCGATCACCTGTTGCCCATTCTCGACAATGTGCGCGACGCGGCCGAAGGCCCGATCCTTGTCCATGTCGTGACCAAAAAGGGTAAGGGCTATGGCCCCGCCGAGGATTCCGACGACAAGTACCATGGCGTTTCCAAGTTCAACGTCGTTACCGGCGCCCAGACCAAGACCCCGTCCAATGCGCCCTCCTATACCAGTGTGTTCGCCGAAACCCTGATCCAGGAAGCCAATGACGACCCGCGCATCGTGGCCGTCACCGCTGCCATGCCATCGGGCACGGGTCTGGACAAATTCGCCGAAATCCACCCCGGCCGCATCTTTGATGTCGGCATTGCCGAGCAGCACGCCGTCACCTTTGCCGCGGGCCTAGCCAGCGAAGGCATGCGCCCGTTCTGTGCCATCTATTCGACCTTTCTGCAGCGTGCCTATGACCAGGTCGTGCACGATGTCGCTATTCAGCAATTGCCGGTCCGTTTCGCCATTGATCGCGCCGGCTATGTTGGCGCCGACGGCCCCACCCATGCCGGCAATTACGACAGCGCCTATCTCGGCGCCATTCCCGGCATCGTGCAGATGGCCGCCGCCGACGAGGCCGAACTGCGCCACATGGTGACCACGGCCACCCATTACGACAACGGCCCCATCGCCTTCCGCTATCCGCGCGGTGACGGCATGGGCGTCGACCTGCCCGCTCGCGGCGAGATCCTGCCCATCGGCAAGGGCCGTATCGTGCGCCAGGGCGCCACCATTGCCATTCTCAGCTACGGCACCAGGCTGGCCGAAGTGCTCGCCGCCGCCGACAAGCTGGCCGCGCTTGGCCTCAACCCCACCATTGCCGACGCGCGCTTCATGAAGCCGCTCGACGAAGAACTGATTGCAAAGCTCGCCAGCACCCATGATGTGCTGCTGACCGCCGAAGAAGGTGGACTGGGCGGCTTTGGCAGCCATGTCGCCACTTTCCTGACGACCAATGGCTTGCTCGACGGCAAGCTGCGCTTCCGCCCGTTGATGATCCCCGATCGCTTTGTCGAACATGCCAGCCAGGCCGACATGTATGCCGATGCCGGTCTCGATCGCGCCGGCATCGTCGCCACTGCCCTGACCACGCTGGGCTACGATCAGGCTGCCATGGCAGCAGCACTCGGCAAGTCCAGCTAGCCTCTTTTAGGGCTGACTATCCCAAAGTGATTACACGGCGCTGAGAACGGGCGTGGCCTCACGCCGCCGCGCGGGGTTAGGTCGCGTTTGAAATAGATTGAGCGCGTCGCCCTAAAGGAAACCGCAAGCCTTGTGGCGCTATCTGGTGACCACTGAACTTTCCGTTAGGCCTGCCTCATGACCATTTCAGCCATTGCCTCCGGCGCCGCCGGCATGCACCGCGCCGCCGACCGCCTCGAAGCCAGCGCCAGCCGCGTGGCCCGCTTCGGCACGGGCCTGCAGGACGTCGACCTGACCACCGAAATGGTCGAGACCATAATGGCCCAGACCGACTTCAAGGCCGCTGCTACAGTCGTGCGTGCCGCTGACCGCATGACCCAGACCACCATCGACATTCTCGCCTGAACGCAAAAACGCCCGACTGCCATGGGCAACCGGGCGTTCTGAAACTTGCATGGGGCGTTGGCTCAGTCGTCTGACGGGGCCGCCACCATCCCAAGGGCACTCATATAGAGTTCGAGCAGGGCTTCCTGCTCCATGCGCTCATTGGCGTCCTGCTTGCGGATCGTCACGATCTTGCGCAGAATCTTGGTGTCAAAGCCGTTGCCCTTGGCCTCGGCGTAGATTTCCTTGATGTCGGCAGCAATGGCTGCCTTTTCCTCTTCCATGCGCTCGATGCGCTCGATGAACGCCCGGAGTTGGTCCTGGGCAACGCTGTCTTCAGCCATGGGTCATACCTCTTTGTCTCAAGCGATGCTTGAACCCCAGACTCACCCTCGGTTCAACCCCTTTGTGACCCAATCCACATCACCGCGCTTCTGCATGCCCCCAATTCCGCCAAATCAGGGCATTAGCCATTGACCAATTCCCTCCCATGGGCTCAAAGAAGGCACGTTTTCCCGATGATTTCCGGCTCGCTTTTGCAAACCATTCGTCTCGGCACGACTTTGATCAGCGCAACGCTTGCAGGCTTGGTGTTCTTTGCAACGCCGGCCAAGGCTGATCTACGCATCTGCAACGAGACTTCCAATCTCGTTTCGGTAGCCTTGGGCTACCGTGCCGAGCGTGGCTGGATGAGCGAAGGCTGGTGGCAAGCCCCTCCGGGCGATTGCCGCGTGCTGTATCAGGGTGAACTCCAGCGTCGCTTTTATTACATCTTCGCAGCAGATGATGTGGCAGGCGGCGCATGGGACGGAGCAGTATTCATGTGTACACGCGACGAGACCTTCACCATATTCGGGGTTGAGGATTGTCTTGCGCGCGGTTATGAGCGCACCGGTTTCTTCGAAATCGATACACAGAACCGTTCCGACTGGACACTGCAGCTCACCGAGAACGCCGCCGGACCCGCGATTGTCGGGCCTGATGGTGGTGAAGACCTTGAAGATCCCACTTTCCTTGTCGATCCCAACGATGTGGACGCACCGCAGGACGACATAACGACGCAAGAAACGGACACGCAATGAGACGCATGAGACGCGCAAAGATCGTCGCCACCCTCGGGCCAGCCAGCCACGAGGAAAAGATGATCGAGGAACTGGCCAAGGCCGGCGCGGACGTGTTCCGCATCAATATGAGCCACGCCAGCCACGAAGTGCTCAACACCACGGTCGAGCGCATTCGCAATGTCGAAAAGCGCCTCAACCATCCATTGGGCATTCTGGTCGACCTCCAGGGTCCCAAGCTGCGCGTCTGGAAATTTGCCGATGGCGCTGTCGAACTGGCCGCCGGGCAGAAATTCACCCTGGACAGCGATGACACGCCCGGCACCACCGAGCGCGTTTACCTGCCCCATCCTGAAATCATCGAAAGCGTCTCGGTAGGCGACCGCCTGCTGCTCGATGACGGCAAGCTGCAGCTCAAGGCCACCAAGGTGGGCAATGGCGCCATCGAGACCGAAGTGGTCTATGGCGGCAAGCTTAGCGACAAGAAGGGCGTATCGCTCCCCGATACGCTGCTGCCCACCGGCGCACTGACCGAAAAGGACCACGCCGATCTGGTCGCCGGCCTGGCTGCCGATGCCGACTGGATTGCCCTGTCCTTCGTGCAGCGCCCCGAAGACATCATCGATGTGCGCAAGATCGTTCAGGGTCGCGCAGGCGTCATGGCCAAAATCGAAAAACCGCAGGCTATCGAGCGCCTCGAAGAGATCATCAAGCTGTGCGACGCCATCATGGTGGCGCGTGGCGATCTGGGCGTCGAGCTGCCGCTTGAGCAGGTCCCCGGCCTGCAGAAGCGCATGATCCGCATGGCCCGCCGCTACGGCAAGCCAGTGGTCGTCGCCACCCAGATGCTTGAATCCATGATCACCGCGCCGGTCCCGACCCGCGCCGAGGTCTCGGACGTCTCCATCGCCGTGTTTGAAGGCGCTGACGCCATCATGCTCTCGGCCGAGTCGGCTTCTGGCCAGTATCCGGTTGAGGCCGTCGCCACCATGAACAAGGTGGCCGTGGCCGTCGAAGGCGACGCCAACTATCGCGGCATTATCCGCGCTGCCCAGACCGAACCTGAAGCCACTGCGGCCGACGCCATCTCGGCGGCGACCCGCCAGGTTGCCGAAACGCTCGATCTGGCCGCCATCGTTACCTATACCGCCTCCGGCTCGACCGGCATCCGTGCCGCCCGCGAGCGGCCCTCCAAGCCCATTATCGTGCTCTCGCCCAACCAGCGCACCATCCGCCGCATGTCGGTGGTCTGGGGCGTCCATTGCGTGCAGACCGAAGATGCAGTGAGCCTGGAAGACATGGTCGATCGCGCCTGTGTCATCGCCTATCAGGAAGGCTTTGCCCGTCCCGGTGATCGTATCGCCATCACGGCCGGCATTCCGCTGGGCACACCAGGCGCCACCAACATGCTCCGCATCGCCTTCGTCCGCCAGGACGGCGCCGGCTCCAGCTAAGCCCGCCAGGCATGACCCGATAAAAGAACCCGCGGCACGTCCGCGGGTTTTTCTTTGGCTGATCGCCTATTTCGTTTCCATTAGGGTCTTGAGCACCAGCAGGTCCGAATACAGCCACTCCTCCTCGGAGGCGAAGACCGCGTCGGACACCAATGGCTGCTGCACCGAAGTATGGGTCAACACGCATCCATTGCCATTGCGGATCAACCGCACGCTTGAGGACTGCCACACATGTGGTCCCGACTGCAGCGAGTAGTCGAGCACAAAAAACGCATTGCGTGGCGTAAAGCGGACCAGCACCAGCCCGTGCGGCCCGTCAAACGACCACACCAGTGGCCCTTCTTCGGGCTCTGCCTGTCCGGGGCCCACCAGCGTCCAACGTGCCAGATTGGCGGGCTCCACCAGAAAGTCATACACATCCTGGATCGGTCGATTGATCAGCACGGTTAGTGTTCGGGCCTTGAGCATAAATTACCTCGCGGCGAACGCGAAAAAAATGGCGCAAATAAAAAACGGCTGGATAAAACCAGACAATAGATAACGTAACGTACTGATGCACAGGTATAATTATGCCAAACGACGTAAACCTTTGCACCATCCCTCACCTGCGCATTGAGCTTTAAACGCGGGGGTTTGGGGACGGTGGGGTACGTGAATGATGGCCCGCATCGGTATTGCGCGCGGACCGCCCACAGGCAACGCGCCGGAAGGGCCCGGACCAACCCCAAACGCAACAAAGCCCGCTTTCGCGGGCTTTGTCAGTCAATCTTCAGTATCAAGCTTTAGCTTAGCCCTGACGGGCCTTGAAGCGCTTGTCTACCTTGTTGATTATATAAACCCGGCCGCGACGGCGGACGAGCTTGTTCGCGCGGTGGCGAGTCATCAGCGCCTTCAGCGAGTTGCGGATCTTCATCGGACGATTCCTTGGTCAAACAAAAGGGGCGCCATGGCGCCCGGAAACTTGGCGGCATACATAGGGAAAATGCCCCACCCTGTCAACGCGGCTTGGCCGGAGTTTTCACGCAAATGTCGTGAAAAGCTATGGCTTGCATATAATGAACCCGATTAACCGCTCATATGCAAAGCCCTGCTAAGATGCAGGCCTGCGAAGTAAGGGTTTGCGTACCATGGCCACTGAGGAAATTACCAAGCACGGTGTGTTGATCGCCGATCACTCTCCCCACATGGCATCGCTGATTGCGGTGATGTTGCGCAGCTTGGGACGCAGGGATATCCGCGAGAGCTACGACGCCAACCGCGCCATGATTGAACTGCGCCGCCGCGCGTTTGACGTGTTGATCATTGATGATGACCTCAATGGCATGGACGGCGTTGCCTTCACCAAAAAGCTGCGTGCCTGCTCCGATTGCCAGAACCGTCTGGTGCCCATCATCATGATGAGTGCAGCACCCGACGCCAAACGCATCGCCGACGCCCGCGACGCCGGCGTCACCGAATTCTTGCGCAAGCCATTTGCTGCCAACCATCTTCAGACCCGTCTGACCAGCATCGAGACCAATCCGCGCGGCTTCATTGAAGCTGAGGCCTATACCGGCCCCGACCGTCGCCGCAAGACTGTCGATATCGGAGAGAATGAACGGCGTACCGAAGCCCAGAAGCGCGAAGCCAGCTAGCCATGCGGCTGCCGTTTGATCTGGACGCCCACGTGCAACGCAGCCAGCACGGCCCCTGCTTTATCTGTGAACTTGTCGCCGGCAATCCCGACTACGGCCATCACGTGATCGACCGCGATGATGACACCATCATCTTTCTCAGCAAGTTCCCCACCCTGCCCGGCTATGCCCTTGTCTGCCCTACGCGGCACTACGAAGATCTGGCAGAGGACATAAGCCCTCAGGCCTATCTAGCACTGCAGGCCGTCGTCCACCGGCTCTCACGGGCTCTCAAGAGTGTCTATGACGCCGAACGGATCTATGTGCTCTCGCTGGGCAGCAAGCAGGGCAATAGCCATCTGCACTGGCATGTCGTGCCCCTGCCAAAGGGCGTCCCCTACGACCAGCAGCAATACCACGCCTTGATGGCCGAACACGGTGTGCTGGAATTCAGCGACGCTGAAATGGCAAAGGCCGCCGCCAATATCGCGGCGGCCTATAATGCCTTGGCCGATTAGCCGTTCAGGATAGCCTCACCGGGCACGTCGATCTCGCGCCAGCGATGGCACGCCACCAGTCGACCACCCTCTATCACCTCAAGCGGCGGGCGCTTCTCCGCGCAATAGGGTTTGGCAAAGCGACAGCGTGTGCGGAAGGTGCAGCCCGATGGCGGATTGATTGGCGAAGGAATTTCACCCTTCAGCGCATCGATATTGCGCAGTCGCGCCAGCTTCGGATCGGGGATCGGCACCGCCGTCAGCAGCGCCCGCGTATAGGGGTGCTTGGGGTCGTTGTAGATATCGTCACCGCTTGCCAGCTCGACGATGCGGCCCAGATAGAGCACCAGAATACGATCCGAGACATGTCGCACCACGCTCAGATTGTGCGAGATGAAGATCAGCGTCAGCCCGAACTCATCCTTGAGCTCGGCCAGCAGGTTCAGGATCTGCGCCTGGATCGACACGTCCAGCGCCGAGACCGGTTCGTCACACACGATCAGCTTGGGTTCGGTGATCAGCGCCCGGGCAATACCGATACGCTGCGCCTGCCCGCCCGAAAACTCGTGCGGATAGCGATTGATCATTTCGGGCAGCAGCCCGACCGATTCCATGGTCTTGAGTACACGGGCGCGACGCTCGGTCTTGCTCAGCTCGGGCCGCAGCGTGCGCAGCGGATCAGCAATGATCTCGCCCACAGTCATGCGCGGGTTGAGCGAAGCCAGCGGGTCCTGAAAGATGATCTGCAGGTCCTGCCGGCGCTTGCGCATTTCCTCGGCCGGCAGCCGGGTCAGATCCTGCCCCAGCCACAACACCTGGCCCTCATCAGGCGCCAGCAATTGCAGGATACAGCGACCCAGCGTGGATTTGCCACAGCCGCTCTCGCCCACAATGCCCAGCGTCTCGCCCTGGTGGATGGTGAAGTTGATGTCTTCGAGCGCCGTCAGCGTCAGCGGCCGGGCAAACAGCCCGCTGGCAATAGAGAAGGTTTTCTTGAGATCCTTGATCTCAAGCAGATCGACGGGGGTCTGGTCCATTACGCGACCTCTCCATAGGCCATCGGGCCTTCATAGAAACACGCCTTTTCGCGGCCGTTCTCGGTCTGGGTCAGCGGTGGCCGCTCGACCATGCAGCGATCAAAGGCAAACGCGCAGCGCGGATTGAACGAACAGCCCTTGGGCAGGTGTTCAAGGCTGGGCGGCAGGCCCTGGATCGGATCGAGCCGCTCGGCGCGCTTGGCAATATGCGGGGTCGAATGCAGCAGACCCAACGTGTAGGGGTGGCGCGGATCGTAGAACAGATCGTCGGTCACGCCCTTTTCCACGGCCCGCCCGCCATACATCACCATCATCCGGTCAGCCACGCCGGCCACCACGCCCAGATCATGGGTGATCAGTACCAGCGAGGTGCCGAAATCTTCGGTCAGCGATTTGAACAGGTCCAGCATCTGCGCCTGCACCGTCACGTCGAGCGCCGTTGTCGGCTCATCGGCGATCAGGATCTTGGGCTGGCACAACAACGCCATCGCGATCATCACGCGCTGGCGCATACCGCCCGAAAGCTCATGCGGATAGGCATTGGCGCGCTTGACGGGTTCGGGAATACCGACCCGTTCCAGCATCTCGATCGAGGTCTTGATCGCCTGCTGCTGGTTGAAACCGCGATGCTTGACCAGCACCTCGGCCAGCTGCGTCTTGACCCGCAATGTCGGGTTCAGCGAGGTCATCGGATCCTGGAAGATCATCGCGATGTCCTTGCCGCGATGGGTATCAAGCTGCTTGGGCGGCATGCCGATCAGATCGATATCACCCATCATGGCATGGCCGCCGGCCCGGCCATTCTTGGCCAGCAGACCCATGATCGCCAGGAACGCCTGGCTCTTGCCCGAACCGGACTCGCCAACCACGGCCAACGTTTCGCCCTGCGACAGGCTGAAATTCATCTCGCGAACGGCGTGCACTTCGCTGTCATGCAGCTCGAAGGTCACCGACATGTCTTCGACTTTGAGGACTTCTGTCATGTCTATCGATCCTTGGGGTCAAGGGCGTCGCGCAGGCCGTCACCGATATAGGTGAGGCACAGCAACAGGGTGACCAGCACGGTGGCTGGCGCCAGCAACATCCAGGGCAGCACTTCGGCCACCGGCGCACCGGCGGAAATCAGCGTCCCCAGCGACGTCTGTGGCTCCTGCACGCCCAGACCCAGATAAGAGAGGAAACTCTCGGCAATGATGATCTCGGGGATGGTCAGCGTGGCGTAGATTACCACCGGGCCCGTCAGGTTCGGCACGATGTGCCTTGTGATGATGGTCCAGGGCTTGGCACCGCCGGCGCGGGCCGCTTCTACGAATTCGCGTTCCTTGATCGACAGCGTCTGACCCCGCACGATGCGGGCCATGGTCAGCCATTCGATCGCCCCGATACCGACAAACAGCAGCACCGGATTGCGCCCGAACATCACCACCAGAATGATCACGAACAGGATGTAGGGCAGCGCGTACATCACGTCGACAAAACGCATCATCAGCGCATCGACCCGGCCGCCGAGATACCCTGCAACCGCGCCATAAATAATGCCGATCACCACCGACACAACGGTTGCGACCGCGGCCACGATCAGGCTCATCTGCGTGCCCTGCAGCACGCGCGCCAGCATGTCGCGACCATTCTGGTCGGTGCCGAAATAATGGGCCTTGTCGAAATTGGGCGGCTTGCGAATGGCGGTCCAGTCGACCTCCGAATAGCTCCACGGCACGAAATGGGGGCCGATAAAGGCCGCCAGAATGATGAAGATCACGATGGCGATCGAGATCACCGCCGCCTTGTTGCGGGCCAGACGCCGCAGCGCGTCCTGGGTCAGCGAACGCCCCTTGGGCGCGTCCAGCGTTTCCAGCTTCTGCGCGTATTGGCTGAGGACTTCGTCCTTACCTGTAATGCCGGCCATCAGCGGTACCTCACCTTGGGATCGAGCCAGGCATAGACCAGGTCAACCAGCAGATTGAGCGCGAGGATGATGAACATGTAGAGGATCGTCGTTCCCAGCACGATGCCGTAGTCGCGGTTAAGCGCTGCGGTGACGAAATATTTGCCGATCCCGGGCAGACCGAAAATCTGCTCCACGGCCAGCGAGCCGGTCAGCAGATAGCTCAGCCCCGGCCCCAGATAGGACACAACCGGCAACAGCGCCGGCTTGATCGCATGCCGCGCCAGCACCAGCCGCTGTCCCAGACCCTTGGAGCGCGCCGTGCGCACATAATTGGTACCCAGCACCTCGATCATTGAGCCGCGCATCAACCGCGAAATACGCGCGGCATGGGGCCAAGCCAGCACGGTCACCGGCAAGACCAGATGCCACACCGAGCCATTGACCCAACCACCCGCTGGCAGCCATCCCAGATAAACGCCGAACCACAATTGCAGAATGGCGGCCATCAGGAAGTTCGGCACCACAACGCCCAGCATCACAGCCAGCACCAGCACATAGTCTGGCCACTTGTTCTGGTTCACCGCGGCAACCATGCCCGCGACGACACCAATGGCGGTCGCAATCACAAAAGCCGTCATCGCCATGGTCAGCGTGAATGGAAAGCCAATGGCGATCAGCTGGCTCACATTGAAGCCATCAATGGCCATGGACGGGCCCAGATCGCCATGCAGCAGGCGCCAGAGATAGATGAAATACTGCGTGATCAGTGGCTGATCGAGATTGTAGTGAGCCCGCAGATTGGCCAGCACGGTCGGCGGCAAGGCGCGCTCGCCGTCAAAGGGGCCACCCGGTGCCAGGCGCAGCACGAAAAAACAGACAGTCACGGCGATCAGTGCAATCGGGATCGCCGAAAGCACGCGCCGCAGGGCATAACCCAGCATGATGCAAAAACCTTTTGTAGTCCGGGCGCAGCGTCCACGGCGCGCTCACCGGCAAAAAGAGATCGTGGGAGCCGCAGCCCCCACGATCAAAGCGTCGTCCTGGCCTATTCGGCCTTGGTCAGCCAACGGGTGCGGTGCACGTCCTTGGCATTGTCTTCAAAGCCAGAGATCTTTGGCGAGATGACATTCTTGGACACGTACCAGTAGATCGGGATCGCACCGAATTCGTCCATGGCGATGGTTTCTGCCTCGTGCAGCATACCGGCGCGCTTGGCCAGATCCTGTTCGCTGGTGGCGGCATCAAGCAGCGCGTCGAACTCTGGGTTCGAGTAGCGGCCGTAATTGTTGCCCCAGTTCATGGTGTCGCCCTGCATCGTGCCGGTCTTGAGCAGATCCAGAGTGTTCGAAGCGTCCGAGTAGTCGAGCAGCCAGCCGGCGCGGCCGACCTGGAAGTCACCGGCGCGCAGTGCGTCGTAGTGCACGGCGGTTTCGGAGTTGAACAGCTCAACCTTCACACCGATTGGCTCCCACATGGCGGCAATCGCCACGGCGATGCGCTGGTGGTTGTCATTGGTATTGTAACGCAGCTGCAGGGTCAGCGGATTATCAGCCGAGTAGCCGGCTTCAGCCATCAGCTCGGAAGCCTTGGCAACGCGCTCTTCATAGGGCATTTCGGCCCATGCTGGCATATAGGCGTCGCCTTCATAGTTGGCGGTGCCATCTGGAACCCAGCCATAGGCTGGCAGTTCGCCAGTGCCCAGGATATCGGGCCCGATCACGTCACGCAGGATCGAGATCGACAGCGCTTCACGAACGCGAACGTCCTTGAGGGCTTCGTTTTCCTGGTTCAGCACGTAGTAATACACGCCCAGGAATGGCTCGACATGTGCTTCGCCGGGCAGATTGTCCTGGATCCACTGATACTGGTCAGCCGGGAAGTCGGTCAGGATGTCGAACTCACCCGCACGGTAGCGGTTCAGCGCAGCAGCCTGATCTTCGAGCACGTGGTAGTACACTTCGTCGATCTGCACATTGGCAGCGTCGTAATAGTCATCGTTCTTGACCGAGTGGACATAGGAGCCCGGCAGCCATTCGGTGATCTTGTACGGGCCGTTGGCCACGATGTGCTCCATCGAGGTCCAGGCATCGCCGAACTCGTCGACCAGATGCTTTGGCACAGGATAGGCGGTGTAGTGAGTCAGGGCCTGCAGGAAGAACGGCGTCGCCGCTTCCAGCGTGATTTCGACTGTCTTGTCGTCGAGTGCCTTGACGCCCAGCTCGCTGAAATCAGTGATCTCGCCCGAGTTGATGCCAGCAGCATTCTTGATTGGGTACTGCAGGTAGGCGTATTCCGACGCGGTTGCGGGATCCATCAGGCGCTGAAACGCGAAGACGAAGTCTTCAGCAGTCACAGGCTCGCCATCGGTCCAGGTAATGCCCTCGCGCAGGTGGAACGTGTAAACGGTGCCGTCTTCCGAGATTTCCCAGCTTTCAGCCTGGCCCGGAATGGCGTCGGCCTTGGCATCCTCAGTCACCAGACCTTCAATGTAGTCACCAACGATGCGGTTTTCCCAGTCGCCGGAAACCTTGTGCGGATCGAGCGAACCCGGATCGGCACCATTGTGCATCTGCAGCGTCACGGCCGAAGCGGCAGTGCTCATCATCAGCGCCATGGCGCCGGCGGTCGCTACCGCTGTCAGGGTTTGAGTGATTTTCATGCGCGTTCCATCTCCTTGTGGAATTCCTGAAAACATCTTCTCTCCGCGATCATATCGCCGCGGATTTGAATAGCCTTGTGGCCAGCAGGCCAAGAGCCTGCCGGGCAAGATTGTTGGACGGTATTACGCAAATCCGTCCACTGACAAGTAAAAGATTGACCTAAACGTCAAGGCACCAGCATTTGTTAACATGCTGCGCGCCGGGGAAAACCCGGCACGCCATTGCGCTCAAATCGCAATTTGCAGAAAATTTGCCTAGCCGCCCAGCAGACCGGACTGCTGCACGCCATAAATTACCAGCGCCAGCGCGATCAGCCCGGCAAATGGCGCCCAGCTGGGAAGCTCGGGCTTTTTGCCTGGCGGCTTGGGCTCGGGCTTCTTTTCGATCTTGCGGAATTTGACGACGTTATCGCTCATGCCGCACTTTCTACCAGAGCCGTCACGCCTTGCCCACCAGCAGTACACACTGAAATCAGCGCCCGCTTGCCCGGCTCAGTGCTCAGCAATTTGGCGGTGACGCCCAGAATACGCGCGCCGGTCGCCGCAAAGGGATGGCCATAGGCCAGGCTTGAGCCCTTCACATTGATCTTGGCCGGATCGATTGGTCCCAGCACGGTGTCACGCCCCAGAACGTCCTTGCAGTAGGCCGGATCATTCCAGGCTGCCAGCGTCGAGAGCACCTGGGCGGCGAACGCCTCATGCAGCTCGAAATAGTCGATATCGTCAAAGCTCAGCTTTGCCCGCGCCAGCAACTCGCTGACTGCAATGGTCGGCGCCATCAACAGGCCCTCGCCATGGGCAAAATCATTGCCGGCAACGCGGCCCATCGTCAGATAGGCTAGGATAGGCAGGCCCCGTTCCTTGGCCCACTCTTCACTGGCCAGCAGCACGGCAGAGGCGCCATCTGTCAGCGGCGTCGAATTGCCGGCCGTCAGCGTGCCATTGCCGCTGGATTTGTCAAAGGCCGGCTTGAGCGTCGACATCTTTTCCATATTGGCATCGGCACGCACATTGTTGTCGCGCACCAGCCCGGCGCACTGCACCAGCAGGTCGTCGTGGAAGCCCTCATCATAGGACTTGGCGGCATTGCGATGGCTGGCCACCGCCAGCTCGTCCTGTGCCTGGCGGGTAATGCCCCACTCCTTGGCCATCAGTTCGCAATGCTGACCCATCGACATGCCCGTGCGCGGTTCGTTGACCGAGGGCGCGACCGGCTTGAGCTCACCAAACGAAAACCCTTTGAACGCACCGAACTTGTCGCCGGTCGAACGGGCCTTGCTCAGATCAATCATGCGGTGCTGGAACTTGTTGCCAAACACGATTGGGCTGTCGCTGACCGTGTCCGAACCCGCAGCAATGCCATTGTCGATTTCGCCGCTGGCGATCTTGGCACCCAGCATCAACGCTGCCTGCAGGCTCGTGCCACAGGCAATCTGCAGCGTCGTGCCCGGCGTGCGCGGTGACAGCCCGGCATCCAGCGCCGCTTCGCGGGCGATATTGAAATCGCGGCTGTGGGCGATCACCGAGCCTGCCACCACTTCGTCGATCTTCTGGCCCTTGAGGCCAAACTTGTCGACCAGCCCACCCAGAACGGTACCCAGCATGCTCAGATTGGTTTCGTCGGCATAGGCCGTGTTGCCGCGCGCAAATGGAATGCGCGCCGAACCCACGATTGCGACTTTGCGAAGTTCAGCCATTTCTATGCCTTCCCGTCTTTGCGTGCCTTGATCGGCCCACCCAGGAACGGCGCGAAACCGGTTCCCATAATCACACCGATATCGGCCAAACCGTCATTGGCGACGTCACCTTCAGCCACCACCACTTCGGTCATGTCGACCAGCGGCTTGACCAGTTCACGACCCAGTCCGGCCAGATCGGCATGGCTGGGCACGTCGCCCTTTTGCGCCTTGCCGTCTTCCCATTTGTAAAATCCTTCGCCGGTCTTGCGACCCAGCTTGCCGGCCTTGACCAGCGTATCGAAATTGCTGCCTTCGGGCACGGCATGGCCAAGCTCTGTGGCAACCGACTTGCCGACATCCAGACCAACGGTATCCATCAGCTCGATCGGGCCCATCGGCATGCCGAACGCCACTGCGGCGGCGTCGAGCAATTCCTTGCTCTCGCCCTTTTCCACCCGTTCGACGGCAGCCAGCATGTAGGGCATCAGCACGCGGTTCACCAGGAACCCCGGTGCCGATTTGACCACCACGGGCGACTTGCCGATCGCCAGCGCAAACGCTGCGCCGCGGCCAATGGCATCATCGGTGTTAAAGGTGGACCGGATCACTTCCACCAGCGGCAACTGCGCCACCGGATTGAAAAAATGCAGGCCGATCAAGCGCTCGGGCTGCTTGAGCTTTTCGGCGATCCGCTCCAGCTCGATCGAGCTGGTATTGGTCGCCAGAATGGCATCAGGCTTGGCCTTGAACTCCAGCTCGCCAAAGATCGACTGCTTGACCTCGAGCTTTTCAACCACCGCTTCGATGATCACATCGGCACGGGCCGCGCCCTTGCCCTCGGGGTCAGCCTCAAAGCGCAGCATGGCCGCGTCGACCTCGCGCTTTTTCTTCAGCCGCTTCTTGAACAGCTTCTTGCCGCGATCCAGCGCCGGCTGAATGCGCGCCATGTCGAGATCCTGCAGCGTCACGCTCATGCCGCGCAGCGCACACCAGGCCGCGATATCGCCGCCCATCACGCCAGCGCCGATCACATGCACGCGGGCAAACTTTGCGCCCTTTATACCCTGCTTTTTGAGCGCCTCGGAGGCGAAGAACACCCGGCGCAGATTGGTCGCGGTATCGCTGCCCATCAGCGGCACGAAGCGCTCGATCTCGCCGTGGCTCATCGCCTGCCAGTTATCGCCATGCTGCTCGAACAGATCGATCAGCGCATAGGGTGCGGGGTAGTGTTCCTTGCGCGCCTTCTTACCAACCTGCTCGCGCATCTTGTTGGCGATATAGCCGCGCAACGGCCCCATCGCCATCACCTTCTTGGCAAAACCGGCCTCACTCGATTCGCGCTTTTGCAGCACGGCCTTGCGCGCTTCCCAGCGCAGCATGTCGCGGTGACGCACCAGCTTGTCGACCAGATTGAACCCGCGCGCTGCACCGGCCCGGATCATCCGCCCGGTCAGCATCAGCTGCATGGCATCAACCGGACCGGCCTGCCGGATCGAGCGACCTGTGCCACCAAAGCCCGGAAAGATGCCCAGATTGACTTCAGGGAAGCCGATCCGCGTCTTGTCGTTATTGACGGCCACTCGGTAGTGACAGGCGAGCGCAAGCTCCAGCCCACCACCCAGACAGAACCCGTGAATACCCGCAACCATCGGCACCTTCAGCGCTTCGATCCGGCTGAACAGCGCATGGGTGCGTTGCAGCGCGCCCGGCAGCACCGAAAAGTCGCTCATCGCGTCAAATTCGCTGACATCGGCACCAGCAATGAAGCCGCTATCCTTGCCGCTGAGCAGGATCACACCCACCAGCTCGCCACTCTTGGCCAGTTCTTCAAACCGGACCACCAGCGTTTCAAGCTCTTCAATGGCCAGACGGCTCAACGTATTGACCGGCGAATTGGGCGTGTCGATCGTCAGCCAGCCCAGACGTTCCACGTCGATTTCAAAGCGCCAGTTCGTGGTCTCCGGCATGTTCGGCTGGATCATCGTGTCTCCTCAAAATTCCTGGCTCGCGCCATCGCCACCCCGTTCAGGGCGGCACCCGATCTGTGGGCTAACCGGGCGCAGCATCATGCATTTTTGACGCAGCGCCCGTTTCGTTCCATCCCCATAAAGGAGGGGTTGTTGATTGCCAACGCGTGCCGTTACTGCGCTGCCACCTTGTGTTTGGCGTCAGCGGCCAGCTCGTCTGGCGCAAAATCATCCACCTGCACCACGCGGTCGGTCGCTTCGTCGGCCGCCCGCATGATCCCAGCCTCATTGTCGCTCAAGACGCCCGCCGCCACCGCATCATCAACGGCATCACGATCCAGCCGACGCTCGATCACGCCCTTGCGCGCCGCCTTGATGAATTTGGCTTCGATTTCCTCGGCCTCGGTCACCTTGATGAACGCGTCTTCGAGAACGCCCGTCACGTCGGCGGGATCCATCGAGACATACAGCCCCGTGGTCAGACGATCGCGGAACGCGCCGGGGCGCAGCACATCGCGCACAAAGCGATAGTTCATCCGGTCGCTGGCAGGCTTGGCATGGCGACCCAGCGGGAAGCACAGGAAGCGCATGGCATTGGCCACAAAGCCATTGGGGAAATTGGCAAACACTTCGCCAAAGGTCTGCTCCATGGCCGCGATACGGTCAGCCATGATCGCATCGACCAGCGGCTTGTCCTCGGCAATACGACCTTCATCCTCAAACCGGCGCAGCGTGGCCGACATCAGATACAGATCGCCCAGAATGTCGGCCATGCGGCCGCTCAGCTTCTGCTTGCGCTTGAGCTGTCCGCCCAGGATCACTGTGGTCCAGTCAGCGGTCAGCGCAAAGGCCTGCGAATAGCGGTGCAGCTTGCGGTACCAGCCGGCCATTTCCGTTTCGACCGGGGTCGAGGCGAAGGCGCCATTGCTGACCCCGTGCAGGAAGCTGGCCGCGATATTGCGCAGCATGAACTTGGTATGCCCGCCAAACGCGGCATCAAACTGGTCCAGACCCGCCTTCTTGTCGGTATTCTGCGCTGCTTCGATTTCCTTGTAGAGGAACGGATGCGCGCGCAACACGCCTTGCGCAAAGGTCATCAGCGTGCGCGTCAGGATATTGGCGCCTTCCACGGTGATCGCCACAGGCGTCGCCATGTAACCACCAAACAGATAGTTGGTCGGCCCATCCTGGATGGCGCGGCCACCATGGATGTCAAAGCTGTCATCGACACTGTCGCGCATGGCTTCAGTGGTGCGGTATTTCAGCAGCGCCGAAATCACCGCCGGACGCTGGCCTTCATCGACCATCGAGGCGGTCAGCCGGCGCGAGGATTCATAGGTATAGGCGCGCTTGACCATCTCGCCGAGCGGCTCGGCCACGCCTTCCATGATGCCCACGGGAATGCCGAACTGGCGACGGACCCGCGCATAGGCCGAGGTCACGCGCAGCGCCTGCTTGATCGAGGTGGTGCCAATGGCGGGCAGCGAAATGGCGCGACCGGTCGACAGACACTCCATCAGCATGCGCCAGCCCTGGCCGGCATAGTCCGTGCCACCGATCAGAAATTCCATCGGAATGAACACATCGGTGCCGCGGGTCGGACCATTCATGAACGCCTGGCGCGCCGGGAAGTGGCGACGGCCGATTTCCACGCCCTCATGGTCGTGTGGCACCAGCGCCAGGGTGATGCCGATATCCTTGCCCTTGCCGAGCAGATTGTCGGGATCCTTCAGGATAAAGGCCAGGCCCACCAGCGTGGCGACCGGCGCCAGCGTGATGTAGCGCTTGTCCCAGCTCAGGCGAACGCCGAGCACTTCCTTGCCCTGATAGGTCCCCTTGGTGACCGTACCGATATCGCGCATGCCGCCGGCATCGGAACCCGAATGCACACCGGTCAGGGCAAAGCACGGCACTTCAAGGCCCTTGGCCAGACGGCCCAGATATTTTTCCTTCTGCGCGGGCGTGCCGTATTTTTCCAGCAATTCGCCCGGTCCGAGCGAGTTCGGCACCATCACGGTAATACCCGCCGCCACCGAGCGGCTCGAAATCTTGGAAACCACCATGGACTGCGCCTGCGCGCCAAAGCCCAGACCCCCATGCTCCTTGCCGATCAGCATGCCAAGGAAGCCCTTGTCCTTGAAGAACTGCCACACTTCGGGGCTCAGATCAGCGCGGTTATTGCGCGTGTCCCAGTCGTCGATCATGGCGCAGACTTCATTGGTCGGGCCATCTAGGAACGCTTGCTCTTCCGCACTCAGAGTCAGCGGGCGGATGGCATTGAGCTTGGTCCAGTCCGGACGGCCCGAGAACAGCTCGGCGTCCCAGCCGATCGTGCCCGCGTCCAGCGCTTCCTGCTCGGTGCGGCTGACGCGCGGCAGAATGGATTTGACTGCCCCGTAAATGGGCTTGATCAGCAATGGTTTGCGGATGGCTTCAACGCTGAGCGCCAGCATGATGATGCCCGGCAACAGGGCCAGCACCAGGCCGAACCCACCGCCAAAGGCGATGCCGCCATCAAAGTCGAAACGGCCGAACAGGCCGATCACCAGAGCAGCAACACCCCACTGCCATAGCGGGCTTTCCCGCATGGCCAGCACGGCGAAGACAACGAGGCTGATCACGATAAGCGCAAAGATCACGGCATGCCCTCCAAGGCGTTGCTCACGCACGGCGCCGAGCAACTCAATCCCGAAACGTCAGACCAGTCGCCGAATCGTTCGGCTTGGTCATTGGGCCTGCCGCACCGGGATCATAGCGCGCGGCGGTCCTGTTGTTGAGGCCAGTTTAGCAAGGTTTACGTATACGTCAAGCAAGCGTCCAATACGTCGCCCCCACGCCTGCCTGCCGAATACGCCAACGCAGGCCCTGTCTAAAAGTTCGGACAGTCGTTTGACGCTAACGTAAAGCCGTGAAATATTCGTCACAAAGGGCATCAAGCCCACGCCGATTATCGGCAACCGGAGGAAACATGGCACCCAAGGCACCGAAAAACACCGCCACCCATTTGCGTCCCTGGATTGCCAGCTATCCTGAAGGCATCGTCTGGGACGCCGAACTCGACACCCGCCCGGTGCACGAGCAGGTTTTGGCGGCCTGTGCCCGCAATCCCTCCGCCACCGCCCTGGACTTTCTGGGTGGCACCACCTCCTTCGGTGATCTGGCGAAAAAGATCATCGCCTTTGCCGGCGCCCTGCAGCGCCAGTTCGGCGTTAAAAAGGGTAGCCGCGTCGCGCTGATGCTGCCCAACACGCCATTTTACCCCATCGCCTATTATGCCGTGCTGCGAGCCGGCGGCACCGTGGTCAACTGCAACCCGCTCTACACCGTGCACGAACTCAGCCACATCACCGAAAGCGCCGGCGCCGACGTCATGGTGACACTCGATCTGCAGCAGATTTTCGAGAAGGCCGAAAAGCTGGTGCAAGCTGGCCACGTCAAATCTCTGGTGGTCTGCCACTTCCCCGACGCCCTCCCGCTGGTCAAAAAAGTGCTGTTCTCGGTGGTCAAGCGCAAGGATCTGGCCAAGCTCAAGTCCTCGCCCATCGCCGACCGCATCAGTCATTTCCACACCATGGTCGAGCGCGGCGAGCCGCCGACCCCTGTGGTTATCGACGCCCACAACGATATCGCTGTCCAGCAATATACCGGCGGCACCACGGGCCTGCCCAAGGGCGCCCAGCTCACCCACGCCAATATCGCGGCCAATATGAGCCAGATCGACAAATGGGGCTGTGGCTTGTTCTACCCGCCCTCCAAGGTCGTGGCTGTGCTGCCATTCTTCCACATCTTCGCCATGACGGTCTGCATGAACGTGCCGCTGTGCAATGGCACCCAGGTGGTCATGCTGCCCCGTTTCGAGCTCAAGGCGCTGCTCAACCTGTTCGAGCGCACCCGCGCCAATGTGTTGCCCGCCGTGCCCACCCTGCTCAGCGCCATTGCCCGCGCTGATAGTGCCACCGCCGAAAAGCTGGCGAGCCTGGAAGTCGCCATTTCCGGTGGTGCCGCCCTGCCCAACGAAGTGCGCAGCGCCTTTGCCAGGAAGTCCAAGGCCGTACTTGCCGAGGGCTATGGCCTGACTGAAGCCAGTCCGGTGGTTTGCTGTGCCGCCCTGCGTGTTGCGAGCAAACCCATGTCCATCGGCATGCCGCTGCCGGGCACCGACATTCGCTTCGTCAATCTCGAATCCAACCAGCCCGTCGGCATCGGCGAAGATGGCGAACTCCAGGTCAAGGGCGCCCAGGTCATGGTCGCCTATCACAACGAACCCGAAGCCACCGAGCAGGCCTTCATGGATGGCTGGCTGCGCACTGGCGATGTCGGCCACATGGATGATGAGGGCTATGTGTTCCTGGTCGATCGCATCAAGGATCTGATCATCTGCTCGGGCTTCAATGTCTATCCGCGCACCATCGAGGAAGCGCTGATGAACCACGAGGCTGTCGAGGAAACCAACGTGATCGGCGTGCCTGACGAATATCGCGGCGAAGCCCCCATCGCCTACGTCAAGCTGCGCGATGGCAAGGCCGTCACCGAGGCCCAGCTCAAGAATTTCATTTCAGATCGCGTCAGCAAGATCGAAATGCCGCGCGAAATCATCTTCAAGGATGCCTTGCCCAAGACCCTGATCGGCAAGCTGTCCAAGAAGGAACTGCGTGAGGAATATCAGCAGTCGAAGGCTTCATCGTGAACCGCCCCGAGACTGATAATCGCGACCTGTTCGCCATTGCCGATCTGGCCAAGGAATTTGGCATCTCCACCCGGGCTATCCGCTTCTACGAGGCCAAGGGCCTGCTGTCGCCAGAACGCGTCGGCGCTACGCGCATTTTTCGCCGCCGTGACCGCGCCCGGCTCATCCTGATCCTGCGCGGCAAACGGCTGGGCTTTTCCCTGCGCGATATCTCGGACTATCTCAGCCTCTACGATGCCAATCGCAGCCAGCAGGTTCACCTGCTGATCGACAAGGTCGATGAACGCCTCGCCTCGCTTGAACGTCAGCGCGACGACCTGGAAACCACCATTAACGAGCTGCGCGAAATCAGACGGCTCGTTGACGAGCGCCCCGCCAAGGCAGGCTAGCGCTTTCCCTTTACATTCCGCGTCATCGAATCGGGCTTTTTAGGTTTCACCCAGCCCTTGGGCGGCTGACGCACCGGCACCTGCGTGCCCAGCCCCATCGATCCCGGCGGGGGCTGACCAACCGTGACGCTGTCCGGATCGCCTTGCTGCAGCGGCGCCTCGCCCTTGATCCGGGCAATCTCGTTGCGCAGCGCTGTGGCGGTCTCAAAATCCATCGCCTCGGCGGCGTCCGCCATCTGCTTGTTCAGCGCCACCAGGCGCTCGTGAATTGATCGAGATGACATCAAAATCTCCTAACTTGCCGCCACAAACACGGCCATATCCGCCAGCGTCGCTGCTTCACCCGCCGGCTTGTCCCAGCGGATCCGGCTGATGCGCGGAAACCGCAGCGCCACGCCCGACTTGTGCCGCGCACTCTCCTGGGCGCTGTCGAACGCCACTTCGAACACCAGCTCCTTTTTCACCTCGCGTACCGGCCCGTATGAGGCCAGCGTATTGGCGCGGATCCATTTATCGAGCAGCTTGAGTTCCTCATCGGTAAAACCGAAATAAGCCTTGCCGATCGGCACGATCTCATTGCCCTTCCAGACCCCGAATGTGTAGTCGGAATAGAACGAACTGCGCCGCCCATGCCCGCGCTGGGCATACATCAGCACCGCGTCGACAATATTGGGATCGCGCTTCCATTTGTACCAGTGCCCCTTGGGCCGTCCTGGGACATATGGCGCCTGCCGCAGCTTGATCATCACCCCTTCATGGCCATGCTCATCGGCACCCTGTCGCCGTTGCTGCGCCAGATCATCCCAATCGGCAAACGGCAGCACCGCCGACAGGTCCAGCCGCGTCTGGGGATTGGCTGCAAACCACGCCTCCAGCCGCGCTCGCCGCGCGCTCCAGGGCAAGGCCCGCACATCCTCTTCGCCATCAAACAGCATGTCATAGACCCGGATGAAGGCCGGACTGTCCTTGAGGTGCTTGGCGCTGGCGACCTTCTTGTTCAGCCGCTGCTGCAAATCATTGAACGAGCCGGGTTCGAAATCCTTGCCTACCAGCAATTCACCATCCAGCACGGCGCGCCCCTGGGCATTCTCGACAATATCGGGAAACGCCCCGGCAATGTCGTCGCCGGTACGCGAAAAAAGCGACACGCTTTCGCCCATCACCAGTTGCACCCGAATGCCGTCCCATTTCCATTCGGCGGCAAAATCGGCCGGCGCGAACTTGACCAGATCCTTTTCCTCGTCAATCGGATTGCTCAGCATGAGCGGATGAAACCGCGCTGCCTGATCAATTTCCGGGCGCCCGGTCTTACCCTCAAGCCACTCAAATAGCGGCCCATAGGGGACCTTGAGCCCGTGCCAGACTTCTTCAATCGCCTGCAGGTCCACCCCGCTCATTTCCGCCAGTGCGGTCTTGGCCAGCCGCGCCGAAACGCCCACCCGCAAACCGCCCGTCGCCAGCTTCACCAGCGCCCAGCGCTCATTGATTTCCGCCTGCGTCAGCAGCCCGCCAATCAGCTTGGGCAGGTCGCGCTTGGCGGTAGTGTTGAACATCTCGATCAGCGCGGTCAGCGATGGCAATTCACCCGCGCCCCCGTGATGCGGCCAGATCAACGCGATCGTCTCACCCAGATCACCGACATAGTCATAGCTCATGGCAAACAGCGTCGGGTCCACCTCGGCCAGCACGGTTTCCTTGAGCAGGGCAGGCTTCACATTGGCGAAGTTCAATGCACCCGTCAGCACTGCCAGCGCATAGCCACGGTCCGGGTCCGGCGTCTCGGCAAAATACTGGGTCAGCGCCGCCAGCTTGCGGGTGCGCGACGAGGTCAGGGCGAGTAGTTCGAGTAATTGGGAAAACCGCTTCATGCCGCGTCCTCCCCGCCCTCATCCTCAAAGCCCTGCAGGTGCAGGGGCTCGGCGTTCAGGCCCTGGCTTTGACACCAATAGACCAGCGCATCCTCGCGCCCATGCGTCACCCACACGGTCTCGGCCTCGGTTTCGCGTACCGTCTGCTGCAGTTCGCCCCAGTCACAATGGTCCGAAATCACCAGCGGCAATTCCACCAGCGCCTGCCGCGCCCGCTGTTTCACACTCATCCAGCCCGAGGCCTGACACACCACCGGATCGGGAAACCGCCGACTCCAGCGGTCGCGAATTGCTGAAGGCGGCGCGATCACGATCTGCCCCGCCAGTTCCGCCTTGGGCACATCCAGCGCCGGGCGCAGATCGCCCAGCGGCACGCCCAGCTCTTCATAAAGCGCACACAGCTTGAGCATGGCGCCATGCAGATATATTGGCGCGTCATAACCCGCGTCGCGCAGCAGCGCGATCACCCGCTGCGCCTTGCCCAGCGCGTAGCTGCCGACCAGATGACTGCGCTCGGGATTATCCCGCACCGATTTGAGCAGTCGCGCGATCTCGGTCTGCGGCGGCGGATGCTGAAACACTGGCAGGCCAAACGTCGCCTCGGTCACCAGCAGATCGCATTTGACCAGTTCATAGGGTTGCGCCGTGCGCTCGGCCAGCCGCTTGTAATCGCCCGTCACCACCACGCGCTGCCCGGCCTGCTCCACCAGCACCTGCGCCGAGCCCAGAATATGCCCGGCCGGGAACAGCGTGATCGTCACATCATCGATCTTCAGCGGCACGCCGAAATCCAGCGGTTCAAACCGCCGTGCGCAGTCCTCGCCATAGCGCGTCTTCATGATGGCAATCGTGTCTGGCGTCGCCAGCACCGAGCCATGCCCGCTGCGCGCATGGTCCGCATGGCCATGGGTAATGATCGCCCGCTCACGCGGCACGCTGGGGTCGATATAGGCGTCTATCGCCTTGATGTGCAGGTGCCGGTCGAGGATCTGGATTGCCATGTCCCCACCTTAACGTGCCGCGATCAGAACTGGTTCACGACATATTAGGGCAAGCGCATCGCCAGACAATGTCAGCATTGGCACCCGCTTGCGGTGCGCCTCGCGAACCACCGACCCGGGCACCCTCCCTCCCCCTTGTAGGGAGGGAGGCCCCGCAGGGCTCAGGTGGGGGCCTCTGGTCCCGGCGCAACTCCCGCCAATTTGGCTACATCACCTTGGTCACATCCAGCAGCCCCGCGCGCGTTTCATTGGCCTTGCTGATAGCGGCCTCACCACCCAGCACAACCACATGACCATGCTGGCGCACAGCGTCCACCGCCTCGGCCATCGCCTTGAAGTCAGCTGCGCTCGTCGACAGGATTTCGTCACGGCGCTGCTGCCGCAGGTCGTCCGTGGTCCCGGTCAATTGCCGCCACATCGAGGAATAGCCCTTGGCGTCGGGGAATTCATAGCCATCGACATCGCCGATCACCCCGATGATCGAGCGTGTCAGATCATTGGCGCCAATCGCCGCGTGTAGCGCCTTGGCCGCCCCATCATAGGCGTCCAGCGTCTTGAGCAGATTGGGATCGCGATAGCTCAGAAAGCTGAAATTGCCCGAGGTCAGGTCGAACCGCGCCGAGCCGCCATAGGCGCCGCCCTGCACGCGGATTTTGTCCCACATATAAGTGGTGTTGAGAAACTTCAGCGCCACGCTGGACGCCCCCGTCAGCTCAAACCCCAGCGCCTTGAGATTGGCGCCCTTGCCGACATAATTGACCTGGACCGGGATGATCAGCCCTTCGGACTTGGGCGCAAAATCCACACTCCAGTCGGCAAACTCATGTTTGGCGTCCGGCAGCGTCCCAAGGAAACCCTCGATCTCGCCCTTGGCCCGGCCCCACAGCGCACTATCAGCGGTCACATTGACCACCATGCGCCCCCGGTTGAACAACGTATCGCGCATACGCTTGAGCGCGCTCTCCACGCTGTCCCAATCGCTCTCGATCCGCGCCACCAGTTCGCGCAGGAACATCAGATAGCTCACGCCACCCATCTGCTCCGAAATCCAGCTCGCCTCGGTAAGGCTCGACTTCAGCCGCGTATCGACAATCGAATTGCCCGCCGGGATCATGCGCGCTTCAAAGCCCGCCTTTTCCTCGAGTGCCATCTGCTTGAAGCGCTCGCGATTATCCAGTCGTGCATCAAGCAGCACATCGCCCATGATCGCCAGCATCTCGTCGATCTTGTCCGGCACAGCCTTGCCAGACAGGAAGAACCAGGCCGCGCTGCCAGCATCGCCCTGTCGCGACGACAACCCACGGTGCTGGGCAACGCCACCGGTCGAGCGACCAATGCGCTGGGTCAGGCTGACAAAGTCCTCCTTGCTGGTACCGGTCTGCAGCAGCGCCCGGCCAAACAGCGGCAGATAGGGCAGCAGTTCCTTGTCCAGCACATGCAGATCGAACCCCATATCGAGATAGACGATCCCCAGTGTCGGCAGGTCGTGGTAGAACAGCCTGGTGTCCGCCAGCGTGCCGATATCGATCGGCACCGTCCGTGTCTGCCGCGGCAGATCAGCCAGCGTCAGCGTGGGGATCTGCGCCAATAGCGCGGGATCATCCACCTCTTCCTGCAACGCCTTGAGCCGTTCGGTCTCGGCCTTGGTGTCTTCCAGCGCCTTGGCATCAAATCCCTTGCGCACATCGGCCAGAATCGAGGCTTCCTTGGCCGCCTCGCGCGCGCCCTGATCGGGGTCGGCCTGCAGGCTCACCGTGGTGCGGTGCATATTGTCCAGAAACAGTCGGCGGATTTCCTTGGCGAAAAAGCCCTGCCCCGCCTTGGCCTTGAGCGCGCTCAACGCCTCTTCAAACGCCAGCGGCGCAATCGGATCGCCCTCATGCAGCCAGGTCCCCAGCGCGTTGAACATGTACATCATGCCGCGTGGATAGGACCCGGTATTGTTCTCGCGCAGCGAAAACTCGAACGTGTTGGCCGCCGCTTCCAGCTGCTCGGGCGCGAACCCGGTGTCGGCGATCTCTTCGAGCGTTTTCAGGATCAGCGCTTCGACCTTGCCCGCATCGGCCGGGTCAATGCCCTTCATGCCAAAGCTGGCCATGGGCTGACGCAGACCGCCGCCGATACCGCCGCCCGTCATGCCTTCGCCCAGCCCGCTCTCATTGAGCGCCTTGCGCAGCGGGGCGGCCGAATTGCCCGCCAGCAGATAGCTCAGCATGCCATGGCTGAGCGCTTCGGTGCGATCCGCCGCCGGGTCGATCATCCAGTTGACTGAAACCATGCCATCGCGCGCCTTGGCATCGTCCTTGGTGCCGGCATAGGTGGCCTCGATCTGGCGCGGCGCGTTGAACCGCGGCTGCAGCTTGACCTCCGCATCCACCGGCGCCCGCTCGAACTGGCTGAAATAGGCATCCAGAATCGCCAGCCGCTCACCGGCATCATCATCACCCGAAAAGAACGCGCGGGTATTGGACGGGTGATAATAGGTCTGGTGGAAATTCTTGAACTGCTCGAACGTCAGCTCGGGGATTGCCTTGGGGTCCCCGCCCGAGCTTTTGCCATAGGTCACATCGGGGTAAAGCGAGCGCTGCGAAAGATCGCGCATCACCGCATCGGGCGACGAGAACACGCCCTTCATCTCGTTGAACACCACGCCCTTATAGACCAGCGGTGCGTCGACATCTTCCAGCTCGTAATGCCAGCCTTCCTGCAGGAAGGTCTCTTCGGTCAGCAGCGGAAAGAACACCGCATCCAGATAGACGTCCACCAGATTGTAGAAGTCCTTCAGGTTCTGGCTGGCCACTGGATAGGCCGTCTTGTCCGGAAACGTCATGGCGTTCAGAAACGTGTTCAGCGAGCCCTTGATCAGCTCCACGAACGGCTTCTTGACCGGATATTTCCGGCTGCCACACAGCACCGAGTGCTCCAGAATATGGGCGATGCCGGTAGAATCCGTCGGCGGCGTCTTGAAAGTGATGCCAAACACCTTGTTCTCGTCGTCATTGACCAGGCTGAGCACCTCGGCCCCGGTCTTTTTGTGGCGGAACAGCTGCGCCTGCGAATTGGCCTCCGCGATATGTTCGTCGCGGATCAGTTCGAAGGCTTCGTGATAGGACATGACACTACTCGGCAGGTTTTTTCTTTGTTGATGACAACGTAGGCACCCCCAGCCCGATCCGCTAGGGGGCGTCACGCCTCCAAACAAGGATCGCGCTCGGCACTCACGTGCGTCTCATGCCCACCGCGCGTCACCCTCGGGATTGACCCGAGGGGCACTTTGCTTGTCGCGAGGGCCGAACCGTAAGGTCGGGCTCAAACGCCGCCCCGGATCTCCGGCTTGACGCTTTCCTCATACCAGCTCTTGAGCTGGCCCATCAGCGCCGGGAACAGGCTGCGCAGTTCACTGGCGGCGACATTGTCGGCCAGCTGCTCGGGCTTGCTCACCCCGGCAATGATGGTCGAGACCTCGGGATGGTCCAGAATCCAGCGCAGTGCGAACTGGCTCATCTCCATGCCGCCCGGCGCGTAACCCTTGAGCTCATTGACCAGCTCCACACCGCGTTGAAACGGGATGCCGGCAAAGGTCTCGCCCACCGAAAACGCATCGCCATTGGCGTTATAATTACGGTGATCGCTGGCTTCGAACTGCGTGTCCTTGCTGAACTTGCCGCTCAGCAGCCCGCTGGCCAACGGCAGTCGCACGATAATGCCGACATCCTTCTCTGCCGCCTTGGGCAGCAGCACTTCGGCCGCATCCTGGCGGAACAGGTTGAAGATGATCTGCAGTGTGGCGAGGCCGGGCTGTTCCAGGCAGATCAGCCCTTCTTCAATGGTCTCGACACTGGCGCCCCAATGCTTGATCAGCCCTTCGGCCTTGAGCTCATCCATCCAGCCAAAAATCGCGCCATCCTGCAGCACGCCAAGCGGCACACAGTGCAACTGCGCCAGATCCAGCGAAGAGACACCCAGCCGCTCGGCTGACCCCTCAAGGCTCTTGCGAATGCCTTCCTTCGAATAATTGTCGGGGAACAACCCACCGCCACGCCCCAGCTTGGTCGCCACATGCACACCGGCGCCCTTGGCATGGCCGCCGATCCGGCTTTCGCTCATGCCACCGCCATAGACGTCAGCAGTGTCCCAGAAGGTCACGCCAGCCTGATTGGCGGCATCGAGAATAGCTGTAGCCGTCTCGTCACCCACCGGCCCGAAATCGCCGCCCAGCTGCCAGCAGCCCAGCCCGATTTCCGAAACCTCAAAACCCGTCTTGCCCAAACGCCGCGTTTTCATGCCGTGCTGTCCTTTGTGGTTCTCGCGCGAGCGCATTCGCTGCGCGCCCGACAGGCGCTGTGCACCCATCACTGCTTGATAATGTTCTGGATGGCCAACCGATCCGCAGCTGGCCAGATTAGGGCAGCGCGCATGGAGCTCGATGACAAAGCCTGACCCGCAGGGGTCGCCCCGGTCAACCCGGATGCGTCATCCTATTCGAAATAATCGGGATGATCGCCAATGGTCTGGCTGAGCAGCACTTCAGCGCGCGCCAGATGCGCCCGCATTGCCGCTTCGGCGCCCGCAATGTCGCCTTCGGCCACGGCCTTGGCAATCTTGAGGTGCTCGTCAATCGCCACCCGTGAGGACGACGCCCCCAGTGTCAGATAGCGCACCCGATCGAGCTGCATCTTGTGATCATCGATCAGCTGCCACGCATATTCCACGCCCGCCAACCGCGCCATGGTGCGGTGGAACAATTCGTCCAGCGTGTGAAAGCCGCGACTGTCATTGGCCGCCGAGGCCGTTTCCTGATCTGCGATCAGCGCCTTGAGCACCGCCGCTGCCTCGCCCGGATGGGCCGCCAGACGCCGCACGATCTCCACTTCGATGGATTCGCGGATAAAGCGCGATTGCCGCACGCCTTCGGGGGAGATTTTCTTGACCACTGTGGCCCGCTTGGGGCGGATCAGCAGCAGACCCTGCTGCGCCAGCCGGATGAACGCCTCGCGCACGGGCTGGCGGGACACACCGTAGCGGCCCGCAATGTCGCTCTCGGAAATAACATCGCCCGGCTTGAGCGCCATGCTGACGATTTCGTCACGCAATGCGCCAACGACGCGCATTGCCATGGTCTCCTCGGTTACTTCAAGCACCTGGGTCGACACCTTGTTAAATCCCCCCGCTCCGACCATGGGCCGGATAATCGGGGGAATGCGCCCCCCGATTGCGTGCCTTCCACAGATTTCTGGGGGCTTGGTGCCCCCAGATCAGCCGTTACAGCACAATTCCGGCCGCAGCCAGCATCTCGTCGACGAACACCCGCTCGCCATTCTTGGCGATCGACTGATTGGCCGCAATACCGGTCAGGATCGACCAGGCACCCGACACCTGGTCCGATGCGCGGCCATATTTGTCCGCTTCCATATTGGCCGGATCAAACAGATAGCCCAGCATGATCGGATCGGCGCCACCATGGCTGCCCGCGCCTTCCCAGACGTCGATCTTCTGCGGCAGCTGGCCCGCCAGATGCAGCTCGGTTGTGACGTTGTCGCGTTCTTCCCTGTCGCGATTACCGCCGGCGAACACGCCGTGCACTTCGATGTGCTTATGGGTCAGTTCACCCTTGGTACCGTGGAATTTCACCTCCAGCCCTTCCCAGGGGGAATAGGCCACCAGCGTATAGTTCAGTGAGGCACCCGAAGCGTATTGTGCCTGCACCTGCATGGTGTCCTCGATGGTGATGTCCTCGGCAAACACGCATTTGTCGCGCCAGTAACCGTCATCACCCTCGGTATCGAGATAAAGCTCCTTGAGCGCCTCATCGGCCTCAAGGTCCATGCGGAACTCGCATTTGTGGGCCACAGGGCAGGTGTGGCAACGCTCGCCATGGCCTTCCAGGCCCAGCCTGATCGCCATTTCCGGCGTATAGAAATCCCTCTTGCCGGTAGCCGACACGCTCTTGGGCGTTGAAGCGACCCACCAGTTGAGCAGATCGAAATGGTGCGTTGATTTGTGCACCAGCAGCCCGCCGGACTTGTCCTTGTAACGGTGCCAGCGACGGAAATAGTCGGCGCCATGCACCCGGTCGAGATACCAGCGGAAATCCACTGCCGTGATCTCGCCGATCGTGCCGCTCTGCAGAATATCCTTGAGCTGCGTACGCGCCGGTGAATAGCGATAGTTGAAGGTCACCGTCACCGATTTGCCGCTGGCCTTTTGCGCATCCAGAATGCGCTTGAGCTTGGCCACATCGATCGTCATCGGCTTTTCGGTCATCACATTGCGACCGGCTTCGAGCGCCCGCACAATGTACTCGTCATGCAGGTAATCCGGCGTAGTGACGATCACCGTATCAGGGTCCTGCTCGGTGAGCATGGTGTCGAAATCTTCAGCCAGATAGGTGGCAATGCCGTTGCCGGTCTTGTCAGGCACCTTGTGGGCCGACAGGGCCAGACGGCTCTGATTCACATCGCAAAGCGCGACCAGATCGGCGCTCTCTGCATGGGTAATGGCAACCGCATCGCGGAACATCTGGTGACGTCCGCCGGTGCCGACGATGGCGAATTTTTTGGTCATGTCTTGCTGCTGGGATAGAGGGCCGAACGGGCCAGTTACATCTTCCATACAAGATTGATCATATGACTGCGAGTGTCAATCCGCGATATCGCCAAATCACGATCCCTGCTGCTTAACTGCGCAATCCGGGCGCTTCCTGACCGGTACTCTGCACATATTCGCTATAGCCGCCGCCATAGGTGTGCACACCCTCGGGCGTCAGTTCCAGCACCCGATTGGACAGCTCGGCCAGAAAGTGGCGATCATGGCTGACAAACAGCATGGTGCCTTCGAACTGGCGCAGCGCGTTGATCAGCATTTCCTTGGTCGCGATATCCAGATGGTTGGTCGGCTCGTCCAGCACCAGGAAATTTGGCGGATCAAACAGCATCAGCGCCATCACCAGCCGCGCCTTCTCGCCGCCCGACAGCACGCGGCACTTCTTGTCCATCTCATCGCCCGAAAACCCGAAGGCGCCTGCCAGCGCCCGCAATGGCCCCTGTCCGGCCTGCGGGAAGGCGTCTTCAAGGCTCTGGAACACCGTGCGATCGCCATCGAGCACATCCATGGCGTGCTGGGCAAAATAGCCCATCTTTACGCTCGCCCCGACATTGACCGTGCCATTGTCGGGCTTGGAATCCCCGGCCACCAGCTTGAGCAGCGTCGACTTGCCCGCGCCATTCACGCCCATGATGCACCAGCGCTCGCGGCGCCGCACATGGAAGTCCAGCCCGTCGTAAATGGTACGGCTGCCATAGGCCTTGTCGACATTCTTGATCACCACCACATCGTCGCCCGAACGTGGCGCCGGGCGGAATTCAAACGCCACGGTGTGGCGCCGTTTGGGGGGCTCCACCTTGTCGATCTTGTCGAGCTTCTTGACCCGGCTCTGCACCTGCGCCGCATGACTGGCACGTGCCTTGAACCGGTCGATAAAGGCAATTTCCTTGGCTAGCATGGCCTGCTGCCGCTCGAACTGCGCCTGCTGGTTCTTGTCGGCAATCGCACGCTGCTGCTGATAGAACTCGTAGTCGCCCGTATAGGTCGTCAAATTCCCCGCATCGATCTCCACGATCTTGTTGACGATACGGTTCATGAACTCACGGTCATGGCTGGTCATCAGCAATGCGCCCGAATAATTCTTCAGGAACGCCTCGAGCCAGATCAGGCTTTCCAGATCCAGATGGTTGCTTGGTTCGTCCAGCAGCAGCGCATCAGGCCGCATCAGCAGGATGCGGGCCAGCGCCACGCGCATCTTCCAGCCGCCCGACAGCGCGCCAACATCGCCATCCATCATCTCCTGGGAAAAGCCCAGCCCGTCCAGCACTTCGCGCGCCCGGCCATCCAGCGAATAGCCATCAAGCTCCTCAAAACGTGCCTGTACCTCGCCATAGCGCTCAATGATGGCGTCCATCTCGTCGGCCTTGTCCGGATCGCCCATATCGGCTTCGAGCACCCGCATCTCGGCCATAAGCTCGCTGACCGGGCCCGCACCATTCATGGTTTCGGCCACCACGCTGCGGCCCGCCATCTCGCCGACATCCTGGCTGAAATAACCAATCTGGATGCCGCGATCGACCGATACCTGGCCTTCATCGGGCTGCTCTTCGCCAGTGATCATGCGGAACAGCGTCGTCTTGCCTGCACCATTGGGGCCGACCAGCCCGATCTTTTCACCCTTCTGCAGCGCCGCCGACGCCTCGATAAAGACAATCTGCTTGCCGTTTTGCTTGCCAATGCTCTCGAGACGAATCATGAAATAAACTAACCTGCGCTGGCGGCCACGCGATGGTGCGACCGTCGATTGGCTGTCGTTAAGCACTCGTGGCGCGCTGGCGCAAGCATGCATTGGCTGCCAGAGCGCGCAAAACCCAAAGCTGTGGTTTGATCGGCGCACCCTCGCCCGAATCGGGGCCGGTATGTGCTAACGCAGTGTCAGTATTTTTGCCCAAGGCGTGGTCCCCGACACAATCGGGTGCGACCAGCAATCCGGAGACTTGATGAAGGTAGCAATCGACATGGGTATGGGCAGCGGCAATGTGCCCGCTACGCTCGATCTCGAAGAATTGCTGGCTACCCGTCTTCTGGTGCAGGGCAATTCGGGCTCGGGCAAGTCGCATCTGTTGCGCCGCCTGCTCGAACAGTCCGCCCCATGGGTGCAGCAATGCATTGTCGATCCCGAGGGCGACTTCACCACCCTTTCGGAAAAATTCGGCCATCTGGTCGTCGACGCCACCCGCACCGAATCCGAACTCACCCGGATTGCCGCCCGTGTGCGCCAGCACCGCGTCTCGGTCGTCCTCAATCTTGAGGGTCTCGATGTCGAGCAACAGATGCGCGCTGCCGCTGCCTTTCTGGGCGGCATGTTCGATGCCGATCGCGATTTCTGGTACCCCGTGCTTGTGGTGGTTGACGAAGCCCAGCTCTTTGCCCCCGCTGCAGGCGGCGAGGTCAGCGACGAGGCCCGCAAGCTCTCGCTGGCTGCCATGACCAATCTGATGTGCCGTGGCCGCAAGCGAGGCCTGGCCGGCGTCATCGCCACCCAGCGTCTTGCCAAACTGGCCAAGAACGTGGCCGCCGAAGCCTCCAACTTCCTGATGGGCCGCACCTTCCTCGATATCGATATGGCCCGCGCCGCCGATCTGCTGGGCATGGAAAAGCGTCAGGCTGAACAGTTCCGCGATCTGGCCCGTGGCCGCTTCGTGGCCCTGGGCCCCGCCATTTCGCGCCGCCCCCTGCCCGTCACCATTGGCGATGTCGAAACCCAGGCGCGTTCCACCAGCCCCAAGCTGACTCCCTTGCCCGAAGCCCCGCTCGATGCCGCCGATCTGATCTTCACCGCCTCTGCCGATGAGATCGCCCGCCCGGCCGTGCGCCGCCCGCCACCACCGCCGCCACCATCAACCAACGAATTGCTCGCCCAGCTCTCGCGCCCCCGGCCCGAGGCTGAAACCGAGCCGCAATCGCTGTTCCCCGAGATCGATGAAGCCGAGCGCGACAGCCAGATCGATGCCATCATGGCCGAACTGCTGGGCGACCCCGATGCCAGCTTCCGCACCGTGGCTGTGCTCTATCAGGATTTTCTGGTGCGCTGCCGCATTCGCCGCGTGCCCGGCGAGCCCCCCGCCCTGCCTGCCTTCAAGCGCAAGCTGGCCGTGGCCCGCGTCGCCCCCGACAGCGAAACCGCCAGCTCCGATGGCTGGCAGCAGGCACTGGCCATGTCCGAAACCCTGACCGACGATGTGCAGGGCGTTTTCCTGGTCATGGCCCAGGCGGCTCTGAGCGGCGCGCCTTGCCCCTCCGATGCCACCCTGGCCCGGCTCTACGGCACCCACTCATCCAGCCGCGCCCGGCGCCTGCTGACCTGGTTTGAAGAACGCGGCCTGCTTGTCGTGCGGCTCGACTTCCGCAACAACCGCATCGTGGCCTTCCCCGACCTCAACGCCGAAACCGCCGCCGGCGACCCCAATGGTCCCGACACCATGATCGACGAGCGCGGCGCCGCCGAATAGCTAGCCGATCATCTCCGCCCTGAACCCATACCGCCCCGTCGCTCCCGGCCCCAGCACCTCGACATAGGGCCGCTCATCCAGCGCGTCCGAACCGCCCACTTCGGCCGCCGTGCCATGCCAGGGCTCAAGACACACAAATGACGCGCCCGGCTTGGACCACAGTGCGAAATTGGGCAGGTTTTCCCATGTGAAGTGGATCGCCTTGTCCCCTGCGCCATAGCACAGCCCCGCGCCAGCTCCCGCGGGAAACACCATCGCATCGCTGTCGAACAGCGCGCTTTCAAGCCGCAGATGGCCCTGCGCAAAGGGCGAGGGCAGCGCCGCCGGTTTCACCAGCCCACCGCTCAACCGCACCATTTTGGGTTCGGCGCCATTGTCCAGCACCACGCTATGGACCTGCCCGTCGCAACCGGGCAGCGGCCACACAAAGGCGGGGTGGAAACCGATCCCGTAAGGCATGGGCCGGTCACCACTATTGTGCACCTGGGCCGTCACCACCACGGCGCGTCCCTCGACCCGATGCTCCAAGTTCAATACGAAATCAAACGGATAGACCGTCCGGCTCGACTGGCTCGCTTTCAACTCATGCCGGCACGACACCGCGTCGCTCGCCACCAGTGTGAAGTCGCTGCGCCGCGCAAAGCCGTGCTGCCCCATGGGATAGCGCTGGCCGTCCACACTGATGTGATCATCGGGAGCCTTGCCGACCATGGGAAACAGCACTGGTGATCGACCGCCCCAGAATGCCGCATCGCCATCCCACAACCAGGATTGGCCATCGCTGGTCTCGATCGACTGCATCTCGGCGCCCAGTGGCGAGACCACCACGCTTACCTGCTCATTGCCGATCCGCGATAGATCCATCCGTGTACTCTCCCCATTGATACCCTTGCCCTAATCTCGCTGATCCGCCATGAACCGGCAATGCCCAGCGCCATGCCGTCACTGCCAATTGATGATGCCCTGCCCGGCCTGAACGCCGCACTGGCTGCCGGGCCCTATGCGGTTCTGGTTGCCCCGCCCGGCGCTGGCAAAACCACCCGCGTCCCCATCGCGCTGCTCGACGCCCCCTGGCGCGGCGATCGCCGCATCATCATGCTTGAGCCTCGCCGCCTGGCCGCCCGCGCCGCTGCCGGACAGATGGCACGCCTGCTCGGCGAAGACATCGGCCAGACCATTGGCTATCGCGTGCGCATGGACACCCGCGTTTCGGCAAAAACCCGGGTCGAAATCGTCACCGAAGGTGTCTTTACCCGCATGCTGCTCGACGATCCCGAACTGACCGGCATCGCTGCCGTCATCTTCGATGAATTCCACGAGCGCAGCCTCGATGGCGATCTGGGTCTGGCCCTGACGCTGGATGCCGCCGCCCTGCGCCCCGATCTGCGCGTGCTGGTCATGTCTGCAACCATTGATGGTGCCCGCGTCGCCAGCCTGCTTGGTGATGCCCCGGTCATCGAGAGCCTGGGCCGAACCTTTCCGGTACAGACGATCCATGCTGAACCCGACCCGCTCAAGCGCCTTGAGGATCAGGTCACCGACGCTGTCCTGACTGCCCTGCGCGACCATCAGGGGTCGGCGCTAGTCTTTCTGCCCGGTCAGGGCGAAATCACCCGCGTCGCCGAACGCCTGACCGGCCGCGTCCCCGCCAATACCGATATTGCCCCGCTGTTTGGCCAGCTCACGCCCGCCGAGCAGGATCGCGCCATTCGCCCTGCCGAACTCGGTCGCCGCAAGATCGTGCTGGCCACCTCGATTGCCGAAACCTCACTGACCATTGATGGCGTGCGCATCGTCATCGATTCCGGTTTTCGCCGCGTGCCCGTCTATGAACCCGGCACAGGGCTGACCACCCTCGACACCCGCCGCGTTTCCCGCGCCGGCGCCGATCAGCGCCGTGGTCGCGCCGGCCGCACCGCCCCCGGCATCTGCATTCGCCTGTGGAACGAGGGCCAGACCGCTGCTCTGGCACCCTTCGACACCCCCGAAATCCTGGCGGCTGATCTGGCCAGTCTGGTGCTCGACCTGGCCAATTGGGGCGTCAGCGATCCGGCAAGCCTGCCTTTCCTTGATCCCCCGCCCGCCCCGGCCTGGACCGAGGCGACGGCCCTGCTGAAGCGCCTCGACGCGCTTGATGCCGGGGGCCACCTGACACCCGATGGCAAGGCGCTCGCGGCCCTGCCGCTGCACCCACGCCTCGCCCATATGGTCATTGCCGCAGCCGCCGAAGACGATGCGCTCACCGCCGCCCAGCTCGCCGTCTTGACCAGCGAGCGCGGTCTGGGGGGTGATGGCACCGATCTCACCCACCGCCTCGACCGCTTCCGCCGCGAAACCGGCAAGCGCGCCGCCGATGCAAGATCCCTTGCCCAGCGCTGGGCCCGTCTGGCCGGCGGCGGCATGGGCGGCAATCTCTCCGCAGGCTACCACCTCGCCCGCGCCTTCCCCGACCGCGTTGCCCAGGCCGCTGGCGCCCGCGGACGCTTCCGTCTTGCCAATGGGCGTCAGGCCAGCCTCGATCAAACCGACGCCCTTGCTGGCCAGCCCTTCCTGGTGGTCACCGACGTCACAGGAGCCGCCGCCACCGGCCGCATCCGCGCCGCAGCACCGCTCGCTCGCGACGAGATTGAAGATCTCTTTGCCCACCGCATCACCGCCACCACCAGCCTGACCTATGACGCTTCATCGGCCAGCGTCCGCGCCCGCCGCACCCGCCAGCTCGATGCCCTCAAACTGGCCGACGAACCCGCGCCGGTGGACGATCCCGAGGCGGCCGCGGGGCTTTTGGCACAAGCCGCCGCCCGTCGTGGCCTTGATCTGCTGCCTTGGAGCCGCGATCAGGCCGCCTGGCGCGCCCGCGCCACCTTCCTGCACACCACATTGGGCGACGAATGGCCCGATCTGTCCGCCCAGGCCCTTGGTTCTTCGGTCGACGACTGGCTCACGCCAGCGCTGTTTGGTCTGACCAAGCTCTCAGAGGTCACCGGCGAACACCTGCGCACCGCGCTCGACCTGCTCCTGCCCTATGCGCGCCGTCAGGATATCGAGGCACTGCTGCCCAGCCATTTCACCGCCCCCACCGGCAATGGCGTCCCCATCGACTACGCGGTGGAAGGTGGCCCGGCGATCGAAATCCGCGTGCAGGAGCTGTTCGGTCTCACCCGCCACCCTACCATCGCCAATGGCCGCATTCGTTTGCTGTTGATCCTGCTCTCGCCCGCCCATCGCCCGATCCAGACCACGCGCGATCTTCCGGGCTTCTGGACCGGCTCCTGGGCCGACGTCGCCAGGGAGCTCAAGGGCCGATATCCCCGCCACCCCTGGCCCGACGACCCCGCCAAGGCCCGCCCCACCGCAAGGGCAAAACCCCGCGGGACGTAAAGCCCCCACCTATCTCCCCCTGAAGGGAGATGAACAGATTGATTATTTGGCAAATTCACGCCACGCCCACCGCTAGGTCCTTCCCCCTATCAGGGGGAGGCTAGGTGGGGATGCCCAAACAAAAAAGCCCCGGATCACCCCGGGGCCCTTAATCATTCAGCCGGTTCAAACTCCAGCGCCACGCCATTGATGCAATAGCGCAGCCCGGTTGGCGGTGGACCGTCGGGGAACACATGCCCCAGATGACTGCCACAGGTAGCGCAATGGCATTCCGTGCGGGTCATGCCGTGGCTGGTGTCAGAGGACGTTTCAACCGAGCCGGGCAGCGGATCATTAAAGCTGGGCCAGCCTGTGCCGCTCTCGAATTTCAGTGTCGCTTCAAACAGCGGCGTATCGCAGCCCGCACAGACAAATGTGCCCTGTCGGGTTTCGTGCAGCAGCGCGCAGCTTCCCGGCCGCTCGGTGCCGTGCTGGCGCATCACCTGATATTGCTCCGGCGTCAGCTTGGCCCGCCATTCCGCGTCGGTGCGGGTTACCTTGAAAGCATGGGCATCCATGGCTTTACTCCTTTTGTCGCCTTGTCACTGGTTGGCAATATAAGATCAGTTAGCTGTCGCACCTAGTGCCCGCTCCATCACTTCGGGCTGAAACCACAGGCTCTCCATGTCCTATGTGTCTTCCCTCGCCCAGCTTGAGGCGCTCTATACACCGGCGCCCGCTGCGGCCTCCACCACCAAGGTGGCGCACACCATGACCCCGCATTATCGCCGTCTGATCGAAGCCAGCCCCTTTGCCGCGCTCGCCACCATCGGGCCAGAGGGCATTGACTGCTCGCCGCGCGGCGACCAGCCCGGCTTTGTGCGCGTCCACGATGACACCACGCTGATGATGCCCGACCGGCGCGGCAATAACCGCATCGATTCGCTGCGCAATATCGTGCGCGATGAGCGCTGCGCCTTTCTGTTCCTGCTGCCCGGCTCCGGCACCACCTTCCGCGCCAATGGCCGCGCCCGCATCAGCATCGATCCCGACCTGCTGGAAAGCTTTGCCGTGGAGGGCAAACCGCCGCGCTCGGTGATCGTGATGAAAATCGACGAACTCTATTTCCAGTGCGCCCGCGCCATCATCCGCGCCGAGCTGTGGAACCCGCAAAAACACCTCGACCCATCCAGCCTGCCCACCCCCGGCGAAATCCTCGCGGGCATGACCGACAGTCAGGTCGGCGGCGACGCCTACGACCAAGCCTGGCCCGAACGCGCCAGACAGACCATGTGGTGAACCACCATCGGTTCGTCAGGCACCATTTGGCTTCGAACCGGTCAAGGTGAGTCGAAAATTCTGAATGTCGAGAACCAGCGCGCAGCGTGCATTCGGCACGTGAGCACTGGAAGCGCAGAAATTTGGAATTTGCAGACCGCCTTCACCGGGATCGAAGGCAAATGGTGGGAGTAACAAGGATTGAACTTGTGACCCTTCGCGTGTGAAGCGAATGCTCTCCCGCTGAGCTATACTCCCGTCGCCATTGGCGAAGTCTGTCAGAGAGATGGTGGGCGTAACAAGGATCGAACTTGTGACCCCCTCGATGTCAACGAGGTGCTCTCCCGCTGAGCTATACGCCCATCTCTCCGGGAAGGCAGCGCCGCTAGGCCCTGCCAGTGGCGCGGATAGACCATAAAACCCGATGGGGGGTCAAGAGGGCAATCCGCACAAATCTGATAGTCTTTTATCTCAGGCCGCCAGCAGACGCTCAACCTCGTTGACGAGGTCCTTGAGATGGAACGGTTTGCTGAGCACCGAAGCGTCCTTCGGAGCCTCGCTATCGGGGTTCAGCGCAACCGCTGCAAAGCCGGTGATGAACATCACCTTGAGATCAGGATCGAGCTCGGTGGCGCGCCGCGCCAGCTCGATACCGTCCATTTCAGGCATCACGATATCGCTGAGCAGCAGCGAAAAGGGTTCCTCGCGCAGGCGCTCATAGGCGGAGAGGCCATTATCAAACGACACCACCTCATAGCCTGCATTCTTGAGGGCGCGCGTCAGGAACTGGCGCATATCGTTATCGTCTTCTGCAAGCAGAATTCGCTTCATCAAATTTCTCCGGCCGTCTGGGCTTGAGTCGCACTCTAGGCTGCGATGTTTAAGGCAAGTTTGCCGTTCTGCAAACGCAACCCGATTCTGGGTAGCAAAATTGCGAGAATGTGGACAATTCTGTCACAAACGGCGAAACTGGGGGCCAAATCAACGATTGGCCGGAAACGGCCTCAGCGCGAGGAGGCAGTGTGCGGTCCGACTATTGGGATCAGCCGGCATTTGAGACCATCCGGCCCCGCCGGTTGCTCGCGCCGCTCGTGTTCAATTCGCCCCATTCCGGTCGCGTCTATCCCGAACGCTTTCTGGCCATGACCCGGCTTGATCATCTTTCCATCCGGCAATCCGAGGATGCCTGGGTCGATGAGCTGTTCGCCCGTGCGCCCCATGTTGGCGCCCCGCTGCTGCGCGCCCATTTTCCGCGCGCCTATCTCGACGTCAATCGCGAGCCCTGGGAACTTGACCCCACCATGTTCGTCGAGCCGCTTTCGGATCGCTTCAACACCACCTCGCCACGCGTCGCCGCCGGTCTGGGCACGCTGGCCCGCGTGGTGGCCGAGAACAAACCCATCTATCGCGAGCGGCTCACCCTGGATGATGCCCGCATGCGCATTGAGGGTATTTATCACCCCTATCACGCCGCTCTACAGCGCCTGCTCAGCGAAGCCATGAATGTCTATGGGGTCGCCCTGCTGATCGATTGCCATTCCATGCCGCGCATTTCGCGCTCCAACGAAAAGGCCGCGCCCGATATCGTGCTGGGCGATCGCTATGGCACCACCTGTGCGCCCGGTCTGGTCGATCTGGTCGAAACCATCTTCACCGGCGCTGGCCTGCGTGTCGCGCGCAACCGCCCCTATGCCGGCGGCTTCGCCACCCGCACCTATGGTCGCCCCCAGCATGGCGTGCACGCCCTGCAGATCGAAATCAGCCGCCACCTCTATATGAACGAGGTGACCCTGACCAAAAATGACGGCTTTGATGCCATTCGCGGCGTCATGGAGCGGCTGATCTTTGCCCTGATCGGGCTCGACCTGGTCTCGCTGGTCGGCAATCAGGCCCTTCCCGAAAAGGCCGCTGCCGAGTAAGCAGGGCCTATCCTTCCTGCCTCATTGCCAGCACGGACCACTCATGACCATCGATCTCGCCAAAGTCGAAGCCACCCTGCTGGCCGCCGCCGACGCCGCCGCGGGCAAAACCCTGCCGCTGTTCCGCACCAATCTGGGTGTCGACAACAAGCTAGCCGCCGGCTTTGATCCGGTCACCGAGGCCGATCGCAGCGCCGAGACCGCCATTCGCGCCGTCATTGGCGAAAATTTCCCCGATCACGCCATTATCGGCGAGGAATGGGGCAATTCGGGCGACAGCGAATACACCTGGATCATCGATCCCGTCGACGGCACCCGCGCCTTCATCACCGGCGTGCCGGTCTGGGGCACGCTGATCGGCTTTGCCCATAATGGCGTTGCCATTGCCGGCGTCATGGCCCAGCCCTTTATTGGCGAAACCTTCCTGGCCAGCCCCGGCAGCGCCACCTATCACCGCAACAGCCTGACCCGGCCGCTGCGTACCAGCGGCCAGACCGAACTGGCGCCTTCGAGCGTCTTCACCACCACCCCCTCGCTGTTCAGCTCGCCCGAGCTGATGGCCAAGTGGAAGGCGCTCGAAGCCGCCACCCAGCTGCAGCGCTTTGGTCTGGATTGCTATGGCTATGCCCTGCTGGCGGCCGGCCACGCCGACATTGTCATCGAGCCATTCCTGAACACCTATGACATTGCCGCCTTGGTGCCCATCATCCGTCAGGCTGGCGGCGCCATAGCCTGCTGGGACGGCAGTGAACCCACTGGTGGCGGCAATGTGGTGGCGGCAGCCACCCCGGCCCTGCTCGAAAAGGCGCTGGCCGTGGTCAACGCCGCCTAGTTCTTGAACACGATAGAGCCGACAAAGCGCGGCCGCTGCACGGCCCGATAGTGAAACGTGATCTGGTCCAGCCCGAACCCGCTGACCAGCGCGCTATAGGGCACGAAGGTTTCGGTCACCAGCACCGAGTCGCCATTGGCGATGTCGGGCACCACGCTGAGCGGCAACGCCGTATTGCCCACCGCAGCGGTCTTGCCCACCGTCTTGGTCCAGTCCACCACCAGCCCGCTGCCGACCCGCGAAATGCTGGTTACCCGCAAGGCCCCGTCGCGCACAATGGCCACCGAATGGGTGGTCAGGCTGAGCATGTTGGTCATCACATCATTGCTCACCACCGTCTGGCGCGACAGGATATCACCCACCGTATAGGTGGCCTTTTCCAGGTTTTGCGCCGTGCGGAACATGTGAAAAATGGTCACCGATCCCAGCAGCAGCATCAGCAGCACCGGGGCGAACAAGGCGAACTCCACCGCCGACGCCCCGCGCTGATCGCGTATCCATGCCGATAGCCCGCGCCGCTGTGTGTTCATGATGGCTCGTTCACAAAGGCCGATTTGGCGATGATCCGATAGGCCCCGGTATTGTCCTTGGGCAGGGCCAGCCCCACCCCCAGACCCGGCGTCAGCGGTGAAACCACAAAGCAGGCGCGCACAAACACCGTCTGCGAGCGCGACCCCGCATCAAACCGCAACACCGGCGCCACCTTGCTGCCCCGGTTGATGCAGCGCGAGGAATCGGTGGGATAATCGGCTTCCTTGGTGATCGGGATCAGCTCGATGGTCAGCGTGTTGACGCAGTCATTGAGCACCATGGCCTGCTTGCACACCGCCTGACGGATCAGCGTCTGGGTCGGGTTGGCCAGGCTGCCAATGCGCAGCGAACGCACCGTCAGATCCAGCCCCCGCTCCAGCATGATGGTCTGCACCATCGTCCAGCCGACCTCGATGGTCGAAAAGATCAGCGCGAACAGCATCGGCACGATGAGCGCGAACTCCACCGCAGCCGCGCCCGCCTGATGCCGTACAAACCCCCGGCGGATCCGCGTGATCATTGGGTCAACCGGATCTTCTGGATCGCCGAGGCGATCGAGCTGAACGCCTTGGCGATATCAAGCCCGGTCACCGAATAGAAATGGCTCGGGCTCGAGGCGCAATTGGCCATTTCCGTGGCGGCGGTGGAATCCACTTCAAACCCGATAGTAAACACCACCACCCCATTGGCCTTGGCCCGGTTGCACACCTTGTACATCAGATCGCGTGCCTGGGTGCGCGACTGGGTCAGCTTGTTGTCGGGCGCCAGGGTAACTGATCGATTGGCGTCCTTGGGGCGGTACTGGTCGCTGATCGCGCCATCCGTCATCAACACGATAAACTTGAGCGTTTCGCCGTCATTGAACGCCGAGGGCCGCCCCGCAAAGGCTGTCGGCACGATCCCGGCCGTGGACGCCCACTGCACGAAATCGCGCGATGTCGGGTCCAGCAGCATCAGCCCCCAGTTCATCGCCACCGCCGTGCCGGTGCCGTCATGCATTTTGTAATCGGTGATGCGCTGCTTGAGCGCGGTGGCATTGTTGGACAGATAGCTGATCGAGGTGTCCTCGGTGGGACACCACCACCAGTTCATGTCCTTCACGTTCTGGTTGAAATTCCAGTGCGTGAAATGGGGCACCTGCGCCCGGCCGGCAAAGGTGCGCATGCCCGCCGCGTAATCGGCATCGGCAAATTCAAAGCACGACGAATTCTTGTGCAGCCGCGTCCCGCCCAGCCCGGCGAATACCGCGGACCCCACATTGACCTGGCCCGCATAGGGCACGATCGACACCGATGTATAATCGGCCGTCTTGGCGTTCAGGATCGCATCGATAAAATCGCGCGCCGCCGGCTTGAGCAGATCAATGCGGCGCGGATTGCCATTGCGCATCGAACCCGACACGTCCAGCATCAGCGAGATTTCGACATTCTTGCGCCGCTCGATGGCGGTGGCCGAGGCGCTCACCATGATGGTGTTGACCCCGATCAGCGGCAGGAAGCCCGTCGACATGGCATACTGCGCCTGCACCGTGACTTCGCGATAGTTCAGCCCGGTCTTGGGCGTGAAGCTCACCTTGACGTCTTTGATGAACGGCACCGACTTCATGTAGTCGGTTACGGTCGCCTCGATGGTGCGGGTTTGCGTCAATGACGCGGCGGCCAGCACAGCGCGATCAACGCCATCCTGCAACTGCACCCGATAGGCTTCGTGGCGGGCGATATCGGTTGCCCCACCAGCCACGACCAACATTGGAATAAAGGCGAATGCACAGATAATCGCAACGTTACCCGAGCGGTCGGATAAGAAGCGCGTCAACAAGCTGCGTATGGGCAACTACTGGTCCTCAAATGCCATGCTGGCACCGACCCAATTCCTATCGCAACATCGTTGAAAATTGGTGAGTTTCAACGCCCACCGTGGCGCCCCACCACGCGATCGTGATGCGACCTCCACAGCACCAAACCCTTCGGGTTTCGACCCCATTTGAGACGGAAAACATTGACTGCGCAGGGCCTACAAGCAGAAGTTGTAATCGACGTTTGTTTCTGCGGAGCCGGACCGTGCAGTCAGATGAAAACCCTGCTTGATGTCGCTGATCGCGCGCGGGTTGCACTTGCTGACCTAATTGATCTGCAAATAGCGCCTCTGGGGTTGGC
Source organism: Devosia litorisediminis (assembly GCF_018334155.1). Taxonomy (NCBI): domain Bacteria; kingdom Pseudomonadati; phylum Pseudomonadota; class Alphaproteobacteria; order Hyphomicrobiales; family Devosiaceae; genus Devosia; species Devosia litorisediminis. The sequence continues at coordinate 86,320 of NZ_JAGXTP010000001.1, read as the reverse complement.
CGCCATGAATGTTCTGGGAGTATTGGAAGGAAAAACGGTTCTCGACGTCGGCTGTGGTACTGGGCAATCGACGTTTCAACTTGCGGAGCGAACCGGGACGTTCGGACGAGTGATCGGGGTCGATATCGCACCGAATTCCTTGAAAATCGCACGTTCGAGAACGATCCATTTGCCGCAGGTTTTGCTGGAACAAGCGGATGCGGCGCATCTCGGTCTGCCCGATCACAGCGTCGATGTAGTTTACTCGCGATTTGGCGCCATGTTCTTCTCAGACCCCGTCCAGGCATTCGGCAATCTACGCCGGATGCTTCGTCCTAACGGTCTAGTCGGGTTTGTATGCTGGCGGTCAATCAGGGAAAACGAGCTGGACTATCTGCCATTAGAAGCCAGCGGGTTGACGTTGAGTGAAGCACCACATGTTAGTTTCGAGCAGCCATCTCGCATCAGGAATATCCTGCATGCGGCTGGCTTCGCAGAAGTAGCAGTTGATCCGTTTGACGCCGAGGTTTCTTGCGGTGATATCGACCAAACGATGAACGTGGTGACGCAAGTTGGTGCGCTTGGCAAAGCTTTGCGAAATAGTCCAGAGATGCGCTCGGCTGTTGAACCACGAGTACGCGCAGCAATTACTGAGCGAGTGAGGGGTGGACAGGTGGGCCTAATCGCCGCGACGTGGGTCGTCACTGCTCACAACACTGACATTTGAACGTCAGCTGGCTATAGATATCACCCCAGAAGCAGACGGTCCGAAGACACCCCCACGTCGAGCCTTCCGCGTACGAGGAGAACTATAATCGACAGATTTAGAGATATGTCGCCAGCGGAGAAATCAATTCATCTCATAGGGCTTGAAATCATCGTCGGATTGCAGCCCGTGTTCGGAATTCGTGGCTTTCCAATGGGCCTGGCATTTTTCCCGATTAACCTGATCATTTTTTTGTACGGTTTTAGGACTGGTCGCCACCGCAGCTTCTGGGTCACATGGGCAATGTTTTCCGTAGCGGGCCTAGTTGCCTTTGGTATGACCAGCCCGTTAGATGTCCTACGAATTCTTTGGCGATAGTGCCACGCATTCCACGGCTATTCTGGCCGTGAAATCCCAAATGGTGAACGTCGGCTTTGGCGATCTGGTGCCCAGTACCAGACCGTCCCCTTCCCACCCCGGACCGGCCCCCACTCACCCGCTCTGTTCGGTGATGAACGCATCAAACGCGGCAAACACCTGGCCGCGGATCGCGTCGCTTTCCATGAACAGTTCATGCCGCGCGCCGGGGATCACCATGTGGCGCCCGGTCCGCATCCGCAGGCCCAATTGCTCAATGGCATTGGTCGACACCACCGCATCGCGCGCCGCGCCCAGCATCAATAGCGGAATGCGCACACTGGCGGGAAAGCTGTCCCCACCAGCCACTGTCATCGCCCCAAAGGCCGACGCCGCCCAGCGCACCGTCGGCGCACCGATTTCCAGCATCGGGCGGGCATTGAGCACATCGACCATGCGCAGATAGCGCAGCATGTCCCCGGTCAGCGGATTATTGGGAAATGTCGCCTCTGACGCAGGCTTGTCGGCCTTGCGGCTCACCGGCATCCGGCCCAGCCCGACAAAGCTGAGCACCTCGGCCACGCGCGCCATCCCCGCCATGCTCAATGGCAGGCCGTCCAGCGCCAGCATCGGGGCCGACAGAAAGATCCTGTCAAACATCAGCCGGTCCCGGGCGCCGGCCATCAGCGAGGCCAGCCCGCCCATTGAATGGCCCACTAGATAATAGGGCGGCGGGCATTCGGGCAGCAGGATATGGCCGTGAAAGCTCTTGAGGTCCGTCCAGTAATCCTCAAACCGGTCGACATAGCCCAGCGCTGGATTGTCGATCAGCCGGTCCGAGCCGCCCTGCCCGCGCCAGTCAAACGTGGCCACCGAAAACCCCCGCTTGCGGAAATCGGCAATGGTCTCGAAATACTTCTCGATGAATTCGGCACGCCCCTGCACCAGACAGATCGTGCCGCGATGCTTGCCTTCCGACTTCGGCCAGAACGCATAGCGCAGCTGCACATTGTCGGGCGTCTTGAAATAACCCACCCGCGCGCCCTCGGGCATGGGGTTGGATGCAATATTGACCAGGCTGGGTCCATTGGGATCGACGACGTTCATGAGAGACCTGTTCTGGAAGGCACAATTTGCTGTAGCGGGATTCGCGGGCTGCCGAGTGGAAATGGGGGATGATGAGAACCGGCGCGCAGCGTACTTGAGTACGGGAGCACCACAAGCGCAAGAGCCTGCCCTTTGCAGACCGGCAGATTGCCAGAACCGCTGCAGCAAAAAGAAAACCAGCATCCCGGGGGATACTGGTTTCCTTCATGACGGCCCGTGCGGGGGGCGGAAGACGGGCCGCTGTTTTACCGTGCCGGGATTGCTCTCGGCACACCCGCACTTTTAGCGCCCCCTGCCTGAACGCGATTGGACCACATCATTCATTTTCGGTTCATACCCGGTGCAATCCTGCACCCCTTGAACCCGTCATTCGGCCCCCCATATTTCACTTGTTCGCCGGCACTCGCCGGGGACCCCGGCCTCGAATTTCACGGCTTGCCTAATGTTGGGAGCCAGCACGAGACCACCGGGAAACCACGTTGCTTTACGGAGAATGTGACTATGCAGACCATTGATTTTTCCCCCTTCTACCGCTCGACCGTCGGCTTTGACCGGGTCTTCAATCGCCTCGACAATCTGGTCGGGCAGGAAGCCAAGACCTACCCTCCCTACAATATCGAGCGCACCGGTGATGACACCTACCGCATCTCGATTGCCGTAGCCGGTTTTGGCAATGGCGACATCGCCATTGAGACCAAGGAAAACAACCTTGTGGTCAAGGGCGCCAAATCCGCCGAGACCGCCGACAAGGCCCGCGAATTCCTCCATCGCGGCATTGCTGAACGCGCCTTTGAACTGCGCTTCCAGCTTGCCGACTATGTCGAGGTTCATGGCGCCACCCTCGAGAACGGCTTGCTCCATCTCGAACTCAAGCGCGAATTGCCCGAAAGCAAGAAGCCGCGCTCGATCGAGATCAAGTCTGGCGAGCAGCCAACCATTGAGGACAAGTCGGTCAACTAGACGCCGGCGCTTGCGCAAAATCGCTCCACTGGAGCGGTTGTGGGCGGCTGGGCCATCAGAGCTGAGCTCGTATGACCCCGTTGTCCAGCCTGCATGATCGGAGGCGCAGTCAGGCTCTGACTGCGCCTTTTTTGCGCCCCGATAACGGAACCTCAGCCCACCCCATTGGTTGATGACTCACATCATCAAGCGTCAACAGCGTCAAAGGAACTCATTATGAAGACCCCCTCGATTGCTCTGAAGGCCAACGCCAAGTCGACCGTTATCGACATTCTCAATGCCCGTCTGCTCGACGCCATTGATCTGGCCCTGATCGTCAAGCAGGCCCATTGGAACCTCAAGGGTCCCAATTTCATCGCCGTGCACGAAATGCTCGATCCCATGCGCACCGCCATTGATGGCCATGTCGATGTGATCGCCGAGCGCGTGGCTCAGCTTGATGGCACGCCCGTTGGCACCAGCCAGGCCGTGGCCAAGTCGAGCACGCTCGACGCCTACCCCACCGATATCAAGAAGGTCCCCGACCATCTTCAGGCGCTTGCCGATCGCTTTGCCAGCATCGCCAATCAGGTGCGCGAAGATATCGACGCCACCGACGAAGCCGGTGATGCTGATGCCGCCGACATCCTGACCGCCTTTTCGCGCGAGCTCGACAAGGACCTGTGGTTCATCAAGTCCCATCTCGAATAGGCAATTGCCACATCAATTGTGATCAAGGGGCGCTTCCCGACCGGAAGCGCCCCTTTTTGCGGCGTCAAACCGCCAAAATGCCTATTATTTCCTACAACTCAGTTGGTGATTTCCTATTTTCTGCCCCCTCAGCGCGGCAAAGGCGCTTGCTCCCAGTTTGGAATTATGCAAATGTGCGGTCGATAGGGCAGCACAACTGTCCTATATGACGCGTCGCCCCGCTCTCCGCGGCCAGCACGCACGCTGGTCCGGCTGGACCGCTAGACGATAGCGGAAACGGGCAGGCGGGGCTAAACTAGCCCGAATTCGAGTGGCCATTTGGATGCAGTGCCACTCCCCACGCATGGACGTATTTGCTCATTCGAGCCGTACTGTGTACGACCCGCGTGAGCAACGCGCCCACTAGAGGATCGAGACCGCATCCAAACCGTCGGGCAACTGACACCACCAGGATGCACACCATATAGTGACATCGCCCGGCGACGGGCGCGACCAACCAACGAGGAACACGCCATGGCACACACGCGGAACGGATCCATTTCTCCCGTCACCACGAAACCTGCCACGGCCAAAACCCTGATTTTGGATGGCAAGCGCGTATCGCACGGCCGCCCCGAGGCGCAGGGTCTGTATGATCCCGCCAACGAGCATGATGCCTGCGGCATCGGCATGATTGCCAACATCAAGAACAAGGCCAGCCACGAAGTGGTGCAGAAGGGTCTCGAAATTCTCGAGAACCTTGAGCATCGCGGTGCCGTGGGCGCGGATCCCCTCATGGGCGATGGCGCCGGCATTCTGGTGCAGACCCCTCATGACTTCTTCAAGAAGGTCATGCCATTCGATCTGCCCGAAAAGCACCACTACGCCGTGGCCATGCTGTTCTATCCCAACACCGATGGCCTGCGCGATCGCGTCGCCAGGCGCGTCCATGCCTGCCTTGAGCGCGAGGGCCTGAGTGTCCTGGGCGAGCGCGTCGTGCCCACCGACAACTCGGCCCTGTCCGCCGGCGTGATCGCCACCCAGCCCATCATCGAGCAGCTGGTGATCGCCCGCCCCGATGGCCTGAGCCTTGATGAGTTCGAGCGCAAACTGCTCATCGTGCGCAAGGTCATCTCCAACACCGTCTATGCCGACATTCCCGAATCCGCTGGCGATAACGGCTTTTATGTCGTGTCCATGTCGGCCCGCACCATTGTCTACAAGGGCATGTTCCTGGCCTTCCAGCTGGGCGCCTTCTATCTCGACCTGCATGACGAGACGTTCCAGAGCGCCATCGCTCTGGTGCATCAGCGCTTTTCGACCAACACCTTCCCCTCCTGGAAGCTGGCCCACCCCTATCGCATGACCACCCACAATGGTGAGATCAACACCATTCGCGGCAACGTCAACTGGATGGCGGCGCGCCAGGCCTCGGTCTCCTCGCCCAAGTTCGGCGATGACATCACCAAGATCTGGCCGATTTCCTACGAAGGTCAGTCCGATACGGCCTGCTTCGACAACGCGCTCGAATTCCTCGTGCGTGGCGGCTATTCGCTGCCCCATGCTGCCATGATGCTGATCCCCGAAGCCTGGGCCGGCAATCCGCTGATGGATGAGACGCGTCGCGCCTTTTACGAATATCACGCTGCCCTGATGGAGCCATGGGACGGTCCGGCTGCCATGAGCCTGAGCGATGGCCGCTACGTCGTGGCAACGCTGGACCGCAACGGCCTGCGCCCTGCCCGCTATCTGGTGACCAAGGAAGGCCATGTGGTCCTGGCCTCGGAATCCGGCGTGCTGACCATTCCCGACGAGGACATCGTCGAGCGCTGGCGCCTGCAGCCCGGCCGCATGCTGCTGATCGACCTTGAAGAAGGCCGCATCATCTCCGACGAAGAGATCAAGCAGACCCTGGCTACCAAGAACCCCTATGCCGAATGGCTCGCCCGCAGCCAGATCGTGCTTGAGGATCTGCCCAAGACCGAGCTTGAGACGCCCAAGACCACCGAGTCCCTGCTCGATCGCATGCAGGCCTTTGGTTACACCCAGGAAGACATCAAGATCCTGATGACGCCCATGGCCACCACCGGCCAGGAAGCTGTCGGATCCATGGGTACCGACACGCCCATTTCCGCGCTGAGCCAGAAGTCCAAGCTGCTCTACACCTATTTCAAGCAGAACTTCGCGCAGGTGACCAACCCGCCCATCGATCCGATCCGCGAGGAATCGGTGATGAGCCTGGTCAGCTTCATTGGCCCGCGCCCCAACATTTTCGATCTCGAAGGCGTCTCCAAGGAGAAGCGCCTTGAGGTGCGTCAGCCCGTTCTGACCAATGAGGATCTCGAAAAGATCCGGGCCATTGGCGATATGGCCGACAACCAGTTCCGCACCGAAACCATCGACATCACCTACTCTGCCGACAAGGGCGCAGTGGGCATGGAAGCGGCCATCAATGCCATTTGCGAGCGCGCTGAAGCCGCCGTGCGCGGCGAGTTCAACATCATCATCCTGTCCGACCGCCTGGTCGCGGCTGACCGCATCGCCATTCCGGCGCTGCTGGCCACCGCTGCCGTGCATCACCACCTGATCCGCAAGGGTCTGCGTACCTCCTCGGGTCTGGTGATCGAGACCGGCGAAGCCCGCGAAATGCACCAGTTCGCCATGCTGGCCGGTTATGGCGCCGAAGCCATCAACCCCTATCTGGCGTTCGAAACCCTGGCCGCCATGCACGCCGAAGGCGAGTTCCCGGCCGAAGTCGACGCCCAGGAAGTGGTCAACCGCTACATCAAGTCGGTCGGCAAGGGCCTGCTCAAGGTCATGTCCAAGATGGGCATCTCGACCTACCAGTCCTATTGCGGCGCCCAGATCTTCGACGCCGTCGGTCTGAGCACCGAATTCGTCAAGCGTTTCTTCTTTGGCACCGCCACCACCATTGAGGGTGTCGGCCTGGCCGAGGTCGCCGAGGAAACCGTGCGCCGGCATACCGACGCCTTCGGCGCCAAGGCCGTGCTGCGCAAGGCCCTCGATGTGGGCGGGGAATACATGTACCGCATCCGCGGCGAAAAGCATGCCTGGAGCCCCGACGTCGTCGCCGATCTCCAGCACGCCGTCCGCACCAAGGATGAGGCGCCCGAAACCGCGCAGGAACGCTACAACAGCTTTGCCGAGCGCGTGAACTCCGGCGAAAACGGCTACCTGGCCATTCGCAACCTGTTCGACATCAAGCCCATTGGCGCCGCCGTGCCGCTGGACGAGGTTGAACCCGCTGCCGATATCGTCAAGCGTTTCGTCACCGGCGCGATGAGCTTTGGCTCGATTTCGCGCGAGGCCCACACCACGCTGGCCAAGGCCATGAACACCATTGGCGGCAAGTCCAACACCGGTGAAGGCGGCGAAGAGCCCGATCGCTACAAGCCCCTGCCCGATGGCTCGCGCAACCCCATGCGCTCGGCCATCAAGCAGATCGCCTCGGGCCGCTTTGGCGTCACCACCGAATATCTGGTCAATGCCGATCAGCTGCAGATCAAGGTCGCCCAGGGTGCCAAGCCCGGCGAAGGTGGTCAGCTGCCCGGCCACAAGGTCGACTGGATCGTTGCCAAGACCCGTCACTCAACGCCCGGCGTGGGCCTTATCAGCCCGCCGCCGCACCATGACATCTATTCCATCGAAGACCTTGCCCAGCTCATCTACGACCTCAAGAACGTCAATGAGCAGGCCGATATTTCAGTCAAGCTGGTCTCCGAAGTCGGTGTCGGCACGGTTGCCGCTGGCGTTGCCAAGGCGCGCGCTGATCACATCACCGTTTCGGGCTATGATGGCGGCACCGGCGCTTCGCCGCTGACCTCGCTCAAGCATGCGGGCGGTCCATGGGAAATCGGTCTGGCCGAAACCCACCAGACCCTGGTGCTCAACCGCCTGCGCAGCCGCGTCCGGCTGCAGGTCGATGGCGGTCTCAAGACCGGTCGCGACGTGCTCATTGGCGCCCTGCTGGGTGCCGACGAGTTCGGCTTCTCGACCGCGCCGCTGATCGCGGCAGGCTGCATCATGATGCGCAAGTGCCATCTCAACACCTGCCCGGTTGGCGTTGCCACCCAGGATCCGGTGCTGCGCAAGCGCTTCAAGGGCACGCCCGAACACGTCATCAACTACTTCTTCTTCATCGCCGAAGAGCTGCGGGGCCTGCTGGCCGAGCTGGGTGCGCGCACCCTCAACGAGCTCATCGGCCGTTCGGACCTGCTCGATCAGCGCAAGCTGGCCGATCACTGGAAGAGCGAAGGCGTTGATTTCACCAAGCTGTTCTTCAAGCCGGAACTGCAGGGCGAGGACACGCTCTATCACTCCGAGACCCAGAACCATCATCTGGAATCGGTGCTCGATCGCAAGCTCATCGAACTGGCCCAGCCCGCGCTTGAAAACGGCACGGCGGTCCATATCGATCTGCCCATCCGCAGCCGCGACCGCTCTGCGGGCGCCATGCTCTCCGGTGCAGTGGCCAAGAAGTATGGCCATGAGGGTCTGCTCGATGACACCATTTCGATCAAGCTGAGCGGCACCGCCGGTCAGGCCTTCGGTGCGTTCCTCGCCCGCGGCATTTCCATCGATATGGTCGGCGATGCCAATGACTATGTCGGCAAGGGCCTGTCGGGTGGCCGCATCGTGGTGCGTCCGTCCGAAAAGGCCGCCTTTGATCCCAACAAGTCCATCATCGTGGGCAATACCGTACTCTACGGCGCCATTGCCGGTGAGTGCTATTTCCGCGGCGTGGCTGGCGAACGCTTTGCCGTCCGCAACTCGGGTGCCATCGCCGTTGTCGAAGGCACCGGTGATCACGGCTGCGAATACATGACCGGCGGCGTTGTCGTGGTCATGGGTCAGACCGGCCGCAACTTCGCAGCCGGCATGTCTGGCGGCGTCGCCTATGTGCTCGATGAAGACGAAACCTTCCGCGAGCGCTGCAACCTGGCCATGGTCGATCTCGAGCCCGTGCCCGAGGAAGAAAACCTCATGCGCCGGCTGCACCATCACGGTGGTGATCTGGAATGGCACGGTCGTGTCGACATCTCTGGCGACATGACGCGCCATGATGACGAGCGCCTGCACCAGCTCATTTCCAACCATCTGCACTATACCGGCTCCACCCGAGCCAAGCAGATCCTCGATAACTGGGTTGAAATGCGACCCAAGTTCGTCAAGGTCATGCCCGTCGAATATCGCCGCGCCATCCGCGAGATGGAACAAAAGCGCGCGTCCGGCGGTCTTGGCGCACCGGCAGAATAAGGAGAGAGCACATGGGTAAGGTAACAGGCTTTCTCGAGATCGAGCGCGAAGAGCCCCGCTACGAGCCAGCGTCCGATCGCATTCGCCACTTTGGTGAATTCACCATTCCGCTCTCGGAAGGGCGTGTTGTCGATCAGGCTGCCCGTTGCATGGATTGCGGTATTCCGTTCTGCCATGGCGATACCGGCTGCCCGGTCAACAACCAGATCCCGGACTGGAATGACCTTGTCTATCACGGCAATTGGGAAGACGCGGCGCGCAACCTGCACTCGACCAACAACTTCCCCGAATTCACCGGCCGCATCTGCCCCGCCCCCTGCGAGGAAGCCTGCACGCTGAACCTGGAAGACGTGCCGGTCGCCATCAAGACCGTCGAACAGGCCATTGCCGACCGCGCCATCCGCGCGGGCTGGATCAAGCCGCAGATCAACCCCGACAAGACCGGCAAGTCGGTGGGCATTATCGGTTCGGGTCCCGCAGGCATGGCCGCGGCCCAGCAGCTGGCCCGCGCGGGGCACGATGTGCACCTTTATGAACGCGAGCCCAAGGCCGGCGGCCTGATGCGCTATGGCATTCCCGACTTCAAGATGGAGAAGGAACACATCGACTTCCGCGTCACTCAGATGGAAGCCGAAGGCGTCACCTTCCACTATGGCGTCAATGTCGGCGTCACCACGCCACTGGCCGAGCTGCAGGCAAAGCACGACGCCGTGCTGATGTGCGGCGGCTCCGAAAAGCCGCGTGATGTCGATGCCGAAGGCACCGATCTGGCGGGCGTGCACTTTGCCATGCCGTTCCTGGTGCAGCAGAACCGTCGCCTCGGCGGCGAGGATGTGTCGGGTCAGGCCCAGCTAACAGCCGCGGGCAAGCATGTCGTGGTCGTCGGTGGTGGTGATACCGCCAGTGACTGCGTGGGCACCTCGTTCCGTCAGGGCGCCATTGCGGTGACCCAGCTGGACGTGCGTCCCATGCCACCAGAGCTTGAGAACAAGCTGACCAACTGGCCCAACTGGGCGGTCAAGATGCGCACTTCCTCCAGCCAGGCTGAAGGCGCCATCCGCGAGTTTGCGGCAGGCACCATGAAGATCATCGGCAATGCCAAGGGTCAGGTCACCGGCGTCGAATGCGCCCGCGTTGATCGCAAGCGTCAGCCCATTCCCGGCAGCGAGTTCATCATCAAGGCCGATCTGGTCCTGCTCGCCATCGGCTTCGCCTCCCCGGTCAAGGAAGGCATGCTGACCGAACTGGGCGCTGATCTGGACAAGCGCGGCAATCTGTTTGCTGACACCATCAGCTACAAGACCACCGTGCCCAAGGTCTACGCGGCCGGCGATATGCGCCGTGGGCAGTCGCTCGTCGTCTGGGCCATCCGCGAAGGCCGTCAGGCCGCCCGCTCCATCGATTTCGATCTGATGGGCAAGACCAACCTGCCGCGCTAGCAGCATCGGACGTGGGCCCCGGCCCCACCACCCACCGCGCGCATTCCTCCCCCTGCCCAAGGGGGAGGCCGCAAGGGGTACGCTTCCAATCGCCCATCAGGGCTGGAGAGCCCGTGTCCGGAGATCAAACACCATCTCACGCCACACGCCAAACTGGTGCCTTCCCCTGTTCAGGGGGAGGTTAGGAGGGGGAACTCTTCCAGACACCACGCCAAATCCCCCTCAGCAAACCCAAAAAAGCCACCACCACCAGCGCTACCGTGCCGACACACATTCTGCTATCAGCTTGGCCGATCTGCGCTGTCGCATCGCATGCCAAGTTAGAGAACTGCCATGACCCAGAAGCCCTATGTCGTCGATGAACTGATCTCGGCCAAGTCCATCGCCGCCCGCGTCGAAGCCCTGGCAAAAGAGATCTCCACCCATTACGCCGATACCGACAAGCTCGTCGTCGTCGGCCTGCTGCGCGGCTCATTCATCTTCATCGCCGATCTGGTGCGCGAACTCGACCTGCCGGTTGAAGTCGACTTCATGGAAGCCTCTTCCTATGGCAATGCCATGGAATCGAGCCGTGAAGTCCGCATCCTCAAGGATCTGCGCGGCGAGATCGCCGGCCGCGACGTGCTGGTGGTCGAGGACATTGTCGACACCGGCTATACGCTCAAGCATGTGCTCGAAATCCTCGGCACCCGCCATCCCCGCCGCATGGAAGTGTGCGCCCTGCTCAACAAGCCCAGCCGCCGCGAAACCGACGTGCAGGCGCGCTGGATCGGCTTTGATATTCCAGACAAATTTGTGGTTGGCTATGGCATCGATTACGGCCAGCGCAATCGCAACCTGCCCCATATCGGCGCGGTCCGCTTTACCGACTAGCGGCCGCTGCCGTTTTCGACCACGGCTGCAGGGTCGAGCCCCACGCCAAACGCATCCACCCGACCGATCGGGGCGCTCATCAGCGCTTCCAGCGTAAAGGGTGCAGGCGCTGCAGGCGCGCCCGACGATATCAGCAGGTCATCGGAGCGCGCCGGCACCCGGCTGATCGGGATCACTGCCCCGGCGATTTCAAGCAGACGCGTCTGCCCCAGCCCCTGATAGGGCGGGCGTACCATGGCCGCTGCATCGGTGCCCAGCAGCGGATCGGCCACCGCACTGACCACACCGCCACCGCGATAGAAAGTGCGGATCGACTGGCTGAGATAGAACGCCAGCTTGTCCGATCCCGCCGTTGCGAAATGGATGCCGTCATCCTTGCGCATGCGCGCATTCTGTCCGTTTACATCGGGCCCGTACGAGCTGTACTTGCCGTCTTCGCCCAGGAACCGCTCATAGATGTCGACATATTCCGCGCCGCCCGAAAACGTCGCCAGCCGCTGCACATTGGCAATCTGGCTGATCGCTGCGGAATAGGACGCCTTGCTCATGGGCGGCAGCCCGACCCAGATCACCGGCTTGCGTGCCGCCCGCAACTGCCCCAGGAACCGGGTCAGTCGCGCCTGATATTCCGCCGTCCAACCTTCGGTCAGCGATGAATAGGTCTCCCCTTCCGCGCGGATATCCTGACGGTCATTAATGCCGATGATCACCACGGCCATGTCAAAGCTGTCCGCCGCGATCTGCTCGGCTAGCGCCTTGTTCCAGTCAAAGAAGTCATCGCGCACAAAGCCGGACGAGCTGACCCCCTGATTGATCACCACCAGATTGGCGTCCTCGGCATAGTGCCGCTCAAGCGCCTTGCTCAGATCAATCGCCAGGGAGTCGCCGAACACCGCCAGTCGCGTCGCGTCGGCAGATTTTTCCACCTGCGGCTTGGGCGGCGGCAGGCTGGCCGCGGGTGCCTGCTGGCGCGTGGTGCGCTGTGGCTGCTGCACCGGAGCAGGCTTGGTTTCTTCCTCACCGAACAACAGGTCAAACAGCGTCCGGCGCTTCTGCGCCTGTGCCATCAGCATGGTGTCGGGGCTTTGGGCGAGCGCGGGCGCCACGTCCACAAGGACGAACATCCCGATCAGCAATGCCATAAACAGACGGGTCATGCTCAACTCACGCGCCAAACCTGTCCCCTCCTAGCAAAAGCCAGACCGCAGCGCCATCACACGCACCGGGAAGTTATCAGCGCACAGCCGCCAGCGCATTATAGGCCGCCTTGGTGATGAAGCCGTCTGCAACAGCGCCCTGGCTGGCCTGGAAGCGCGCATAGGCTTCTTGGGTAATCGGCCCCAGCCGACCATCCACACTGCCGTTATAGAGCCCCAGCGCCCCCAGCGCGCGCTGGATTGCCTCGCGCTCGGCCAGATTGGGAAACACCGTGCCGCGCGGCCAGTCATCGACAAACGGCCCACCGCCCTTGAGCCGGTCGGTCATATGCGCCACGCTCATCGCGTAGCTGTCCGAGAAATTGTAGCCCTTGAGCACCAGATAGTTCTGGGTCATCAGAAACTTCGGCCCATCCTTGCCCGCTGGCACATAGAGAAACACCGGCAGGTTCGGATCGCTGAACTGACGCCCTGCCACCCGCGCTATGCCCCTCTCGGCAAAAAACGACACCGGACGCAATTGCGTGCGGCTGGCCAGCAGATAGTCGAACCCGCTCGGCACAACCACCTCCATGCCCCAATCAACGCCGGGCTGGTAGCCCAGCCCCCGGATGAACCGCGCACTGGTGGCCAGCGCATCGGCCAGCGAATTGTGCAGGTCCACCCGACCATCGCCATCGCCATCCGTGCCATGCGCCACCACATTGGAGGGGTTCACCTGCAAATGCCCGATAGCACCGGCCCAGGATCCCACCAGGGCATCCGCACTGGTCTGCCCCCGCTGCAGCAGCACCAGCGCTGCAATCAGATCAGCCTCATCCTCGACCAGCCGGCTGCGGCGCTGATGCACCAATGTCGCCAGCGAACGCACGATCGGGCGGATCAGGCCAGCATTGCCCAATACCGCGCCATAATCGGTCTCCATGCCCCAGATCGCGCCCAGCAGATAGGGATCGACGCCAGAGGCTTCACCCACCGCCGCAAACAGCGCCTGATTGCGCGCAATCGCTGCCTTGCCCCGTTCGATCCGTCCGGCGGTCACCCGCCCGTCGATATAGTCCCAGATCGGCGTGGTGAATTCGGGCTGTGCTGTCACCAGTTTTGGCACGCGCGGGTCCGGCGTCAGTCCACCCATCACTGCGTCATACACCTGCCGGTCGACGCCCCCCGCCACCGCCTTGCTGCGGAAATTGGCAACAAAGCTGTCAAAGCTCTCGACCGGCTGCCCAAATGTGGCAGTGGTCAGGCTCAGTGCTAACAATGCGCTAGCCAATAGGAGCTTGAGGGTGTCCATCGGCTAGCGGTTTCGCACCATCAAATGCTTCTCCCAGGCAAAGGCCGATTGCACGATTTCGGTCAGGTCAGCATGCTGTGGTACCCAGCCCAGCGTCGCCCGGACCTTCTCGCCTGTGGCGGTAATCGAGGCCGGATCCCCGGCCCGCCGCGGCCCCTCTTCGGCCCGCAGATCAACGCCGGAAACCTTGCGAACCGTGTCCACCACCTCGCGCACCGAATAGCCCTGACCATAGGCGCAATTGAGCGTTGTGCTGTCGCCACCACCGCGCAAATGCTTGAGCAACAGGGCATGGGCGGCAATCAGATCGCTGACATGGATATAGTCGCGAACGCCCGTGCCATCAGGGGTTTCGAAATCCGTGCCGAAGATATCCATCTTCTCGCGCTGCCCCAGCGCCGTCTGGCAGGCCACCTTGATCAGGTGGGTCGCCTCGGGAGAGGACTGCCCGCTACGACCCTGCGGATCGGCGCCGGCCACATTGAAATAGCGCAGCACGCCAAAGGTCATCGGATGCGCCGCGGCCACATCGGCCAGCATCATCTCGGTCATCAGCTTGGAGCGGCCATAAGGCGACATCGGATTGAGTGGAGTGGTTTCCACAACCGGCGCCAGCCCTGTCATGCCATACACCGCAGCCGTGGACGAGAAGATGAAATGCTTTACCCCACCCTTGACGGCCGCCTCGATCAGATTGCGCGAGGTCGCGGTGTTATTGCCGTAATATTTCAATGGGTTAGTCACAGATTCCGGCACCACGATGGAGCCAGCAAAATGCACAATCTCGGTGATGCCGTGCTTTTTGATCAGCCCGACCACGAAATCGATATCGCCAGCATCGCCCTGTTCGAACAGCGCCCGCCCATCAATGGCCCAGTCAAAACCAGTGACCAGATTGTCCAGCACCACGACGTTTTCGCCCGCATCACTCAGGCTGAGAACCATATGGCTGCCGATATATCCAGCGCCACCCGTTACCAATACCGCCATTGCCTAGCCCTCTGCATTTGCAACCAAATTTTCTGTCGTGATATTATACAAGCATTGCGATAGCTTTACTTTCGTCAACAGCACGGAGAGATACCTTTGTCCAAACGCGTCAGAACGGCCGTATTTCCGGTAGCCGGTCTCGGAACCCGATTCCTGCCCGCCACCAAGGCAATGCCCAAGGAGATGCTGACCGTTGTGGACCGGCCGCTCATTCAATACGCGGTCGATGAAGCGCGCGAAGCGGGCATTGAGCATTTTGTCTTTGTCACCGGCCGCAACAAGGGCGTGATCGAAGACCATTTCGACCGCCAGTTCGAGCTCGAAACCACGTTGGAAGCGCGTGGCAAGACCGAGGCTCTAGACGAGCTCCGCAAGGATTTGCCTTCGGCCGGCCACAGCAGCTTCACCCGCCAGCAGGAACCGCTGGGTCTGGGACACGCTGTCTGGTGCGCCCGCGAGATCGTCGGCAATAACCCCTTTGCCCTTCTGCTGCCCGACATGATCTTCCGCGCGCAGCCCGGTGTCCTGCGCCAGATGATCGACGCCTATGAGGACGAACAGAACGGCGGCAATGTTATTGGCGTGGAGGAGTGCGCGTGGGAAGACGTATCCTCCTACGGCGTAGTCGTGCGCGGGGAGGGCCCCGATACCGGCTTCACCATCAATGGCATGGTCGAAAAGCCCAAGCGTGAAGAGGCGCCATCGAACCTGTTTATTTCGGGTCGCTATATTCTGCAGCCGGAAATCTTTAACCTGCTGGCCGACCAGGCCAAGGGCGCTGGCGGAGAAATCCAGCTGACCGACGCCATGCAGGTGCTGATGCAGGAGCAGCGTTTCACCGGGGTAAAATACGAAGGCAAGGTCTTCGACTGCGGTTCAAAGCTGGGTTTTTTGACGGCCAATGTGCTGTTCGCCCTGGACCGGGACGATATCCGCGACGGCTTCATCAAGGAACTGCGCAATCTCGATTTTGGCGACCAGCTCTAGGTCTGTATCAGCGCGATACCGTAATCCCGACGCTGACCTGGTGTGCCTCCTGCGGGCCGTTGGTCGAGCTGTCTGACTTGTCGAAATTGTAGTCGGCAGTCAGCGCGGTATGGGCATTGACCTTATAGTCACCACCGGCGCCGAAACCATAACCGGTTTCGGTGTCAGTGCTGCCGATATAGCTCGCACTGCTCCAATTGGCGAGCGCGCGCAGGGCGACCCAGCTATTGACCGTATAGGCGACTTCACCATCAGCTGCGTAGCCAATGCGCGTTGATCCTGACCCGCTTGGGCCCGGAGGCGCTACAGTAGTCGACAGACCTGCGGTCATCTGGATGGTCGGATCGGGCCGGAATGTCAGCGAGGCGTCGTAGGTCTGAGCGGTCACTTCACCTAGGCTACTCGCATCAAACCGTCGCAGCGTCACTCCCGTCGATGCACTTGCCTCGAGCACCTCGTTCCACTTGCCCGTCACACCAGCCTCAAGCAAGCTGGTGGTTGCGTCGGGCTTGAGACCCAGCGATGCCGACTGCACGTCAAATACATCGCGGCCAACGCTGGCTCTGCCGAACACTTCAAAGATCGGCGTGATCTGAAAGCCCACCCGCAATCCTGTGTTGAGCGCCCAGGCGTCCTGATCGGCATTGTTGACGCGTGTGCCATCGCTCAGGGTCGTCTCCTGATAAACCGTGCGATCAGCCGAGCCGGTCAATCCGACATTGAACTTGCCGAATTGCCGCGTCACACCCAGATCGCCGCCACCGCTGATCGTCAGGGGGGCAACCTCGATATTGCTGGCGACGCCCGGCGTCCCTGCTTGTGAACGTGTCACCGACAAGCGGCCCGCTGCATCCAGTGTCGTGTCACTATCCAGCGCATAGCCAAGCGAACCCGACAGGCGCAGGGCGCTGACATCAATCTGACCATTGATCGGCTGCACGATTTCGGCACTGCCGGTAGCGCTCACATTGGAGCGCGAGCCGGTATGGCTTAGCGTCACCGAAGGAATTGTGCGGACATCAAAGCGTTCGCCGCTGGTGGATTTTGTATAGCTGCCGCGCAGCGCCACCGACCAGTCGACATCGAAGAACGGATCGTGGGGTTCGCGCAGCCAATTGCCATTGGCCAGCACCGGGTCAGTGGGGTAGATGCCCGGCGTCAGCCGGTCATTATCGCTACGCGACCCGTCGCCGGTAAACACATCCGATTGCGCGATAGCGGGCGCTGCCAGGCACAATGTGCACAAGGCGCCAGCCCGCCAGATCGTGTGCCGTAACCGCAAGGACAAGTTCCGCTCCGCCAGCCAGTGAACAGGCAATCGGCGTACCGATCGACACCTGCGGACGCAATTGTCCGAGGCGTGGCGATCTTTCCATCTTATGGTTAACGAAGACTTGCCCGACGCTAAGAGATCGCCTCGACCTTGAGCACCGCCCCATCGCTCCCCACGATCCGCACGCGCTGCCCGACAGGCAGTTCGGGCCCCGATACCCGCCAGACCGTATCCCCCAGCACCACCCGGCCATAGCCCTGGGCAATAGCCTGCTCCAGCACTGTCTCGTGCCCGATAAAATGGTCAGCGCGCCTATTTAGAAAGGGACGATCGGTCGGTGTGGGCCGATTGCGGCTCCAGCGCACCCAAGCAAAGGTTGTCAGCAGGCTCAGACCGCCAAAGATCAGCCACTGCAGCGGCCACGGCATGGGCTGCACCATGGTGAGCAACCCGGTAATGATCCCCGAAATGCCCATCCACAGCAAAAACCCGCCCGGCAGAACGAGTTCGAGGCCCAGCAAGACCAATCCGCCAACAATCCAGGACCAGTGTCCATTGGCAACAATCAGATCAACGATCTGCATCACCGCCTCCTATTGCGCCGACCCTGCCGAGGGTGGACGACCCGGACGTGCCGCGGCTTGTCCCTTGTCACCGAAGGTTTCCTTGGCGATTTCAGCGATGCCGCCAATAGCCCCGATGACGCTGGCCGCTTCCATCGGCATCATCAGCAGCTTCTGGTTCGGCGATTTGGCGATGGATTCCAGTGCTTTGATATAGTTATTGGCGACGAAATAGTTGATCGCCTGCACACTGCCCGAGGCGATGGCCTCGCTCACCACCTGGGTCGCCTTGGCTTCGGCTTCAGCCGAACGCTCGCGCGCTTCAGCATCGCGGAAGGCGGCTTCCTTGCGGCCCTCGGCTTCAAGAACCTGGGCCTGCTTGGCGCCTTCCGCCTGCAGGATCGCACTCTGACGACGGCCCTCAGCTTCCAGAATAGCCGCACGCTTTTCACGCTCAGCCTTCATCTGACGCCCCATGGAATCCACCAGATCCTTGGGCGGGTCGATATCCTTGATCTCGATGCGGGTGATCTTGACACCCCAGGGCGATACGGCCGCATCAACCACCCCAAGCAGGCGCTGATTGATCTCGTCGCGATTGGACAGCAACTGATCCAGATCCATCGAGCCCATCACCGTGCGGATGTTGGTCATGGTCAGGTTGAGAATGGCGTTTTCAAGGTTGGAGACCTCATAGGCCGCCGCTGCCGCATCCAGTATCTGGTAAAAGGTCACGCCATTGGCCGTGATCGAGGCATTGTCGCGGGTGATCACTTCCTGATGGGGCACATCGAGCACCTGCTCCATCACATTGATGCGCTTGCCGATGGCATCGATGAACGGCACGATCAGGTTCAGGCCGGGCCTGAGAGTACGGGTATATTTGCCGAACCGCTCAATGGTGAAGTTGTAGCCCTGCGGTACGATCTTGGCACCGGCAAACAGTACCAGCAATGCCAGAATACCCAGACCAATCAGCGTGATGCTGAGGCCGTCCAACCCGAAACTGTCCATTCTCGATTCTCCCATGCCGCATTTTGCCGAGACCTTATGGGCGTCTTGAGGCACGCGCAACGCCGACCGCGGCGGAACAAAGGCCCAATCGGACTCGTTATTGGCAAAAGTCGTCAGACCAGCGAGCCCGCCATGCCAGCGTCACGTCCCATCTGGAAAGGCCAGTTGCGCCTCTCCCTAGTCTCCATTGCCGTGGAGCTTTACACAGCGACAAAGTCGAGCGCCAAGCCCAGCTTCCGCCAGATCCATGAGCCGACGGGCAAGCCAATCCACTACGAAAAAGTAGTGGCGGGCGTCGGTCCCGTCGACAAGGACGAGATCATGAAGGGCTTTGAGTACGAGAAGGGCGACTATGTCCTGCTCAGCAATGAGGAAATTGACGCGGTCAAACTCGACACGCGCAAGACCCTGGAACTGACGCAGTTTGTCGGCGCATGCGAAATCGATCCGATCTATTTTGATAAACCCTATTTCATCGTTCCCGCTGACGATCTGGCCGAAGATGCCTTCCGCGTCATCCGCGATGCCTTGCGGGCCAGCGAAAAGGTCGGGCTCGGTCAGCTGGCCCTGCGCGGCAAGGAATATCTGGTTGCCATCAAGCCAACCGGCACGGGCCTGCTGCTTGAAACCCTCCACTACGAGGAGGAATTGCGCAAAGCTGATCCGTATTTTGCCGAAATCTCGGCAAAGAAGGCCGACGCCGAACTGCTCGAAGTTGCAACCGCCCTGATCGAGAAAAAGACAGCGCCCTTCGACGCGGGCGTGTTCAAGGACCACTATCAGGCCGCCCTGCGCGAGCTGATCGCCACCAAGCTGAAATCCAAGAGCAAAAAGGTGTCCACCAAGGATGAGCCCGACGAGGCTGCACCCAGCGGCTCCAATGTCGTGGATTTGATGGCAGCGCTCAAATCGAGCCTTGAAGGCAGCTCCGGCGGCAAGAAAAAAACACCGGCCAAGAGCGCGCCGCGCAAGAAAGCCAGTTGATCCATGGCCAGCAAAGCCGACACGCTGCTCAAGGACTATCAGGCCAAGCGCGACTTCACCAAGACGCAGGAACCCTCAGGCCAGAGCGCCGTAGCTGCCGGTGGCCACCGCTTCGTGGTCCAGAAACATGATGCAACGCGGCTGCACTATGATTTCCGCATCGAGCTTGATGGCGTACTCAAAAGCTGGGCTGTGACCAAGGGACCTTCCGACAACCCCAGTGACAAGCGGCTTGCCGTTCGCGTCGAAGATCACCCCCTCGCCTATGGTGATTTTGAAGGCACGATCCCCCCCGACGAGTATGGCGGCGGCACCGTGATGCTCTGGGATCAGGGTACCTGGGAGCCCATTGGCGACCCACATGAAGCGCTGGAGGGCGGCGACCTGAAAATGCGCCTGCATGGTCAGCGCATGAAGGGCGAATGGGTTCTGGTTCACATGAAGGGCCGCGACACCAAGCGCAAATCGGGTCCCGCTCGCCAGAACTGGCTCCTGATCAAACACCGCGATGAGCAGGCAAGGAACGAAGAAACGCTTACCACTCGCTTCACAAGATCAGTCTCGACCGGGCGCGATATGGCGGGAATCGCAAAGGGCCTCAAACCCAAAAAGACCACCAAGACCAAGGCTGATGCCGTCTGGCACTCTGACCCCGACAAGGCCGTCGACAATCCCGCACCCAACATGCCCAAGAGCGGCAAGTCAGGCCAACTGCCCGAGTTTCGCCCGCCGCAGCTCGCGACGCTGAGCAGCGAGGTGCCCGAAGGCAATGATTGGGTGTTCGAGATGAAATATGACGGCTATCGCTGTCAGGCCGCGATAGCTGGCGATCAGGTCCGGCTGTTTACCCGCAACGGCAAGGACTGGACCGACCAGTTCGCCACCATCGTCCCGCCCCTGAGCCGCATCACCAAGGGTACGGCGCTGATCGATGGCGAGCTCTGCGCCTTTGACAGCAAGGGGCGCACCGATTTCTCCACCCTCAAACAGCGTCTGTCCGATGGCGGTCCGCTGACCTTCTTCGCCTTTGATCTGATTGAAGAAAATGGCGAGGACACTGCCAAACTCAAGCTCACCGAGCGCAAGCGGCGGCTAGAAGCACTACTTGGTACCATCGATACATCTTCGCTCGTGCAACTCTCCACTCATGTCACGGGCAATGGTCAAAAGGTACTCGACGCCCTATGTCGCGAGAACCATGAGGGCATTATCGCCAAGCAGGCTGATGCTCCCTATCGCAGCGATCGCAATCGCAACTGGCTCAAGATCAAATGCGCGCGGCGGCAGGAATTTGTCATCGCGGGCTGGTCGCCTTCGTCAAAGAAGAAGACCTTCGCCTCCTTGCTCTTGGGCACTTGGGATGATGGCAAGCTGACCTATCGCGGTCGTGTCGGTACCGGGTTCAGTGTCGATGTCGCAGAAGAGTTGCAGCGCCAGCTCGACAGCCGCAGCCGCAAGACCAGCCCTTTCGCCCAAGTGCCCAAACCCATCGCCCGCAATGCCCGCTGGATCACGCCAGAGCTGGTGGCGGAAATCGGCTATGCGGAGTTTACCCCGGACGGGATTCTGCGCCATCCCTCGTTTCTGGGCCTGCGCGAAGACAAATCCGCCAAGGACGTCACACTGGAAAAACCGACCGATCGGCCTGAGACTGCGCTACTGAACGCCAAGGCGGGTAGCGCCGCTGCTGACAAGGCCGCTGTCCGCCTGACCAGCCCTGATCGGGTGGTCTATCCCGGACAGGGCGTAACCAAGGCCGAACTGGTTGCCTATTACGCTGCGGTCGCTGAACGCATGTTGCCCTACGTCGCCAACCGTCCGCTCAGCCTGCTGCGCTGCCCACAGGGTCGTGCCAACTACTGCTTCTTCCAGAAACACGACACGGGCGGCTTCCCGGACGCCATGAAGTCGCTGCTGATCACCGAAAAGGACGGTAGCAAGGAAGACTATTTCTATATCGACGATCTGGCCGGCCTGATCGCGGGCACGCAGATGAACGTGCTCGAATGGCATCTCTGGGGGGCACGCAACAAGGATGTCGAAAAGCCCGAGCGCATCATCTTTGACATTGATCCCGATGAAGGGCTCGGCTTTGCCGATGTGCGCGCAGCGGCCACCGATATACGCGACGTGCTCAATGCCCTGGGGCTCAAAAGTTACCCGCTGGTGTCCGGCGGCAAGGGGGTACATGTCATTGCCCCGCTGACACCAAGGGTTGCGTGGCCCGAGGTGAAAGCCTTCTGCAAGGGTCTGGCGCAACGACTGGCCGACGACCAGCCCGATCGCTACATCGCCACCATGAGCAAGGCCAAGCGCAAGGGTAAGCTGTTTATCGACTATCTGCGTAATGAACGCGGTTCGACGGCGATCGCCCCCTGGTCCAGCCGCTCCCGCGAAGGCGCTCCAGTTGCCGTGCCCGTGAGCTGGGATGAGCTGCAGAACGTCAAGTCCGCCAACCAGTTTACGCTCGCCGCTGCCGCCGAATGCGCCAGTGAAGCTGACCCATGGACAGACTATTTCGAGATCACCCAGTCCATCACCAAGCCCATGCTCAAAGCCGTCACCCAAGCCGACTAGGGCATGGGCACATTGATGCGTCGATCAATCGTCAGCGTCACCGCAATGACCACGAAGGCGAAGACCACCATGCCCAGCGCCAATATATGCGCCTGCCCCCATTGCAGGCGCTCGACATAGTCATAAAGCGCAATGGCCGTGACCTTGGTCTGCCCCGGGATATTGCCGCCAATCATCAGGACTACGCCAAACTCCCCCACCGTGTGGGCAAAGGTCATCACAGCGCCTGTGATATAGCCCGACCGCGCCAAGGGCAGCGCCACCCGCCAGAAGCGTTGCCAATTGCTCGCGCCAAGGCTTGATGCGGCTTCAAGCGGATCATCCCCAATGGCGGCAAATCCATTGCGCAGCGGCTGGACCATGAAGGGCAGTGAATAAAAGAATGAACCGATAACCAGACCGGTGAAGGAAAAGGCCAGCGTGCGCCCGCCCCACAGGCCGGCGATCCAGCCACCCGGGCCATCAGGACCAAGCGCTATCAGCAGATAAAAACCCAGCACGGTTGGCGGCAAGACCAGCGGCATGGCCACCAGCGCGCCAACCAGTTCACGATAACGGCTCCTGCTACGCGCCAGCCACCAGGCAATCGGCGTGCCCACCAGCAACAGGATCAGCGTATTGATACTGGCCAGACTCAGCGTCACGCTGATCGGCGGCCATAGCTCAGCCAGATTCATTGCGGCGGTCCACTGCTGAAGTCATAGCCCGCCGCTTCTATCACACGATGGGCCGTCTCGCTGCGCAGGAAGGCCAGAAATGCCCGCGCCGCTGCGCTGTCGCGCCCGGGGTTAAGCAATACCGCGTCCTGTGCAATGGGCTCGTAGAGCCCTTTTGGCACAATCCAGATACCCGTTTTGCCCGCCACCTGATTCAGCCCGACGAACCCGGCTTCTGCGTTGCCGCTTTCAACAAACTGCAACGTCTGGGTGATATTTTGTCCGATTACCAGTTTTGGCGCCAGCGCCGCCGTTAACCCCAGACGATCAAGTGCCTGCTGGGCGGCCAGACCATAGGGCGCCGATTGTGGATCGGCCATGGCAAGCTTGTTGAACCCACCGGAACGCAACAAAGCCGCCCCGTCACCCACATCCATCGATCGGCTATAGAGCGCCAGCGCACCAACTGCATAGGTGAACTGTGTTCCCGCCACGCCAAAGCCTTCGGCAATGGCCCGGCTGGGTCGTGCCGCATCGGCAGCCAGGAGCACCGCATAGGGCGCGCCTTGGCTGATCTGGGCGTAGAGTTGGCCGGTTGCCCCGAAACTATAGACCAGGTGATGGTCTGTTTCGGCGGCAAACAGGAGGGCCAATTGTTCAGCCACGGCCGTAAAGTTGGCGGCAACCGCAACATGCACCGTCTCGGCGCGAACGGCACCGGGCAGCGCAAGACCGACAACAAGCCCAATGACCGCCGCGATCCTACGCGGAGCGATGCTCATGGATTCAAATGCACCACGGGCAGGCGCATTCAACTAGCCGCGCAGCTGACTGGCTTCGCGGGCCAGCACTTCGATGCGGCCCCAGTCATTGGAAGCCAGCGCGTCGGCAGGCATGATCCAGGACCCGCCCACGCAGATCACATTGGGCAGGCCCAGATAGACCTTGGCCTTGGCAGGATCGATACCGCCGGTGGGGCAGAAAGTGATATCGGCCAGCGGCGAGGCAAAGGCCTTGAGCACCGGCGCACCGCCATTGGCTTCGGCCGGGAAGAACTTGAGAAAGCCATAGCCCCGCTCTGCAGCCGTCATCGCTTCGCTTGGCGTTGCAATACCGGGCAGCAGTGGAATGCTGATATCGTCGGCGGCGTCCAGAATGCGCGGCGAAATGCCAGGCGACACCATGAACTGACAACCGGCATCAACCGACTGCTTCATATGCAGCGCGCTGCGCACCGTACCCGAACCAACAATGGCGCCCTCAACCTTGCCCATCTCTTCCATCACCTTGAGCGCATTTGGCGTTCGCAGCGTCACTTCCAGAATGGGTAGCCCACCGGCAACCAGCGCCTCGGCCAATGGCCGCGCC
Source organism: Devosia litorisediminis (assembly GCF_018334155.1). Lineage (NCBI taxonomy): Bacteria > Pseudomonadati > Pseudomonadota > Alphaproteobacteria > Hyphomicrobiales > Devosiaceae > Devosia > Devosia litorisediminis. Next base: position 62,090 of record NZ_JAGXTP010000001.1, on the reverse strand, counting down.
TGGCTGACATCGTCAAGAATGATCACCGGCACAACGGGGGCCAGCGACAGGATGGAACGAAGGGCAGCGGTATCTTGCGGCATGGTGGGCCTTTCAGCTGTTAGTTGGCCAAGGGTTAGGAGCTTGGCAAAATTCTAGCAAGCCCGTTCATTGAAAAGCGACGCAAAAATCCCTAGGTTCCGGCTCGACCTCGGGAGGATCGTGCATGGTGCAGACAATTAACGCGTTGACGCCTCTTGATGAGGCGCGCACCATACTCGCCGAGCACTTCGATCTGAAATTCTCCAAGGCCATCGAGCGCGCCACCGCCAAGGTGTACGACAGGGTGCGCGACAAGATCCCCGAGATCGAATGGTCCTTCTATGCCCCGCTGATTTTTGAGATCAACCGGCTCAAGAAGGAAAAGGACGCGGTCATTCTGGCCCATAACTACCAGACACCGCAGATATATCACGGTGTCGCCGACATTGTTGGCGACAGCCTCCAGCTTGCCGTTGAGGCCACAAAGGTCCGCCAGCAGGTCATCGTCCAGTGCGGCGTTCACTTCATGGCCGAAACCTCGAAGCTGCTCAATCCCGACAAGACTGTGCTCATTCCCGACAGCCGCGCCGGCTGCTCATTGGCCTCCTCAATCACCGCCGAAGACGTCATCGCCATGCGCGAGATGTATCCCGGCGTGCCCGTTGTGACTTATGTGAACACCTCGGCGGCCGTTAAGGCCGTGACCGATGTGTGCTGCACCTCGTCCAATGCACTCGACATCGTCAATCGGGTCGAGGGTGACAGCGTCATCATGATCCCCGACCAGTATCTGGCCAAGAACACCGCCAAAAAGACCTCCAAGAAGGTGATTACCTGGGCGGGGGCCTGCGAGGTGCACGAGACCTTCACCGCAGAAGACATCTCCGAACTGCGCCACGCCTATCCCACCGCCAAGATCATCGCGCATCCCGAATGCCCGCCCGAGGTTATCGATGCGGTAGATTTTGCTGGCTCGACTGCTGCCATGATCGACTGGGTCAAGACCGAACGCCCCGCCCGGGTCGTAATGGTAACCGAGTGCTCCATGTCCGACAACGTTGCCAGTGAAACCACCGGTGTCGATTTCCTGCGCGGCTGCAATATCTGCCCGCACATGAAGCGCATCAACCTCGAGAACATCCTGTGGTCGCTGCACACCATGACTGAGGAAGTTACGGTGCCCGAAGAAATCATTCCCGCAGCGCGGCTGGCCGTGGAGCGCATGATCGACATGAGCCGGAAGGGCGACTAGGCCCCCAGCACGTGTTGACGGTGGAAGGCCAGATGGGCCGGACTGGGTTGAAACAGCCCCTCCACCGGCACGAGCAGGCGTCGATCGGCGTTGAGCCGCACCAGAACTGCCGGGTCCAATGCGTCGGGGTTAGGCACGGTAATGCCGTAATCGTCCTCGATCAGGATCTGTCCTCGGCGAAAGGCCAGAGCAGCATGCTCTTCAAGCGCAATGTAGTTGTTGATCTGCAGCGGGCCGCCGGTCTCGCGCGGCCGGATCGCCTCGACTGCCAGATGCGGATGCAGCAGCCCCACATCGGCCAGAAACTGCTCGCCAGTCAACGCGCAACGATATCGGTAGGCGCTCAGTACCAGCCGGTAGATCGCCTCATAAGCTTCAAGCGGCGCAGCCGCGGCAAAGCCGCTCTGACGCTCTTCGCCAAGCCCGTTTTCGTCATCAGATCGCGCCGTCATTTTGGCTCCGGTCTTGCTACGCAAAAGACCTTAAGGGCAATTACCTAATTTGAGAACCGCCCGGAGCCGGCCATGACCGTCATCGACAACACCCTCAATGCCGACGGCGCCCTGATTGTGGGTGCCGGACTGGCCGGTCTGTTCACCGCGCTCAAGCTGGCACCGCGACCCGTCACGGTACTCTCACCCAAGCCGTTGGGCATGGGGGCCAGCTCGGCCTGGGCTCAGGGCGGTGTAGCCGCCGCGGTGGGACAGGGCGACAGCTCTCACGCACATGCCGCCGACACCGAAATGGCGGGCGCCGGTATTGTCGATCACGGGACCGCCGAGAGTGTGACGGCAGAAGCGGCTGCCCGGATTGAAGATCTGGCGCGCTGGGGCACTCCGTTTGATCGCGACGATTTCGGCAATTATGCGCTGGGCAAAGAAGCAGCCCATTCGGCCAACCGCATCGTCAAGGTCGAGGGTGATCGCGCGGGCTGGGCCATCATGCAGGCAATCATCGCCGAAGTGCGCCGCACCCCCTCTATCCGCGTCGTCGAAGGCATTACCGCGCTCAGCCTAGCCCGCGACAATGGTCGCATTGTCGGTGTCTTCTGCCGCAAGCTGGGCGACCGCTACTCCGAACCCGTGTTCATCCGCGCGCGTGCAACCGTACTGGCTGCTGGTGGTCTAGGCGGCCTTTACGCTGTCACCACCAATCCGCCGGGCGTGCGCGGACATGCCATGGGCATGGCAGCTCGCGCCGGAGCGCTGATTGCCGATGCCGAATTCGTGCAGTTTCACCCGACCGCCATTGCTACAGACGCCGACCCAGCCCCGCTTGCTACCGAAGCACTGCGCGGCGAAGGCGCCATTCTGGTCAATGATCTGGGCGAGCGCTTCATGCCCGCCATTCATCCCGACGCCGAACTGGCGCCGCGGGACATTGTCGCCCGCGCCAATTTCCGACAGATCCAGTCAGGCCGACAGGTCTTTCTCGACACACGGCAGGTCTTGGGTGCCGATATTCTGACGCGTTTTCCGACCGTCTCCCAGTATTGCCTTGATGCCGGTATCGACCCGGTTGCGGGCATGATCCCGGTTACCCCCGCAGCCCATTTTCACATGGGCGGCGTTAAGGTCGACGAACGCGGGCGCTCTTCACTCCCCGGCCTTTGGGTCTGCGGCGAAGCCAGTTGCACGGGTCTGCATGGCGCCAACCGACTGGCCTCGAATTCGCTACTAGAGGCCACGGTCTATGGCGCCCGGATCGCCGATGACATTGGCGGGCTCGAGCCCGTACGCAATCTTGCCCCGTTCAAGGGCATCGAATGGGACGAAGCCGAAGGCGCCAAGGCCGAGGCCATTTTGCGCGACCTCCCCGCCGTCCAGCAATTGCGCCGGGTCATGACCGATCTGGTGGGCGTAGAACGCGATGTTGCCGGCCTTAACCTAGCCCTGCAGCAGATCGCCCGGCTCGAAGCCACGGCCGAGCACGTCACCAGTGCTTTTCTCAACATGACCACTTCGGCCACTCTGGTCGCAGCGGCAGCGCTCAAGCGCACCGAAAGCCGAGGTGGCCACTACCGCACCGATTTTCCCGAAACTGACGAGCACTGGGAGCACCACACCACCATGGCGCTCGATGAAGCGCTGGCAATCCGCGCCAACGCCTGATCACTCGGCCAGCAGGAATTCTGCCAGCGCCATGCGATCTTCCTTGGTCCATTGTGAGGTGCCTTCGGCAACGACTTCGCCCATCGCCCCCCCCAGCAGATCAAAGCCCGGCGTAAACCCGTCGACAAGCGTTTGCGCCAGTGTCTCGGCATCATACCCTTCGTCGATCAGCGCGGCAGGGGTCAGGGGTGGTGCCTTGCCACCCACACCGCCTGGCGAACCAGTTAGCGCCTGACCCCAGTCGAGCGCCCCCAATGCGTTGCGCGGTGAGTGACAGGCTACGCAATGGGCTGGCCCATAAGCCAGATACTTGCCGCGATTATAGGCGTCGGATTTGTCGGCTTCAGGCACAAATCGGCCAGGAGAAAAGAACAGGTTTTTCCACCCCGCCATGGCAAGCCGGATATTGAAGGGAAAGCCAATATCGCTCGCGGGCGCCGCATCACTCACCGGTTCGGTGGCCATCAGTGCCACGTAGAGATCGACGATCTCCTGATCGCTCATCAGCGTATAATGCTCATAGGGAAACACGGGATAGAGATTACCCTGCGGCCCCATGCCATTGCTCATCGCGTCACTGAACTGCGAAATGGTCCAGTCGCCGATGCCAGCGGCCTTATCGGAGGTAATATTAGGCGGCACAAAAGTACCAAACTGTGTTTCAAGTCCGGCACCGCCTGACAGGAAGGCTCGGTCATTGGCGGTATCGGTGTGACAAGCGACACAACCGCCCAGACGGATCAGGTAATTGCCACGCGTAACGTCACCAATCAGCGTCAAATCGCGTTCAGGCCCGCTAACCGGCTTGAGCATGTAAACAGCCGCACCGACACCAATGATGGCCGCAGCCGCCACACCCCAGATCCACCGCCGCATCATTCACCCCCCTCAACTGATCAGGCGATACAAGCAGAGCGAGCCGGTCGGAGCAATCGGCGATGTCCTCACGAGGCCGCGAGATAGGGAGCAGCACGCTCAGCCACCCAGAACGGCGTCGACTTCGGCACGGGTCGGCGGCTTACAGCCCTTGCGACCACAATTGATACCGGCCACCACTGCGCCAAAACGCAGCATGTCTGCCAGTGCGGCATCGCCCAGAGCGTTGAGCTTGCCCGGTTTGAGAAGGTCGCGCTCGTTCAGCCAGGACAGAATGCCTGCCATCAGACTGTCACCGGCGCCCACTGTGTCCCCAAAAACCGGCGGTGCATAGATAGCGGCCTGCGCGGTTCCCGCAGCGGTAAAGGCATGTGATCCTTTTTCGCCCAGCGTCACCACGACAAGTTCGCAATTGGGACGGGCCAACAGGTCGGCAGCGTGTTGCTCAAGAGCCTTCGTACTGTCGAGCGCTTCGAGGTCTTCCTCGGATACCTTCACGACATGGGCCAGGTCCAGAAAGCTCGACAGCCGCGCCTTGTAGCCTTCGAAATCATCGATCAGGCTTGGGCGTACATTGGGGTCCATCGAAATGGTCGCGCCCTTGGCGATGGCGGCATGCACCACCTGCTGCCATTGTTCAGCTTCCGCCGGCTTGATCGGGCAGAACCCGCCAATCTGGTATAGCTCAAGCTGGGCGGGCAGTGCAGCAATGGCCCTGGCGGCGTCGATAGCGCCATCGGCGGAACGATAAAAGCCATAGCGCGCATTGTGGTTTTCATCAAAATTGATAACGGCCAGCGTCGTATATTCCGACACGCGCTCAGGCAACAAGGCGACAACGCCTGCAGCTTCCAGCGGCCCCAGCAGGTAGTCGCCAAAGGCATCCGACGAAATCGGGCACAGGAAGCCGGTCGTGTTACCCAGCTTGGACAAGGCGATCGCACAATTATAAGGCGAACCGCCCTGATGCGCGGTCATCACGATCTGGTTTTCACCATCGCGTCCGATAAGTTCGCCACCGGGCAGTGCCACCTCGGCCTTGAGATCGATCAGGCTTTCGCCACCAACAACAAACATTCAGGCCTCCTTGGCTGACACTACGCCACTTTCGCGCTGTCGGCTGCGACATAGCATTTTTGCCCAGTTTGTCACCAGCCACACGCGCTCATTCGCCCCCCAAAGCCCCGTAGCTGTTGACCTTGGCCCCTTATGCTGCTCAATCCATTTGCAATAGAGCCGGGAATGGAACAAAAACCCTCGGCCACTCGGCGACAAAAGGGGAGGACTGTCTGTTGCAACTACTTGCCTGGATTGTCAGGGGGATCAGCACCATCAACAGGGTGGCTGGCGAAACCCTCTCCTGGTTGGCGCTGGCCTGTGTGCTGGTCTGTTTCACCGTTGTTGTGCAGCGTTACGTCTTTTCAACCAGCGTGCTGTGGATGCAGGACCTCTATGTCTGGCTGAGCGGCGCCATGTTCACCGGCGTTGCCGGTTTTGCGCTGCTGCGCGATGATCACGTCCGCGTTGACATCTTCTACCGCCCCGCCTCGACCCGCTGGAAAGCCATTGCCGACCTGTTCGGCGTGGTGGTCTTCCTGCTGCCCTTTATCTACGTCGTCCTGACCTATGGCTGGCCCGCCATCGCCCGCTCCTGGAGCTATCAGGAGGCCTCGGGCAATGTCGGCGGCATGCCGGGCCTGTTCGTGCTCAAGAGCTTCATCATCGTGTTTGCCGTACTGGTCGGCCTGCAAGGCATCGCCATGGCCTGCCGCGCCATTCTGGTGCTGACCGGACAGCAGGACCTGCTGCCCGCGCATCTGCGCTACGTAAACAACGAAGAAGCGGAGACCGCCCCGTGAGTGCTGTTCTGATCGGCGAAATTCTCGCCTGCCTCATGTTCGTGGGCGTCATTGGCGTCTTGCTGATTGGTTTCCCCGTCGCCTTTTCCCTGGCTGGTACCGCGCTGATCTTTGGCGTGGTCGGCTGGCTGATGGGGGTCTATGACCCTTCTAACTATGCCTCGATCATTGGTCGCTATATCGGCCTTATGAGCAGCGAAACTCTGGTCGCTGTGCCGCTATTTGTCTTCATGGGCGTCATGCTTGAGCGCAGTGGTATCGCCGAGCGCCTGCTGCTGACCATGGGCAAGCTCTTCGGCAATCTGCGCGGCGGCCTGGGCATCTCCGTCATTATCGTGGGCGCCATGCTGGCCGCTTCCACCGGCGTTGTGGGCGCCACAGTGGTCACCATGGGCCTGATCTCGCTGCCGGCGATGCTGCGGGCGGGCTACGATCCCAAGCTGGCCACGGGCGTTATCTGCGCCTCGGGCACGCTGGGTCAGATCATTCCACCCTCCACCGTGCTGATCTTCATGGGCGACATGCTTGCCGGCATCAACGCCCAGGTTCAGATGGAAAAAGGCAACTTCGCGCCCGAACCCGTTTCGGTTGGCGCACTGTTTGCCGGTGCCCTGCTGCCCGGCATGATGCTGGTCGGCCTGTACCTGTGCTGGGTGATCTACAAAGCCATCACCGATCCCGCTTCGGCGCCGGCAACCCCGGTTCCTGAAGATGAGAAAAAGCACCTGGCCCGCGAAGTCATGGTCGCTCTGGTGCCGCCACTTCTGCTGATCATCGCCGTGCTCGGCTCGATCCTGGGCGGCATTGCCACCCCCACAGAAGCCGCATCGGTCGGCTCGGTAGGCGCCATGGTGCTGGCCATCGCCAACCGCAAGTTCACCTTCAGCATCCTGCGCCAGGCAGTGATTTCCACCGCCACCATCACATCGATGGTGTTCATCATCCTGTTCGGTGCTGCCGTATTCTCGGTGGTCTTCCGCATGATGGGCGGCGACAATCTGGTGCATGCCTTCCTGTCCAACATGCCCGGCGGCGCCATTGGCGCCACCATCATCGTCATGTTGATCATGTTCATGCTCGGCTTCATCCTGGACACCTTCGAGATCATCTTCATCGTGATCCCGATCACCGCACCAGTCCTGCTGACGCTTGGCGTCGATCCAATCTGGCTCGGTGTCATGGTTGGCGTAAATCTGCAGACCAGCTTCCTCACGCCGCCCTTTGGCTTCGCACTGTTCTATCTGCGCGGCGTGGCGCCACCACAGGTGAGCACCGGCATGATCTATCGCGGGGTCATCCCCTTCGTGCTGCTGCAGGTGGTGGGCTTGGCCCTGTTGTTCATGTTCCCCCAATTGGTGACATGGCTACCCGAACTGCTCTACCACTAGGCAGACGCAGTATTCCAAACAGCAAAAAGCCCGGGCGCGAGCCCGGGCTTTTCTTTGTTAGATCCGACTGACAGCTTAGTACTTGATGTACTTCTGACGTGCGGTGAGGAACGGTGCATCCGTACCTTCGGTGCGTTCACGCAGCAGGTTGAAGGCCGAGATAAAGCTCTCTGCCGTTTCCTTGGTGAGTGCATCGCCGCCTTCGCGGATCTCGGCAATCACTTCCATCGATGCCTTGGCGCCGGCTTCCAGGATTTCATCCGGGAATGCGCGGACCTGAACGCCGTGATCATCAACCAGCGAGCGCAGTGCGCGCGGATCATTGGCGTACATGTCCGACGCCACGTCATCATAGGATGCCTGGGCGCAAACGCTGACCAGTTCCTGCAGATCAGGTGGCAGCTCAGCCAGCTTGGACTTGTTGACCACCAGTTCGGTGGCAAGACCCGGCTCAACAAAGCTTGGGAAGTAGTAGTTCTTGGCAACCTGATAGAAGCCCAGTGCCAGATCGTTGTACGGGCCAACGAATTCAGCGGCATCAAGCGTACCGGACTGCAGCGCAGCGAAGATTTCGCCAGCTGCCATATTGGTCACCGAGGCGCCAAGCTTGGCCCAGACCTGACCGCCCAGACCAGGCGTACGGAAGCGCAGACCCTGCACATCAGCAACGCCGGTCAGTTCGTTCTTGAACCAGCCGCCAGCCTGAGTACCGGTATCACCCGACAGATAGCCCTTGAGGCCGAATTGGTCGTAGATCTTGTCCCACTGTTCCTGGCCGCCGAGATAGCGCACCCAGGAAGCCAGTTCACGGCTGGTCATGCCGTATGGCACCCCCGTGAAGAAGCTCAGTGCCTGACTCTTGTTCTGCCAGTAATAGGCAGCGCCATGGCTCATTTCGGCCGAACCGTCGATCACGGCATCCAGAGCCTGAAGGCCGGGCACCATTTCGCCCGATGCGAACACCTGAACATTCAGGCGACCGCCCGAGGCATTGGTGATGCGATCAGCCAGCTTCTGTGCGCCAACGCCCAGACCGGGGAAGTTCTTGGGCCAGGTGGTAACCATGCGCCAGTTGTAGACATCCTGAGCAATGGCAGGTGTGGCAAGCGTTGTTGCTGCCGCAGCACCGATCGTAGCGACCGAGGCCGACTTGAAGAATTCGCGTCTCTTCATTCTATTTCTCCCTAACTCGCACGCACTTTTGCGTGCGATGCCAGTGTCACGTCCACCCTCTCCCAGATGGCGCGCACCAGTTGGCGCTACAAAAGCAATGTAGCGCCGTCGTGTCCAGCATCATGTTGCTCAGACAGCATAATCGGACCACCCCAATTTCTTTTCCATCGACGGGATTAAACCGCCGCGCCTGCTGTTGATGTCAGTGAAGGCCGCATTCGTGGCCCGAACCCAGAGGGAGATTTCCATGCTTATTCGTTCAATTCTGGCAGGCGCTGCCGCACTCGCCTTTCTGACCGCACCAACCCTGGCCCAGGAGCTTGCTGGCGGCGCGGTCAAAGCAGCCGACATTGCTGGCCAGACAGTGCTCACCGATGCCAATGGCATGACGCTTTACATTTTCGACAAGGACAGCGAAAACGTCAGCAATTGCTACGATCAGTGCGCCGCCAACTGGCCCCCGCTCTTGGCCGATGACGGTGCCACGGCAGATGACGCATTCAGCGTTGTCGAGCGCACCGACGGCACCAGCATGTGGGCCTATAAGGGCGCGCCGCTCTATTATTGGATCAACGACACCCAGCCCGGCGAGACCACAGGTGACGGCGTCGGCGGCGTCTGGCATCTTGCAGTTCAATAAGCCCCCGGCGGTCCAGTGAGCGATTTCCTTGATCAGGTCGAAACCTGCGTACCGGCCCTGCGGCGCTATGCCCGGGCGCTGACACGCAATGCCGATCTGGCCGACGATCTGGTTCAGGACTGCCTCGAACGCGCCATTTCCAGACGCGGCCTGTTCCGACCCACTGGACCAGTCCGCGCCTGGTTATTCACTGTGTTGCTCAACCTGCATCGCAATCAATTGCGCCAGGCACAGCGGCGTGGCCAACCGGTGGACTTTGACCGCGTTCCCGAGCCCTCGACCCCCGCCCCGCAACCGGGCCATATTGCACTGGCCGAAACGGCCCGTGCTATCGACACCCTGCCACTGGAGCAGAAGGAAGCCTTGCTGCTGATCGCCCTTGAAGGCCTGCCCTATGCGGAGGCCGCCGCCATTCTCAAAATCCCGCTAGGTACGCTGATGAGCCGGCTGGGCCGGGCCCGCCATGCCCTGCGTCTGGCCACAGGCACACCCGCCGAGCCGCATCTGAGGACGGTAAAATGAGCCTGATCACCCGTGACACACTGATGGCCTTCGTCGATGGACAGCTGGATCCTGCACAGATCCCGGCCGTCCAGGCCTATCTGGCGGCCAATCCCGACGCAGCCGCCGAACTCGCCTTGATGCAGCGCCAGACCCAGGCATTGCAGAGCCTTTTCGACCCCGTCGCTGCCGAACCGGTTCCGGCACGCTTGCGCGCGCGCCGAATTGCCGCCGAACAGATCCAGCACCGTGGCCGGATCTGGCGCTGGGCCGCAGCGGCAGTCGTACTTTTGGCACTCGGTCTGGGCGCCGGCTGGTTTGCCCGACCTGTTTTTGATGCCCCCACAGCCAGCGCCACGCTGATCGCCGATGCAGTCAATGCCCACACGGTCTTTGTCGCCGAAAACCGTCATGCAGTCGAAGTGGGCGGCGATGACAGTGCCCATCTCTCGAGCTGGCTCTCCAACCGTCTCGACACCAATCTGGGCATGCCCGATCTGAGCGCCCAGGGATTTGCCTTGGTCGGTGGTCGACTGCTGCCGGGCGAACCGGAACTGGGCGGCCGGGCAGCCCAGCTAATGTATGAGAATACCAGCCAGCAGCGCATCACCGTCTATGTGACGGCCGCGCTCCCCGACCGGCAACAGGTCACCCAATTGGCCAGTGTGGACAATACCGAGGCCTTTTACTGGGCCAACGCCCGCATCACCTGCACAGTGGTTGGCACCCTGCCCGTCGATCAGATGCAAGCGGTGTCCCAGGCGGTTTACGTCCAGCTCACCGAAGGTGACATCAGCGCCGCACGTTATCGCAGCTAGGCGTTGGCGACCGGCGCGTTGCGGGGAAGAATGTCGTTGGAATAGATATTGTGCAGCCCAACATCGAGAATGTCGCGCTCGCCGCACAGCGCCATGGTGGTGTCGAGTTCCTTGCGCATGATCTCCAGCACCCGGGTCACACCGGCTTCACCGCCCGCGCCTAGCCCGTACAGCATGGGGCGACCGATAAAGGTGCCCTTGGCACCATAGGCCAGTGCCTTGACCACATCCTGACCCGAGCGAATGCCGCTATCGAGATAGACTTCCGTGCGCTTGCCAATGGCATCCATGATCTCGGGCAAAACCCGAATGGTGGAGGGCGCGCCGTCAAGCTGGCGACCGCCATGATTGGAAACAATCACGGCATCAGCACCATTGTCGACCGCAGCCTTGGCGTCTTCGGGGTCCAGCACGCCCTTGACGATTACCGGGCCGCCAAAGCGCTTCTTCACCCAGGCGATATCAGCCCAGTTCAACGTTGGATCAAACTGGCTGGCCGTCCAGGCCGAGAGCGAAGCCAGATCGTGATCGCCCCCCACATGCCCCACAATATTGCGGAAGGTGTGCCGCTTGGTGCCCAGCATGCGCGCGCACCACAAGGGGTGCTGCATCATCTGCCATACCGATTTGGCGTTGAACTTGGGCGGGGTGGAGAGCCCGTTGTGAATGTCCTTGTGACGCTGGCCCAGGATCTGCAGATCCATGGTCAGTACCAGCGCCGAGCACTTCGCTGCCTTGGCCCGATCAATCAACCGTTCGATGAAGTCGCGGTCGCGCATCACATAGAGCTGAAACCAGAATGGCGCGCTCGTGTTATCGGCAATGTCCTCGATCGAGCACACCGCCATGGTCGAGAGCGTGAAGGGCACGCCGAATTTCTCGGCTGCCTTGGCGGCCTTGATCTCGCCATCAGCAATCTGCATGCCGCCCGTCGCAGCAGGTGCAATCGCAACAGGCATGGTGATCTGCTTGCCCAGCATCTCGGTCTTGAGATTGCGTCCCTCGAGATTGACGGCCACCTTCTGCTTGAGGCTGATCTTGTTGAAGTCGCTCTCATTGGCGCGATAGGTGCCCTCGGTATAGCTGCCGGAGTCGGCGTATTCGAAGAACATCTTGGGCACTGAACGCCGCGCCTGGGTTTTCATCTCGTCAACGGTGAGGATCTTGTCGAGACTGGACATGTGCGGCGCTCCTGAACTGTCCGCATGCCCTAGCAACTAACATGTTAGTCGTCAATTGCTGGTGGGACGCGTCCAAGCACTGCATACATCGCGAGTATTGAGAAACGAGGGCCCTCGCGCTCGTCGGGCTGACGGGCCGCCACATCTCATGACAGATCGACTTGCCACTCGACACTGCTTGCCATCAAATGCGCACAAAACGAGAGGGGGCGACTATGGCAATCAGCGGCGACGCACTTGAGATTATCGACAACCGGTTCAAGGAACTCACGATCGGCATCGCGCCCCTCGAAACCCATTACGACCAGTGCCTGTGGGCCGAAGGACCGGTCTGGTTCGCCGATGGCAATTACCTGGTGTGGAGCGATATTCCCAACAATCGCATGCTAAAATTTGTGCCCGGACTTGGCGTTACCACCTTTCGCGCACCCTCCGATTTCGTCAACGGCAACACCCGCGACCGTCAGGGTCGGCTGATTTCCTGCTCGCACGGTGCCCGCGCCGTACTGCGCACCGAATATGATGGCACGATCACTACTCTGGTCGATAGCTATCAGGGCAAACGCCTCAACTCACCCAATGACGTGGTGGTCAAATCCGATGACACGATCTGGTTCACCGATCCGCCCTACGGCATCGTTTCGGACTATGAGGGCTATCGCTCTGAACAGGAGCAGCCCGGTTGCTTCGTCTATCGCTTTGATCCCGCAGACAACTCACTGACCGTGGTCGCCGACGACTTTGCCAAGCCCAATGGACTGGCCTTTTCGCCCGATGAATCGCTGCTTTACGTATCAGATACCGGTCGCAGCCATGACCCCGAATGGCCCATCCAGATCCGTCAGTTCAATGTCGAGGGCGCCCGGTTGACCAGTCCCAAGGTCTTCGCCGATATCGATAGCGGGCTCTCTGATGGGTTCCGTCTTGATGTTGCGGGCAATATCTGGAGCAGTGCCGGGTTGGGCGTAAATGTCTATGACCCCCAAGGCACACTGCTTGGCCGCATCCACACCGGCGCCAAGACCGCCAACGTGGAGTTCGGCGGACCAAAGCGGAACCGGCTATTCATCACCTGCAACCAGTTCCTGATGTCGACCCATGTCAATATTCAGGGGGTGCAGCGGCGTTGAGCCACGATGCTACCGCGTTCATAAAAGCCAATTTACAGCTGCAAGCTGTGCCAGGCCTGCCCGAAATCAGTCTTTATATAGCCCACTCGGGCAGCCGCCTGTCCCACTTGGCCAAGGCAAAAACCGGCGACGCGGCGGCTCCCTACTGGGCTTATGCCTGGGCTGGTGGCCTGGCGCTCGCCCACCACTTTAGGGCGCATCCCGAGCTGATCGCTGGCAGGACCGTACTTGATCTGGGGGCGGGATCAGGCCTTGTCGGAATAGCCGCCACCATGGCGGGCGCAACGGCCATCGCCGCCGAAATCGACGCCTATGGCCGGGCGGCCATAGCGCTGAATGCGACTGCCAATTGCTGTATGATTGACCTTGTCGAGATTGATCTGGACGGCCCACCGCCGATCGATATCGCTGTGATCGCAGGCGGTGACGTCTTCTACAATGCGGAAACGGCAGGCCGGATGCTGCCTTTTCTGCAGCGCTGTCATGCAGTCGGCATCACCGTGTTGATCGGCGACCCACAGCGCCGCGATCTGCCCGTGGATCAACTCGTACCAATAGCTTCATACGCAGTCGGCGATGTCGGTGACGCGCGGCAGACAACACAACGGCAGGCGTCAGTCTATCGGCTGAGATAATAACCGATCGCTACATCGTGGCGCCGACCTGCCAGGGCACAAACTCGTTGTCGCCATATCCCAGAGCTTCCGACTTGGTCTGCTCGCCAGAGGCTGTCTTGAGAATAAGATCAAAGATCTCGCGGCCTTTGTCCTCGATCGAAACGCCATCGATGATGTCGCCGCAATTGATGTCCATATCCTCGGTCATGCGCTCATACATGTCCGAATTGGTCGCCAGCTTGATTGAAGGCACTGGCTTGCAGCCATAGGCCGAGCCGCGCCCCGTGGTGAAGGCCAGAACATTGGCGCCACCAGCCACCTGGCCCGTCGCCGAGACCGGATCGAAGCCGGGTGTGTCCATGAACACAAATCCCTTTTCGGTGATCTTTTCGGCATATTCGTAGACAGCCGTGAGCGGCGTGGTGCCACCCTTTGCTGCCGCGCCGAGCGACTTTTCCAAAATCGTTGTCAGACCGCCCAGCTTGTTGCCGGGCGATGGATTATTGTTCATCTCGCCATGGTTGCGCTTGGTGTAATCTTCCCACCAGTGGATGCGACTGATCAGCTTTTCACCGACCTCGCGCGACACGGCGCGCCGCGTCAGCAAGTGCTCGGCGCCATAGATTTCCGAGGTTTCGCTGAGGATGGCGGTACCACCATTGCGCACCAGAATATCGGCGGCATAACCCAGTGCTGGATTGGCGGTGATGCCCGAATAGCCATCCGAGCCACCGCACTGCAGGGCCAGCGTCAGTTCCGACGCATCGACCGTTTCGCGTTTGGCGCGCGCGGCAATGGGCAGCATTTCCTTCATCTGCTCGATGCCCCATTCGATGATCTTGCGCGTGCCGCCACGCTCCTGAATGGTCATGGTCTGGAACGTGTCGCTTTCGGTGATGCCATACATCTCCTTCATGCGACCGATCTGGAACACTTCACAGCCCAGGCCAACCAGCATGGCCGCCCCCAGATTGGGGTTGGAAGTGTAGCCCCATTGCGTGCGTTTAAGGATATCAAACCCCTCGCCACGGCTTTCCATGCCGCAGCCCGTACCGTGTACGAACGGTACCACGCCGTCGATCTCGGGATAATCATCAAGGACACCGGAGCGGTTGATGCCTTCGGCAATAAACTTGGCCACGGTCGCCGAGCAGTTCACCGATGTGAGGATGCCCACATAGTTTCGCGTGCCGACACTGCCATTTGCCCGGCGATAGCCCTCAAAGGTCGCGCGGTCTTCCACCGCAATCATCTCGGGCGGCACGGCACCTTCGGCAAAGGCATAGTCATGGCTCAACGTGCCATCGGGACCACCCATGCCGCAATTGTGCTCATGCACCCAGTCGCCGGGAACAATGGCTTCCTTGGCAAAACCGATGATCTGACCGAATTTCAGGATCGGCTCACCTTGAGCGATCTGGCGGATCGCAAATTTGTGCCCCTTGGGCACACGCCGCACGATGGACGGACCCTGCAGCGTGACGCTGCCTACATCAAGATTGCTCAGGGCCACCGCAATGTTGTCGGCCGGGTTCAACACCAGCGTACGCGGCTGTGGACGGGTCATCGTGTCAGACATGGATGTGCTTTCAGGGGTCGGATCTCAACTGTGCTTTACCTCGCCGTCATAAACCGCCAGATTGCGCCGGCAATAGGCAGCGATGGGCGTTGTAAAGCACCACGGCTCTAACTAACATGTTAGCATGAAAACGGAAGCAAGTCCTTATTCTTTTCTGAGCGCACCTATCGTGCTGACCAGAGGCAATGTGACCACCGAGGTCACCAATGTGCTGCGTCACGCCATTGTGTCGCTCGCCCTGCCGCCCGGCAGCGCCATCGACAAGTCGCTGGTCTGCGAGCAATTGGGTGTCTCCCGTTTTCCGGTGAGCGAGGCGCTGGCGCGCCTACAGACTGAAGGTCTGGTAGACATCGCCCCGCAACGCGGCTCGACCGTTTCGCTGGTGCGCATCGCCGATGTGCGCGAATACATGTTGATCCGCAAAGGCCTCGAGAGTGAAGCGCTCCGCGTCTTCATTGGCCGTCACGACAGCGGACTGATCGACGCCCTGCACACCAATATGGCCAAGCAGCGCGAAGCCGCCGAACGCGACGATGCCGAAACCTTTCACGAGATCGATATCGAGTTCCACGACATTATCTATCGGGCCATGGAATTCACCAAGATCAAGGGCATCATTGATTCGGCCCGCGCCAATCTCGACCGCGCCCGCTGGCTGATTGTCACACCTCGGCGCCTGGCCATTACCATTGCCGAACATCAGGCCATTTTCGACGGCATTCTGGCCGGCAAAGAGCAGCAGGCTATTGCCGCCATCCGCGCTCATATCGACGCAGTGATGGTGGAACTTTTCGCCTTTGCCCGCGAACACCCGGAACTGTTTGCCGATGGCGCCACACTGGGCACCGACAGCGACAGCTTTCCCTTCGGCTGAGGAGGCCATTTCATGCTCAAGTCCATCCCACCCATTCTCGGACCAGACCTGCTCGCAATTCTGCGCGCCATGGGCCATGGCGACGAAATCACCATTGTCGACGCCAATTTCCCAGCAGATTCATCGGGCCCGGCTCTGGTGCGCATGGACGGCATAAGCGCCACCGAGATTCTGGACGCCGTACTCAGCCTGCTGCCGCTCGACGACTTCGTTGATGAGGCCGCCATCGTCATGCAGACCGTGGGCGATCCGACCCGCCGCGAACCCGTCGTCGATGCGTTTGAAGGCATCCTGCAGCAGCACGAGCCGAGCATGAGCATTTCCTCGCTGGAGCGCTTTGCCTTCTACGAGCGCGTCAAAAAGGGCTACGCCATCGTGCAGAGCGGCGAGAGCCGGCTTTATGGCAATATCATCCTCAAGAAAGGCGTGATCCGGCCAGCCGATTGATTGTCCCAACCGAACGGATTGGACCAAGGTCGCCCTCGACACACTAACATGTTAGCCTTATTGCCATGGCAACGGCTTACGGGACAAAGGACCTCTGCACATGAAACTGCTTCGTATTGGCGCCAAGGGCGCAGAAAAGCCCGCCATTCTGGCCGAAGACGGCTCGATCCGCGATCTCTCCGGTATCGTCGATGACATCGGCGGTGCCACGCTGGGCGCCGACGGTTTGGCCAAGATTGCTGCCGCCGATATCAGCTCCCTGCCCCAGCTTGACGCCGGCGACCGCATCGGACCCTGCGTGGCCAATGTCGGCAAGTTCATCTGCATCGGCCTGAATTATGCTGATCACGCTGCCGAAACCGGCGCCCCAATTCCTGCTGAGCCTATTCTGTTCATGAAGGCCACCAGTGCCATAATCGGTCCCAACGACGATGTGATCATTCCCAAGAACTCGATCAAGCCAGACTGGGAAGTCGAACTCGGCGTCGTCATCGGCAAGGAAGCCCGCTATGTCGATGAAGCAGACGCCCTGGACTATGTGGCCGGCTATTGCGTGGTCAACGATCTCTCCGAGCGCCATTTCCAGACAGAACGTGGCGGTCAGTGGGTCAAGGGGAAGTCTGCAGACACCTTCGGCCCCATCGGCCCCTGGATGGTCACGCGCGACGAAGTCGCTGATCCCCAGCAGCTGGGCATGTGGCTCGAAGTGGACGGCAAGCGCTTTCAGGACGGCTCGACCAAGACCATGATCTTCGGTGTCGCCCACGTTGTCGCCTATGTCAGCCAGTTCATGAGCCTGCAGCCCGGCGACATCATCACCACAGGCACCCCGCCCGGTGTTGGCATGGGCGTCAAGCCTGAGCCCGTCTGGCTCAAGCCTGGAAATGTCATGCGTCTGGGTATTGAAGGCCTGGGCGAGCAGCAGCAGTCCGTCAAGGCTTGGTCGGCCTAAGGCCTTTTGACGATCAGGTCGATTTCGACCAATGCACCCACTGCCAGCGCTGTGACCCCAATGGTTGTCCGCGCTGGCAACTTCCCTGCTTCAAAGAAGCTGGGCCAGAGCTGATTGAGACCGTCATAGTCGCGTTCGAACTGGGTCAGGTAGATGCGCGCCATGGTGATGTGCTCCAACCCAAGCCCAATGCCGGCCAACACCACCTTGAGATTATCCATCACCCGCGTGGTCTGCGCGACGATACCTATTGGCAGTTCCGCATCAGGGGCTTCTGGGTCGGTCGGCATCTGGCCGGTAACGAACACCCATCCATCGCTTTCAACGGCGTGGGAGAAGGGGGCTACCGGTCGTGGTCCGGAAGCAATCATGTGGTGCAGCAACTGGCTCATGGCATTCTCATTAGGATAAAGCTTGAGCCTCAACGTTCAGGCGGCCATAAGTCAACCTCTGCTGGACGGTTCGCCCGGCCCAAGCCCATGAGAGCCCGCCGGCATGTTCGATCTGTTCCACAACATCTCGGCCGATCTGCAGATTTTTCTCAACGCCGTTTCGGGAAATTTCTGGCTAACCTTTTGGTTCATTTTCGCCATTTCCATTGGTGAAGCGATTTTCGTGCTGGGCCTTTTCGTGCCTTCAACGCCAGTATTATTGCTGGCTGGCGGACTTATCGCCGAGGGGCGCTTGCCATTCTGGGAAGTCTATTTCGCGGCCGTGCTGGGCGCGGTTATTGGCGATGCGCTCTCCTATCTGATCGGCCATTTTCTCAAGGACACCATCACCGAAATCTGGCCCTTCCGCGATCAGCGTGCGCTGATTCAACGCGGCGAGGCCTTCTTTGCCCGTCACGGCGGCAAGGCTGTTTTTGTGGGCCGCTTCATTCCGGGTGTCAAAGCCGTCATTCCCGGTGTGGCCGGGATCATGGGCATGCCCTATGCCCGCTTCACGATCATCAATGTCAGTTCAGCGCTGCTCTGGGCCGCCGCCCATCTGTTGCCCGGCCTGCTGCTCACCGCATGGCTCAAATCGATCGGGCTTTCGCTTGAACTGGTCATTATGGTCGGTTCACTGATCCTCGCCGCCCTGTTTGTGCTGCTGCATTTCCATCGCCACATTTTGCTTTTCTTTGCGCCCTGGCTGGGCAAATTTGGCCGCGCTATACAGGCGCGCTGGGGTCAGAATGACACCACCGGCTGAACCCGCTTGCACTGCGAGCTTGCCAGCCTCATATCTTCCTTCACTCCAGCAGCAAGGCCGCGCCATGAACGACAATGAAATGACTGTCCAACGCGAAGATGGCGAAACCAGCGGCCGCTATGTCATCAAGCTCTCCCCGACGGCCGAGGCGGAAATGACCTATCGCAAGACCGAGAGCGGCATCATCATCGACCACACCGGCGTGCCGCCATCGTTTGAAGGCCGAGGCATCGCGGCAAAGCTGGTGGAATTCGCCGTCGCCGATGCCCGCAAGAACCGTTTCAGGATCACCCCGGTGTGCTCCTATGTAGTTGCCCAGTTTCGACGCCACCCCAAATGGTCCGATATCAAGGCCTGAACAATTAGAAGCCTGACGCGCTGCGCTGCCGGAAGATTTCTGTCAGCCGCGCCAG
Source organism: Devosia litorisediminis (assembly GCF_018334155.1). NCBI lineage: Bacteria > Pseudomonadati > Pseudomonadota > Alphaproteobacteria > Hyphomicrobiales > Devosiaceae > Devosia > Devosia litorisediminis. Next base: position 43,061 of record NZ_JAGXTP010000001.1, on the reverse strand, counting down.
CGCCACCAGATGCACGTTCTCGGGAGTCTGCGGTTCCTTGAGACACGTCACATCTGTCACGACTGTGAACAGGCAGCCATTGCGCTCGCCTGACGCGGTAAATTCCAGCCGCCGTCGGTCAGCAATATAGCGGGCATGGGTGACCTTGAACTGCATGACTATGCCGCCGCCAGGACCTCGTAACGCCCCTCGCGACACAGTGGGCTGTCATAACCCTTGATAGCTGTGCTGGTGCCGCTGGCGCGCAGGACCAGCACCACGTCATAAGTCCCCGGCCGCGATTGTGCACTCATCATATTTTCGGCGATTTCGAGAACCGGCCTGAACCCATCGGGGGCCGATCCTGTTGGCTCCAGACCGCGCAGACAGACGTACCAACGTTTGGGACTCAATGCTGTTTCCCCCAGCGTGAGTCGGGGATAGGAAACCGCGACCGTCAAGCCTGCCTCAGCGCCAAGATAGCGACGGGCCCGGACTTGATAATCGGCCGGGAAGGCCTCCGCAGCGCCTGAGAACTGAATATTGTGCAAGCCCGTATTGGCGCCACTGCAGGCGGCAATGGTCAGGCAAAGCGATAGGGTCAGCGATAATCTGGACAGTATGCGCATATCATCTCCCCTCCGTTTTTTACCTGACGTCAAAGCCTTTGCTCAGCGAAACAACTATACACCCCGGCAGTGACACAACAATTGCTAGCCGCGGGCAGCGCGCGGTTGAGCAGCGGATTCTGGGTTGAACACCACGACCTGATCGCGGCCAGCGCCCTTGGCCATATAGAGGGCGGTATCGGCCATCTCCGTGGCCATTTCGATGGACTCGCCAGCTTCAATAAGACACGCACCCACACTGGTGGTGACCATGCAGGAGCGTCCGTCGGGTAGCGCAATGGGGCGACCATTGATGGTGGTCATTACACCCTGAGCGAGCTCGGTCAGCTTTTGCGACGACATGTTATGCAACAGGGCGATGAATTCATCGCCACCCCAGCGTGCACAGACATTGCCGGGGCCGATTGCAGCCACGATACGCTGCGCGATCTCGCCCACCACCGCATCGCCCGCTGCGTGCCCGAACGTGTCGTTGATGATCTTGAAATGATCGATATCGACCAGTAGCAGCCCCTGTCGCTGGCCTTCAGGCACAGCGCTGAACGCCGCCATGAAGCCCCGGCGATTGGCAATGCCGGTCTGACCATCGCGGAACGCCAATTGCTCGAGTTCTTCGGTACGCGCCCGCACCCGGTTTTCCAACTCGCTGGTATTCTCCGAAACAACCTCGGCCATCTCCGCAAACGCCGTCGACAAACGGCCCACCTCGTCGGGTTTCTGCGCTGCGCCAATCGCCCGCACCGGACCAAAATCGCCGGCCTGCGCACTGCGCACCACACTTTCGAGCAGCCTAAGCCGGTCCAGCACCTGCCGTTTGAATACCAGCACCATCACCGTAGCCACCAGACCCATCATGGCTGCCAGCAGCAACCCAATCGGCACAAACAGCCGGCGATCAATAATGGTATCGATATCCATCAGCGTGACGTTGAACCAACCGAGCTTGTCCAGATAGCCCACGCCCACCAGAACATCCTTGCCGCCGACGCGCAAAAACTGGGATTTGACCAATACGTCGCCCGCCGCAACATCCTCCATCAGCAGACGAAGCGCCTCCTGATCAAGCATGCTGTCGACCAGGGAAAACACGGTGCGCTTGGCACTCATTTCCGCTGTCAGGCTACTCAGATCAATCAAATCCTTGTCGCGGTGCGCCTGCACAGCGCCAAGCCGGTCCACGAACAGCGAGGTCACACCCACTTGCGGGACATTGACCACCTCATCGATAAACGCACTCAGATCAATGCCGGTGCCCAGAATGCCGAGCACGTTGCGACCTTCGCGGATCACGCAATTGATCCAAACCTTGGTGACGCGCAGATTGGCATCATTATCGACGTTGAGATGACAGCCTTCGCCCAGCGCTGAAGTGCGATAATACCAGGCGTCACGGCTATTGTCGGGGTCCAACGTGTAGCGGAACTGATCGCCCGCATAGCTATTGCTGGCGTCATTGAAATAGTAGTTGCCCGACCCACCCATGGCAAAAAAATAGCTGTGGTCGGTGAAGGACTGGCGAAAATGCTCGAGTTCGGCGATGCCGCGTCGCCGCAGGACAGGGTCGCTCTCATTGTTGGCCCAGTCGCGGATCGACTGCGATCCCGCCAGGGTTTCGGCCAGCGAAACCTCGCGTGTCAGCGCCTCAAGCCCGCGATAGCGATCATAGAGGATCTGCTTTTCCGCAAATAGCGTGCCGAGTTGGATGATGGTGGTGCCCACCATCCAGTTAAAGGCCGCATAGGCGGGAACAGCGACCGCGGCAAACCCAAGCAGCACGAAAATCAGCACCCGCACACGAAGGCTGCTGGCGATTTTGTGTCGAAGATCGGAAATGGTGCGCCTCGCTCGCAAGGGAGGGGGCGTCTCCGCCCTGAATCACACTATCTCAAAAGACCCGTCAAAAAGCCACTAACGGATTGCTCGCGCTGGCGATTTGTCACGCCTGCGCCCCGAACCGAGGCGCAAGCAGCACGATTTGGCTATGGCTGCATCGAGGCCAGAAACGTCTGGGCTTCACGCAGTTCCTCGGGACGAATTTCGTGCCCACCGGCATGCCAGCTCAACGTGGTCTCGGCGCCTTGGGCAACGAAGTAGTCATGCAAGCCCTGGGTCTGGACCGACGGGCAAATCGGATCGCGCTGCCCGCCGGTGATCAATACTCTTGCCGCGCTGAAGTCGGCCGTGGGCGGAGTAAACGGGATCAGCGGGTGCATCAGAACGGTGGCGTCAAACAGTTCGGGCGCTGCAAACTGCACCGAGGCCAGGATATTGGCACCATTGGAATAGCCGAGCCCGATCACCGCGCTGGGCTTGTTCTCGGCCTTAAGAGCTTCAACAAAACCAACCATTTGCGCAGTCCGCCTGGCCAGGTCATCCATGTCATAGACGCCTTCGCCCGTGCGCCGGAAATAGCGCAGAGCGCCGCCTTCACTGACATCGCCACGTGGCGCCACAATGCGCGCACCTGGCATCAACTGACCGGCCAGATCGAAAAACTGGTTCTCGTCACCACCGGTGCCATGGAACACCACAAATAGCGGTGCATTGGCATCAGCACCTGCTGCTTCGCGATACTGGTAATCGGCCATCGTAGACCTCCTGAAAATTGCTCACTCAGATATCGACGCCATCGGCGTCCGGCACAATCGCCAATGCCACCACACACTGTTGCCGATTCTGAAACGATCTGAACCAGCCGATGCCATGCCGCGTATGAGCTAGCATGGAGGCTCCAACATGACCGCACAGCTGCAATCCTTCCCCAATGGTGGCTTGGCCGTAGTGTTTGGCGCCAGCGGCGGCATTGGCCACGCGGTGCAGACTGCGCTTGTCAAAAGCGGCCAGTTTGAGCAGGTGCTTGGACTATCGCGCGCCGCAGGCGATTTTGACCTCACCGATGAAGCCAGCATCGCCGGCGCCGCCGACAGGATTGTCGAAATTGGTCTCCCTCTGCGCTTGGTTGTTGTCGCCACTGGTCTCTTGCACGACGACGCCATGCAGCCCGAAAAAAGCTGGCGCCATCTGGACGCCGATAATCTGGCGCGCAGCTTTGCCATCAACGCCACGGGCCCGGCCCTTCTGGCCAAGCACCTGCTGCCGCTATTGCCGCGTCACGGCAAGGCCGTGTTTGCCGCCATTTCCGCCAAGGTGGGCAGTATCGGCGATAATCATCTGGGCGGTTGGTATGGCTACCGCGCTGCCAAGGCAGCGCTCAATCAGTTGCTGCACACCGCAGCCATCGAATTGCGGCGCAACCGGCCTGAAGCAATTTGTGTCTGCATGCATCCAGGCACTGTTGCCACTACGCTGTCCGCCCCTTTCGGCAATAATGCCTATACGCCTGTGCCACCCGAGGCTGCCGCCGACAGGCTGCTCGGTGTGATTGAACGTCTCCGCCCCATTGAGAGCGGTCAACTGCTTGATCACACTGGTTTGCCCCTGCCCTGGTAAGCCCTTGCGTCGGCGCGCCGCTCTGCCACTATGGCGGCATGTTCCTGTCAATTTTCGACGTCTTCAAAATCGGTATCGGCCCCTCCAGTTCCCACACCATGGGACCCATGACCGCTGCCCGGCGCTTTCTCGATGAATTGGCCAGCAGCGACTGGCCACGCGCCGCCAATGCCCGCCCAGCGGCGCTGACCGCCAGCCTGCATGGCTCGCTGGCCTTTACCGGCATTGGCCATGGCAGCGGCCGTGCCGTCACCCTTGGCCTGTGCGGACAGGATCCCAAAACCGTCGACCCCGATGCCATGGATGGTTTGGTCGCTGCGGTCGAAGCAAGCGGGACAGTGCATCCACCCGGCCATGCCCAGTACCGGTTTCGACCCGCAGTCGATCTGTTGTTCGACAAACGCACCGTCCTGGCCGGCCACCCCAATGGTCTGCAGTTCGCGGCCTATGACAGCGACGGCCAATTGCTGCTGCGCCGCGCCTTCTATTCCATTGGCGGCGGCTTTGTGGTCAGCGCCGAAGAACTCGAAGCCCTCAAGCACGCCTCACCAGCGCAGGCCGATGTGCCCTACCCCTTTGCTCATGCCAAGGACATGCTGGCCATGGCCGCAGCCTCAGGCCTGTCGATTGCCGCCATGAAGCGGGCCAATGAAGAAGCCACCCGCAAACGGGTTGCGCTTGATCGAGGCATTGACGAAATCTGGGATGTCATGGATGGCTGCATTGACCGCGGCATCGCGCAAAGCGGTGTGATGCCCGGCGGACTTAACGTGAAGCGCCGCGCCAAGGCCATCCACGAGCAGCTCGAACCGCAATGGCAGCGCAACGAGATCACCCCGCTAATGGCCAATGATTGGCTCAGTCTTTACGCCATGGCCGTCAATGAAGAGAATGCTGGCGGCGGTCGCGTCGTGACCGCACCCACCAATGGTGCCGCCGGTGTCATCCCCGCCGTAATGCGCTACTTCCTCAAGTTTAACGCCGCCGCCACGCCCCAGACCATTCGCGACTATTTGCTGACCGCCGCTGCCATAGGCGGCATCATCAAACACAATGCCTCGATCTCTGGCGCCGAAGTGGGCTGTCAGGGCGAAGTGGGTTCGGCCTCGGCCATGGCGGCCGGCGGCCTCTGCGCCATTATGGGCGGCACCCCCGAACAGGTCGAAAACGCCGCTGAAATCGCCTTGGAGCATCATCTGGGCATGACCTGCGATCCCGTCGCCGGCCTTGTCCAGATCCCCTGTATCGAGCGCAACGCCTTTGGCGCGGTCAAGGCAGTGACCGCTGCATCACTGGCGCTCAAGGGTGATGGCACACATGCGGTGCCGCTCGACGCCTGTATCGAGACCATGCGCCAGACCGGGCTGGACATGAGCGAGCGCTACAAGGAAACAAGCCTGGCCGGCCTGGCCGTCAATGTGGTGGCGTGCTGAAAACCCGCAAACCTAGCGCGCAGCGAACCGGTCGCGCGATTCCATAATATGGCGGCGCGTTGCTGCTTCAGCCGCGTCCGGATCGCGCGCCCCGATCGCTTTGACGATCGCGTCGTGCTCGGCCAGCGCCGTGTCGGTAGCGCGCGCATTGAACACCAGACGAAACAGATGCACATGGGTGTGCAGCCGCGAGAGTGCCTCTACTACCAGACCGTTGCCGGCGCTTGCGGCCAGCTGGTCGTGAAACGCCATATCGAGCTGGGCGAACTGCGCATAGGCATCCAGCCCTTCGCTGCGCGACAGCGTTTCCATTTCCGCGCACAGACTGGCCAGGTGGTCGATCACCGGCTCCGGCATTATTTCTGCACACCGCCGCGCGGTGAACGGCTCGAGCAACAGGCGCAACTCATAGAGATCGGCCAGCTGTGCCGCGCTCAATTGCGGCGCCGCGCTATAGCCTATCAGATGAGTCTTGATGACCAGCCCCTCGGCCTCAAGTCGGGTCAGCGCCTCACGGATCGGAGTCTGCGACACACCCAGTTGCCGGGCCACCGCGTCTACCGAAATACGCGTGCCCGGCGCGATCTCCAGTGACATGATGCGGGCAAAGATAGCGCTATAGACCTCGTCGCCCAACCGGGCCGGTCGCCGGAGCAATCCGGCCACCGCACTTGGAACCGCCATCTACCAGCTCACAGCGATATATTTGGTTTCGCAGAATTCCATGATGCCATGATGCGCACCCTCGCGGCCAAGACCCGACTGCTTGACCCCGCCAAACGGCGCGGCGGGATCCGACACCAGACCCCGATTGAGCCCGATCATCCCTGCCTCAAGCCGCTCAGCAACCTTCAGGCCCTTTTTGAGGTCCTCGGTGAACACATAGGCGATCAGCCCATATTCGCTGTCATTGGACAGGGCCACCACATCGTCAACTGTCTCGAACACCGAGATCGGCGCAATGGGGCCAAATATCTCGTCGCGCACCATTTCGGCGTCGCCAGACACTTGGGTGAGCACGGTGGGGGGAAAGTAGAAACCCTCGCCGCCGCTGGCGGTGCCACCGGTGAGTACCTTGGCGCCCTTGGCCACTGCGTCTTTGACCAGATCGCCCATCTGATCGACCGCGCCCTGATTGATCAGCGGACCGCAGGTGACGGTCTCGTCATAGCCGACGCCGACCGTCATCTTGCCCATGCGTTCGGCCAGTCCCTTGGCAAAGCGCTCGGCAATGCCGCTCTGTACATAAAAGCGATTGGCCGCCGTGCAGGCCTCGCCGCCATTGCGCATCTTGGCTACCATGGCGCCATCGAGCGCCTTGTCCAGATCGGCATCATCAAACACCACGAAGGGGGCATTGCCGCCCAGTTCCATCGAGCAATTGATCACCTGATCGGCCGCTTCAACCAGTAGTTTGCGGCCCACCGCGGTCGAGCCGGTGAAAGAGAGCTTGCGCACCCGATCATCATGCAACATGGCCGAAACCAGCTTCCCCGAGCTTGAGGTGGTGACGACATTGACCACGCCCTCGGGCACGCCCGCTTCTTCCATCAGCGCGGCCATGGCATAGGCGGTCAGCGGTGTTTCGGTGGCTGGCTTGAGCACAACGGTACAGCCCGCGGCCAGGGCCGGACCTATCTTGCGGGTCGCCATGGCGGCGGGGAAATTCCACGGCGTCACCAGCACGGAAACCCCGATCGGCTGATGTGTCACTAGGATCTTGTTATTGCCGCTCGGCGCGGTCGAAAAATCACCATTCAGCCGCACGGCTTCTTCGGAAAACCAGCGAAAGAACTCGGCCGCATAGGTGACTTCACCGCGCGCATCGGGCAGCGCCTTGCCATTTTCAAGGCTGATTAGCCGGGCGAACATCTCAGTGCGCGCCACCATCAGCTCCCAGCACTTGCGCAGGATCTCGCCGCGCTGCCGGGGCGCCATTGCGGCCCATGCCGGCAGGGCATCATGGGCGGCTTTGACCGCCGCCAGACCATCATCGACTGTCGCATCGGCAATGCTGGCAATGACCTTGCCGGTGGAGGGATCGAGCACGTCGATCCGCTTGCCTTCGGCCCCGGCGCGCCAGGCGCCACCAATATAAAGGTCCGTCTTGAGGGCAGCTTCAATGCCAAGGGATTTGAGCGCTTCAGGAAGAGACAGCATGAAATTGATTCCTTAATTGGCGAGCCGGTGGCGATCGCCGGAGAAAGCCGCATTGATAATGGCCTGCATGGCAGGCAGATCGAGTGGACGCGGATTGTTCTTGACCAAACGCGCAGCCCCCAGAGATTGTTCAGCGGTCCAGTCCAGCTGATCTTGAGCCAGACCCAGCGCCGCAAGATTGGCTGGAATGCCGATAGCGCCAAATAGGGTTTCAACCGCAACAATGGCCCGCTCGGCATTGCCCCGGTCATCATCGCCCGCTTCGGCCACCCCCATCGCCACAGCGACCTCGGCCATCGACGCTGTTGCATGGCCCAGATTGAAGGTCATGGCATAGGGGAGCAGACACGCAACGCCTGCGCCATGCGCCGTCTTGGTCAGCGCACCGACCGGATATTGAATGGCGTGCGCCGCCGAGGTGCCCGCCGTGCCAAAGGCCAGTCCGGCCAGTAGCGCGCCATACATCACGCTTTCGCGGGCGGCAAGATCCTGGCAGTTCTCGACCGAGCGGCGCAATCCGAGCGCCAGATAGCCGATGGCTTCGCGCGCATGGCCATCGCTGAGCGCATTCTTGCCGACAAACACATGCTCATGGCTGGTCCCGGCATCAACACTGCGCGGTCCCGCCGTCAGCGCTTCAATGGCATGGGTCAGTGCATCGGCACCGGCAATCGCGGTCAGACCGGCTGGCGCGCTCAGCGTCAGTTCAGGATCGCAGATCGCCACCAGCGGAATGATATGCGGACTGGCAATACCCACCTTGAGCAGGCGTTCGCTATCGGCGACCACCGCTACCGGCGTTGCTTCAGACCCTGTACCCGCTGTTGTCGGCACGGCAATCAGCGGCAGCACTGGGCCGGGCACCTTGAACTCACCGAAATAATCACGCGGCGAGCCACCATGAGCCAGCAGAACGGCCGTGACCTTGGCCATATCCAGACATGAGCCACCGCCCAGCCCGATCACCAGATCAGGCCCAAAGCTCTGGCCAAAGGCTACACATTGATCAATGCAGTCCAGCGGCACCTCGGGCAGGGTGCGATCAAACACCGCCACCGCAACTCCGGCAGTCTTGAGCGCATCGACCAGTTCGCCAAGCGCGGCGCTGCCGCCCATCCGTTCATCGGTGACGATCAGCGCCTTCTGACCCAGGGCGCGGGCATGCATGGCGAGCGAGGCCCGTTGACCGGACCCGAATACGATTGTGCGCGGCGCGCGTTGCAGGGCGAACAGGCTCATGGTGCTTCCTTTTCGGCCAGCGCCGCATCGCGCAGTTTTTGCATGTTGGCCCAGACATTGTCCGCCAGTTCAATCCCCGCCGAGAGCCGCGCCGCCTTGCGCGCCCGGCCACGCTCGCCGGGAATGATCACTGCGTCAAAGCCGGGCATGGGCCTGGTCTTGCGCACGGTCTCGAGATACGCCGACAACGCCGCCCCCTGCCCCGATAGCGGATCAATCACAATAAACACGTCGCCCTTATTGCTGGGGCGTTCGGCGTCGAGCGTGCCGGTGACGGCGCGGCCCAGCGCCGCACCAGTTAGTGCTGTCACCAGCAATTCAAACCCCAGACCCAACGCATAGCCCTTGGCCGCGCCGAACGGGGCAATGGCACCATGCTTGGCGGCATTGGGGTCGGTAGTGGGCTGGCCCTCGGCATCCAGCGCCCAACCCTCGGGCAGCTTTGCGCCGCGATGTGCGTGGTCGTGAATTTCACCCATCGACACCAGGCTGGTGGCCAGATCAATGACGAAAGGACCGGCCTCGGTCGGCACGCCAATGGCTATGGGATTGGTGCCCAGCTGCGCCACGCTGCCGCCAAACGGATGCACCAGAGCCTCGCTGGTGGTCAGAATGATCGCGACCAGCCCGGCCTCGGCGATCGCTTCGGCATACCAGGCCAGCATGCCGATATGATTGTTGTGGTTGATCGCCGCGACCGCGATGCCGGTCTGCCGCGCCCGCGCGCCAGCGACTTCTGCGGCATGTTGCGCCACCACCGGGCCAAGCCCTTGTTGACCATCAACGCTGAGAAAACTGTCGCTGCGCCAATGGTGCGAACCCCGCGTACGAGCATCGGCGACACCATTGCCAATGCGCTCAATGATCCGCTGCAAGCGCAAGAAGCCGTGTGAGGGTACGCCACGCAGCTCCGCATCCAGCAGCAGATCGGTCTGCAACTGGGCAGCCTCGACATCAACGCCTGCGCCCTCAAGCGCAACCTGTGCGGCGCGCCTGCAATCTTGAACCGAAACCAGCGTCATAGGGGAAATCCGATACGATATAGGATTGGGAAAATGCGCGGTCCCCACCACGATGTCAACGCGGTCCAATCGACCCAACGATACAGCGAGCTATTGCCTTCAGATCGGCTTGCGTGGGCGCGAGCTGTTTCGCGCAACGATACGCGGAGGCACCGTAAAATGATCGGCGGCGCTACGCCCATCGATACGCTCAACAACCAGACGCGCTGCCTGTAGCCCCAGCAATTCACCGGACTGGTCCACGCTGGTCAGGCTGTTCTGGGCGAAGTCACAGAACATCGTATTGTCATAGCCGACAATGGCAATGTCGTCAGGCACGGACAGCCCCAGATCAACCGCGACGCTGATCGCCTCGAACGCCATCAGATCAGTCCAGCAGAAGATCGCATCAGGCCGCTCCTTGCTTTCGAGCAATCGCCGCACAGCCACCTGTACGTCGCGTACGACCTGTGGCGCGCGAACGATGTTGATGGTCCCACCGCATTTCTGCTCCATCATTTCGAGCCGATAACCCAGTTCGCGCTGCTCAATGACCGTGGAGGCCGGTTGCATCAGGCTGAGCATGGCAATATTGCGAAAACCATTGCCAACGAGATGACGAACGACCAGACGAGCGCCGAGTTGGTCATCATTATTGACCGTGTCATATCCGTCGCCACTCTTGTCATGCTGGCCAATGGTCACCAGTGGAAGACGCGCGCCAGTGGCCGCCAGTGAGGCAGCACTTTCATTGGGGCCAATCAGGATCAACCCGTCCATCTGCCGATCAATCATCGCTTCAATCAAAGCGGCGGGCGTGGTGCTGAAGCCCTGCATGGCCTGATACTGCGTGCGCTCGAGCGCCGAGTTTACCCCGGCATAGACATCGGCAAAGAACGGGTTGCGCAGATCGGGGAAGATCAGCCCCAGCGTATAGGTCTTGCCGCGCATGCCGCGCGCCGATGCACGGGGGCGATAGTTGAGCTTGTCCATCGAAGCGCGCACCTTGGCACGCAACGCATCACTGACCCCATAGGCATCCCGTAGCACCTTGGACACCGCCGCAACCGATACGCCCGCATCCTGGGCAACTTCGCGGATCGTGATCCGCTCTGCGGGCTTGGGTGGGGACGATACGGTCTTGGCCATGCGACTTTGGGATTCCTCGTTTCGACCACTTCTCGCATGTTTTCAGCAAGGTGCCTATTGCCAAGCCAATCAAAATGTAGAACGCTATACGTAGAACAGTCTACAACCGGGTCTACCGGTGTCTATGGGAGGAATTCCGCGTGAACGACGCAGCGATTATGCATGCCGCATCCACACAGCCGGTCGACGTCAATTGGGTTGCGCAGATGGTGGCGCCACTCAGCGACCACGGTGTCGGCACGCCCGGCTCGTTCCTGCGCAAGTCCTTCACGCTGGACACCCGCGCCAATGGCAAGACCCTGCATATCAGCGCGTTGGGGCTCTATGTCTGCTTCATCAATGGCCAGCGGGTCGGCCACGATATTCTGACACCTGGCTGGACCAGCTATGAAACCCGCCTGAGCTTTCAGACCTATGATGTTTCGGACCTGCTGGTGGCCGGCGAAAACACCATGGAAATCTGGTTGGCTGACGGCTGGCTGCGCTCTCAGATGATGTGGGGCGGTCGTCCTATCTTCAATACATGGGGCGACCGTATCGCCGCCATTGCCCAATTGCTCGATGGTGATGGCAGCGTAGTGCTGTCGACCGACGCTAGCTGGGAAAGCGGCGAACTGCCGGTGCGCAAATCCGGCATCTATTTTGGTGAAATCTACGACGCCAGCTTCGCGCAAACCGCTACCGCCGGCAGCGAGGCTATCGCCTTTGACACTGCGCGCCTGGTGGCCCACGAAACCACGCCCGTTCGTGAACTTGAGCCCCTGCAGCCAACCAAGACCTGGCGCGATGACGCGGGCCGCATCCTTTACGACTTCGGCCAGAACTGCGGCGGTTATGTCGCCTTTACCGTTATCGGCGAAGCCGGCGCTCGCATCATCGTTGAGCACGCCGAAATCCTCGACAAGGACGGGGTCTTCTACAATGGCAATCTGCGCACCGCTGAATGCCGCATTGAATATACGCTCAAGGGCAATGGCGCCGAAGACTACCGCCCGCTCTTTACGTTCCAGGGCTTTCGCTTCGCCCGCATCACCATCGAGGGCAAGGCCAAAGTATCCAATGTGGTCTCGGTGCCGATCAGCTCGGTGACCGAAATCAAGGCAAGCTTCACCTCAGCCAACAAGCTGGTGGATCGTCTGTTTCTCAACACCATCTGGTCGCAACGCTCCAACTTCATTGAAGTGCCCACGGACTGCCCGCAGCGCGATGAGCGACTGGGATGGACGGGCGACGCACAGGTCTTTGCGGGCACGGCCTGCTATCTGGCCGACGCCCAGAGTTTCTTCCACAAATGGATCCGTGACGTCATGGCCGATCAGCGCGAAGACGGCGCTGTACCCCATGTGGTTCCCGACCCCACCAAGATGGATGACACGCATTATCCAGGCTTTTTCGGCAGCACGGGCTGGGGTGACGCTATCGCGGTCGTGCCGTGGCAGGTCTACTTGCACTATGGCGACACAGCGATCCTCAACGAAGTGCTACCCGCCATGGTCAAATGGGTCGACTTCGTCTGGTCTATCAGCGACGGCCCGATTGTTCAGCCACCCCGCGCCTGGGGCGCCCGAGGCTTTTCATTTGGTGACTGGCTCCAGCCCAAGGGGCCCAGCGCCAAGCCGCTGCCCACCATAAGCGATGATGCCGCTGCCACGCTTTACCTGCACATCACCGCAAAACTGGTCAGCCAGATTGCCGAAATTTCCGGTGACACCAAGACGGCCCAGCGTCTGGCCGACATGGCCGAACAAGTCAAAACCGCCTTTGCCCGGGAGTTCATTACCCCGTCAGGCCGCGTCGGTGGAGACGACCAGACTTCCTATGCGCTGGCCTTCCTGCACGATCTGATCCCCGCCGACAAACACGCTGCCGCAAAGCGCTATTTCAAAAATGCCATCGCCCGCAGCGACGGCCGCATCGGCACTGGCTTCATCGGCACGCCGGCCCTGTTACCGGCCCTGGTCAAGATTGGAGAGCTGGGCCTAGCCGCCGATGTCTTCCTGCAGGAGGATGTGCCCGGCTGGCTCTACCAGGTCAAAATGGGCGCCACCACGATCTGGGAACGCTGGGACGCCATCGAACCCGATGGCACCATCTACAATCCGCGCATGAACTCCTACAATCACTATGCCTATGGTGCTGTGTGCCAGTGGCTTCTGGAAGGTGTCGCCGGATTCCGGCCCGACGCGGCGGCGCCCGGCTTTGAATCCATCATCTTTGAACCCACCATCCTCGATGGCCTGTCGCCTGTGGCCGCCCATCACGACAGCCCGCGCGGTCTGATCCGGGCTGGCTGGGCACTTGATGGTGACCATGTCCGCTATGAAGTCGAAGTGCCTCAGGGCAGCACAGGGCGTCTGCGCCTGTCCCCGGCCTATCGCAATGCCCAGCTTGATGGCGCCACCATCATGGCAGGTACCGAACCGACACTGAGCCCCGGCAAACACACCATCACCTTCGACTATTCGGTGCCCGTGCGCCAAGCGCACGATCGCCCCAACGTCAATGTGCGCACCCCGTAGGGGCGCATAGCGAGCCGACCAAGCATGCAGTTCAATAGGGAGGAAACCAATGACTGCCAATTTCACCAAGACGGCGCGTTTTGCCGTCGGCCTACTGGCCTTTACGGCACTATCTGCGCCATCATGGGCCCAGAGCGTCAATCTGACTCTGCTGATCGACAACGGGCCCCAGACGGTTCCCGTGTTCGAGGCCTACGTTGCAGCCTTTGAAGTAGCAAACCCTGAAATCAGCATCGACATCGAAACCCGCCCGGGCGGCGGTGAAGGTGACAACATTGTCAAGACACGGCTGGCTACAGGCGTGATGGCCGATGTGTTCACCTACAACTCGGGCTCACTATTCCAGGCAATCAACCCCCAGCAGAACCTGCTGCCCCTGACCAATGAGCCCTGGCAGGCCAATGTGCAGGACAGCTTCAAGTCTGTCGTCTCTTCGGGCGGCGAGGTCTACGGCGCGCCCTATGCAACGGCCATGGGCGGCGGCATCCTGTACAATATTCCGATCTACAATGAACTCGACCTCGAAGTCCCCACCACGTGGGACGAATTCATGGCCAATAACGAGAAGATCAAGGCTGCCGGCAAGGTTGCCGTGATCCAGACCTATGGCGACACCTGGACCAGCCAGCTGTTTGTGTTGGCGGACTATTACAACGTACAGGCAGCAGTTCCCGCCTTTGCCGAGGAATACACAGCCGGCACGGCCAAATATGCCACCACACCGGCAGCGATGAGCGGCTTTGAACGGCTCGAGGCTGTTTCTAAGGCTGGTTACATGAACGAGGACTTCGGCGCAGCCAAGTACAGTGACGGCATCCGCATGGTCGCCAATGGGGAAGGCGCGCACTATCCCATGCTGACCTTCGCCATCGGTGCGATAGCTGAGGGCAATCCTGAACACTTGGCCGATGTCGGCTTCTTTGCCCAGCCCGGTGACAGCTCCAATGGCCTGACCACCTGGATGCCGGATTCCCTGTACATTCCCCAAAGCACCAGCAATGAAGAAGCCGCCAAGAAATTCGCTGCTTTCGTCGCCAGCCCGGAAGCCTGTGCCATCCGCAACGACACTGTTGGGGCGACCGGGCCATACCTGATCAGCGGCTGCGATCTGCCAGCAGATGTGCCGCCAGCCGTGAGCGACATGCTGCCATATTTCGCAGACGGCGGGAATAATGCGCCTGCGCTGGAGTTCCTCTCGCCTATCAAGGGGCCTGCCCTGGAACAGATCACGGTGGAAGTCGGGTCGGGCATCCGCTCGGCGGCAGACGGCGCCGCCCTGTATGATCAGGATGTGCGCAAGCAGGCCCAGCAACTCGGCCTCGAAGGCTGGTAAGCAACTCCCACAATGACACGTTCCGGGCGGAGATTCCTGCCCGGAACCACTCTTTTGACGTCTGAGGACTATCGCGATGGCCACCGTCACCAGCCCGGCACGCTCCCGCGCTACAACCTATCCGGGTTGGTTTTTCCTGCCCGCCGCCATCATCTATGGCGTGCTGTTTCTGGCGCCGACCTTCGCCTCGTTCTACTTCAGCCTGACCCGCTGGACCCTGTTCAATTCTACCTTTATCGGGCTGGACAATTTCGCGCAGTTTTTCCGCGAACCCTTCCTGATC
The DNA here is from genome assembly GCF_018334155.1 of Devosia litorisediminis. Lineage (NCBI taxonomy): Bacteria > Pseudomonadati > Pseudomonadota > Alphaproteobacteria > Hyphomicrobiales > Devosiaceae > Devosia > Devosia litorisediminis. The sequence goes on along the minus strand of NZ_JAGXTP010000001.1, from coordinate 27,886 downwards.
AAAGGCCTGCTCAATACCGTCATTTACGCCGTCATCAGTTCGGGGCTCAAGGTGATCCTGGGGCTGTTGCTGGCCGTGCTACTGACCAGCCAGATCGCTGCACGCGGCTATCTGCGTTCGGTGGTTTTCTTTCCCGTGCTGGTCTCCACGGTCGGCGTGGGCATCACCTTTACCGTGCTGATGCACCCCACACAGGGCATGATCAATGAAGGTCTGGCCGCGCTGGGCATCAAGGGCCCCGGCTGGCTGGTCGATCCCAATCTGGCGCTGATTTCGGTCGCGCTCGTTGATGTGTGGAAAGGCGTTGGCCTCGCCACCGTGATCTATATCGCTGGCATTGTCGCCATTCCCAAGGACTATTACGAGGCCGCCCGTATTGATGGCTCGACCTCCTTCCAAAGCTTTTTGTACGTCACCCTGCCGCTCTGCCGCCCAGCTACGGTGACCGTGATCACCCTCAGCTTCATTGGCGGCCTGCGCACTTTCGACTTGATCTGGGCAATGACACGCGGCGGCCCCGGCTTCTCCTCGGACACCATCGCCTCGGTGATCTACAAGCAATACCAGGCCGGCTTTTATGGCCTGTCGACCGCCGGCAATGTGGTGCTCTTCGTGCTCATCGCCATCCTTGTGGTGCCCCTGACCATGCTGCTCAACCGCAAGGAGGGCCACGAATGAGCTTTCTACGCCGCTACTGGCTGACCATCGTTTCCATATTGGTTTCGGCCGTGGTCTTCCTGGTGCCCTTCGCCTTCATTCTGCTCACCGCACTCAAGGGCAAGCAACAGGCCAATCTGCTCGACTTTTCCTGGCCGCAGAGCATTTATCTCTGGGAGAACATCGTCGAGGTGGTCACCACCCGCAACTGGATGCTGCTGACCGCCTTCATCAATTCCACCATTCTGACTGTCTCGAGCGTTACCCTGCTGGTGATCTTCGCCGCCATGGTTGGCTTCGTGCTGCAGCGCCGCAAAACCCGCTGGAATGGCATGATCGAATTCTTGATCCTGGCGGGGTTGATGATCCCACCGGCCATCGTTCCCACCATTGTGCTGCTGCAGGGTCTGGGGCTGTTTGCCAAACTGCATGGCCTGATCCTGATCGAGATCGCCTACCACCTGCCGTTCTCCATCCTGCTCTATCGCGCCTTTATCGCCACGATTCCACGCGATCTCGATGAGGCCGCCATCATCGATGGCGCGCGGCCGATGGATGTGTTTTTCCGCGTGATCATGCCACTGCTATGGCCAGTCACCGTGACAAATATCGTGGTGCAGTCAGTGACCATCTTTAACGACTTCACCAACCCGCTCTACTACCTGCCGGGCAACCAGAACGCGACGGTGCAACTGACGCTGTATAATTTCCAGAGCCAGTTCAACACGTCCTACAATTTACTGTTCACCAACATCCTGCTCATCACCATTCCACCGCTGATCGTCTTCTTGTTCTTCAACCGGCAGATCGTTGCCGGCATGACGGCAGGCGCGGTCAAAGGCTGATTGGCAATTATCACTATTCAGAAGGGGCAGGCAGATGGCCGGACTCGAACTCAAATCACTGCATAAGAGCTATGGCGCAGTCGAAGTCATCAAGGGCGTCGATCTCACCGTAAAGCAGGGCGAATTCGTGGTATTCGTCGGCCCTTCGGGCTGCGGCAAGTCCACCCTGCTGCGCATGATCGCCGGGCTAGAGGACATCACCTCGGGTGAACTGTGGATCGGTGATGTGCTGTGCAATCAGGTCGAGCCACGCGACCGCGGCATCGCCATGGTGTTCCAGAGCTACGCGCTTTATCCGCACATGACGGTCTATGACAATGTCGGCTTCGGGCTGAAGCTGGCCAAGACCCCCAAGGATGTGCGCGACCAGAAGATCCGTGACGCCGCGCGCATCTTGCAGATGGAACATCTGCTCGATCGCAAACCCAGCCAGCTTTCGGGCGGCCAGCGCCAGCGCGTCGCCATTGGCCGCGCCATCGTGCGCCAGCCCGAGGTGTTCCTGTTTGATGAGCCCCTGAGCAATCTCGATGCGGCACTGCGTGTCGACATGCGCATGGAGTTGGCCAAGCTGCATCAGGACCTCAGCGCCACCATGATCTACGTGACCCATGACCAGGTCGAGGCCATGACGCTGGCCGACAAGATCGTGGTGCTCAATGGCGGCGTCGTGCAGCAGGTTGGCTCGCCCATCGAACTCTATCAGCGGCCCGCCAATCTGTTCGTTGCCGGCTTTATCGGTTCACCCAAGATGAACTTTACCAAAGTAATGATCGAGGCCATCGGCCCCGGCGCGGTCACGGTCTCGAGCAAGGACGTTGCCTCCGCCAGCATTCCCGCCACTACTGATGGTCTCAAGATCGGTGACACGGTCACGCTGGGCATCCGGCCCCACAATCTGACACTGACTACATCGGGCAATCTGGTGGGTCAGGTCAGCCTGGTCGAGCGGCTGGGCAATGAAACCAATGTCAGCCTGCGCCTGCCCTCGGGGGAAAGCTGGCTGGTGGTGCTCGACAAGGATCACGACCTCAAGCCCGATCAGACCCTGCAACTCACCATCGCCACCGATGGCGCCGTGGTATTCGACGAGACCGGCAATTCCCGCCTGCCCGTCTGATCAAGCCTGCGGGCCGACCCTCGATGGATCTAATCGCTGTGGCCGCCCTGGCAGCCCCAGCGCGCTCAATCGGGGTGCGGTGCGCGAAATTACGCGACCCGACTTAATCACCGCTAGTCGCGTGGCCTTGAGCCGGATGGCATCAATCGGATTGGTCGCCTGCAGCAACACCATGTCGGCCTTGCAGCCAACTTCCACGCCATAGCCATCCAGATGCATGATTTTGGCCGGCCCGGTGGTAACGGCCGCATAGCACTGGCGCATGGCATGGCGGCTGGTCATCTGCGCAACATGCAGACCCATCGAGGCTACCTCAAGCATGTCGGCCTGGCCCAGCGAATACCAGGGGTCCATCATGCAGTCCTGCCCAAAGGCGCAGGTGATGTCATAGGTCAGCATTTCGGGGATGCGGGTCATGCCGCGCCGTTTGGGGTAGCTGTCGTGCCGACCCTGAATACCGATATTGATATTGGGATTGGCGATGGCAGCGACGCCAGCCTCGGCCATTAGCGGCAGCAGCTTGGACACATAGTAATTGTCCATTGAGTGCATCGAGGTCAGGTGCGATCCAGCCACGCGGCCACCCAGCCCCAGGCGCTGCGTCTGCGCGGTCAGTGTCTCGATATGGCGGCTGAGCGGGTCATCGGTTTCGTCGCAATGCATATCGACCAGCAGATTACGGTCCGCCGCGATCCGGCACAGCGCTTCGACGCTTGCCGCACCGTCGGCCATGGTGCGCTCGAAATGCGGAATGCCGCCGACAACATCGACGCCCATATCGAGGGCGCGATTGAGCAACTCCACCGCGCCGGGCGAGCGATAATAGCCATCCTGTGGAAAGGCCACCAATTGCAGGTCGATATAGGGCGCGACTAGTCGGCGAACTTCGAGAAGGGCCTCAACGCCCAGCAGACGGTCATCACAGATATCGACATGGGTCCGAATGGCCAGCAGCCCCTGGCTGACCGCCAGATCGCAATAGGCCATGGCGCGCTCGATTACCGCCTCCTGCGTCAGTAGCGGCTTGAGTTCACCCCAGATCTGGATGCCTTCGAGCAACAACCCGCTCTCGTTGTAGCGTGGCAGACCAAGGGATAGCGTCGCGTCCATGTGGAAGTGACAATCCACGAACGGGGCCGACACCAACTGCCCTTCGGTGTCGATCACCTCAGCGGCCTCGCCCTCAAGCCGAGGCTCTATGGCGGCAATGCGCCCCGCGCTGACACCGATATCGACGCCGGTGCGGCCATCAGCAAGGCTGGCATTGGTGAGCTTGAGATCGAACACGGTAATTCCTCAGGACATGAACTAGTGACGCTGGCCCTTGAACCAGGGCTGCAGCAGCGCGCGTGGATAGTCGGCCCGCCGCGCAACCAATACAAGCGCCACGATGGAGAGCAGATAGGGCAGCATCAGGAACACCTGGCCCGGCACCACCTGACCAATCTCGGCCTGCAGCCGGATCTGGAATGCATCAAAGGCACCAAACAGCAGCGCCCCCAGCAGCGCCTTGCCGGGCTGCCAGGAAGCAAACACCACCAGCGCAATGCAGATCCACCCCCGGCCATTGACCATGCCAAAGAAAAACGCGTCGAACGCCGACATGGTCAGAAACGCCCCGCCCAGCGCCATCAGCGCCGAGCCGACCACGACCGCGCCAATGCGCAGCCCCTGCACCGAGAGCCCCTGTGCCTCGACGGCAGCGGGATTGTCACCCACTGCGCGGATCGCCAGGCCCAGAGGCATGCGATAGAGCACCAGCGCCACCACGCCCACCAAGGCAAAAGCCAGCACGGTCAACAATGTCTGCTGCGACAGTACCGGGCCGATAAAAGGCAGATCGGTCAGACCAGGAATATCCAGTGGCTGGAATGGCACAATGCGCGGCGGCGAACTGACATCGGGCAAGGCCGTTCGATAGGTGAAATAGCTCAGACTGGTCGCCAGCAGCGTAATGCCAATGCCCGAGACGTGCTGGGAAAGCCCCAGAATGACGGTCAGGAAGGCGTGCAACAGACCAAAGGCTGCCCCGGCCAACGCAGCCACCAGCACCCCACCCCACAATCCCACGCCAAGATAAACCGCCAGCCAGCCCGCCATCGCGCCCGCAACAAAAATGCCCTCAATGCCTAGATTGAGCACCCCGGCGCGCTCGCAGACCAGCGCCCCAAGCACGCCAAAGATCAGTGGCGTGGCAATGCGGATGGCGGCAGCCCAGAAATTTGCAGACCCGAAAATCTCAAGCAGTACATCCATTATCTAGGCGCCTCCAGCCGGCCTGGCCGCTGCTTCGTAGCGAATGCGGAAGCGTAGAAAAAAGCCGCCGACCAGTACGCACAGCAGAGAAAGCGCCACCACAAGGTCCGCTAAGTAATTGGAGATGCCAGTAGCCCGGCTCATCGAATCCGCACCGACAAACACGGCCGCCACGAAGATCGCCGCAAAGACCGTGCCGATGGGCGACAGCCCCGCCAACATGGCGACCACGATCCCTGAATAACCAAAGCCCGGCGACAGATCAGCCGAGAGATACCCCTTTACGCCGGCAACTTCGCTAACCCCGGCCAGCCCCGCCAGACCACCCGAAAACAGCGCCACTTTGAGCATGGTGGCATTGACCGGAATACCGGCAAACCGGGCCGCGGCCTTGTTCTCGCCCACCGCCTGAATTTCAAAGCCCAGTACCGTCTTGCGCACCATGACCCAAAGCAGCAGTGCCGAAGCCACCCCGATCACCAGCCCCCAATGCATGCGCAGACGCGGCAGCAGCTTTGGCAGCCGCGCCTCCGCCAGCAACGGCACCGATTGCGGCCACCCCATCGCCAACGGGTCCTTCAGCGGGCCCTCGATCAGCATTTGCACCAGCAGAATGACGACGAAATTGAGCAGCAGCGTCACCACCACCTCATCGGCGCCGAAGCGCTGCTTGAGGATGGCCGGCACCACCATCATCAATCCGCCGGCAATGAAGCCGGCAATCATCACTGTGGGAATAAGCAGCGCCGCCGGCAGTTGTAGCAGACCACCGCCTATGAGAACCGCGGCCAGCGCCCCGATATAGAGCTGTCCCTCGGCCCCGATATTCCACAGCTTGGCCCGGAAGGCGACCGCGGCCGCCAGTCCGGTAAGGATCAGCGGCGTGGCGCGGGTCAGGGTTTCAGACAGGGCAAACATCGAGCCGAACGCGCCCTGAATAATCAAGCCATAAGCCTCAAAGGGCGCGGCACCGGCAAACAGCACGGGAATGGCCACCAGCAGCAACGCCGCCAACCCGGCGCCGCACGACACCATCAGCTTGAGCGCAAAGGAGGCATCTGCGCGGGGTTCAAGACGAAAGCTCATACGGACACCGCCACATTCCCGGACTGTCCGGCCATCAATAGCCCAACCGTGCCCCGGTCCAGCGCGCTGGAAGGGTCCGCTTCGCTGACCTCTCCGGCATGGATAACCAGAAACCGGTCAGCCAGCGCAAACAATTCATCGAGATCCTCGGAGATCACCAGCACGGCTGCACCACGATCGCGGGCAGCAATTATGCGACGATGAATCTCAGATTGCGCCCCCACATCGAGCCCCCGCGTCGGCTGATTTGCCAAAATGACGCGAGGGGCACGCTCGAGCACTCGCGCCAAGATCAGCTTTTGTACATTGCCGCCCGAAAGCAGCCGCGCTTCGGCCTCTGGCCCCGGGCAGCGAATATCGTAATCGGTGATGGCACTGCTGGCGCGGGTCCGCATCGCCTTGCGGTCGAGCAGCCCGAAGCGCGAAAAACCATCGGCACGAATCTCTTCAATGGCAATATTGTCGGCCACGCTCATCGTGCCCACCACGCCGTCATGCTGGCGATCCTCGGGCATGCGGGCCACCCCGGCCGCGACCAGCGTGCGCGGGTCGGACTGAGTGACGGGCTTGCCGTATAGGCGCAACGCCCCTTGATCGGGCACCGACAACCCAGAAATCAGCGCCGCAATACCGGCCTGACCATTGCCGGAAACGCCCGCAAGGCCAACAATCTCGCCAGCCCGCAGCGCAAAGCTGACGCCGCGAAGCGATTGCCGGTTTGATGATTGCCGCAAATGCACATCGTCAAATTCAAGCAGCGTCTTGCCTGGGCTCGCCGCGGTGCGGCTGACTTCGGCAACAGCCTTGCCCACCATCAGATCGGCAATGGCGCGGCGATCTGCATCTGCGGTCACCAATTCCCCGGCCTTGCGGCCGGCGCGCAGCACCATGATGCGGTGCGAGACGGCCAGCACTTCGCCCAGCTTGTGGGAGATGAAGATCACGCCCAACCCGTTCTCGGCCAGTCGACGCAGCACCACAAACAGCCCATCGGCTTCCTGCGGAGTCAGCACGGCCGTCGGCTCATCCAGTATAAGCACACGAACATCGCGATAGAGCGCCTTGAGAATTTCAATCCGCTGCTTCTCGCCTACGGTCAGACTTGCCACGCGGCGGTCAAGATCGACCTCCAGCCCGCTTTCGGCAATGATCTGCTGCACCTTCTTGCGTGCAGCAGCACGACGCCCACCCAGCGCCAGCAATGGCTCGGTGCCCAGCCGGATATTGTCCAGGCCCGTCAGGTTCTCGGCCAGAGTAAAATGCTGGTGCACCATGCCGATACCGGCGTCCAGCGCCGCACCTGGCGATCCACTGGGCAATGTCTGCAATGCACCGGCCTGATCGGCCGCGCGGACCATTCCGGCATCCTGCACATAATGGCCGAACAGGATATTCATCAGCGTGGTCTTGCCGGCGCCATTCTCGCCCAGCAGGGCCAGTATCTCGCCGCGCGCCAGGCTCAGATCAAGCCCATCATTGGCCACGAGCTTGCCAAAACGCTTGGTGATGCCCTCAAGCGAAAGCACGACGTCAGCCTGCTGCATAAATCCCCCAGGCATGTTGTGCCGGGCGCATCTGGCGCCCGGCAACAAGACTACATTGTCGAGCTGGGCTCGGTGTCGTCGATTTCGACCTCGAAGGTCCCGGCGGTAATTTCAGCGCCCTTGGCTTCAGCGGCAGCCACTACGTCGGCACCGGCCAAATCAGCATCGGCAACCATGCTCGAGCCGCCATATTTCATGAAGGCGTAGATTCCGTAGTCGCTGGCGGAAAAGCTGCCATCCTTCACATCAGCAATGGCCTGATCGATCATGGGCTCGCCATGCCAGAGCGCGCTGGCCAGAATGGTGCCGGGATAATCGGCAGCCGTGTCGATGACATTGCCGATCGCCAGAATGCCCCGTTCCTTGGCCGCATCGGACACACCAAAACGTTCGGCGTAAAGAATATCAGCACCTGCATCGACCATGGCAAAGGCCGCTTCCTTGGCCTTTGGGGGATCGTACCAGGAGTTGATGAAGTTGACCGAGAACTTGGCATCCGGATTAACCGACAGCGCCCCGGCCATGAAAGCGTTCATCAACCGGTTCACTTCGGGAATGGCGTATCCGCCAACCATGCCGATCATATTGGTTTCTGTCTTGGCGCCAGCGATCATTCCGGTGAGATAGCTTGGCTCCTGGATGAAGTTGTCGAAGGTTGCGAAATTGGGCTCGGCCGGCGGCAGTGAGGAGCCCATCAAAAACTTGATCTCGGGATATTCGGCGGCCACTTCGCGAGCCGGCTGCTCGACGCCAAACGCTTCACCGACCAGCAGGCCAATCCCCTGCTCGGCATATTCACGCATCACGCGCTCATAATCGGTATTGGAGGTGTTCTCCGAGTAGACATACTCAATGTCGCCACGCTCATCGGCAGCCACCAGCGCATTGTGCAGGCGGCTCGCCCATTGCTGCTCCACCGGAACCGTCCAGATCGCCGCAACCTTGAGCACGTCCTGTGCCCAGGTTGGAACGGACAATGCCAGCGTTGTTGCGAGCGCCATCGTCGTAACGAACGCGCGTCTGCCCAATTTCAGTTTATCGGTCATCTGACTTTCCCATGGTTGTGCAAATTCTGCCCAAGCTTCCCTGCCGCCTATCTAGGAGGCAAGTGCAGGACCTTGGCAAGACGAAAATTGACCTTTTAGTCAAACTTCCTGCAGCCCATAAATTACCCAAGCGAAATTGGCCTGCTACCGGAAAAATCCAGAGCAGAGGTGTCAAGTATTACGCGCGGAGCAGCTTGTGGGGTACGACTAGAAGGCGCTCATCTCTGTGCGGACATTATCAATGAACCCCTCCAGTCTGGTCGGCGTGCAGTTGTTCATGTCGTACAGTGCCAGATAGCGTGGTCGGGACCGAAAGGTTGCCCAGCCCCAGCGCATAGCCAGCCGGCGCGGCGGATCACCCATCACCCAGCTGCGCAGCCGATTGCCACCATAGCTGGTGATGAACGCGACTTTCCTGATGTTGGTCAAGCATGGAACCAGCCGCCCTCGGTCGTCGCCCCCTTCCATGGTGAAGGACACCCCAGGCACGAATACCCGGTCGAAATAGCCTTTTAGAATGGCCGGATAGCCATAATTCCACACCGGATGCACCACGACCAGCGCGTCTGCCGCGCGCAGACGCTCGACGTAAGGGGCGATGGCCGGCGTGATATTGTCCGGCACCTCGTGATAGCCCAGACGCTCTTCGCGGGTCAGCACGGCGGGGAATTCCTCATCATAAAGATTGAGCGCGTCGACGCTGTGCCCGGCCTTGGCCAGGCTATCAACCGCGGCATTGAACAAGGCGCGGTTAAAGCTTGTTTCCACCGGGTGTGCGTGAATGACATGGACACGCATCAGGCGGCTCCTACCGAGTTGAGACCATCAAACAGCCAGACCTTGCCTGCCGAAAAATCAAAATCCGGATTCTCCCAAGCCACCATCTTGCCGGGGTTCAGAATACCCTTTGGATCGGACTGTCGCTTGAAATCGAGCTGCTTCTGGTCAGTGCGCTTCATGCCACCTTCTTCGAGCGTATAGCGGTGTGGATTGAACACATCGCACCCATTGGCTTCATGAATGGCCACAATCTCATCCAGCCGCGCCTCGGTTGTGTATCGCACCAGTGGCAGCCCCGCCAAAGTGACCACGCCATCCTGGCGCGTCACCTCGATATGCATGGGCAATTCATCGCCCAGCAGCGAGATAATCTTTTCCAGATGCTCAAGGCTGGGATAGCGCGTCTGCAAATAGGTGATGGTCGGATCCACCTTGAGCGCACGTAGCGTCGTATGGTTCCACGCCAGTTCATAGACCGGCGGCAGGCGCTTGAGTTCTTCTTCGGTCGCCTTGTCGGAGCGGTATCGCAGATCACCCTTGTGATGGCTGACAAACAGCGTCATCGCATCGGCGGCCACCGGCGCCACCATCAGCAGCACAACCGACTGACCATCCTTGAGATAGGGTTTGTGGCGATTGAAATAGGCCTCCGGAATCGGGGCCGCATAAGTCGAGACTTCCTTGACCAGCAGACCGTCCTGCAGCGCCACGCCCAGGGCAAAGCGACTGGCATCCATATAGTTGTCAAAGCCCACCACCATGTCGATCCAGCCATGGGCTGGCGCCAGCGGCATCTCTGCTTCAACGATGATCCCATTGGTGCCATAGGCATGGGCCACCTTGAGAATGTCCTCTCCCACCAGATCGAGTTCACGCGGCTCGGCCTCGCAGGTTATGACCTTGAGCCCCAATATGCTGCCCAGATTGCGCAGGCCGCCCCAGCGGACCGAACCGACGCCACCTGACCCACCGGCGATGAAGCCGCCGATCGAAGCCATGCGATAGGTCGAGGGGTGAAAGCGCAATTCACCACCCACCGCAGCGATCGTTTCCTGATCGATTTTTTCCATCACCGCACCGGCTTGCGCCCGCACCCGGTCCGGCTTGATTTCGAGCACCTTGTCCATATTCATCAGGTTGAGCATCGCGCCGCCCGATAGCGGCATGGCCTGGCCATAATTGCCGGTACCCGCGCCGCGCGGCGTGATCGCGATGCCGTGCTTGAAGGCCGCCCGCAGCACCGTTTTGACCTCTTCATTGTTGCGCGGGGAAACAACGATCTCTGCGGTCACATGATCAAGCTTGGCCTTGAGCACGGGCGAGTACCAATAGTGATCGCGGCTGCGCTGCTGCACAATGCGGGGATGGTCTTCAACAGGAATGTCGCCGAGTTCGGCACGGAAGCTGGATATCGTCACAGGTGTGGTCCCATCAGGTCGTCGAGTTCGCGGTAGTCAGGCAATGTGGTGTCGATGGCCGCACCGGCGCGGAGCACGGTGCGATTCGACTGGGGGCGGCTCATCAGTTCGGTCCAGTTGCGGGCACCAAACAGCACCAGATCGGCAGAAACGCCCACCGCCAGCTTTGCTGCATGGGCAAACCCGGCAATCGCAGCGGGGTCAGCGCCCACCGAGCGCGCCCAGGCAAAGGCATCAGCCTGGGGATGATCAAACTGCAGAATGCGGGCGCCTTCGCGCAGCACCTCAAAGCCGTCCAGATCGCCATAGGCATAGAAAGGATCGCGGGTATTGTCCGAGGCAATGGCCACCGGCACACCTGCCGCCTTAAGTTCGTTGAGCAAGGTGACCCCACGCCAGCGCGGTGTGCGCACCCGGTCGACATTGTCGCGGTCCTGCAAATACATATTGCACATGGGCAGCGACACGACCGCCACGCCAGATTGCGCCACTCGCTCGATCGTGGCTTGCGCCTGATCGGCAGGCTGGTTGGCCAGCGCACAGCAATGGCCTGCCACCACAGTGCCCGTGAAACCCGTTTCAATCACGGCGTCTGCCAGACTGCGCAAGGCGCTTGCGGCAGGATCAGGCGACTCATCGGTATGCAGGTCGATATCCAGATCGAATTCGCCAGCCATTTCGAGCAGGCGCCGCATGATTGTAGGGTTCTCGGCATGGACCGCTGTCGAGCCACCCAGCACGCCACCGGCCGCCTTGGTCCGCTTGGCGATTGCGCGCAATGCTGCCGGATCCAGAATGGTGTCAGGGCCCATCAGCCCCACACCCTGCAATTCAATGCGCCCTGCCCAGCGCGCGCGTATCGCTTCGAATACATCCCAGCTGATCGTATGCTGTGGGGGCGCCATATCCAGATGGGTGCGGATTGCTGCCGTGCCATGCGCATAGGCACAGCGCAGCGCAAAATCCATGCGCCGCTCCACATCCGACGCCGCCCAGTTGGCCTGTCGGTCGTCCAGCACCGCCATCAGCGCACCGGTCCAGGTGCCATCAGGATTTTGCCGACGTGGCCAGATATGTCCCTTGTCCAGATGGGTGTGCAGATCAACAAAGGCTGGCAGGACGATGCCACCGTCCAGATCAATGCCGCCTGCTGTCGGCGATGAACTGGCGGGGGTGATGGCGCTGACTGCCCCACCGGTCACCGCGATATCAACCGTGCGCAGCGCGCCGGATGCAGCGTCGTCCATCACCGAGGCGGGCACCGAAGCATTTCGCAGCGTGTAGCTGCCCGCTGCCGGAAGTGTGATCGTCATCTCAGTTCTCCCGCCGGATGGCACTCTCATGCCAGCGGTGCAGCACCAGCCAGGAGATCAGTGAGGTCAGCCCGAAAATGATGATGCCGATAGCGCTCAGCATGATCAGGCAGACGAACATGCGCGGCAGGTTCATGCGATACTGGCTTTCGATCAGCCGGAACGCCAGACCCGAGCCCTGCCCGGCCGAACCGGCAGCGAATTCGGCCACCACCGCGGCAATCAGCGCCAGACCACCACCAATCCGCAGCCCAGCCATAAAGTACGGCATAGACGCCGGAATCTTGAGATAGAACAGGGTCTGCCAGCCCGAAGCTCCATAGAGCTCAAACAGATTGAGCAGGTTATGGTCCACGCTCTTGAGCCCCTGCGCCATGTTGGACAGGATCGGAAAAAACGCCACCAGAAATGCACAGATCAGCAGGGCGGTCTGGGTATCGGGCGCATAAATCAGCAGCAACGGCGCAATGGCGATGATCGGGGTCACCTGCAACACCACCGCATAGGGAAACAGCGCTAGCTCCAGCAGGCGCGATTGCACCAGCAGAATGGCCAGGCCGACCCCGCCAACCAATGCCAGGGCCAGCGCCATCAAGGTGATTTTCACCGTCACCATCATCGCAGGCCACAGCGTGCTTGAATCGGTGAACAGGGCAATGGCCACATCCACCGGGCTGGGCAGAATATAGCGCGGAATTTCGTTGATCGTGACCAGCAACTGCCAGAGCGCAATGGTCAGCACCAGGGTGGTGACCGGAATAACGTTCTGCAGGATCTTGTCGCTTTTGGGTGTTTGCGCCAGCAGCACGCCTGCAGCGCTATCGGTTCCAGCTTCGCTGGCTGTATTTGGAACAGTGCTCATCAGTGCACCTCCGCCGCGCCAATGGCGCCTTGCAAGGCATCGGACACATCCTGACAGGTTTGCCGATACCCCTCCGATACCCGATAGGCCTGATCACGCTCGGCCGGCTGGGTCACAGCCATATCGGTATAGACCTGCCCCGGGCGCGCGCGCATCACTACGATGCGGCTCGATAGATATGCGGACTCGTAGACCGAGTGGGTCACGAAGATGACCGTGACGCCATGCTGCTTCCATAGCCGCAACACATCGTCATTGAGCTTCTGTCGCGTGATTTCATCAAGCGCTGCGAATGGCTCATCCATCAGCAGAAGCTTGGGCTTGGTGACCATGGCACGCGCAATAGAAACACGCATGCGCATGCCACCTGATAGTTCGCGCGGATAGGAAGCGGCGAAATCGGCTAGCCCGACCGAGGCCAGGTTTTCCATAATGGTTTCGGTAGCCGAAGCTTTGGAGATGCCGCGCAATTTGAGCGGCAGGAAGACATTGTCGAACACGGTGGCCCAGGGCATCAGCGTTGGGTCCTGAAAAACGAACCCGACATCGCCTTCCGGCAGCCCTTTGGAATTGATCCGCGAAGACGGCCAGTCGATGCTGCCCGAAGACGGCGCACCCAGGCCGGCAATAATGCGCAGCGCGGTGGACTTGCCGCAGCCCGAAGGGCCCAGCAGCGAAATGAACTCGCCAGCCTTCACATCAAGCGACATGCCCTTGAGCGCCAGGGTACCGTTGGAAAAAACTTTGGAAACATCATGCATGGCCACCACGAGGCGGCGCGCAGTCTGAGGCGATGCGGCGGGAGCCGCAGACAAGGCAATATCGGTCACTATACCAACCCGGATTAGGGCTAAACGGCGCGGGCAGGAGCGCCCGCACCGGAAGCTTTCAAAGGCTTATTCGGCCGCGGCCAGTTCCATCCCGACACCCTTGCAGGTGAACTGCGTGGTGTAGGCCTTGGAGATATCGATGCCCTCTTCATAGACACCGGCCTCGATCATGGTCGCGTAGAAATCGCTCCAGCGCGCATCGGTCATGCAGCCAATGCCGTTTTCTTCGGCATCACCGGAGACCACGATGCCGTATTCCTTGAGCTTTTCGAGCGAATAGGCGAGCTGACCATCTGTCATTTCAGGATTGTCGGCCTTGATCAGCTCATTGGCGGCCGTGTTGTCGCCATAGAGGTAATTGTACCAGCCAATCGCGGTCGCATCGACGAAACGCTGCACCATGTCCGGATCGTTGTCCACGATGTCCTGACGCGTCTCGATAGTGGTCGAGTAGGGGTCGTAGCCATAGTCGGCCAGCAGGAATACTTTTGGATCCCAGCCAGTCTGCTTGCCGATTTCGTAGGGCTCAGACGTCAGGTAACCCTGCTGCACCGCCATTTCGTCCGCAATAAACGGCGCCGGATTGAAGGTGTAGGGTTCGTAGAGCTCATCGGTGAAACCGCTCAGCGATGATTTCATCCAGGGGTAGTAGCCCGCAAAGAACGCGTCCTTGCCCATGATGATCTTGCTTGCGCCGGCCAGACTGGCCAGATCGGTGAACCCTGCCTCAGGATGGGCCAGCAGGACCTGGGGGTCTTTCTGGAAGATCGAGGCCACGGCCAAGACAGGAATGCCCTCTTTGACCGAGTCGATGGTGGACATGCCACCCATGTAGAAATCGAGCTGGCCGGCAATCAGCAGCTGCCCGTTTGGTGCCTGCGGCCCACCCTGCCGGATGCTGACATCCAGGCCATACTTCTCATAGGTACCGTCAGCCACGGCCTGATAATAGCCACCGTGCTCGGCCTGAGCCAGCCAGTTGGTGCCAAAGGTCACCGCATCCAGCTCCTGGGCTGACACTGCCGGGGCAGCCAGCGCCATGGCAGCCAGAAGGGTCGTCTTGATCGAAACATGCATATTTGCGCTCCCTGCGCTGCGGTCTTGGTGCCGCAGCAAGAAATTGTCGCGAGCTCTCTCGCCGGTCTGAGAGACTTCCGTATTCGACCGCGACTGTGAACCCAAAAAATAGGCACATCTGGTGAATGCCTGCTATGCGTGCAGTTTTGTCGCTTTTGCACTGGTCAAGTGTATGACCGCTCGATAGCCTCCGCGCTCAAGCCTACGGAAAACCATGACCACGCCCCTCAATCCCCCCGAGATTCACCCGCCCTTCGCGCCATACAGCCACGGCGTTGTCGTCCCTGCGGGACAGCGACTGGTGTTCTGCTCAGGACAATTGGGCATTGCCGCAGACAAGCATGTGCCCGCCGATTGTGCCGCCCAGACCCGGATCTGCTTTGACAATATCGCAGCCATCCTGCGCGAGGCCGGGATGGGCATGGAGCACATCGTGCGCATCAACGCCTATGTGACAGGGCGGGCGCATCTGGCCGAATACATGGCAGTGCGCAATGCGCTGTTCGCCCCACCCTATCCCGCATCCACGCTGATGATCGTTGCCGGCTTTGCCCGGCCTGAATTCGTCGTTGAAATCGAGGCCCTTGCGGCCGGACCAGCCTGAGGACTACTCGCATGCGTAAAATCTGGTGGACCGACTTTGCCGCCCGCGAATTCGAAAATCTCGATCCCGAAAAAACTATCGCAATCCTGCCAATCGCTGCGGTCGAACAGCATGGCCCCCATCTGCCGGTGGGCACCGACACCATCATCAACACCTCAATGATGGAGTTGCTGGTCGCCAGCGCGCCCGATGAACTCGATATTCGCGTGCTGCCGGTTCAGGCCATTGGCAAGTCCAACGAACACATCTGGGCCAAAGGCACGATAACCCACACCGCGACCAACCTGATCGACGCATGGACCCAGATTGGTCTTGAAGTCGCCCGCGCCGGGGTGCGCAAGATCGTCTTCGTCAATTCCCATGGGGGCAATGAAGAGATCATGGGCATTGTCGCGCGCGAATTGCGCGTGCGAGCGGGCATGTTGGCGGTCAAGAGCGGCTGGCGCTTTATGCCTGACGGCGTGCTTTCCGACCTCGAACGTCGCCACGGCATTCACGGCGGAGACGCCGAGACCTCACTCATCCTGCACTTTCGCCCGGACCTTGTGGATATGGCGCGCGCCGAGGATTTTGGCTCCGTTGCTGCCCGCGACGAACAGCAATTCCGCTATCTCCGCCCCACAGGCGCCTTCGGCCACGTCTATTCCTGGATCGCTTCGGACATCAATCCATCAGGCGCTGTCGGCAATGCTGCCATCGCCACCGCCGAGAAGGGCCAGACTATCGCGCAGGCCAATGTCGCCGGCATGCTCGACATGCTCGCCGAAGTCGTCGCCATGCCCCTGCCCGGCAAACGCTAGCGGGAACCCAAAAAGGAAAAGCCCAGTAAACTCGAATGAGCTTACTGGGCTTTTTTGGTTGCGGGAGCAGGATTTGAACCTGCGACCTTCAGGTTATGAGCCTGACGAGCTACCGGGCTGCTCCATCCCGCGTCAAAGTCGATAACAATGCCTGATTGGCTATCATCGGTGCGGCCCGTGCCGCGACGTGAGGGCTATATAGGGGGAAGCGTTTGATAGCTCAACCCCCAAACGCGCTTAAGTGACGCTTTTTTGACGCCGCGGTTTTTTGCGCCCCAAACCTACCATTCAAGATGAGATCGTTTAATGTGATCCCATCCCGATACCGCACCCGAGATTTGTCACAATGAAATTGAATCCGCTTGGCCGCACCGATCTGCGGGTCACTGAAATTTGCCTGGGCACCATGACCTGGGGCAGCCAGAACACCGAAGAGCAGGGCCACGCCCAGATCGACATGGCGCTTGAATCCGGGCTCAATTTCATGGACACCGCCGAGATTTACGCGGTGCCGCGCAGTCCCGAAACATCGGGTCGGACCGAAGAAATCATCGGCACCTGGTTCAAAAAGACCGGCAAGCGCGATCAGTGGATCCTTGCCTCCAAGATCGCCGGCGGTCCCGTCGATTTCATGCGCGACAATTCCCGCGCCAGCGCCAGGACCATCCGCATCGCGGTGGATGACAGCCTCAAGCGCCTGCAGACCGATTATATCGACCTCTACCAGATCCACTGGGCCTCGCGCGGTAGCTACAATTTTGACGGCTCCTGGAATTACGCCCCGCACACCCAGGATACCGCCGACGTGCTGGCCAATATCGAGGACATGCTCGAGGGACTTGGTGCCTTGGTCAAGGAAGGCAAGATCCGTCATGTCGGCGTGTCCAACGAGACAACCTGGGGTATTGCGCAATGGCTTCGCATTGCCGAGGCTAGGGGCCTGCCCCGCGTGGCCTCGGTGCAGAACGAATATAGCCTGCTGCGACGCCAGTTCGATTTGGACATGGCCGAACTCAGCCACCACGAACAGGTTGGCCTACTGGCCTATTCTCCCCTTGCCGGCGGCTTGCTGACCGGTAAATACCAGGGCGGCGCGGTGCCCCCTGGCAGCCGTGGCGACTATCAAAAGGCGTTCTGGCGCTACAATCAGCATTCCGAGGCAGCCGTTGCCGCCTATCTGGCGATCGCTGCCAAGCATGGTCTGGACCCGGCCCAGATGGCGATTGCCTTCACCCTGACAAAGCCCTTCACCACAGCCTCGATCATTGGCGCCACCAATACCGACCAACTGGCACTGGCTATCGGGGCAGCCGATGTGAGACTGTCTCCCGAAGTGCTCGGCGAGATCGACGCGGTACACCGCCAGTTCCCGCGCACGATTTGAGGCCGTCGCCTTTTTGACGGATCACGCTATAACAAGGGCGAACACGCAATTGCGGGGGCGCCCTTGTCGACCACACTGATCACGACCTTTCTGCCGCTATTGTGCTATCTGGCGTACAATATCATCGTGCCGCAGATCGAGAAGCTGCGCCCCTCGCTCTCCACCATCATGAATATGCAGCGGCGGCGCTGGGTGGCCAATGCGGCGCTTCGCGAATCGCCCTTTGATGCGATCCTGTCGGGCAACATCATGGGCTCGGTCAGTTTTCTGGCCTCCACCGCAGTATTGCTAATCCTGGCGATCTTTGCGGTATTCGGGCAGGTCCCCACCTTGATGGCAGCGCTCGACTCCCTGTCACTGGACCGCGTCTATACCTCGCTAGACGTCCAGCTCCATCTGGTCGTCATGCTGATCATGTTCGTGATGGCATTTTTCGCCTTCACCCTGTCGCTGCGCCAGTTCAACCATTTCTGCATCATGCTGGGCGCAGTCGATCACGAGAACGGCGCCTCCGAGGAAGAGATCAACGCCATTTCACGCATGAACTCGCTTGGGGCCCGCAACTTCAACAGCGGCATCCGCGCCTATTATTTCTCGGTCGCAACAGTGGCCTGGTTCGTGTCCGAATGGCTACCGATCCTGGTGTGTGGCCTGACCATTCTGATCCTGGCGCATCGCGAGTTCTTTTCCTCGGCCCATCGCACTGCAGCCTCAGCTGCAGTCATTGCGGCGCGTCGTCAGCATGACAAGGGTGCGGCGGTTTCCGAAACTAAGCAGCGACGCTCTGTCGCACGTCGAGGTGCTGGTGCAGGAAAATCCCCACCTCTTTGAGCACCGGGGCGATCCTGCGCGCTGGGCGACCAAGCGCCAGCAGCGTTCCGGGATGACCAAGATTGGCGTAGTGCCGCTCGTGCACCGAAACACCGACCACCTTCAGGCGCTGCGCCAGTGCGCGCGTGTTGCGCGAATAGACAAGCGTATCCTTGTCACCACTGGCCAGAAACATCGGCGGCGCCGAAGCACTGACGAAATGAATGGGCTGAGTGCTCATGGGCTCGCTGACGGCACCGAACGTGCGCAGCGAGATCGGCCCATCAAATGGAAAAAAGTCATAGGGCCCCGACAGCCCGACAGTACACCGCACCTTCCCCAGCAGACCACGCCGCTTCAGCAAGCCTGGATCCAGCGCCAGCATGACCGCATTATAGGCACCAGCCGAATGCCCCATCAGCGCTAGCCGCTCCGGGTCTCCGCCATGCACGCCGATATTGCCCGCAATCCACTCAACGGCGGTAGCGCAATCATCCAGAAATCCCGGATACTCCACCTCGGGCAGTAACCGATAGTCGGCAATCACTGTGACAAAGCCCTGCGCCGCCAGGGCGCGCCCGACAAAATCATAGTGTGCCCGGCTGCCGTCATTCCATGAGCCACCATAGAAAAACACCACAACCGGCAAATTATCCTGCCTGTCGCGTGGCGCGTAGATATCGAGCTTCTGGCGCTCCGCAGGGCCATACGCCAGATTGCGCGCTACCTTGCGAGAGCCTGCATCCTTGGGGCTGAGGCTATTGATGATGCCGAGTATGGAGATGGCCATGATGTCCCTGTTGTATATCTCGTAAGATACGGTCCAGGCGTCAAAATTGTTTCACTGATTACCCATTGATGGCGAACAGATTCACGCACGCTTAAGGCGCTGCGACATATTGTCAGACAATCCTCCGAGCCGGAGCAGAGGGAAACCACGCGTGGACCAGCCAATACTGCGGAAGAAAACGGCCTCGCCAACGGCGTTCGCTGACCCGCGTGTCCCGCTCGACCCTGCCCTTCTGGCGCAGATTGGTCGCTATGACCACGTCACGCGCCTGCCCAATCGGCTACAGTTCATCGAGCATTTCGACAGCTATGCGCAGTCCCGGTCCACTTCCATGCTGGTGTTGGTCACGCTCGCGGACGCCAGGCAATACAATGAAACGCTGCGCGCGCTGGGCATGGCGTTTTCCGAAGATTTTGTACGCTCTGGCGCCGACCTGTTGGCGTCGCTGTTGCCCGACAGCGTGACCATCTATCACGTTAGCGTACTCAGCTTCGCGGTGGTCTTGCCGGTCCAGGACACGACCAAATATCCGGCGGTTGCGTCTGAAATTGCCAAGGCATTTACCAGCGCCATTACCATCAACGCCATTCCCATCAAAACCCATGTGGGCGTCGGGCTTGTTCCCCTCAGCGCGGCACAGGGCGCCGCAGAATCTCTGCGCGCGGCGCTGGTGGCCGCTCAGGACAGCCGCAATGCCACCGATGGCATGGCCTTTTACAACCACAAATCGGACGCTGCCCATCTGCGCGCCTTCCGTCTGCTGGCCGATCTGCCCCATGCCATGGCCGCGACCGATCAACTGGCGCTGCACTACCAGCCCCGCATCAACCTGCAGACCGGCCAATGTCATGGGGTTGAAGCCCTGTTGCGCTGGAACCATCCTGATCTGGGCGCGATCTCGCCCGCCGAGTTCATTCCGTTGGCTGAACAGACAGCGTTGATAACTCCGCTGACCGATTGGGTGATGGTTCGC
Organism: Devosia litorisediminis; assembly: GCF_018334155.1. Taxonomy (NCBI): domain Bacteria; kingdom Pseudomonadati; phylum Pseudomonadota; class Alphaproteobacteria; order Hyphomicrobiales; family Devosiaceae; genus Devosia; species Devosia litorisediminis. The sequence continues at coordinate 7,694 of NZ_JAGXTP010000001.1, read as the reverse complement.
GCCATGGCGCAGAACCGCCAGTTCATCGACGCTGGCCATGCCATGCGGGTCTCAATCAATGCCTCGCCCGTCAACCTGTCAGAAGGCGGGTTTGACGAAGTGCTACTGCACCATTGCGACGCCGCTGGGCTGGAACCCCATCATATCGAACTTGAATTTACCGAAGGCACACTGGCTACCAACTCAGCCTGTGCGGTCGAACAACTCGGCCGCCTGCGCGAGGCGGGAGTGGATGTCGCGCTGGATGATTTCGGCTCCGGCTATTCCAATCTTTCCTATATCGCTCACATCCCCGCCGACGTGCTCAAGATTGACCAGTCCTTCGTCCGCCCGCTCAAGGAGCCCGGCGATGAGGACTTTCTGCTGCGCCACATCATCTCCATAGCCCAGGGCCTTGGCTTCCGCGTTTGTGCCGAAGGCATTGAGACCGAGTTCGCCTATAGCCATTTGCGTCAGCTTGGTTGTCAGGAAGGCCAGGGCTACTTCATGGCCCGCCCGATGCCCGCTGAAGCGCTGCTCGACTGGCTCGCCGCTCGCCGCTGACACGTCTGCAGCTAAATCTGACATTGACATTCACCTAATGAAGACGCTTTATGCGGCCAGCAAGTTTTCGCGTTCTATACGGCTGTCCCAATGCTCGTTTGCCAGTGCAATATGATCACGTCCAAAGAGATTGAGGACATCGTCCTGGATCTCCTGTGCGCCGATCCGTGGCAACTGGTGGTGCCGGCAATGGTCTACAGTGAGCTCAATCGCCGTGCCAAATGCGGCGGTTGCGTGCCGAATGTGGTGGACATTATCGTGCGGGTCACCGAAAACTACCACGCACAGCAAGCCCTTCCCGCCGGCGAACTCGTTTCACTGCAGTCTGGGCTGGAAAAACTCAAGCAGCAACGAAGCGGAGTACGTCGTGAAAGGCGAAGCAAAAGTCATCGAGCGGCTTAACGAGGCCCTCTTTCTCGAACTTGGTGCGGTCAATCAGTACTGGGTTCACTTCCGTCTCCTGGACGACTGGGGCTTCAAGAAGCTGGCCAGCAAGGAACGCGCAGAATCCATTGAGGAAATGCATCACGCAGATCGTCTGATCGAGCGCATCATTTTCCTCGAGGGTCATCCCAATCTGCAGCGCGTTGCGCCTCTGCGCATCGGACAGACCATCAAGGAAGTGCTCGAGGCCGATCTGGCCGGCGAGTACGAAGCCCGCGCCGCCTACAAGGCCAGCCGTGAGCTGTGCGAGGAACTGGGCGACTATGTCTCCAAGAACCTGTTCGAGGCGCTGCTGACGGACGAGGAAGGTCACATCGACTTCCTTGAAACCCAGCTCGAGCTACTCGACAAGATTGGTCCTGAGAAATACGGCCAGCTCAATTCGGCATCTGCCGATCAGGCCGACTGAGCCAATCGCACCAAAGACAATTTCAAACCGCCCGGCCGTGCGCCGGGCGTTTTTGTTTGGGGCCGCAAAGCCCTCAATCGGGCCAGGGTACCAGGGTCAGCTCAGGCCAGAAGGTTAGCGCCCGTTCGCCCTTCTTGTTATGGGCGATGCGATTGTTCAGCACAGGGTTGGGCACCATGCGGAACGAGAACATGTCGTCGAGCCCAAACGGCGCGAAGACCTCGATCTCCCCATCCGCCAGCAATCTCGCACCAACAGCATGGGTCTTGGATGCGTAGCGCCCCAGCATCTCGGAGGACGATGTCAGCGGCGTGAATGGACTACCGAACTTCTGCTCGAACCAGAGATGTACCCGCGCCTGGTTGCGGACCTGCACGGGCACGGGAAGGTGAGCAAAGCGCGCTTCGAGCGCCCTGATCATCTTGTCCTCGGCGCCCCAGCTGAGATCGCTTCCGTCGAAATAGAATACATCTATATCGTTGACCCCGGTCAGGGCCGGTCGCCCCGTCAGATGGTTCCAGACCGTGTTGTAGATCGCGCCGGACGTCAGCAACGGATCGGGCAGCGCCAACGCGCGTAGCCCCTCAAGCACATCCATCAGTTCGGGTTGCGACCGCATGATTTGCACCAGCGCCGCGCGTTGCGTCGCGGCATCAGCGCCGGCAAATTTAAGATGATCGCCCATGCCGCAACGCTAGCGCGATTCCCGCGCCAGCGTCAGTTCTCGATGGGTTGGAACATCGCATTGAGTTGCTGCACGATCTGGTCCATCGGCGCGATCGCCTCCGGCAATTGCTCGGGGGCATCGGGCGCGACGGCCACATAGGGCACACCGCTTGGAAAGGCGCCAAACATCTGGAAGAACGCCACCATGTCGTCCAGCACCGGCATGCGCCAACGCCACACCGCACCCATGGCAATCACGGGCTCCATATGGCCAAAGCCTTCATAGTAGCGCGTGGTCACCCAAATCCCGCTATCCTTGAGCTTCTGCGCAAACCGCTCGGTATTCTGCATGCGCACGATCGGGTCGGTGGTGCCGGTCGCCAGATACATGGGCGGGGTCTGACTGGTCACAAGGTTGATCGGCTGGGTGCCTTCCGGGTTCGGCGCACCGCCAAAGGCATTCTGTACCTCGCCATATTCGAAGGGATAGAAGTCATACGGCCCCGATAGCGCCGCCACCCCCAGAATGTTCATGTTCACGCCGTATTCGCGCAGGAATGAGGGGTCGAGCGCCAGCATGGTCGCATTGTAGGCGCCCGCCGAATGGCCTGCCAGAAACAGCCGTTTGGGATCACCGCCATAATTGGCAATATTGTCCTGCACCCATTTGAGCGCCTTGGCGCTGTCTTCCAGGAACCCGGGATACTGCACCTCGGGCACCAGACGGTAATCGGCAATCACCGCCACGAAGCCACGCGCCGCAAGGGCCCGCCCCACGAACTGATAATCGCTGCGCTCGCCACGGTTCCAGCCGCCGCCATAGATGAAGAACACCACGGGCGCCGCTGCACCCCGCGCCTCAGGCGCATAGACGTCAAGCCGATGCCGTGGCCCGTCTGCATAGGCAACGCCATCCCCGACCTTGACGGTGCCACCATCCATGGCGGTGGGCAGGTTGAATGGGTCCATCACCGAGAGCGCAAAAGCGGGCACGGGCAGAACGGCCACCAGCAGCAGGAGCGCCGCGCTGGCACGACGAAGTCGGATGATCAGGGTTTTCATGAGCTTATGCGTTCGACAAGGGAAGCGGATCGGTAATGGATAAAACCGAACAATTTGTGGCAGTCCAACCATGGTACGGAAATGGGCGAGGGCAGGCGTCTCGATCGCTGAGACTCGCCTGCCCTCTACTTAAGCAGGCCCAGAGTGTTCCCAAACCGTTACCGTATGGTTAACAGACTGCTAACGTTGAAGGCGCTGCAGCAGGCGCCCGGACGCGAATCCGTCAGCAGGCAGACCCACCCGGTTCTGATAGGCGATCACCGCCGCGCGGGTCTTGGGACCGATCTTGCCATCGGGCGTTCCGGTATCAAAACCGGCGCGCGTCAGTAGGGTCTGCAGCTCGGCACGCTGCGCCGCGTTCAGCGCAAAGTCCCCGGCCGGCCATGGCGTGGCAAAATCGCCGCCGCCGATAATGCGGTCCGCCAGATGACCAACTGCCAGGGCATAGCTGTCCGAATTATTGTAGCGCTTGATCACATCGAAATTGGGCAGCAGCAGAAACACCGGTCCGCTGGCCCCCGCCGGCATATAGAGCCGGCCGACATCATTGGGTCGCGGGAAGGCCCGCCCCGATGTGCGCTGGATGCCCATGGCCTGCCACTGGCTCAGCGGCGCCCGGTCCATGCTGCGTGCCTTGGCGAAATCGAAACCGCTAGGCAACTTGACCTCATAGCCCCAGGTCTCGCCGGGTCGCCATTTGAAACTATTCAGGTAATTTGCCGTGGAGCCCAGCGCATCCTGCACCGAGTTCCAGATATCCTTGCGTCCGTCGCCATTGTAGTCGACCGCATAGCGCATGAAGCTCGTCGGCATGAACTGGGTATGACCCATCGCACCGGCCCATGATCCCGTCATGTTATCAGCGCTCACATGCCCATCACTGATGATGCGCAACGCTGTCAGCAATTCTTCGCGGAAAAAGCTCGTGCGATAGCCGCCCTCGGTCAGCGTGGCCAGCGCATGCACGGTATTTTCGCCCCCCATGAAGCCGCCGAAATTGGTTTCCATGCCCCAGATGGCCAGTACGATCTCGGGCTGCACGCCCCAGCGCTGCTGCGCCCCGGTCAGGGTCTGGTTCCACTCCTGCCGCATGGCCCGGCCCTTGCTGGCCTGACCATCGGTGACCCGCTTGGCCAGATATTGCTGCACGGTCTGGCTGAATTCGGGCTGCTTGCGCGTCAGCTCCATCACCTTGGGCTGATAGCTATAGCTGGCAAAGGCTTTCTCGAACGCCGACCGGCTGACCCCGCGCGCTTCAGCCTGTGGCCATAGCGAGCGCACGAAATCGGCGCTATTGGCCCAGGCAGGCGCAAGGCTGCCCAGACTGAGCAGAGCCCCCAGAGCCAGAGCCGACAGGCGGCGAGAAAACGGAACAGTGTTGCCGTCCGCAAAAAACATGACGAGCCTCGTGATACGCAATTTTGCAAAGCTTGCGCCGGCTGTGCCGCAACAGGCGCGTATCACATTATTAACCCACCAAATTAAGAGGGGTTTAAGGCAAACCTCTGTTCGCTTCACAAAGCCGTTAGCCGCTAGCGCTCGCTGCCACCATCATCAGCCTCATTGGGGCCGTCACTTTCCAGCGCCTTGGCGGTGCCCTCCACCTGGGGTGGCATATTGGTGGATTTGGACGGCTTTGATGGACTGGCAGGCGCCACATAGGTGACGTGTGGATAGGGGATCTCAATACCGCGTTCTTCAAACACGCTCTTGATGATCTCGTTATAGGCCCGGCCTGTCGACCACTGCTCACCCGGCACCGTCTTGATGCGCGCCCGCACCGTAATGGCGGAATCGCCAAACCCGGTGACGCCATGCATCTCAAGATTGTCCAGGATATGGTCCTTGTGCTCGGTCTCCATCAGACGATCAAACGCATCAAACATCGCCTGTTTGACCGCCGGAATATCGCTGTCATAGGCCACGCCCATTTCCGAAAGATGGAAGGAGAACCCACGCACCATATTGCTGACCTGAGACACCGAGGAGAACGGGATCAGATGCACGGTGCCGCTCAGGTCGCGAATGGTCACCGAGCGGATGGTGAGCTTTTCCACTACGCCGGATTTGTCACCAACGGCGACCACGTCGCCCTCGTTCATCACATTCTCGAACTGGATGAAGATGCCCGTGATGATATCCTGCACCAGGCTTTGGGCACCAAAGCCGATGGCCAGACCGATGACACCGGCACCGGCCAGCAATGGCGCGATATTAACCCCGATCTGGGCCAGCGCCAGCATCACCCCGAACACCACCAGGGCGATGGTGAAGGCATTGCGGAACAGACCCAGCAGCGTCTTTTCACGCGCTGTCGGTACCGAGCCGAAATTGGGGTTGAGCCGGAACTCGATCCATGACGATACCGCCACATAAAGCACCAGACACACCAGAATGATCAGCGCAGCCGAGATCACCGACCCTGCAAACCCCTGCCCTTCATCGGTACTGATCCAGCCCGCGAAATCAAACACCGACCAGGCCTGCGCGATGGCGAGCACCACGCCCACGATCACTACCCAGCGTACGACCTGCATGACCTTGGGAACGAAGGCCTTCAACCGGGTCTCCAGCAGCGGCAAACGGTCCTTGATGTCGCTGGGCAGGTTGAGCCCGGTACTGACAAAACGGGTAATCACACTGACGATCACCACCCCCACAATAACGGCAAGTACCGACTGCACGGTCGCCGCCAGCATGAAGGGCAATGCCTCCTCGGGATTGGCAAACCACACCACCAGCAGGGCCAGCAGATAGACGATGGCGATTACGTGCCAGGAGCGCCCCAGCGCCACCAGAAAGTGACCCAGGCCGTCCTCACGCTTTTCCGCACGGCTGTTCAGCCAGTTGCGGACATCATCCCGGTTCTGCATCACGATGATGATGGCAATGGTGGCCGCCGTGGCCATGACCAGCACCTTGACCGCCGCGGCCATGGCGGGGGACAGATTGGCTGCCAGTAGCGGCGCGATAAACAGGAACGTATAGCCAATCAGCGAAATGATCCGGCTGATCCAGAAAAACCAATAGGCAGCATTGTCATCAGTCACCGGCAGCATGCGCAGCGCTGGCAGTCGCGGCGCCAATACGGCACGCACCACAAGCTTGGTAATTTCCACCAGCAAGAAAGCATTGAGCAGCAATGACTGGTTGATACCCATCCGGCCCGGCGTCGCGCCGGAAAAATTCAGGGCCACCACATAGCCAATGCCCCAGGCCAGTAACACGGTACTCAGGTCAATCAGCACAGCGAGCAAGGCACCAACCACACGACGCAGCCATCCCTTGCGCTCAAGGCCGGCAGCCATGCGGCCGCTCAAGAGATGCGCCAGCATGCGCAGCACCAGATAGCTGCCGAACAGCCCAACAGCCACCAGCAGAACCGGACCGACAACATCCATGAACATCGACAGGCTGGCGCCATCGGTCCCGCTGATTCCGGCCTGCAGATCCATGAACACCGCGCCTAGCGAAAGAATGGTGGCCGAAGCCCCTTCGGCCGCTGCCTGGGTATATTCCGCCACCTGTCGGACAATGCTCAGATCCGCAGACGCCGGTTCGCCGGCGGACGCACTCGCTTCGCCGCCCTCTGCCTGCTGCAGCCGCTCGATCAGCGCTGCCCGGGTTTCGTCATTCTCGATGATCTTGATCAGCGCATCGATACTGGCGTCGGTGCTCCCTGTCGCTTCAGAGGCGGTCTCACTCGATTCCCCAAGCCCCAACAGGCTCGTCTGTGCATGGGCGGGGAACATCAGGGCCAGCAAACTGACGAGAATGAAGAAGTAGCGCATTGACCAACTTTGCATGTGTAGGAGACAGACACGACGAACGGGTTCTGATGTCACCCGCCCCCTCAACGTATCGACCGGGCAGAACCCCGTAAACTCTCAACCTGTGGCTCTGCTGCCAGTGATTTGAGAAACGCGCGCGCACGCGGCACCACGTCGCCCGCGACCGCTTCACGCAACGAACTCAGGGTCCACGGCTCAGATGGAGCAAGCGTTGCTGCTATGGTCGCCCTCTCTCGCTCACGCGCCGCCGAAAGGGGCAATTGCCTGGCAGCATCAATCAGCGCCAGCACCGCGTGAACATCCATCATGCTCAGGAAGGCGGCAGACATGGCAGGGACAATGGCGGGCTCGTCCAGCCAGGAGCGACCGCCAAACAAATCCTGGGTCACCCGCTGACCCGCGCCGTGGCAATCAAACTGGACACATCCGCCCATGCCCTGCGCAGATAACGAACTGTGGATGGTGCAGGCATGGCAGCCATCAAGGTTCCGGCACACCTCGCCGGCCGCCTTGTCGAAGCTGAATTTCAGGGAACGATCGAACGCCAGGGCAATGCAGCACAATGCTGCACAGCTGTCGCAGTCGGGTTTCAGCCTGTCCTGCTCCATCTCGGCCTCTCCCCTTGTGCAAGCCTCTCAGCACGGCGTTGTTCCGGCAGCCCTTGGCGTTTGTTTTGTTTGTTATTTTGGTTTTTTGAACGCAAGAAGCCCTCACTGTTTCCAGTGAGGGCTTCTTTTATTCTTTTTCGACATCGTAATGAGATCATACGTTTTTGGCAG